>CAZRRO010000019.1:0-131917 GCA_964602595.1 uncultured Verrucomicrobiota bacterium | reverse complement strand
CCTTCCGAAACGTTGGATCGTCGAGCGCACCTTCGCCTGGCTGGTGCAAAACCGGCGACTGGCCCGGGACTACGAACAGAGCGAGTCCAGCGCCACGGGGCTCATCTACGTTGCCATGATACGCCTCATGCTTCGTCGACTGGCCTGATCCCTCAGCATTCGTCACTTCTCAGACAGGCTCTAACGGGTCCATCTCGCTATCCGCCGAGCTACGGTAATGGTTCCCGACGACAGAAAGTAGCCCCGGGGTATTAGCCCTGAGTAAAGATTCCCCGCAACGGTGATGCTCCGGTAGGGGCGACAGAACAATGCGATGGCCCGGAAGGGATGCCCGCTTCTGCCGCCCCTCTGGGGCTTATCGCTTCTCCCCGCCGAACCCCGGCTCACGCCCTGGGGTTACGTTGCGCTGCGCCTCCGGCGCTTAAAGACTTCGTCTCCGAGCCGCGATGCAATGGTTCGCCGTTACGGCACCACCCGGAAGTAGCCCTGCCCCGCCGTCAGCGCGGCGTCGTAGGGTGAGGTGACGTCGAGAGTTTCCCAGTCGCCCGAGTAGAGCGTCTCGCGATGTTGCAGGCGGTAGCCGGCCGGCCAGGTGAGCCGCAGCGTGTTGCTGCCGGGCGCGGGCAGTTCGAAGGTGACTTCCGCCGCCTCGGGCACGATGTCGGCCGACAGGCGCGCAACGTAGAACGCGGCCAGGTCGCCGAACAGGTTGCCGATGTTGTAGGCGCGCAGGTCGGGCCATTCGTAGCGCAGGTTGCCGAAGTCGAGCGCCGCGGCGGTCGGCGGGAAGAGCGAGAAACCAGCCGTCCAGACGGAGCCGCTGGCGTTGACCGCCACGCAGTAATCCTTGGCATTGTCGTAGGTGCTAAAGGCGGGCGACCCGGTGTGACGGATGAATTGCTCACGTCCGTCGGCGCCGATCTGGGCCACGAACGCGTCGTGCGCGGTCAGCGAGGAACCGGCCACGATGTTCGTGCCGAACGGCACCGGGCGGACGTAAAGGCCGCTCTGGGTCGGCGCGGTGCGGAACCAACCGGCGAGGGCGACCGAACCATCGGCCCGCAGCGCCGCGTCATCCACGTGCAGCCACCAGGCCTTGGCCCAAGCCACGTCGCCGGCCGCGGTGAACTTGGCCGCCAAGCTGAAACCCTGAAGCTGGTTGGTGCCGATCTGGAAGGTGAGGTTCGCCTGGTTGCCGATGCCGAAGCCGCCGGCGATCACCGCGTCGCCCTGGGCGTCCACGAGCAGGCGGAACGGGTCCACGACACCGACCGATGGGCCGCCGTAGGTGCGGGACCACAGGAAGGCGCCCGTGGCGTCGTAGCGGGCGAGCACCCAGCTTTGCGCGCCGGGCGTGCCGAGCGCCGCGAGGTTGGTCGGGCCGAGGTTGATGGCCTGGACCCGGTTGCCGCAGAAGTAGAAGCCGCCCAAGCGGTCGAAGGTCACCTGGAAGTTTTCGGGCGTCAGCGTGCTGGGCAGATTCGCCAGCGTGACGACCGGCTGCTCATTGCCGTTGAAGTCGAACCGGTGCAGGGAACGATCCGCGTAGGCGACGCGGACATGTCCCTCGGCGTCGAGGTCCGCGGCGACCACGGCGGGATTTCCGGCGACGGCCTTCGAGGACCACAGCGGCGTGCCGTTCGTGGGGTTCAGGCGGGTGATCACGTTGCCGACGAGGAAGATCTCGCCGGAAGGTGCGACGAGCGGTGAATGCTTCTGGAGGCCGGGCGGCAACTCCGCAGTGCGCCACGCCCACTGGCCGTCGGGGTGAAACTTCTCCAGCCACAAGGCCGCGCCCCGCGCGGTCTCCATGTGCAGGAAGTAGATGTTCCCGGCGTCGTCCACGGCCAGATTCTGCGGCGTGCCGAGGTAATTGGTCGCGCTCGTGACCATCTCCCAGCCGCCCATGTTCGGCCGGATCTGGGGCGTGACGGTGACGGGCGGACTGGTGGTGACGCCGAAGGCATTGCTCGCGACCAGCGCGTAGCTGCCGCGGTTGGTCCGATACAGCTCGGGGAAGATCAGCACGCGCGACGTCGCGCCGGGAATCGGCACGCCGTTGAAGAGCCACTGATACGCCGGCGGGGGCGAACCGGAGGCCGCGCCTTCCAGCACCAGCCGGTCCTGAAGCAGGCCGGTCTGGGCGGCCGGTTCCCGCACGAACTGTGGTTCCGCCGCGACGAATTCCGGCGCGAGGCGGGCGAGGAAGATATCGCTGCTGTTCACGACCATGTTGTTCGTCGAGGGCAGTTCAAACAGGTCGAAGCGCTGGCCCGAACTGCGCGTGATCGCGGAGGACGTGCCGCCAGGCAGCTTGCCCGCGATCACCAGTTCGCCGTTCGGGGCAAACGCCAGTTTCTGCACCGTGGCCGAACGCGCGTCGTCCACGAACGGCAGCTTGTCGTCGAGCGAGCGGAACCACTTCAGCGAGCCCGCCGGGCTGAACTTCGCCAGCACCGCCCCGGCGCCCGGCAGCGGCACCAGAGAGCCCGCCCCGAAATCCATTCCCTTCGCTTGGCCCAACTGCACGGAGTCCGCCAGCACCGCGTTACCCGCGGCATCGGTGGCCAGCAGGACGTTGCCCTGAGAGTTGAATTCCTGCGTCCACAGCAGTTCGCCGGTGCCGCTGAGCCCGGCCAGGTAGCGCGGCGTTGCCGGCACGCCGGGTTGCAGCATCGCCGTGGTGGCGCTGCGGTTGGCGGTGAAGAAGACGCCCTGGGTTCCCGGAGTCACGGCGGTGACCAGCGATTCCGCGATGAACTGGTTGTTGGTGCCGCCGAAGTTCTTCACCCATTGCGGTTGGCCAGTGGCGTCGAGCTTCGCCACGAAGCCGTCGGTGCCGACCTGCGTGACGGTCGCGGATTGGACCACCTTGGTGGATTCCGCGGTCAGGTCCCCGAACGCGACCCGGCCCTTGAACGAGCCGCCGAGGTAGAGGTTGCCGGCGGCATCGGCCGCGAAGCTGGTCAGCACCTCGTTGTTGGTCCCGCCGAACTGCCGCACCCAGACCAACCGGCCCAGCAGATCGTATTTGGCGACGTAGAGATCGCGGCTGCCGTCGTAGCGGGCGAACGCGGCGTCATAGCTGTTCGTGATCGTGACCCCGCCGACCTGGGCGGTGAACTGCGGCAGGAAGTCGTTCGTGATCACGTTGGTCGCGCCAAAGCGCACCCGGCCCATGAAGTGCCCGGCCACCAGGACGCCGTCCGCGCCGGGCAACAGGCCCACGACATCCGCGCCGCGCTGGACGGTGGCGTTCTCGAAGCCATTGGTGAACGGGCCGGTCAGGCGCGCCGTCCAGAAGTTCGTGTAGGTGAGGTTGGTCAGCGTGGCGGTGACGATGTTGGTCGGGCGCACCCGCCGCAGATACCACGAGTCGGCACCGCTGCTGGAGCCATTGCCGGCGACCACGGCACCGCCTTGCCCGTCGGCCAGCACCGCCTTGATCGGCCCAAGCGAAGAGGCGAAGGCGGATTCCGGGGCCAGCGCCACGACGCGGTTCGTCGCGCCGTCCGCGGAGCGTTCGGTGAGGCTCAGTCGTTCACCGGAGCCGGCACCGAAGACGAACGAACGGGTGCCGAGCAGGAGCGTGTTGTCCGGCGCCACCGCGAGCGCCGTCACGTCGTCCAGGCCAGTCGGCGTGCCGAACTCGGCCGCGGCGACAATCTGTGGCGCGCGGCCCTCGGCATAACCACGGACGGTGAGTGTGGCTTCCCGCGTCGGCGTCGCCGAAGTCACCAGGAATGCCGGCTGACCAAAGCTGGTGTCCGGATTGCGGACGAGGTTGGTGACCACCGCCTGATAGCGGCCGGCGTCCTCGGGGACGACGTCGGCGATGATGAGGCGCGTGCGCTGATTGACGCCGCCGACCGCGGGCAGAGCGCCGAGGCTTTCATTGAGCATCGTGATGCGGGACGTGTTGAAGCTCAGCGGTTGCCCGTCCTTGAACCACACGACCTGAACCGCGTTGCTGCTGACGACGTCGAACGACAACGCATTGGTCGAAGGCCGGCGCGGTCCGAGCACGCGGAAGGTGCCCGACTCCGACCCGGGACTGCCGGACCCACTCGCCACGATCAGACCGTAACGGCCGTCATCGAAAGTCTCCAAACGCGAGACGATGCCCACGGTCGGGAAGTTGGTGAGCAGCGCTCCCATGAAGCCGGCCGTGCCGGGCACGAACCCCCAGGTGCCGGTTGCCCCGACAACGCCATTCCGGGCGCCGACGTAGAAGCGGTTGCTGATGCCAAAGGCCAGATGCCAGACGCCCGTGGCCGTGAACGGCGGGATGGCGCTGTCCGGCGCCAGTTGGAGGATGTGCGTCGTTTCCGGCTGGCCGCAGCAATTGGTCACGACCAAGCCATTGCGCAGCCCGGCGGTGTTGAATTCGCCGATGCCCGCCGTGGAATCACCGAGATCCTTGGTGATCGTCGCGGGCGGCAATGGCCGCACGGTGACCGTGGCGACCGCGCTGGTCACCGCGCCCCAGCGGTTGCTGGCCACGAAGCGGTATTCGCCCGCGGTAGTTGGCAGCGCGGCGAAGGCGAATCCGTTGGTCAGGGGACCATCCAGCGAGGGATAGAACTGGCCGGGAGAACCTCGGTTGAACAGCACGTTGGTGCCCGCGTGCAGCCAGAAGACCGTCACCGGCGCCTCCCCGTTAAAGGCGGCCGTGACATTGGTGTTCTGCGCGAAATCGACGGCAAACGACGCCGGCTGGCTCAGCAGCACGGGCGGCCCCGACGGCAACAAGGTGACCTGCGCCACGCGGCTGGTCGTGCTGCCACCGGGCGTCACGGTGGCGATGACCAAGTATTCACCACCGCGGTTGGTGTCCGTGCCATTCACGAACAGCGTCGCCGAGTTGACGTTCGGAATCGTGGCGCTGCGGAGCAGGTTCGTGCCGGCGTGGACCCATTGATACGAGATTGTCCCGTCGGCGATGGCGGTCACGCCCAGTTGCACCGGCTGACCGGGAAACAGCGAAAGGTCCGACGGCTGCACAGTGAGCTGCGGCGGGCCGGGCAGGATCAGGTCCACGTGGACCACGCTGCTGGTAAGTGAGCCGCCGAAAGCGTTGGTGATAACCACGAAGTAGTCGCCGGTCCGCGTGGTGTCGTTGGCCGGCAAGTTGACCGAAGCGAAGCCGAAGCCCTGCCCGGCGCCGTTGGCGAGCGGCGCGTTGTCCTTGAACCACTGGAACCCCGCGTTGACCTCGGTGGTGAACTGGGCGGTGAGGTTGAAATTCTGGCTCAGCCTCACCGTGCCGCCCTGCGGCTGCTGCGTCATTACCATCGCGGCCGGCGGGCGGATGGTGATGTTCGCGACCTGGCTGGTGACCGCACCGAACGCATTCGCCACCACCGCGAAGAATTCCCCTGCCCGATCCGCCGAATTCTGGTTCACGAAGAGGAACTGGTTCGTTTCCCGCGGCAGGTTCGTGCTGCTGTGAAACCATTGGTAGGTCAGCGGGCTGCCGCTGGTGGCGGTCACGCTCAGCGACAATCCCTCCCCTGCCCCGATCGTCTGAGTGACCGGGTGGACCGTGATGACCGGCGGAACAGGCGCCGGGGGCGGCGGCAGCCGGAACATGCCGAAGGTATTCTGGAAACCATCCACGAATACCTGCGCGAAGAGCAGCCTGCCATCGGGCTGCATCGCGAAGGCCCGGGTCGTCTGGGTGCCCAGGCCCTGGATGCTGCCGGCATTCGGCAGGTCGATGCTGCCTGCCAGTTTCCAGTCGGCGGTCAGGTAGAAGAAGCTCACCCGCCGGTCACCGGCGGTCGGATTCCGCACGATCACCGCGCCACCGTCCGGCAGGAACGCCGCGGGGACCGGATGCAGCCCTTGGTTGTTGGCCTGGGTCGGGAAGACGGCGCCAGTTTCGGCCGTGCCATCGGCGGCCAGGCGGCGGATCTGGGCCGTGAAATCTCCTGGCGGCGCAGCGTAACCGGCCACCATCAGGCGGCCGTCGGACGCGACCGCAAACCGGCTTTCATCCTGCAGCTGGAAGGGGAACTTGAAGGCCGTGTCCTGCGAACCGTCCGCCTTAAGCCACACCAGATTCTGGAGGCCGCCCGAATTCGGATTGTTGTCTCCTTGGAGGACGAGCGTATGTCCGTCTGCCTGAGCCTGGAGTTGGACCCCCTGCAATCCCGGGTTGATGCCACCGGTGAAGTGAAACGTGGAATCCGGCGAGCCATCGGCGTTGAGACGGGCTGGGCCAAAGACACCCGCGGCGGGCAGGAAGGTGGTGTAGAGCACCTTGCCGTCGGCTTGGACGGCAAATCCGCTCAACAGGCTCACGTCGCCGGCGTTGAACGTCGGGTCCACCGCTCCGTCGGCATGGAACCGGATGATGTTCGTTCGGGCCACCGCCCCGGTCGTCACGAACGAAGGTTGCCCCGCCGCGATGATCCGACCGTCCGCCAGCCGGGCCAACCCAGTGACCACGGGCTTGCCGAAGGCGCTCGTCGGGCTGATCGGCGGCGCAAAGGACGCGTCCAGCGTGCCGTCCGCATTGAGCCGGGCCAATCCCGGCCGGGAAACCCCACCGACCGTCGTGAAGTTTCCGCCAATCAGTATCTTGCCGTCAGGCAGGACCAGCGCCGCGTTCGGTAGCCCGTCGGTGGGCAGCGTCGTGAACGACGTGTCCCGCGCCGCGGGCAACGCGGCGTTCACTGCGGGCGCAATTCCAGGGAGCAGCAGGCTGGCTAAGCCCATAGTTGCCAGGGCGCGGCAGGCCAGGACGGGATTCAGATTCATGTGTGGTCGCCCTCCTTTGAAGGCGCACGGAATTGAACGGCCACCGCTCGACCCGGGGGAATACGTATAGATACGTATTTCTTGTCCAGCCGCGGGATCAGCCGGAGCCGCGGCTTGACCCGAACCCGGACCGGTTCGCACGCTTGGCCTGTGCTCGCCCAAGTCAACTCCGCCGCCGTCCAGGGCATTGAAGCCTTCCCCATCGAGGTGGAGGTGGACTCCAACTTCGGCCAGACGAACATCGTCATCGTGGGCCTGCCGGATGCGGCCGTGAAGGAGTCGCGCGACCGCGTGATGACGGCGCTGACCAACTCCGGGTTCCGGTTGCCGATGGGCCGCGTGACCATCAACCTGGCCCCCGCCGACGTGCGGAAGGAGGGCCCCAGCTTCGACCTACCCATCGCCTTGGGCACGCTGGCCGCCACCGAGCAGATCGAACCGCGGACGCTCGGCGACTACGCCATCGTGGGTGAACTCGCGCTGACCGGCGCCGTGCGCACCGTGAAGGGCGCCCTGCCCATTGCGATCCGCGCCAAGGCCGAAGGCCGCCGCGGCATTTTGGTTCCCCGCGACAACGCCGCCGAGGCCGCGGTCGTGGACGGGTTGGACGTCATTCCGGTCCTGAACCTCCGCGAAGCCGCCCTGTTCCTCGAAGGCGAGGTGCAGATTGCGCCGCTGAAGGTGGACACCACCGCGCTCTTTAACCAGCCGCCGCCCGACGACGTGGACATGGCCGACGTGAAGGGCCAGGAGTCCGTGAAACGTGCCCTCGAAGTCGCCGCCGCCGGTGGGCACAACCTGCTTATCTTGAGCAACACTTTCACCAGTTTTCTATCTGATTGCGGACCAACACCTTAGGATGTTGGCACCCGTAATCGGAACTCTCTTAGCCCACCCACTGCCACTTCGCCTCGCCGATCTTCTTCACGTCCTTGCGCTTGGACTTCTTGGCGTTGAAGAACCAGGTGTGGATGGCGCCCGTGTTCCGTCCCAGCTTCTCGGCGATTTCCTTGATCATGATGCCGCCTGCCCCGGCTTCCTTCAGCACGGCCAGGACGGATTCGGTGAGCTTGCCCCGCTTCCCTCGTTTGGCCTTGGGAGCAGACTTGGCGGCCGGCGTTCCCTTGGCCTTGGGAGCCTTGGTGGCCTTGCCTGAAGCGGAGAAGGAATCGATCTCGGCATTGAGGGCTTCGACCTGTTCCTTGAGCGCGTCACGTTTCTCCATGAGCTTGGTGAGGCGCTTCAAGTCGGCAGCGGACAGCGAGGAGAGAATCATCGGGGGAGTTGGTAGCGGATTTGGGCATCGAAAACAATCCGATCCGCAGCAAGTTACCTCAACGGAGCCCCACCCTTACGAGTGTGGAGGTCCGGTGATTCTAGCTCCCGTCAGCATAGTTGAAGTGGCAAGAAGAAGGCGAGTTGACCGAAAGCCAACTCGCCCGAGTGATGCCTTACTCGCAAAACTGCTGCGCCTGGCCACCGTCGCACTTTAGCCTGCCAATCATCGCAATGGCTCGGTTTTCCCAGCCAGGTGTATGGACAACGCGAGACACGTTGTTGCTTTTACCCCACAGTTCTAAACGACTCAGTTTGCTCAGTTCCTCCCAAGGTCCTTTGAGGACATAGAGAGCGTTCCCATACTCGACGTTTTCAAGGGCAACGAGATCGTCCTGAAACTGCGCCCCGAAGTAACGCCTGAAACCGCTAGAACCTACTACCCATCGCTTCGGTTGCAACGACTGGAGAAGATGTCGTCGTTCTTCAAACCTTTGCGCAAACTCGGAACCCTTCCGAAGATCCTTGGGAAGGACTTTCGCCAGCAGCAAGTCCTGACGAATGCCTTCGGGCAAAAGCTCCCAATCAACCGCTCTGGATTGGGTAAGCTCCGATGTGGCCGGATGCTTAGTGAACACGGTCGCAGTGCCGACATTCTCCTGAACCAGGTTTAGGAAGGAAAGAAGCTGCTCGTGGAAGAGGGCGTCCGTTTTGTTGATGGTGTCGCCTGCGAGGACAGCAACTGTCCAAACCGGAGAGGGTGTGTCACTCTTGGCGACTATCTGAGGCTTCAGCACGAGTTCACTTGGAGGACGGAATGTCCGCGGGAACACGAACCGTGAATAGTAGATCGTGTGGGTGCCTGGGCCCGCACCACTTTGTGCTTCCATTTCAAACTCCTTCGGAACCTTTGGCCGGTCTCGATGCACCAGCCAACGCCCATGGAGGTTCCACCGGGAATACCGTCCCCGCTCGGGGGGCGGGAGAATTTCGTTGGGAACCAAAAGGTTTCCGTCCTCCAAGGTGAAGTTTAGGTGCGAATATCTGCCCGCTGCGATGTCGTCTTGCGACATCTGAAGCGTGCAGCCTACAGAAAGCTCGTCACCAGTGATGGCGTTGGCTTTCTCGATGATGTGTGCCGGAATCTTCCGGAGGTTTCTTTTGTGGCAGGGCATGTGAGCATGCCGAACGCTCTTTTCGTCTTGATTGACGGCGACACCGAGCTGTGCGATCAAAACGCCGCACCCGCCCTACAGCAGTGCCGTGCTCTGAGGCGGCTTCGGCCTTTACCTCAGAGCATTTGTATCGCCCGCAGGCAGTTGACGCTGTCTGCGGGCAAATTGTTTGTGGGTCTGCAGATGCTCCCCCGTGGGAAACGCCACAGCTTTGGCCTGGAAGTTCGGGTTGAGTCATCGGAACTCGATAATGGTAGCGACCGCAGCCGCAATCTCTTCCATGTCCAGCGCATCAAGCCGCCCCCTGCGCGCCAGGAATCGTTCCACCCCCACTGACCGAAGGTGAAGCGCATCGGCTACCGATTCCTTGGAGAGCCCGTTTGAGGGTCTGGGCGAGATCTTCACGTGCCACTGGTTACCATCAAACTCCGGTTTCCAAGCGGTGATTGGAACAATGACCTTCAGTCGAAGCTTGCCGATGCCATCGGTGCTGAGGATCACGGCGGGTCGGGTCTTGTTTATTTCTTGGCCGACTGTTGGATCGAGATTCACATCCCAAATCTCTCCGCGTTGCGGGTAGGTGCTATTCATTCTTCGTTAATGCCGTCGGCCGAAGTCCCACCCCACTCGTCTTTCTGGTGGGCGTAGAGCTGCTGAAGTTGATCGGCTTGGATTTCCAATTGGCGACGTTGCTCCTCAGGAGGAAGCGCCAAGAAGGACTTCCGACGTAGCAAAGTCGGTCCCTCGTTATCGGAAAGTTGCTCCTTCAGCAGGGTGCCTCCCTGTGTTGGCGAAAGGTGCCCTTCGGCCACACGTCGAAGAACGGTGCGTCGAAACCATGTCGGTTCTTCCCGTCGTTGTGGTTGCGGTTCATCGCGACGCCAACCAGAGCGGGAAATGAACATGCACCACCACTTATAGGCCGACTCTTCAATAATCTCTACATCCCGTAAACGACGGACAAGGGCCTGCAGGCTAACGCCGAAGCGCTTCTTCAAAAGAAGAAGTTCGTCCAGACGGATGCGGTTACGCTTGGTGCCAACCTCCTTTTGAAGCGCTTCGGCTGGAACAAGGAATGCAGCGCCGAATCGAAATGCGGCTTTTTCCTCGTCTACTCCGTCGTTTGGCTTGACCACCAGGTGAGCGAGTTCATGAGCGAGAGTAAGCCTTTGGCGTTCGCCGGCGCCTTGGGCGCGGACGACTACTGCCGCCGCCTTGGGGTTGCCTTCCAGGTCACGCACCCAAGCGGAGATTCCATCGAACTTCTCCGGACCATTCTCCACGAGAACATGGATCAGATGGTCTTCCAGAACAGCGGTCAGATTGGGGATCGGTCCGCCTCCTAGGTTCCACTTTTTCCGAAGTTCTAGGGCTTGATCTTCAGCGTTCCTCTCGACAGCAACAGTCATCTCCTGACACGGCACCTCAAAATTTGACCCTTCGCCGTCTTCCTGAAGCTTGAGCCGACTTTCCAACTGTTCAGCGACAGAAGCCTCGAACGAGGTCTGCCATTTGCTGGGCAAACTTGCGCGTTTCCGGTAACCCAAGAATTCAACCTTGTATCGAGGGTATTCCCATAGCTCGAAGGCTTTTACCCCAAGGGCATGGGACAACTGACCAAGAACCACCGCGGTTGGCTTCGCAGTTTCATTCTCGTATTTAGACAAGGCCTGCTTCGTTACGATACCCCCCATGGCAGTTGCGAGGTCTTCCAAGGAGAAACCCTTGGCGAGTCGTAGCTGCTTGATTCGGTTCATCAGTTGACGAACGATACTTTCTTCAAATGATTTGTCAACCGTTGCCCTTGATTCGCAAGGTAGAGCTTTTGAGTCGCAGGTCAGACCAGCTAGGCCGGCTTGGCGGACACCCCCTGTTGGGTGATTCGGTTTGTTAAGGTCAGTATCTCCGTTCGCTGTTCTGCCAACCACTTCGATACTTGCGCTTCATGCTCTGAAACCTTGGAGCGCAGTTGAGTGAGTTCCCTGGAACGCTCATTGTCGCGTTTGCAGATCCACCAAATCAGTGCGCCGCCTCCAAGCAGCAGGAGCATGGCGAGGTTTTTGTTCTTCATCGTCGTATGGGGACTTACGGGCCTTTGGTTGTTTTAGTGTTCGCGGTCTCTAGGCGGAAACGGGTCTCGCCCTGGCGGGATTGTGTCTTTGCTGCGAAATACTCCGTCGCGTCGTTTTATCGTCAATTCACCGCCGCCTTGACGGCCCAGCATTGATCTTGCAGCCGTCGCGGCCTGCTGCTGCGTCTCATGGACACTTGAAGCACGCCCCGCGTCATTGCGCTTGTTGACCCATTGGTTGGCTTCGTTTCGATAGACGATTCTGTCTCGATTCTTGCTCATAGCGTTAATCTGGCATTGGGCACGTGACTGCTTCTTTTTCAGACTGATTCACAACCTCTTCTTTGGGCAAGTAGGCGTCAAAATAATCACCGCAGGAATCAATATATTGTGATGCGATGATTCCACACCCACCACCCATGGTGGTTTTGAATGGGTTCACGGCTCAGGCAACGCACTCCGTCACCCACAGTGCGGATTCCATTTCGAGTTCTCGACAGAGGCGCAGGCATTTCCGAACCTTTCAGGGGACCCACCGGTCGAAACGAAACAATCTGCATCGCTGGGGTTGGCCGCAGTTCTGGGTGGTTTTCGCACGCTTCAACCAAAGATGACCGCACTCCAAACCATCCTTGCCAAATACCGTGAGACTTCCCAGTCGGAGCGTGAGAAGGGCACCTATTTCGAGGAGCTGATCCGCACCTACTTCCGCTACGAGGCCAGCTACGCCGATCTCTACTCGAAGGTCTGGCTCTTTGCCGATTGGGCAAAGGAGATCGGCACGCCACAGTTTGGCATTTCCGGCAAGGACACCGGCATCGACCTGGTTTCCCAGACTGCCGGCACCGAGGAATACCACGCCATCCAGTGCAAGTGCTTTGCCCCCGACTACCGCGTCCGGAAGGAGGATATCGACAGCTTCTTCACCGCCTCCGGCCGGAAGCCTTTTGCCCAGCGAATCATTGTCACGACAACCAACGACTGGAGCGAGAATGCCGAGCAGGCGCTGTTTCACCAGCAGCCGCCCGTTTACAAGATCGACCTCCTCGATCTCGAAAACAGCCAGATTGACTGGGCCAGGTATCAGCCCAGCGCGCCGCCTGCCCTCAAGCCGAAGAAGGAAATCCGCCCTCACCAGTCCAGCGCTCGGACCAATGTCCTGCTCGGCTTCAAGTCCGCCGACAGGGGCAAGCTCATCATGGCCTGCGGCACGGGCAAGACCTTCACCAGCCTCAAGATCGCCGAAGAGACCGCCGGCAAAAGCAAACTGGTCCTCTTCCTCGTTCCTAGTCTGAATCTGCTGTCCCAAACGCTCACCGAGTGGACTCAGGAGAGCGCCATTCCCCTCCACAGCTTTGCCGTCTGCTCGGATGCCGAGGTGGGCAAGAAACGAGAACTGGACGCAGACATTGTCGAGACGTTCGCCCACGAATTACGGTATCCGGCCACCACAGATTCCCAACGACTGGCCCTGGAATTGAAGAAGCGCCACGACGCCCAGCACATGAGCGTGATCTTCTCCACCTACCATTCGCTCGACGTTGTCAGTCGTGCCCAGAAGGAGTTTGGTTTGCCGGAAATCGACCTGGTGATCTGCGATGAAGCTCACCGCACCACCGGAGCCACCTTTGACGACGAGGACGAAAGCAACTTCGTCCGGGTTCACGACAATGGATTCATCAAGGCTGCCAAACGCCTCTACATGACGGCAACACCGCGCATCTACGCGGATTCGGCCAAGGCCATCGCCGAAAAGGAAAACGTCGCCATCTGCTCCATGGACGACGAGACCCTCTACGGGAAGCAGCTTCACGTCATCACCTTCTCCGAAGCGGTGGAGCTGAAGTTGCTCACCGACTACAAAGTGCTGGTCCTGACCATCGACGAAGCCCACGTCAGCGCCCGGCTGCAAAACCTCCTCAAGGACGAGAACAACCAGCTCAGGGTGGACGATGCCGCGCGCATCATCGGCTGCTGGAAGGCACTGGCAAAGCAAGGGCTGTCACAGGATCTCAGTTTCGACCCGGAACCAATGCGCCGCGCAGTTGCCTTCTGCCAGGTGATCGAACGGCAGAAAGGCGGCAAGGTCCACAAGGTCAGCTCCAAACAGATTGCCTCAATGTTCCGCGCAGTTATCGAGGCTTACCAGGAACAGGAAGAGACAGATCTTTCCGTGAAGTGCGAGGCTGCTCATGTGGACGGAGGGATGAATGCCGGCCAAAAGGAGGAAAAACTCCAGTGGCTTAAGGCAGAACCTCCCGAGAACACCTGCCGAATCCTGAGCAATGTCCGCTGCTTGTCCGAAGGTGTGGATGTTCCGGCGCTGGATGCAGTGCTTTTCCTGACGCCACGCAATTCCCAAGTGGATGTTGTCCAGTCAGTGGGTCGAGTCATGCGCCGCACCCCGGATGGCAAAAAGAAGCTCGGCTATGTCATCCTGCCCGTTGTCATCCCTGCCGGCATGGAGCCGCACGAGGCTCTCAACGACAACAAGGTCTACAAGGTCGTCTGGGATGTCCTTCAGGCGCTCCGTTCGCACGACGACCGCTTCGATGCCTTCGTCAACAAACTCGACCTAATCGGCAAAGATCCTCGGAAGATGGAAGTCATCGCCATCACCGACAAGATCCAGAAGAAGGCCCAGAAGTCCAACGGGGCAACCAAAGGAGCAACCGGCCAGAGCCAGTTCACCATCGGCGAACCTGAGGTGCCCTACCGGGTGGAATCCCAGTCAGAGCTTGCCTTCAACGTCGGAGAGATCGAGCGCGCACTCTACGCCAAGGTCGTCAAGAAATGCGGCAACCGGAACCACTGGGAAGACTGGGCCAACGACATCGCCAAGATCGCGAACACCCACATCACCCGCATCACCCAGATCGTCGGCAATGCCGAGAACCAGAAGGAAGTCGCCGCCTTCCAGTCCTTCGCCAATGAACTCCGCGACGACCTGAACGACTCCATCACCGACGCCGAGGTCGTAGAGATGCTGGCCCAGCACCTCATCACCAAGCCCGTCTTCGACGCGCTGTTCAAGGACTACTCCTTCGCGAGCCACAACCCCGTCTCCCGCGCCATGCAGCAGGTGCTGGACGTGCTGAATGAACACCGCCTCTCCAAGGAAGCCGACACCCTGGAGAAGTTCTACGCCAGCGTCGCTCGCCGGGCCGAAGGCATCGACAATGCCGAGGGCAAACAGAAGATCGTTGTGGAGCTCTACGACAAGTTCTTCCGCAACGCCTTCCCCAAGATGACCGAACGCCTCGGCATCGTTTACACCCCCGTTGAGGTCGTGGACTTTATCATCCACTCCATCAATGACCTTTTGCAGTCCGAGTTCGGCCAGACCCTCGGGAGCAAGGGCGTCCACATCATCGACCCCTTCACCGGCACCGGCACATTCATCACCCGCCTCCTCCACAGCGGCCTGATCAGGCCCGAGGAACTCCCGCACAAATACCGGCACGAGATCCATGCCAACGAGATCGTCCTCCTCGCCTACTACATCGCCGCCATCAACATCGAGGCCGTCTATCACTCAATTGTAGGCAAGAGATACGAGCCTTTCGAGGGCATCTGCCTCACCGACACCTTCCGGCTCGGGGAAGAGGATTTGATCAGCGGACTGCTCGCCCACAACTCCGACCGCCGCAAACGTCAGCAGAAGCTTGAGGTTCGTGTCATCATGGGCAATCCGCCCTATTCCAAGGGCCAGGACAGCGCCAACGACAACAACCAAAACGTGGCCTACCCGGAACTCGACGAACGCATCCGCACCACCTACGCCGCGCACTCCGAAGCCACGAACAACAACTCCCTCTACGACTCCTACATCCGCGCCATCCGCTGGGCCAGCGACCGCATCAAGAAGTGCGGCGTGATCGGCTTCGTGACCAATGCCGGTTGGGTCGATGGCCGGGCGGCGGATGGACTCCGCAAGTGCCTCACAGAAGACTTTTCCAGCATCCACATCTTCCACTTGCGGGGAAACCAGCGGACATCCGGTGAACAGTCGCGGAAAGAAGGCGGCAAAATCTTTGGCAGCGGCAGCCGCGCCCCCATCGCCATCTCGCTGCTCGTCAAGAACCCCAAGGCCACCGCCCACGGCCAGATTCACTTCCACGACATCGGCGACTACCTCACCACTGAGCAGAAGCTGGCTCGGATTCGCGAGTTTGGGAGCATCCACGGCCTGACCAAGGCCCAAGGCTGGACCCCGATCCAGCCGGATGAACGCGGCGACTGGCTCAAGCAGCGGGATGCGAGTTTCGCGAAGTTCATCGTGATGGGGGACAAGAAGTCGGACCAGAAGACCATTTTTGAGAACTACTCCAGCGGTGTGAAAACCCAGAGAGACGCTTGGTGCTACAATGCTTCGCGCTTGCAATTGCAGGTGAACATCCGCCGCACCATCGCCTTCTTCAATTCGGAGCTGAAACGCTTTGAGCAGACCTACGCGGGAGCGGATCGGAAAGAGCGCGACGAAGGGTCGGAATCATTTCCCAACACGGACTCAACCCAGATCAGTTGGACCCGAGCCTTGCGTGGCGATCTTGTGAAAAGCCGCTCACTGACGTTCCGCTCGGAAGGAACCACCGTCAGCCTATACCGGCCATTCACGAAGCAGTGGCTCTACTTTGATCGCCGCCTGAACGAGATGGTTTACCAGATGCCCAAGTTGTTTCCCGACGGGAGCACGAAGAACCTAGTTATCGGATTCCCGGGCTCGGACACACGAGGCACATTCTCCGTATCCATTTCCGACTGCGTTCCCAGCCTCCATGCAGCAGACATGGTCGGTTCGCAGTATTTCCCCCTCTACCTCTACGACCAACCCGAAGAAGCCGCCGAAGACGGCCTCTTCGCCCCAGCCAAAACCCAGAGCCCGGCCCCCTTCACTCGGCGTGACGGCATCAGCGATGCGGGGCTGGCCCATTTCCAGGCCGCCTATCCTGCCCAGGGCGAGGGCAGCGTGATCAGCAAGGAAGACCTTTTCTACTACATCTACGGCCTGCTGCATTCTCCCGACTACCGCAGCCGCTACGCCGACAATCTCGGTAAGGAACTCCCCCGCATCCCCGCGGTGAAGACCTTCGCCGATTTCCACGCCTTCTCCAAAGCAGGCCGCGACCTCGCCCATTGGCATCTGAACTACGAGAACGTAGAGAGGTATCCCGGTGCCAAGCTCGACACAGGCAAAGCCACCCTCAATGGCCTGACCGACGCCGACTACCGCGTGACCAGGATGAGGTTCGCCAAGACCCGCGACGCCGCCGGGAAGTCGGTAAACGACAAGACGACGGTCCACTACAACGAACGCATCACCATCACCAACATCCCGCTGGAAGCCTACGACTACGTGGTCAACGGCAAACCCGCCCTCGAATGGGTCATGGAGCGCCAGTGCGTGTGCGTGGACGACGGCAAAGGCGGCAGCGGCATCGTGAACGACGCGAACCTCTGGGCCACCGAAACGATGGGCAACGCGAAGTATCCCCTCGAACTCTTCCTCCGCGTCATCACCGTCAGCCTGGAAACCCAGAAGATCGTCAACGGGTTACCACCTCTAAACATAGAATAGGCGATCCGGAATAAATCCGTGCGATCCAACCACGTTCAGCCCATCCCCATTTCTACCGATGGGACAGAAGCTGCGCGACCACCAAACTGGACCGATCTATGGCCCGACGACGAAGCTCAAACGCGGACGATTTCTTCGATGCCTGCTGCGGTCTATTCCAAATCCTGCCGCCGTGGACCTCGATTCCTGGGGCAATTGTCGTGTTCCTGTTCCCCACTTGGCTGTTCGGGCGGATTCAATTCCCAGGCTTCAAGGAACCGCCATTCCTGATTCTCGGCATGATCCTTGGGGGATTCGGTGCCATCGCCTGCCTGCTGGGTGGCTTCAAGAGCTGGCAACGACGCAACCGACAGCAGGAGTTTGTCGGCGAGACGGTGGATCTCAACTGGGTCAACCGGCTGTCGTGGCAGGAATTCGAGCAGCAACTGGCGTCCGTGTATCGGCAAGATGGCTACCAGGTCGAGGAATGCGGTGGCTCGGGTCCGGATGGTGGCGTCGATCTCCGGCTGACCCGAGGGAACGAACGGGTGTTGGTGCAATGCAAACACTGGAAGTCGTGGAAGGTCGGGGTTCCAGTCGTCAGAGAGCTGTATGGCGTGCAGATGGCAGAGGGAGCGACCAAGGCCATCGTCATCACCAGCGGCCGCATTTCCCGTGAGGCCAGTGAGTTTGCCGAAGGGAAGCCGATGGAGCTGGTAAGCGGTGACGACTTGCTGGTCCTGCTTCGGCGTTTCCAGAGGAAGTTGGCGGTGTCGCTGGGGCAAACAATTCCCGAGGCCAAGGCGCTGGCATTTCAAACGGTATCCACGGCCCCTGCCTGTCCTCGTTGTGGCGAAGGCATGCTCATCCGCGTGGCCAAGAAAGGTGCGAATGCCGGAGGCGAGTTCTGGGGTTGCCGGCGCTATCCGAAATGCAACGGAACGAGGTCGGTGTAACGTTTCACGTGTGACGTTAGGCTCCACACCGATGTGCGTTTTCCTGCCCGTATTGGGGCACATCAACGCTGGTAGAACTCGCCGAATGGGGCTTGCTTATTTGGGATCTTCTCGCGACTTGTCGAATTGCCCTGCCTAGCAGAGGGGGCAAGACAGTAGCCGAAAGGTAATGGTCCTCAGTTCCGGTGAAACTCCGGGACATTAAACTTATTTTGTCGGGCCCGCGGGAGGCAACTCTCGCAGGCTCAAGGGAATGTCTCCTGATAAGCTAGCTCGTCCTTATGGTCGAATTATCTAACGATGTCATAAGTTTAGGGAACTATGGAAGTGTTTTGGCACATCGCGTTCGACGCGGGAGCACGAAGTCAGGCGGAAGCCTGCGTCGCTCTGCTCGGCGTGTTTTCGGAAGGCATCGCGGGAAGAAAGCTACCCGTGCTGTGACTGGTCGCTCTGTGGGCCGGTTGCTAGGCACTTTCCTCTAAAAGTTTGGTCTGCTGCCCCTCCAACTTTTGTTGGAGGGGCTTTTGTTTTGCGGCCCTCACCCCTAAAGAAAAGAGCCCGCCCAGCGGCAGACTCTTCCCTTCGAGGGAGCTCTTCCGCGCTAGGCCAGACACCGCTCACACCACCAACGCCCTCCCCTTCGTTTCAGGCAAGGGAGTCGTGGCGGATCGGGCATGGTTCCTGGCCCATTGCCGGAGCTGCTGGATGGGTTCGGCCATAAGCTTCGACAACGGCACCGACCCGCCCAGCACTCGCGCAATCCCCAGGTCATCCGGTTCAGCTTCCGCCTCAAACGCCTCAAAGAGCGCGTCGAAGAAGGCAAAGCGGATCTCTCCCCCGGTAAACCCTTCGGTCGCCTTGGCCAGTTGTTTCAGGTCGAAGTCATCCGGGTCACGGTCGTAGTCGGAGATCACAATGCGCCAGATCTCCTCGCGTTCCTCCTGGTGAGGCAGGTCCACGAAGAACACCTCGTCAAAGCGACCCTTGCGCAGCAATTCGGGAGGCAGCTTCGAGACATCGTTGGCGGTGGCGACGACAAACACCGGGGCCGTCTTCTCCTGCATCCAGCTCAGCAACGAACCGAGGATACGGGCGGTGGTTCCCCCATCCGTGGAGCCGGACGATTGGGAACCTGCCAATGCCTTCTCCAGTTCGTCTACCCACAGGCAACAGGGCGCAATGGCTTCGGCGGTTTGCAGGACACTGCGCAGGTTGGCTTCACTGGCCCCGACCAGACCGGCGAACAGCTTGCCGGCATCCAAGCGCAGCAAGGGCACCCCAAACACGTTGGCCGTCGCCTTGGCACAGTGGCTTTTCCCACAACCGGGCAAACCGAGGATCAGCAGTCCGGATGGCGAGGGCAGTCCGAACGCCTTGGCTTCCGGGGTGAACGCTTTCCGGCGTTTCAGGAGCCATCCCTTCAACCGGTCCAAGCCACCGATGCCATCCAGCGAAGGGACCCGTTCCACCAATTCCACCAAACCCTGTTTCTTCACCGACTGGGCCTTGAGCTGACCGAGACGGACCGGATCCAAGTTACCCAGTTCAATGAAGGACAGGGCGAGCGCATTTTCGGCTTCCTGGGTAGTCAGGCCAGAGAGGGCGGCGAGAATGGCTTCGCGGTTGTTGGGCCGCGGTATCTTCGCCTCCGATTCCAGGATGCCATTGAGCACGAGGTTCAATTGGTCCGCACTGGGTAGGTTGAACTCCAGCACGGTGATTTCCCGTTCAATCTCCGGCGGCAGGCAAAGCCGGCAGCCAAGGATCAGCAGGGTGCGATTCTTCGTCTTCGCGACGGCCAGGGTATCCTTGAGTTTACGCAGCAGGATCGGATTGGGGTCCTGCAGGTAGAGGTGGAAGTCCTTCAGGAGCACCACGGATCTCTCTGGCAAAGAACCGATGGCTTCGAGGGCTTCCAACGGATCAAGGCAGGCTTCGCTGGTTTCCTTGGCGACATCGAACAGGCCGCTGACGGTGGTCCAGAAGTAGAGCTGGAAATTGGTCAGTTGGGCGACCTGCCGTAATTCTGACTCCACCCGTTGCTCTTCCGAGGACACCAGATACAGGCCGGGAAAACCTGCCTTGAGGTGATGGACCAGGGAACGGACGAATTCAGAGGACGAACCGACGGCGACCGAGTCGGGGGACGGGAGCTGGGATGATTTTCTTGGGGACATGGCGTTGAACGAGGGGTTGAGGTTGGGCGTAGTTGTGGGTGGCAACACACAGGGCATCCGCGCGATTGAGATCAACGAGGCGCGTATGCTTGCAGGAACGGGCACCCTCCGGACCTACCCGACGAGTCCAGCCCGCACAGTTGCAGGACGTGGAGCCATCGGAGTAGCGGAGGGTTTCGTATTCCTTGTTCGGGTCGGAGTCGGAGGTAAACCGCCAGACCTGCTGGATGGGTTGGCTCATGTGTCGAAGTGCTGTCGTTCCCATTCCAGGCATTCGGAACGGGACGAGTGTTGATGCAGGACCACACCAGTCAGGTTGCGGACTTCCCACTGCTGCGTGTCGTGCTTGAACTCGACGTGACTGGCGCGCGAAACCGTCAGTTCCCCAAGTTCACGGAGATCGATGGCTTCGGTGTAGAAACAGCCGATGTCGCCGTTGGGCTGGATCGTGAGGGTCATCGAGTGATTCGCAGTTGAGGTTTGGCGGCCTGTCGTTGGTGATACTCAGGCTTCCTTTGCTTGGTCTTCGTGACCCCCAAGGCAGTTTCAATCGCTTGGGTGGCCAGTTCGCAGTCCGAGCCCTTGAACCCGATGCCTTCGACCTGAAGTTCGCCGGTCGGCTGGATAAGGATTTCGATGCTGGGTTTCATGGCTCAGGCTTGGGTGAGGACGAGTTTGATGGCGCCGTTGGCCTGTGGCTTGCGTTGCACCAAATAACCGCGCCTACGGGCAGTCAGGGTCGCTTGGTGAACGCCGTAGAGTTGGAGCAGCTTGCCAAAGCCGTTTCCGACTTCGCGCTCCACATGGCCGTTCCACCAATCCGTCGTGAGGCTGTGGGTGCCATCGGGCTGAGGGTTCACCGCAATGTCGTAGGGACCTTTCAAGCGGATGACGTGTTCGCCTTTGAGGGGTTGGGCATATCCGCGCGCCAAGGCATTCGCCTCCATGGGCAGGTTCAGTTCGGCACAGGCGGCTTTCAGGGCATCGACGTTTTTGATCTGGGTCTGGATGGTCGTGTAGTGGCTCATGGGATTTTCGAGTTTCGATTTCCGAAGGACGATTGGGGGTAAAGCAAAAGGGCACCGGCGATTGATCGGCTTCAAGCGATGTCGGGGTTGACCAAGGCAAACGCAGCCTCGTTGTCTTTCATGCCGATGACCTGATGGGTTGTGGGTGGCACGGGACGGGTGAACACCACCTTGCAGAGCGTGTTCACGCAGCCGTGCTGGCCGATGAAGCCAACCACGGGGGTGCACCAGTCGTTCTCGGAGTGATACACGGTGAGGAAACGGCGTTCCCGCAGGGCCGCCTCCCATTCGGGTTGGCTGCATTCCTTGGCGAGTTTCAGCGGACCGTGCTGGCTGAGGAGCGTGCTGAAGCGGATGGCGTGACTCATTTCGGAGATGAAGTTTGGGATTGGGGAGTTGTGAGATGGCAAAAGGGCACCCAGATGACTCCGAGTGCCCTGTGGTGTTGGGGATGTTGGCTGGTTTCAGGTTGGGGGTCGCCTTCGCCTCAACTGCTTGAACAGGCGTTGGACCTTCTTTCGCAGGACGAGGTATTCGCGGATCTTCGCAATGCTCTGGGGCGTGGGTTCTCCTTTCGCAAAATCCCAATCGATGCCGAAGGAATGGTCGCTGCCGGGAACCTCGACGAACTGCTGGCCATCACAGGCGAACAGATAGGGACCGTAATTGTCGCCGGGACCATTCCAGCCGAGGAACGGAACGTGGGTGGGCAGCTGATCGGCATGCCCGTAATTGGCTTCCTCGTCGGTCATTTCCACGAGTAGCCCAGTAGCCGGACCATATTCGTCGGGAGCGAAGCCGAGTTCTTCAAAGTGGGCCATGTCTGCTCGGCGGCAGGTCACGGTCATGTGGCAGCGGTCGCCCATTGGATGATTGGATCGGGGGGTTGTCGTGAGTGGATCGAAAACGAAAAGGCACCCGAATGACTCCGGATGCCCTGTGTTGGTTGGTTTGGACGGTCAGGTTGGATTCTGCCGTTGATGCCGTTTCATTTGTCGGTTGAGCCATTCGCCCGTGGTGAAGGTCCGGATGCTCTTGGCCGTGATGAAGGCAGCTCCGCCACCAAAGGCATCAGTGCGAGGTTTGGAACAGTCATGCGACCATTCCAACGTCACTGGTTCCTTGAGTTGGAACTGTTGGAGCAGATGTCGGATGAAGGCACAGGCCGCATCCATGGCACCATTGCTGGAATGCAACCAGATCGAGGGCTGTTCCGCGGTGCCTTCGGCCACACACTCGAAATGCCAGTCCTCCCGGCATTCCCAGATCAGCTCCGGAATGTCTTCGGGGCGGGTTTCGTCGTCGGTTTCCTCCTGCATCCGTTCATGGAGTTGCAGGGCGTAGGTTTGGGCTTCGTGGTTGGGCAGTCCCACGATCACGCTGAAGTTCGTGTAGTAGTCGGCCATGGTGGGCGGTGGTTGAGTTCTTCGCTGTTTATTCAGGCCGCGAGGCTGAAGCGTCTCCGCCCCAATTCCCCGAACCGTTGCCGGATCTCGGTGGTATCCGCATGGACCAAGGCACGCGCCTGTTCCGCAAGCTGGCCCAAACCCTGGGTCAACCGCTGTCTGGCCGTCCGGCTGTCCCGATATTCCTCCGCCGTCTTGCTCAGGAGTTCCCGGCGCACCGTTTCGAGCTGTTGTTCCAGCACCGTGTCACCGGCAAAGTTCATGGCCTTGAACTGCTCGATGAACCGCACCAGCCGGTTGAGCGTCTTCTGATGCACGCCGGCTTCACTTGTGCGGATGGATTGCAGCATTTCCTCGCACAGGGTTGCCGTCTGTTCGCGCAACGTGGCCACACACTCACCGACAAACGCCTCGGTCTGCTGGCGGAGTTGTTGGCCGGCTTCCTTGGCGGCTGTATTCCGGGCCTGGATGACCGCCTGCTGATCGGCGAGTTCCAATAGCTCCATGCCCAGAGACTCCGGCAAAGCCAACTGGAAGAGCGTGGTATGGAAACCGAAGTGCGGCTGCATGTTCTTCAGCAACGGGAAGGACGCTTCAATGGCGGCGACCAACGTATCCACATGGGGAGTCAGCTTCTTTGCCACGCCACGCCATTCCTCGGCTGCGTTGAGCCTCAGGAGACCATATCGGCCGAGAAAGCGTTCCTTGGCCTGCCAGAACTCGTTTTCGAGCCCTTTCAGTCGCTGGGTGACTTCCTCCAGTTTGGCATTCGGGAGGAAATGCCCGAGGCCATTGAGGAACGGGAAGGTGTTCTGTTCGACCAAGGCATGGGCGCGGCCTTCGATCAGGGCGAGTTCACTGAGGGCATCCTTCGGCAACAGGCGTTTATGGCCGAGGCTGATGAGCCGGTCGGATACCTGGTCCGCACGGAGTCCAAGGTCCTCGGGTTTGAGTTTCTTGCAGCCGCGCCAGTAACGGACCTGCACGTTGAGCAGGACACCGGAGCGGGTGAGCACGGAAAGCAGTTGGGGATCGGGATTCATTTTTGGCTGAGGGTCCAGAGGTGGTAGAGGCCGATCAGGGCGAGGCTGGCGATCAGGTAGGGCCACAGGTAGTAGACCAGGATTACGCAGAAGCCGCCGACGATCAGCATGGGGGTAGGGTTAACAGGTGGGCGCACGGGAACTCCGGAAGCCAGCCGGGCCAGTCCTCCCGTGAAGGAGAACCGGCCCGGCCAGCAGTGGGTTGGGGATGGAGGGAACGGGTTACACGCGGAGTTTCTTGATGGCTTCGAGGGCAGCGCGGACTTCCTCGACTTCCCGGTCCGCGGCGCGTTGTTCCCTCTGGGCGACATGCAGCACCTTCAGCATTTCGTTCAGGTCGGTGAGGATGCCCTTCACGTTCTCCTTCAGGCCTTCGAGCTTGGTGATGGCTTGTCGGAGGGCACTGGGCGCTTCGGTGGTCGTGGGTTTGGCGGGAGCGGTCTGGCTCATGGGATCAGGGGTTGGGGTTGCAGGTTGAGGTTCAGGGTTGGTTGGTGAGACAGGGGATTCCGGTTCCGGATCACTCATCGGTTCCGGTTTTGGGGCTGGCATTTCATTGGTCGGATTAGCCGGTGGCGGCGCAGTGGGTGGGGTTGCCTCGCTCTCCAGCCGCAGGGGCATCACCACGAGTCGGCGACCTCCAGTCCGGAACAACAGCGGAGTGCGATCATCGGTCAGTTCCAGTTCGCGCAGTCCGAGCTTCATGGCCCCGAGCACAAAGTTCCGGTTCACCGCGAGGGCGACGGCCGGTCCTTCCACCTTCAGGCCGATCAATTCGACCGTGTTGGAATGGTCCGTGGCCCGGCCGGTAACGGTGCTCAGGCTTTCGCTGAACCGGAGTTCGCACCGGAAATTGCCATCCGGCAGGAACGGGAGCCGAGGCAGCAATTCGAGCAGGCCCTTGGCGCAGTCCTCGCTGAAACGGACCCGGGTTTGGCCAGCACCGGGTAACGCATTGCGCCAGCCCACCGGATTAGCCTCCGACAATTGGGCCAGGTAGGTCCAATGCGCGCTGTTGAGTTGGAGGTAACCGGGTTGCTTCGGCTGCTTGGGTTTCAACCGCAGCTGCCACGCTCCGTCCGTCTGAAAGCCGTCCCATTCAAGGAACCGGTGGTAGGGCACGAGCAGGGATTCCTTCAGCCCGAACGTGAATGAATTCGCGGTGAAGAGGGCACGGCCGTTCGCGGCCATCACGTAATGGGCCTGCGGATCTTCCACATCCAGCCAGGCTCCATGCAGTGACTGACGGGATTCATCGCCCATAAAGGCGAAGGAGGACTTCAGCGTCGAGGGGAGCTCGGGTGGCAAGGGCATCGCCTCACCGTCGAGGTTCACCAAGGTTGGCCATTCCTCGTCCTTGAAGACGGGGAATGGTTTCTCCAGCCAATTGCCGGCCACCCGATGACGGATATGGGGCTGCTGTTCATCGGGCACCAATTGGATCACGTCGTCCTTGGCGGCTCCTTTGAGCACTTGGGCCAGAGTTTCGCCGGGCACAAGCAGCACGCCCGGGTCATTGTCGGCCGCAAGCTGGGTGGCATACGTGGCCGTGGAGCTGAGGTCGGTGGCTTGCAGGGTGAGCCGTCCGCTTCTCTGTCGGCATACGCGGACGCAACCGAGGATGGGAAGGACTACCTTGCGCGGGATGACTTGCTTGAGGCCAGGCAGGGCGGCCTTGAGTTCACTGACGGGGATTTCGATGGGGTTCATGGATTGGGGGGAACGGGATTCGAGGAGTTGAGAACTGGGGAGTGGATGGTGGATGGAAGCAGGTCATTGCAGCGTCTTGCCCTTGGAAGGCTGGCTGCGGACCTGACGGCGGATGTGTTCCTTGAGGTAGGCTTCGCAACCCACCAAGAAGCTGGCGCTGACGCGCGTGAACCGGTGGGCTCGTGAACTGGCACAGTCCAAGGCAAAGCGCTTCACCTGGGCACGGTTGAGCAGTTTGGTTTCGGCTTTCATGGGAAGAGGCATTCGGGAGTGAAGGCTTGGACCTCCACTCCCTGTCTTCGCGGCTATTCGTGGATGTCCGCGTCGGTGGCTTTCCACTTCAGCTGGTCCGAGGTGCATTCCTCCGGGTCCACGTCATCGCGTTGGCCCAGATACACCGGCTGATAGAGCGCACCGGATTCCCGGAACGCGTAGAGATAACGGACTTCAACCACGGAACCAACCGGAGGGAGTTCGTGATTCGGCGGAATGGTGACGTTGCCACTGGCTTGGTCCTGGCCGGACAGCTTCACGGCAATGCTTCGCTGGGCATTCACCTGGGCGACGATCACCGAGGCCGTCGCCGTGAACTTAAACTTCAGGGCCGGACCACCGCTGTTGGGTTTGCCGGGTTCGTAGGTCGCGTGGATCCGTTTGAAGACCAGTCCTTCGGCGTTCTGTGCCTTGAGTCGTTGGAGCAGCTGGAACTTGTCGGTCGCTTCCGTGGCCGTTTCGACGAGGTGAACGTGCGGCAGGTTTGTCCCGCCCAACAGAGTGCGCAGGGCAGCCAGTCGTTCGTGATAGGGCCGCAGCATCCAGGTCGTTTCATCGAGCAGGATCAAGTCGAAGACATGGAGGTGTTCGCCGACGAGTTCCGCATCGAGGATGAAGTCGCAGCCGAGCGAACGGAGTTCCGGGACGAGCAAAGACGGGAGGCCGGTGGTGAGACCCTTTTTGTTGAGACCGCAGAGGGCGGGTCCATCGAGTTTCACGAGGCGGCGTTGACCGTCGTGTTTCTCCTGGGCACACCAATCGGGATCACTGAGGAGTTTGGCCGCTTCCGTTTCGTCCACCGGATTGAGCAGCTGAGGGAACAGGCCGGAGTGGACCCGTTCGGCATGGGTGTAGGGCGTGCCGTCTTCGGCTTCGGTGTAACCCTTGGCCTTCTTCTCGGCTACGACCTTGCGGAAGACTTTCTGGGCCGTGACGAGATCAACGGGTCCGGAGGTTTTACTGGCAGTCTGCAAGGTGGAACCACGGCGGCCAAAGGCGACCATGACCACATACTGGCCTTGCTGGGGTTCGATGGCGGCCTGATAGACTTTGTCACTGGCGCCTGCGCGGTAGCTGAGGGTGATGCGTTCGGGGGTGATGACAGGACTGGGGCTGTTCATGATTTTTGGGTTTGAGGTGAAAGGGAAAGGCCGGCTCCTCCCTCCACACATCCAAGGAAGGAACCGGCCAGGTTGAGGACCACGGGGAAGGTTGAAGGCTCGGAAAGGAACCTTCGGCGGGAAAAGCCTCAGCGCGGTTTCGCCACGGTGAGGTGATTGTGTTCGAGCAGACGGTGAAGTTCGGCCCGGGTGAGCTGACGGCCCAGGCCGCTGTGCTCGATGAAATCCACCAACGTGAACCAGCTTTGGCCCACGAAGGGATCGAAGTTCAGGACGAACCGATGCAGTAGTTCTCGGGCTTCGGCTGGAGTCAGGGCCAGTTGCCGTTCATTGGCCGCGCGATGCACCTGTTCGGTGGTCCAGACGATGACCGCCTGATCACGCCAGTAGCGTTCCAGGCACTGCTTCGCCTTCTGGGGATCACGCAGCTGACGGCCCAGACAAAGCACCATGCCGTCGAGATGTTCGGGCTTCACGGTTTCCAGTTCCGGCAATGGCCCAGGAATTCGCAGCTCGCACAGCTCATGGGATTCGGTGAGGGCACCCAGTCCTGCCGGTCGAGGCCATCGACGTAACTCTCCAGCAACCGGAACAGTTTCGCCCGTTGGCCTTCGGTCATCGGGGGAGCACTCGTGACCACCAGCTTGGGCTGCTTGGTCTTGATGAGGTGATGCAATTCGAAGCCGCCTTCCTTCCGGCCGGTGGCTTCCCGATACAGTTCGCCGTAGCAGGTGAGCTGGAGTTCGTGGAGATGGATCGCCTTGTCCGGAGTGGGTGTCTGGCCTGCGGTCTTGAAATCCACGATCCGACCGCCAGCCCGGACCAGATCCACGATGCCGATGAGTTTGGGCAAGCCATGGGAGGACAGGTCCGCTTCGACGCTGACTTCCACTCCTTCGGGTCGTTCGTCCGCGGGAATGGGCGTCTGCTGGAAATACAGGTCCAGCAACGACCAGCCTTGGGCCTTGGTTTCGTTCTCCTCGCCGGTTTCCCAACGGATCTCGGCCGGTTGTTCCTGGGTGAAGAACGTCTCGTAGTGTTCCCTGAGCGTTTCCGGTGGCAGGGACTGTTTCCGCCAACGCGCCAGGTTCCACAGTTTCAATCCGTGATGGACCGAGGTGCCGAGGTGACGGGCCGGACTCTGCGGACTGACCAGGCCCAGCACGTAGCGGAAGTAGAAACGCAGCCGGCACCCATGGAAGCAGCCCAACCGGGAGGCGGAGACGGTCTGCTTCAATTCGTCCAGACTACGGGACCGCGGATTGAGGGTCATGCTCGGTTCCTTTGGTAGGTTCGCCGTGTAGTCGTCCGGCCATTGCGTTCCGGCGGTTGGGGATGCCGTTCAAGGAGTTCCTCGATCAGTCCGGAGGCTTCGAGTTTGTTGAGGGCCTTGACCCCCTTGCTGAAACGCTCCTGGGCGAGTTGTTCGATCTCCTCCTTCGGCAGCCCGTTGTCCTCGACCAGTCTCAGGATCAGGTCGCGTTGCTTGGGCGTGCATTTCCAGTCTGCTGAACTGCGGCCATTGGTGTTTCCGTTGGGATGACTGGGTTGGCCATTCGCGTGACCATTGCTGTGGCCGTTGGAGTGACCGTTGGAGTGACCATTTCCTTCGGGCAGGTAACCGGTCTGCTGGAGGTCATGGTCGACGCATTCCTGGAGCAGTCCGTAGAGCCGGGTGGATTCCTCGGCGATCTTGTTCAGGTCACCGAGTTCGACCTTCACGGTCAGGCTGAATTTGTGGCTGCTGAAATGGGGCAGGCCGATGGTTTTGCTGTAGTTGGCTTCAAGGATGACGGGCATGGGGAACTGGGGTTGTAGGTTACGGGGTATGGGGAAAACAAAACGCCCGTCCAGTCGGTGAGGACCAGGCGGGCGTCGGTGGGTTGGGGTTGGGTTGGGCGGTTTACTTCGGCCGGTAAGGAGCCGGTGATTCGTTCAGGGCTTCGGTCGCCCTTTGCCAGCCGGTCGTGTTCACGAGTGCGGCCTCCATGATCCGGTTGGCCAGCGTCGTCATCGGCTGACCTTGCAACCGGGCCTCATGGTAGAGGGCCTTCACGAGGAACGGCTTGAGGGATGGGGTGTAGGTCTTGGGTCGGGACATGGGCAAAGCTCAATCGGGCTTCACCAAACTATACCGCCGGGCACGACCGATCCGCACAGGGGGACGGGAGGGGGGCGTGATTCGGGACCAAGCCGGAAACGGACGGAGGGCTCTGGGCGACTCCGGACGAAAACAGGCGAAGACGGCCTCGGGAATACGGCCGCTGTGTTGACCCTCGCCGCGAATCAGGATGACCCTACGAGGCGTTTAGGAGGCCGCCGGCCAACCCTTCTGCTTGCCGTCGGAAAGTCGAGATTGACTCACTCACTTCTCTGGAGCACCCGAACGTTTCGCGTCTACTTTGGAACGTATGGACATTAGCTCAAGAGCCGTTTGGGCGCCTAGGTGTCCTTGGCTTGCGGCTTTGCGAAACCACTTCTGGGCTTCAACCGGGTCCTTATCCACACCTAACCCTTCGGCATACGCCGTTCCCAGCAAGGATTGAGCGTTAACCTCGCCTTGTTGCGCCGCTTTCCGGAACCATACCACCGCTTCCGTCGGGTTCTGAGGAACCCCTTGCCCAGAAAGGTAATTCAGGCCCAAGGACATCTGAGCCAATGCGTGTCCCTGATCGGCTGCTTTGCGCGTCCACTTCGCAGCCTCCCTTGGATCTTTGGGCACTCCTAAGCCGAATAAATGGCGTTGGCCGAGGCTTCGCTGTGCCTCAGCGTCTCCTCGTTCGGCCTTTGCGCGAGTCGCTATGGCGTCAGCCTCCACCAACGCGTTGTATTTCTGGCGTCGTGCCTCAACTGATCCCTCATCGGGTGTAGCTCCATTCTCGGCAAGTTGTCGTGTCTTTGCCTGAATCATGGCAAGGACCATAGCCATGGCGTCAGAGTCGGTTGGCGGAGCAGATTCCCCAAACGCACTTGCCGACGATCGCCCCATCGATCGCAACGTAGCCATTGAGCGTTGGACCTCCTCCGCCGTAGTGCCAGTGATCCGTTGGGCAACTTCGAGTTGCTCCACCACTTCCGCATCTTCTGGCCTTTCTCCGGAGGGTGAGCTGCTCAGGTAGCTTCCTTTGGCGTCAACGAATCCATAGCCATTTTCCGTCCAGACCTTTGCTATGCCGTCCCTAAACTCTCCCGCGTAAAGAAATCGGGGCTGTATAAGCATGTCTCCAGCCGAGTTGACGTAGCCGTATGCCTCTCCGAACCGCTTGCGTTTGATATCGAGTTGAGATGTTTTGCCCTCTTCTTGCTCGGAAAGAGGCTGTCGTCGCCTGAGCATTGATTGTGAATCTTGCCGATCGAATGAAACCGGTGAGGTAACTTGTTCGGATTCTGCAGCAGGATGCCCGCGCGAAAACAATTTCGCAACGCTTCTGGAAATGGATTGGCGCATGGACTTTGGTCTACCGTCGGAGAAAAGCATCCAACCAACAAAGACGACGATCATCAGTGGAAGTCCGACCCCGACGAATGCCCGGTTGAAGTGAACCGCCCTACCTGATGCCTTGGATGACTTGAGGATACCTTCAGCAGCCAGTCCATCCGACATCGCCATCCGATAACGATGACACGATGGACCGTCAATATCCGCACTAATTACTAGGGAACCGATTCGATAGGCCACCAACGGCTCGATCATGCGGAGTAGGCAACGGAAGAGAAGATTGCCGAATATCGAGAACCAGGAAAAACAGCGGTTACCAGGGATATCTGTTCTAGGTGATGTTCCGACCGCTCCATCGGAAACCAGCAACCGCAGTGATTCCCAAGCGTCAATCTCTCTTCGGGCAGACGACGTCCCATTGGGTTCTTTAACCGTAGTCCGACCGACATAGATCGTTTCCCGAGGCAGCACTATTCCGGAACACCATGCCAGCCGGCACCAAGCACGGCATATTGACCAGATGATGCTGACTGACCGCAAAACCTCTGCCCAACGGTCACGTAAAGCCGCGCGGAAAGTCGGGGTCGAGTTCATCTTTCCGGCAGGATCTGGCGCCGGCGGTGAAGGGTTGCTTTCAGCGATCATGGCAGCAGGTTTTGAGAGTCGTTGGCAAACATTCCGCATACGGAATGGCGTGCAAGCTAGAAACGCGTCCGGATGGCCACGCCGCTGGACCGCAAACTCGCCACGTTTCTGCGCAAGGAACGCGGAGACCGCAGTTATGCTGAGTTCTCGCGGATCACTGGACTGCCAGCCTCCACCTTGTTCCGATTGGAAAACGGTGAACAGAGCCTGACGCTGGGCAAACTGGATGGGGTGCTGAAGAAACTGAAGCGTTCGGTCGCGGATGTGTTCGGCGAGTGACCATCGGCGACCTCAGCTATCCGGAGTTTAGCCGGAAGACCGGCATCTCCGCCTCCTCCCTCCACCGCATGGAGATGGGCGAGCAGAACGTCACCCTCAAGTCGCTGGAAAGCCTGATGAAGCGGCTCAATTGCCGGATCACGGACATCTTCGAGTAGTCCGTATGGGCAACGGTCCGCGAATCCGCTTGCCGTCCGCCTGGGTTGAGCGGCATCGAAGCGCTTGCAGTGAATCCGCCTGTCACCCCGAGCCGACCGTATGCCGAAAGCCTATCTGGGCTGGTCGAACGCGTGACCTACTTCAACGAGGAGAACGGCTTCGCGGTCCTCAAGGTCAAGGTGAAGGGCCATCGCGAGCCGGTGACCATCGTGGGCTCGTTGCCTTCGGTGAGTCCCGGTGAATGGCTGACTGCTCAGGGCAACTGGATTCAGGACCGGGAGTTTGGTCCCCAGTTCAAGGCCGAACTCCTCAGCAGCACCGCCCCCACCAGTCGTGAAGGGATCGAGAAGTATCTGGGCAGCGGCATGGTTAAGGGCATCGGTCCCGTCTATGCCGGCAAGCTGGTTGAACGCTTCGGGGAGGACATCTTCAACATCATCGAAACCCAGTCGGCGAGACTGGAGGAGCTGGACGGCATCGGTCCCAAACGACGCAAGCGGATCAAGGATGCGTGGGCGGAGCAGAAGGTCATCCGGGAGATCATGCTGTTCCTCCACAGCAATGGCGTCAGTACCAGCCGCGCCGTCCGCATCTACAAGACCTACGGGGTGGAGGCCATTGAACTGGTGCGCAGCGATCCTTACCGGCTGGCGCGGGACATCCATGGCATCGGGTTCAAGACCGCGGACCAGATCGCCCAGAAGGTTGGCATTCCTCACGATTCACTGCTTCGGGCGAGCGCCGGTCTGGGCCATGTGCTGATCGAAGCCACCAATGAGGGTCACTGCGCCCTGCCCGTGGATCTCCTGAAGGACAAGGCCGGCCAGTTGCTCTTGGTGGACGCGAACATCGTGACCGCGGCTTTGGAGCGTTCCCTGGAGAAACGCGAGCTGGTGCCGGAGACGATCCAAGGGCAGGAACTCATTTTCCTGCCGCACCTGAAACGGGCCGAGGAAATCATCGCTGGCCGTATTCGGTCCCTGTCGTCCGTTCCCTCAGGCTATCCGCCCATTGACGTCGAAAAGGCCGTGGCGTGGTGTCAGGGGAAAACCGGGAAGCAGCTTGCCCCCAGCCAGCAGGAAGCCTTGAAGGTGGCTTTGACGAGCCGCGTGCTGGTCATCACCGGTGGACCTGGCGTGGGCAAGACGACACTGGTGAACACGATCCTGATGATCCTGCGGGCGAAACAGGTTCGTTGCCTGCTCTGTGCTCCTACCGGTCGGGCAGCCAAACGGCTGACGGAAACCACAGGACAGGAAGCCAAGACCATTCACCGCATGCTGGAGGTCCAACCGGCGACGGGCAGCTACGGGCGCAACGAGGGCAACCCGCTGGACTGCGATCTGCTCGTGGTGGACGAAACTTCGATGGTGGACGTGGTGCTCATGTCGCATCTGCTCCGGGCTCTGCCTCCGAATGCGGCCCTGTTGCTGGTGGGTGACATTGACCAATTGCCTTCCGTCGGACCGGGCATGGTGCTGCGGCACTTCATCGAAAGCGCGGTGGTGCCCGTAGTGCGCCTGACCGAGGTCTTCCGGCAGGCAGCCCACAGTCGGATCATCACCAATGCCCACCGGATCAATGAGGGCCAGATGCCGTCGGTTCCGGCCAAGGGTCAGGATTCGGACTTCTTCTTCCTCGAACGAACTGAGCCGGAGGACATCGCGACCGCCTTGGTGGACATGGTGCGGACAAGGATTCCCAAGAAGTTCGGCTTGGATGCCTTCCGGGACATCCAGGTGCTCTGCCCGATGAACCGTGGCTCCTTGGGCATCCGGGAGCTGAACGTGCGTTTGCAGCAGGAACTCAATCCACCCAAGGCTAATGAACCGCAGGTGGAGAAGTTCGGCTGGCAATTTCGGCTGCGGGACAAGGTGATCCAGACCGAGAACAACTACGACAAGGACGTCTTCAACGGGGACATCGGCCAGGTGGTGAAGATCGACCCGGACGAGAAAGAGGTCACGATCCGCTACGACCAACGGGAAGTGGTTTACGACTACGGCGAACTGGATGAGGTGTCCCTGGCCTACGCCATCACGATCCACAAATCCCAAGGGTCCGAATTTCCGGCGGTGGTCATTCCCTTGGCGACCCAGCAATACCTGCTGCTGCAACGAAACCTGATCTACACCGGCATCACCCGCGGCAAACAGCTCGTGATGCTGATCGGCCAGCGGAAAGCATTGGGCATCGCGGTCCACAGCAACCGGACGGACAGCCGGTTTTCGGGTCTGTGTGAGCGGTTGCAGGGAAACACTTCAGGGGTAAGCGAATAGGTGGCGGGAGTGCCATTGGTGTCCCCGTTCGACCGAACTTGGTAGCGTCCCGGCCGGAAACACGTCCATGGCCCTGAAAGCCACCACCGACAAGGCCCAGAGTAGCACCCGGAGTTGATTCCCGCCTACCTCCGCACCCTCCCCTCAAGGACGCCTGGGCCAAGGAGACCGGCAAGGCGTAAGGCACTTGTGGCGTTGGCGGCGCCGAAAAACGGGCGTGCCTCGGCAACTCCCTGCTCGACAATCGAATGGAGCGGATCCAGAAAATCGTCATGAACAATCAAGCCGAAAATTTGCGGCTCACTTAACTGTTAGCCAGCATTGCGCACGTCCTGTGAATTCGACCATCAATCTTTCGTTCCGATACGCGGAGAGTGATTACGTTCGGGCACTACGAGGGCACTATGCTTCGCACCTTCGTCTGCGTCTCGATATTGTCGTCACCGTCGTTCTCGTTGGCATCGGTGTTTATCTCTGGCAGTTACCGAGTCTGCATTGGCTTGGCCTTGCGTGTATCGTCATTGCAGTCGCGTTTGCGCTCATGCTTATCGCCGCGTTCACGGTCATCCCGCCGTTGGTCTTTCGCCGCGAGCCGAAGTTCCGCGACGAGTATTCACTCACGTTTTCACCGGAGGGCATCCACTTCCGCACAGCACACATTGATTCCCAGCTTCAGTGGAGCATGTATTCACGGGCATTGGTTGATGCTCACTCCTACGTTCTTTACTACGGCTCGCGTCAGTTCACCGTGATTCCGAAGCGAGTCTTTCAAAGTGTCGAGCAGCAGCAGGCGTTCGAGCAGTTGCTGACTCAGCACATTTCACAGATAGTGAGGCGAGACCCATGATGCTGGCTAACCATGCGCTGCGACGAAGCCGGCCATCGCGCTCCGGTTGCAATCCACGCGTCCCGCGTGCCGGGTCGTTGAGCTTAGGTCGTTAGGCGGCTCGACTACACGTTTATGTGGACATGCACAAAATGCGGAGAGCAGCACGAGGACGGTTTCGACTCGTGTTGGAAGTGCGCCGGCACACCCGACGCACCAGCCAGAACATCTTCGCCACCGGCAGACCCGTTGCGCTGTCCTCGTTGTCCGACGACGCTCGACTTCGTCGGCACGAAGAAGTTCCACGAAGGCACACGGTGGGGATTGATGGGCGAGCTTGGAGAGTTGTTTGTCAATCGCGAGAGCTTCGACATCTACGTGTGTCCGCGTTGTGGACGCGTTGAGTTCTTCGTTGACGGGATTGGAGAGGAGTTCAGACCACGATGACGCCGCCTAACCATGCGCTTCAGCGAACCCGGCTTGAGCGTCACGGTTGCAATCGACGCGTCTCGTGGGCCGTGTCGCTGAGCTTGGGTCGTTAGACCACTCGACGCCATGCCTCCATACAACGCACCATCTTGGAAGCAGCTCACGAAGGGATATCCGTCCGACGCCAAGTTTGCGCGCCCGGCGACTGAGGCGAGTATTCTTGCGGTTGAGCAGTCCCTCGGCCTGCGGATACCGGCGCAGTTGCGAGAGTTTTGGCTGGAGGCGGACGGTTTCACCGCTGACTACGGTTCGCGTGTCATTTGGTCAGTGAGTCACCTTGAGGAGCAGAACCGAGAGTTTCGGACGACACCTGCGTTCAAAGACCTCTACATGCCCTTTGACCATTTGCTTTTGTTCGGCGACCACATTGGCGGAGATCATTTTGCATTCGCCGTTCACGCAGACGGCCAGATTCACAAGCGCGATGTCTTTCGCTGGGATCATGAGACGGACGGTCGTGATTGGTTTGCCAGCCACTTGGAGCAGTTTCTTGAGACCCGATTGAAGAGAGAGGATGAGGATGACGATGACGTGGTCTAACCAGAGCGCTGCAGCGAACCGCCGCCCCGCTGGGAAGTCGATCGGTTCAGGTAATTTGTCAGCGACTGTTGCAGCCGACCGGGCGTTTCCGGCGGCGGTCGCTGAGTTTGGTCGTTAGGCCGCACAAATCCCTCTCTGCACATGCATCCATACTCGTTCAGTGTTTCGCTGCGAGCGAACCACCCAAGTCGCGACTTGTCCTTTCTCTCAGACCTACTCTCAATGGAGCGTTGCCATGGATGGGTCGCCGGAGAGCAACGGCAGACGCAAAAGGGCACTCTGCTCGGAGGAATCCGCAGAGAGAGCTATTGGTGCGCCAGCGTTACTACTGAGGAGGTTTCGTCTGAAGTCTGGCAACTCGAGGACATCCTTCATAAATCGGTCTCCCAAGTTCTGACTTTTCGGGATCAGCTCACCGAGCACTTCGAAACGGGCGGATCCATGAACTATTTCGTGGCCCTGTATGGTCTTCGGAACTACGGACTGATTTTCACGCCAGAACTCATGGGCAATCTATCTCGCGCTCGGATTGAACTCCAGCTTGACGTCTATCCATCGAAAAGTGCGGCCTAAATAACTGCTAGGCCGATACACACGCTCATACTCATGAGAGTCTTTTACCACGGTAGCTACAAGCAGGCAGACGTGGACGCTGACTCTTCGGTTGAGCGTTCGCTGGAGCAGGCGCTTCAAGTGTTTGCAGGCATTCACACCGAGGGTGGTTTCCTTGGCATTTGCTTGGACGACCGGCAGGTCTTGCAGTTGCGTTACGAGGAGGCAGTGTTTTGCACCGAGGTTTTGGACACACAGGCACGGACCATTGAGCACTGCATGCTTTCTTGCCCGCTTGCCGAGGAGGTCATTCGTCGGGCATATCTTGGCGGTGACTTTCGCAGTGTGGCGACCGAGTCATTCATCCAGTGGCAGCATGAGAGTTTATCACCAGACAACGCGGCCTCCTGAAGAGCTGGATACGCAACTGCCTGATGTGCAAGGCTGTGTTGAAAGCCAGCTTTTCACGTCAGTGCTCCGCCTCGGCGGCGGTTGGTTCGCTAACCATGCGCTTCAGCGTAACGTGGGTCGTTAGGCTCATATGCGCTACTTCACATACATCGCGGAGCAGTCGTTCAAGACTTCCGCCACCGGCGAGCGGCTTTTCTATCGCGGCGGGCCTTGGTCGCGGCCATTTATTATTCCGGATGCCGATACAGAGCGGAGACTTTACAAGAAGCAGACATGGATGCTTCGGATACTGCTTGGAGGGTTGATTGTCGGTCAGCCATTCTTGTTCATTGTGCGTCCAGAGGTTCTCCACCAGCCGTATTGGTTTCTCGTTTACCTCGTTGTCGTGATGCTGGCTTTCTGGGGCGTTGGTTGGATTGTGTTCGCTCCTGATTTAAGGGGTTTACAGCGCGCACCCGTTCGATTGCGTCCACGCTCGTTCTATGGTCAGTTGGCGCAACGGCACAGTCGAGGCGGGCTCGTCCTCGGTTTTATAGGATCGCTTCTTTTTGTTGCTGCTGGCGTCTGGATGTGGAGCGTCGGAGCGAATCAGGCAGTCGCCATTTTGTGTGTCGGCTTTTTCGGTTTGTGTGCGGTTGCTTGGGGTTACGCACTATACCTGAAATTGCAGATCGACAATTTACCGAATGAACCAGAAGAGAATCGACGAGCCTAAGAGCCTGTCTGAGAAGTCGGTGTGAAGCATAAAAGCAAGGAAAGCGAACGCAGAGCTTGACCTTGGGTCGACTCCTTTTTGTCGATCCCTCGCGGCAGCGCTGTCAGGCGATGAAAATCGCCAGTTTCGAGACCGATTTGACCGACGCCCAGTGGCGGCTGATCGAGCCACTGCTGCCGCCACCGAGCCGACTGGGACGTCCCCGGACTCCGCTCCGTCCGGTGGTCGACGCCATCCTCTACCTGATCAAGAGCGGCTGTCCTTGGCGGCTTCTCCCCAGGAACTTCCCCCCATGGAAGACGGTCTACCACTTCTTCCGGCACTGGAGTCGCGGGCCGATCTTCAGCGGCTTGAACGACCGGCTCCGGGCGTTGGTTCGCGAGTCGGAAGGAAAACGCTGCCGACCTACGGCAGCCGCGCTGGACAGCCAGACGGTGCGCTCCGACGCGCACGGCGGTGCCGTCGGCTACGATCCGGGCAAGCGAACCAAGGGACGGAAGCGTTTTCTCCTGGTGGATACGCTGGGAATGATCCTTGGCGCGGCCGTGGTTCCAGCCAACGAAACCGAACGGGCCGGGGCCAAGGTCCTGCTGAAGCCCCTGCTGGGATGGTTCCCCTGGCTGCGGAAGATCTGGGTGGACAGTGGCTACTGCGGACCGGACTTCGCGGCCTGGGTTCGGGAGCAGCGTCCCAAACTGGAGATCGAGGTGATCAAGCGTTGCGACGACCTGCGGGGATTTCACGTCCTTCCGAAACGTTGGATCGTCGAGCGCACCTTCGCCTGGCTGGTTCAAAACCGGCGACTCGCCCGGGACTACGAGCAGAGCGAATCCAGCGCCACAGGGCTCATTTACGTCGCCATGATACGCCTCATGCTTCGTCGACTGGCCTGATCCCTCAGCATTCATCACTTCTCAGACAGGCTCTAACCAAGCGCGGGAGCGAACATCGGCGAACCATCGCAGTTGCAATCGGCGGGCCTCGTGGCTGCCGTCGCTGAGCTTGGGTCGGTAGGCCGCTTCACATCCTCTAGCCATTTGTGACACACGACGAAGCACAGATTGAGTTTCTTGAGAGCTTGCACGAGGCATCGCGCCGCAACGCAATTACGTGGCGCAAAACCGAGGACGACGACCGCGATGCTTTCGAGGCTACTGTTGACGGTGAGACACTGGAGGTCGAGTTGCTCTACGTTCCCGGCGCACCCGGTCGCGGCTCGGAGCGCGGCTTCGTGCGCGTGAGCGGACTCAAGACCTACTTCACATACGCGGTCGGCACGCGCGGCTACGACATCATCATGAGTATGCTCTCGCTTCACATTCACGGTTGGGCGGAGGGCACAGCGGGCAGCCTTAAGAGTGTGGCTCGCGCCACACAGAGAGTTCGGGCATTACTACAGCAGTGAGAGAGTCACACACAACGCGGCCCAATCATGCGCTGCAGCGCCTATGAGGGTTGTCAATGCGCCGCGGGATTTGGGCGGCCATTGACGGCTCAAGCCTGCGCCTTCCACGCCTCCGTCAATCGGAGGTCAGCCAGTGCCTTGAGCCTGAATTCCGGCGTTTGATTGAGGTTGAGGGCCTGCTCCAACCAACCACTGGCTTCCGCAACTCGATGCAGTGAAGCGCAGGAGATTGCCATGGCCAGATACAGCTCGGCGTCGGCGTAGGCGTTGGCGATGACGTCCCCGATTTGCAGGGCGATTTCCCATTTATCCGCCGCGCAGTAAATCCGAACCCGCAGTGCAAAGACCGAAGGGTGGGCGCGACAGGGAGCCTCAATTTCCTCCAGCTCTTCGTTGGCCGCCAACCAGTCACCCAGTTCCAGCCAGCCTTCCGCGGCTAGCAGGTGGTGTTGATCTTGAGGAGTGAGCGTCATGGAAACCTTGGCCGGAACTCTTTCCGAACGGATATCGTGGTGCAGTCGAAATCTCCCTTTCGCCTCGCATACCCTCACAGCCGTCGGATCAAACCCACGGCCACACCTCGGACGTTCGCCTCTTCAGGGACGGCAGTCTCGCCTCCAACGGACGAGTAATGTGTCAACTCTGCCCCTGGTCCACGGTATACCGCCACGATGTCACCCCGTTTGGGCGTTCCTGGTTCCAGGATCACGATGTCCCCATCGCAAATACCTGCAGCCGCCATCGCGTCACCTTCCATCCGCAGGGCATACGTTTGTGAGGTGGTGGCAATTCCGATTGCGCTCAGATCCATAGTCAAATGGCCCGAAGCTCCTCCCTCTTTTCGCGTTCGGCGCCACTGGGGAGTCAGCCTTCGCGCTCTGGCCATTTTCTCGTCTCCAATCCACGGCGCGACTCTACTTCATCATCCCCGGAACGGAAGCTGGGACCGGTGCTCTCAGATGACCAAGGTGTGCTGCCAAATCCCGGCCGCCGCTCTAGGCCCCACCCTCGTTCAGGCGCAATGACTTCCACGGGAAGTTTCTCAGGAGGTCGTTATGTGCTCATTTCCGATCCTCTCTCGAGTGTCCAGCGATACCCCGAAACGAAGCCGCTGAAGTGACAACTCGAACAGCGGCCATCGACGAACGTGTGGCGACAAGGCTCGTAGCCGATGAGCATGTGCTCGAACTCTGGACAAAGTGAATCCATGCACGATGCCTCAGAAAGGAACTGGCTGCCACCCTCATCGCAAGTCTTGGAGTGCGATATGCATGGAATGTGCAGCGGCCTTACGTCCTTGTTAGTGCTCAGACTTTATGGATATGCTCTTCTTCAAGGTTCAAATGCCTTCTAAACTTGGCGTCAGCCTCCCACATTCGATTCCACAGTTTCGGAGCATAGGTCTCCTCACTGAAGTCATCAAAACGGCCGATTTCACATGCCGAATGACACAATATTACTGAGTTCCTAACCTCTAGTGGAAGAATCCCGGCATTCTCTACAATATACTCTTTTAACTGTAGCCTAATCTTGTTTAGCGAGCCAGCGAGCTCGCGCATGAAGTCTGCGTCGTCTGCGTCAGGGTGTGACATTTCAGGTCTAACCTGATACACAAGTCCGATAAATTTGGAATACGCCTTGAGGCGTTCCTCATAGATTGTTTTTGATTTCAGCAGGTCAACCTTATGAGATTCAATTTCCCTAGCGTAAGCCGTTTCTATCTGTTTAACAGCATTGGTAAGCTCTCGGACGTCCTCACTTGTCGCAAGATTCTCGCCGCGCTTTTTTAGGTATGCTCCGAAATACGCGGAGGCTCCGCATAAGGGAATCAGTAGGATAACCTGCCAAAGACTGAGGACGATTTTATCCGATAGTGCGGCATTGACTGCGATTCTGAGGTCTTCGGTGCCCATTGTAATGTTGCCAAACATTGTTATCGAGCTGCGCCGGGAGTGGTCATTCTCGGACTGCCCGTTGCTTGGCTCAGTTGGCTTTTCGACGCAATATAACAGATTGCGCGATTTGGCCAGCCGAAACGTGCAGCCTATCTCGCCGAGCACCGGACCGGCTATCCTCGGGCCTCGGCTTCCACTCTTTGGCGTGAAGGTCGTTCCTCCCCAGGTGTCCCATTGCATCGGAATCGAACCATGCCCGGCGGCATGGGCTCGAAGACCCTAAGCGGCATCATCCTTGGCAAACGGCATCACCGAAGTTGATTGATCGAATCCATTCTTGGCTTGGGTTGCCGAGAGGCCTTTCCATTCGGCCGGTGTTGCTGCGCGTCAGAGCATTCCTGTTAGTTTGCCAAGGCAGGGTTGGTTGGCTGTTCCGCTGGTTTGCCTTCCTCTTCTGGTTCACCGCCTACGCCCAGATTCCTCCCGGCTACTACGCCGGCTGTGAAGGCTTGTCTGGTCACCCCCTAAGGAATCGCCTCCACGTCATTGTCCGGGGTCACAAGGTCATTCCGTATTCCTCCGGCACGAGGCTCGACGTCTCGGATGCCCTGGCCGTTCTGGATGAGGATTCGCAGAACACCAATCGGGTGCGGCTGCTCTACGGGAACACCAACACCCTGAAATCCAATTTCGGGGAGACGACAGGCTGGAACCGGGAGCATTCGTGGCCCAATAGCTACGGGATCGACTCCGAAGGACCGGCGTATTCCGACCTCCATCACCTGTTTGCCTGCGATGCCAACGTGAACAGCAGCCGGGGCAACAAGTTCTACGACCGCTCTTGGGCCGGGGATGGAAGTCTGACGAATCCGGCCCATGTCGAGGCAGTGGGCAGTTCGACGGATCGGGATTCTTGGCAGCCACCGACCGATCAGCGGGGAAATCTGGCTCGGGCGCTTCTCTACATGGACGTAAGGTATGCCGGAGATGTGGCCGGCGAACTGGATCTGGAGCTGACCGATGAGCTGACGCTGTTGACTTCAACCAACCGCTACATGGGGAGGCTGACGACGTTGCTGTGCTGGCATCTGCTGGATCCGGTAGATGAACGGGAACGGCAACGGAACGAAGGGGTGTTCCTTTTGCAGAACAACCGGAATCCCTTCGTCGATCATCCGGAGTTCGTGACGTTGGTGTTCGGAAATCCGGCCAGGCTGAACATTCAGGTGGTCAACGGGCAGGTCGAGCTGACTTGGCCGTCGGCGTTGGAAGGGCAGTTGCTGGAGTCGGAGGACCTGAAGGAATGGCAGCCGGTAGGTTCGGGGATTCAGGCGGGGAAATGGGTGAACTGGTGGAATGGGAGTAACGACTCTGACCGGCGTTTTCGCAGAATCCAGAGCCAGTAAATGCCCTACGTGGATGTATGCTCCAGCAGTTATCGGCACGTCCGCGTCATTCTGGCGGTTTCGCCAAGGATTTCAGGACGTTAAAGATGAGGCGCAACAGCCTTGATGTATGCCGCCTTGAGCCCTCTTCTTAGAATTCCTGATGGCATTGCTGAATCCGGTGGTGCTCCTGCTCCCAATGCGCTGCCGCTAATCACTTTCGCCACACACTTTGAATCCACGACAATGACCTTGCTCGACGATGGGATCAGCGAGGCGGTGGTTCTGGTCAGGTGAGCGGAGACAGGAGGAATACCCCAACCCAGCAGGACAAAGGCAGACGTCGCAGAGGGACCTGGCGAATATATTGCTGATCCTCCCATGGCAATCCACGCTGACAGTGCTGCTCCTGACTTCGAGTTCCGAAAGTAGTAGGTGTTTAGGACTTCAATGTAGCCGTCGCCGGCTGGATCACTTCCGCGTACCGTTACCGATGCCTTCCACACTTCCAGGATCAGCCGTAGTGTGCGGTCTCCCGGCGAGGCTGAGGAACCACTGCCAATCTCGCTGTAGCCGGAATAGCTCAGCCCATGAATGGATTGGGCGGAACCGGGATTCTCGCCCACGAAGGTCCCAATACATTTGCCAACGGTGCCCGAAGACTGTGGTTGCCAGTAAATCCTCGTATCCCGCCTGAGGATTTCAGGTGCAAAGGTGGTCGGATTCCAATTGGCCCAGTAATGGCTTGCCATAGGTTGTGAGTTAATTGCTTAGGACGTTAAGTAGAGCAAGGGCTTCCAGAGACCCGAATGCGTCCGATACCGAATTCACTTCTCCGAGGCCGGTGATGGCAATTCCTTTTCCAGTCTTCGCTTCTGTTTCGTCGTCACCAGCGTCGTTTCCTTGTGGTTGGCACGCCGCAGATACTGGATCCACCTGGGAAATCTCTCGACCCCAGCCGGCTCCGCCTTCAACGAATCGCCTTCGATCCGAAACAGGCGGTAAACCCAGTAGGAATGTTCCCTGGCATCTTGGGAAACCTCGGCTCCCGGTTGAACTAGATCGTTCACCACCCAATGCCACGGTCCATTGCGCTTGAACTGCACCAAGCGGTCGGGACCAAAGCCAAACTGGTAGAGCCCGTGGCTGCGATGGCCGTCCTTACCCGAGAGGACGAGCGTTACCTGTTGGCCAATTGCCGCCAGACCGCAGCCGTGCGGATCATAGCGCAGGACGTAGTCCGGAACCTCGTCTCCGTTCAGGTCGGCAGACGCCAGCAGCACTTCAGCATACTCGCTCGCCTCCGGCACACTGGCGTGGTGCACCTGTTTCCCCCAGTTCACCGTCAACTCCCAAACCTGACCGTTCTGCACCACGACCGCAGCCGGCGCATTCGTCCTTGTGGTCTTCAGCGAGAACTTCCAGCCCACCTTGCTCCGCACCTCTGCTTCGACATCTTCAGCCGGCTGCCTAGGCGACCAGTCGGACCACTTCACCTGCCGTGGCGCTTTGCCGGTGGTGAAGGGTGACCATTGTTCGGTTGCCCCGTGGCCAACCAAGGCAGCCAGCAAACCGGTCACAGCGATGCCTCGACTCAAAGCTCTAGCAAGTTTCCTCATGCGTTTTTGGTCGGCTATTCTGCAACTACTCGGTCCCGTTCAAAATGTCAGCTTCAGCGCACCGATCCGATTGTCGCGGCAAGTGGGGGCAGGATTCAGGAATTGGAACGATCTGGGCCGCCAAGGCTTTGGCTTCAATCAAGGCCCGGTGGGCTTTCTCGCTGAACCCAGCTGGCTCGCGACACCACAATAGGGCCCAACACCAGCCCTGAGCGTCCCGGCTCAGTGATTCCCAGCCCCAAACGCGCTTACCTTTGCCATCTCCCAAGGGAACCTCCTGCCGGGCCAATCCAACCAACACTCGTATCAAACACCACGCATGGTCCGCTTTCGCTTCTTCACCGGGGAACTCCGGCCGTTTCGCCAACCTGAAACCTCCGGATTGACGCAAGAGTTCGTCGAAGGTCGAGGTGGCATCCGGAATGGCTTCCCCACGGGCATCTTCCATCACCGCTTCTACCACGGCAGTCACCAAGTCTTCTGAAGCCTGTGGGCCGGCCGTCAGGAGGTTTGCAAAGGCATTACGGGTGGCTGAGATATCAAACGGGAGGGCGGTGCTCATGCGGATTCTTGGTTCAGGATGAGGTCGGGACGGGGTTGAGAGTTCAAGAGATGGTTCTTGGCGTCCAGCGTGCGTCCAAGCGAATCAATGTGGCCCAGCCGCTTCCCGGTCGGACTGAAGAACACCTGTTGGCCGGCCTGCTGACGGATGATGTGCTCAACCCGGCTGGTCTTGTCCTTCACCCAGGTGGTCGAACCGTTGACCGTCCTGCCTTGGCTGATTTTCGACTTCATGTGAACACTTTAGCCTCGTCCTCAGACAATTGCCGTCCAATCGGTCTTCTCTAGGTTGCATCGCGGCAGATCTCATCACCCACACGGCCGCATTTGCCGCCAGTCCACGAAGACGCAGTTGGGCGCGTCACCACCCTCTGGGCCATAAAAGAAGCAACCGAGCTTGCCGCCGTGTCGATGGAGCCAAAGCAGCTTCCGACAGGCATCCTCGTTCAGGCGTCGGCAAGCCTCCATTCGCCCAAGAGTGAACAGGGCGGAGTGATCATCCGGCGTCAGCGATTCTGCGCCGCCATGGCAGCCCGTCAGAAAGGCCCGAAACAACAGGGTCTGGTTGTAAACGTCCTGAAACGATTGCTCCTGTCCGCCCATCGAGGCGATCAGGCGATACAGGTCGAGCACGGGGACGTTGCCACAGCTTAGTTCTATGTCACTGCAGGCCAACGCCGGCTTCAACTGGTCGAATCCCCAGGTCACCACGAGGTCGCAGTGACTCAGCAGATTAAGCCCCAACCGAATGGCGTCAGGGCCGCAGAAGGTGAAACACGAGTCAAAGGGGGTCACCAGCATGGTCAGCATGCCGACCGGCTGAAGCCGGGCCGGTTCACCGGGAAGTTCCGGATTCTGGGCGTAGATCGCATGGAGGTAGCAGATTCGACGTCGTTCGAGATCCAGGGAGGTCATTGTGGTTTCTTGGTCAGTGCGCTTTTGCGTCTGCATCCTCAAGGTTCCGCTCAGACAGCCGTTGCCCTACCTGAGTGGTATCGTCACGCCATGACTGCACCGTCTTCCCATCCATCCGACACCTCAGCCCCGTCCCCATCCTGCAATCCGGTCACGAGCGTTCGTCGTGTCTTTCCCAGGAAGATCATCTCCGGTGGGCAGACGGGTGCCGACCGTGCGGGCTTGGACTTCGCATTGGAAATCGGCCTGGCGCATGGCGGCTACTGTCCCAAGGGTCGGATTGCCGAGGATGGCCGCATTCCGGAGAAGTATCTGCTGACCGAGCACAAGTCCTCGCGCTACCCGGAACGAACCCGGGCCAACGTCGAAGCAGCCGACCTCACCGTTGTTTTCTCCAAACAGCCTCTGAGCAGGGGCAGCCAATTTACCGTTGACTGCTGTCGGCGTGCCCACAAACCGTTCCTCGTGCTTTCCCACTTTCCAGCGTTCGAGGCCGACGCTTCGGAGCTGCGCCACCAGCTGGCGGCCTTCAATGGAATCCTCAACGTGGCCGGCAGCAGGGAAAGCAGTTGCCCCGGCATGCATTCCCACGTCATGAGCGTCCTTCGTCAGGTTATCCAACTGGCATGAAGAATGCGTCTGCCAATGCCGAGCCACGGGTGGGTGTGTTTTGGGTCGAAGGGACGGTCATCCATTCCCACTCGGTCGCGCTCAGCGAAGGACTTCCCTATGGCGAGGCGGTCAATGGACCTATGGATCATGTGGAATTCTGGCCGGAACTGGAGCGCAGGCATGCTCACCTACGTGGCCGGGAGTATTTCGAGCTGCCGCGAGGAAGGGTGGTGTTCCGTCGTGGGGAAAACCGTTTTGCCGTGATGATGGACCGGAAGCTGCACACCCCGTCCATGAAGGCGGCCCTGCGGCGTCATTTTCACCTGCCGGCCAAGGGCACCGTGTTTGAACGGGATGCCCACTACACGACTGACTTGGATGAACTTCGCAGGGTTCTGGAAGACTGACCCAGATTTCAACCGCGCTCCATTTACTGACCATGAACGCCCACACCAATATCATCGTCATCGAAGGCAATTCTACACTAAGCATACATGCCAACCTAGATAGCGAACAAATCGCGGCAGATTGCGTTCGTCTATTGAAGGAACTTCCTACACTGGTGTCGTCTCCGGGGCTGAGTGACGCATTGATCCACCATGTATTCTGGCACTACACGCAGAAGTCGTTTGTGTTTAGCAGTCGCAGTCGGATCAAGCGTAACGGCAGATCTCTCGGGGACAAGTATGCATGCCAGTTCTACTCACTACAGGCATGGAGGTCGCTTCAACTCGCATCGTGCAAGTCAGCAGTTGGCAGGCTACCCCTTACCCACGAACACGTTTTTGAACGATCCCACCTGCTGGAAATGCTCAAGGCAGGATGTGACGTCGAGAGGGATCTGCTACCTCGCTTAATTGGCTGCGTGGTAACTCGGGACGAACACAACCTCCTTAATGCAGTGCCGCATGACGTCCGAGGCTGGGATCGTTACGTGAAAGCTGGTATACCCTCGGTGATGCAAGGAAACACCGCCACTGGTGCGTTCACGGAAGTAGCCACGGTCACCCTACACTCGCAATCGAAGCGTTGATATATCTCCTACCGACCCAAGCTCAGCGACCCGGCCCACGGGGCTTTCGATTGCAACCGGAGCGCGATGGCCGTGTTCGCGGCAGCGGATGGTTACGCCACAATAATAAACTCAAGTCCATACTTTCCTGCCTCTCTCTGACAATCCAGTGCTCGCCATTTCTTGAGGCTGTCGATGTGCCAGCGGAGCTGACTGGTGCGCAGACGCTCAATGATCCTGGTGCTCGGCTCACTCTGCAACTCAGGCAAGAGTGTCCGAAGTGCGGTGAACTGCGACAAGTCTGAAAGCTGGAAGTAACCGCTGACATCAGTGTCTGAATCGGTCAGGCGAGGGAAGCCACAGTCCACACTGGCCGTGCCGCCGCCCTGGTAAGAACAAGCCGTGCATCGCTCCACCCAAATCGTCGGTCCTTGCGGGTGCTCAATCACAAGTTCCGCTCCGCATTTTGGGCAGGTGCGCATGTGGCCTAACATTCCTATTGAGCGACCTCACGGTGCAGCCTATCTCGGGCGTCCTATGGTGTGGCTCTAATGGTGTCCGAAATCGCTTAGAACAGGTTGCGCAATTTGGCCAGCCGAATCATGCAGCCAATTCCGCCGCCCCACCTGCGCGACCAACCAATCCCTGCCCAGCTCCGTAGCTCAGCAATTGGGCATCGTGGTTCAGGACCAGGCAGGTTCCTCACTGGCTAACCGATCTACCCGAAGCCAAACGCTTCCCTGCTCCGGATGCTTGGGCATTGAGAGATTTGGCGAACCCTTCTTCGTTTCATTTGTGTGCAACGCCTGCCGTTTTAGCCATGTCTTCCGCAACGTCGCGCAACAAAGCAAGATGACTTGGGTCGGCGACACCGCTATGTTCACCATCAATGGGAATCGGTAACCGCATTGTTATCCTCGCGTTTTGCTTGGCGGTTCTTCGCCTCAGCGTTGTCGCCGACGAACCGCTGCCGGCTTTCGCAACATCTCTTCGCCTGCGGGGCCTAACCAACGAGGTTATTCGCCTTCGAGTCGGAAGGATTGAGCAGGCATTTGCCAAGCGTGGGTTTTTCCGACTCGGCATTCTTCCGACGGTCCGCCTTCAACAGGTTGACGTGTCATTCGAGACAGGCCGAGGGCTGGCGCACCTGGAAGAGGCGTTTTCCAAAGCCAAGGCAATCGGCATTGGCAACCATGTAGAACTAGCCCAAACGACGATTGAGTGTGTCGACGCACCATTTTTCAGAGTTGAGGCGGCATCCATTAACAAGCTGACGGGCAACCACATTTCCTTTCGAGGTCCGGTGACCGTGGTTACATCGGGTGCGACCAATCGCTTTGCTCGGGCGGAAATGCGCTGTGATGGAGGCAAGTGGCTGGTTAGCGGCCTGCCGTCGTCCGCCGACTCCGGTGTCATCAAGTCGGTTCTCCTTCAATAGACTAATTCCGCCATGCTCAGCCTGCTTCCAACTATGGCCTCCGCGTTCTCGCGAAGAATCCTGCTCGCCGTTCTGTCGCTGTGGCTTGGGGTTATGCCCTCCGTTGCTCAGGACGCTGACGTTCTGATTGCTGCGGGACGTTTTCACCTGACCCAACACGACCCACTCAGGGCCAGCGGCCTTTTCCAGCAAGCAGCCGAATCATCGCCGCCGAATCACGAAGCAAATGCGTTGTCGGCGTTGACCCGACTGGCTGCCCTTCCTTACCGCCCGGCGATCTCGAACTTCCTCGACCGCCTCACCGTTCCCATCGCCGGCCGCGACATCTACAACTGGACTGCACAATTCCCCCAGACACCGGACGGCAAGCTTAGCATTCCGTCGTTTCTCAAAACCACTGAAGTGGCAGCACTACTTCGGACCGAGTTGCTCGGACAGATAGGGCTGTCGATCCAGGAACTGTCCCGGATCACCAACACTGCCTTCGTGTTGAATCTTTCGAAGGAGGAAACCACCACGACCGACCTGGTCGCCGATGTGGCCGACCTTCGCCTGTGCCAGGCGCTGCTCGAAGGCGCAAAGGTGGGGCTGCTTTCGATTTACCCGTGGGAGTTCGATGCCTCCCTATCGGAATTGGCGGACCTCTTTCAGGGAGGCAGCATCACGGCCGAAGAATTCGCACGCCGCTACCCGACGCTCTACGCAACGATTCAAGCAAGCGATGGATCCGCTGGGCGCACGGCGTTTCTGGCAGCGGTTGAAGCCTACAACCAGGGCATAGCGCTGATCCAACAGCGGCCGGCAAAAGTTGTTCGGCTGTTCAACCTGAGTCCGGACGATGAACCGGAGGAACAGCAGTTCAGAGTCGTGCTGAACGAATTGAAGGCGTCACTGGCGCAACCCACGGTGCTGTCCATTGAGACCAACCTGACGGTCAGCATGGGTGAGTTTTTCTCTGCCAAGGCACCGTTCCGAAGTTATCTGCCAGAACTGGTCGGTAACGGGATCGTCTCAGGCTCTTGGCCAGACACGAATTTCGGCGGAATTCTCTTGGGTGCCGACCTTGCCGAGCTGGAGGACCGCTACCCGCCCGAGTATATCCAAAGACTCGGAGTTTATCGTGGTTCCATTTATCCGCGTGGAATTCACGTCATGGGGCAGCGAGCGTTTGTCGCAATCGATGGCAACGGGTTGCTTGTCTTGAACGTCAGCAATCCCTCACAGCCATTTCGTATCGGTGGTCTGGATACCCCGGGGCGAGCGAGAGGAATTCGGGTAGCCGGTAATCTTGCCTACGTAGCAGATGACACTGCGGGTCTACAAGTGATCGACATCAGCGACCCTTCCAAGCCTGTTCGCCTGGGCGGCTACGATACTTCGGGGCAGGCAAGAGCGGTCGCTGTTTTGGGAACGACCGCATTCGTCGCAGACGCCGACCAAGGTTTGCAGTTGGTGGACGTCAGTAATCCCGCCCAACCTGTGCTCCTTGGTACCTACGACACTTCAGGCAATGCCGAGGATGTTCAGATTGTGGGCTCCACGGCCTTTGTTGCGGATGGAACGAGTGGGCTCCAATTACTCGACATTAGCAATCAATCCGCGCCTCGACGTCTGGGCAGTTACGTTGCCAATGGCCCGGTGCGTCAGGTTCGCGTAGCAGGTGACTATGCGTATCTCGCTACTGATCGGGCGGGGCTACTGATTGTTGACATCAGCACCCCGACCCAACCACGACTCGTGGGCACCTACCCCACCCGAGAAGCCGTGCTGTGGCTGGAGTTGGTTGGGAACTACGTCTTTCTGGCTGGGGCGTCTAGCCTGAAGGTGTTTGACGTCAGCGATCCCGCGTCACCGAAGCCGACGACCAGATACGAATTGCCGACATTTTGGTCCTTCTCTGGGGTCGGAATCAGTGGTGACCGTGCTTACCTGCTCAGCAATGTGGGGGCGGTCGAGATTGTCGACGTCAGCATGTTCACGGCACCGCCGTCACCCCCGGTCATCCAGACAGAACCGCAAGACGTCGAAACGATCGTGGGGCAGTCAGTTCAGTTCAGCGTTACGGCGACAGGCACCGAGCCCTTCACCTACCAGTGGCAGCATAACAGCCAGGACATCCCAGCGGCCACGGGGCCGACCTTCTCCATCGCAAGCGTCCAATTGACCAATGCTGGCGACTACCGGGTGATTGTTGGCAACTTTGTCGGCAACGCTTCCAGCCGCGCCGCAAAACTGACCGCGGTTGGCGGCAACGTTCTCACGCCGGCGCCTGGCTTCCTGCTGGCTTGGGACGGCAACGATGGCGACGGTGGGAACCCGGTGGGCGATAACCTCGCGACCAAGCCCGGCGTGACGGTGATCACCTCAAACGACCTAGGGCCGCTACTGGGTCTGAACTATCACCTGGCGGCGAACGTCAACGACGGGCTCTACGGCAACGCCAATTCCTGGATCAGCGGCTTCGGCGAACCGGCCTACGCAGCGGTCGTCTTCCCGCGACCGTCCCTGATTTCCGGCATCGCGTTTGGGCGGGACAACTTGGGCGAAGTCGATGATCGATGCCTGGGCATTTATACGATCCAGTTCACCAAGGTGCCAAAACCGACGGCCGAAACAGGGGACACCGGTGACGCGGCGAGTGGATGGCAGACGATCGGCACTGTCGACTACCTGTCGAGCAACGACCGCGAACGGGGAGGAGCGTTCACCGCGTATCTGCGTCACAAATACGAAGTGGGCGTTAGTGGCGGTGGACCATTAACGAGCGTCACGGCCATTCGAATCATCGTTCCGGCGGCTGCTAATCAAGCTCTGGATGAGGTCGAGGTGTTCGGCGATTCCGGCATCAACCCCGCCGATCCGGACAACGACGGGTTCGACACCGACGTTGAGGTGGCACTCGGCTACGATCCCAAGAATACGGCCAGTTCGCCCAGCGGTGTCTCCAAGGCGGAAACAGCATTCGAGTTCAGCTTTTATGCGGCCCGTCAGGCACTCTACCGTATCGAGACATCGCCCGACCTTAAAACCTGGACCACGCTGGAAGACAACATCTCCGGAACTGGCGGCGAGATCCGACGGCTCTATTCCATGCGTGGTCAATCCCGGCTGCACTACCGAGCCGTGTTGCGCCCATGATTGGCTGATCTGCGAGGGACAACGGGCCGTGCAGCGCTCCGGCACAGCGAGTAGTATTCGTGCATGCCGCTCCGCCACCGAACACGAATAGCAACTCGCGTGAATACGAGGCCGCAAACACCGCGTGGTGAGGAAAGATCAACCCTGTGGCCCGCTGAAGGACTATGCCTGAAGGACTCGTGTCCAGTGTGGTTGACTGGCTTAACCCTGATCGAGTTGTTCGTCCACATCGCCATCATTGCCAGCATGCCGCCAAAGTAACCACCAACGGCTCCTGCGCCCACTACAGCAATCCGCGGCCAAGGCGAGGAGGAGAACTGAAACGCAGTTCGACACTTCTGCCAAGTTCGTGAAAGGCCGACCAAGAAGTGGCAGGGCACATCGGCAACAGTAGACAGTGTGTCGTTAGGCCTTTTGACGTTCCTTCAGGAAAGCTCGCTCCGCCCATGCTCCAAGCCCGACTCCGACCGCGTAGGCGAGCAGGTCTGGGCTGTTGAACACGTTGCCGAGAACCAGGTGCCCCAGGCGGGTAGCACGGATTCCGTCGATCCAAGGAGCGTGATACAGCTGGAGGAACTCAACGGACCACGCGAAACCCACGGCGACCATAGCCAGCCGAGGCGTCGACCCGCGGGGAAAGGCGAAGCCAAAGCAGAGAAACACCACCAACGCCCAAAGTGAGTCCCCACCGTATTTCGCGACGAACTGTGGGAGTGGCAAAAGCTTCGAACGCCAGAGCAGGCCGATGCCGATAACCAGGGTGACCGCCAAGGCGTAGGTTGGACGACTTCGCTGGGGCGTGCCGACTGGGCCTGGCATTGATTTCGGGTTCAAGTTGGGTCCGTGGGCTACATCAAGGGCACAGTGGCTGGGTTCCCAATGACCCAGCTTCAGGAGGCGCCGGAATCATCGTCTGGCGTCGTAATCGCGATGCCCAGTTTTTCGAGCAGCCAGGCGCCAACTCCTGCCACCACGACCCCGCACAGGATGATTGGCAGGGCAAGGAGCAAGCGGGGATAGGCACCCGGCGGCAAGAACCGCGGATAGACCCAAAACGGAAACAGCAAGGCCGCGCCAATCGTCACCAAGACCGTGACCACCGCAAGGGCCAGGCCTGCGCCCGTAAAGCTCGTTCGGGGGCGAACCGGATTGTCCGGGATGGGAGGCGGTTTGTCGTTCGGGGGAAGTGGAGGAGGCTTTTCCATGCGCGCGATGCTACCTAGTTGGGGTTTCTAAATGTGCGGAATTAGGCCGTAGTCGACGGACTGGTCGGAGCATCAGGCTAACCCTAGGGCCGGAGTGCTCATCTTAGCCGCAGAAAACCCTGCGTTTGGCCGTTTGCAGGACGGTAGGTAAAGGTCTCCTTGCCGCTTGATCCGATGGTAACGCTTTGAAGGTCGGCCCAGGACTGGAGGTCAACCGAGCTTTCGACCATGTGGTTACCCTGTGGTGCCTCGACATCGAGCAGAATGGTGCCGTCAGTCTGAAGACGGAATCCAAGCCTCTTCACCGGCAGCGTCGCCACCATCCGGATTGGCTGCGAGTCAGACGCCATGCCGAAAGCATCCACCGCACGGGCGACGAAGTTGAATGAGCCGGCTCCAATTGAAGGAATCGTCACCGAGAATGGGGCGACCGTGTCCACGGCGATTCTTGTCCCTCCGCTCCAGAATTCCACCCGGGACAACTGACCGTCGGGATCAGAGGCAGACGCACTCAGGGTGACCACGGAACCGACGGTGACCGCAGAGACCGCGGGTTGCGTGACCAGCGACACCGCAGGGCGCTCGTTGACACTGCGATAGGTTCCTCGTCGGTAAACCACGCCAAGAACCGCATCATGAAGCCACATTTCAAGCGGGCCAGTCTTGATAACCCGGTCGTCTGCCACGCCCTGTTTGAAGAGCGAGAATTGGGTCAGTGAGGCCGACGTGTCCGAATTCGCAAACACGATGGCCCGATCATCACCGGTGAACTCCGGATAACCCAAGCCGTCGGCGACCAATCCGATATCCCCCACCGCACCTGAAAAGCGGTCGTAAGTGAGGATGGCCGAGGCACCGGTCGCAATGTGGCGACCCTCGAAGGCGATAAACCGGTCTGACGTGTGCCCGAAAACCGGATTCGCGATGTTGTAGTTTTCAATGGGAGGAATCACGACATAGAACATCTCCGCCTCCAGATCCAAAAGGTAGATGCTCCAACGCTTGACCTTGGGGCCGTTGCCGAATCGGACCTCGGACAGCGCGTCATACAGCAAAAACCGACCATCCGGGGAAAAACACAGCTGGTCCGCGTAAAGAATCGTGTCCACGGCCACCCCGTCGATGGCCGGCGATTTCAGGGGATATTCGTGCGAAGTCTGCCCGTCGCTCACAAATATCTGGGAACGTGGTAAACCGGAAAATGAATCCCTCAGCACGGCGGCGAACCGATTGGCATTGGCGGAAATGGCGACGGAGTTGATGAGTCCTTCAAGACCAAAGCACCGTAGGTCGTCGGATGGAGAGGCCGTCTTGGTGGCGCAAAGGTCGTCGGTTTCATCTACGAAGGCGAATCCGCCGCCGTCGCCAGCAACGGAGATTCGGGACTTTCTCACCCCGTGAATCATTGCCGACCCCTCAACAGGATCGTCTCCTCGGGCGGCTTCTCGCCGTGCCAATGAATATCGTGTCCGCGCCGAATTGTGGTAAATCGCCAAGGCAGAGTCCGGCGCATCGACGGGCCGAAGCTGACCCGGCATCGGACTCGGCGGCAGATCGAGGATTTCCACCGCGTCGAACGCATCCGCAACCGCGGCCACTTTGAAGGGGGCATCGGGAAACAGCTCCTCGGCGGAAGCGATGCAGCCCAATCGGCAGTCGATGAACTGCGATTGGGGTTGGAGGTGGACTGTCAGGCAGCGATAGAACACCGCAGCCGCTTCCTGAAGGCTCAGATGATTCGGCAACCCTTCGGCAAGCTGGTAGAAGGCATGATTGATGATGCTGGAATTGATGTGGACGCCGCCATGGTCCTGATCGTCGGTAAGCCGGAGGTATTCGCTCCACTTGGAAGGGTTGGGACCAAATCCCGTCACGATGCTGCGTGGGTTTTTGAAGTCTCGGTACTGTTGAGAAAGGGAAGATCCAAACCGCCAGTCCTGCGTTCCGTAGGCGTGGTGCTCTACGAGCTCGCCGAAAATGTCGGAGAAGGATTCATTCAGGGCACCCGACTGATGGCGATATTCAAGTCTGGCGCTGTTGGCGGTGACTCCATGTCCCAATTCATGGGCCACCACATCCAGAGACGCGACCCAAGGCTGGACGTCGCCAAACACCATCACCTTCTGTTCGTTCATGTAGAACGCATTGTCCAAGCCACCGCTGCGGACAACCGCGAACAGGTTGCCCCCATCGCCACCGAGGCCATTGCGTTTGTGCTCAGTCAGGAAGTAGTCGTAGGTCACACCGAGATTGATCAAAGCGGACACGGCGTCCCGTGAGCTCCATGAATTGGGATTGGAGGAGAAGACCGCCTCAGGCGGCACGGAGCCAAACGCCCGGTTGATGAGATCAAAGATGGCGATGACTCCCTGTGGATTTGTTACCGGGTCAAACTCCGGTCGGAAACTCGGCTTCGTGGTATCCATCAGGTAGGAGCCACCACCGACCGACCAAATCGGAAACGTCTGCAGACGGCCGAACATGTCCAATCCGCTTCCCTGCGCCTTCGAATCTCGGGCATCCGATTGCAACCGGATGACGTTTGCCGTCTGTGCATCCACCAGCGCCGTCCACGATTGAATCCAGCCCAGCCTGACGTTGAATTTCCAAGCCAATGACGGGGCTTCGTCCACGGGAGCATAGACGATCAGCTCTGGGCTCGTGTTGGTCCCTGCAAAACCGCCAGGAATCCGCGCCTTAGCCTTCTCCGCCGCGGTCTCTGCCTGAATCGCCGGCGTTATGCCCACAGCAATTGGGGTGCGAACAATGCTCGCATCCAACAGGTGGAAGTCGCCGGCCGGATCCATGTGCACCGTCAAGCCAGTAGGCCAGACAGGCAGCCCGGCATACGTTTGGCGAAAGCGGAAGTGCCGATAACCCAGCTCATCCGTTTCCGAGCCCACCAACTCCAACTCCGTATTCGGATCGACCAGGCCCAATGCTTCACCCTGTCCGGCCAAAAAAGAACGGACATTGCGTTCGGGATCGATCACCGAGGCAGGCGCAATCCGGGATCTGGTGGAAGGGTTCGGATTGGACACTCGCTTCAACTGACGTGCGGTTCCATTCGGAGCTTGGGCAACGAGCCATTCCGGAGAAGTGCCAGCCGCGGTTGAAGCAGTAAGCGTTGAGCTGGGCAGGACGTTGCCAGTCGGACTTTGGTTCGTGGCGTCGAGAGGGCGTAGTTGTTGCAGCAAGGCGGCTACTGCAACGTCGAAGCCGGGAATCGCCGGACTGAGGTTTGTGTTGACCAAGGAACCATTTGAACCTGCGAGGGAGGGTGCTGCTCCGGATAGGTGATGCCGTAACCGTTCAGCCAAAGAATCTGCGGATGTGCTCCATGACGAGGCGACGATAACCATCCCAAGACATGCGTCGCGAAAGGTGGCCAGGTTGTTCATCGCTCGGGATTGGGGGTTGGTCGTTCTGTTCATGGCACGAACGGGTCAGGGGGTGATTCTTCGAGGACAGTCCAAAGGCATGGCCGCCCAATCAATGCGGAATCTGCCTCTCCGCCACAGATGTTGAGCCTGAGGGGATCGGTGAACGGTTAAGCGATCCAAGCACTCCTGCCGGTAGCCTCTGGATCGTCGTCTTTGCCTGCTCCTGCCTCGTTTGAGTGGGTGGTGAGGGTGAGGACAGCGGAGCCGGCATTCTGACCAAGGGTGAGCCAATTGGACTGGAGGCGAGTATTTCTGTTCCGTGATCGAAATCGGCTGGGAATAAATATCCGGTGGTCAGTCCAGTATTTCGTCAGTTCGGTGTTCGTTCAGGACATGCAGGTTCATCGCTGTCGGCACCTGAATGCTCACCTGATTGAACTGCGGTGAAGGTCGGAATGGAACGCCAAGGTTCACTTCCCCATTACAGAACACCCACACCAACGAATACGCCAAGGCCAATTCGAAGGTAAACGTGAACTGGACCGGAAAGCACAACCAAGGAGTCGGGCAGCAAAACAGGGATTCAGGCTCATACTCAATCGGAAGGCATCGAAATCAGGATCAGGCAGGCCGAGAGGAGGTCCAAGGGGAAACGGAAGTGGAGGTCATCATCAGCCTTCCGAGTAAACCCGACTCAATTCGTAGTTCAACGCTCCCAGAGAACCGAAGGACGGAGGGAGCTGGGAACCCTTGAAAGTGAGGCAACCAACAGCAGGAACGAAGCGGTCTGGGAAGGCATTGAAGAGGTGTGGTGTAGATATCAATTACCGGAACCGACCTTCTTTTGCCTCCCAGTTGATCAATAGCCCTACCTGGATCGGAAAGGAGTGAGGGGGTCTAAAAAATGGAGCCTGAAGTCGGCGTGGTGGCAGGTATCGCTCTCCACCCTCCGATAAATTGCCTCCGAATACTGGGGACAACAGGAACAGCCGAGGGAGATGTCCGGTGAGCAGTGGGCATTGGCTCGTATTCCCGGTTCCTTGCGTAGATTCGACTGCCAGAGGGTGAGGAGGGCGGATTCTGGCTGCGATGCGTTGGTGAGGCGTTTACGCATTTCCGGGACATTGGAGATGCCGACGGAGTATTTCGGCCGAAGGATACGAGTATTTCGGACCGGCAAAGGAACGGGCTCTGCATCGTCTCGATAAGGCTGAATCGGGAAGCGAGCAGGACGTGATGGTGAGGCCGAAGAGCTTGGCGATGAAGCCGACGATGATCTTGCCGATGCGGTGGAGACGAAGGTGAATGCTGACGCGGAGCCGGAACCGGGAGGACCCTGCGAAAACGGGAAAAGCAGGCGTGCTCACAAGATGAATTCAGAATACCGTTGCAGGACAGGCACTTGCGAAGATTCTTGTCCTCGTATGGAGGACAAATTCCTAACGGCTGACCTTTGGATCGGGGGGTGGGGGTGGGGCGATTTCCAAAAAGTCCGTGGCGTGAAGGCCTCCCAGCATAAGCCAATCATTCCCACCAACTACTTTTCAAAAATGCCCCACCCACCCCACCCTGAGGTCAAAAGCATCGGTTTCATTGGCCTTTCTGCGTGGTTTTAGGGTGGTGGGGCTTGTCGGACGCCTGTTTTTGCCCCACCCGTGAAGCATTCGGCGCACGCCCTTGAAGGAACGTGCGCCGTGCATGGTGTCGGGCTCAGTTTGCGCTCAGCTGCGGTGGTGGCGGCAGTTGGTCTCTGCGACGCGTATCCGTCGGCAAGCAGGCAAAGCCGATTGCAAGTGACCGGTTCCGCGCTCGCTGCGGCGGAGCCAACACGGTGTAATGGCTGACGTTGTGAACCTTTTTAACCGAGACTCGCGGCTCATTGGCTTGGAGCAGCCGGGTCAGATACGTGCCGCATTGCACTGCATTCGCGACGACGCCTCTGCCCTGCGAACCATACTCCACGTGGTTGTGCAGGATCGCCGTCAGCTGTGAAGCGGTGCCTGACCAGCCCAACGCTCCGTCATCCAAGTCATTCCACGGAGCAATCTGGTCCAGTAGCTCCAGCATGAGCTGTTCACGCTTCTTCTCGTTGATGAGCTCGACCAGGCTCGGATGATGGAAGGCGGTCACCCCGAAACGTGGTCCCCGCACTGCCTCGGGGATTTCGTAATGGAGCAGGAAGTCCACGAAGGCGGGCAGCTCCGCGACAAGGGTCCGCCAGAACTCTTCCTGCTGCTCGGTGGTTTCCGTGGGCATGGGCATCTCGCCGGGAAGGACCCGCAGGAGCATGATCTTGTCGGCGATGTCCGGATCCAAGGGCGGCAGCACCATCAGGCGTTCCGGTTCATCGTTGAGCGCAATGGAGACCCGCCACCGGGGTTCGAGGGTGAGTCCCTGCACATACTTCGCGTGGCAGCGATGACTCTTGCTCACGGCCAGCTGCTTTAATTTGGCACCCATCTCGCGCCGGCTCTGCAGGTCCCTGGCCTCGCTCTCGTCATCGATCACCAGATGCTCCGCCCCGAACATCTCGCCGTTGAACGAGGTGGCCCCGGTGAGATACTGGTAAGGGGATTCCTGCCGGCCACCGAAGAGCAGCTGATGGAGGTTGAGCAGGAGCGATTTTCCCGAACGCGCGGGACCGGCGAGGACGAGGATCTGGGCCGGCTGCCATCGGCGTTGCCGGAAGCTGGTCAGGCCCATCTTCATCCAGCCGTAATAGAACGGGCGTTGGTCCCGGTCCCCATCGACCAGCATCCGCTCAAGGATCTGCCCAAGCACGGGCCAGTTTCCCGGCACGGGCTCGATGAACTGGGGCGAATTGACCACCAGGATGTTGTGGCCGTTCATGCTGTAGTGCCCTGCATCATGGCCGGCCAACGGACCCGCGTAGTCGATGCATTGCCGCGATTGAATATCCACCAGGCACTCATCCACTGGCGACAGGTGCGAGTTGTCAGGCTTCACCGGACTGTATCCCTGCATCACCAGCCAATTGGAGGCGCTCGACGTGTTCAGTTCGAACCAGCGGCCTTGATCGTTACGCCGGAAGAAGCACTTCGACTTCGGCAGGTAGTAGAGCTCCGGCAATGGCCTGGGCGCTGTGGTGGGCAGCACGGGCAATGGCGCAGAGGCCGGGACCACGTCGGTTGCCTGAGGAAGGGCCGAAGTAGGCAGGGTCGCAACGGTAGTGCTCACGATAGCACCTCCTTCCCAGCCGCGAGTTCCTGCACATGCGTCGGCAGGTAATCGCAGAGATCCTTCAGGTGCGGGTCCTTGCCTGGTTCGTCCACGAGAAAGAATTCCACTTTGCTGGCGATTCCCTTGAGGACCTCTTGCCGGGCTTGCGCGCCCTTCAGGCCTGCCTCGTCGAGATGGGGCACGAGCTTCACCCGTTTGCCCCGGAACAGCTCCAGTGCTTCCGCATCGATCCTTGCGGTGGCGCCCATCAATCCGACCGGAGCCCACGTCGCCTGCTTGCCTTCACGGCTGATGACCGTGTGGGCCGCCAACAGATCGGGCAGTCCTTCCACGAGCAGAATGCCTTGGGCTTCCTTCGCCTCCTGAATGCCTACGGGCCAGCTCTTGTTGCTGCCGCCCACCGTATGGCTCTTCCGTTCCGCCAATTCGCCTTTGGCCGGAAACAGCTGACCCTCCAAGCGTCGCCATTCCAGCAGCCGGCGTCCTTGGTCCGTCACGCCATAGCACGGAACTCCAAGGAAGGAGCCGAAGCGCAGGATACCCCGTTGTTGTGCCCATTCCATCGAGGCCAGATCAAAGCCCCGTAGTTGGCAAAGCTGATGCAGTTCTTCCTCCGTGCCTTGCCGGATAGTCGAGCAATCGGGCTGGCCGGAACGCCTTCTCTTGCTTGCGGGTGTAATTGCTTGCGGGTTCGGATCAGGAAACTTCGAGACCATTTCCCAACGATCCAGCAGGCCGGTGAAGTTCTGTCGCGGATCAACTTCATCCATGTGGGCGAGGAAGTCGATCTCGTCGCCTCCATCACCGGTGCCGTGATCCCTCCAAAACCAGCGTTCGCCGCGTTGGTAGATGCCCCAGGACGGATTGCTGTCGTCGCGCAAGGGTGAGGTGCAGGAAGAGCGAGCGTGCTGGCCCAGCTTCAATTTGCGAAGCAGCACGGGCAATGGTGTCGAAGCCCGTAGCTGTTGGATCCGGTCATCTCCGTGGTGCGATTTCGCAAGCGGAGTGACGGACGTTGTGCCGCGCCTTTCGGTGGCGGCGTGTGCTAATGTAGTCATGTCTTCTATCAGATTCGGCCGGTTGGCGAAGCCGGCCGTTGGTAACAAAATGTGCCGTCGTCCGAGCGCCCAACGACGGGGCTCCCTTTGGTTTGGTATCGCCGGGAGGAGCCGAAACCCATGCGCGGTGTTTCTGATGAGCGGAACAGGGCCTAGTGCGGGATGACGCGGCGGCAGAGAAGTCGTGAGTAGAGCTTGTGTTCATGGCTGTGGATGTCGGTTCAATTGAAGATGGCAAATTGGGCGCGGAAGGATGGAGAGAGGAGTTCAAGTCGAGATTCAGGATTAAAGGGCTGGTCTCCGTCCGGAGTTCCTCGCGGAGACCAGCGATGGGCAATCAGGCCGATTACCGCGGACAGACAGCCAAATCACGCCGCTCATCGTATGCCAGCAACCGGGTCAGGCGTTGGGCGGTCTTGTCCAGAAGTTCACGCGAGCCATCGGGCGGAATAATGAAACCCGTGGGATCATCGGCGAGCTCTTGCACGTTGATTCCGGCCTTCACCATGCGCTCCATCCGGCTCATGGAACTGGAGAGCGGCAGGCGCACCACGTCACGGACAGATACCTTCGGACCAACCACGCCAACGAGTCGACGAACGCGCCTCGCAAAGGCCTCTTCCAACGCACGTTGGAATCCCCGCCGGATGGTGGCGTCACTGACTGAGTGTCCCGCACCCTTGCCCACCCCGCCGATGGCCACGAAGCCAATGTGGAAGGTATTGGCGATTAGGGTGCTTTGGGTCAGCTCGCACCCGGTCAACTGGCTATGGGTGACCTCGCTGAGCCGGCCGCCAATGGGATCCTCCATCAACAGGGTGCGCAGTTCATGGCCCGACTCCGGCAGGATGCGCGGTGATCCTTCAAGCCGGACCTCGACGTCAAACAGGATGATGCTGCCAGGCTGGACCACAAATTGGCGACCGAAGACCATAGGGTCAGAATGTCTATTGTTCATAATACTGTCCTTTTACTCGCCCCGTTGGTCCATTGACACAGCGGGACATGTTTTTCGCCTGGGACTGCGCCGGCCTGATTCACGGATGCGGAGGCACGGTTCAATGGCCGGACCAAGCGGATCAGGAAACGCCGGGGTCGCCGCCCAGGGCTTTCAGCGACCGTAAACCAACAAAAGTGCGATATTCAGGCAGCGACGAGAGGGCCTAAACGGCAGGTGTCGCGAGCAATTCAAAACGAGAAACAAAACCTCCAAATCACAACATCGATAAGCGATAGTCGTATATGACAGTCTTTACTATAACACAGACTGTTAGGTTGGATGCAAGACAAATCGTATGAAATCAGGATATGCCGGACATTAACATCACCGCCAACCGCCTGTCTCCGTTGCCATGCCATATATGTAAGAGCGGATGAGAGGCCGGAACGCCTGACAATAACTCCTCCCGGATCACTTTCAGTTCCTGTTCCCACTGGCCGATGACTCGCCTGAGCTCGGATAGTTTCCACGGACAGATGAAACGGCCGACTTCCCGCCCCAGTTCCGCCCGTTCGATGTCCGGCAGTGCGATTCCCTCCGATTCGAGTCGTTTGGGCGCAAAATGGGTTATTTCGGGAGGCAGAAGCCCAACTGAACCCTGGAACCGCTGCTCTTTCCGGGTAGCCACGGCCGCAAACTGGAAATCCTCCAATTCCTTGTCCCGGATACCGAGGGCGGAGGCCAGGCGGTTGGTGAGGCTTTCCCCCACTGCCCTTCGGCCATGTTCCACCGCTACCAGAGCCGGTTCTGACACGGCCGTCCGTCCTGCCAGTTCAACCAGTGTCAGTCCCTGCTGCTGTCGCAATTGCCGGACCCGAAGCCCGAACTGCGTCCTGGCCTGGGTTATGAGAGAGTTCTCCATCCAGGTATCTTACCAGATCCTGCGAAGATACGTCAACCTGGACTGGAGCAATGCAGCTGATCCGAGGCTGAGTTGTTCATCCAAGAGAAGTGGCCGGCCCATCCAGCGGGCCGGCCACCATGTGTGGACGTGGATTACTTAATCTGAAGATCTCTGCCTGGCGTGGACCTGAAATGTTGGATGATCTTGGCACTTCTGTATACGCCGACCTCTGACGCTAAGCGAGAACACAGATCAACCAGAAACGTCTTGGTCATATTCGGGCCCATACCGGGCTTCTTCTTCTCCATTCGGATAGTCATGTTTACACCATAAAACACGAAACCGTAAGAGGTGTCCTGACGGTAGGTGTGGGTGCCAAGGACCTTCACTTCAAAGAACCCTCTCAAGCTCCGTGTATATTTGTTGAACCCCATTTCCCGCTCTATGGATTTGGGAGACACAGTCTTTTCCCACGGGAGAAGGGTCACGTTGAAACTAATATCGAGATAAATGGCGTCTTCGACATACCGAACCTCGGAAGTAGGCGGATTGAGGTATGAAACATCTTTATCAGTCCAGGGTGCTTTCATTGTATTGGTATCGTTTCGTGGGACCCATTGTCCTTCTGCTGCGAAAACTCTGATTGGGTTTCCTGATGGGCTCAGGGAGGCCGTTTCACCGATCTTCCGTCCTTTCTGGTTCTGCGTCGTGCCCATGCCCTTTGGCTCAGGCCGACCGGCAACAACTATTGTGGCGGCAGCTTGGAACCCGGCTTCCTTCGCCGTTCCGTTGATCTCGCTGCCGCCGACTGCTTGCTTGTTGTTGATGTTGCTCACGGGCCAATTTCTAGGCCGTGAGCAGCTGTTCCGGAATGCGCCAGTAGCCTTCCGTGGGCATTCGGTCACAGTTTTCCCAGGCAGAGGAGTTGGAGCGCCCCAATTGACCGATTTCAGTCACGCTTTTCCCGGCGAAACCTCGTGGGAATGAGGTGGCCTGGCAGTGATCGGGCCGTGAATCGGACGATCTGGTGGGTTTGCTGGGATGGCCTACCCGCCTGCCTGCCGTTTTCTTGCGCGGATCACCCGTTCTCGGCCCCTTTGCTTGCGTTTGCGAAGCTTCGCGGCCGCCGCCGTGACGGATGCTGGGCGCTGATAGTCATAGGCAATCAGGTGCGGGAATATGCCGGACAGTTCCGGGACCGCATTGGGCCAACCCGCGTAGGCAAACTCCTGGGCGAGGCCCCGGGAATGAGTGTGCAGGATCCACCACTCCCTCTCGTCAGCTGCCATCTCGGCCAGCCACAATCTGGCCAGGATCGCGTCGGCGAAACCCAGCGATTCCCGGAATCCAGCTTCGGAATAGGCCGCGGGCTGACTACGGGCGTATTCCGCCTGAATCACGGCCACCCAATCGGCGCATTCACCGGTCTTCAGCCTGGACAAGGCAAAGTAGATCCGGCGCAGTTCCTCCGGCGTCGGGCACCCCTCCTTCAAGGAACCAGCCTCCACCAATCCAGCCACCCGCTGCAGGAGATCGGCGCACTGGCTGAACTTGGCGTCCGAGGCCAGCGCCAGAATTCGCAGATGAGGGGCTGGCGGATGCCTAAGAAGGCGTTGGTAGCATTTCTCTACGGCTTCAAGCAGGCCAAGCTTCGGATACTCTCGGTCTACCTGGCGGATGACCTTGGCCAACCCTCCCGCGCGATCCACCTTGAACTCTCTGATCTTGCCCAGCGTTCGGACGAGCGTGGCGAAGTTTTCCCAAGATCCTTGGCCAGGAACGCGGAGCGGACCGGCCTTGAAGATTTCAGTTTCCCACCAACCCAGCATTTCCACCAACTGGCGGCGGATTTCGGCTGCATTCGGCGGTTGTTCCTCCCGGCTCATTCGGTTGGGCCAGGAGTGGCGACAGTTTGGAGCCGATAGGATGTCTTTGCCCGGCCGCCAGTCCGGGGTGTGGCGGTTGCACTGACGATGCGCCCCTCCTCCACCAGCTCGTCCAAGGCCTGCTGCACCTCGTCATTGGTCGTTCCCACATGGGCCAATCTGAGGTCACGGACACTTTGACCGGGCTTCTTCGCCAGCAATTTCAGCACCTTCTGTTTGCGCTTCTCCCGCTCCTGCATCCGGGAGTGCGACTTGAGCTGGAGCATCTGGCCGATGAACCAGTCCACGATTCGGACCGCGGCCCCGGCATCATGCCCAGACACCTCGGTTTCGTGGCTGTCGGGACCATGGGTCATGCAGTGCAGCACCAAGGCCAGGCGGGTGGCCAATTCGGTCGAACGGGTCACGAGGTCCTGCACATCCCGGTCAGTGGAAGCCTGCCGTGTCCTGGATTGCCGACGATACGCCCTGAGCAGTTCGGTGGCCTCCGGGCTCAGCGTGCATTGAAGGCGCCGCTGGTTCATGTAGGTGGCGGCCAGATTGAACACCAAGTTTTCCCAGGCCTCGACGGCCGCCGGTGACAGCAGGCCCGTGCCTTCAGCCGCCGGATCCTGATCCGATGCGACTTCGGCCACCAAGCAGCGCGAAAGCAGGCCTTGGCTCGCAATCTCGCGGTCCTCGATCATGGCGTGGAGGACCCCGGGCTGGGTCATCAGCAGGACGGTGGCCAGCGGGTGTTCCAGCTCCACCGAACTGTCCTGCCGATGGGATACCGCCGAATCACCGCTGAAGCATTTCAGCAGCAGTCCCAGGCAGGTCAGTCCGGGCAGGTTCGACGAACCCCGCAGGCGGTTGATCACATCGCGAGCATCCGAGGACATGATCCCGATGAACTCGTTGTTCTCCCGTAGCAGCCGGATCAACGCCAAGGGCGTGAAGTCCTCGGTCAGGTGGCAGGGCCAGCCAAGAACCGGCTGGTGGTCACTCGGGAGCCGCGCTCCTTCCAGCCAGTATTCGGAGGCTGTTTCCAAGTTCATCCGCGGAATTGTCGGCGGCGGTGGGACCACAGGTTGGGAGTCACCGCCCGAATCGAGCGTCAGCCATCGCAAGCCGCTTCCCACGCCAGTAGCAACGGGGGAGGCCGGCTGGGGCGGCTCCGCGGCCGGGCGTTCCCTGTCGGGATTGCAATCGTCCCTGATCCGAGCCTGAAGCAGACGCAGTGGCCGCACAATCGGTGCAAAGCTGGTGCTCTTGCCGAGCCCGGCAGGAGCTCCAACGATCAGATACAGGTTGGCCGGGGTCCTGAGCTGGGAAATGCCGGTGACGGTAAGGCCCAAGATCGCCCGGGAAGCCACCCCCAAGGCCGCTATCGCAGCCAATGTGGGCGGAATGGCATAGGCCTCGGCGATGGTCTGCACCAAGGCCCGCGGTATGGCCGGCAAGGCTGCCAGCGGAAACGCCTCATCCTCGTCCGCAACTGGGTCCTCAATTGGCCCGACGAGTGGGTTTGGGCCAGCCTCGACCGGGGAACTCACGCCAGGTAGGGCTTGGTTCGCGCTGGTGCTGCCCGCCTCACTACTTGGATCGGGTGCGGAATTCTCCTGTGCAGCAGTTTCGTCCATTGGCAGGTGCGGCTTCGTTTCGGGAACAACCAAGGAAACGACTTCCACTAAACCGGGCCGCGGCCAAACACAAGCCTGCCTAGGGCAACGGCTGCAACGATTGCTACGATCGATCGTCGTGGGAGCAAAGTCTGATCCACAACACTCCTGTTCCCAGCCAGTTCTGGATCGTTGCAGGCAGGAGCCGAACGTAGCGAATGTGCGGGTGTGCCTCGGCCGAGCCAAAGCCGAAGAAGCGCTGAAGGCAACCCGGCTAACCGCCAAAACAAAAGAGCCGCCCCCAGGGAAATGGGAGCGGCCCCAAACAGTGTGGACCCTAAACCGCCAACGCCATGAATTGCTCCAGGGAGGAGGCGGTAATCCGCTTGTGGCGGATGCCTGGCAACGTCTTCAGCACGCCGGCATCGATCCGACGCCGGATGGTCTTCGGAGCCACCTTCAACATCTCCGCGACCTCCTCGACTGTGTAGGCCAGACGGGGCAGCTTGTTTTTCGAATCACTGGTCTGATCGCACAGTGCCAACCTAGAGTTCATTTCGCTCATCGGCTAACCCAAGGCGCTCTCGTGTCGCTAGCAACCGGAGCCAATCCTCCGATTTAACCGGGATGGTCCCTGAAACGAACTTCTTCGCGACAGGTTCGAAGTGGACCAGCCTAAAACCTTCAACTCCCTTGAGGTGGACGAAATAGTGCCTGCGCTTGCGCGCGACATGACTGGCAACATCCAGAGGGCGTGCGAATGTTCCTTTGATTCTGCCAATGGGAAAGACCGTGATTTCTTGGACCAATCCGCGAATGCACTCCGAAAGCCGGAGTCTCAAGTTATCGTCCTCGGACAACGCGACGTCGGCAGCTTTACGCCGAATGGAATTAACCGCCTGTATCCGGTCCTCCGGACTCTCCGTTGTTCCGAGCGAAGTCCGCAGCTCATCGAGTCTCGCTTCAATCCGTGCCTTCTCCGATTCCTTCTCACCGATCCGCTTCAGCAATGCGGCCGGTGCGTTTTCGCCGGCCCCGCTGCCAATCGCGTCGAGAAGGTTCTCCAATTGCCGATTCACCTCAAGAAAGGCTCCCTCCGTTTCTTGGATTTCACCGACAATAGCGTCTGTCTTTTCCACGTGAACCAAGCTGGAGATATCGACCTCAGTGCAGAAGTCCAGGAACGAGGATTCGAGATCGGCATACGGAAATCCATTGTAGCTGCAACCGAGTCCACGCATGGCATTTGCGCATACCATCGCGATCCATGACCCGTCCTTGTTCACCCACTGCATTTTCTCTCCGCAATATCCACAGCGCACCAACCCACTGAAGAGGTTCCGTTTCGTTCCCGTGGTTGGCCGGCCAAGTTTGCCGCGCCGCGATGCTTTGGCAGCCTTTGCCCCATTGAAGTCCCTTTCGCTGATCACCGCCGGGTAGTAGTTGGTGATGGGATCTCCAATCGGCGTCCGCCTTCCAGATTGGGTCGTATGGGGCTGGTATTCCCCCAGAACCGTTCGCGAACTGAGGAGCTTCGCGATGTAACTGCCATGCCAGCACTTCCCCTTCCCTAAGCAGGCGACGCCTTCCTGATTCAGCTGCTTGGCGATGGTATGGTGTCCCATGCCCTCCCGGCTCAACCTGAAGACTCTTCGCACTACATTCGCCGACTCTGGGATTTCCTCAATTTTGCCAGATTGCTTGTTGAATCGAAGCCACGCTGGCACGCGACTCGTAGCAACCGCGCTCCCCAGATTTTTGCGCTTCTGCTCCCATGCCTTCCGCAGCCGGTAGGACTTTTGAGCTGATTCGTCGTGCGACCGATAGAAGGTCATGATCGAAACCATGAGCTCGATCGGATTGTTCAAACTGGCCTGACTGAATCGGTGTCGATCCGTCAGCGTAACGACATCGACCCCACCTCGGAGAATCGACATGAAAAGGTGCACCGCCTCCCCAACCTGGTCACGTGATAGGCGGTCCAGATTTTCAACGATGAGGACAGATCCTTTGGGAATCCTTCCCTGCTCCACCAGCTTGAGGAATTGCCCGAGTTTTCCCTGAGCGACATTTTTCCCTCGAAACGCGCTCAAACCCAAGTCACGTAGAGAAAGTGTCCTGTCCAATGTCAACCCATGCTCCTGGCAGTAGGACTCGGTCTGTTCGAGTTGGCGACGGAGACTGTCCCCTTTGGATTGCTCCGGAGACGAGAACCGCACGTAGGAATACGCCTTCAATTCGGTTTCGCCGCGCCCATCGGACATCCCGAAATGTTGCGGTTGGTGATAGTGTGGTCAATAGTCTCCTCATCGGCCCGCCGGGCACCGGCAAGTCCATGCTCGCGAAACGCCTCGCGACGATCCTGCCGCCGCTGACGCTGGAGGAGGCGCTGGAGACGACGAAGATCCACAGCATCGTCGGCCAGCTCGCTCCCGGCCAGGCGCTGGTGACACAACGGCCGTTCCGGTCGCCGCATCACACCGCCAGCGACGCCGGCCTGCTGGGCGGCAACATCAATCCCACGCCCGGCGAAATCTCCCTCGCGCACAACGGCGTGCTGTTCCTCGACGAGTTGCCGGAGTTCAAGCGCAGCGTGCTGGAGACGATGCGTCAACCGCTGGAGGAAGGCCGAGTCACCATTTCGCGCGCGGCCGGCACGATGACATTTCCAAGCCAATTCATGCTGGTGGCCGCGATGAACCCGACGCCGGACGGGAAAATGCCCTCCGAGAGCAAGTCCTCGCCGCGCGAGATCCAGGCGTATCTCGGACGCATCTCCGGGCCGCTGCTCGACCGCATCGACATCCATGTCGAAGTGCCCCAGGTGAAGTTCGCCCAGATGACCAACGCCGCTCCCGGCGAACCCAGCGCCGCGATCCGCGCCCGGGTGATTGCCGCCCGCGAACGGCAGCGCGCGCGTTTCGCCGGCCGGCCGATCACCTGCAACGCCCGCATGGGCACCCGCGAGCTGAAGCAGTTCGTGCAGCTCGACGAGCTGACGCTCCAGATGCTGAAGAACGCGATGACCGAGCTGAATCTCTCGGCCCGCGCCTACGACCGTATCCTTAAGGTCTCCCGCACGATCGCCGACCTCGCCGGGAGCGACGCGGTCACGCACGAGCACGTCTTCGAGGCCGTGCAGTATCGCTCGATGGACCGGAACCTGTGGGGGTGACACGTGGCTTATCCGCTTGAGCCGCGGTGACTGGCATTCGACCGGCATTTTGCCCCGCTTGGCTTTTGCCGCCGCCTCCGGCTAGCTTCGCCGACCGAAAGGTTACTTCCGTGCTGCATCTTGAACTCGAAAAGCGGCTCCACGCCGCGCTGCTCGCCGCCCGTCCCGGCACCAATGTCGCCGCCGTCCGCGTCATGCCCGCGCCCGACGCCAAGTTCGGCGACTACCAGTGCAATGCGCTGATGACGCTCGCCCGGGAGCTGAAGACAAATCCGCGCCAGCTCGCCACCGAGGTCGTCGCCCAGCTCAACGTCGCCGACCTATGCGAGCCCGTGGAGATTGCCGGCCCCGGTTTCCTGAACTTCCGTCTTAAGGCCGCCGCCCTCGGCGCCGTGCTGGCCGCCGCCGCGCGCGGCGAGCATCTCTTCTTCGCCCCGGCCGGGGACGCGGCACGGACTTACGTGGTCGACTTCTCGTCGCCCAACGTCGCCAAGCCCATGCACGTCGGCCACATCCGTTCGACCGGCATCGGCGATTCGCTGGTGAAGGTGCTGCGCCGGCTCGGCCACCGCGTGATCACCGACAACCATCTGGGCGACTGGGGCACGCAGTTCGGCATGTTGCTGCTGGGCTGGAAGACGCGCCTCGACCGCGCCGCGCTGGAAGCCGATCCCATTGGTGAGCTGGAACGGCTCTACAAGGAGGTCAACGCGCTCTGTGACGACGCCAAACCGACCTTCGACCCGGCAATGCGCGACGCGGCCAAGAACGAGCTGGTGAAGCTCCAAGCCGGCGACGCAGAGAACCTTGGCATCTGGCGCGAGATGCAGCGGCTTTCGCAGCTCCAGTTCGATTCAGTCTATGGCCGGCTCGGCGTGAGCTTCGATCACACGTTGGGCGAGAGCTTTTACAACCCGTGGCTTGCCGGCGTGGTGGACGACCTCGTCGCGCGCGGTTTGGCGCGTTCCAGCAAGGATGCCGTCGCCGTCTTCGCCGACACGCTGTGGGCCGACGAGGCGTCGCGCCCGGCACCGAAGGACAACCCGTTCCTCGTGCAGAAGGACGGCGAGTGGGTGGACCAACCGGCGCTCGTGAAGAAGTCCGACGGCGGCTTCAACTACATGACAACGGACCTCGCGACCATCGCCCACCGCGTGCGCGAATGGGCGCCCGACGAGATAGTGTATGTCGTGGACGACCGCCAGGCGCCGCATTTCCGGCAGCTCTTCGCGATCGCCGCTCGCTGGCATCCGGACTGGACCGCAAAGACCAAGCTCACCCACGTCGGCTTCGGGAAGATCTGCGGCGCGGACAAGAAGCCGCTGAAGACTCGCGACGGCAACACACCCAAGCTCGCCGCCCTGCTCGACGAGGCGGAGGAACGCGCCCTGACGCTGGTCACCGAGAAGCGCGCCGAACTTTCCGAACCGCGTCGAAAGGAGATCGCCCGCGTGGTCGGCCTGGGAGCCCTTAAATATCAGGACCTGCTGCCGCACCGGACCAGCGACTACGTGTTCAACTGGGACAAGATGCTCGCGCTGACCGGCAACACGGCGCCCTACGTGCAATACCAATTTACCCGCGCCGCCAAGGTGGCCAGGGACGGGCGGGGAAATGACCAAGCCTCAATCACCAATGACCAAGTCGTGTTGGTCGAAGAGCAGGAACTCGCATTGGCCAAGCTGCTGTTGAACTACGGCCACACGCTCACGCGGACGGCGGAGGACTACTCGCCCAATTTTCTGTGCAACTATGTCTACGAGCTCGCGAGCGCCTACTCACGCTTCTACGACAACTGCCCGGTGCTCAAGGCCGAGGAACCCACCCGCTCTTCCCGCCTCGTGCTCTGCGAACTGACCGCCAAGGTGCTGAAGGACGGCCTCGGCCTGCTCGGCATCGAGACCATTGACGAGATGTGAGCCGCACCGGTTCCTGGCAGTGCCACGCCCGTAGCGCTGGCCCGCTCCCGGGGGGGGCGGGTTTTCAAACCCGCCCGGCGGACTGGAAAGTCCGCCCTCCCGGGTGGCCTGTGCCTGAAACTTTGGTTACCGACTACCCCGTGCCCTGTCGGTTGCAAACCGGTAGGACTGTGATGAGGGACTGCACCCACCGGGGCTGATACGCGTCTCGCCCTCGGCACGATCCTTCCGCTCTGTTGACTGCGGCTCCGCTGCTTCGCAGGGTAAGTTCAACGACGCTTCCTCAAGCTAGGGTCGGCAAATCACGACGAACCATGCGATGCAAGACCAAGTTCATCAGTGTTGAGGTGGCCATTAAAACGGATCACCCCCACGAGTCTTTTGTTGAGTGGTTTGAGACCCATGGCGAAGCCGTCATCGTGGTGCCTTGCGACACCCACCGTGCCTACGTCTATTTCGCGCCGCTGCCGCTCGGCACTCCAGACGAGACTATCCGCCATCTTTGCCAGCAGATCGCGGCACTAAACGGACCACCTCGACAGCAATGGGATGCCGCCGGGTTCCGAGAGTTCTACCTTGGCTACGAGGCGGGCGATGAGCCCTTTTGCTTCGAGGATCACTTTTCGCACGAGACGCTCTTGGCAGTCACCGCGATTGGTGCAGGGATCGGATTGGCGTTCTACGCGGTTCGAGACACGGAGCTTCATTCCTAGCAACCATGCTCCTCCTCGGCATCATGTCCGGCACCAGCCTCGACGGCGTGGACTTCGCGCTGTGCGACTGCCACGGCCGGAGCCGAATCGGGCTGCTGGAGCTGTGGTCCGCGGATTTTCCACGCCCGCTGGGGCGTCGGCTACAGGCGGCGGCCAAGGGTGAGGCAACCAGTTGGGAAACCGCCCAACTGCACCACGACCTTGGACGCTTCTACGCCACTGCCGCCGAACGCGGCTTGGCGGCACGCAACCTCAGCGCGGACGCCGCGGGCCTGCACGGGCAGACGATCTTTCACCGGCCGCCGCTAGCCGCCGGCAGAGGCAATCGGAAGGCGGCGCTCGCCGCCACATTCCAGCTCGGCGAGCCTGCCCACCTCGCCGCGGCGCTGCGGATTCCTGTCGTCTCCAACTTTCGTGCCGCCGACCTGGCTGCCGGCGGTCAAGGCGCGCCCCTGGCCACCTTGTTCCATCGGGTCGTGTTTGCGCGTCGGGGCGAGTTCGTTGCGGTCAACAATCTGGGCGGCATCAGCAACGTCACGGCGCTCGACTGGACCGACCGGAAGGCGGCCGCGCCGAAGGTCCAAGCCTTCGACACCGGGCCGGCGAATGTGCTGCTCGACCTCGCCATGCGGGAACTGACCGGCGGCAAGAAGTCCTGCGACGTGGATGGCCGCTGGGCCGCGAAGGGTTGGGCCAAACCCGACCTCGCCCAACGCTGGTTGAAGCATCCCTATTTCGCGGCGCCGCCGCCCAAGAGCACTGGCCGGGAAGAGTTCGGTGAACCCTTTTTCCGCCGAGTCATGGCCGATTGCCAACGGGCGAAGCTGTCGCCCCACGATACGTTGGCCACGCTGACCTGGTTCACGGCCCGGTCCATCGCGGCCAGCTACGACCGCTTTGTCCGGACGACGAACCGACGGCTGCCCGCCCGGATCGTCCTGTGCGGCGGCGGCGCCGCCAATCCAACGCTCCGTGACCATCTGGACGCAGCGCTCGAAGAACTCTCGCCCGACATCCACCTGGTTCCGTCCGAGGATTTCGGCTGGCCGCGTCAGGCCATCGAGGCGGCGGCCTTCGCGCTGCTGGCCCACTACCGGCTCCGCGGCTGGCCCGCCAACCTGCCGGAAACCACGGGAGCCAACAGGCCCTGCCAACTCGGCCAAATCACCGAAGCGTAGGTTTCCGAAGCCACCGTCAGTCCCCGGCTTGCGGCCAGGCGATCGCCCGCCCTCCTCCATTTGTGAGCAAAACCCGCTTTGACGTCCGGGCCGGGCTTTCTACGGTTCGCACAATTGAGCCGGTTCACTCACCACATCTCTCCCCGATCATGAAGTCCCTGTCTCCCCGCCGTGAATTCCTGGCCGCGCTGGCCGCCGCCGTCGCCCTCGTCGCCGGTTGCAAACCCACCGAATCCGGCGGCGGTGGAAATGCCGGAGGCGGAACCCCGACGGCAGGTGGCAAGATCGTCATCGGTGAGTTCGCGTCGCTGACGGGCAAGGAAGCCGCGTTCGGGCAGTCGTCGCACAAGGGCACAGAACTCGCCGTGGAGGAGCTGAACAAGGCGGGTGGCGTGCTCGGCAAACAGATTGAGCATCTGGTCGAGGACAACCGCTCGCAGGCCGGGGAATCGGCGACCATCGTGAAGAAGTTCATCAGCCGCGACAAAGTCGTGGCCGTGCTCGGCGAAGTGGCCTCGGGGCGTTCGCTGGAGGCCGCGCCCATCTGCCAGCAGGCGGGCGTCCCGATGGTGTCGCCGTCTTCGACCAATCCGAAGGTGACCGAGGTCGGCGACTTCGTCTTCCGGGTGTGCTTCACCGATCCATTCCAGGGCAAGCTGATGGCCGACTTCGCGGCCAAGACGCTCAAGGTGAAGAAGGTGGCCATCCTCTCGGACGTGGCTTCGGCCTACAGCGTCGGGCTGGCCGAATTCTTCCGGCAGGGTTTCGGGGCGACCGGCGGACAGATTGTGGTCGAACAGAAGTTCAGCGGCGGCGACAAGGATTTCAAAGCCCAGCTCACGGCCATCAAGGCCGCGGGCGCCGAGGCGATTTTCGTGCCCGGATATTACAATGAAGCCGGACTCATCGTGGCGCAGGCCCGTCAGCTCGGCATCAACGTGCCGCTGTTCGGCGGCGATGGTTGGGAAGCCCCGGAGCTGATCCAGATCGCCGGCGGACAGGCGTTGGAGAATACGTTCTACTCCACGCACTACTCGCCGGAATCCACCGATCCCAAGGTGCAGGCCTTCGTGAAGGCGTTCCAAGCGAAGTTCAACGGGGAGGTTCCCGACGCGATGGCGGCCCTCGGCTACGATTCCGCGATGGTCTTGGCGGACGCGATCAAACGGGCGGGCTCAACCGAAGGCGCCAAGGTCCGCGACGCCTTGGCCGCGACCAAGGATTTTCCCTGCGTGACCGGCAAGACGACGCTCGATGCGAAGCGCGACGCCTCGAAGTCCGCCGTGATCATCACGGTGAAGGAGGGAAAGTTTAAGTATCTGCAGACGGTCGAACCGTAAGCCGGTCGTCAGCCATTCGCCGGTTCCGCCGGAGCGTCGGCCGGCGGAATGTTCAGTTCACCTTCCCAGCGGGCCATCACGGCCGTGGCGAGGCAGTTGCCGACGAGGTTCACGGTGGTCCGGGCCATGTCCATCAGTTCGTCCACGCCCATGATCAGGATCACACCCTCCAACGGCAGGTCGAACATGACCAGGGTGCCTGCCAAGATTACCTGTGAAGCCCGGGGAATTCCCGCCATTCCCTTGCTGGTCAGCATCAGGGTCACCACGATCGCGACTTGCTGGCTGATGCTGAGTTCAACTTTGGCCGCTTGAGCGACGAACACGGAGGCAACGGCCAGGTAGAGGGTTGAGCCGTCCAAGTTGAACGAATACCCCATCGGCATCACGAAGGAGACAATTCGCTTCGGAACTCCGAATGAGACGAGACGCTTCATCGCATCGGGCAAGGCGGCGTCCGACGAGGTCGTGGTGAAGGCCAGCACAATGGGTTCCCAGAGCAACTTGATGAACCGCTTGACCGGAATCCTCGCCCACAAAGCGACCGGCAAAAGCACTGCGAGGACAAACACCGCCAACGCACCATACAGCGTGAGAACCAGCAGCAGCAGATAGCGCAGCGACCCCAATCCGCTATGCCCCACGGTCACCGCCATCGCGGCACCAACGCCGAGCGGGGCGAATTTCATGACGATCCCGGTGAACTTGAACATCACCTCGGTCAACGCCTCGCACCATTTGAGCATCACCTCGCGGTGAGGTCGGTCCACTTGGGCGAGCGCGACCCCAAACATCAGGGCAAAGAAAACGACCTGCAGCACGTCGTTGCTGGCCGCCGCTTCAAAGAAGCTCTTCGGCACGATGTGCTCCACGATGCCGGCGAGCGTGACCTTGTTGGCGACGATCTTGTCTCCGGTCCCGGGGGCGGGGAGCGTGAGTCCGTCGCCGGGCCGGGTCAGGTTCACGGCGAACAACCCGATCACCAACGCCAGCGTCGTGACGACTTCGAAGTAGAACAGCGCCTTCAACGCGAGCCGGCCGACCGACTTCAGGTCGTCGCTGTGGCCCGCCACGCCGACGACCAGCGTGCCGAAGACCAACGGCACCAAGATGCACTTGATCATCTTCAGGAAGAGGTTCGAGACGATCTTCAGGTGCTGTGACTCGGTCGGGAACGCCACGCCGATGGCCACGCCGGCCACCATGGAGATGAAAATCCACTGCGTGAGGGAGATGCGCCGGAGGAACTGCCACATAGCGCCGCGGAGCATGGAGATTTCCGGCGGGCTGTCCCAGCCCTTTGCTGGGGATGGCGGATGGATTCGTTGCTGCCGCTCGCGGCGCCGTTCGGTAGGTTCCGCCCGTGCCACCTGCCAACGAACCGACTGCCGCCGAAGTCATCGCCGCCACCCGGACGTGGCTCGAACGGGCGGTCATCGGCTTGAACCTCTGCCCATTCGCCAAGTCGGTCCACGTGCGCAACCAGATCCGCTACGTCGTCAGCGAGGCGCGGACCGAGGACGCGCTGCTGGCCGAACTGCGGACCGAACTGAACCACTTGCAGTCCGTCAGCGCGGAGGAGGTGGAAACCACGTTGCTCATCCATCCGTGGGTCTTCGCCGACTTCCTGGAATTCAACGCGTTCCACGACGCGGCGGAAGCGCTGCTGGAGAAACTCCAGTTGGTCGGCGAAATTCAGATCGCGAGTTTTCACCCGGCGTTCCAGTTCGCCGGCACCGAGCCGGACGACATCACGAACTGCACGAATCGGAGTCCCTACCCGACCTTGCACCTGTTGCGGGAGGCCAGCATCGAACGGGCGCTGGAGTCGTTTCCCCGGCCGGAATCGATCTACGAGGCGAACCAAGAGACCCTGCGCCGCCTCGGGCGCGAGGGTTGGGAGCGGCTGGGCTTCAAGCCGTAGCTGAACCGGCGACGGCGATGACGTTGCCCTCCGGCCGCACGCTGCCGAAGACACATGCCTCGTGCTTGTTGGCGCACAGGTGGGTCAAATACCAGTCGTCCGAGAAGGCGGGCATTTCCTGCTTCAGGCGGTCCAGCTTGGGATGATCTCCCTCGCGCAGCTTGATGGTCACGACAAAGTGCCGAGCCCAGCGCCGCCGCGCCCATTCGAGGACGAGTTCAATGCTCCGTTCCGGGGCCGCGATCACGTCGCACACCAGCCAATCCACCGGGCGATCCGGTTGGTAACTGAAGGCGTCGCCCCGGAAGAAAGTGACCGCGGGATCCGCCATCAGGTCCTCACGCAGCGGTGACCGATCCACGGCGATGACGCGGGCGCCTCGTTGCCGGGCGACCCAAGTCCAGCCACCCGGCGACGCGCCGAGGTCCACGCAGGTTTCGCCCGAGGCGATGCGCCGGCCAAAGCGCAATTCCGCCTCGACCAGCTTGGCAAAAGCACGGCTGGGTGCCGCCTTGTCCACGGCAACGGGGATTTGGCCGTTGGGGAAAGGCACAATCAGCCGGCGCAACTGATGAGGTTGGGGCGAATTGGAAACGGACAGCCAGCCGGCATCAGGCGCGGTCAGGGACAGTTGGATCAGGCTGGTGTCCGGCTGGAGCGCTCCGTCGGAATCCAGGCCTCTCAGCCAAGTCCGTTGCCGTTTCCGCAAGATCTCCAACAACGCACCTCGAATCAGCTCGCACCGGCGGACCCCACCGCCGGCGTTTTCCTCCAGTGAGCTGTCGGCGTCTTCCCCGCATCGGCCGGGGCGAAACCCAAGGCGAGTGGAATGCTGCGCGCGCGCGCCAACCGGCTTTGAGGTTTCGGGACGGTAGTTCGCAAAGACGTGCAACATCCACCGGCCGCCGGGGGCGATGGAATCAGCAACCTGTGCCGACAACGTCTGGGCCCACCGACCAATTGAATCGGCGTTCATTCGGCGGAGGTTGGGCAGGCACTGCTTGGCGGACGCGACTACCAATTCCTGCGGCAACCGACCCGCCATTGCGACCAATCCCGGTGCCAGCACGTTCGCGGCCGCTCCCGCGGAAGCTATCTCCAAGCGAACGATTTCCTCCAGACCCGCCTGGCAGAGAAAGCCGTGAACTGATTTCGCCGGGTCACCGGGTTGAAGACCGGAGCTCACCGGGGCGGAACCGGAACGATTCGGTAATAGCCCGCGCCATTGGTGGCCACGTGAAAAAAACTTACGGTCTGCGAAGTGCCCGGGAGCGCAGGAGAAACGGGCGTCCAGATCGGATCGGTCAGGCTCAGGGTGCGGTCCACCCGATACCATGCATTGGTAAATGTCGGCCAACTGAGGCGCACGGCCGGGACAGCTTCCAACTCGATGGCAGGCAGCGGTTCTTCCGCCAACGTGGCGAGGTCAAAATGAACCTCGCCGGGAAATCCGGGGGAAAGGGCTACACCAATCGGTTTGCCGCTGTTTAGGTCCCCGGGCGCCACGGAGTATGCTACCTCCACGGCCCTGAACTCGCCGGGTGCGATATTTCTCGGGATATCGGCAATTGCAACGGCTTCTCCGTCGGCCAACAGCAGCAAATTACCACCGGACCATACTCCCGGCATCGATTCAGTCAGCGGCCGGCCGACCATCACCCGAAAGACATATCGGTTCCCGGCGGTATATCGGGCGGTTACGGTCTGGAGCGTCAGGCCAATGCTGGTCGAGAAAAACGTGTTGCGGCCGTCCGGGATGGCAGTGAAGCGGGCAGTCGGCCCAGTTCCGGTGATGACCGACATGGTTCCATTTTCGCCCTCGCCTTCCCACCCGGGCACCGCGTTCTCAGACTCAAACCCTTCGGCACCGTCGAGGCGGAAGAAAGTCGCCCAATGGCCCAACCTAAGCCTACCTAGGTTGTCGAAGTGGACGGAATTTGTGCCCGTCAGCGCCTCGAACGACGGATTGAGCAGCGGGATCGGCGCCGACTCCATTCGACCAACCCCTGCCGCAATGCCCAGCAGCACCGTAAGTGTTGCCAACTTCATGGGGGTCCAGATACATGGCCCGCGTCGCGCAAGCAAGGCTACCGTCGGGAAGCGCCCTGCAGATACTCCACGAGATCCCGCAGATCCTGCGGTGACCGCCCCGCCTCCAACCCTTCTGGCATCAGCGAGCGGCCGTTGGCCTCCAGCTTCAGCGCGGACCGGCGCGGGACGGTCACCCGCTGTTCGTCGGCCATCAGGAGCGTGATCGAATTGGCGTCTTGCACCACCAACAGGCCGGTCTGAGCTTCGCCGTCGCCGGTTTCCAACGTGTAGGCCACGAATCCCGGATTCAGCGCCATGTTGGGATCAAGGATGTTGGACACAAGGTCCTCGACGGAGCGATGTGTCAGGCTGGTCAGATCGGGTCCTACCCGTTTCCCGACGGCGCCGCAGACATGGCACTTGGAGCATGCTTCCTCGAAGAATTTCCGCCCCCGGCCGGCATCGCCCTGGGCTGGCAGTTTGGCCAGCCAGTCGTCCACCAACGCTATGCGACCAGAGTATTCCTCGTCCGCCATGAACTTGACCGCCCGCTCCCGGATGCTGGCGGTGCCACCACGCAGGAGCCGTCGCCGTTGTTCCAGGTCGAGGTTCAGTTCGCCGACCAGGATGGCGCCTGATTCCAAGGCCTCCAGAAGCGGTGGATGGAAGGCGCGGCGTCCCAAGATCAAGTTGAGCGCGTCAGTGCGAATGGCCGGGCCGATTGCCCGCCAGCGCGAAACCAGACCCGACCCCACGGCCGCCCCTTCAAACCGGCGCAGTTCACTCAGGGCGGCACGCTGGAGTTCGACGGGTTCACGGGCGTCAAGCAGCGCCAGTAAGGGCTCGCGCGAAGAATCCTCCGCGCCCAATCCCAAGATCCGCACATCCGCCACCCGTGCATCCACGGCCCGGTTGGCATCCATTGCGCCGGCCCGCGCCAGCACGAGGGCTTCGCTCTGGTGAACATTTTCGGGCAAGCCCAGCGCACGAGCCAACAACCAGAGCGAGCGCAATTCCTCGCTTCCGGCCGCGGCAAACCGTTCCGTGACCCGTCGCCGGGCCGATTCGGTCAGGGTCGTCTGGGCACCGCTGCGGCCCAATCCGCTGGCCAAGCCTTCCGCGAGCGCGCGGGCGAGCGTCGAACCCAGGCCGTTTCGCTCCAGCAAGGCGGACACATCCGCCGGTCGGTCTCCTGCCCGGGCACCGATGAGGTCGGCCAGTTCCCGGATGGCGTGTTCGCCACCTTCCGGGATCGAAGCCGTTCCGAAACGATCCAGCACCCGTCCGGCAAAGGCCAAGCCGTGCTCGGGACGCAACGAAGAGAGCACCGCGCGGCGGGTCCAGTCAGACGGAAGGTCGCGCCACCAGAGTTCGGCAAGCTGTGCCTCGACGGCGGGTTGGTTGATCGCCCCGGCCACTTGGGCGGCCACGAATCGAACCCGCGGTTGGGAATCGCGCAGGCGGCTGAGCACCAAGTCGGCGAGCGACGGTTGGGCCGGAAGCCGGGGCTCGGCCAGCCAAAGGGCGTTCTCACGCACGCCGGGGTGGGTATCGGTCAGCGCCTTTTGAAGTTCCGCGTCCGTCAGGGCGCCGAGGGCTTCCAAGGTCCACAGGCCATGCAGCCGTGCCAGTGCGCGGGGACTTTCCAGCACCAGCCGCCGGAGCGCAGGAATCGCTGCGGTGGCGTGCCGTTCGGCCAACAACCGTTGGGCGGTCAGCCGCACCCACTGATTGTCATCGCCGAGTTGGGCGACGAGCGCGGAATCGGGCAGGCGGCTGAGGTTCACTCGGCGCGGCTTGCCGGAGTTCTTCGGAGCGATCCGATAAATTCGGCCTCGGTCCTGGCCGGCGCGGACGTCGAGCTTCGCCCGGACCTTCGCCGGGATGTAATCCGGGTGCTCGATGACGTCGCGCTGCATGTCGAGCAGGTAGAGCGCGCCGTCGGGCCCAGTGTCCAGCCCCACCGGGCGAAAGTTGCTATCCCGGCTGGCGAAGAATTCGTTCGTCTGTTCGCAGGGCGGGCGCGTCGCCCGAAATGTCGGGCCGTCGGGCACAATCACGTCGCGATGCACTAGGTTACCGACGACGTCGCCGACGAAAATCGAGCCTCGCAGTTCATCCGGAAACAGTCCCGAGGTCACGCGTCCCATGCCGCCGGCCGCGCTGAAATGGCCGGCCTGTTCGGGATGATTGGGCCGGGTTTGCGCGGTGGAAACCGGGAAGATGCGTGCCATCTCGCCGTGATCCGAGATGGAGCCGGTCAGGGCCACGGGCGGGAAGCCCGGGAACCGCTCCGCCTGCCGCCGGGACAGGAAGCGGTGTTGCAGGTGATCGATGTTGTAGGTCGTGAAGGCGCGGCCGAAATCGTCGAACACCAGCCCGAAACCACCGCCGGACCGCCCGATGCGTTCCACCTGACCGGTATCCGGATTGAACGCGAAGTCGTCGTCGCCCAACGCGAGGAGTTCGCCGGGCCGTTTCGGCGAGCTCAGGGTGCCACCGTTGCCGCCGTTGGCGCCGTGGATTCGGCCGTCCAAGCCGTAGCGCAGGCCGTTGACCAGGCTGTCGGACACGCCGCGGACGAAACCGGTCAGGACAACCTCGCGGACATCGGCCACGCCGTCGCCATCGGTGTCTTTCAGGAACAGGACGTCCGGCGCCGCCGTGACCAACACTCCGCCGCGCCAAGGCGTCACGCTGGTGGCGTAGCTCAGGTTCCGGGCAAAGACCGTGGCCTTGTCCGCCAGGCCGTCACCATTGGTGTCTTCCAATTGCCGCACGGTGCTGCCAACGCCGCCAGCCGGTCCGACGCCGTAAGGGTAGTCGCGGCACTCCACCACGTAGGCGCGCGCCTGGTCATCCCAGGCGATGGCGACCGGGTCCACTACATCCGGCTCCGCCGCCCACAGCTTCATTTCCAGACGCGGGTCGAGTTGGACGGACGCGGGATCGAACGCGAAGCGGTTGGTGGTTTGGGCCAGCGACGGCGCGGCGGCAACGACGAGCAGGAGCAGGCTTTTCATGGCGGCGAAGATCGGATCAGACGCCGTGCAGCACCTGTTCGTAGAGGTCGACGTATTCCCGGGATTGTTTTTCCCACGAGAAGTCCGCGGTCATGCCATTGCGGCGGAAGTGGGCGAGCAAGTCCGGCTCGCGGTAGAGGGCGTCCGCCTTGCGGATGGCCTGAGCCAGGGCGCTGGCCGTGGGTTCGTGAAACTTGATGCCGGTGGCGCGTTCGGCGCTTTCCCGAACATCCACCACCGAATCGTCCAACCCGCCGGTCGCCCGGACGATGGGCACGGTGCCGTAGCGCAGCGAATAGAGCTGGTTCAGGCCGCAGGGTTCGAACCGTGAAGGCATCAGGAAGAAATCCGCCGCCGCCTCGATCTGCTGGGCGAGCGCCGGGTCGAAGCCCACGCGCACGGCCACGGATTCCGGATGATTCGCCGCGAGCGCCCGAAACCCGTCCTGCAAGGCGGCGTCGCCGGAGCCGAGCAGGACGAATTGCCGTTCGCCATCGCCCGCGAAGATCTGCTCCCACGCCTCCAGCAACAGGTCGGACCCTTTCTGGCCGGTGAGCCGGGAAATCTTCGCGAAGAGCGGCACGTCATCCCGCACCGGCAGGCCCAGCGCCACCTGGAGGTCGCGTTTGCACGCGGCCTTACCCGCGAGGTGGTCCACGTCGTAGACGTGCTTGAGGGCCGGATTCTGGGTCGTGTTCCATTCCTCGTAGTCCACGCCGTTGAGGATGCCGGTCAGCTCGTATTCGCGGCGCAGCAGGAGTCCCTCGAAGCCACAGCCGTATTCCGGCGTGCAGATTTCCCGGGCGTAACGCGGGCTGACGGTGGTCAGCGCGTCGGCCAGCGAAAGGCCGCACTTCAGGAAGTTGAACTGCCCCCAGGCCTCGGCGCTGTTGAGGTGGAACCATTCGGCCGGCAGATTGGTGAACGCCCAGTCGGCGGGCGGGAACCAACCTTGGTAGGCCAGGTTGTGGATAGTCAGGATCGTCTTCGGCGGATTCGGCCAGGCGCCGTCCGCCCGGGCATGTTGCAGCAGCAGCGGCAGCGGGCCGGTGGGCCAGTCATGCACGTGGACGATCTGGGGCGGGCGCGGCAGGTGCCGGGCCAGCAGGAGCGCGGCCTTGGAAAAATAGAGGTAGCGGGCGGCGTTGTCCGGATAGTCGACCTGCTTTTCGTTGTAGATGCCCGCGCGGTCGAAGAAGTGCGGCTGGTCCACGAACCAGATCGTCAGCCGCGGGGACACCTTCAGCCGCCAGAATTCGCCTGCGACCAACTCGGTGCCCACGGGCAGGTCGAACCGCCAGTTCGCCGGCTGGATTTCCGGATGTCGCTGGCGGATGCCGCGGTAAAGGGGCGTGACCAGATGCACCTCGTGGCCGGCGTGGGCCAGTGCCTTGCCCAGCGCGGCCACCATGTCGGCAAGGCCGCCCGTCTTGGAAAACGGGTGGAGCTCACTCGCCACGTGTAGGACCTGCATGGGCCGGAGACTCGCTAGGGCGGCAACCCGTGAACAAGCCGGAAACGCGTGCGCGCCCGCAAAAGCCGTTCCCAAACGCAAAAACCCGCCCGGAACCAGCGCGTCCCGGGCGGGCATAGGAAAACCGATCCATCTCCCGAGGATCGGCTCAGGAATTCAGAAGCGGTAACCGAGGCTCGCACTGATCACGAAGTCCGCGAAGGCCGCGTCGCCGCCCGTCGTGCCGCCGCCGACAATTTGGTCCCAACGCTTGTCCGCGACGCTGGCCTGCCGATTCCGGTAAAGCGCGACTGGGGCATACACGGCGGCGGAGAAGCGGCCCTTCATCATCGTGATGCCGGGTTCGATGGAAATCGTGTAGCCGGGGCGCCGGAAGCCGTCGCTGTTGCCGAGGGCGTCTTCCACCGGCACGCCTTCGAGGCGTCCGCCGAGGCTGAGCGCGAGCCCCCAGCTCTTGACGAGGGTGTAGGTCACGCCGCTGCGGGCGAGGTATTGGTCGCTGACCGACATGACGTCTTCCAGCGCCGTAGGCGTGTTATAACCGAGGGCGGTCGCGGCATCGAGCCGGGCCTGGGCCGTCGCTTTCTGGGCGGGCGTCGCTGTCGGGCTCGCGAGCGTCCGGTTCAGGGCGGTGATGGTGCGGCCGCGGGGATTGGCGATTTCGGTCGAGACACCGTTCACGGACTTGGGGCTGAACAGGTAGAAGCCCTGGGCATACACGGAGGTTCGTTCGAAGATTTCGCGGTAGCCGAAGAATTCCAAGGAGAAGCCCCAGCCGCCGTCACCGGGTTGGATGGACTGGTCAACATAGTGTTCCTCGGGGCCGCGGACGGTGTTGAAGGTATCGGTCGCCTCGTAGTCACCGGTCGGCGCCTTGACGCCCAGACCGAGCTGGATGTTGCCCTTGGGGTGCGTCGTCGGGTCCCAGAGCCACGCGTAACCGGTCAGGCGGATGTCGCCGATGCCGCCCGCCTGCGAATGGCCCCGCTGCGCGCCGGTCGCAGGTGAACCGCCGCTGTGCTCATAGAAAGACGACCGGTCCGAGTAGACCACCGGCAGGGTGAACGTGGCGCTGAACCGGGGCGAAATCTGGTAGCTCACTCCAAGATCCCAGAAGTGGGAGTCATTGATCACTTCGGTGCCGAGCGCCTGCCGTTGCTTCTGCTCGACGTCACCGACGAAATGCCGGTCGGAGTGCAGCCAGCGATAGCTCAACGCCACGGACCAGTCGCCGGCCGTGAGGCTGTCATCCAGCGGATTTTGCCCGTGGCCGGGCAGCATGCACATGCCGCCGCGGACCGCCACGCAGCCTTGGGCTAGCGTAGTCTCGGGCAGGGCGAGTTGGGTCAACAAGGCGACGCCGGCCAGACCGGCGAAACCGCGAACGGAGGAGAGGGTGTGTGCCATAAGTGGGAACGGGGCGTTGAATTAGCCCAAGCAGTTCGCCCCGGGGGCAGATGTGGGGCGAATGGCGACAACCTGGTGGCGAAATGCTCCTTCCCTGCCGCCAAATACGGCAATTCCCGACAGGCGCAGGACAAGGGATAGCCGGCGAGCGGCAGCGCCGGGTTGGGACATCCGTGCCTAACGCAGTGTCCCAACCCGACTGGCATTTGCCTCAGCGGCGCCGACGCCAGGCAGCGAACGCCACCAGCATCCCGCCCGCCATGGCAGCGTAGGTTTCCGGCTCCGGGACCGGGGTGACCGCGAGGTCGAGGATTTGCTGCCCCCCGCCAATGTCGCCCACCAACGTGGCGGCTCCCGTTCCCAGATTCAGGGTGTAGAGGCGGGAAACCCCGGCGCCGACGTCGTGAAACGCACCGTAGGCCGTGCCTGCGACATTGATGTCAAAGCCGCTCGCGGCCGCGAAATCGACGCCCAGCGCCCCGATCGTTTCGAGGTTCTGGAACCCGGGAGCCGTGTTGTGGCGGACCAGCACATTCAGCGTGGTATCCAGGCCGTAGAGGGTCGTGCCGGTGCCGGGATTGGTATCCGGATTGGTGTAGGCGACCGTGGTGATGTTGGGATTGATGCCGAAATTGACATCGCCGGCCTGGTAAACGAGGGCCGAGTCCACTGTCTCGGCCGAGCCGAAGAGGCGCAGATTCGTATCGGCCTCCGACACGACCCGAAGTCGGTTGGCCGCCGGATTGAAGTCGATGCCGAAGTTGCTCCCCGCGCCCAAGCCGCCACCGACGGCAGTGCCCAGGAAGGAGGCCGCGGTGACGTCCGTGGCCAGTCCGGAGGTCGGGTTGATCGTGAACACCTTGTTGCCGGTGCCCACGCCATACAGCAGTCCGTCGGCGGGCCGGATGTCGATGCCCAGCAGCGTGGAGCCACCCAGTCCCGTCACGGCCACCGGGCTGCCCGTGGTGCCCGGCGTCGAGCCGTTGAACGTGAAGATGAAGCCACCGGAGCCAAGCCCGTAGATGGTGTCGGCGTGGGCGGACGAACCCGTGGCCAGCGCAGCTGCAAGCGCGGCGATGACCCGAGGAGTCCGGCGAAGGAAGTGCTTTGAGTTCATGTGGAGATGTTGGTGTTTGTTTTTGCCCGGTTCGATCGGTCGCACGGCCTTCGGACCGGCCCAACCTCCCCAGGTAACCGACATAACGCACCTGAACGGTGAACGGATGCACCCACCCACAATTTTTTTGGCCACCTTCCCGGCCCCCGATTGCCGGCCCAACCGGGGCCGCCTACCGTGCCCCGGCCGCTCCCGGCGGACACGCATGCTGAACACTGAACTGATCCCCGCCGCCGAAGCCCGCTCCCTCGACCTGCTGGTCGTCCTCCATGGATTGGGTGACTCCATGGACGGCTGGCGTTGGTTGCCGGAAGCGCTTCGGCTGCCTTGGCTGAACTATCTGCTCGTCGACGCACCGGACGACTACTACGGCGGCTATTCGTGGTATGACCTCTACGGCGATTCCGGTCCCGGCATCCGCCGCAGCCGCGCGCTGCTCACCGAATTGCTGGACCTGCAACGCGCCGCCGGGTTCCCGGGCGAACGCACCGGCTTGCTCGGTTTTTCCCAGGGCTGCCTGATGACCTTAGACACCGGCTTCCGTTACCCACATCGCCTCGCCGCGCTCGTGGGAATCAGCGGTTACGTGTGGGAGCCGGCGACGTTGATCAACGAACTGGCGCCGGTCGCGCGGGAACAGCGGGCGCTGTTCACCCACGGCCGCCGTGATCCCCTGATCCCGATGGCCAAGGTGCGGGACGAACAGTTGCCGCCGCTCCGCCAGGCCGGGCTCAGCGTCGAATGGCGTGAATTCGACAAGGAGCACACCGTCGCAGGCGAGCCGGAACTGGCCGTGATCCGCGAGTTCCTCCGCGCGGCGTATGGCCGAAACGTGTCCGCGCCGGACTGATCTTTACGGGCGGTTTCGGTTCAGCACGAACTGCACGTCCTTGGATTCCAGCCGCAGGTTTTCCGGCATCTGCTTCGGATCGAGGCGCACAACGAGGCGGTGGATTCCTGCGGAAAGTTCGACACTGGTTTCGCCCGCGCCGCCGGCTCGTTTTCCATCAACCCACAGCTCGGTGCCCGGGCCCGCGATGAGGTTGAAGCGCGCCGCGCCTGCCTTCGCGGCGGTGACTTCCGTGGCGGCAAACACCCCGTGGCGCGAGGACCAGCCTTCGGCCTGGAGGGCTTGGCCGATGAGCCGCTTGGAAACGACGCCTTTCACCAACGCCAACGCCGTCTGCCAGCGTTGGTCATCCGGCTTGGCGTTAACCGGCCACAGCTCCTGCCCGGACTGGGCATCGGTGTGAAAAGTCTGCGCAAACTGCCAACGCCGGGCCACGCCGCCTTGCGCAGCATCGAAGTCGCCCGGCTTGCCGAGCCGGGCAAGGAACGCGAAGAGGTCGAGCTGTTCCTGTTCGTTCAGCGGGTCCAGCAAGCCGCCGGGCATTAATGACAGCGTGCCTTGCTCACGCTTGGCGATATCGGCCTTGGCGACGGCCTGTTCCTTGCCGGCGGCGTCACGCAGGACCACTTCCTGCCCTGTCTCCCGGGCCAACGTGCCGGTGAACTCGGTCTCGTCCTTGGTCGTGACGATCACCGAGTGGTAGCCCTCCTTGATCTTCACGTTGGGCAGCAGCACGGCCTCGACGAGATAATCAATCGGGGCGCTGGCGCCGATGCTCGTCATGTCCGGGCCGACCTTGCCGCCCGCGCCGCCAATGGCGTGGCAGCCGACACAGGCTAAATCCTGCCGGCGGTAAATCCATTCGCCGCGATACGGGTCACCCTTGGCCGCTGCCTTGGCGGCGATTTCCTTGATGAGGACAGCGCTGGCCGCGGCGGTGTCCGCGGCCAACCCGGCGCTCTTGGCGAGGGCAACCACGAGGTCGAGTTCGCTTCGGCCGCCTTCGCGGGCCACCCGCAGGCCGGCCTTGGCGGCGGCGGTCGAAATCCCCTTCTCCGGCAAGGCCTCCGCGATCTGCTTGCCCGCGCCCTTCGTGGTCAGCACGGAACGCCAGAACTCGACGGCCGCGTTTTCGTCGGTCGTGGTCTTGGCTGTCTCGATGATCGCCGGCATCGCCTTGCCCAGGTCCAGCGCAGCCAAGATGCCCAACGCCTGCCGACGGACAGCGGCCTCACGGTCCGCGCCGGCCAGCTTCACCAACGTATCTACCGAACCGGCGCCGCCAATCTGGCGCAAGGCGGCGAAGGCGGCGTCGCGCACTTCGGGCAACTGCCCGTTGGCCGCGGCCAGTTCGCCCAACTTGCCAAACGCACCGCCCAGATCCTTCCAGACCGCGGCGAGTTTCAGCGCCTCGACCAAAACGGCGGACGACTTCGAATCCAACAGGCGGCCCAGCGCCGTGGTGTCGCCGGACGGCTTCGCCTTGCGCAGCCGGGTCGCATCGGCCAGCGACCGGATTGCCCGCGCGGTCGCGGCCTCATCGAAGCCGCCGTTGAGGGCTTGGTCCAGCAGTTGCCGCAACTGCGCCGGCGAACCCGCGGCGCCGATCACCTCAATCCAGGGTCCCGCCCCATCCTTCGCCAATGGCCGGCTGGCGAGCACCTGACCGAGCACGCGGCTGGCCTGCTCGGGCTTGAGCGCCTTCAGGGCGAACTCCAACTGCTTCTCGCGGCCCTCGGGTTTCCACGCCCCGCTTTGCAGCGCCGCAATCCATGGCTCGGCGAGATCGTTGATGGTGAGCCACAGGGCGTAGTCGAGCGTTGGGTCCATCGGCTTCTCCAGCGCGCTGAGGGCGGCCGCGGCGGCTTCCGCGGTCGGAATCTTGGCCAGCGCCCGGAGCGCCTCGACGCGAACCTTGGGCGAATCGTCCTGCACGAGGCGGGTGAGGGCCGGAAGTCGGCTGGCCTCGGCGCCCCGGACCGGATCGATGGCGACCGCGGCGCCCAGCAGGCAGAACGAGGCCACGAACGGAAACTTCACGCGCGGAAACATGGTTCAGAGTAGGCATCCCGCCGCCGACGGGACAAGGGGAACGGAGGTGATTCCCCGCCGCTTGAGCGGTCAGGCCAAAATGTGTTCCAAAATGGGCAGCTTTGCGATTGCCGCGGCCCGCCCGTTTTCCCACGTTGCGACCATGTATTCGCCCGCTGAACTCTTCGACCTGGCCCAGACGGAACACGCCGCGTTGTTCGACGGTGTCACCCACTCCTGGGAAGTCCTCCGCAAGCTCGCCGACTACTGCCGCACGCAGACCAAGCCCTTGCAGCTGCACCGCGCCGTCGGGCCGGTCCACATCGGGCCCAATGTCCAGATCGGTGAGGGCACGGTGCTGGAGGGCGGCGTGATGATCGTCGGCCCGGCCATCATCGGACGGAACAGCATCCTCCGTCATAACGCCTACATCCGCGAGAACGCCATCATCGGCGACAACTGCACAGTCGGGAACTCCTGCGAGGTGAAGAATTCCCTGCTCTTCAACGGCGCGCAGGTGCCGCACTTCAACTACGTGGGCGACTGCATCCTCGGGCACAAGGCCCACCTCGGCGCCGGCGCTGCACTTTCCAATCTCAAGCTCGACGAGTCCAATGTCTGGGTCGAGGGACCGGACGGCGTGCCCATCGACACCGGCCTGCGCAAGTTCGGCGCGCTGCTCGGCGACCACGTGGACGTGGGCTGCAATGCCGTGCTTAACCCCGGTTCGGTCATCGGCCGGCACTCACTGATCTACCCGAACCTCTCGTGGCGCGGCTACCTGCCCGCCAACATGATCGCCAAACACAAGGCCAAGCCCGACGTGGTGGTGCTCCGGCCGCGCGGGTTGTGAGGAAGTCCGTCGGCCGCGGTCCAATCGCCCGATGAGAGGTCCTTCAGCGCGCCAAAACTGCGGCGGTCTGACGCGCTTAGAGGTCGTAATTGTGCTCGCGGTCTTGGGGGCATTGGGCTTCTTCGTCGCGTCTACGCTCAACGCCGCGCGGCGGATGGCGAAAGGCATCCACTGCATCAACAACCTGAAGAACGTCGGGTTGGCGTTCCGCGTGTTTGCGACGGACCACGGTGACCGCTTTCCGTGGCAGGTTCCGGCAAAGGATGGCGGCACGGCTGACCTCTTCGGCCAGCCAGATTCGCTCTGGCGACATTTCTTGGTGGTGACCAACGCACAATTGAGTCCGAACAATTTGGATCAACCCCGAATCCTTCGGTGTCCCATGGACTCCTCCAAACGACCGGCTGCGACCTTTTTCGCCACCCCAGCCAATCCCCGGGCAGCAGTCTTCTCCGGCAACCAGCACGTCAGCTACTTCCTCAACCTGGGCGCGAGCACCAATGAACCGCAGGCAGAAACACCCGATCGGATCTTGTCGGGCGATCGCAATCTGCTGGTGGATGGCAAAGCGATCGAGCCGGGTGCGACGCACCTTTTCGGAGGCCAGACAGTTGGCTTCACCGCGGGGAAGATTCACCGGGGCTATGGTCAATGGCTGTTGGCGGACGGCTCGGTTTGGCAGGGCATCAGCAATCGAGTCGCGGACGCCGCGAACGCGACCAACCTCCTGCTCATCCCGTAAGCTCCAGGGCGGCATTGCGCCTGCTAGTCCATTCGCATGATCACTCCCCGCTCCTCCGCCCGGCACGGGTTCACCCTCACAGAGTTGCTGGTCGTAGTCGTCGTCTTCGTTTTGCTGGTTGGAATGGTGATCCCCGTTGGCTCGGGAAACCGGGCGAAGGCGAGCCGCATCCAATGCGTTAACAACCTCAAGAACGTCGGACTCGCCCTCCGTATCTTCGCCGCCGATCATGCGGGGACGTTTCCCGCGGCATTGTCGGCGACGAACGGCGGCTTTCAGGAACCGCTGACCGACGCCAACCAGCTCTGGCGGCACTGGCTGGTGGTCACCTCCCAGTTGGCGAGCCCCAAGCTGCTGCTGTGTCCGGCCGACAAACGGCGGGTCGCCGCAGCCGCCTTCGCACCGGCGACCAATCTCCCGTCGCAGTTCGTGTTCAGCGGCAACCACCAGCTCAGCTATTTCCTCGGACTGCACGCCAGCGAGACGATGCCCCAAAGCCTCCTCGCAGGTGACCGGAATCTCACGACGAACGGAACTCCGGTCGCGCCGGGCCGGCATGTCTTCCCAGCCGGAACGCGCTTCGGTTTCACCGCCGAACTCCACAATCAGTCCGGCAACGTGCTGCTGGGCGATGGCAGCGTGCAGCAGTTGTCCGCGGGACGCTTGGACGCGCAGTTCCAGGACGGGCTCAATGCGACCGGACTCACCAACGACGTCTGGGTGGTGCCATAACCCGGCGGGCAACTTGCCCCCTAGGTGACGCCCCTACTCCAGCGCCGCGCGCATGGCGTCGAACCAGTTGCCGCCGGCTTCCTTCTCGACGTGTTTGGTGGCCACGTCCTCGGCGTTCTCGACGCACTCGGGCGGCAGTTCCTTGAGGAAAGGCGACGGGTGGCAGGGCAGCACCTGGCCGTATTTTTTCCGGCCGCCGCAGTGCGAGATCCGGAGCGTCTGCTTCGCCCGGGTGATGGCCACGTAGAAGAGCCGGCGTTCCTCGTCCATCGTGCCCTCCACCTTCGAGCGCGAGTGCGGCAACAGGCCGTCCTCCAGCCCGACGATCTGAACGTGAGGATATTCCAGGCCCTTCGCGGCGTGCATGGTGATCAGCGTGACGGCGTCGCCGGCTTCCTTGTCTTCCTCGCGTTCCTGGTCGAGCGACAGGTCCTCGAGGAATTCCGCGAGGCGATCCTGGGGCTGGCGGGACAGGCGCCGGATGACGGGCCCCTTGGCCTCGGGCGATTTCAACGGCACCAGCGTGAATTCATCCTTCGGTTCCGTAAGGTCCAGCCCCGGTGCGTCGTGGGCGATGATTGGCGCGAGGTTCAGCGCGGCCGGCCCGTCGGGTTCGTCGAGGTCATCCACGAGTTCCTGCACGTTGCGGACGCGAGCTTCGGCAATCTCGGGGTTCTTCTCCGAGCGCTGGAGGTCCGCGTAGAAGGCGATCTCCTTTAGCCACTCGTCCGTCCAGCGGGCGAGCGAGAAGGACTGCCCGGTCTCCAGCGGCGCGCGGGTGCGCTCCAGGAATTGCACAAACTCGGTGATCGCCTGCGCGGTGCGCGGCTGGAAGCTGGCCAGCACGTCCGTGTGGCGCATGACAGTGAACACGCTCGCGCGGCGTTCCTGGCTGGCGGCAAGCAGGCGCTCCATCGTCACGTCGCTCAGGCCGCGGGTGGGCGTGTTGGCGATGCGCAGGAGCGAGACGTCATCGTGCGGGTTGATGAGCGTGCGGAGATAGGCGAGGAAGTCGCGGATCTCGCGCCGGTCGAAGTAGCTCTGCCCGCCCACGAGGTGGTAGCGGATCTTGGCCTGACGCAGCGCCGTTTCGATCGGCCGGGCTTGGAGATTGGTGCGGTAGAGGATGGCCTGGTCGCCCCACGGGATGCCAAGCAGCAGCGCCTGCGAGATGTTTTCGGCTACCGTGCGGGCCTCGTCCTCGTCAGTGTCGAAGCACTGGAGCAGGATCTTGTCGCCCTCGCCCTTCGCGGACCAAAGCTTCTTGCCGCGCCGGTTGGTGTTGTTGCCGATCACGCCGTTGGCGGCGTTGAGGATCATGTTGGTCGAGCGGTAATTCTGCTCGAGCTTGATGACCTTCACCTCGGGGAAGTGCTGTTCGAGGTTCAGCAGGTTGGCCACCTCGGCGCCGCGCCAGCCGTAGATGGACTGGTCGTCGTCACCCACGACGCAGAGGTTGCGCGATTCGACGGTGAGCGAATGGACCAGCTCGAACTGCGCGGCGTTGGTGTCCTGGTATTCGTCCACCATCACATAGCGGAAGCGCTCGCGGCAGGCGTTGAGCGCCTCGGGAAACTCCCGGAACAGGCGGAGCGTCAGCAGGATCAGGTCGTCGAAGTCCACCGCGTTGCAGGCGTGGAGCGCCGTCTCGTAGCGCTTGGCGACGTGCTCGGCGAGCGCCCGGACGTTCGGGTCCTCGAAGCCCTTCGCCGACGTGCCGCCGTTCTTGAACTTGCTGAGCATGGTCAGCACGGCGCGCGGATCGGTCTTGGTGCCGCCCTCGGAGATCGCGGACAGGATCTTCCTCATCGCCGAGAGCTGGTCGCCCTCGTCGTAGATCACGAAGTTGCGCTTGTAGCCCAGGTGATGGATGTGCTCGCGGAGGATGCGCACGCAGAGCGAATGGAACGTGCAGATCGTCGGGCGCGCTGGCTTTTCGCCATCCTCGGACCGCGGCTGCTTGGGCACCAATTCGTTGACCCGCTCCAACATTTCCCGCGCGGCCTTGTTGGTGAAGGTCACCGCCAGGATGTTCCCTGGATTCACACCCTTCTGGACCATGTGGGCGATCCGGTGCGTAATGACGCGGGTCTTGCCGGTGCCGGCGCCGGCAAGAATCAGGACCGGGCCGCGATGCGTCACCGCGGCCAGGCGTTGTTCCGGATTGAGCGAGTCCAGATTCAGCACAGGGCCGCGGAGGGTGGGGCGCGAACCGGCCTTGGCAATCGGCAAGTGCGGGCCCGTCCCAAAGCGGACTTTACCCGGGTGCCTTATCGTTCGCCGCTCACGGAAGAAGGCGACCAGGCACAATCCGCCGCGGAATCTGCCAAGCCCGCTTTGCCATTCACGGACATCAAGAGGGCAGCGGTGCCTTGAGGCGGCAGGCAATAAGTCCCCCCAACCACGCCATCGGCAGGTAGGCGAACAACAGGTCCACGGCAACGAACCACTTCGGCGCCGGGATCATGAAGCAGGCGGCGATTCCTCCGAGCAGGAAGAACGCGCCGATGCCCAAGGCAAACACGTGTCGGCGGTTGGCGGCAATCAGGCCGGCGACGGTGGCGCCCACCAGCGTGCCGACGGCATGCGCGAGGAACGGAAACAGGAAGTGCCGCGGTTCGAAGAGATGGATCGAGGCCCGCATGCTTTCGACATTATTAACGTCCACACCCGCGGGCGGCGGGATGACGTGAGGCGAGACCAGCACCAGCGCCATGTTCGCGACGCTGCCGAGAATGACGCCAAGCAGCACGGCCAAGAGGCTTCGCAGGAAGGTTTTCATGGGTATCAGTCGTGCCGGTAGTCTTACCCAGCCGAATCACGGCTGACCAGCGTCGCGCGAGGTTCCGCCGCTCGACGACCGACGGCTCAGGAGCGCCGCCGATACAATTCCAACCGGCAGCGGAAGCCACCCATGTCCACCGACCGTGCGTATTCGAGTTCCAGCGCACGCGGAATGGCTTCGGCCGCGAGGCGCACGGGATTCGGAAAGACGATCCGCCCGTCGGGCTGGAGGACCTCGGCGGCAACCTTCAGCAGGTCGTGCAGCAGGCCGCGGAGGTCGGCGAGCTGGATGCGCATGCCCATGGGGGGATTGGTGAGGATCAGCGACGCGGATCCAGGGCCCAGTTCCGGGCTTCGGGCCACTTCCCGGAAGTCGCCCGCGAGGAAACGGGCCGGCGTTCCGGGAAGGTCGGCCGCCGCGAAGTTGCGTTCCGCCACTTCGAGGGCCGCCTCGCTCAGGTCCGAGCCGATGACCCGGTCGACGCCGCCCAGCAGGGCCCGCTCAACGAGTTCCAGGCCCGAACCGCAAAAGGGATCCCACACGACCTCGTGTTCGCCCTGCCCAGCCAGCCACGCGAGGCACGCCGCGAGCGGAGGATGGGACGCCGCGGGCACGTCGCCCTGTCGGTAACGGAGGCGCGGATCGGGCTTCAGCGTGGGGACGAGTTCCGCACGGGCGCCCCGGTCGAGGGCATGAATCTCGATGGTCCACGGCGCCGCGCTGGGGTCGTTGAGCAGCTCCGGGCACAGGGCAAAGACACGGTCGGCCAGCTGATGCACGGCGGCGCGTTGATGTCCTTTGCCGACAAAGTCCAGCCGGTAGCGGATCGGCCCGCGGGTGAGGGTTTGCAGCAGGCGAAGCGTGCGCGGGGCGGCGAGCAACGCGGCGAGGCGTTCGAGAATTTCCTCGTCGTGGGCGCCGCTCACGCTGCCGAGCGCCAGTCCGACGGTGTCAAAGCAGCGGAGGCGGAACACGTCGGCGAGGCGGAACGACCCCGTGGGCACGAGTTCCACCACCCCGGGACGAAGCGCGCCACGACGGAACTGCCCGTGCTGCCGGATGAACTCGTCGGCTTCGCCCGCGACAATTTCCTCCAACCCAAGCCGGCCGCGCAGGTGGATCCGCGGCACCTCGGGTCCGCCAAGCCGCCCTTCCAGGTCGAGTTCGCTCGCGCCCTGATCCCGGGCCAGGCGGGCCCGGATCTTCTGTTCGGCCTGGCGCAGGGAACCGGCAGGCCCCACCGGCAGCTGGGCCAGCGTGGCCGTCCCGCCGATCTTGGCGAGCGCGTCGCCGAGCGCCTGCTGTTCGCGAGGCGTGGCGGCAGCGCCCAGGCGGGAGAGCAAATCCGTTTCCTCGGCGGCCCCGGCACCCAGTTTGGGCAGGGCGTTCACCGCGTAGCGCCGGACCTTTTCGGCGGGATCCTGCAACAGGCCGCGCAGCCAGGTGCGCGCGGCGTCGCGTTGGGCAGGCGTGCCGGATTCGGCAAACACGACCCCGACCGCCCGGATCAGCCCGACCCGATCCAAGCGCTCCCGGGCTCCGGCCCGATCATAACGCGGCACTTCCACGTCCCAGAGCTGGGCGCAGGAGAGCGTCCGCAGTTCCCGGTAGACGTCCTTGGCGGGTTGGCGGGCGGAGGAGGAAGAGTCGGCAGGCATCGGCATGAATGTGAAACGCGGACCCAGGGAGGGTGCCCGGAAGCTGGCCGGCGGGCCATCGGGAACTGAATCCGCTCTCCGCGGCACCGTGACCGGTGAGTCGGTGGCTAGGGCGCCCTTGGGCCCGTCCGCAAAGCAGTGCCCGGTTCAGCCGGCGGCCAGCTTGTAGGCGGTCCCGCCCACCAGCGCGATGAGCCACAACGACAGCATCCGCACGGCGCCGACCGCGGTGGCGACGTCGGTCGCCCCGCCGGTGAGCGCCTTGAAGTCCTTGCGGAATTTCTCCGCGTAGGCGGCGTAGGTGATCTTGCCGGCCGCCAGATCCTTCGCCTCCTTGAACTCGTCGCCGGTCCGGAACTCCGCCACGTCCTCCGCCGTAACTTCGGCGCCAGCGCCCTGCTCCTTGGCCAGGTAGGCCCTGATCTCGGCATCCGAGCCAGTGGGAACCTCCTTCACCAGGAGCTTGGCCGACTTCACGTCGTCGTCGTAGGCCTCGCGCAGTTCCTTGTCGTTGAGACTGACCCGGTCGACCACGGTCTTGTTGAGCGTGATGGCTCCGCCGAAGAACATGGCCAAGACCGCGATCACCGCGGCGACGCCGCCGAGCCCCTTGTCGCCGCCGCGGCAGAAGAACCGGCCGCCTAGGCCCGCGCCCGCGCCGACGAGGACCGCCAGCAACCGCATCGTCAGGCCGGCCTTGGCCAGGAGATACCACACCAGCAGGCCGGCCAAGGTCCCGACAAAGACCCCGACAACGCCCAGCAGGAATGATCCGACGCCCGTCTCCTCGTCACCGCCGGTGAGCGGCGCCGAAGCGGCCGCCGCCGCCAGGGCCGTGGCAACCGGCTTGGAGGACGTGGGCGGTTCCGGGACCACGGGTGCCGCTTCCGTTGCCGGGGCGGGCGAATGGGCCGCGGCGACATTGACCCGGAGCCGGGCCGGCGCCGGCGGCGGTGGCGGCAGGCTGGGCGCCACGACGGCTGATTGCCGTTGGATTTCCGCGTTCGCCAGGCCGGTGATGTCCGCCTGACAGCTGGGACACGGAAGTTCGCACGGCATCGCGCCGTTCTCGGGTTCGACGTCGAAGGCGATCTTCTGGCCGCAGGAACATTCGATCTTCAGGTTCATGGCAGGTGGGTGCGGGTGGGGTGATGCTGTGGATCTGTCGCCCTCCGGCCTACCGCCGGCCGGGGATTTGGGCAAGCGACATGCAAGAAAGGAACCCGGGACCGACGCCGATGCGCGGCCACAACCGGTCGCCCGATTGCCACGCCGTCCCTAGTCATCCCGCTCACGGCTTCGGCTTCGGCGGGTCGGCTTACGGGTGCGGGAAGATCTGGAGCTGCTGCGGGCCGCCGTCCGCCTTGGGTCCCCCCGTCGCCTCATTGGCGGCGCGGCTGCCCGCAGTCCGCAGGCGGGGCGAAGGCTTTTTGGCTGCTCCCGTTTCGTTGGCCGATGGCGATCCGTTCAAGGCGGCGGAAAGCTGGTCGGCGAGCTGCGGCGACGTGAACGGTTTGTCCAGCCGTAGGTGAACACCGAGCTGCTGGAAGGCTTCCGCCACCGCATCGTCCAGCCGACCGCTCGCCACGAGGATCGGCACGGACGCGCACAGGGCCCGGGCCGCGCGGGCGAATTCGAGCCCATCCATGCCCGGCATCTGGAGGTCGGTGATGATGGCCGCAATTTCGCCGCCGCGTTCGCGGAGATGTTCCAACCCGTCGGTGGCGCTGTTGACCACGAGCGGGCGATAACCGAGCCGGGCCAGCAGCCGGGCGGCGAGGTGGGACACCGGTTTCTCGTCATCCACAAAAAGGATCGTTTGCCCGGCGCCGACCGGCAGATGGCCGAACGGGGCCGGGTCTGCCGGGCTGGTGGCCGGGGTTTCGGCGACCGGGAGGTAAACCTCAAAGGTCGCGCCCTGGCCCGGCTGCGAACGGACGTGAATGAACCCGTGGTGGCCGCGGAGGATGCCCATGGCATTCGACAGCCCGAGGCCGGTGCCCTGCTCCGCGCTCTTGGTGGTGAAGAAGGGTTCGAAGATGCGCTCCATGTGGGCCGGATCGATCCCGGTCCCGGTATCAGTGACCCGCAGCTGGACGAAGCGGCCGGTCCGCGCGCCCAGCATCCGGGCGGCGGCGGCGGCGTCCACTTGGGCCACCGACGCGGCGAGCGTGAGGGTGCCGCCGCCCGGCATGGCGTCCCGGGCGTTCACGCACAGGTTGAGCAGCACCTGGTGCAGTTGGGTGGGGTCGCCAACGACGCTGGGCAGGTCATCTGCGACGTCCAATTGGAGCCCGATGTTCTTCGGAAAGGTGCTGCCGACAATCTGGCGGACCTCCTGCACCAGTTGCCGCGGATCCAGCGCAAGCCGGCGGCCACCGACTCCCTTGGCGAAGGTGAGGAGCTGCCGGACCATGCTCGCGGCCCGGAGGGCGCTCTGTTCGATGGCGTCCGCGAGTTCGGAATGCCCGGGATTCTCATGCCGGAACATCTGGATGCCCATGGTGATGGGGGTGAGCGTGTTGTTCAGGTCATGGGCGATGCCACCGGCCAGGGTGCCGATGGATTCGAGACGCTGCGACCGTCGGGCAAGGAGTTCCTGGCGCACGCGATCGGTGATGTCGGAAACGTAGCCGTGGACGCGCCCCTGCTCGCCGATCGGGAAAAAGGACCAGCTGAGCGTGTGCTCGCCGAACACGGTTTCCAGCCGCAGCCGTGGTTGTCCGGAGGCCAGGCACTCGCGCACGATCTCGGACGTGGCCGGGGGCAGCAGCCGGACGAATTCGCCGGCCCCCAGCGCGGCAGCAAGGGTGTCGCTGGCCTCGTTGCGGTAGCGCAACGAACCGTCGGCGGCGAACTCGAGCACCGGTTCCGGATTCAGGCCGGGGAACGCGGCCAGGCGCCGGATTTCGGCCTCCGCCTCGCGCCGTTCCCGGAGATCAAAACCCAGGCCGACCAGCACCGGCTCACCGTCGAGTTCCACGGCCCGGGTGACCACATAGAATGGGGCCGGCCGGGCCTCCGGACCCTGGAGCTGCAATTCCACCTGAGCATGCCCTTCGTCGAAAGTCCGCTGGATTCCCTGTTCGGCGACGGAACGGTCCGCCGGCACGACAAACTCCAACGGATGACTGCCGCGCAACTGTTCGCCGGCGACGCCCAACTCCACCTCCAGGGCCCGGTTCCAGCGGAGGAGCTTCCCTTCCCGGTTGAACGCGAAAAAGATGGCCGCCAAATTTTCCAGAAGGGTCCGATTGATGACCTGTTCGTCCCGGATCGCCCGCTCCGCCTGCTTGCGGGCGGTGATGTCGCGGCCGACGGAGACGAAATGGGTGATCGTGCCGGCGGCGTCCCGCAGCGGTGCGATGTTCTGGTCGACGTAGGACAGCTCGCCCGACCGGCGACAGTTGATGAACTCGGCGCTGAACGATTGCCCGTCGCGAATCGTCGACCAAAGGCGGGCGAAGAATTCCGGGGACTGCTTGCCGGAGTTCAGGATGCGTGGCGTGTGACCCAGCACTTCCGCCGAGGTGAAGCCCGTCGTCTGCTCGAATGCTCGGTTCACATACTGGATCACCCCGTGGCGGTCGGTGATCAGGATGTTCTCGGTGCTTTGCTCGACGACTGCCGAGAGTTGCTGCAGCCGCTGCTCGGCTAGCTTTCGTTCGGTAATGTCGTTGATCGAAAAGACGAGGCTCGTGATCTCGCCCCGGTCGTTCTTGATCGGCGCGCCGTTGATCGACAGCTGGTGCCGCCGGCCATCGGGCCAGTCGATGGCGTGCTCCACGTCAAAGACCGGGGTGCCGGAAGCCAGCACCCGACGGAAGGGTTGCTGCTCGTCCGGCAGCGGACCGCCGTCGGGCGCGGTCGCGTGCCATTCCGGTGAATTGTATTCTCGTCGCAGCAACGCATCGCGGGTCAGTCCGAGCACCTTTTCCGCCTGCGGATTCGCGTAGATGATTCGGCCCGCAAGGTCGACGCCGGTGATGGCGGCGACGCTGGTTTCCATGATCGCCTGGATGAGCGCGGACTTGTCGTTGAGCTCAGCTTCCCGCACCCGCCGCCGTTCCGATATGTCCTCGTGCGCCACCACTACGCGCACCCGCGGACCGCCTCCTAGGCGGGTTGCCTGGGCCAGGAACCAGCGCTGCTCGGTCGGCGAATGGCAGGGATACTCGGCCGCGAAGGCCGGCTGCGCTCCCCGGATGACCGACCGGATCCCTTCGGCAAACTGGGCCGCCCCTTCGGAGTGCGCCCCGGTCGCCCGCGCACAGACCTCAAGATAGTTGCCGCCCACCAGCGAGTTGAGCGGGGCTTCGGGGGCCGAATTCAGCCGGGCAAAATGCTCCCACGACGCATTGGTCGCCAGGATGGTGCCGTGTTCATCCAGCACGCAAATGTTGGCCCGGAGCGCATCCAAGGTCGCCCCGGCGAACCGGGCCGCGGATTCCAGTTGCCGGTTCGTTCGCCCAAGGGTGAGCAACTGCGCGGCCTGGCGCGCCAACCGGGCCAGGCCAGACTGTTGCCCGGGACTCAGGTCGCGCGGCAGGGGGTCGGCCACGCACAGCATTCCCCGGCCCGAACCGCCTAACTCCGCCAGCGGAATCCCTGCGAGAAATGCGGTCCCCGCCTGCGTCCCAAATTCCCGCTCAATAAGGCCCGTTGCTCCGCCCAAACCACGTTCGACCCACGCCGCCAGACCCGGTAGCTCCGCCGGAAATTCGTGGCGGCCCAGGAACCGCAGGCCATCCGCCTCCGCAAGCACCAACGCTGCGCTCCGCGTGCCCGCCAGCTGCGCCGCCAGCGCCGTCAGATCCGCGAAGTCCGGCTCCGGCGTGGACACCTCGCCGATGAAGTCCGGCCCGAATACCGGCGAAAAACATTCCTCTGGGTCCGGCGCGGAATGGGGCGCTGTCATCGGGGAAGTTGGTTTGGTTTGGTTTCCTGCGATCACGGTTCCGGCCGCGACCCTGACCACCAATGGACGGACGCGGGAAAAATTCAAGCCTTGAGCCAAGACGTTTCCGCCTTGGCACCTTTGGCGGAATTCCCCGAGGTCGCCCGCCCCCCGAATCGACCCTACCAAAGTTGCCTGATGCGCCGGCTCGACCCGGAGCTCCGGCTTCGGTTAGGCTGGCCGGCCTGTGAGTTCCGAAACGCTGTTGGCCGCCCGTGACCTTGAATTGCACCACAATGACCGGGTGCTGCTCGACCGCGCCTCCCTCGGCCTGGCCGCGGGCGACCGGGTCGGCCTCGTCGGGCGCAATGGCGCCGGCAAATCCACGCTTCTGCGCATCCTCTGCGGCGAACTGCAGCCCGATTCCGGTGAAGTCGTCCGCCGCCGCGAAGTGGTCGTGGGTTACCTGCCGCAGACGTTCGAGCTGGATCCGACCAAGACGGTTTACGAGAGCGTGCGCGGCGGTGCCGACCATGTCCTGAAGCTAATCCACGAATTCGAGACGTTGCCGGGCCACACGCGCCGCCACGAGGAACTGGAGGAACACATCCAACGCCTCGGAGGGTGGACGCTGGACGCGCGCATCCGATCCGCCCTGAATCAGCTGGGCTGCCCGCCGGACGACCGGCTGATCGAGGGGCTCTCCGGCGGCGAACACCGCCGGGTCGCGCTGGCGCGGGCGCTCGTGAGCCAGCCCGATGTGCTGATGCTCGACGAACCGACCAACCACCTCGACATTGAGTCGGTCACGTGGATCACCGAATTCCTCGCCGATTATCCCGGTGCGCTCCTGGTGGTGACGCACGATCGGCATTTCCTCGACGAGGTGGCCAACAGCATCGTGGAACTGCGTAATGGCGTCTTTGAGCGCTACCAGGGCAACTACACCGATTACCTCGCCGGCCGGGCCGAGAAGCTGGCGACCGAGGAATTGCAGGAACACAAGCGGCAGATGTTCCTGCGCAAGGAGCTGGAATGGGTCCGCCGCCGGCCGAAGGCGCAGACCAGCAAGTCCAAAGCCCGGCTGGATCAGTTCTTCGCCGTCGAGGAGGATTCCCCGCACGCGGTCGAATCCGACATGGAACTTGTCGTCCCGCCGCCGCCGCAGTTGGGCAACCGCGTGGTGGACCTCAGCGAAGTCGGGATGACGTTTGGCGGTCGGCGGCTTTTCTCGGGCATCAGCCTGTCGTTCGCCGGGGGCTCGCGGATCGGCATCACGGGGCGCAACGGCCTAGGCAAGACGACGCTGCTCAAGCTGATCCTTGGCCAATTGGCGCCGACCGAAGGCGAGGTGCGCGTCGGTCAACTCACGCAGTTCAACTACGTGGACCAGGGACGCCTGCGGCTGGCCGAGGAACGCACGGTCATCGACGAGATGAGCGAGGGTTCCGACTGGGTCAATTGGGGCGACACCCGGCTGTCCGTGCGGGCTTACCTCAAGCGGTTCCTGTTCACCGACGACCGCCTCGTCACGCAGATTCGTCACCTCAGCGGTGGCGAACGGAGTCGGCTCCTGCTGGCCAAGGTGCTGCGGCGCGGCGGCAATTTCCTCATCCTCGACGAGCCGACCAACGACTTGGATCTCCAGACGATGCGGGTGTTGGAGGAAGCGTTGGTGGAATTCCCCGGCTGCGTGCTCGTGGTCAGCCACGACCGTTACTTCCTGAACCGAGTCTGCACTGGCATCCTAGCCTTCGAGGGCGAAGGCCGAGTGGCCTTCAGCGAGGGGAACTTCGACTACTACCTCGAAAAGAAACGCCGCCTCGCCGCCCGCCAGGACGAATTGTCCAAGGCCCGGCCCGCGCCCGCCAAGGCCCAGGCTGCCGTCGCGCCGCCGGCACCGAAGGCGCGCAAGCTGAGCTTCAAGGAACAGCAGGAACTGGCCGGGATGGAAGCCGCAATCCAGACCGCGGAGGCCGACGTGGCCCGGCTGGAGGCGATGTTCGCCGCGCCGGACTTCCACCGGGTGCATGCCGCGCGGACGCCGGAATTGCTGACGGAAATGGAGGCGGCCAAGGCGAAGGTTACACGGATGTTTGCCCGCTGGGAGGAACTGGAAGCCCTGCGGGCCGCCGCGGCCTAAGCCGGATCGGGCAGGGCAAAGAGGCGACAGAAAATGGCAATCCGGCGCTAGCGAGCAGCGCAGGTAGGCCATAAGGTCGCGGCCGTCATGAATGCAATGAAACCTACACTCCTTATTGCCGTGGCGCTCTCCTGCTCGAGCGCAGTCACCTCCCTGGCAGTTTCCTCCCACTTTGTGGCGCCCGCCTTCCGGGGCCAGGCCAACACGGACTTCGCAGGTTGGGAAGTCTTCACGTCCGCGACCGGGGCCAACACCCCTGACTTCGCCGGCAGCGACGCCGTCGCCACCTTCACCCAGAATACCGTCGGGGCGTTTGTCACCGGTAGCGGCAACATCTACGCCGGACCATCCCCGGTCGTTGGCTCCTACACCGTCAGCTACGACGGCAGCGCCCCATTGAGCACCGTGGTCTTCCAGGTCCGCGCCGTCGGTTTGGAACTGGACTACAATAGCATCAGCTTGAGCTACGGCTCCGGCTCGTTGTCCGCGACCCGGACTGAGCTGGAACGCGCGGCTGCCGGCGGCGGTCCGGGTGCCGTTTCGGTGACCTCCAGCTGGACTTGGAACCTGACCGGCCTCAATGCCTCCGACGTCACCATCACCTTCAACGCGGCCTCCTCCGATGTCAGCCTCGACGCCGCGCAACTCGACGCCGCCGCTGTGCCCGAGCCCGAAACCTGGGCCATGATCTCCGGGGTCGGCCTGCTCGCATTCGCCGTCTGGCGTCGGCGCTGAAGTGCTGCCATGCTGGGCGCCGTGAAAAGCGCCTTCCCCACCACCGGCCGGCGTTCGCGCCTGCCGGTGTTTCTGTTTCTGCTGCTGGCCGCCGGCTCCCTGTGCGCCGGTGAGTTTGGCCTGCGCCTCAGCCAGCCCACGCTGGACCGGTGGATGTATCCCTTCGACTTCGAGCCGGGAACCCGGACTTACGGCGCCACGTTCGCCTCGTTCGATTCCCGCTTCGACACCCGCGACGCCCAGTTCCTGCTCGGCTGGAACACCGAGTCGCTGGTGCCCACCAATCAGCCGCCTCGCCGATACCTCCTGCGCCGCGCCCGGGTCTCGGTAACGGTCAGCAAAGACAAGACGTTCTTCTACGACCCGACCTACGACAGCTACGTCACCTACATGACCAACCAGCCCGGCTACGTGCCGGACAGCGACCTGGGCCGCCCGATCGAGCTGCACGGCGCGGGCTTCCGGGGCGGTTTCGATGCGGATTCGTTCAAGGAGTCTTCGTCCTACGGGCCGATCAACGCCTTCACCTCCGCGAACATCACCATCGGCACCCGCAATGCCTACGCCGCCGACTTTGACGCCACTGGCGCGTTGATCGACATCGCGAATCACGTCGGACAACGGAACGCGGACTGGACCAACGCCCCGTTTGAGGCGCACCCGTGGGCCATCGGCATCACGACCAACGCCGCGCCCGGCGAACTGGTCCCCGACGACAGCGTGCTCACCTTCGACGTCGATCTCGCGGATCCGTTGATCCATTCGTATTTCCAGAACGCCCTGAGCACCGGCCGCCTGCGTCTGTTCATCAGCTCGCTGTCACCCGCCCAGCAGGCAACCGTCGGCGGCACTGGGAATGGCGGCTTCGGGTCGTATCCGCTCTACGCGACCAAGGAAAATGCCCTCTACGATCCGCCCGCACTGGAACTCGATGGGGTGCTCATCGGCGAGGCGGATACCGACACGGATGGCCTGCCCGACGACTGGGAGAACTTCTACTTCGGCGATCTCGCGGACACCGGCGACACCGACCCGGACGGCGACGGCGCTTCCAACGCCCGCGAATACGCGGCCGGCACGAACCCGGAGGATGCCACCAGCGCCTTCCGCCTGCTGACGACGTCCTTCGACTCGGACGGCCAGATCAAGGTGCGCTTCACGATCGCGCCGGGCCGGCGCTATCGGGTGGAGGTAAGCTCCAATTTGGCTTCATGGAGTCCCGCGCAGGGCCAGCTCACCTACCTCGCAAACGGCATGGCGGAATTCACCGAAGAGCGGTTGAATCTGCCGCCCGCGTCGCCGCCGAGTGGCTTTTGCCGGGTGGTGGTGGCGGAGTAAAGGGGGCGGCCAACAATGATCACGCAGTTAAAATCCGCCGCGCTTGTCATTCTGCTCGGCGCGCTTCAGTTGGCGTTGCTGGCTGTTCTCCACGATGGATGTTTACTCGCAGCGAGGACATTCGGTCGGGGCATCAGATTGGACATCCAGTTTGGTCTTACTCTCCACTACAGCCTCTGGCTTTTCTGCGTATTGGCATTTGCGATACCGAGCTCCCTGATTCTCGTTCGGTCACGAGGCCTTGCCGCGATCATGTTTCTTGTCTTCTTGATGCTGTGGGGTTGGCTTGTTTTGCCATCCCTTCCCTATAATCCGCTACACGCATCAATGTTGTTCCTCATTGGGCTGGTGCCGATCGTTGGGTCCACTTGGCTTGCTTCGCGAATGATCGCCACGCCGGCCAAAGAAATTCCATGACCAAGGCATCCTGAAGGTTCCGGATCCGTAACCCCATGGTTTCCAAGGCCGCGTTTTGAGCCAGCCCGCACGGCGGTTAGTTCTGCAACCTTACCGCCTATCTCGCTCTCGTCACTGACTCAGGAATTCCTGGATCATCTTGCCCGCGATCTGGTCGGTCGCGGTGGCGCCGGGATTGGCGCCGGACGAGGTCGCCAGATTGCAGAGTGCCACGACACCGAACTGCCGGGCGGGCGCCATCCAGATCACCGAATACCACTGGGTGTTGGAGCCCGCGTGGTTCAGGGCTTTGCCGCTCCCGGCCCACGGACGGTCGCCGGCAATCCAGCCGTAGGCGTAACTGCCGTTGTTGGGTGGCGCAGTGTGGAGCTTTTGCACGGTGGCGCGGGTCAGCATCGCGGTGTCGCCCTGTTCGCCGGCCAGGTGAAACGCCACATACTTCGCCAGGTCGATGACGCTGCAATGCACCGTCGCGGAGGGACCGATGGCGGGCGGGTTGTCGGCGCTCGTGCCGGGTTCCATCGGGGACGGCTTGCCCCCGGACATTTGGTGCCCCCACGGCTGGTCGATCATCCGTGGGGTCGCCGGCACGCCGAAGCCGCCGGAACGCATGTCGAGCGGGACGAAAAGTCGTTCCCCGACGAGTTCTTCCCAGGACTTCCCCATCACGGTTTCCAGCATGTGGCCGGCGAGGGAGAAGCCGGCGTTGGAATACTCATACTTCGTCCCGGGCGTGGAGGCGGGCGCCAGCGCCGTGAGCTTTTCCAGCAATAGGCGCCGCCCTTCCGTTGGGGTGCCGCCGAAGTTCCAGAGCTGGGTCCAGATGCCGCTTGGGCCCAGTTCGCCCGGCGCGCCGCCGCGATTGGAGCACAGCCAGTCCAAGGTCACGGTGCGCCAGGCAGCGTTCATCTTGGCCGCCTGCCCCGGGAACACTTCGGAAAGCGTCGTGTCCCAGCGAATCTTGCCGGCCTCGACGAGGATTCCGGCGAGCGTGGCGGTGAACGATTTCGTGAGGGAACCGTGGTGCCAGCGGTCCTGCAGCGTCACCGGCGCGTTGGACACTCCGGCTTTGCGCAGGCCCACCGCGCCAAGGCCGACGATACGGTTCGAAACGACGACGGCGCAGGCGAGGGCCGGCACGCCGTTGGCGGCGCGAATGGGCTCCAGCAGCCCGTTGAGGTCACGCACGTCGTGGCTGCTCAACTGGAAGTAACGGTTTGTCTCCGCGGCCGGCAGCAAGGTCGTTTGCGAACCGCTCAGGGCCAGGAGCGGACCGCCGGCCGGGCGCCAATGGGCGAGGTCATCGGAAGCGCGCAGCTGGTAGCCCTTGCCGGCTACGGCCTCAAAGGCGAGCTCCACGGCCGGGGCAATCTCCAGGGTTTGGGCGACCAGTGTGCCGAGGGCCATCGGGACGAGGAGCAGGCGCAGCCAGTTCATGGCGAGGCTATGGCAGCAATGCCCGGCCAAGTCGAGCGGACGGATTCGGTGGTCATTCGGGAATTTTCATTGCCTGCAGGCCGGGCCGACGGCGTGATTTGCCCACCGCATGAATGTTTCCCGTCGTTCGTTTGTGGCCGCGTTGGGCGCGGCTGTCCTGCTCGCCTCCGGCTGTGCGACCTCGTCGTCCGTCGGCACCGGCGCCTCCTTCAAGGGCCCGATCGGCCTCCAACTCTACAGCCTGCGCGGCCTGTTCACCAAGAGCGTCCCGCAAGGCCTCGCCCTGACGAAGAGCTACGGCATCAAGGACGTCGAGCTCGCTGGCACCTACGGCATGCCGCCGGAGAAACTGAAGGCGATGCTCGACGAGCACGGGCTAAATCCGGTCGCCGGCCATTTCTCCTTCGACAAGCTGCGCGACGATCCCGAGGGCGTGGCCAAGGAAGCCAAGGCGCTTGGCCTGAAGTATGCCGGCTCTGCGTGGATTCCACACCAGGGAGCCTTCGATGAGGCGCAGGCCAAAGCCGCCGCCGCCACGCTGAACAGGGCCGGCGAGGTGTTCGCGAAATACGGCCTCAAGGTCTACTATCACTGCCACGGATTCGAATTCCAACCGGGGGTCATCCCTGGTGGACGTAAGGCCATGGAAATCCTCCTGACCGAGACGAACCCCAAGGTCGTCGACTTCCAGATGGACATCCTTTGGATCACCTTCCCGGGCGAGGATGCCGCGGAGTGGCTCACCAAATATCCGGGCCGCTGGGTTTCCCTGCACATGAAGGACCTCAAGAAGGGCGTGAAGACCGGTTTCCACACCGGCGGAACTGACCCCAACAACGACGTGGTGCTGGGCACCGGCCAAATGAACTGGCCCAAAATCTTGGCCGCCGCCAAGAAGGCCGGCGTGAAGTATTACTTCATCGAAGACGAATCGGCCGATGCGGCGAACCAGATTCCGCAAAGCCTGAAGTTTCTCGAACAGGTCAAATTCTGACCCCCGCTGCCCCAACAGGCCCGCCGTTCGCGGCGGGCTTTTTTGTTATTCGTGAACCAATCGGGTAGGGCTCACTGGACTTGAAACCGGGGCCTGAAGTTCCAAGTGCTGGGCTTATCACCGGTGGGCAATCGTTCTGCCCGTGAATTCACTGCCCGACCTTTCGCCGGAAAATCCCGTCCGGAACCAGTTGCAGGATACCGCGCGCGCGATTGGCGATGAGGTGGCCGAACTGGCGGGCGAATGCCTAGTCGAGGTCGTCATTGAACTTGCGGCAGCCGCAGTGGAAACCGTGGGCAACCAATGAACGGCTTGTCCGCCGTGCTTTCCTTGGCCTCCGGTGGCGCCGCCGGTTGGGGGCTGTTCCGCCTTCTGTTCGCGGGCTGGGACGATTTTGGCGAATGCATCCGTTTCTGGCTGACGCCGGATTGGCTGTCGGCCGTGCGGGGCGAATGGACCGAAGACCAGTGGAGCGAAATGCGGTTGTTCATCTGGGCGGCCGGCACCGGCGGTTGCGGCTTCGGCGGCTGGGCTGCGGGTTCCTGGCTCATGGCCTGAGGCCGCGAGGGAAGACCGTCGGCTTCGAGGAAGCGGTTGTGCCAAGGGTCGGCATCGGAAAACGGAAACGGGCTCCAATAAAGGAGCCCGTTTGCAAAAATGCTGTCCTGACCGCTTACTTGCCGAAGAAACGGCGCCGCACAACCGTGCCGCCGGCGAGCAGCCCCACGCTAACCAATGCCGCCGTGGTGGAGGCTTCGGGGACTTCGGTCTCGGTAAAGCGCGAAGCTCCGCCGGCCACCAAATCCACGTCCACCGCGGTGGTGGAGTTCTGCGGATACACGGAATTGTCCGTCCACTGGGTCAGATCGCCGGCCAAGTTCACGTCCTCCGGGAAGATGGCATAACCGTAAATGGTCGAACTCAAAGGCGCGAGGTCCGTCGCGTCAAACAACACTGCGGAGATGCCCTGCGGCCCGATGTCAACGTTGCCCACCGCGTCGAGTTCCGGTCCGCCAGCCACATCATAGCGGAAGACATCGTAGCGGAACGGCGTCAGGCCGATGCCGTTGCCCCCGTTGTTGTAGGAGTTGTCGATCACAGACACGAGGGGACCAAAAGCCGTCGGGATCGTGCCGCTCAGGCCGGTGATGGCCGCGACATAGAACCCACCGTTGGCACCGGTGCCGCCGGGACCGCCGCCACGTTCGAACACTGCGAACGCATCCGCGGCCGTCACCGAGAAGCCGCCTGCGAAGATGTAGTCCACTCGCTCAATGTTACCCGAAACGTTGTTGGCGTCGCCAGAGTTCACGAAAAGGTTCTCCGTGCCGGTCAGCAGGTTCTGGCCAGTGAACAGGGCGTCCATCGTGTTGATGTATTGCCCGGAGACGGTGTGCGCAGTCGTGTTGTTGTTGCCCGCCAAAAGCGCGTTCCATGCCGACGTTTGGTTGGGATTCACGTCGGGAAACGATTCGGCGGCTCCGCTCCGGCGCATGTAGGCCTGCCCAGAGCCGGAGGGGGTGTAGGTCGCGGTCGCAGTCGTGACTGACGTAACCTTAAGTTCAAAACCGTTGTAGCTGATGTCATAGGGCGCGCCGGACCCCACATTGGAATAACCCGGCAGCCCCGTGCGCAGCGCGGGATTCCCCGAATCGATGTTGACGGTAGTGACGCCGGTAACGGTTGACTGTGCAAATACGGCGGCCGGCAACAGTGGAAGCGCCGCCAAAATGCGGGCGCGGTTCAAAACATTTCCCATAAAGACTCCTTGTTTACCCAAAATTGGATATGTGGTTGGCAAACTGCCGAGGTTTTTCCGGAACGCAATCCCGATTCTTAGTGATGCCATCTCGTCGCTTGCGGGATTCCGTAACCGCAGAGTTGCTTTTGCCGACCTTGACCTTGGCCCGTTCGTCGCCATGCTCCGCGGCTCCCTATGTGGGAAGCCGACATGCAGCACATTCGCAACATCGCCATCATCGCCCACGTTGATCACGGCAAGACAACGCTGGTGGATTGCCTTTTGAAACAGTCCGGGACTTTCCGGTCCAACCAAGCCGAAACCCAGGTCGAGCGCCTCATGGACTCGATGGACCTGGAAAAGGAAAAGGGCATCACCATTCGGGCGAAAAACGCCGCCTTCAAATACAAGAACTACCACATCAACATCGTGGACACTCCGGGCCACGCCGACTTCGGCGGCGAGGTGGAACGCATCATGAACATGATCGACGGCGTGCTGTTGGTCGTGGACTCCGCGGAAGGCCCGCAGGCGCAGACCCGCTTCGTGCTGCGCAAGGCACTGGAAGCCGGCGCCAAGCCGATCGTGGTGATCAACAAGATCGACCGGGACAACGCCAATCCCAAGAAGGTGCTGGACCAGGTGTTCGAGCTCTTCATGTCGCTCAACGCCACCGATGAGCAGCTCGATTTCCCGTTCATCTACTGCTCGGCCAAGCAGGGCTACGCCAAGCAGGAGCTGGAGCACGTCAGTGGCACGATGGAGCCGCTCTTCGACGCCATTGTGAAGCACATCCCGCCGCCCCGGGCGCACGCCGGCGAAGGCTTCCAACTGCTGGTAGCCAACCTTGATTACAGCGACTACCTCGGCCGAATCGCCTTCGGCAAAATCTATGAGGGCAAGGTCAAGGTCGGTGATCCGGCGATTTGCCGGCATGGCCACGGCAAGATCAGCAAGGGCAAGATCACCGCGATCTACCACTTCGAGGGCATGAAGCGGATCGAGATCACCGAGGCCCACGCCGGTGACATCGTCGGCCTCACCGGCTTCGAGGAAGTGTTCATCGGCGAGAGCATCTGCGACTCCGAGGCCCGCCAGGCGCTGCCCTACATCCCAATCGACCCGCCGACGATCCAGATGGAATTCGCGGTGAACGACGGTCCGCTCGCCGGCCAGGAGGGCAAGCAGGTCACCGCCCGCAACATCTGGGACCGCCTGGTGAAGGAAGTCCGGACGAACGTGGCCTTGCGCATCGCCCAGACCAGCGACCCGAAGATCTTCTCGGTCGCCGGCCGCGGTGAGATGCAGATCGCGATCCTCGTGGAGCAGATGCGCCGCGAAGGTTTCGAGGTGCTGGTGTCCCGTCCTGAGGTGCTCTGGAAAAAGGATGCGAACGGCAATGCGCTCGAACCCATCGAGAAGCTGTTCGTCGAGGTGCCCAGCGAGAACCTCGGCGCCATCATGGAGAACCTCTCCAACCGCAAGGCGCAGATCACCAACATGAACCATGTCGGCTCCCAGGTTTCGCTGGAAGCGTTGGTGCCAATGCGCGGCCTGATCGGCTTTGAAACGGACCTGGTGAACAGCACCAAGGGCATGGGCGTGATGAGCCACCTGTTCCACGAATACGGCGAGGACCGGGGCGCCATTCCCGCCCGGAAGAACGGGTCACTCGTCGCCATGGAAGCCGGCGAGGCGACCAGCTACGCGTTGAACATGGTCCAGGAACGCGGCCGCCTGATGGTCGAGCCGAAGGACCCGATCTACGTCGGCATGATCGTCGGCGAGAACGCCCGCGAGGACGACATCATGGTCAACGCGGTGCGCGAAAAGAAGCTGACCAACATGCGTTCGCAGGGCGACGGCAAGGGCATCCAACTCAACGCCCCGATGAAGCTCAGCCTGGAGCGCGCCCTCGAATACATCGACGTGGACGAATACGTCGAGGCCACGCCGAAGAGCCTGCGCCTGCGCAAGAAGATCCTCGACGAGAACGCCCGCAAGCGTTCGGAGAAGAGCCGTCAGATCAAGTTTGTCTCGGAATAACCCTCCGATTCCTCTGTTTCCGGGCCGGACAACCTCGTTGTCCGGCCTTTCTCTTTTGCCCCGTGAAGCGCCCTGAGGCAGCCTGTTCGTCGTGACTCCGGCCCCGCCCCCTTCCCCACTCCCGGTCATCCTGCTCACCGGCTTCCTCGGTTCAGGGAAGACGACCCTGCTCCTGCGCTGGCTGCGCGAGGCCCCGGCTACCGGACTTCGCCTGGGCGTGGTGATGAACGAGTTCGGCGCGGAGAGCGTAGATTCCGAGCTGATCAACCGGACGGGGCTACCGCTCCAGCAAGTTGCCGGAGGCTGCGTGTGCTGTGCTCCGGACAACGAACTACCCAACGCCGTGGTCCGCCTCGTGCAGGAAGGCAGGTGTGACTACCTCGTGGTCGAGACCAGCGGCTTGGCCGACCCCGACAACATCATCGACGCACTGACCGATCCGGAATTGCTGCCGTGGGTCCGCTTGCAGGCTGTCGTCACCGTGGTGGACGGCGTGTGGTTCAGCCGGCCCGGCCTCGAATCCGGCGAACGCATCCTCGCCCGCCGCCAAATCCAGTTCGCCCATGTGCTCTGCCTTTCGAAATGCGATCGCTTGGGCGACGCCGAGGTTGCCTTCGCTCTCGGACAATTGGCCGAGCTCAATCCGCGGGTCGAGCCGGTGAAACTGCCTTGGGGACTCCCGGAACCAGCCACCATCCTCGCGCGTCCTCCCGCCCAAGCCGAACTGCGGCCCGAGGATCCCGCGCATGAGGGACCGCACCTCCACACTACGTTTCAAAGCCTGACGTGGCGATTTCCGGTCCCAGTGGAACGCAGCCGTTTCGAGGCTTTCCTCTCCGGCATGAATCCGCGGGAGGTGGTCCGAGCCAAAGGCTTCGTTCGGTTTCGGCACGCGCCCGAAAAGGTGTTCTTGTTCCAATCCGTCTTTGGGCACCACCTGATTGACGAATTCCCGGCGCGCCCAGCCCCTGCCAGCGTAGCCGTCCTGATCGGACCGGCACTGGACCTCGCGATGCATCGCGAGCGACTGCGCGCGCTCCTTCACTCCGGTGCGGTCCTCTCGCTCGGGGCCCAGTAGGACCGATTTTGCGACCACCCCCCGGTTCCGGGGACCCGCTCGCAGCGCGCCCGCTTGGTTCGCCGACAATTGCTTTGACGCCCGCGGCCCGGCGGGGCCAATACAAGGGCGAGTCTCCCATTATTTATCCCCATGAACAGTAATCCTCTACCCAAGTGGCTGCGTTGCGGCGCAGTCGCCCTCAGCACGGCGCTGGCCCTGACCGGCCAGGCCAAGGTCCTCGACAACTTCGACGACAACTCGAAGACCGGCTGGACGGACTTCACGTTCGTGCCCGGTTTCGGCCTCCCTACTGAAACGGGGGGGCAGTTCGTCTTCAACCTGCCGCCGGCAGGCCAGGACATCTTCACCGCCAGCCAGAAAGTCTCCCGCCTGATTGAGCTGCGCGAGGGAGAGCGCCATGAGCTGCGGGTGGATCTAGTGGGGGGCAGCGGGGCGGAGGCCTTTGCGGTGATGGGTTTCATTCCGAACACCGGGGGGAATAACCCGGGGACCCTGGCGGGCTATGGCCTGGCCAAGGACGCGGACGACGTGCTCATGACCAAGGGCATCCAAAAATATTTCGTCGCGGACGACGGTCCGACCGCCGAACTGAAGCACGAGAACGTCACCCTGTCCCTTTCTCTGACCGTGAAGGGCGGCAACGTGATCGTCACCGGCAAGATCCTGGACAAGGACGCGAACAACGCGGTGCTGTGGGAGCGCACCGTGGTGGACACCCCGGCCGCCGATGTGCTGGAGGACGGCGAGGACAGCCCGGCCGCCCCTTTCATCACCACCGGCTACTTCACCCTCTACTGCTACCAGCAGTTCAACGCCGCCATCGCCGAATACTCCGTCATCTACGACAACGTTGAGGTTTACGTCATGGATGAGACCGTCCTCGACAACTTCGATGACAACACCAAGACCGCTTGGACGGATTTCACGTTCGTGCCCGGTTTCGGCCTCCCTACTGAAACGGGGGGGCAGTTCGTCTTCAACCTGCCGCCGGCAGGCCAGGACATCTTCACCGCCAGCCAGAAAGTCTCCCGCCTGATTGAGCTGCGCGAGGGAGAGCGCCATGAGCTGCGGGTGGATCTAGTGGGGGGCAGCGGGGCGGAGGCCTTTGCGGTGATGGGTTTCATTCCGAACACCGGGGGGAATAACCCGGGGACCCTGGCGGGCTATGGCCTGGCCAAGGACGCGGACGACGTGCTCATGACCAAGGGCATCCAAAAATATTTCGTCGCGGACGACGGTCCGACCGCCGAACTGAAGCACGAGAACGTCACCCTGTCCCTTTCTCTGACCGTGAAGGGCGGCAACGTGATCGTCACCGGCAAGATCCTGGACAAGGACGCGAACAACGCGGTGCTGTGGGAGCGCACCGTGGTGGACACCCCGGCCGCCGATGTGCTGGAGGACGGCGAGGACAGCCCGGCCGCCCCTTTCATCACCACCGGCTACTTCACCCTCTACTGCTACCAGCAGTTCAACGCCGCCATCGCCGAATACTCCGTCATCTACGACAACCTCACGCTGCTTGCGCCGCCTTCCGCGGCCAACACCCCGCCGATCATTTCCGAAGTTGCGCCCGCGGAGTTCGGTAACTTCCTGCCCGCGACCACGCAGATCTCGTTCAAGGCCACGGATGATAAGGATCTCGCCGACGACAAGTTCGCCATCATCGTCAACGGCACCCGTTTCACCACGGCCAACGGATTGACCGTCACCGGCACCGGCAGCGCGAAGACTGCGACCGTGGGCGGATTGGTCGCCGGCAAAAACTACACCGCGATCCTAGAGGTCGAGGATGCCGACGGCGTGAAGGCGACCACGCCCCTCGACTTCGACACGTTCGCCGCGAACCTCTTCGTCATCGAGGTTGAGGACTACAACTTCGGCGGCGGCGCCTTCATCGACAATCCGATCCCCCTCGCCGAAGGCGGTGGACCGCAGGCGGATTCCTACGCGAACCAGACCGGGGTCCAGGACGTTGACTTCAATGAGACCCGCACCTCGCCGAATGGTGGGGACACGCTCTGGCGGAGCTCGGATGCGGTTCGCATGGGCCATACGCTCGACTACGAACGCGCAAAATACACCGCGGCCGGCGGCGCGGCTGCCACCGTGTATGACTACGCGGTGGGCGACATCGTCGCGGGCGAGTGGCTGAACTACACCCGCACCTTCGCACCCGGCTCCTACGAGGTGTATCTGCGCCAGTCGGTCGTCAACATGGACGCCGGTGAGAGCGTGCTCGAAGAGGTGACCGGTGACCGGACGCAGCCAAACCAGACCGTGCGTGTGCTGGGTTCGTTCCTCGCCACCCGGAGCGGCTTCAAATATCGCAACACGCCGTTGACCGATGGGGCAGGCACCAAGGCGGTGCTGCGCCTGAACGGCGTGACCACGCTCCGGCTGCGTCAGGTGACGCCGGACGGCGACGGGAGCGCCCGTTCGCAGAACTACCTCGCCTTCCTGCCCGTTGCCGACCCCGGCACCCAGCGCGCCGCCGTCACGTCGCTGTCGCCGGCCAACAACGCCGTCGTGGCCTCCACGGACGCCAAGGTCGAGGTCGTGATCCAGAACCGCGACACCACGGTGAACACGGGTTCCGTCAAGCTGATAGTCAACGGCGCGGAAGTCACCGCCACGGTCGCCCCGACCGCCAGTGGCGCCACCGTGGCCTACACCTATGCGGTCCTGCCGGCCAACGGAGTCGTGCAGACTGCGCGCCTCATCTTTGCCGACAGCCAGGGCATTTCCCAGACCAACGACTGGAGCTTTGCCTTCACGTATCTGGAACTGGATCCCGCCGCCCGCTTCGCCGGTCCCGGCCCCGAACGCGGGATCAGGACTCGCGTGGTCCAGACTGTGGACGCCGGTGACAATAGCCTGACGTTTGCGGAGAATCAGCTCGCGGCCAACTCCACGCTCGCGGAGAACTTCGATCTCACCGTCACCTCGGGCGTCGTGAACTTCTCGCAGGAGGCGCTTGATGGCGGTTCGGTCGGCCTCATTGAGGGTGACCTGCCGATTCCCGGCCATACCGCGGATTTCGGCTCCGACAACTTCGCCTTGGAAGCCATTGCCTACCTTGACCTGCCGGCCGGCGTTACCCGCTTCGGCGTCAACTGCGACGACGGCTACAAGCTGGCCACCGGCGCGGCCCCGAATGCCAGCACACCACCCCTGGCCTTCCACAACGGCGGACCGGCCAACGAGACCGTGGATGTCGTCGTGCCGCAGGCCGGCGTCTATGCGTTCCGCCTCGTCTGGTATGAGCGGGGCGGCGGCGCCCACGTGGAGTGGTTCACCGTCAATCGCACCACGGGCGACCGCACGCTGGTAAACGCGACGGGTGGCATCGTGGCCTACACATCGGCGGCGGCTGCCCCGGCGGTCCAGTTGCTGTCCGCGGCGACCGTTAACGGGGCCTTCTCAGCCGTAGCTAACGCCGTTCTGGACGCCGGCGCCAAGACGCTCACCGCGCCATTGGGAGGCGACACGGCGTTCTACCGGGTGTCCGGCGGCACCCCGACGAGCATCCAGATTGTCGGCGGGAATGTGGTGATTCGGTATCAATGAGTTGACCACCACGAACTGGGCCGGGCACAAAGGTGCCCGGCCTTTTTATTTCCCCATGCCTTCCCTCGCCATCAATCGCGGCATTGTCGCCGCCCTCTGGATCCCGACCGATGCCAATGGGCAGGTGCTCGACGTCGCCCTCGCCAGCCAGATTGACTTCATCAAGGCCAACGGCTGCCACGCCATCCTCGCCCTCGGCAGCACCGGTGAGTTCGTCCATTTCTCTGAGTTGGAGCGAGCCCGGCTGCTGGGGCGGATCGTCGAATTGGCTGCGCCGCTGCCGGTGATGGCCAACGTGTCCGACGTCAGCCCTCGCGTCGCCCGGCATCTCGCCAAGGTGGCCGAGCAGGCGGGCTGCGCGGCCATCGCAATGCTACCGCCGTGGTATTTTGCCGTGGGTCAGGACGACCTGCTGGCGTTTTTCTTGCACGTGGCCGACGCCACTACCCTGCCCACCCTGCTCTACAACTTCCCGGAACGGACCGGCAATCGGATCGCCCTCGAAACGATCGCCGCCTTCACCGACCGGGCGCGTATGGCGGGCGTGAAGCAGAGCGGCGCGGAGTTCGAATACCACCGCGAACTGATTGCCCTAGGGCGTCAACGCGGGTTTCCCATCTTCACCGGGGCGGATCTACGGCTGCCGGAAACCTTGGACTTGGGTTGCGCCGGCACGATCAGCGGCTTGGCCAACCTGACGCCCGACCTGCTGAGCAGGCTGTTCGCGGCCCGGGAGGCGGGACGGGCGGACGAAGTGCTGGCGCTGGATCAACAGATTAGGCGGACCGGACAGATCATTTGCCAACTTCCGTTCCCGTTGGATGTCTCGGCCGGCGTCCTTGCCCGCGGATTCGAACCCGGGGCGTTCAAATCGGTGATCTCAGTGACCACCCACCAGCGCTACGTGCAGGTAGCCCACGAAATGAAGGAACAGTTCAAGGACTGGGGCCTGGCTTCCGCCCGCTGAACTCAGCACAGGGGATTGCGCCGCCCCGATCCCTTACGCCTCAGCGGGTGACGCCGCACTCGTAAGTGAACCAAGTCGGGTTCAACGCCGACAGGGGCGCTCGCAGCTTATCCAACTCGGCGGCGGGGCCGTGGATTTCCAGTCGCACCAACTCCGCCATTCCCAGCATTCGGTCCAGCAACGGGCCCACGTTCGCTAGATGGGCAAGCACAGCCTCGGCATGGAGGTAGGCTTCCCGGCAAAAAACGACGTTCCCGCTGATGGTGAACTCATAGTAGAGCATTCCCGCCTCATTGGCGGTTTGCGCCACGAATTCGCGCAACAGACCCAGCACCTCTGGAAGTCTGCCTGCTTTGACTGCGAAATACGGATGTAAGGAAGTGGCGTTATTCATTTGATGCGAGGGTAACCTTGGGACGCCGAGTTGGCACAAAACAGAAAAGGCGGCCACGCATGTGGCCGCCTCGGATAAAGAAGACCTGTTTACTTCCGGGTGCGACGATACACACCGAATGCAGCGGCAGCCATGAAACCAGCCGCTGCATAGGTGCTAGCCTCAGGAACCTGCGGCAAATCGATGCCGAAAGCATCAATTGCACGATCGGAACCAGGATTGGCCGTGACGAACGAAAAAGTGATCCCAGTCGCAACGGAAAGATCACCGGAACCGGTAAAGGTATTGAGCAAAATATTGAACAATCCCGCGGTCGTTGGCACAGCGGTTACGGGGCTCGTCAGCGTCCCTGCGGTCGTCGAAATGGTCACCGTCGTGGATGCAGCGATCGAATCAGACCCAACGATCAAGAAACTGAACGCGCTCCCGGTGATATTCTGAACTGGAAATGTGTAACTGATCGTCAAATTGCTCTCACGAAGCGGACCATTCGACCATTCAACGTATCCCGCGTCGTTGTTCGCGCTGAACGAACCTGACCCACCACCACTCGTTAGTGCCACATCACGCAGGACGGTTCCCGTCAATGAAGTATCCGTTACAGGAACAGTATCCCCCAGATCAGTTCCGGCACTCGTTATGGAGAAAGCTGGGGTGTTGAAGTTGTCAACAACGATATTGGATGCCCCATAGGCCACCCCAATGCTCGCGGACGCAACCGCCGAAATTAGTATCAGTTTAGAATTCATTTTGATCTCCACTCCTTTACCGCGCGGCCAAGTAACCAAAGTTAGTTATTCCCGTCAAACTGATTTGCAAAACAAGTTTGGATTCTTCGGTCGGGGGAACGCGCTTGGACTCGAATCGCGGGGGCTAGCTCTTCCAAAACGCATCCTGCCAGCGTTTCTGCTTCTCCCCGGCCTCGCGAAGGAACGGTGCCAAGGCGCCCAAGTTGATGAAACGCTCGTTGAGCCAGTGGAACGGCTGGACCAGCGGGCGGGCGAAGTCCACGAACAGCACCACGCGGTAGCCGGCGGTGTCGTTCCAGACCTCGTGGTTGAAGGTGTCGTCGAAGATCAAGGCTTCGCCCTCGCGCCACGAGTAATAGTCGTTGCCGATCCGAATTTTCACCCGCTCGTGGGGCTGCGGGACCATCAGGCCCAAGTGGAAGCGCAGGATACCGTTCCAAGCGCCCCGGTGGGCCGGAATGTGTTTGCCGGGCGACAGAATGCTGAAGAAGGCGGTAGTCATGCCGGGCATCTTCCCCAGCAGCCGCATCGTTTCCGGGCATCGTTTCGCGTTTTCGGAGCAATCCATGCCAATGCCCGCGAGGAAAAAGGTCTTCCAGTTTTGGTCGGATTGGATGGCGCCGACTTCCTTCAGGATGTCCTGAAAACTGGGCATCTGGTCCCGGAAGGTCATCACCGCGTCCAGTTCCTTCCGGACGCGGTGCCATTCGCGTTCGATCTCGGCCGCCCACGGAAACAGGCGGGTGTCGTAGATGTGCGGGTCGCCGTGCCGGGAGACACGGGAAACGCTCCATTCGAGCAGGTTTTGCACACCGACCCCGACGGATTCGAGGGCTGAACGGTTTGCGTTCAGCGTGTGGCGGCGATGATGGAAGTTTTCGGTGGGGCGCTCGGCCCCGGTGATCACGGGCATACGATAGGGCGGCGTCAGAGTGATTCGCCGCGGAACGTGTCGTGACCGTAACAAAGGCCAACCGGCGGGAACAAGTCGCGGATGGCGGCCCGCATTGGGGCGGGCGCAGGTTCGTTGAATCGGCGCATCGATCCGTGACCCGACCAGAATTCCCCGTCGGGATCGGCCGAGGCGACCGAGGACTACGGCAGCACTTCCGCCCGCGCTGCCAGTCGGCCGTCGAGGCGGGATTGCTTTTGCTCCAACAAGCCTTCGTGGGCCGCCTGGACCGCCTCGCACAGGTCGCTGGCCTCGCTCAAGCGCGGCAGGCTGACGTAGTCGGCGCCGGCCGAACGCAGGCGGGCGACGTCGGCGATCGTTTCCGCCGGGGCGATGATCTTGGCCGACGGGTTGAGGTCGCGCAGTTGCCGCACGAGCCGTTCGTTATTCGAACCTTTCAGCAACGAGTCGGGAATGGTGCAGACAAGCACCTCGGCCGCCGAAACACCGGCGTGGGCCAAGGTGTCACGCTGGCTGATGTCGCCGTAAATCACCCTGATTCCACGCACCTTGAGCTGGGCGTGGACCACGGGGTTGAAGTCCACGACGGCCAACTCCGCCAGCAGGTTTGGCGATTTCTGGGCCAATTCCTCGACCAAGGAGCTGGCCGTGCGGAAAAATCCGAGCACCAAGATCCGCGCGCCGTGGCCGTGGCCTTCTGCGCCGTGACCTGGATCGCCGGAATCGAGATCGCGGAAGCCCTGCCGCTTCAGCCACGGGATGAGGCCGCGGACCATCCCATCGGACCGGGTCATCGCAAACGTGGAGCCGACCGCCAGCGCCACGAAGGCCAGCGACATGCCGGCCGTGCTGCGCGGGCTCACGTGGCCCGACTTGGAGCCCAATTCCATGACGACCAATGAGAATTCGCTGATCTGGCATAGGTTGATCGCCGGCAGGAGGCTGACCCGCAGCCCCGACTTGAGCAGGTAAAGCGGGGTGAATGTCGTCGCCAGCCGGCTGGCCACCGTGAACAGCATGATGCCGAGCGCCATCGTGATTTCCGCGGCGCCGGGAACCGGAATTTTCATTCCCAAGCCCACGAAAAATAGCGTCACAAAGAAATCCCGCAGGCTCGTGACCTTGGCCGTGACGTCCAGCGCGTAGGGGAACGTGGACAACGCCACGCCGGCCACCAGCGCGCCCATTTCGCGCGACAGATGGAGCCATTCGCCCAGTTGGCCGACCAGGAAACACCAGCCCAACGCGCCGACCAGCACCAGCTCCGGCAGCCGGGCCACGCTGCGAAAGAGCGGCGGCAACACATACCGGCTGAACGCCAGTGCCGCCGCCACCAACGTCACCACGCGCAGGGCGGACATGCCGAGCACGGACAACTTCAGGTCATCCAAACTGGGCTGGATGGCGAGGAACAGGATCGCGAACAGGTCCTGCAAGACGAGCACGCCCAGCGTCACGCGGCCGGCCAAGGTATCCAATTCACGCTTTTCGTAGAGCACTTTGACGATGATGACCGTGCTGGAAAGCGCCGCCGCCACGGCCAGATACAAAGCATCCCACGACGGACCGCCGAGCTTGAAGCCACCGAGGGAAAATCCGGCCACGCCCAGCAGGCAGCCGCCCACGATCTGGACCATCGCCGTCACGCTGATCCGGCTGCCGGCCGCGATGATCTTCTTCAGGTCGATCTCCAACCCGATCATGAACAGCAGGAAAATAAGGCCAAGTTCGGAGATGGTCTCGATGGATTCGGGGTCCACGACCCACTTCAGGCAATACGGCCCCAGCAGGAAACCGCCGACCAGATAGGCCAGCAGCACGGGCTGGCGCAGCCATTGGGCCACCATGCCCAGCAGCCACGCGGCGGCGATGCACATCGCGATGTTTTGGATGAGATGATGCATGGCGTCCTGACGTCCCGGCGAGCTTGCCCGGGAAACCGGCGGGCTGGCAATCACCGGGCATCGCCGTGCGCGGCAGCAGGCGCCAAGGGCGGGGATTGAACGGAGTCCGGAACCCGGTTTCTATCCGCGGCAATGCTGGCGCCAACGACGACCAAGAGCCGATTCCTCCGTTCGACGAGTCGATACCTATGTGTGGTCGCGTGTGGGAATGTGCTGATTTCCTGCGCCACGGCGCTAAGGGAAACGCCGGCTAAGGTTGGGGCAACTTGGGTAGTCCCACAGGGGCATGGGGCTGCAGCAGGTTTGGATCCGCAAACAATCCGAGTCTTCGTTGCCGGCGAGGTCAAAACTCCAGGGCTGGTAACTCTCCCCCGCGGCGCAACAGTCGGCAGTGCCCTTGATGCGGCAGGTGGTCGCGGGGAGTTTTCCTATCGAACTAGGTCCTTCCTGAAACGAAGGGAGCGCCTGACTTCGTTCAGAAACGTTCCATGGCGGGAATCTCTCTCGCTACAGCTAGAAGATGGCGATGAAATCGTTATTGGGCGGGAGGCATACTGACGCCTTCAGGCAACCGGCTTGAAAACGCTTCGGAAAAACATCGCTTTCAACCTCCGAGCCGTCGACTCGGAAGGCAGCTGAAGTGCCTTTGATAAACCCAACCATGCCGGCCAATGCCGCTCACATCTTCCCCAGCGAACCCACCGCGTAGAACGCCACCAGCGAGAACAGCATGCCGGCGATGCCCACGATGGTTTCGCAAACCGTCCAGGTGCGCAGCGTTTGGCCCACTGTGAGGCCGAGGCAATCCTTCACGATCCAGAAGCCGGCGTCGTTCAGGTGCGACAGGAACAGGGACCCGCAGCCGATCGCGCAAATGATCAGCGCCACCTGATGGGGCGAAAACTCGGGATGCGCCGCCAGCACCGGCACCAGCAAGCCCGACGCCGTCACGATGGACACCGTGGCCGAACCTGTCGCCACCCGGATGAATGCCGAGATCAGCCAGCCGTAGAGCAGCGGTGGCAGGTGCGCCGCCTCGGCAATCCGGCCGATGGAGTCCGCAACGCCGCTGTCGCGCAGCACCCGGGCGAACCCGCCTCCGCCGCCGACCACGAGGATCGTCATGCCGATGGCGCCGACGCTCGATTCGGTGAACTTGAGCAGTTGCGGCAGCTGGTAACCGCATTTTGTGCCGAGCGACCAGGTGGCAAAGACCACCGAGACCAGCAGCGCGATGCTGGGATTGCCGATGAAGGTGGCGACCTCCCGCGTATGGTTGCCCTTGGGCAGCGTCAGTTCCGCCAGAGTTGAAACGAGCATCAGCACCACCGGCAGGAGGATGGACAGTAGGGTCAGGCCAAATCCAGGTGCCTGCAGCTTGGGATCGCGGGCGACGTTCTGGGCGACGGCCGGCGGCTTGGCTTCCACCCGTTTCACCGCGAGTCGCGCGAAGATCGGCCCCGCGACCGCCGCCGTGGGAATGCCGATGATGAAACCCCAGAACAGCACCAACCCCATGTTGGCCTTCAGCGCTTCCACCGCCACGACCGGGCCCGGATGCGGCGGCATCACCCCGTGCATGACCGAGAGGCAGGCCAGCAGCGGGAGCGTGAGCTTGAGGAAGGGCTGTTTCGTCTCATGGGTGAGCGTCAGCAGGATCGGCAGCAGCAGCACCAAGCCGACGGCGAACCAAGTCGTCAGGCCCACCGCCAGTGCCAACGCCATGATGCACCACTGGATGTTCTTCGGGCCGAACATCGCGGCAAAACGTTTTGCCAGCACCTCGGCGCCGCCGGATTCGGCGAGCAGCTTGCCCAGCATCGCGCCCAAACCCAGCACCGCGGCGATCCCGCCCAAGGTTGCCCCCAAGCCGTCTTGGATGGACTTCGCCACGCCGAGCATCGTGTAGGGCGCGACCTTGCCGGTGGCGTCCTTGAACGGAATCTCCATGAGCACGGCGCCGCCGCCCACGAGCAACGAGGCGATCACCAACGAGATGAAGGCGTTGACCTTGAGTTTGGTGACCAGCAGCACGAGCACGCCGATGGCGGCCAGGGCGAGCACGATGAGCTTCCAATCCGTGGGATTCATGGGACGCACAACGGTGGCACGACGCGACCGGCCAAGGGAAGCCCCGGGAACTGGAAAGCGGGCGGGCGCAACGCGATCGCCTCCCCGCCGTCGTTGAACGTGACGTTTCGCCGCTTCCGCAGGATGTTCCCGGCCGCGATCCCTTTGCCTCCACTCCACCGTATGAAATCCACCTGGTCGCCCACGCTCGGCGCGCTCCTGGCCGCAGCGCTCCTGCCCACCTTCACCTCGGCGCAGACCAATGCCCCCGTGGTCGCCCCGGTGCCCCGCACCGACCGCAACTCGCAGCTCGCGCACGACCAACTCCTCGCCAAGGCCAAGCAGGGCCGCACTGACCTCTACTTCGTTGGCGATTCCATCATTCGCCGCTGGGGCTGTTCCGACTCCCAATACCGCGACCTGCTCGCCAACTGGACCACCAACTTCCACGGCTGGAACGCCGGCAACTTCGGCTGGGGCAGCGACACCGTGCAGAACATCCTCTGGCGGCTGGAGAACGGCGAACTCGCGGGCGTCCATCCCAAGGTCGTCGTGCTGCTGGCCGGCACCAACAACCTCAAGCCCGACGACACCGGCGACCGCGCCGAGGCCAAGATCGCCGAAGTCACCGCCGGCATCCGCGCGATCCTCGACTCCGTGCAACGGCAGGCGCCCGCCGCCACGGTGATCCTCACGGGTGTCCTGCCGCGGAACAGTCCCGGCGAAAGCCTCACGCTGATGCCCACCATCCGCCGTCTCAACGCCCGCCTCGCCGGCTTCGCCGACGGCAAGCGTATCCGCTACCTCGACCTCGACGCCCGCCTGGCCGACCGCGACGGCAAACTGCTCGCCAGCATGATGCACGACGGCGTCCATCCGACTGTGCAGGGTTACCAAGTCTGGGCCAACGCGTTGAAACCGATCCTCACCGAGCTGCTCGGCCCGCCCGCCCAGGAAGACCACGCCCCGCCGCCGACGGGAGATCCCATCGCCACACAGGAGCGCTGATTTGGGCGGGTAATTCGATTTCTCACGGAGCGGTTTGACCAGTTCAAGGCTGGAGCGCAACACGATAGAAGCGCTTCGGGGTATTCTGCGCCGCAGAGCTTGTGAACTGGAGTGATCCGTTGGCCAGGGAGTTGGTCACGAGCGGAATCCACACTTGCAAATCAGTGCTGGTAGAAATGACCGCTGCGGCACCCGGTGGCCCAGACAACCCAAACTGGATACGGCCGTCGTTGAAACCCACGTTATCGATTTGGAGCGGAGGCGGAGCGATGAGGGCTTTGGCCACGAGCGCGGAAGGCTTTCCCCCCGCAGTGTTGAACCCCCCACCCAGGTATAAGCTGCCACCCGCTATTGCCAGCGCTGCGACAGTCGAGTCCGTTCCTGTTCCCAAGCCCATCCACTCATTGCCATCCCATTGAGCGATGTAGTTTGCTGGCTGGCCGTCGGCAGTTGTAAAATAGCCGCCTGCATACAGACTGCCGCCCGACGCGATGAGCGCGAGAACCCAGCTGTTCATTCCGGCACCCATTGAGTTCCAAGCAGTGCCGTTCCATCTGGCGATTCGGCTAGCCGGATTCCCGCCAGCCGAACTGAATGAACCGCCGGCATAGAGTGTGCCGTCCGACACGGCCAACGCATAGACTGTGGGGAAAATGGGTCCATCAACTCCTGATCCGAGCGCGCTCCAAACGGAGCCGTTCCATTTGGCGACTCGGTTAGCCTCGTTTCCGCCTGCGGCCGAGAAAGATCCTCCCGCATACAGCTCGCTACCCGTCGACGCCAGTGCGTTGACCCCGCCATTCATTCCGGAGCCCATTGCACTCCAGGCGCTACCGCTCCACTTGCCGACGTAGTTGACTTCAGTGCCACCTGCGGTGGTGAACCCACCACCTGCAAACAAATCGCTCCCCGACACCGCCAGGGCAGAAACCTCGGCATTCATTCCTGAACCTAAAGCCGTCCAAGCGTTACCATTCCATTTGGCGATGTGGTTTGCGGAGTTCCCGCCCGCAGTCGTGAAGTAGCCCCCCACATACAACTCTCCACCCAATACCACCATAGCATTCACCGCTGCCCCGTTTGTTGCGTCTATTCCTAAACCGAGAGCGCTCCAGGCGCTTCCGTTCCACTTGGCGATTCGGCTGGCCGGTCTGCCGCCTGCCCCGGTGAACGCTCCGCCCGCAAATAGATCATCGCCAAGAATTGCCAATGCATGCACAGCCGCCCCGGGAACAGCCACCCCCGGAGTGCCCAGGCCGCCTATGCCAGAGCCAATGGCTTCCCAACTGGCGCCGTTCCATTTTGCAATCCGACTGCTTGCGGTGTCGTCTGCGGTGACAAAAGTTCCTGCGGCATAAAGATCTTTCCCCAATACCGCCAAGGCATTTATCCCTCCAACCCTGCCCGAACCGATGACGCTCCAAACACTACCGTTCCATTTGGCGATCAATTCGGTGTTAGCACCGCCTACAGTCACAGACGTAATTCCACCCCCTGCATAAACGTCGGTGCCCGAAACCGCCAACGCATACACAATTGATTTGTCCGCTCCCGGCGGCCCAGCCCCAAGCGCACTCCAAGCACTGCCATTCCATTTGGCGACTCGATGGGCTGCGCTTCCACCAGCAGTTGTGAACCCGCCACCCGCATAAACATCACCGCCAGCAACGTTCAGCGCGTAAACGATACCGTTGACCCCTGAACCCATCGCGCTCCACTTATTGCCACTCCAGTTGGCGATTCGATTTACTGCGGTGCCGCCTGCTGATGTAAAAGCGCCGCCGGCAAAAAGCTGATTGCCGGACACCGCAAGCGCATTCACAGATCCACCCCGCATTCCCGAACCCAAGGCGTCCCAACTGTTACCATTCCATTTGGCGATGTTATTGAGCGCCACGTTACCCGAGGTGCTAAACAGACCCCCGGCAAACAATTCACCACCCATTACTGCCAACGCTTTCACGCTGCCAGCCGTTGCCGCTTCCAAACCCAACCCCAATGCGCTCCAACTGCTGCCGTTCCATTTGGCGACATGATTGGCCTGAACGTCACCTGCCATGGTAAACCGACCTCCCGCATACACATTGCTTCCCGAAACCGCCAATGCATACACCACCGGGCCGTCTGTTCCACTTAGCCCGGCCCCTAGCGGGCTCCAAATGGTGCCGTCCCATTTGGCGATCCGGTTCGCACGCAGATCACTCACGATGGTGAACATCCCGCCAATGTAGAGATTGCCTAATTGATCCGCCGCTGCGGCATATACAATGTTGTCCGCGCCAGGGATACTCCCCAGCGACATCCAGTCCGCATCGCTGAACGTTGGGTCGATGTGCACCGGATACAAGGCGTCGGAGTCATCAACCACGACGGACAAGGCAGAATCGGAATCGGGGAACCGGCTGCCGGAGTCTCCTCCAACGTCAATCCGTGCCGGCAGCTCCCTCCCGGCAAAATCCGTCACCCTAAGCCGGTTATAGTTCAGCGTGCGCCCTGAATCGGTCAGTCTGAAACGGGCACCATTCGCCAGCGGTTCTACCCGTGCACCAGTTACGGCCAGTTCCAATCGCAGTTCACCTCCCCCAATTGGCCGCTCCGCCAAAACGAAATCCTGGCGCACACCATCCAAAGACACTGAGTATTCTTCGATCAACCCGGGCCGGACGAAGCGCACGGTTTTGTCCACAACGGATACAGTGCCGGAGCTTGGGAGCAGCAGATTTGCCCAATGGGGAAAGACTTCGCTGCGCCCCACGGCCACCGCGGCTACGCGGAAACGATCGCCGGGGTGGTCAGGCGCGGTCGAGGTCAGCCACAGCCCTTCAGGTGTAGCGTCACCCTCGAGGCGTTGAAACACGCACCGCAGATGCGCGCCGGCCGCTGTGGTGGACACGGCCAGGCCGGCGCCTTGGTAGTCCGCACCCGCTTTGGCTCCGATCTGGTCCCACGGGATGGGAGAGTTGGTCTGGGCTGACGCCAACTGGCAGCCGAGAAGCAAAAGGGTAAAGGCGGCAAGGAGTTGGAATTTCATGGGTGGCGACTACGGCGTGCAATGGTCTGGCTCCGAGCAAGGGAAAACGTGCGTGCTTTTCGGGTCAAAAGGAAACCCTCCGGTATTCTCGGCACTGGCAACCGCCACCGACCAACACCCGGTTTGATCTGCGGGTGATTCGATTCTCTCACTTCTCAGGTTGTCCGCCCGCCTGCTTCCTAGCCGGCTCCGGTGCCGTGTGCCCAAGCAGCCGGCTCGCCCAAGCCAGGAAGTGTTTCATGTTGGTGCGGTCCTCGTGGCCGCCGTCGTGCTGACGCCAGGCGAGTTCGCCATCGAGCAGGCCGACGTTCACCGCGGGCTTCTGGACGGTGCGGTAGTCCTCGGTCACGCCCAGGTCGCGTGCGCCCAGCAGGCGAAACGCCGGGCCGGCGGCGACGGTCGCCATGTAGCTGCCCTGCTGGTCGAGCCAGTTGGCATCGCCCTTCTCAGGAATGCCGTAGCTGATGAAGGTGGGCCGCGGCGCGCAGAGTGCAATGAGTTGGTGGGCGTCCACCGGGATGTCGCCGGGAGTCTTGCGACCGAACGTGGACTCTTCCGCGCCGTATTTCAGGAAGTTGCCGGCCATCCAGTGGTATTCGCCGGAGCCGGTGAGGTTCTCCACGGCCTCGCCGAAGTTGCGCCGGTGCAGCTTCGCGCCGCCTTCGCCGGATGAGCCAACCAGCGCGAGTGCGAAGCGCGGCTCAAACGACAGCGTCACCAGCGCCGCCTTGCCGTAGCGCGACACGCCTTCGATGCCGACCTGTTTGGCGTTCACCGTCGGATCCGTTTCCAGGTAGTCGAGCGTGCGTGCGGCGCCCCAAGCCCACGCGCGCAACGAACCCCAGTCGTCCGGCTGGCGCGGCTGCCCCTGGTTGACGAGACCGATGATGCCCTTGGTGAGCCCGGCGCCGTTGTCGGCCTGGATGCTGTTCGGGCTGATGGTCGCGTAACCCCAGCCGGCGGCGATCAACTGCTCGGTCGAAGGCGGGTCGGTGAAGACCTGGTTGCCGAAGCCGCGGAAACGGTTCGTGGGTTCCGGGTCGGTGACCTTCCGCGGAAATCCACCGCCGCCGAAGCCACCGAACATCATCAGCACCGGCACGGGCTTCTTGGCGTCAAGCGGCGTGACCAGCGTCACCTGAAGGTTCACCTCGATGCTTGGGCAGGCCGAGTTATCCACCTTGCCGACGAGCTGCCGCGCGTTGACGGGGATTTTGTCCACCACGCGATCGGTGGCCTGGTTCGTGATGGTCCAGGTGACCTTGGGCGCGTTCTTCGGCACGCGGCCGACCACTTCCCGCTCGAAGTCCTCGACGAGTTCCGGCCGCCGCACCTGCCACCAGAGTTCGGGCGACGTGACCTTGCGACCGTCCTTGGTGACGAGCAGGTTGGGCAGGTTGGGAAAGGGATTGGCCTGGGCGGGATCGTAGTTGGCCGGGTTGTTGGTGGCGTTGGGATTGCCGTTGCGGCCGGGTCGTAGCTTCGTGATGCCGAGCTGCTCCAGCATGTTCCGGTGGTCCTGCTGCGCGGTCCAGTTGAGCGGCGCGGGCTGCGTGGCAGCCTCTTGCGCCGGCAAACAAGATGACCCGAGCGTCAGTCCACATCCGCAGAGAACGACGCGGGCGAGGTGGGCCGGGAAGCGACCGGGAACATTCATGGTGATGCTGGGATGACCCGGCGGCGCGGGCGGGGTTACGGGCCAAATCGCGACCGGCTCCGGGCTGCGGACTTGACCGACGGCCCCGGGATTCGCCCTGCTCTGCCGCATGACCGCAGAGGAACAGCTCCATCGCCTCGGACTCAGCCTGCCGACAGCGCCCGCCGCCGTGGCCGCCTACGAACCGTGGGTGCGCACGGGCAACCTCGTGTTCACCTCCGGACAACTGCCGTGGCGGGACGGCCGGATGGCGTTCACGGGGCGCCTCGGGGCTGAACTGACCGTGGAACAGGGTTATCAAGCGGCTCGCCAATGCGCGCTCAACGTGCTCGCGCAGCTCAAGGCCGCGACCGGTGACCTAGCAAAAGTTCGCCGGCTCGTCCGGGTCGAGGGTTACGTCCACTGCGCGCCGGGGTTCCGCGGCCATCCGCAGGTGCTCAACGGGGCATCGGAGCTGTTCAACGCCGTCTTCGGTGCCCGCGGCGCCCACGCGCGGCTGGCCGTCGGGATCAGTGACATGCCTCTCGACGCCGCCGTGCAACTCACCGTCACGGCGGAGGTTGCCGACTAAGCCCGGCGGTCGCCGCTCACAGCAGGTTGCCCTGCGCCAGCGAACCTTCCTCGCCCAGTTCCGCCAGCAGGCTGCGGAAGTTCCACCGGCGATACATCTCGCGCAGGGCCGGCTTGTCCGGCGTCTTGGCCGTCAGCGATTCCAGCGCCGGACCGTCGGCGAGGTCGCACTGGAGGCGGACCATGAGCTGGTTGCGTTTCACGATCTCGGTCGCGTCGAGCAACGAGGCCCGTTGGCTCTCGGACTTCACCTCGGTGAGCCGGGCGTAGAGCGCCTCGATGGTGCCGAAGCGTTTCAGCAGCTCCGTCGCCGTCTTCGGGCCGACGCCGCGGACGCCGGGAATGTTGTCCACGCTGTCGCCCACGAGCGCGAGCCAGTCCACGATCTGCACGGGCTGCACGCCGGTCTTGGCCACGACGTCGGCGTCGGTCCACACCTTCTCGGACTTGTCGTTGGGGTTGAAGAGGCCCACCCGGGCGTTCACGAGCTGCATGAAGTCCTTGTCGGAACTCGCCACCACCACGTTCCACCCCGCCGCGTCGCCCAGCCGCGCGTAGGTGCCGATCCAGTCGTCGGCTTCCGTGCCGTCGCGGGTGAGCTGCGGGTAACCCACGGCGTCGAGCCAGGCGTTGAGCTGCGGGAACTGCGTCACGAGCGCATCGGGCGTGGGCGGACGGTTGGCCTTGTAGTCGGGCAAGGCGGCGAGGCGCTCCTCCGCGAGGCCGCCGTCCCAGACCACAAGCAGGTGCGTGGGTTCGAGGATGAGCAGCATCTTCTGCAGCATCTTCACGAAGCCGTAGATGGCGTTCGTAGGCGAGCCATCCGGCGCATTGAGCGAGCGGATCGCGTGGAAGGCGCGGTAGGCGTAGGCATGGCCATCCACGAGCAGCAGGCGGTTCGACATGCGCGCGAGGCTGGTGAAGCCGTCCCGCGCGGCCAATGGAAAAACGGGGGCGCCCGGGTGGTCAGCCGTGGCGCTGCTTGTTGACCACGATCGACCCGGCGATGAGATCATGGATGGCGCGCCGCTGGGGATGCAGGGAAAAGGAGGCAACCTCCAGCAGGCACCACCCGATACTGAACCAAGAGGCGGCTAAGTAGACTTTGTTCACAAGCTCGTCACCCGCATCCGTCTGCCAGCCGCCCCACCAAGCAACGTTCGAATAGGTCCAGGCGACCGAGCAAATCAGGCACATGACTACGTAGGGAGAATCGCGCAGGAACGCCCGGCGATACCCCAGCGGGGCACCGTCGGAGGCCCGCACCACTTCGATGTTTCGGAGCGATTTGCCCAAAGTCTGGCCCCGGTAACCGTGGAACAGAACATTGTAGATCCACCCCAAGTGCTGGGAGAGCAGGCCATAAGCGAAGATCAGCGCCTGGGACTCCGTCAGCGAACCAAAACTGCTATCGAGCAAGATGATCGGCAGGAAGAGGAACCCGTCGGAGATTGAGGCACGGATGCGGTCGCTGGCCGTGGCGGGAACGCGGGCTGGAGCGCCCGTCTGGACTATTGGCTCTTCGGTCATGCGGGAATCGTCCGGCGAAACTCAAGCCATCGGCTCGACTGGGGTCAATGCTTCACCCCGCGCAGGCGCTCGTCGAACCAGTCGGCGAAGGTCACCACGTCCTGCTCGATGCCGGGCCAGCCGTGGAGCAAGTGACAGGTGCGTTACATCCGGCATCGGTCAGTTGCCACCGAGGTCCACGGTAATGAGATGCCCTGGCGTATTGGCTGTGCCGGGAGTGTAGAACGGCTGCATGAACAGCCCGCGGTATCGGCCAAAGCCATCGGGTTTCAGGATCACTTCAATCGCAGGTCGCTTCGCGCTGTCGGCATGAACAAAGATGGCCAACGCCTCCTTGTAGTCTTGGGTAAACCGCACCTCCTGGAAGGTGTATCCGAGCTGAGTGACAGGGATGCTGTTTGTCAGTTGCTGCCGAAACTTCGGCTCCTGCCCGAAGGCTGGGCCTTGACGCGGGGAAGCGCAGCCAACCAAGAGGACAAGGGCGGCGATCAGTGGCCAAATAGGGAGTGTCTTCATCGGAAGCGACGGAGTGGTGAATGCGTCTCTGGACGCCGACTGTCGTTCACTTCTTCACCCCGCGCAGGTGCTCGTCGAACCAGTCGGCGAAGGTCACGACGTCCTTCTCGATGCCGGGCCAGCCGTGGAGCAGGCCGGGCTTGCGGATGAGCTTCACGGGCACCTTCACGCCGGCCGCCTCGGCCTGCTTCACGAAGATCTCGGCCTGGTAGATCGGCACCAGTTGGTCGGCGTCGCCGTGGACGAGCAGCGTGGGGGGCATGGTCGCCTTCACGAAGTTGAGCGGGGAGATCTCCTTCCCATAGGTCGCCCGGCTCTCGGCCGTATCGCTGCGGGCGCCGAACGCCGGCTTGAAATCCTTGAGCACGCCCACGCCCACGGCGTCGTCGCCCTGGCTGCGCCAGTTCAGGTAATCGGTCGGCGGGAAGAAGGCCGCGACGGCCTGCACGGCGCTGGATTCGCGGTCGATCGGGTCCTTGGCGTCGGCTTTGCCGGGTCCGCCCTGCGTGCCCAGCGTGAGCGACAGGTGTCCGCCCGCGCTGGCGCCGAAGATGCCGAACCGGTCGGGCTTCACCCCGTAGTCGGCTGCGTGATGCCGGATGAAGCGGACCGCCCGGTGGATGTCCTCGGTGATCTCCGGTATCACGAAGCGCGGCTGCGAGCCGTGCACGACGGCGAAGACCGTGTAACCGCGCTCCAGCAAAGGCGTGAGGAGTCCGCCCCTGAGGGATCCGTCGATGGCCTCGTGGCTGGAGAAGAACCCGCCGGAAACCATATAGATTGCCGCGTAGCCGTTGGGCCGGGTCGGTTTGATCACGTCGAAGGTCAGCGCCGTGCCGAACTTGCGGTGGTAGATGACCTCGGTGCGGCTGGCGACGGGCGGTTCCGCGGCGAAGGCGGTCAGGGCCGACGCGGCGAGAGTGAGCGTGAGCAGCAAGTGTTTCAGCGGGGACATGGCCGCAGCATGGCCGGGGAACGCGGCCCGGCGGAAGCCGGAAGTGGGCACGCGCCGGCAAAGTGCTGCCGGCGTCCCGCCGGGAGTCCCCGGTGTCCCGAGCCGCTAAAGGCCGACGACGGGCGGAACATGGGCCCCCAAGCTCCGTCCTTTGCGAGTTGGCGTCTTTGCTGTTCATTCCCGCCCGTGAACTTTGTGCTGCAACGCAGCGAACTGGCCGACCTCGCCGCCAAGGTGGAGGCCGGCGAACGCCTGTCGGAAGCCGACGGCCTGCGCCTGTTCGAGACGCGCGACCTCAACGCCCTTGGCGCCCTGGCGGACTTCGCCAACCAGCGCCGCAACGGCCGCCGCGCCTCCTACATCGTCAACCGCTACCTCAACTACTCGAACTACTGCATCCTGAGCTGCCAGTTCTGCGCCTTCTCCAAGAAGAAACGTGATGCAGACGGCTTCCAGCTCACCGCCGAGCAAATGGTGCAGAAGGCCCGCGAAGCGCTCGCGCTCGGCATCACCGAGCTGCACATCGTCGGCGGACTGCATCCGTCGCTGCCGTTCAGCTACTACACCGGCTTCCTGCGCGAGCTGAAGGCCCTCGACCCGCGGCTCCAGCTCAAGTGCTTCACCGCGATTGAAATCCTCCACCTTGCCTGGCTCGCCAAGAAATCCGTGCGCGACACGCTGCTGGAACTGAAGGCCGCCGGCCTCGAATCGCTCACCGGTGGCGGCGCGGAAATCTTCCGCAAGGAAGTCCGCGCGCAGATCGCCCGCGGCAAGGAGTCGGCCGAGGAATACCTCGACGTCCACCGCACCTGGCACCAGCTCGGCGGCCGCAGCACCTGCACGATGCTTTACGGCCACGTCGAGTCGCTCGCCGACCGCGTGCATCATCTCAGCCTCCTGCGCGGTTTGCAGGACGAGACCAAGGGCTTCACCGGCTTCATCGGCCTGCCGTATCAGCCCGACAACAACGGCATTCCCGTGACCCACGCGCCGAGCGGCTTCGACCAGCTCCGCACCATCGCGGTGGCCAGGCTGTTCCTCGACAACTTCCCGCACCTCACCGCCTACTGGGTCGGCATGGGCGTGAAGCTGGCGCAGATCGCCCTGAGCTACGGCGCCGACGACCTGCACGGCACCATCGTGGAGGAACATATCTTCCACATGGCCGGCGCGAAGTCCCCGCAGCTCCAGACCGAGAAGGACCTCGTGAAGGCCATCCGCGAAGCCGGCCGCGAACCGGTCCAGCGGAACAC
>CAZRRO010000018.1:0-147573 GCA_964602595.1 uncultured Verrucomicrobiota bacterium | reverse complement strand
AGGGTGAAACCGGCCCGGCAACGCGGGCGTCGGAACGTGGCATTGGGCTTCATGGTTTGAAATTTGGTAGGGAAGGCGGCGCGGCTTTCAGGGGCCGGATTATCAGGGAGTGAATTCGGATGTCGGAGAGGTCGCCGGCGTATCCGACCGCGAACTTGAGGTCGGTCGCGTCGGGGAGCACCAGTTCAGTGAGGACGCTTTCGCCCCCTTGGGCGAAGACCTCGAGGGAGGAAACATCCACCAGCACGGTCAGGTTCAGACGACCCTCCTCCACCCTCAGCGGCCCGGTGTGGACGCCGGCAAACACCGGGCTGAAATCGCTGCGGCCGGACTGGGTTCGGTCGATTCGCAGTTGCCCGGCCCCGAAGTCCGCCTGAACTCGCGTTTCGTGCCGGCTGCCATGCTGGCAGCGCAAGGTCAGGACTCCGTTGGCGGGAACGTTTTCCAACTGGAGTTCCAGCTCGGCCAGGCCGTCGGGAAAGGCCTGCCCCGCCAGCCAGGCGTTGGCGGCGCCCAGCCCGGAGCGTTTCAACGAACGGGCCGTTCCGCGGAGCTGGGCCAGTTCGCGGACCGGGCGCTGGAGCAGGCGGTAGCCGGACGGCGTATCGCGCAAGGCCAGTTCGCGGGGGACGGTCATCGCGCTACGCCACGGCAGGGTCGGCACGTCGTTGGCGTAGTTCCAGTTGCTCATCCAGCCAATCCAGAGGCGGCGGCCATCCCGCCGGGGCACGTCGGACCAAGACACAGCGGCATAGAAATCACGACCGAAGTCCGCCCAGAGCGCCGCTTCGGTGGCGTTGCGCGCCGGTTGATCGGCGAGCACGAAGTGGTCGGCGTTGAGGTGGCCCCAGCCTCCGGTGGCGTGATCGGTGATTTCCAGCCGGGCCTTCTGCCCCCGCAGGTCCCGCACATCCCAGGACTGCCAGGCGAGCCGCTCCGTATCGGCCCCGGTCGCGGCGCGGACCGCACGGCCGCCGACAAGGAGTCGGACTTCCGCCTTGCCCGGTTGGTTGCCGCCACCGACCAGGAAGCTCAGGTGGTCGCGGTCCACGACGAAGTCCGGGGAGGTCAACGTGCCTTGGGCCGGGTCGCCGCCGTGGAAGCTGTTGAGCACGCCCCGGCCTTGGAAGCCGTCGACCGCCTGCTGGCCGTTCACCGCCCCCTTGGCCGGCCCGCCGCCGAAGGCGGGCCCGGTTGTGGTCCAACCGCCGAAATCCACTCCTTCGAAGTCGGCCAAAACCCGGCCCGCGGGAACAAACTCCGTCCCAGGCTGGGGCGTGGAGCGGGCATCCGCAACGAAACGGGTGCCGTCAAACTCGCCCACGAAATACTGCGTTCCCGACCCGCCGGCAGGGGCGCCGGACCCGACATTGACCACCAGCACCCAGCGTGTTTGCCGCCCCTTGCCCTCCACCTTGAGCGGAAACAGGTCGGGACATTCCCAGATCCCGCTCGTCGAGCCCGCCGGGCCGAAGTCGCTGAGGTGGCGCCACGACTTCAGGTCGGGTGAGGCGTAGAAACGGACCTTGCGCTTCAGCGGCCACGAGACGGCCATCACCCAGCGTTTGCTGGGTTCGTGCCAGAACACCTTGGGATCGCGGAAGTCGGTTTCGCCGATGTCGAGCACCGGATTGCCGGCGAACTTCGTCCAGGTGCGGCCCTTGTCGTTGCTGTAGGCGATCTGTTGGTTTTGAAGCGGCCGGGCTGTGTAGTGGCCGGTGTAGATCGCCACCAGCGGCGGCCTGCCATCCTTGCCGAAACCGCTGGTGTTCTTCCAGTCCACCACCGCACTGCCGGAAAAAATCATCACGCCGTTCTCCTCGGCGAGTGCCAGCGGCAAGTGTTCCCAATGCGTCAGATCCCGGCTGACGGCGTGACCCCAGCTCATGTGGCCCCACCGGTTGCCGAAGGGATTGTTCTGGTAGAACAGGTGATACTCGCCCTCGTGGAAGACCATCCCGTTCGGGTCGTTCATCCAGGTATCCGGCGGGGTGAAATGGAACTGCGGCCGCCACGGCTCGTGGAATAGCGTTCCGGATTCCGCCGCCACGGCGGACAGACAGACGGCGCAACCGGCGAGCAGCCCGACGAGGATTCGCTTCAATGGCATGTGGTTTCCCGCGTTAAATGGTCCGATGGATGCAACGGGGCGGCCATCGGCGAAGTGGAACGCCCTCGGTATCGTCGGTTTGATCCGGTTCGCCAAGGCCACATCCCGGCACCTGATAGATTCCTAATCTGACAGGTGATTGACCTGTCAGTGTCAGGTGCGGCCTGATGGGGGCATGTCCCAGGCGGAAGCGAAGCATCACCGGATCTCGCAGGAGCTCCGGCAGGCCATCCTGACCGGCCGATATGCCCCCGGAGCCCGGCTGCCCAGCGAGGCGCAGCTGGTGCAACGGCACGGCGTTTCCCGGCCGACAGTGATCCGGGCCCTCCAGGATCTGACCGCGGCCGGCCTGATTGAGCGCCGGATGGGCGCCGGCAGCTTCGTCCGCCCGCCCGACGCCAAGCCGGCGGACCTGCGGCAGTTGGGGTTGTTGGTTCCGGGGCTGGGTCGGACCGAGATTTTCGAGCTCATCTGCGGCGAGCTCGCTGGTTTGGCCCGCGCCCGGAACTTCAGCCTCCTCTGGGGCGGGTCCGAGCATCCCCGGCAGGATGCCGACCTGAGCCTTGAGCAGGCTCGCCAGACCTGCGACCAGTTCATCGAACGGCGGGTGAACGGAGTGTTCTTCGCGCCGTTCGAGCTGATTCCCCAACGGGAGGCGGCGAACCGGGAAATCGCCGAACGGCTACGGCTGGCGGGTGTCCCGGTCATCCTGATCGACCGTGACCTCGGGCCGTTCCCCAAGCGCAGCGACTTCGACCTGGTGGGGCTCGACAACATGGCCGCCGGGTTCCTGCTGGCGGAGCATTTCCTGAAACTGGGCTGCGAGCGTTTTGGCTTCGTTGCCCGCCCGAACTCGGCCTCCACCGTGGACGCCCGGATCGCCGGGGCCCGCGCGGCGGTGGCCAGCCAGGGCCTCGAACTGTCGCCCCAATGGGTGAACCTAGGTGACCCCACGGACCCCAAGTTTGTGCGTGGCCTCATGGCCGGCCGCCGCTGGGACGTGCTGTTGTGCGCCAACGACCATACTGCGGCGGAACTCCTGCGCACCCTGCAGCGGGAAGGATACCGGGTCCCCCACGACATCCGCCTCGCCGGCTTCGACAACGTGCGTTACGCGACGTTGCTGGCGCAGCCGCTGACCACCATTCATCAGCCCTGCCGGGAAATCGCCGTGGCGGCCATGCGCGCCATGCTGGATCGGATGGCCGAACCGAGCCTGCCTCCCCGGAGCCAGCTCCTGACGCCCTCGCTCGTGGTCCGGGAAACCTGCGGGGCGTATCAGCGGAAAGACCCAGCGCCGGCCCGCGGGGACGGAAAACGGGGCGCTACCAGCCCCGGCGCGGGAGCCAGTGGACGAGCCCGAGCAGCGCGAGGCTCACGAGGGACATGAGGATCCAGTTGCCGACGAACATCGACACCAAGGTCAGCAGGATGCCGCCGCCCAATGGCACCGGGGCCTTCTGCCGCCAGCCGTAAACGGTGTAGGCGGCGCCCAACGCGCCCCAGAGCAGCGAGGCCCACAGGAAACTTTCGTCGAGCTGGAACATACGGTGAGGACGCTGTGGGCTCGTCGCGGATTCGGCCAGCCTGCGGGTGAAGTCGCCACTACCGAACTCCGCTCGCCGTCCAGGCGAAGTAGGCGCCGAAAAGGACTAGGCCGACGATGATGAACGCAAGGATCACCCAAACGCGGACCGGGTTGCGGAATTTGACATGGGGTGTTTCGGCGATGATCCGCCGATATTCTTCCGAGAATACCCGTTTGCCCTTCCTAGAAAAGAGCAGCCAGAGGATGTAGCCATTGATAAGGGTGCCGACCGGAAATCCGATCAGGCCGATGCCCGACAACACGGCAGCGACGGTCCGCGCGGCGGGATTCAAACGGCGGAGGCCGTGTCCGACCCACAGGAACAATCCGGCCATGGCAGCGTAAAACACCGACATGCCGGCCATCAGGGCTGTGATCGGCGCTCCCTGACCGGCAAATGCCCCTGTTCCCAAACCTCCCAAAGTTCCGACGCCGAATAGACCACACATGACCCCGCCCAAAATCTGTAGCCCGCCAACGGCCAGGATCGAAGCCTCGTGCTTGATGTGCTCCCGCCGGACCTGTTCCGCCTGCGGGTTCACCGAGCTGACGCCTTCCTTCAGCATTTGCACCGCGAGCGGCTTGCAGCGCGCGCAGATCATGCGGCCGGCCAGCGGCACCACATCCTCCGAGCTCACGACCTGGCCGCATTGGGCGCAGACGGCTTTGCCCGCTCCCGGAATCGCCGTCGAACTGGGCGACAAAACAGGCGGCGGCGGGGGGGCCGTGTCCGGCCAGACTTTGGCCAACGCCTCCCAGGCGGCCATGCCGTCGGTCCAAACCATGGTGTCGCGACCGACCACGCCAGCGGTGATCAGCCGTTCGAAGTCCTCCTCGGAAAACGGCCCTTTCTGGTCACCGTCGAGGGCGTAGTGCCACAGCTTGGCGTTCATGGTGCGGCGATTGCGCCCGGTTACCCGGTCCGGATCAACCCCGTTTCAACCGCCGCGCGCGCCCGAAGGAGAACCGCGAAAGCCACCGCTTCGGCCGCTGCCGGCGCCCTCGGCACACAGGCGCAACCAGCGGGAAAAGAAATCCACCGACGGCAACTGGCCCGGGCGATCCGAAACCCGCATGGTGGCCGCATGGAACGGGACACACCGACCACCCCCTCGCTCGCCACGGAACTGGAGCGGGTGGCTGCGCGTTTCCAGGATGGTCCGGTTCGTCTGGCAGAGCTGGCCGGCGTATTTGGCGTGCAGGGCAGTTTTGCGTTCCTCGCGGTGCTATCGTTGCCGTTCCTTTCGCCCGTGCCCCTGCTCGGCCTCGCGACGCCGGCGGGAATGGTCGTCGTGGTCATCGGCCTTCAGATCGCCCTGGGCCGCCCGCCGCAACTGCCGCCGCGCCTGGCCGGAAAGGCGTTGCCACCGCGCTTCCTGCCGCGGCTGCTCCAGGGCGCCAGCCGGGTCCTCCGCTGGGTGGAACGTGTGCTCCGGCCCCGCGGCGAATGGATCTGCACCCACTTCGCCCGGCCCGCGGTGACGGGCGCGCTGCTGGCGGTGGCCGGTGGACTCCTGCTGCTGCCGATTCCCGTGCCCATGAGCAATTCCCTGCCTGCCAGCGCAATCTTGCTGCTGTCGGTTGGGGTGATGCTGCGCGACGGCGTGGCGTTTGTGCTGGGTTGCCTGGCCTTGCTGGTCGCCGCCGCCTTCCTCGCCGCCGTGGTCTTCGGCGGCTGGGAACTGCTCGATTGGCTCCGGACGCCGGGTTAATCGCTCGTTCAAGAAGGGTTTCGGCCGACGGAATACCCCCTCCCAATGAAGTTGGGCACCACCCGGCTTCGCGGTTTCCCTCTTCGCGGCGCGAGACGGTGACGGTCGCCGTGAACCTCAGGCCACGGAGCCCGCCAGCGTGGTGTTGCGCCGCGGAGCGACGATTGCGCGGCAACCCAGATTGCACGCGCTTTTCAAGCGTCGCTCCCGCGACGCGGCCCGCGGTTCCGCCTCGTCCGTGGACTGAAGTCCGCGGCTACCCTCACAGGGTCGCTCCGCGACCGGTGCCGAGACCGCGGACTGGGCCGTCACGGAATGCGACGTGGACCTCCCCGTGAGCGGAGGTGCACCCGACGACGGGCCGATCTCGGCTCGCCCGCCCCGAGATTTTCCGGTCAACGCGCTGGCGCCCTAGAAAGGGGCTTTGGTAAAGCAACGGCACACAATTCCCCGGCGCCATGTCCAAGTTCCTCGTATTGTTCAAGAATGTCGTTCAACAGGGTTGGTTCCGCTTCTGGCAGCATCCTTCCTGGTTGGCTTTGCTGGAGGGCGGTGATGAGACACAGTTGAAAAAACTGCCCTCCGGCAAGGGCTACCAATACTTGCCGGAAGAACTGCTGACAGAGTTAGGCGCCCCTCGCGAGATGGATGCAGTTGGCCAACTGTTCGTGCGAGCGATGGCCGCCGTGGACCAACCGGGCGTGCTGGGTGAGTGGATCAAGCGCTTCCCTCAGCATCTTGATGACGGGTTGACCGTTTTCCGTGATCTCGGAATCGGCCGCCGATTTGTCGCGGAGGTCGTTCTGCAGGCCAAGGTCCCTTTGACCGATGCTCAGGGGCGGCTGAGCGCCGCGGGTCGTTTGGTTGCCGACCTTTCCGCTGCTGAGCTTCGGGAGATCCTTGATGCAAAGCAGCATCGCCATTGGAGCTACCAGCCCTTCGCTGACTTGGCGGTGCACAGCTCAAAGCAATTGGCCACGGCCTTGAAAGGATTGGACATCGAACCGGATTCCCCATTCTCGCACAGCTCGGGTTGGGAGGAAGTGGCCCGCGCCAACCCTACTGTGTTCGTGCCAATCGCGGCGGCGGCGCTCCCCAAGCTGCGGACGACGTATCAACAGTTTGAACTGGGTCGATGCCTCGCTGCGCTTGATCACCAGCGTTTCGCCCAAATCGTGGAGGATACCGCGACCAAGATGCTCGTTGGCAAAGGCCCCCGATCATCTATCCCGCTTTGGGACGAAGCGAAAGACGCGGCAATTTGGCTGGTCGAAAACACAGGACAAAAGTGCGTCGCCAAGCTTCATGAATATGCGGCGGCACCTCTCGAAACCGACAAGTGGCGCCGGCAAAACCAGTCCGATTACAAGATCGAGGTCCTGAAAGCCGCCGCGAAACTCGGCCCGGCGGCCATCCCGCTTTACGAGGCCTGTTTCCGCACCGACCAAGGCGCGGTGCAGTTGGCCGCGCTGGAGCACTGGATTGCCCTGCGTGATCCCGCCCAGGCGGAGGCGATTGCCGGGCATCTTCGCACCGCGTTTGCCGGGGCCGACACCCAGTCCGTCGCCCGCGCCGTGCGGTTGGCGGGCGACTTCGATCTCCGCCGCGTCGAGGCCGACGTCTGGCCCTTGCTCGCGCACAAATCGCGCGGCGTGCGCGAGGCCGCCGCGGTCACCCTCGCGAAACTCGGCGAGGCGCGCCTTCCGCGCGTCCGGGAGCTGTGGTCCGCGAAGAAGGCCGACACCCGCATCGCCGCCGTGAGCTGGCTCAAGGCGCTGGGCACCCCGGCTGCCCTCGCGGCGCTCCGGGACCGGCTCGACGACGAGGAAAACGATGACGTCCGCGACGCGATCCTGCTCGCGCTCGATCAGGCCGGCGGCGGCGCCGCGGCCGATCCCGCGGAGCTGAAGCGGCGGATGAAGGCCACGCTCGCGAAGCTCGACGGCCCGCCCGTGAAATGGCTCGCGGTGAAGAAGCTGCCCGCCGCCAAGCTGAACTCCGGCAAGGCGCTCGATACGGATTCGCTGCTTTACCTGCTGCACCGCCAGAGCCGTGTGAAGGACATCCGCGCCGACCTCGAGGCGCGTCCGCTCTACGGGCAGGTGGACCGCGCCACCAGCGGCGACCTGGCGCTCGCCGTCTTCCACGCCTGGCAGGGCGCGGGCGCCGACGCGGATCACCGCTGGGTGCTGGCCTTCGCCGCGCTGCTGGGCGACGACCGCCTTGTGCCGTTGCTCACGCGGCAGATTCGCGACTGGGCCGAGGCCGCCCGCGGCAAGCTCTCCGAATACGCCGTGCAGGCCCTCGCGCTGCTGGGCACCGACACCGCACTGTTGGCGGTGGACGCCCTCGCGATCCGCTACCGCAGCAAGTTCAAGAACATCGGCAAGGCCGCCACCGAAGCCTTCGCCGAGGCCGCCGCCGCGCGCGGGTTGACGCCCGAGGAACTGGGCGACCGCGTGGTGCCGTGGCTGGGCTTCGAGCCCGGGAAGCCGCGGGTGATTGCCTGCGGGAAGACGCAGGTGGAAGTGCGGTTGGGCGGCGATTTCAAGTTCGCCTTCCGCGATGCCACCAGCGGCAAGAAGCTCGCGAAGCTGCCGGACAGCGCGCCGGCGGACGTGAAGGCGGAGTTCAAGGAACTCGCCGCCAGCCTCAAGGAAGCCGTGAAGGCCCAGCATCTGCGGATGGAGGCGCTCATGGTGCGCCAGTTCCGCTGGCCGGTCGCGCGGTTCCGCGAGCTTTACCTCGCGCATCCGCTGCTCATCCCCTTCGCCCAGCGGCTCGTGTGGGGACACTTCGCCGCCGGCGGCAAGCTGACCGCCACCTTCCGCACGCTCGACGACCTTTCGCTCACCGATGCCGCGGATGAACCCGTGACGCTGCCCCCCAAGGGCGAAGTTGGGGTGGTTCATCCGCTGGAATTGCCGGCCGACGTGCGCGCGGCCTGGGTGAAGCACCTGGCCGACTACGCGGTGGAACCGCCCTTCGCGCAGCTCGACCGCCCCGTGATCGCCCCCACGCCGAATCAGGCCGCGCAGAAGTTCGGCAAGGACCTGGCAGGCACCGAACTGAACGCGATGACCTTCAAGGGCCGCGCCGAGCGCCTCGGCTGGGCCCGCGGCTCCGTGTGCGACGCGGGTGGCATCAACTACTACCGGAAGACGTTCCCGAACGCGGGCGTGGAGGTGTTCCTGGGCCTCGAAGGGATGTTCGTGGGCGTGGACATGTATTCCGACGTGACGCTCGGCGACTGGTTCTTCGTGCGGTCCGGCAGCGTGAAGATCGGCAGCTACGAATACGATGAGCCCGGCAATGACACCGACCCGCGCTTGGTGCCGCTCGGTGCGGTGCCGCCCATCGCCTACTCGGAAGCGCTGGGCGACCTGGCGCGGATCGCGGGGAAGGGGGCGGAGAGTGGGGCGTCGACGGAGGAGGGCTAGACCAAATGAGGACTGCTAGGCAGGCATTGACGGCAGATCTGATGCGGCTGGAGGAGCTGCGGGCGGGATTGGGCGTCGACGCATGCCGTTACCTGTTTGATGGCGGCGAAGAAGGCGTGCTCGCCAGCATCGCCGGCGCGACGGGGGCAATGGAGGTCCTGCGGCTGCGAATGACTCCGGCATTTCGTCAGGATCCGGCCAGCGTGGGGCGTGAGGCAATTTTTGCGAGTTGGACCGAATCGACGGCGGATCCGGCGCTTTTGCTACGCTTGGCGAAACTCCTTTCGGCCGCCATTCGGCAATGGCCCAATCTGCTTCGACGTCCGCTTGGGAACGATCGGTGGGACTGGCTCGAGGTCTTCCTCGTGGAAGCGCTGGGCTCGGAGCTCTGGTCATATCCACCGGTGGTCAGCCGGCCCGGGATGATCCAAGCCTCTTTGGTGGAGCGGATGGTGACCCTGGATGGCGGATCACCGGCGGTGCTGCTGGCCGGTGCGTTGATAGAACCGCGGAATCGTTTCGCGCCGGGAGGTTGGCGGGCGGAGTTTTGTGGCCTTGCGGGAGCTGCGGACTGTGCCCTGCGGCATGCCCAGGTTCTCCGCAACGCTCTCGCTGGCCCAACTGCCGGGGTTAAGGAAGAGGCGTTAAGCCTCCTGGCCGGTGCGAAAGTTCCGATTGAACCGTTTGCCGGGGAGGTTGCCGGTTTGGCGGAAGGAAAATCCCGGGGACTGAGACAGGCTGCGCTGGCCCTGGTCCAAGCCTCTTCCGCGATGCGCGTTTGGCTAGAGCGCGCCACCGAGGCTAAGGATGCGGCGGACCGCCAGGTCGCGCGCCGGCGCCTGGCAGATTGGTTCGGTTCGGCTGCACTTCCCATATTGCGGGCGCAGCTCGGCACTGAATCGGACCCAGTCGGTCGACGCGCCCTGGAGTCCCAGCTGACGGCGATGGACGGAACCGACCTGGCCGTGCCCGTGGATCTGCCGCCGGTGTCAGCCCCGGAGCCCAACGCCCCCCTTTCCGAGACTGCATGGGTGAAGTTTTCGGCCGCGTTCGCCGAGGCGCGCCGCTGCGCGCCGAAAGACGTCGCGATACCATCCGACGAGGCCGTCCGCGTCGCGTTCACCGAACTGCAATGCCTGGTGCTGTCGCCAACCGAACTACGGGCACCGCGCGGCCGTGGTGAGCCTTGGCCGCACCAAGGCCTCGTCATCGGCCATTCGTTCACGGATCGGCAACAGCGTCACTGGGACGTCATCCAGGAATTTTTCCGGTGCGCGGAACTGAAACCTATCCACTGTGTCCGCTTGCTTTGGCAGTTGGGCCAACTGTCTCCGGAACAGCTCTTCTGGAACGCTGATGGCCTGTTGAACGCGTTCCGGCAAAGCCACCCGAAGGTCGGGCTTCGCGAACTCGCCGCCGCGCTGCCGGTCATCGGACTTGAGGCGGGGCTGTTCGCCCGTCACCGGCTGCGATCAAGCCGTTGGGGCGGAGTTCCATTCCGGTGGGAACCGGAAGCAGTTTGGCCCTATTTCGCGGAGCACGTTGACTTGATCGCCGACTGCTTCAGGCCGTCGGACGACTACTTTGCTCGCGACTATCGCCGCAACGCCCTCGAACTGCTGTCCCTTTTCCCCACCCCGCCTGCCGCCCTGCGTCCCATTCTGTGGGAAATGGCCCTGGGGCCCAAGCAGGAGCGGGCGGCCGCCCAGGCGATTCTGGAGAAGGTGAACGGAATTGAGGGGCGGTTGATTCCGGCGTTGGAAGGTGGAAAGGCCGACACCCGGGCCGCCGCCGCGGAATGGCTCGGCCGCATGGGCCACGTCCCGGCGACGGAACCGTTGCTCAAGGCCCTCGCCCGCGAGAAGAACGAGCCAACGAAGGTCGCGTTCATGCTCGCACTTGAGGCTTTGGGCGCGCCGTTGGAGCAGTTCGTCAGCCGCAACCAGTTGACGAAAGACGCCGCCAAGGGGTTGGAGAAGGGCATCCCGGCCGAACTGGCCTGGTTCCCCTTCGGCGGGCTGCCGCCGGTGCATTGGGCGGACAACCGGCGGACTGTCGCCGCCGACCTTCTCAGGTGGCTTTTGATCCAGTCGGTTCGCCTCAAGTCACCGGAACCCGGCGCAATGCTTCGACGTTATTGCGCCCAGTTCGAGCCGGCCGAGCGTGAAGCCCTCGGTCAGTTCGTGCTGACCGCGTGGCTGGCCGAAGACACGGCGGTCATTGCGCCTGCGGAGGCGGAAGAGAAGGCGAAGGAATCATCTCAAGCGGGTTTCCAATGGCAGCAGCAGTTTTACCAGATGATGCAGGCCCAGGCCGCGAGGACCGGGCAGCCTGCTCCGGTCGCTCCAACACTGACGCAGGAGCAACTATATCAGCAGGCGTTCGCCGTCTTTAGCCGCCAGCCCAAAGGTTCCGCGATCGGCTCCAAGGGCGTCCTTGCGGTCGCCGCGGCGTGTTGCGGGCCGGCGGCGGTGCCGGTGATCGGGCGTTACCTCAAGGATTGGTATGGCCAGCGCGCCGCCCAGTGCCGGGCGCTCGTGCAGGCGCTGGCGTGGATGGAGCATCCCACCGCGATCCAGCTCATGCTGGCCGTGGGCGGGCGGTTCCGCACCAAAAGTATCCAGGAAGAGGCGGCGAAACAGGCCCAGGCGTTGGCCGAACGCCAGGGCTGGACGCTGGATGAACTCGCCGACCGCACCGTGCCCAGCGCGGGCTTCGACGAGGCGGGCGAGCTGCGCCTGGACTATGGCCCGCGCCAGTTTGTCGCGCAGCTGGGTGCAGACTTCGCGGTCACGCTGTTCAACCCGGACGGCAAGGAAATCTCGGCGCTGCCCGAGCCCCGACAGGACGACGACGCCACGCTCGCCGCGCAGGCGAAGAAGTCACTTTCCAGCGCCAAGAAGGAGCTGAAGACCGTGCTGCAACTCCAGCGCGACCGGCTCTACGAGGCGATGTGCACGCAGCGGGAATGGCGCTTCGAAGACTGGGAGCTGTTCCTGAACCGGCATCCGGTCCTGCGCCACTATTGCGCGCGGCTGGTCTGGTCGAGTCCCCAGGCCGACGGTTCCCAGCGGCTGTTCCGGCCGCTGCCGGATGGTTCGCTGACTGACGCGGACGACGAGCCGGTGACGCTGGTGGCCGAGGATCGCGTGGGGCTGACCCACGGCAGCCGGCTCACGCCGGAAGGCACCGCGAAGTGGATCGCCCACCTGGCGGACTACTCGGTGGAGCCGGTGTTCAGTCAGTTTGCCGCGATGGCGTTCGCGCTCCCGGCCGGACGGGAAGCCGACACCGAGTTGGCCGACTTCCAGGGCCACATGCTCGGCGCGTTCCGCCTACGCGGCCGGGCGACGAAGCTTGGCTACGTCCGCGGCGCCACGCAGGACGGCGGCTGGTTTTACGACTACCGCAAGCGGTTCGTCGCGCAGGGGCTGGAGGTGGTGATCGAATTCACCGGCAACGCCCTGCCGGAGGACGACCGGCCGGTGGCGCTGCGGAGCCTGGCGTTCGAGCGCCTGCCGGCAGGTGGCGCCGGACAAGGCTTCCGGATGCCGCTCGGCGAGGTGCCGGCTGTGTTGCTCTGTGAAAGCTGGAACGACGTCCGCGCGCTGGCCGCGGAAGGCACCGGCTTCGACCCGGAGTGGGAGAAGAAGTGCCAATCATGAAGTTCCCCCGTCCATGTGAAGCAGGGCAGGCTGGCAGCCGGCCCTGCTTTGCTCCCGCTACTTCCCCATGAGTTCTCCTCACCCACTCCGCCCGCCCGCCGAAGTCTTGCACGCCGCCGAGTTGGCCGCGCTCGCCACCCACGACCGCGAGCCGCGGCCGCCGGGCTGGAAGCTTTCGCCCAAGGCGGTGCGGACGTTCCTGCTCGGCTCGAACGGAACCGCGCTTGCCCACGAATGGCAGGGCAAGAAAACCAAGACGGTCATCACGCAGAAGTTCCTCGGCGACGACTCGTTGGTGGAGCGCTGCATCGTGACGCTGCTGGGCCAGCGCGGGCTGCTGCTGGTGGGCGAGCCGGGCACCGCGAAATCGATGCTCTCCGAACTGTTGGCTGCGGCCGTTTCCGGCACTTCGCTGCTGACCGTGCAGGGCACCGCCGGCACGACCGATGATCACCTCCGCTATTCGTGGAACTACGCGTTGCTGCTGGCGGAGGGCCCCTCGACGCGGGCGCTGGTGCCGTCGCCCGTCTACTCCGCGATGAAACTTGGCGCGCTGGTCCGCTTCGAGGAACTCACCCGCTGCCAGCCGGAGATCCAGGACACGCTCGTCAGCCTGCTCTCCGACAAGGCGATGCAGGTGCCCGAGCTGTCCGGTGGCGACGGCGTGGTGTTCGCCGCGAAGGGCTTCAATGTCATCGGCACCGCCAACCTGCGCGACCGCGGCGTCCATGAGATGTCGAGCGCGCTGAAGCGGCGGTTCAACTTCGAAACGGTTGCGCCCCTCGCGGACCGGGCGCTCGAACTGCGGCTGATCCAGGACCAGACCGAGGCGCTGCTGCGGGAATCGTCGGTGCGGGTCGAGTGCCCGTCCGACGTGCTGGAGCTGCTGGTCACCACCTTCAATGATTTGCGCCACGGTCGCACCGCCGAGGGCACGGTGGTGGAGAAGCCCAGCACCGTCCTGTCCACGGCCGAGGCGGTGGCGGTGAGCCATTCCGCGGCGCTGGACGCCGCCTACTTTGGCAACTCGCGGCTCGCGCCGGACCACCTTGCGCGGCAGTTGCTGGGCACGGTGCTCAAGGACAATCCCGATGACCTCAAGAAGCTGAAGCATTACTTCGACGTGGTGGTGAAGGCGCGGGCGAAGGGCAGCCGGACCTGGCAGGAATTCCACGAGGCGAAGAAATGGCTGCGCGGGTGAAAGCAGCGAAGCGAGCGATCCCAGCCGCCCCGGTAGCCGCCGCCGTGAGGAGGCGGACCTCTGGCCGGCCCGGTGGCAAGGCGGTTGCGGATTCAGCGAAGATCACAACCTCGTCATCTCGTCGCCCCGAGGAACAGGTCCCGGCCGAACCGACGCTCACGGCCCTGCTCGACTCGCTCATCACCGACCGCGTCGTCTATTTCCCCATCCGGCATCACAGCCCTGCCTGCGCGTTGCACCTCGAACGGCTCCTGCGGGCGCGCCGGCCGGGCGTCATCCTCGTGGAAGGCCCCGCGAGCTTCACGCCGCTGATCCCGTTGCTCGTGCATCCGGAGGCGCAGACACCGTTCGCACTTTACGCCAGTTTTGCCCCCGCGGTCGGCGAAACGGATCCTGTGGCCCAGGCGCTGCCGGCAATCCGCCGGGCGGCTTACTATCCCTTCTGCGACTACTCGCCCGAACTGGTCGCGCTCCGCGTCGGCACGGAGCTGGGCGCGAAGCTGCGGTTCGTGGACCTTGATTTCGCCGAACAATGCCGGACCGAAGCCGCCGCCGCGGTGGGCCTGGATTCGCCCCGGGTCGAATCGCTGCTCACGGAACGCCATCTGGCCCACAGCCGTTTCCTGCGGGCGCTGGCCCAACGGGCCGGCTGCCGGGACCACAATGAGCTCTGGGATCACCTGTTCGAGGCTCGCCTGCCCGAGGCCGCCGGGGCGTCCGGGGAGGCGACGACCCGTTTCGTGCGTGACGTGGCCGCGTGGTGTCACTTCGCCCGGGTGGACGCCTCCGAGGAGGCGCTCCGCGCCGACGGCACGCTTGCCCGTGAGGCGACCATGGCCTCCGCCATCCGACGGGAATTGGCGCGGGGTGCGAAGTCCGTCGTGGTCGTGACCGGCGGGTATCATGCGGTCGCGTTGCCCGCGCTCGTCCAGGCGGCGAAGGCCCCATCGGTTCCCAAGCCCGGGCCAGCGCCGGCCGAAGCCATCGCCTGCCTGGTGCGTTACAGCTTCGAGCAACTGGATGCGCTCAATGGTTACGCGGCCGGCATGCCTGCCCCGAGTTATTACGACGAGCTGTGGCGTGCTGTGAAAAGCGCCCCCATGGTGGCGGGAACGGCATCTCCGTCGACTCCGCCCGCCAACCCCTTCGCCGGCCTTGCCGCCCGTTTCCTCGTGGACCTGGGGCGACTCACCCGCACCAAGAAGTTTGCCGCGGCGCTTTCCCTTGCCGACGAGATCGCCGCGCTCGAACAGGCGCAGCGAATCGCGCAGCTCCGCGGACATCCCGGTCCGTTGCGCGAGGATCTGCTCGATGGCATCCGCAGCTGTTTCGTCAAGGGAGCCATCGACGCCGAAGGGGAACTGATCCTGGGACTGGCCCGGCATCTTCTGGGCGGCACCCGCATTGGCGATGTGCCCGCCGCCGCCGGGGCGCCGCCGCTGGTGCGGGACTTCCGCTCCCGGGCGGAACGACTGCGCCTGAACGTCGGCGATACTGCCCGTCGCAAACCGGCACTGGACCTTTACCGCCGGGCGGCGCACCGCGAGACCAGCCGGTTCTTCCACGGCCTCGCGTTGCTGGAGGTGCCCTTCGCCGCGCTCACCGCCGGGCCGGACTTTGTGCGGGGCACCGGCCTCGAACGGCTGCATGAACACTGGGAGTATCAGTGGACACCGGCCACCGAAAGCCGGCTGGTCGAGGCCGGCGTCTTCGGCGCGACCGTCGAGGAAGCGGCGGCCAACCGTTTGCTTCAGGCCGCCGGCGAACTGGCCCGGGTGGGCAAGGGGCGAAGCGCCGGGGAAGCCGTCGCCCTGTTGGTGCAAGCCTGCCGGGCTGGCTTGCACCGGCACGCCCGCCGCGTGGTCAGCCTCGTCGCGGACGAGGTCGCCGAAGATCCGAGCCTGACCTCGCTGACTCACGCCCTCGGCCAACTCGGGTTGCTCTGGGAGTCCCGCGAACCGCTGGAGGCCCATCGGTTGCCCGAGATTTCCCGGCTCGCGCGGGCGGCACTGGAGCGGGCGTGTTTCCAGCTGCGCGAGTTGGGCGGGACTCCGCCCGAAGCGGCGGACGACGTCCTTGGCAGCGTGGGGCGGCTGCGGGAAATCCTGGGCACCGGGCTGTTCCCCGGCGATGCCTTCGACCCCGCCCTGTTCTGGGAACCGCTCGTCGGCATGGCCGAAGCCGGAAGTGGCCCGGCGCTGCTGCGCGGAGGCGTCCACGGCCTGCTGCACGCGCACGGCCGGATCGACACGCAGGTGCTGCTTCGGCGGTTGGACGGCGCGTTGAATGCCACCGGCGATGCGGCCACCGGGGCGGTCCAGTTCCTGACCGGACTGCTGCGCACTCACCGTGAGCTGGCCTGGCGTGAGCCCGCCTTGGTCGGGGTGGTGGACCGGTCGCTGGCCGGCTGGAGTGACGACGATTTCATCGCCCGGCTCCCGCACCTCCGGCTCGCGTTCGCGGACCTAGCCCCGCGGGAAACCGACTTGGTGGCGGACCAGGTGGCGCAGCTCAACGGCGGCGAGGGCAGGGAATGCCTCGTGGCGACCAGTCGGCGCTCCGAGGCGGAAATGCTCGCCGCACTCCACCTCGACGCGGCGGTGAGGCAAACCCTCCGCGACGACGGACTGGGTGACTGGCTGGAGGTGCCCGCATGAGCACCCTTTCCCGCTGGCGCCTTGTGCTCGGGCGCTTTGCCGAGCCGCGCTTGCCGCTGTCGTGTTCAGCCCGCGAGGCCCGGATGGAGGCCGCCCTAGATGCGCTTTACTCCCGCGAATACGCCGGCCGGGGCGTGCGCGACCGGCCGGCCGGCGGCACATTGGACCCCACGCAACTCAATGTCCCGGCGTGGCTCGGCGAGGTGCGCGAGCTGTTCCCGCGCGAGGTCGTGGAAGTCATCGAGAAACATGCGCTCGACCGTTACGGCCTGACGGAACTCCTTACTGACCGGGCGACGCTGGAAAAGCTGGAGCCCAACCTCGACCTGTTGAAGACGTTGCTGACCTTCCGCGGCCAACTCCAGGGCGAGGTCCTGCCCACCGCCCGCCGCATCATCCGGCAGGTCGTCGAGGAACTGCGGCGGAAGCTGGAATCGGAAGTCCGCCGCGCGCTCGCGGGGCGCCTGAATCGCTTCCGGCACAGCCCGCAACGGATCGCTCAGAACTTTGACTGGCGCGGCACGCTGCGCCGCAACCTCCGGCATTTCGACCCGGCACGCCGCCGCGTGGTCCTGCGGGAGCCGCGCTTCTTCGCCCGCAATACGCGGCAGCTTCCTTGGACGGTCATCCTGTGCGTGGATCAGAGCGGCAGCATGGCGGACTCGGTCATCCACAGCGCGGTCATGGCGGGCATCCTGGCGGGCTTGCCGTTGATCCGGGTGAAGCTGGTCGTCTTCGACACCAGCCTCGTGGACCTCAGCGCGCACGCGGAGGATCCGGCCGAGGTGCTGATGAGCGTGCAGCTCGGCGGCGGCACGGACATCGGCCGGGCGCTTACCTACTGTGAGCAGCTCGTCGAGAACCCGCACCGCACCGTCGTGGTGTTGGTCAGCGACTTCTGCGAAGGCGCCTCTCCGGCGGTTCTGCTCCGGACCTGCCGGCGAATTCGGGAGGCCGGGGTGAAGCTGCTGGGCCTGGCCGCGCTCGACCAGAGTGCCACCCCCATCTATGACCGCGCCATGGCCGAACGGTTGGCCGAAGCCGGCATGGACATTGCCGCCCTGACCCCCAAGCACCTCGCGGATTGGCTCGCGAAACTCATCCACTCGCGATGACGCCGCTGGAAGCCAGCCTGCGCCGGCTCGTGGCGGCGCTCGATGACACGGCGCTCGCCGCGCTGGCCAGCCACGGTTTATTGCGGCGCGCCACCAAGGATCACGAACGCGGTCAGGAGGAACGATTGCTGGGCGAAGCCGACGGGCGATTGCAGGTCCGGGTAGGGGATTTCACCGTGAGCCTGCCTGCCAGCGGCCCGGCGGCGGCCCGGTGCTCCTGTCCGGCCGCGGGAATCTGCCAGCACATCCTTGGTGCGGTCCTGTTCCTGAGATCCGATTCCACCGACGCCGGGGAGGCAGCTCCCGCTCCCGCGGGGGGCGACGCCGAGTGGCTGGAGTTCAGCCCGGCGCAATTGGAGACGTGGGCCGGTGGATCGGCCTTCCGCGGCGGTTTGGCGCTGGCGGCGGACGAAGGCGCGGTGATTGAGCGGTCGGCCGGATTGCGGGTCCGATTTCCCGCGCTCAACCGGGAGTGCCATTTCGCGGCCGGTGGCGGCCTGGAAGGCGTCATCGTGACGGCTGGCCGGCACGACGCCCGGGCAGTCGTGGTCGCGGCGGTCATCGCGTTGCAGCGGGCTGCGGGAATGCCTTGGGAATTCACTGCGTCGGCCGACGGGTGGGCCGCGGCGGCCGGTGCCCCGCGGTCCCGGGCCGAAGTGCTGCGGAACGCCGGCGCCCTGCTCGCGGAGATGCTGGCCGCCGGGCTCGTCCGGGTCTCACCGGCCATGCAGCAACGCTGGGCGACGTTGGCCATGTCGGCGCTCGGTGTGCAGTTGCCCCGGCTGGCGCTCGCCGCGCGCGGGTTGGCGGAGGAAGTCGCGCTCGCGGTGCGGCGCGATGCCGGGGCGGACCTAGGGCGCCTGCTCGGACGCATGGCGCAAACGCACGCGTTGGTGGCGGCCCTGGTGGCCGCCGGGGACCATCCGCGGGCCGAGCTCGTGGGGCAGCACCGGACCCGCTACGAGGAGGTTGGCCACCTGAATTTGCACGGCGTGGCTGCCTGGCCCTGGCGCACGGCCTCGGGTTACGAAGGGCTGACCGTGTTGTTCTGGGACCCGGCGGCGGGCCGTTGGAATACCTGGTCCGAAGCCCGCCCCCGGCATCAGCTGACTGGCTTTAGTCCGATCGCCCGTTTCGCCCAGCCGGGTCCGTGGGACGGTGCCGCCTCGCCCCAGCAGCTCGCCGGGAGTTCGTTCCGGCTGCTGCAAGCGCGGCGGAATCCCGCGTTTCGCCTTTCCGGTTCCACGCGCAGCCGGGCCCTCGTGCTCGCGCCTTCCTTCGGCGTGCCCGCCGGCCTTGTGCCCGCGGACCGCTGGTCCGAAATGCCCGCAAAACTGGCCCGGCAACGCCCCCGCGGGCTGCGCGAAGGCGACCCGCTGGCCGCCATCGTCGTGTTGCAACCGCACAGCTGGGGTGCACGTGCCTTCGATCCGTTAACCCAGTCGTTGCGATGGCCGATGACTGATCTGGACGGCACCCCGGGGGAACTTCGCCTCGCTTTCTCCGACCTCACTGAGCCCGCCATCCGAACGCTGGAAACGCTTTCAACGGAGGCGATGCCGGGCACTGCGGTGGTCGGCCGGGCCGAATTGATCGGCGGCGATTTGGTTGTGCAGCCATTCAGCCTGCTGCGTTCCGGGAAACCTCCGCTACACCTCGCCTTCGCCAATGCGATCGGTGCCGTCTCGCCGTCAGCGTCGGAGCCGGCCACAGGTGCGGGCCAAACCGGGGAGGAACCGGAGGTGGACTTGGAAGAGTCCGACACGGACCTCCTGGAACCGTCGACCTCGTTCCGGCTGTTGGACGAAGTGGAAGACCAATTGCTCGCCCTCGCCGAGCGTGGCAGCGCAAATGGGACCGGTCCGGTATTCGATCGCCTGTCTCAGCTCGGCCACGCAGCGGCGCAACTGGGCCTGAGCACCCTGGCCGGCCAACTGAGCCGGCTCGTCGCCGAACCCGTGTCGTCCGAACGGCTGCTGCGGGCGGTCTGGACCGGGCGGCTGCATCGGGACTTGGCTCCGCGCTGAAACCGGAGCCGCGGCTGCGGCGGATCATGGGCAACTGAACCTTGGTCCGGACATATCCTCCCGGCGAAGCCTGCAACCGCCGCTTGCCCAGTTGAAGCCGCTCGCGTTCCCTCGCGTCCGTTCCCGTCATGCGCCGAATTCTCCTCACCTTTCTGCTGCCGTTCGCCTTGGCTGCCCTTCGGGCCGACGGACCGGCTGACAACCAGCTCGACAAGGTTCGCCGGATCCCGCCGCCGGGCGTCGCCCTTGCCGAGGAGACGCGCCGGGAACTCGGCGAGGGCGTCGCGCAGTTGGGAGCCGAGATTGAAAGCCTGCGGGCGGCCCTGACCAACCAGCCGGCCGCGCTCGCCCGCTTGCCGGACGTGCAGGTTCTCCACAAGGCCGTGGATTGGGCGCTGCGTTACGATGAGTTCTTCCGCACCAACGAGGTCAAGGCCGCCCGCGAGCAACTTGCCGAGGCGCGCCGCCGGATTGCCGCCCTGCGCGAGGGCAAGACACCGTGGCTCGAAAAGGCCGGTCCGGTTGCCCTCGGTTACGTGTCGCGCATCGACGGTTCGGTGCAGCCATATGGCTTGGTCATTCCCGATAGCTACGCCTCCGGCGCGCCGCACCGATTCCGGCTGGATATCTGGTTTCACGGCCGCGGCGAACAGCTCAGCGAACTGGCGTTCGTAAGCGACCGCGCGCGCAACAAGGGTGAGTTCGCACCGGCCAACGCCTTCGTGCTGCATCCTTACGGTCGCTACTGCAACGGCTCGCGCTTCGCCGGCGAAACCGATGCCTGGGAAGCTCTGGAAGACGTGCAACGGCTGTTCCCGATCGACGAGAACCGGCTCGTCGTCCGCGGCTTCTCGCTGGGTGGCGCCTCGTGCTGGCACTTCGCCGTGCATCACGCCTCGAAGTGGGCCGCGGCGGCGCCGGGTGCGGGGTTCAGCGAGACGGCCGATTTCCTGAAGGTCTTCCAGAACGAGCAGCTCGCGCCCGCGCCCTGGGAGCAGAAGCTGTGGGCGCTCCACGATGCCACCGCCAACGCGCTCAACGTGGGCATGGTCCCGCTCGTCGCCTACAGCGGTGAGATCGACAAGCAGAAGCAGGCCGCCGATGTCATGGCCACCGCCCTGGCCGCCGAAGGGATGGAACTTACCCACATCATCGGTCCAAAGACTGCGCACAGTTACGAAAAGGGTGCCAAGGCCGAGGTCAGCCGCCGGATTGATGCCCTCGCCGCGCTGGGCCGGGAACCGTTCCCGCTGACGGTCCGTTTCACTACGCCCACGTTGCGCTACAACCGCATGGCCTGGGTGCGGGTGGATGCGCTCGGCGAGCATTGGGAGCCGGCCCGCGTGGATGCCACCTGTGTGGCGGACGGTGACAACATCGTCGTCAGCACCAAAAACGTGGCGGCGATCACATTTGATATCCCACCCGGCCTTGCGCCGTTCGACGTGCGTCACGGAATCATGGTCGAACTCGACGGTAATCGGATCAAAATGGGCCCGGCCCAGACGGATCGTTCCTGGAAGGCCTCGTTCCATCGCGAAGGCACTGGCTGGGTGGCCGGCCCGCTGCCCGCCGGTTTGCGGAAGCAGCACGGACTCCAGGGGCCGATTGATGACGCCTTCATGGATTCCTTCCTGTTCGTCCGACCGACCGGCCAGCCGCTCAACGCCGCCGTCGGCAACTGGGTGTCGAACGAACTCGCCCACGCGGTCGAGCACTGGCGCCGGCATTACCGCGGCGACGCGCCCATCAAGGACGACACGGCGATCACCGAGGAGGACATCGCGCGGAATAACCTTGTGCTCTGGGGTGACCCGCAGAGCAACACGCTGCTCGGCAAGCTGGCCGGCGAAGTGGGCATCCGGTGGGACAAAACGCGGATTCACACGCCGGCGGCGGGTTATCCGGTGGATCAGTTCGTGCCGGTGTTCATCTACCCGAACCCGCTGAACCCGCAGCGCTACGTCGTCGTGAACAGCAGCTTCACCTTCCGCGAATACGATTATCTCAACAATGCCCGCCAGACGCCGAAGCTGCCGGACTGGGCGATCTTGGACATCACGAAGCCCATGACGGCACGGACGCCCGGTGGGATTACGGCGGCGGGCTTCTTCGGGGAGAAGTGGGAGTGGAAGCCGTAGGTCCGCTGGGAGTGCGGCTCTCTGAGCCGCCCGGGGCAACATCTGTTGCGGCTTTGTCGCTGTGGAGGCGCAGGCCTCATCGCGGGTTGGTTGTCCCGGGTCGCGGAATGAACTGACGCGGCTCAGAGAACCGCGCTCCCAGAGTCACCTGACATCCCTTTCAATTCACTCTGCCAACCGCACCACGTAGCCGCCCGACTTTTCGTCGGCGTCGAGTTTCAACAGGTTGCGCTTCTGGCATTCGAGCAGCAGGTCGTTGAAGGAGCGGAAGCCGTAGGCGCGTTCGTTGAAGCCGGGATTCCGTCGCTTGATGGCCTGCTTGATCATCGAACCCCAGATCGGGTCGTCGCCTTCGCGGGCTTCGCTGAGCGCTTCCAGGGTCACGATGACCCGTTCCAAGGCGTCAATCAGCGGCGGCCGCTTGGGTTCCTCCTCCGCCGGGCGGGTCGCGCTGGCCGCCGGGGCGTTGGCTGGAGCTGCCGCGGGACTGGCTGCGGGGGTGGCTGGTGCCGGCGCTGCTGGGGCCGGCGCGGACGTGACGCCGCCCGAGCGTTGCCTGGCCTTCGAGGGTTCGCGCCGGACGAGATCGTCGTAGTAGAGGAACTCGTCGCAGTTGTTGATGAACAGGTCCGAGGTCGAGTTTTTCACGCCTGCGCCGATCACGGTCTTGGCGTTCTCGCGTAGCTTGCTGACCAGCGGCGAGAAGTCGGAGTCACCGCTGATGATCACGAACGTGTCCACGTGGCCCTTGGTGTAGCAAAGGTCGAGGGCGTCCACGACCATGCGGATGTCGGCGGAGTTTTTGCCCGACTGGCGGACGTGCGGGATCTCGATCAGCTCAAACGCGGCCTCGTGCAGGTCGCGCTTGAACTCCTTGTAGCGGTCGAAATCGCAGTAGGCCTTCTTCACGACGATGTGCCCCTTCAGCAGCAGGCGTTCGAGCACCTTCTGGATGTCGAAGCGCGGGAAACGGGCGTCGCGGGCGCCAAGCGCAATGTTCTCAAGGTCGAGGAAGACGGCCATCGTGGCGTCCTTCGTGGGGGAACTCATGGGCCGAGGCTACGCGGTGGTCGGCCGGCGGACAGGACAAATCCGCGCGGATTCGGTTTGGACTCCGCGTCGGCGGACCGGTATCTCCCCGCCCGCGTGAAGAAGGAAGCCGTCGTCAAAAAGATCATCGAACGCCTGCAAGCCGACCTGGAGCTCTACTTCAAGGCGGCGCGGGCGGCGCATTTCGAAGCCACCCACGAGCAGAGCAAGGCGGAGAACAAATACGACACCCGCGGCTTGGAGGCGTCGTATCTCGCCCGCGGCCAATCGAAGCAGGCGGCGGAACTCGAACAGGCACTGCACCAGTTCCAGGCGCTCACGCTGCGCGACTTCGGCCCGGAGACCCCCGTGGACATCGGTGCCTTGGTCGAGTTGGGCGTCGGCAAGGAGCACTCGTGGTATTTTATCGGGCCCCGGGCCGGCGGCACCGAGGTCACCCACGCCGGCAACGAAATCACGGTGATCACGCCGCAGTCCCCGATCGGGCAACTGCTAGTCGGCCGGAAGCAGGGCGAGAAGCTGAAGCTGACCTTCGGCGGGAAGGATGAAGGCAAGGTGGTTTCGGTGAGTTGAAAGTCGGGCATGCCGCCGCAAACTCCACGCAAATGAACCCAGGCGACCCAGCGTGCGTTGGTAATCCGGCTAGCGAAACGACTCGGAACGACGGCGGCCCCAGCCGCAGGTCGAAGTGGGCTTTGGCGGCCTTCATCGCTGGAGTGTTCGGCTGGACTGGAGTTGGGGCGGTGGTGGCCATCAGTTGCGGAGTGATTGCCCTCCTGCAAATCCGCCGGAGTTCCGGCCAGATTGTCGGCCGAGTTCGGGCATGGGTCGGCATGGTCTTGGGCATTACTTTACTAGTCCCGGTGTTGATTGGGGTGCGGACCGTTCAAAACTACGCCGGCGTGGTTTGGCGCATGTGGCTGATCCGATCCGCCGGTGAGGCGCTTCGAAGCTATGCGCGGGATCACGGAGGATTGGTTCCGCCGGCAGACAATTGGACTGCCGCGGTCACCCCCTACCTCCGTGAGATCTCGAAGGAACGCAACGACCTAGGCCTTTTGCAGGCCACCAACCGATACTGCCTCAACGCTACACTGGCCGGCCGGGTTCTCGATCAGGTCCCTCTTGATGTGGTGCTCCTATTCGAACTGGAATCTCCGGCCCCGAACATCGCCGCCCGGGCGTTTGGCGACGCTCAATCCACCTCGGCACCCCGCATCTCCGGGGGGCAAGTTTTGATCACTTTTGTGGACGGCCACTCGGAGGTGGTTAACACGAATCGCTTCCCGAACCTTCGCTGGAATCCGTGACCCGGATTTGCCTGCGGTCCGGTTGGTCCCGTCCGGTTCCGTGCTAACTTCCGGCACCGATGCAGACGATCATCCATTGGTTTCGCCGCGACCTGCGGGTAACCGACAACGTCGCGCTCCACGAGGCGTGGGCCCGCGGCAGTTGCCTGGTGCCGGTGTTCATCCTCGATGACGCCATCCTGCAGGCCGACGACTGCGGCGCCGCGCGGGTCGCCTATCAGCTCGCGGTGCTGGAATCGCTCCGCCGGAATCTCGAGGCGCTTGGCCATCGCCTGATCCTGCTGCACGGGACGCCGCACGAGGAATTGGTGAAACTCGCCCGCGCCGTGAAGGCCGACGCGGTGTTCACCAACCGTGATTACGAACCCTACGCCGTGGCCCGCGACCGCAAGGTGGCCGGCGCGCTCTACGAGGCCGGCGTGTATTTCGAGTCGTTCAAGGACCAGGTGATCTGGGAAGGCCGCGAGGTGCTGACCAAGGCGGGCGAGCCCTACACGGTGTTCACGCCGTATTCCCGGGCGTGGCGGGCCAAGGGCGTCCCAGCGCCGGTGCCCAAGCTCGGGCGGGCCAAGTCGCCGGCGCCGGACGCCGCCCATTCGCTGCCGCTGCCGACCGAGGCCACGGCGCTCGGGCATCGGCTCACGCAGCAATTGCCGCCGGCCGGGGAACACGCGGGACTGGAAGCTCTGAAGCAGTTCCTGGCCGCCCGGGTTTACGATTACGACACCGCCCGCAACTTCCCGGCGGACGAAGCCGGCACCTCGCGGCTTTCCCCGCACTTCCGCTTCGGCACAGTTGGGCCGCGGACGGTTTTCGCGAAGCTGTTTGCCGCGCGGGAACTGGCGCCGCCCGGACGCGAGGCCGCCTGCAACGTGTGGGAGACCGAGCTGATCTGGCGCGAGTTTTACCACCAGATTCTGGCCAACTTCCCGCACGTCGCCGTGGGCAGCTTCCGGCCGGAATACGACGCCCTGAAATGGGCGGGCACCGACGCCCAGTTTGAGGCCTGGTGCGCAGGACAGACTGGGTTCCCGATCGTGGACGCCGCGATGCGTTGCCTGAATGCGACTGGCGGTATGCACAACCGGCTGCGGATGATCACGGCCATGTTCCTGACCAAGGACCTGCTCGTGTCCTGGCAGCGCGGCGAGCGGTATTTCATGCGCCAATTGCTCGACGGGGAGCTCGCCGCCAACAACGGCGGCTGGCAGTGGAGCGCCGGTTGCGGCACGGACGCCGCGCCCTACTTCCGCATTTTCAACCCGGTGTCGCAGGGTGAGAAGTTCGATCCGCAGGGCACCTTTGTCCGGCGCTGGGTTCCGGAGCTGCGCGACGTGCCGGATGACCTCATCCACCAACCGTGGGAAAATCCGCTGCTGCTGGCCCGAACGAAGTATCCCGCCCCCATCGTGGACCACGCGCTCCAGCGGGGCCGCTGCCTCGCGATGTTCAAGGCGGTGAAAGGGGCGGAATGAAAAAACGGTGACAGGCCGAACCCGTCACCGTTCTTCAAAAATGATTCCCACGGCTTAGCGACCAACCGCCAGCCGGTCCGCCAATCGCTGCGGCAATCCGGCGGCCATGATCTTCTTCTGGGCGGCGGCGATATCGTAGTCGAGGCGGCGAAGCTCGATGGTCTGCGACGGCAGGTCGTAGATCACATAGGCGGCCTTGGGGCTGCCGTCGCGGGGCTGTCCAACGCTGCCGACGTTCACGAAATACTTTTTGCCCGGTTCCACGCGGAACTTGGAGTAGGTGCCCCCGCGCACGCCGGTGTCGCGGATGAACGCCACCGGAACGTGGGTGTGGCCGAAAAAGCAGACCTGCGTGTTCTGATAGGTGAAGCTGGCCGCGGCCTCGAGCTTCTCGAACACGTAACCCCAGCGCTGCGGCGCATCGAGCGTCGCATGGACGATCGAGAAGTTGGCCACCAGACGGAAATACTTAAGGTCCCGTAGCCACTTGCGGTCGTCTTCCGTGAGCTGGGCGCGGGTCCAAGTGACGGCCTCGGCGGCGGCGTCGTTGAATCCATCGGGCGATTCGTCGCTGCCGATGTATTCGTCGTGGTTGCCCTTCACGACCGGGATGTTCATGCCCCGGACGAGGTCGAGGCATTCCTTCGGGTTGGCGCCATAGCCGACGACATCTCCCAAGCAGACGACGTGGGTGCACTTCTGCTGTTTGATGTCCTCCAAGACCACCTGGAACGCGTCCAAGTTGGCGTGGATATCAGCAATGATCGCGTATCGGTTCATTCCATCACGGCGCAATCACGAAGCCGCGGAATTCACCGTTCGCTTCGGACCAGATTTCATCTTCGAGTTTGATCAACGGCCCCAATCCTGACTCCCGGATTGCCCGCCGGAATTCACGCAATTCGCCGTCGTCCCCCTCGGCCACCAGCTCGACCCGGCCGTCGGACAGGTTCCGCACCTGCCCGGTCAGCTCAAATCCCGCGGCCACCTGCCGGGTCTGGTAGCGGAATCCCACCCCCTGCACGTGACCGGAGTAGAAAACCTGCATTCGGCGACGCTTCATGCGCAAATCCGACGATGGCAGTTTCCACCCGGAAACCTAACCGCGGACAGGCCGCGGACTTAGCCATATCCGTGCCGACCGAGGCAACGGTTTTGTTGGGAAGCGACATTTGCCGGGGCGAGCCGGGGCAGGGGAGCCGGCCGGTCCCTTTGACGCTCTGCTTTCCGAAGGTTGACACCCATGTGTCTGACTGTCATCAAACAGCCAAACGCAGCCCGCCGACATGATTCCCAAGCTTCACCTCCAGCTCGATGAGCGGTCCGGAGTGCCGGTCTACCGGCAGATGATGGATCAGTTCAAATACTACGTCGCCGGCGGCATCCTTCGGCCCGGCGACCAGATTCCCTCCATCCGCGAACTGGCGTCGGCCCTGCAGGTCAACCCCACGACGGTGGTCAAGGCCTACACCGAACTGGAACGGGCCGGGCTGATCGAGAAACGGCATGGCAAGGGAGCCTTCGTGGCGGCCAACGCGCGGGCGCTTACCCAGATCGAGCAGGAGGACGCCCTCCGCCGGTCGGCCAAGCAGTTGGCGGTCGAGGCGACGCAGATGCAAATGCCTGCCCCGAAGGTTATTACCGTGGTCCGCGAGGAGTTGGGCGCCCTGCATTCGGACCGGGCCGGCGAGGATGTGCCGGTGAAATTTGCCGTCGTCGGGGGCGGCGCCTGAGCATTTTCCCGCGCGAATCGTGTTCCGTGTCAATCCGCCTACAGGTGTGTGACGGTTGGGCCGGTCTGTTTTACGCGATTCGCGCGGGTTCATTTTCCGAGGCATGCCGACTGACATCCACGCGCACGGGCTGACCAAGGCGTTCCGCGGCGGTGTGGTGGCCGTCAGCGGATTGGACCTAAGGATTGAACGCGGCACGGTCTACGGCCTGATCGGTCGGAATGGTGCTGGCAAGACGACCGCCCTCAAACTCCTGATGGGGCTGCTCCGGCCAGACAAAGGCGAGGCCCGGGTCCTGGGGCGGACCCTCTGGGAAGCCGCCCCACAGCACCGGCAAAAGGTCGCCTACGTCTCGCAATCCCAGCAGGTTCCGGAATGGATGTCCCTTGAGGAGCTTGGCCGCTACGCCGCCCATTTCTATTCCGCGTGGCAGCCGGACGTGCTGCGGGAACACGCCCGGCGCTGGGAACTGCCCTTACGGGTGCCGATCTCCCGGCTTTCCGGCGGCAACCAACGTCTTGCCGCGCTCGCGGTGGCGCTCGCCACGCGCCCGGAAGTGCTGCTGCTCGATGAACCGGCGGCCGGCTTGGATCCGGTTGCCCGGCGAGAACTGAACGTCTGCCTCGTGGACGCCCTGCTGCGCGATGAAGGGTGCACCATCCTGCTATCCACGCACCTCCTCGGCGACCTCGAGCGGCTGGCCACTCACGTCGGTATCATGGACCGCGGGCGAATCCTCGCGGAAGGCACGGTCGAAGATTGGCAGCGGACGATGCGGCGGGTGCAGGTTGTGTTTGATGCGGAGGCACCGCCGCCGGATTTCGCGATTCCCGGCGCGCTCCGCTCCAAGACGCTGGGGCCGGTGGTCACCGCCCTGACCCGGGTGGATGACGAAGCCCAGCTCGCCGGGGTCCGGTCGTTGCCTGGTGCCCGGGTGCAAATCTTCCCGCTGACCTTGGAGGAGCTGTTCGTTGATTGGTTCGGCGGCTCACCCGACAGCCCAACGGCGAAGGATCCGGCAGTGCCCCTGGAATCCGCCGCCTGAAACGCCTAGGCAGGGTCACCGAGGGGCGGACATCTTGAATTCCGGAATGCGCACAAACACCCGCCGGCCGTCTTGGTCTAAGCCTATGAATGCCCCCGTAGCGACGCCCCGGGCGGTCGTCAGGGCATGCCACGAATTGTAGCTGAACTTTTCGCCCGGCAGGATCGTGGGCGTTTTGCCGACCACACCGTCTCCTTCCAGCACCAACTGCGTTCCGTCGTCGTGCGACACGACCCACTTTCGCCCCTTGATGGTCACGGCGCAGTCCGCGTCGTTGTGGATGCTCAGGAAATACACGAAGGCGTGCTCCTTGCCGTCGGATTCCTCCGGGTTGAGGTGCCGGTAAACCAGCCGGTCCAGCGTCACACGGAGGCCGGTCATTTCGGTCGGGGCTTCGTTCTTCATCGGTCAGCTGTGGGCAGTGGCGGTCGGTTGGGCGTCGGCAATTAATCGGCGAAGCTGGGCCTCCACCTCGCGCACGCGCGGCACCCCGGTAAACCCGACGGCTGAGGAGCGCCGGTCCCCGTCGCTGTCGCGCCAGGAACGTCGGGAAAAGATCAGGTCGCCCGAACCGTCGGCATGCTCGGTCCGCTCGATGGTTTGCAGTTCCCCCGGCGCAAACGACTTCACCGTGCGGGCGCCGCGCCAGCCGGGTTCGGAAATCAGCACTCGCCGGTCGGTGATCGCATAGAATACGCCCGCGGCCTTGCGCCGCCCCCACCAGGGCGCCGAGAGCATCCCGAGTCCGATCAGGATAAACGGGACGCCGAACAGCGGGAAGAACCAGCGGAATCCCGTGGCCATGGCGTTGTTGCCGGGGATGGCGCGAGTGCCGACAAACGCAATCGTGGTCCAGAACACGGCGAAGGCCGTCCACGGAATTCCGAACAGGACCGCCCCCCAACTGCCACGGGTGTAGCGCTTGGGCGAAGGCTGGCCGGTCCACAGCACGCGCTCGCCCGGCGCCAGTTCGCGGTCCAGTTCCACCTGGAGCGGACGGGACAGCGGAACTTCACGGGCAATCATGGCGACGGTAGTCGGTAGGCTTAGAGCCGCTTCGCCAATTCCGCCTGACTCGCGGCGAGGACTTCGCGATGCAGCGAATTGCCGTGCGAATCCATCGTCACGACGGCCGGGAAGTTTACGACTTCCAGCTCCCAGATCGCCTCGGGCGAGCCGAACTCTTCCAGCAGGTAAACGCCCTTCACCTGCGTCACGCACTCGGCCAGGACCTGCGCGGCACCGCCGATGGCGTGCAGATACACGCAGCCGTGCTCCTTGCAACCGGCGAGCGTCTTCTCGCCCATGCCGCCCTTGCCGATCACGCCGCGCAGGCCGAAGTCGCCGATGACCTGAGCCTGATACGGCTCCTCCCGGATGGACGTCGTGGGGCCAGCCGCGGTGCATTTCCACGTGCCGTCGTCCTGCTTCAGCATCACCGGCCCGCAGTGGTAAAGGATGCCGCCGTCGAGCTTCACCTCGGGCGGAAGCTGGCCGCCCTCGTGCAGGTATTTGTGCACGGCGTCGCGTCCGGTGTAGAGCGTGCCGTTGATCTGAACCTCGTCGCCAACCTTCAGCGCGCGGATGGTGGCTTCGGAAATGGGAGTTGTGAGTGTGGTCATGTGCGGAATGCGGTTCGAGGTTAGTAAAGCCACCCGGTGATCTGGGAGTCGGCGCCCAGCGTCACGCCTTGCCGGCGGTAGGCCCAGCACATGTAGCTCACGCTCACAAAGAACGAGGCGGGAACCCGGTTGGCCGCGCAGATCTTCACGCCCAGCAGCGTCGTCTTGCCGCCAAAACCCATCGGGCCAATGCCGAGTTCGTTGGCGGTCTTGAGGATGTCCTGCTCCAGCGCATCCAACGTGGCGTCGGGATTGCGGTCGTCGAGTTTCCGGAGGAACTGCTGCTTGCTGAATTCATAGCCGGTCGCCCGGTCGCCGCCGATGCACACGCCGAGGATGCCCGGGCCGCAGCCCTTGCCCTGGGCCTGTAGCACCGCGTCGAGGATGACTTTGCGGCAGCCGTCGAGGTCGCGGTTGGCGTGCAGCTTCTCGGCGGGGAGCGAATACTGCGCGCCGACGTTTTCGCAGCCGCCGCCCTTGAGGATCAGGCGAACGTTGATCTCCGCGGAACGGTGCTGATGAAAATGGACCACGGGCGCGCCTGGGCCGGTGTTCGTCCCGTCGTTCTTGCCCGTGACGGAATCGACCGAGTTCTGCCGGAGGTAACCCTTCTTGGTCGCGAGCTTCACCGCTTCGCGGGCGGTTTCCTCGAAGGTGATCTGGTCGAGCCCCAACGGGCATTCCACGTAGAAGATGACGCTGCCGGTGTCCTGGCAGATGGGCTGCGACTTCCGCTTCGCGAGCTCGATGTTGCGCTCGATGATCTTGAGCGCGCTCTCGGCGATGGTGCCTTTCTTCTCCGCCTCCAACGACCGGACGAGGGCGGCGTTTACGTCGTCGGGCAATTCGGCGGACGTGCGGCGGATCAGTTCAATGAGGGAATCGAGCAGCGCGGACATAACGTGCCGCAAACGTGCGACCGGCGGGCGCGCGCGTCAACGCGGCGGCGCACTTCCAGCGACCGGCAAGTGCGTCGCCCAACGCGGCTCCTTACTTCGGCATCACCGCGGCCAGGTCGGCGGCGAATGCGCGCACGTCTTCCTCGGTGGTGTCCCAAGAGCACATGAGGCGGCAGCCACCTTCGCCGATGAAGTTGTAGAACAGCCAGCCCCGGTCGTAGAGCGCCTTGATGGCTGGCTTGGGCAGGTCCACGAACACGGAGTTCACCTGCTGCGGGAACAGCACGCGCACGCCCGGGATGGCGGTGAGCAGTTCGTGCATGAGCTTGGCCATTGCGTTGGCCTGCGCGGCGTAACGCAGCCAGACGCCGTCCTTCAGCATGCCGAGCCACGGCGCGGAGATGAACCGCATCTTGGAGCAAAGCTGGCCACCCTGTTTGGCCCGGTAGTCGAACTCGCGGGCCAGCTCGCGGTTGAAGAACACGACCGCCTCGCCGACGTGCAGGCCGTTCTTGGTGCCCCCGAAGCAGAGGACATCCACGCCGGCCTGCCAGGTGATTTCCCGGGGAGCGCAACCGAGCGCGGCGACGGCATTGGCGAACCGGGCGCCGTCCATGTGGAAACGCAGCCCGTGCTTCTTGGCCATCGCGCCGATCGCGCGGAGTTCCGCCGGGGTGTAGAGCGTGCCGACTTCCGTCGCCTGGGTGACGGTAACGACCTGAGGCTTGGGATAATGGATGTCCGTGCGCCGGAACACGGCTTCTTCGATGCCCGCCGGGGTCAGCCGGCCGTTTTCGCCCTGCAACAGGAGAAGCTTCGAGCCGTTGCCGAAGAACTCCGGGGCGCCGCACTCATCCTTCTCAATGTGGGCGACGTCGTGGCAGAGCACGCTGTGGTAGCTCTGGCAACAATGGGCCAGCGACAGGGAATTCGCCGCCGTGCCGTTGAACACGAAGAACACCTCGCACGGCGTCTCGAAGACTTCGCGAATCATGTCCGCGGCCCGCTGGGTCCAAGCGTCGTTGCCGTAGGCCGAGGCGTGTCCGCGATTGGCCTCCTCCAGCGCGGCCCAGGCTTCGGGCGCGATGCCGCCGTAGTTGTCGGAGGCAAAGTGTCGGCGGGAGGAACGGGTGTCGCCGTCGGAGGGAAGGACGCGTGAATTGGAGCTCATGCTGCAAAAAACAGTGACCGGAAACTGGCGGGGGCCAGCGGCACTGGCAAGGGAGCTTCCGCGACGTGCCCAATCGCCTGCCGCCCCTGCCTAGTCGCCCTCTTCCGCAAGCTTGCGGTAGAGGGTCGCCAGGCTGATGTCGAGCAGGCGGGCGGCTTCTTCCTTGTCGTCGCGGGTCAGGCTGAGCACATGGCGCAGGTAGCCGGCTTCCTGGTCGCGCAGGAATCTTTTCAGGGCCACAATACCCTGCGCCAGCGGCGCCCCGCCTTGAGGTGCAGTCGGCATCCCGGCGGCAGCCGCGGCAGAGTTTCCGCCGGCACTTGCGGCGGTTGCGGGGCCGGGGTTCACCTCGGCGCCCTTCGGAATGGCCAACTCCGCCGCCTGCTTTTCCTCGTCCTTGCCGTCGCCGGTGGCTAGTTTCTCGACGACCGGTGGCAGGTCCCGCACGCGGATCAGCGGCAAATCGGCGAGCACGATGGCCCGTTCGACCGCGTTTTGGAGTTCGCGCACGTTGCCGGGCCAAGCGTGGGCGCACAGCGTGTTCATCGCGCGCTGGCTGATGCGCGGCGGCTGGCCGGAGCGGGTGTGGACGCGGTCCTTGAGGAAGTGCGCGACGAGCATCGGGATGTCGTCCTTGCGGTCGCGCAGGGGCGGCAGGTTGATGGCGACGACATTGAGCCGGTAATAGAGGTCCTCCCGGAACTTACCCTCCTTCACGAGTTCCTCGAGGCGTTCGTTGGTGGCGGCGAGCACGCGCACGTTCACGTAGGTGGGCACGTTGTCGCCCACGCGGCGGACTTCCTTTTCCTGGAGCACGCGCAGCAGACGGCTCTGGAGCTGTGCCGGCATGGTGCCGATTTCGTCGAGGAACAGGGTGCCGCCGTCGGCGTCGTGGAACAGGCCGTTCTTGTCGGCGACCGCACCGGTGAAGGCGCCCTTGCGATGGCCGAAGAGTTCCGACTCGAGCAGGTTTTCGGGCAGCGCGGAGCAATTGATCGGGATGAAGGGACCGTGGGCGCGGCCGGAATTGTAATGCAACGCGCGGGCGATCAGCTCCTTGCCGGTGCCACTTTCGCCGAGGATTAGCACCGTGGCGTCGGTGTCGGCGACGCGTTCGATGAGCTTGAATACGCCGTTCATGCGCTCGCTGGCGCCGACGAGTTGGCTGAACTGGTATTGGCGCTTGAGCTCCTTGCGCAGGGCCTGGTTCTCGCTGACGACCTCGGTGTGGCTCAGCGCGCGTTGGACGCGGAACTTGAGGTCGTCGAGCTTGAAGGGCTTCTGAAGGTAGTCGAAGGCGCCGAGCCGCATGGCCTCGACCGAGTTCTCCACGGAGGCGAAGCCGGTGATCATGATGACGGTTGCCGGCGGGTTGAGCGCGCGGGCCTTCTGGATGATCTCCATGCCGTGCGGCTTGGTCTTGTCGAGGTAGAGATCGGTGATGACCAAATCCGGCTGGTGTTTGGTGAGCGCGTCGAAGACGCCGTTGGGCGTCGTGAAGGGGAACACCTCGTGGCCGTCGTTGCGGAGCACTTCGGCAACCATCTGCACCATCGTCAGCTCGTCATCCACGAGGAGGATCTTGGCCATGGGTCGGAGGATAAGCTGAGGCCACCCATGAACCCAAGCCGCAAAGCGGAAGCACGGAACAAACAAACGCCCGCCGGGTGGCAACCACGGCGGGCGGCGGGAAAGTCACGGAATGGCGACCGCTCAGATCATGTGGCAGAACATCGCGTCGCGGAGCTTGGGCTCAAACCAAGTGCTCTTGGGGGGCATGATGCCGCCGGCATCGGCAATGGTCATCAGGTCCACGATGCTGGTCGGGAACATCGAGAAGGCGCAGGCGTATTCGCCGCCATCCACCAGCTTCTCCAGCTCGGCCGTGCCGCGGATGCCACCCACGAAGTTGATGCGTTTGCTCGTGCGCGGATCGTCGATGCCGAACAGCGGCGCGAGGATGTGTTTCTGGAGCAGCGTCACGTCGAGCCGTTCGATCGGGTCGCTCACGCCGCTCAACGCCGCCTTGAACCGCAGCGTGCTCCATTGGCCGCCGAAGTAGAACCCGAGCTCGTGTTTCCCGGCCGGTTTCGCGGAACCCTGTGGGACGATCTCGAAGACTTCGGCGAGCTTCTGGCGCAATTGCTCGGCGGAATGGCCGTTCAGATCCTTCAGCACCCGGTTGTAGGGCAGGATCTGCATCTGGTTGTGCGGGAAGATCACCGTCAGGAACCGGCCGCTGTGCCCGGCGCCTTTCCGGGATTGGTAAACCCGACCGGCGGCGGCGCTACGATGGTGACCGTCCGCGATGTAGAGGTAAGGAATCTTGGCAAAGGCGCCTTCAATGAAGGCCAGCCCCTCGGCGTCCGCCACGGTCCAGGCGGTGTGCCGGACCCCGTCCTTGGCGGTGAAATCCACGGCCGGGGCCAGGGCGGTGCGCTGGGCCACGAAGGCGTCGAGGGCGGCTTCGGCCCGGTAGGTGAGGAACACAGGACCGGTCTGCGAATTCAGCGTCTCAACGTGGCGCACGCGGTCGTCCTCCTTGTCGGGCCGGGTGAACTCATGCTTCTTGATGCTGCCGTCGAGGTATTCCTGGCAGCTCGCCGCGGCGACCAGGCCCACCTGCGCGTGGCCGCCCATGATCTGGCGGTAGAGGTAAAAGGCAGGCTGTCCGTCGAGCTTCAAAGCGCCCTGGCCGATGAGCCGGGAGAAATTCTCCGCACCCTGGGCATAGACGGCGTGCGAATACAGGTCGGTGCCGGCGGGCAGGTCGATCTCCGGCTTGCTGACGTGCAGGAAGCTGAGCGGATTTCCCCGGGCCATTTCCCGGGCTTCTTCCGACGACATTACGTCGTAGGGCAGCTCGCAGATCTGCGCGGCGAGCTCAGGTTGCGGACGGAGGGCGGCAAACGGTTTGATGGTGGCCATACGAAAAGCGGCGCGGAAGCTAGTGGGCCGGCTCCCGCGGGGAAAGCGGGAAGCGGCTGAACCGTGTCCGACGACTGCCGCCGGCGGATTTGCCGGGCGATTCGCAAAAAACCCGTTGGCGCAGTGAGGTGCGTTTCCCTACGGTCCGCGGCACTTTCGCAGGAATGCCCAGTGTTTTCATCAAGACCTACGGTTGCCAGATGAACGAGCGCGACAGCGAGGCCGTCGCCGCGCAGCTCGTCGCCAAGGGCTACACCCTGGCCGCCCATGAAAGCGCGGCGGACGTGGTGCTCCTCAATACCTGTTCCGTGCGCGATCTGGCGGAGCAAAAGGCCATCTGGAAGATGGAGAACGTCGCCGGCATCGCCCGGAAGGAAGGCCGGCAACCGATCCTGGGCTTCATGGGTTGCATGGCCCAAAGCCGCGGCAAACAGCTCGTCGAAGCGCTTCCCGACGTGGATCTCGTGCTGGGCACGCAGAAATTTCACCGGGCGGCGGAGTATCTGGACGAGCTATTGGCCGGCCGCCGGGCGCAAATCGTGGACACGGCGGATGAGGACGGCTCGCAGGCGACCATCCGCGAACACCTGCTGACTGGCGCCGCGGACAAGAAGTCCGTGACCGCCTTTGTCAGCATCATGCAGGGCTGCAACCAGCACTGCACGTTCTGCATCGTGCCGTTTACCCGCGGCGAGGAGCGCAGCCGGACCATTCCCGACATCGTCGCCGAATGCCGCGAACTCGTTGCCCGCGGCGTCCGGGAGGTCACGTTGCTTGGGCAGATCGTGACGAGCTACGGCAAGCGCGATTATCCGCTGCGGGACGGCAAGTCGGCGTTCGTCCAGCTCATCGAGGCGGTGCATGAGATCGATGGCTTGGAACGGATCCGGTTCACTTCGCCTCATCCCAAGGGCTACGGCGACGACCTGATCGAAGCCTTCGGCCGGCTGCCGAAGCTGGTCGAGTCGGCCCACCTGCCGTTGCAGAGCGGTTCCGACCGGCTGCTGAAACTCATGCATCGCGGCTACACCCGGGAACGCTTCTCCGAGATCATCGGCAAGCTGCGCCGGGTGCAGCCCGGAATCGGACTCAGCACCGACATCATCGTGGGTTTCCCGGGCGAGACGGAGGCGGACTTTGAGGAGACGTTGGCGCTATGCCGGCAGCTCGAATTTGACCTCGCTTATGTCTTCAAGTATTCGCCGCGCAAGGACACCCCAGCGGCCGCAATGCCGGACCAACTGCCCGAAGAAATCATCGAGGGGCGGCACCAGCGCCTGATGACGCTGACCAACGAACTGGCCGCCCGCAAATACGACGCCCTCATCGGTTCGACGGTCGAAATCCTCGTCGAGGGGCCCAGCCGGAAAAACCCTGCCCGCTACGAAGGGCGGACGCGCTCCAACAAGATCGTCGTGTTCCCCGGCAGCGAACGCCATCAGGGCCAATTGCTGAACCTACGCATCGAACGGACCGGCTCATTTACGCTCTATGGCGATCCGGCGGTGATCGGGATGGATGAAGAGGATTCCGCCGCGCCCGCGCTGCTTTCCGCCTGAATTTCGAATGAAGATTACGCTTTCACAGCTCTGCCTCGCCCTTGGGGCGGGCATGATCCTGACCCACGGTTGGGCCTTGCTGCGGGTCAAGCCGGCCGCCGATTGGCTCCGGCAGTTTCACCGCAATTACGGATTGGGCGTCATCCTGATGCTGCTCGGCACCGCATGGTTCGAATGGAACCTCTACCAGGAACAACTGCAGGACATTGCCGCCTACAAGAACCTCATGCTGATCGGTTTCGGCGCGGTCGGGCTGGGTTGCTGCATCTTTGTGCGGGATTTCCTCTCGGTGCGTGGACTGACCGTTTTCCTGCTGATGCTGGCTTGGCTGATGTGCGAAAAAGCCCGCTGGCACGACAGCAACTTCCGCTGGGCCGTCACCGGCTGGGCCTATGTCTGGGTGTTGGCCGGCCTCTGGCTTTCCGTGTCCCCGTGGCGCCTGCGGGACTGGCTGAAATGGCTGACCGCCACCGAAGGTCGGCTGAAACTGGCGGCCGCGGGTGGGGTCATCTGGGGCCTTTTCCTTGGCGGCCTCGGGCTCACCATCTTCAAGTGAACCAAAACAGGGCTTGCACGCGGGCCTTCCGTTCGTCATTTTCCGCGCTCCTTTGATGGCAAACGCTGGGACTTAACCCGGCAGCACGACAGATTTTGTATGGTTAGACTCCGTCTGAAGCGCGTTGGCGCAAAGAATCAACCGGTGTTCCGCATTGTGGCGGCGGACCAGCGCAGCCCGCGTGATGGCAAGTTCCTTGAGGAACTTGGCACCTATCATCCCCTTGACTCCAAGGAGATCAATTTTTCCCTGAAGCTCGAACGTGCCGAGCACTGGTTGAAGGTCGGCGCCCAGCCCTCCGAGACTGTGTTCAGCATGATCAAGAAGGCGCGCAAGGCCGCCGCGGCTGCCCCGGCCGCCTGAAGCGGAGCCGACCATGCAAGCGTTCCTCGAATTCGTGGTTAAAGGGTTGGTGGACCAACCCGACGCCGTGCAGGTCACTGCCGTGGAGAAAAGCGGCCTCACGGCCTATGAGTTGCGCGTTGCCCCGGGCGACGCCGGCAAGATCATTGGCCGTCGGGGCAGCACCATTCAGGCCCTGCGGTCGCTGGTCCAGCTGGGCGCCCAGAAGAAGGGCATCCGCTGCGTGGTCGACCTGATCGACGACTGAACCGAGGCTTGCGCTGACGAACAGGCAGCGCTTGGCCGATGAAGATTGACGTTTTAACCCTGTTTCCCGCCATGTTTGCGGGTCCGCTGGATGAAAGCATCATCAAGCGGGCGCGGCAGGCGGGGGTCCTCGACCTGAGGATTCACGATTTGCGGGATTGGACGCACGACCGTCATCGGACGGTGGACGACAGTCCCTACGGTGGCGGACCGGGAATGGTCCTAAAACCTGAGCCGCTCTTTGAAGCCGTCGAGGCCTTGCAGGCTGAACTCGGTGAAAAATCCAAGGTAATCCTGACTTCGCCCAGCGGACGCAGGTTTGATCAGTCCGTCGCCCGGGAACTGGCGCGGGAAGAGTCCTTGGTTTTCATCTGCGGAAGCTATGAGGGTTACGACGAGCGGGTGCGCGAGCACTTGGTGGATGACGATTTGAGCATCGGCGATTTTGTGCTCACCAACGGCAACTTGCCGGCGATGGTCATCATCGACACGGTGGCCCGGTTGTTGCCGGGCGCGCTGGGCGACGATGCCAGCAGCGAGGATGAATCGTTCAGCCACGGGTTGCTGGAGTATCCGCACTACACGCGGCCGGCCGATTTCCGGGGCTGGACCGTGCCGGAGATTTTGACGTCCGGAAATCACGCGGCCATCGAGCGGTGGCGGCGGGCGCAGGCAGTCAGGCGGACGGCGGCGCGACGGCCGGATTTGTGGGAGAACAGACGCTGGGAGCGGAAAGGTCCGCGCCCGGCCAAGTGACAACTGATTTAGGAATTAACATGAAGCTGAACATTGGTGCGCTGTTAGACAAGATTGAGGGCGAGCATTTCCGCAAGGAACCCCTCAAGTTCAACGTGGGTGATTCTGTCCGCGTCCACACGAAGGTCGTGGAAGGCGACAAGGAACGCGTCCAGGTCTTCGCCGGCCTTGTGATCGGTATCCGTGGACATGGTCTGAACGAGACGTTCACGGTCCGCCGCATCAGCTACGGTGAAGGCGTGGAGCGTATTTTCCCGATCCATTCTCCCCGCGTGGAAAAGGTTGAAGTCGAACGCGAAGGCAAGGTTCGCCGCGCGAAGTTGACCTACCTGCGCCAACGCCTGGGCAAGAGCGCCATGACGGTGAAGGAGAAGGACACGACGAACAAAAAGGCCAAGCCGACCACGTAATCGGGTCGGGTTGCGGCACCAAGGGGCGGAGTCTTTTGACTCCGCCCTTTTTGCGTCTGTGGGCATCCTTCGGCGCGGATTGGCACGCGCAGTGGGTCGGGCTAGCCTGCCACATGCGCTGCGTCATTTCCGCCGGCCCGACTTGGGAACCTTTGGACCAAGTCCGCCGGCTTACCAACTTCTCGACCGGCAGTCTCGGCGGCGAACTGGCCAATCACCTTACCCAGGCTGGGCACGAGGTGACTTTGCTTCTCAGCGAAACGGCCACTTGGAACCGCCCCTTGGCCGCCGTGACCGTCCGTCGGTTTTCCACCACCGCCACGTTGCGTGCCGAATTTGAGCGACTTGCCTCTCCTCAGACTGGTGCGGTTTTCCATGCGGCGGCAGTCAGCGATTTCACCGGAGGAGCCTCCTTTCAGCGAACCGACCACGGCGATTTGATATCCATTGCCGGCGGCAAACTCAGCACCCGGTCCGGCAACCTGCTGGTCGAACTGCGCCCGACCGCCAAACTGCTGCCGGAACTCCCGCAATGGTTTCCTAATGCCTGCGTCGTGGGTTGGAAATATGAGGTGGACGGGACTCAAGGAGATGCATTGGCGGCTGGCCGCCGGCAATTGACCGAATCCCGCACGCCAGCCTGTGTGGTGAACGGGCCGGCGCACGGCCCCGGATTCACGCTCCTGCGGGGAACCGGAGTCGCGGAGACGTTGCCGGACCGGTCGGCGCTCTTCGCGGCCCTGGAACAACTGATGGCCTGAACTGGCCATCCGGCGGTTTCACGCCGGCAGGGGCAGATACCGCCATTCCCCCGGAGCCAGCCCGTCGACGGAATAGTCGCCGAAGCGCGACCGGTGCAGCCGGGTTACCAGCAGCCCTTGGCTGCCGAACATTCGGCGGACCTGATGAAATCGGCCCTCAACGATCTCCAAGCGCGCATGGGTCGCGTCGATGATCTCCAGCATAGCCGGAAGACACGGATCGTTCTCGTCCTCCAGGCAGAGGGTTCCGGAAGCGAACAGCTCTACCAACCCGGGGCGAATTGTGCCGTCGAAAGTGACTTCGTAAACCTTCGGCACCTTCTGCCTCGGGGAAGTCAGACGATGCAGCAGATCGCCTTGGTCCGTCACCAGCAACACCCCGGTCGTGTCCTTGTCCAGCCGGCCGACCGTGCTGACCGGCGGATTTCGTCCTGACCAGCGTTCCGGCAGCAAATCATAGACGTTGGTGCCCTCCCGCTCATCGCGCGAGCAGACGCACCCCAACGGCTTGTGAAAGACGGCGAGCAAGCCCTCGGGCTGTTCGACGGGTTCGCCATCAACCCGCATTTCGTGGGCGAAAACCTTGTCGCCGAACCGCTTGGCGACCTGGCCGGCCACCGTCACCCGGCCGCCTTTCACCCACAATCGGGCATCGGAGCGGCTGCAATAGCCGCAGGAGGAGAGCAATTGGTCGATGCGGCGTTTGGTCGGTGAGTGCGGGGAAGCGGACATCGTTTCTTTGTTCCCGAGGATGGAAGCGGAACGCCCGCAGTGCTAAACCAATTTCCGTGGAATTCATCCGCCGACACCTCCCCCACCTCTTCGCCGCAGTCCTGTGCCAGGGACATTCGTTCGTCGCACGGGCGGCTTCCGGGGAAAACGAACCGATCGTCGCCGGCGCTGGCCGACCGTGGTGGTATTGGGCGCTCCGGGCCGGTTTGGTGCTTAGCCTGACGATCGGGGCCTGGAACTCCTGGCGAAACCGAAAGCAGCCTTGACCCGGCGGCCGCTTCCTCCCTCTAATCTCGCCCGATGCACTTCTGCACGACGTCAGTAGTAGTCCTCGTAGTAGGCGGCCACGCCGCCGAGGGCTCTTGTCGTGCTTGAAACACTATCAACAAGAACCCACGGCTGGCGACGGCCGTGGGTTTTTTGTCCTAAAAATCCGCCGCCGACCCGGCCCAACTCGACGCAGCTAACATGAGCCAAGCCACGAAAACAGAACCGAAGACCACCACCACGAACGCCGCCGGCCGCGAGGTCGGGCCCCTGATGTATGGCCGCGACATTTTTGTCGAGGCCCTCGAACGCGCGGGCGTGGAAGTCATCTTCGCCTACCCGGGCGGTGCGAGCATGGAAATCCACCAGTCGCTCACGAAGTCCAAGATTCGGACCATCCTGCCCCGCCATGAGCAGGGCGGCAGCTTTGCCGCGGAAGGCTACGCCCGCGCCACCGGCAAGGCGGGCGTGTGCATGGCCACTTCCGGTCCCGGTGCGACCAATCTCGTCACCGCCATCGCCGATGCCTACATGGATTCCTGCCCGTTGATCGCAATCACGGGGCAGGTCACCCAGTCGATGATCGGTCGCGGCGCCTTCCAGGAAACCGACATGGTCGGCGTCACGCTGCCCATCGTGAAGCACAGCTATCTCATCACCGACATCAAGGACATCCCCCGCATCGTCGCGGAGGCGTTCTACATCGCGGAATCCGGCCGCCCCGGTCCGGTGGTGCTCGATTTCCCGAAGAACATCCAGCAGCAGAAAGCCCAGCCGATCTGGCCGACGCTCGCCGAAATCAAGGCCGGTCTCCGTGGTTACAATCCGGACATCAGCGCGGACGAGGTCGCCCTGAATGAGATCGTCGGATTGCTCGAAAAGGCCGAGCGGCCCGTGATCTACTGCGGCGGCGGCATTATCACGGCGGGTGCCGCACCGGAGTTGTTGAAGTTCGCTGAGTCGGCCCAGATCCCGGTCACCACCACGCTGATGGGCATCGGCGGCTTCCCGGAAACGCATCCTCTCTCGATGCGCTGGCTCGGCATGCACGGCTCGGCCGTCGCCAACTGGGCGGTCAATGGTGAGTTCAAGCAGCGCAATGATCCGACCGAGGCCGCGGTGAAACTCAAGGACGGGGCAGACCTCCTGTTGGCATTCGGCGTCCGCTTCGACGACCGAGTCACCGGCGCCTTCAGCGAGTTCGCCAAGGCGGCAACCATTGTCCACATCGACATCGACGCCTCGGAGCACAACAAGAACAAGCGCGCCCACCTGACTGTTCACGGCGACATCCGTGATGCATTGACCCGCCTGAACGCGCTGATCGCCAAGCGCGGTGGCATCCGGAAGACCTTCCCGGACTGGCACAGCCAGATCGCTGAGTGGAAGGAGAAGGCGCCGTTCCGCTACACGACCCGCGCCGAGATCGTGGATTCCGACCACATGCAGCCCTTCAAGAAGGAGGGCGAGGAATACATCATCCAGCAGATGGTGATCGAGGAGCTGTGGAAGGCGACCAAGGGCGATGCGATCATCACCACCGGCGTCGGCCAGCACCAGATGTGGGCCGGGCAGTGGTTCAAATACAGCAACCCGCGGACGTTTATCACCTCCGGCGGGCTTGGTTCCATGGGCTACGGCTTCCCGGCCGCGCTCGGCGCGAAGGTCGCCCGCCCGGACAAGCAGGTCATCGACATCGACGGCGACGGCTCGTTCCTGATGAACATCCAGGAGCTGGCGACCGCCTACATCGAGAAGATCGCCGCCAAGGCCATCATCCTGAACAACCAGCACCTTGGCATGGTGGTGCAGTGGGAGGACAACTTCTACGGCGGCAACCGCGGCCACACCTATCTCGGCAACCCCGACAACCGGTCTGGCATCTACCCGGACTACGTCGAGGTCTGCAAGAGCTTCGGCGTGCCCTGCGAACGCGTCGTCTATCGCAAGGACTTGCGTCCCGCGATCGAACGCATGCTGGCGTCTCAGACCGCCTACGTCCTCGACGTGGTCACGCCCTACACCGAGCACGTGCTGCCCTTCATCCCCGCCGGTCGCACGGTGGCGGACATGAAGTGGTAGGTTGCAGCAGTCCGCTACAATTCCCAGACGGGCCGTTCGCGGACGGCCCGTTTGCTTTTTTGGATGCGAACCGCCTCGAAAAACAAAAGGCGTCCGGGGATGACCCGGACGCCTTGGTAAAAGCGGGACCGTCAGGACAGGATTCGCCGGCCTTCGTCGAGGAAGATGCCCTTGAACATCATGTCGAGCGCCTGCGGGTTGCTGGCCTTCGACAGAGCCTCGGCTTCCGTCACCTTCCGCGCCTTGACCAAGTCGTAGAGCGCCTGGTTGAAGGACTGCATGCCGTCGTCGCGGCCGGTCTCGATCGCGGCGCTGAGTTTTTCGAGCCGATTTTCCTCCAGCATCTTCCGGACGGTCGGCGTGTTGATTAGGATTTCCAACGAAGGCGTCACCCCGCCGGCGGCGGCGGCGACCATGCGTTGGCAGATCACGGCCTTGAGCGTGCCGGCCAGCTGCCGCCGGACCTGCTCGCGTTCCTCCGGTTTGAAGAAGTCCAAGATGCGCCCGATGGACTGCGAGGCGTTCTGCGTGTGCAGCGTGGACAGCACCAAGTGGCCCGTGTCGGCTGCCTGCATGGCGGCGGTGAAGGAGGTCGAGTCGCGCATTTCGCCGACCATGATGATGTCGGGATCCTGCCGGAGCACATGCTTGAGGCCGTGCTGGAAGCTCTGGGTGTCCAAGCCGATTTCGCGCTGCTCGATGACCGATTGGTTGTCCTCAAAGACGAACTCGATCGGGTCCTCCAAGGTGATGATGTGCTTCTTCGAGTGCGCGTTGATGTGCTCCAGCATCGCCGCGAGCGTGGTGGATTTGCCGGAACCGGTGGTGCCGGCCACCAGGACGATGCCGCGGTGGGAGGAGGCGATGTCCTTGAGCACGGGCATCAGGCCGAGTTCCTCGAAGCTGGGCACCTGCGTCTTTACATAACGCATCGCGAGGGCGAAGGCGCCCTTTTGCTGGAAGACGTTCGTGCGGAAGCGGCCGACGCCGGGTTCGTAGTAGCTGAAGTCCACTTCGCGGTCGTCATCCAGCCGCTTGCGGGCGTGCGGCGGCACCATCTCGGTGAGGATGGCGTTCATCCACTCGTTGGTCGGCGTCGGGGCCTCGATGCTGATGAGCTGACGATGAATACGGAAGACAACGGGGTAACCGACCTTGAGGTGGACGTCGGAAGCGCCGCCATCGACGGCGGCCTTCAGGATACCACGCAGCAATTCCATTCCGGGAAGATCCATAGCGAAGATTGTGTGGCCGAAGGCTAGCAGTTGCGTTGCCGGGTGAAACGGATTTTTGCCCGACGCGGCGATTCCCGGCGAATTCCGCGAAGGCTTTTGCCCGCCGAAGCGGTGCGGCCTAGCGTTGCCCCCGTGAAACTCGAAATCTTCACCCTGTGCGACTCGGCCGTGGATTACAGCGGCAAGCTCTGCATCTTGGGTGCCTTTGACCACGTGCGGGTGAAGGAAGCACCCCACGTCCTGCCCCTGTGTTCGGTGGTCGCCCGCATGCGCTTCCACCGGATCGAGGAGGGAAACCACCTTCTGCGCGTCACCTTGGCGGACGAAGATGGCAAGACCATCGTGCCGAACGTGGAAGCCCAGGTCGGCGTCCGCTTCGGCAACAAGTCGCAGAGCGCCACGTTCAACCTGATCATGCAGATCAACGGGCTCAAGCTGGACACCTTCGGCGAATACACCGTGGACCTCGCCGTGGACGGCGTGCACCAAGGCTCGATTCCGCTCTACTTCGAGCAGTTGCCGGCCACTGCCTGACCGGCATCAACCCCAATCCATGAAACTCCTCAAGCTGGCCGGATTCGGATGTCTGATCGCCGCCTTTTCCTTTCTTGCGGGAGCGGAGTGGGGACTCCGCCGGGGCACATTCCAAGCAGGGCTGGAGGAGAACAAGGTTGCCGCGTCGAACCTGAGATCGACTGAGCCAAGCCTCAGCCCTGAGTTCACGGCCTACCTCAAGGGCAGGATCTACTACAACTTGGCGTCGAAGTTCCCGAACGACGAAGGCTACCTGCTGCGGCGCGACTGGGACTTCGGTCCGGTTGACACCGCGGCACTCATGGGGCGGATTTACGCAAAAGACCCGGGTTACGAGGCGGAATCCTTCGATTCCGCAACCCGTCATCTTTCCGCCGCCCAGCCAAGCCGCTGACGCAGACGACTCGCCTGCGCCGTTTCCCTCGCTGGGACGCTCAACCCACGAACCGCTTGCCGATCACGATTGCGTTATGGCCGCCGAAGCCGAACGAGTTGTTCGTGAACACGTCGATCTTTCGCTCCTGCGGCGTGTGCGGCACCAGGTTCAGGTCGGCCGCCGGATCCGGATTGTCCAGGTTGATGGTCGGCGGGGCCACCTGGGCCTCGACCGCCTTGCAGCAGATGGCCATCTCGATGGCCCCGGCCGCGCCCAGCATGTGTCCGGTCATGCTCTTGGTCGCGCTGGCGGCCAGCTTGTAAGCGTGGTCGCCGAAGACGTGCTTGATCATGTTGATCTCGCACAGGTCGCCCACCGGCGTGCTCGTGGCGTGACAGTTGATGTAGTCCACCGCCTCGGGCGCCAGTTGGGCATGGCGCAAGGCCATCCGCATCGCCCGGGCCGCGCCTTCGCCTTCCGGGTCGGGGGCGGTCATGTGGTTGGCGTCGGCCGTGTTGCCGTAGCCGACGACCTCGCAGTAGATGCGCGCGCCCCGCTTCTTGGCGTGCTCCAATTCCTCCAGCACCACCACCGCGGCGCCTTCGCCCATCACGAACCCGTCACGGTCGCGGTCAAACGGCCGGGAAGCCTTCTTCGGCTCGCCATTCCGGGTGCTCATCGCCCGCATGGCCGCAAAACCCGCGAGACCGAGTGGAACCACCGTCGCCTCGGTGCCGCCGGCGAACATCACCGCCGCGTCGCCCCGCTTGATGGTGGCCCACGCCTCGCCCAAGGCGTGCGTGGCCGTGGCGCAAGCGGTGCAGGTCGCGAAATTGGGGCCGCGCAGGCGGTAATAGAGGCTGAACAGCCCGGAAGCCATGTTCAGGATCAGCATCGGGATCATGAACGGGCTCACGCGGCCCGGTCCCTTGTTCAGCAGGATCTTGTGCTGCTCCTCGGTCGTGTAGAGGCCGCCGATGCCGGAACCCAGATAGACGCCGATCTCGTCGCGGTTTTCCTTTTCCAGGTCCAGGCCGGAATCCTTCAGCGCGCCCCAACCGGCATAGACGCCGAAGTGGGTGAACCGGTCCGTGCGGCGGACCTCCTTGGGGTTCGGGAACGCAGGGGCCGGGTCGAAGTTCTTCACCTCGGCCGCGATCTGGCAGTCGTAGTTGGCGACGTCGAACGCCGTGACGCGATCAATGCCGCATTGCCCCGCCAGAATGTTGTTCCACAGCGTGTTGGCATCCAACCCAAGGCTGCTCGCGCACCCGATGCCCGTGACGACGACCCGACGTTCAGACCATGAACTCATAGTTTGGAGCCGGATTAGCGGCGAAACAGGCGCCGCGGGGCAAAGGAAAAATGGGGGCCAAACGCAGTCAGCCTCGGAAGTTTGGCGGGGCAGTCCGCCCGGGGAGGTTGGCAATCGGAAAGCCAATCCCCGCCAGGCAAACGACCCACACCGAGAACGGCATCATCCGATAACCCGAGACGGGGTCCTCGGTTCTTAGCCCCAGTTCGGTCGCGAAGATCATCACTCCGGGACACAGGACACAAAGCAACAGGCTTCGATGCCCGATGCGTTGCCACCATTCCCGGACACCTGGCAGATGCAGCAACGACCCGAGGATCAGCGTTCCCACCGCAACCGCTGCGGCAATCACGGTCTTGATGACCATGTCAGCAACGATGGTGAATATTCCACCATAAGCAGTGTCGCAGGTCATCGTCTCCACCAGCATAACAGCCCAGATGGCCACGAACGCGCACGCGGTTTGAAGCATCGGCTGTAACAGCATTCCGAGGATCGTGACATCGACGGCGCAAGCGGCAAGGCGGCGGGCAGAAGCACCGAATCCGGCGCCAGAGCCTTAGCCGACCGGATTCCAGCGGACTTGGAGCCCGGAAGGCGAAGCGGGGTAGAGTTGGAAATGGCCGCGGACGAGGACTGAGCCCGCCTTGGTTGCGACCGCGTAGCTTCGTTCCAGGAACTGCGCCAATTCTTGGCGCCGGGCGCGATCCGCCGGCAAAGCGCCGAACTCGTCGTCTGGGATAACGAGTCCAGTCGTCCGGGGTTTGGAATTGTTCCACCGATTGAAGATTTCCGCCGCTTCCAAAGCCGCGGCAACGACCTCAGGCGAAACGGGACTGAGTTCAAAACGATCCTCGTCGGGGTTCCAATCCGGCAAGTCGAGGTAGATGGAGCGGTAGTAGTGCGGTTGGCCGGCGTGGTTCGCAATGCCAGCGCGCGGACCATCGTAGTAGTCCTCGACCGTGTGAACGGTCTCGAACGGGCCACCCATGGCGTCGGGGTCGATCTGCCAGCTAGGCATTGGCCACGTTTCCAAGTTGGAGATGCTGGCTCGCTGCCCATCGCAGGCGATCCAACAGCCATCGACAGCGATTGACCGAACTCATTCCGCTCCTCATGTGGTGCGGGTTGCATCCTCGCGTCCTCCGGAAAAAGCTGCCGGAGACATTTCATCGGCCCTTCGCTTCCTGAAGTTCCTCACACGACTCGGCTGCGAACATAAAATGCCGACCTGGTTCGACAAACCGCGGGGCATTTTGCCGCCACCACCCCGCCGCTTCCGGGCACCGCTCCGCTAACAGATCGATCGCAACCTTCGATTCCACAATATAACCATCCTCCAACCGGGAACGCCCAAGCAGAATTCCAACCAACGTCCCCAGCCGGCTTTTTGGTCCGGACAGAACTCCAAACCCGAATCCTCGCCGCCGACCGGCGAAACGCGGGGGCACTGGAATCTCAATTCCGATCCAAGCCTGTCTGACGGACTCCGGCGCCTCGCCGGGGGGAGTGGACTTTATGCGGATTCTCACGCGTGAAGGGGCAACCCGGCAGCCTCGGCCCCATTGGTATCGGCCCAGCCGTCCAAACTCAGCCGTAATCGTAGTGCTGGACGTGGTCGACGCCGGCTAATGATCCTCGGCCGGATGGGGGACAAAAAGTTGCCGACGTTGATTTGGAGTGTCGTCATCTCGACGCCCATGTGCCTACTTCTTCGGCTGAGTCACGCCGGGCCAGGTGTCGGTGCGGAATGGCGAGGCCGGCAGGTCGTCGCTGTTCGCGAGGTTCACCACCGGATTGTCGTTCCAACCGAAGCGCGCGGCGACGGGCTGGCTCACGGCGTCGGCCCTGACCACCAGCTTGGTCTTGGTGCGGCGGATCACGCTGGCCGGGTGGAACTTCTTGTCTTCGCCCGCCACGGTGAAGCCGGTGAGGGCAGCGCCATCGAGCGCCTTCAGGCCGGTGCCCGCGTCGCGGAAAGTGAGTTCGATGGTGTCGCCCTTGACCTTGGATGACTTCAGCCGCGGGCCGTGTGCGAGGATCTTCTCGCCGTAAACCTGCGCGCGGGCGAGCCGGGCGAGGCGTTCACCGACGGGCTTCTTCTTGGTGGGATGGATGTCGTCCTTGTCGCCCACGTCGGTGATCACCGCGGTGTCGGCGTTCCTGAGCGTCGCGGCGACGTGGTTCTGGGCTTCCCGCAGTTCCGCCCAGTCGCTTTCGCCGATCTCGGTGGCGATCACGGCGAGGTCACGCTTCTTGTTCTTGTCCCACGGCGCGAGCTGCACGGCGTAGAAAGGAAAATCGCCCTGGCCCCAGTCCTGGCGCCAGTTCCGGATCATGTCGGCGTAGAGGCGGCGGTATTGCCAAGCCCGGCCGGCGTTGGACTCGCCCTGATACCAGATGGCCCCGCGGATGCCGTAGGGAATGATGTTGGCCAGCATGCCATTGTAGAGTTCGGCCGGGCGCCAAGGCGGCCAACCGAGGTTCCGTGTAAACTTCTCGCCTTTGGCCTCGGCGGCCTTCTTCTCGGATTCCCACTGCTTCACCGATTCGGCCCATTTGGCGGCGCCGGCCAGGCCGGGTTCGAGAATCTGGGAGTTGTATTCGGCGTCGGCCTTCAGCACGTCCTCGCGCATCCAGACCTCGGCCGGGGAACCGCCCCAGCTGGTGTGGATGATGCCCACGGGCACGCCCTGCGCGTGGAGCGATTCTTCCAGCGCCCGGCCAAAGTAGTAGCCGACGGCGGAGAAATTCCGCGCGGCGTCCGGTTCGGCCTGCACCCACTTATGCGCGGCGTAGTCGAGGTCGGTCTTTACCTCGGGGGATCGGCGCTTCACGACGGTGAAGAGGCGCAAGTTCGGATTGTCGCTGTGGTTGATGTCAGCGTCTGGTTCAAAGCTGCGCGACATCGGCCACTCCATGTTGGACTGCCCAGAGCAGACCCAGACCTCGCCGACCACGACGTCGGAGATGCTGACGGCATTGGCGGGTCCACTGGCCTTCAAGGCGGCTCCAGTAGCGTTGGCCTTGAGGGAACCGAGCGTGACCATCCATCGGCCGCCCTTGGCCACGGTGCTGCGTTTCTGGCCGGCAAATTCGACGGTGACTGCCTCGCCGTCGTTGGCGGTGCCCCATACGGGGACCTTGAGGCCGCGCTGAAGCACGGCGTGGTCGGTGAAGGTGGGGTGGAGTTTGACCTCCGCCTGGGTAACGAGGCTGAAGGCGGTGATCGCCAGACCGAAGGAAAGCCAGCGGACGCCAGCGATGGCGGCCGGCGGGCACACAGAGGGGAAACGCATGGGCCTGTTAAACGCGAAGTCGGCGCGACGGTCAATCCGCCCGCGGGAAAAGCGTGGCGCCCGCCATCGCTCGGACGCGGAATCAGGCCGGGCGGTTCGCCTTGGAGCCGCCGAGCAACCGGGCCGGCAGCAGAAGGATCGCCCGCAAGAGCGCCACGGCGCCTTCGATGACGTGGAACGCGAGGCGGAACGGCAGGCTGAGCAACCAAACGAACGGGAAAGCGAGCAACACCAGCAGCGCGAGCGGCCAGCACAGGAGGAACAACAGGCACCAACCGACGAGGAAGAGCAGCAGTCTCATGCCCAGAGCACCCCGGCAGTCCGGCCGGAGTTTCAGCCGAATTCGTCGTGCATCACGCTGGCGTGATTTCCCCTCGGCGCCGACACTGGTCCGGCAGGTGACGCACCGCTGACGATGAAGCCATTCCATGCCATTGCCGCCATGTCGGAGAACCGGGTTATTGGCCAGGCCGGCCGGATTCCCTGGCACCTGCCAGAGGACTTCAAGTGGTTCAAGCAGGCGACCATGGGAGGCATCCTGGTGATGGGCCGGAAGACATTTGAATCCATCGGCCGCCCGCTCCCCGGCCGGGAAACGGTGATCCTCAGCCGGTCGGGTTTCACGGCCCCGGGCGCCCGCACGGTGTTGGATGTCGCTTCGCTGGACCGCATGCTCACCGATGATCCGCGACCGGTCTGGATCGCGGGCGGCGCCGAGATCTACTCTCTCCTGCTGGGACGGTGCGCCCAGTTGTTCCTCACGCGGGTGAAGCGAACCGCGGCCGGGGACGCGTTCTTTCCGCCGTTTGAGCACGACTTCACCCAGGTGGAAACGGTCTTGGATCACCCGGATTTCGCGGTGCTGCGTTACGAAAGGAAGGCTCGTCCATGATCGTGAACCTTACGCGCTTCATCGCCCTCTTGGCCGCCTGCGTCGTCGCCGCCCGTTCGGCGCCATTGCCGGCCAGCTTGCGGACCCTTTCGCCGGCGACGGACTTCAGTCGCTCCACCAACCAATTTGGAGAGGTCGTGCTGGCGTCGGTGCCGGTCCTGCCCGCGGGCGGTTGGGACGAGTTGGTCGTCTCGTGGAATGTCGGAACCAACCTGACGCTCCTGATCGAAGCGCAGGCCGGCTGGACCAATGGCATGGCCAGCACTTGGTATTCGCTGGGATACTGGTCCCAGCATGGTCGCCGCGGTTCTCCCAAGTCATTTTCGGACAAGGACGGCGAGGTGGACACGGACATTCTGCGGGTGCTTCGTCCGGCGGTCGGCGCCCGGGTGCGCTTCACCCTCCAGGGCCCCGTCGCGGAATTCCGGCGCGCAACGTTGGCGTTTTGCCGACGCCAAGCGGATCCGGTCGACCGTCCGACGGACCGCAATGCCTGGGGCAAGATCATGGACGTCCCGGTGCGCACGCAGGCCGAGTTTCCCGAGGGCATCAACAAATGGTGCAGCCCCACGAGCACCAGCATGCTGTTGGAGTTCTGGGCCGAGGAATTGAAGCGGCCGGATTGGAACCACACGGTGCCTGCAACGGCGGCGGCGGTGTTCGATCCGGGCTGGGGCGGCACCGGGAATTGGCCATTCAACACCGCTTTCGCCGGAGCGCAGCCCGGCCTCGGCGCATGCGTGAGCCGGTTCAATGATGTCACCGACTTGGAACGCTGGGTGGGCCACGGAATGCCCGTGGCAGCCTCGGTCAGCTACGCGCTGCTCAAGGGTCAGCCGCAGGCGGAAAAAGGCGACGGGCACTTGGTCGTGGTGCGGGGATTCACCGCGGAAGGGGACGTGGCCATCAACGATCCGGGTGTTCGTCGTTCGCGGGTTCAGCGCACGATTCCCCGGGCCGACTTCGCCCGGGCATGGGCCCACTCGCGCCGGACGGTTTACCTCGTTTGGCCGGAAGACCGGCCGACTCCGGCCGGGGAGTGCTTTCCCTGAAGTTCAGTCGGTGGGCGCCGGTCGCTTCTCGCCGGTCAGCTCCAAATAGGTGCGATCCAGCCAGCGCAACTGGGGCAGGAACAGGAACCTCGTCTCGATGCCCTTGAAGGCGGCGAGGGCCTTGGTTTTGTCCCGGCGTTTGGCGTGAAGGTCGAAGTAGGCACAGTTCCGCTCGGTCAACAGGTAGGCGTCCACCTCGTCGATCTTTACCTTGGCGAGCAGTTCCTCGGCTTCGTCCAGGCGGTCATTGAGGATCAGGGCCTGGGCGTGGTTGATCTGCATACCGACATCGTCCGGGCGGCCGGACAGGGCCTGCAACGTGAGCTGGGCGGCGAGCGGGGCATTCGTTCGTTCCATCAGGAGCATCGCCGCGTAGTTGCTGACGAACACCGGTTCGTTGGTGTTGAGCAAATACCCCCGCGCCGCGGCCTCCCGCATCGTGTCGAACTGCCGCGCTTCGTAGGCCGCACCGACCACCGCAAACCAATACATGGACTGGTTACCGTAGGCTTTCTCGACCATGGCCAACAGGCGGGTGGCCAAGATGGGATAACCCAGGGTGGTCAGTTGGCGAGCAACGGAAAAGCTGAGCAGCGGATTAGTGGTGGGGGTTTCGGCGGCCCGGGTGAAGGCTTCCAGCGCGGCTTCCCGGCGCTCCGTGCGCAGGGCGGAGAGTCCTTCCAGGAACCAGGAATATCCGGCGATATCCTCGCGCAGCAGCTGGTTCTGACGCATCCGGACGGCCAGTTCCCGCAGGTCTGCCCACTGCTGGAGTTCGATCAGCAGCTTGGCCAGCTGTTCCCAGAGATCCGGCCGGAATGCGAATGCCGGCAGGTGTTGGTCCAGTAGCTTCGCGGCATATTCCTTTGAACCGAGCTGGGTCAGGGTTTCGGCCATTTCCCGAAGGTCGATCGGGGTCTCCGGTGGGCGGGAGAAGCCGCGGGCCAGGTCAGCGGCCTTGGCAGTCTGCCCAGCGGAAACCAGCAGCCGCCAGTAGATCACGTGGTCGCGCACGCGGTCGGCATGGTGGTCGATCAGCGCGGTCAGGCTGCGCTCGTAGGCGTAAGTGTCGCTGAGTGACACTGCGATGGGCAGGCTGAGACGATTGGCCAAGTCCCGCGTGGCGGAATCGTTGCGGGCCGCCTCGAGGCTTTCCCGGCCGACCCGAATCTGCCCCGGCGGGCCCCAACCCGATTGCCAAGCCGCGCGGACGACCTGCATCTCCTTGTCGCTGGTCAGCACGTTGCTGTAGCCCGGCCAAATGTCACCGAACTGGTCCATCCGGTTGAGATGGAACAGGGACTTCAGGAAGATCGCGGCGAGCGTAGGAGGCAAGTTGGTCGCCCGCGGCCCGAGCAACCCGGTCGCATAGTCATCCAGCGAATATTTGGCGAAGAGATTCGCGGCGAGGCCCAGCGCCGCGTCATTCGTCTTGGTCAATTGCAGCAGCCACATCGAGTAAGAGGCGCCGGCCGTCAGGAACTCCCGCTTGGTGGCCGGATAATTCACCACCATGCGGACCAACCCTTCGGCGTATTGCGGGTTGCCGGGGTTGTTCTGGATTGCCGCGCGCCACGAGAGAATCGCCTCGTCGAATTTCCCCGCCTGTTCCTGGCTGCGGGCGGTGCGGGCGAGGGACCACGCCTGGACCACGTCCAAACCGCTCATCTTGAATGAGGGCGCCACACCCTCGGGCGTCGAGGTGTAGATTTTGGGCAGGAACAGCCCGAGGAACACCAGGAACAACACCAACAGGATGGCGGCGGCCCGGAAATAGCGCTCGAAGAAGACTTGCCGCAGCAACGACGACCCTTCGATGAACTCGGAGGGCAGCGCGTTGTCGTCCGGATCGGTCGGCGTCTGCTTGGAAAGGTCACTCATGCTCGGGAAAGGTTCAGCGTTGTAGCGGCGCGACCCGCAGGAATTCGGCCGTTCCCACTGTGCGGATTTCAACCGCCGGCACGACGGCCGGGAGCAGGCAGAATCCGCCGGCCGGAACTGCCGTGGCGCCAAATTCGCCAATGATCTCGATCGATCCGGCGGTCACCGCCAAGACGATGGGCCCCTGCTGCGCGGGATTCACGGACAGGCGACAGGCGGCCGGCAGCCGCAGGTGGTGGATGTGGAAAAGTTCATGCCGAACAAGTTCCCGGCTTTGGGCCGGTCCGTCGGGTTTCCAGACCGAATCCACCAGCCCAGGTTCAAAGTCGGCAAAGTCGATCGAAGCGAGCGATTGGGCGAGGTGCAGTTCCCGCGGCCGGCCATCCAGTCCCACCCGGTTCCAATCGAAGACCCGGTAGGTGGTGTCCGAATTTTGCTGGATCTCGAAGATGACATTCCCACGACCGAGCGCGTGAACCCGTCCGCTGGGCACGAACATGGTGTCGCCGGCCCGAACTGGAACCACATGGAAACATCTGGCGACCGAGCCGTCGGCGACCGCTCGCTCGAATTCCGCCCGCGTCACTCCATGTTTCAGGCCCACATAAAGTTTCGCTCCGGGCTCCGCCGCGGCGACAAACCACATCTCGGTCTTGGGTTCGCCTTTCAACTCGGCCGCCAGTCGGGCCGGGGGGTGAACCTGCAACGACAAGTCGTCCTCGCAGTCGAGGATCTTGATCAGCCAAGGAAACCGTTCGCCCGGGTTGACCGGCCGGCCGAGGACTTCGGTGCCGTGTTGATCCATCAGCCAGCGCAGGTTGCGGCCGGCCAGCGGTCCATTGGCAATTTCGGAAACCCCCTCGAGCCGATCCGTGATTTCCCAGGATTCGCCGATGGTTTTCCCGGCCGGCAGTTCCTTGCCGTAAAGCGCGGCCAATCGGCGGCCGCCCCAGATCCGTTCCTTGAAGATCGGATGAAACGTAAGCGGATACAGCACGGCGGGAATCAGGCGGCCGCAACGGCCGGTTCGGTCACGTGCCCGAAGGCGCGGAATTTGCCGTAGCGCGAGCGAAGCCGGTCGGCCACGGACATCTCCTTGAGTTCGGCAAGATGGCGGAGGAGCGCGGTCTTCAGGGAAACGGCAGTCGCGGCTGCGTCGTTGTGGGCACCCCCCAACGGTTCGGACACCACATCGTCTACCAGCTTCAGCTCGCGCAGATGGTTCGCGGTGATTTTCAGAGCTTCGGCGGCCTTTGGCGACGCCGATCGGTCCTTCCACAGGATGGCGGCGCACCCCTCCGGGCTGATCACCGAATAATAGGCGTTCTCCAGGATTAGGACCCGGTCAGCGACCCCGATGCCCAGCGCTCCGCCCGAACCACCTTCACCGATGACAGCCGCGATGATGGGCACCTCGAACAGCATCATTTCCCGCAAATTGACCGCGATGGCCTCACCGATGTGACGCTGTTCGGAGCCAATGCCCGGGTAAGCCCCCGCGGTGTCGATCAGGGTAATGATCGGCAGGCCAAACTTGTCCGCCAACCGCATCAGTCGCAGGGCTTTCCGATAGCCTTCCGGGTGGCCGGACCCGAAGTTGCGCAGGATATTTTCCTTGGTTTCCCGGCCTTTCTGCGTGCCGATCACGACGACGCGTTCATCCCCGAGCTTGGCAAAGCCGCCCACGAACGCGCGGTCGTCGGAATACATCCGGTCGCCGTGCAGCTCCTCGAATTCACTGAAGGCCAGCCGGAGGTAATCCAGCGTGTAGGGACGCTTCGGGTGGCGGGCCAACTGGACGCGCTGCCACGGGGTCAGGTTGGTGAAGATGATCCGACGCGCCTCCGCAATCTTTCGCTCCAGCAGGCGGATTTCCTCCTCCCAGCTGATGCCCAAGGAATGTTGCTCCGGATGCTGCCTGAGGTCCTCAAGCTTCTTCTGGAGTTCAACGATCGGCTTCTCGAATTCGAGGTAGTGCTTCATCGCGGCGACGGTCAATTCGCTGACGGATGCCAGCCTACGGAACGGACAGGGGAAAACGCAATTCGCGTTTTCCCCGTCCCGGCACGGGTTCCTGCGATCCGCCCGGGATCAGTTCGGGCTGGCGGAGACCTTCTCCACGAATGCCTTGGCCTTGGCGACGAAGTCGTCCGGGCTCTTGGCGAACTCTCCGCTGTCGGTCTCGATCGCCATCACGCCGGGCCAGGCGGTTTTCTTCAGTTCCGCGAGCAGGCTTTCCAGCTTCGCCTGGCCGGCGCCGATGTGGGTGTCGAACGCCACGTCGTCGCCCTGGGTCTTCTCCACCCGCTTGTCCTTGAGGTGGATGTCAAACACCCGGCCCTCGTATTCCTTGAACACCCGGGTGGGATCCATGCCCGTCGAGGCGATCCAGCCCGCGTCCATGCACACGCCCATGCGTTTGTCCCGGTGCTTGAGCAGTGCCTTCACGACGGCCGGATTGCCGTAAAGCGACCGGATGCCGTGGTTATGGATGGCGATCTTGATGTCGTATTCCTTCACCAGCTCTTCGAGGTTGTCGAAGATCTTGAAGTCGCCGGGCTCCACGACGATCACTTGGATTCCCATCAATTTTGCGAACTCGAACAGTTTCCGGTTGTCTTCCTTGTCCAGTGACGTGCCCGCCACGCCAAAGGTGTAAACCCGGAGCCCGGCCGCATCGAGAACGGCCTTCTTGCGTTTGGTCTCCTCCACCGGCGCCTTCGGGTCCATGTGGTTGCCGATCATCTGGAGGTTCTTGATGCCGTGCTTCTTCGCAAATTCGACCACCTGCTCGAACTTCAGGTTCCGCAGGGTCCAGGTCTGGATGCCGAGCTGATCGCTCAATTCGGCGGCACGGAGGGAGTTCGCGGCCAGCAGGGCGGCCAGCGCAACGGTGAGGCGAAAGATGTGTCTCATGGCAAAGCGGGAACCGTCGGAATTGATACGGGGCCGAAACAGTCACGCAAGCGGGCATTGCTCGCCGAGACGGTTTCAGGAATCGCAATCCGGCGGTCTTGGCCTTGTGGGCCGAGATCTGCGAACCGGTGCGTCGCCTATTTCTTGCCGGCGGGCGCGGGCTTCGCCGCCGGCACCGGGGCAACCACTGGCGCCGGGTGTTCCTTCAGCCAAACCTTCGCCTCTTCATGGCCTCGCTCACCGGCGAGTTCGTAAAGGCGGCGGGCTTCCTTGGGGTCGGCCTTGATGCCTTTGCCTTCCTCGTAGCGTTTCGCGAGGTCAAAAGCCGCCTCCGCGGAACCGCCTTCCACCCGTTCCTTGAGGAACTCAATCACGCGTTGATCGGCTCCGACGGCCGCCTCCTGGTTGCGCTTGTTGTGGGCGGCCTGGATCGCGGCCGCCTGCTGGGGATTGGCGGCCGGCGCGGCCGGGGCCGGCCGGGTCGGGGCCGCCGTCTGGCCGCCCGTCGCCTTGTCGAGCGAGCGACGGATTCGCCCCACGCTTTGGGCCGTGGCGGGCACACAGGTCGCCGCGGCGGTGAGCACGGCGAGCACGAGGGCGGAGGTGCGAAGGTTCATGGCGATGACCGAGGCATACGCCGCCGAACTGGAATTGCAACCCGGAGTTCTGGGGTGCGGGCCAGGAAACGAAAAGAGCGGGAACCGCTGCCGGTTTCCGCCCCAAAGAAATCAGCTCAGTTCGGCTCAGCTTAGGCCCGGCGCCGGGACCGCACCCACACGCCGCCAACCGCGAACATGACTAAGGCACCCGCCGCGTAGGTTGACGGTTCGGGGACGACGTCCCACCCAATCAAGTCCAACGACCGAATATCCGCAGCGGTGATTGATGCCGCAAAACCGTAAGAAATCGTCGGGTCCATGATGCCAACCGTGGTAGAGGTAATTTCATCGGCCCTCCAATGGCTGGCTTGGTTGCCATCGCCGTTGAACGCACCGGTGGACAGCTCGTATTCCATGGCCAAGTCGTCCAACAAGTGCGAGCCACCCGGGGTCAGATTGCGGGAAAATGCTGTGAATTCTGCGCCGCTGGTTGGGTTGCTGCCGGCCGAAAACCGAAACAAGTCCAAGGCGTAGGGATCAATCAGCATGTTGTCGTCGACGATATATTCGGGGGGAAAATCCTCCGGGTGGTCCATGAAGTAGTCGACATCGTCCACCACCGAAACGAAGCCCAGTGAGTGCCCGATCTCATGGATTGCGACCGACTCGAAATCAATCGTGCCAGGGCTCACCCCGTCGGAATTATCGTAGTCGAACGTGAAGCTCGAATTGAAGAGGATGAGGGCGTCCTCAGCGGCTGGGACTGCAAATCCAGCGGCCTTGGCGTTCGCCGTGGTCATCACGATGAACCGGTCCGGAACGTCCCAAAGGGAAAACCCCGCCGGCAGTAGGGCACTCAACTGACTGGCCGTAGGGAGCAGGCCCACGACGGCGTTACTGGGTTCGTCCGAGGCATCGATGATCATCTGATTTCGGATCAAGTCATAGGGTGCGCCGACTAAATTCGCCGCCGCACTGCCGATCACTGACTCGTTGCCACTTCCAAAGTCAAAAACGTCGGCCACGACTGTGACCGTGATCGGGTCCGTGAAAATGCTCTCCCATTTGGCAGCGGCCCTGTTGAATGCATCAAGTGCGGGTTGGTTACCCAACAACTCAGTCTGAGCATCAATGACGATGTCGAGCGCCACACAACGAATCGGCGCAATTGCGGTCAACACGACGGCGATGGTAACGAACTGGGGAACGGTAGATTTTTTCATGCCTCACGCCCGGCTTTTTCGTCGGGTCACTCCTTGGCGGTGTTTTTATCCTGAATCTGAGATTCGGCGCAATGGGGCAGGTAAGGAAATCATCGACTGGCGGGTCGCATGCCCCCGCCACTGGGGGGCAATCCGGCTGCGTGGCCTCGCCCTAACACTGCCCGATTAGCCACGCCGTCATCCCATCCGCAGAGATGAGACGCCTCGTTCGCTTCAGTGCCCGTTCATCCGCTCCGTCCGGGCCGCGGCGGAGTCCTTGATGACCTTTTCCTCCAGCTCACGCGGCATTTGTTCGTAGTGACTGAACTCCTCCGCGTGCATGGCGTGCCCGCCGGTGAGTGCCTGGAGCGTGGTGGCGTAGCGATGGAGTTCCCGTGCCGGAGCCTGGGCCTTCAGCACCTGCAAGGCGCCCTCGGCTTCCATGCCCACGACCCGGCCGCGGCGACCGGAGAGGTCACCCATCACGCGGCCGACGAATTCCTCGGGAATCCGCACTTCGAGGTTCATGATTGGTTCCAGCAGGCAGGGCTTCGCCTCGGCGAAGGCTTCCTTGAAGGCGTGGTAACCCGCTGTCTGGAACGCAATGTCCTTCGAGTCCACGGGGTGCATCTTGCCGTCGTAGAAATCCACCTTCACGTCCACGACCCGGTAACCAGCGAGGATGCCCTCGGCGGTGGCGGCCCGGACGCCCTTCTCGACCGAGGGCACGAAGGACCGGTCCACGTTCTGGCCGGTGAGTGACTCCGTAAATTCCACGCCGGAATCCCGCGGGGCCGGTTCGATCCGGATCCAGACTTCGGCGAACTGCCCGGCGCCGCCGGTCTGCTTCTTGTGCCGGTAGCGCGACTCGGCCTTGGCGCGGATGGTCTCGCGGTAGGGAACGCGCGGTTCGTCCAGGACCACGTGGACGCCGTAGCGTCGGCGCAACCGGTCGGCGACGACCTCCAGGTGCAAGTCGCCCTGGGCCGAGATGACGGTTTGATGGAGCTCGGAGTCGAAATGGTGGACGAATGTGGGATCTTCCTCGTGCAACGCGGCCAGTCCCGCCGCGACCTTCTGCTCCTCGCCCTTGGCGTCGGACTTGAGCGCGGCGTGGATGTTTGGCTTGGGGTATTGCACCTTGGGTAACGCAACGACGCGTTTGGGGCTGCAAAGCGTGTTGCCCGTGTGGGTGTCCCGCAGCTTCACCACCGCGCCGATGTCGCCCGGCCCGAGTTCGCTGACCATCGTCCGGTCTCGGCCGTTGAGCAGGAACAGTTGGCCGACGCGCTCGTTGCTGCGGCGGTCCGAGTTAAAGAGGTCGTCGCCCGGTTTCACGGAACCGGAGTAGATGCGGAAGAACGACAGCTCGCCGAAGTGCTCTTCGGCCATCGTCTTGAACACGTAGAGCGTCGGCTGCGGGTCGGTCAAGGCGACCAAGGCCTCCTTGCCGTCACCGTCGGCGCCGACGACCTGCTGGCGGTCTACCGGCGACGAACCGTATTTGCCGATGAAGTCCATCAGCCGCGCCACACCGACGTTGCGGGTCGCGCAGGTGCAGAAGACGGGGATGAACAGCTCCCGCTGCACCGCGGCGTGGATGCCGGAGCGGAATTCATCCTCGGACAGCGTGCCCTGCTCGAAGAAATGCCCCATCAACGTGTCGTCGGACTCGGCGATGTGCTCGATCAGTTCGCGGTGCAGTTCCTTGACCCGCTGGGCGAGTTCTCCGGTGGCGGGCTCTTCCTGGTATTTGCCCGAGCCGTCCGTCGCGTAGGTCACCAACTCGCTGCGAAGCACATCCAGCACCTGCGTGAAGTCGGGGCCGGCGTTCACCGGAATCGCCAGCGGGAACACGTGTCGGCCGTAGTGCTGGCGGGCCTGTTCGAGGACGCGGTCGAAGTCCGCGTTGGGTTTGTCCACGGCGTTGATGACCACGATCTTCGGGATGCCGAACTGGCTGGCGTAATCCCACACCCGCTCCGTGCCGATGCCGAAGCCGTGAACGGCGTGCAACACGACGAGGGCGAAGTCGCCGACGCGCAACGGGCCGAGGGTTTCGCCGACGAAATCCGGGTAGCCGGGCGTGTCCATCAGGTTGAATTTGCGCCCCTGCCACTCGCAGTGGAGCAATGAAGTCTGCGTGGAAATCTGCCGTTGGCGTTCGCTCGTGTGGTAGTCCGAGACCGTCGTGCCGGACTCGATCGCGCCCAGCCGGGGAATCACGCCGGCGCAGGCGAGCATGGCCTCGCTGAGCATGGTCTTGCCGGCCGAGGCGTGGCCGACGACGGCGAAGTTCCGGAGATCGGAGGGAGAGTAGGTTTTCATGTTCACATTCGAGGTTGGCGCCGCGGACCGGCGAGTTGAGCGGAACGGGGACTCATGACGGTGCCAGCATCGGAAGGCGCCGGGTGGCCCGTCCAGCACTTCGGCGCGGTGGGTTTGTTTTCGCCAAAATATGCCGAGGAGCCGGGTCCGTTTGCCCAATTTCAGGCGTGAAAATGACCATTTCCGCCGGGTGGTGATTGCCGGCGCCGGACGCTTTGGCCAAGCTCGCCCCACCGCATGCCGCGCATCACCCGCCTTAGCATCGAAGACATCCGCTTCCCCACGTCGCAGCAGCTCGACGGTTCGGACGCGATGAACCTGGACCCGGACTACTCGTCCGCCTACGTCATCCTGCATACCGACGCCGGCGACGGGCTGGAGGGCCACGGCTCCGCCTTCACCATCGGTCGCGGCAACGAGGTCGTGTGCGCCGCGATCCGGGCCCACGAACACCTCGTCGTCGGCCGCACGTTGGAGGAATTCGCCGCGAACCCGGGCGCATTCTGGCGTTCGTTGAACGGCGATTCCCAGTTGCGCTGGCTCGGCCCGGACAAGGGCGCCATTCATCTTGGGCTCGCCGCGGTGGTCAACGCCCTCTGGGACCTTTACGCCAAGGCTGCCCGCACGCCGCTCTGGCGGCTGATTGCCGACTTTTCCCCGGAGCAATTCGTCCAGTGTGTCGACTTCCGCTACCTCACCGACGCGCTCACGCCGGCGGAGGCGCTGGAACTTCTCCGTCGCGCCGAAGCCGGCAAGGCGGAGCGCCTCGCCCGGCTCGAAGCCGAAGGTTATCCCGCCTACACGACCAGCGCCGGCTGGCTGGGCTATTCCGACGAGAAGATCCGCCGCCTGTGCCGCGAAGCGATCGCCGAGGGTTGGAACCACATCAAGGTGAAGGTCGGCCGGGACCTTCAGGATGACCTCCGGCGCCTCGCCATCATCCGCGAGGAAATTGGCTGGGACCGGAAACTGATGGTCGATGCCAACCAAGTCTGGGACGTGCCGCAGGCCATTGGCTGGATGCGGGAACTCGCGCGCTTCCAGCCGTGGTGGATCGAGGAGCCGACGTCGCCCGACGACATCCTCGGCCACGCGGCGATTGCGCGGGCCCTCGAACCACTGGGCATCGGTGTCGCCACCGGCGAACACGGCATGAACCGCGTGCTGTTCAAGCAACTGCTCCAGGCACGGGCGATTTCCTTCTGCCAGATTGATTCCTGCCGGGTGGCCGGCGTGAACGAGAACCTCGCGATCCTGCTCCTCGCCGCGAAGTTCGGCGTGCCCGTGTGCCCGCACGGCGGCGGCGTGGGTCTTTGCGAGGCCGTGCAGCACCTGTCGATGGTGGACTTCGTGGCCGTCAGCGGCTCGTGGGACGGCCGCGTGTGCGAATTCGTGGACCACCTGCACGAACACTTCGTCGAGCCGTGCCGGATGCGCGCTGGCCGATATCTGCCGCCGGTCCTTCCAGGCCATGGCACCGAGATGAGGTTGGCCAGCCGCCAGCAGTTCGGCTTCCGTGCGCCGGCAGCCGAAGCCGTCGGCCGGTGATTTCGGACGCGCGGGCAAGCTAGGGCAGGGTGGGCCAAGGAAAGGTTGCGGGGCGGGGCCAACGGGAAAACCCTTCGTCCATGACGATTGGCGTGCCGCGGGAGATCAAGGAACAGGAACATCGGGTCGCGCTCTTGCCGTCGGCGGCCTACCAACTCATCCGGCGCGGCCATCGGGTTGTGGTGGAGCCCGGGGCCGGCGTGGGGGCGGGCTATCCCGATGCGGATTACGTGGCGGCAGGCGCAGAGTTGGCCGAGTCGCACGCTGCCGTGTTCGCGCAGGCGGACCTGATCGTGAAGGTGAAGGAGCCGTTGCCGGCCGAATTTCCGCTGCTGCGTCCGGGGCAACTGGTCTTCACCTATCTGCACCTCGCCGCCAGCAAACCGCTGACCGAGGCGTTGCTGAAATCCGGCGCAACGTGCCTCGCCTACGAGACAGTGGAGGTGAACCGCCGGCTGCCGTTGCTGGAGCCGATGAGCGAGATCGCCGGGCGCATGAGCGTGCTGGTGGGCGGCTACTACCTCGCGAAACACCAGGGCGGCAGCGGCACGCTGCTGGGCGGCGTTCCGGGCGTGTTGCCGGGCAAGGTGGTGGTGCTCGGCGGCGGCGTGTCCGGCGTGAACGCCGCGCGCATGGCGCAGGGACTCGGGGCCGACGTGACGATCCTGGAGGTGGACATCGAGCGGATGCGCTTCCTCGACATCACGCTGCACACGGCGCACACGCTGTATTCGAGCGAGGCACATCTGGTGGATCTGTTGCCGCAGGTGGACTTGCTGATCGGGGCTGTGCTGGTGCCCGGGGCCAAGGCGCCGAAACTCATCAACCGCGCCATGCTGCGGAGGATGCGCCCGGGCAGCGTGCTGGTGGACATCGCGATCGACCAGGGTGGCTGCGCGGAAACATCGCGCCCGACGACGCACCATGACCCGGTGTTCGTCGAGGAAGGCGTCATTCACTACTGCGTCGCGAACATGCCTGGCGCCTACGCCCGCACGGCGACGCAGGCGCTGACCAACGCGACGTTCCGTTACATCGAGACGCTGGCTGACCACGGCCTGGCCGAAGCGATCCGGCGTCAGCCGTCGCTGCTCGGCGGTATCAACGTCATGGCGGGCAAACTGACCAGCCGGCCGGTGGCGGAGGCACATGGAATGGAGTTCACGGAGGCGAAAATCTAAGTGAATCTAGATTCGGAGAAGCTGAACGCTGCCCTGTGTGCATACGTGCATACGTTCCCTAACCGCGACAGATTGTCCGCATTTCTCGCCCTGCGACGTTGGGAAGATTGTGCCGCTGAAATCACGATGGCGCTGGATTTGACCATCAGAACGGCAGAGCAGTTTCTATACAACTACCCCGGCGGTGTTCCGTGGACTGCCGCATTTGAGGCCGAGTTTTCCGCGATCTTGCAACGAACCAGCCCGTGGCTGGATGAGGCTGGAGTTGCCAGAATGCGAAGTTTTGCTGGCTGGCTATGCTGGCACGAAGGCTTGAACCGGACACAGTGAATCTATGGAAGCCGCTCCACAAACGATGCCCCCGCTCGTCCCCGGCACGCTCTACCTCGTCGCCACACCGATCGGCAACTTGGAGGACATCACGCTCCGTGCCCTCCGCGTGCTGCGCGAGTGCGACGTGGTTGCGGCGGAGGACACCCGGCACACCGGACAACTGCTGCGCCACTTCGAGATCAGCAAGCCGCTGCTTAGCTACTTCAAGTTCAACGAGGCGAAGCGGTCCGAGGAATTCGTCGGCCGGTTGCGGCGCGGCGAAAAGATCGCGCTGGTGACCGATGCAGGTTCGCCGGGCATCAGCGATCCGGGCCAGCGGGTGGTCGAGGCCGCGGTCGCCGCCGGTTGCCGCGTCGAGGCTATTCCCGGCGCGTGCGCCATGGTCGTGGGCCTGACCGCCAGCGGGTTGCCGACGGACGAGTTTCACTTCGCCGGGTTCCTGCCGCACAAGTCCGGGCAGCGCGCCAATCGCCTCGCCTCGCTCGGCCGCCTGCCTGGCACGCTCGTGCTTTACGAATCGCCTTTCCGCGTCGAACGGCTGCTGGAGGAATTGCAGGTCGCGATGCCGGAACGGCGCGTGGTGCTGGCGCGGGAACTCACGAAGAAGTTCGAGGAATGGCTGCGCGGCACGCCGGCGGAGTTGGCGGCCCAACTGAAGCTCCGTCCGCGCAAGGGCGAGTTCGTGGTGCTGATTGAAGGCGCCTCCGGGAAGCCGGAAAATGCGGATCCGGAAGCGGAACTTTAACTTGGCGTCCGGCCTCGGGCTTTGACACCGGGGCATATGGTTCCCATCTTGGCGCCACCAATGAAGTTCGACATCTCGCAGCTGCTCGCCGACTGGGACTACCAGCCGGGGCAGGTCGTGGCCCGGCGGTTTGCGGGCGAAGACGGTGCCGAAAAGGTGCAGCTTCGCGTCGACTTGGGCGTGCTCCAGATGAATGTCGAGGGCCGGCCCGACGGCAAACGGCCGATGGGCCACGACACGTGGTATGACTTCCATCTGGACCGGCTCGCGAAGCACCAGGAAGAGCACGGCAACGACGACGACTTCACGCTGGACGGCGAGGCCTGCGGCCGGCTGCAACAGGAGGCCATCCAGTTCCACCACCGCTACATCTGCTTCTTCCAGCTGGAAGACTTCGCCCTGGTCGAGCGTGACTGCGACCGGAACCTTTCGGTGTTCGAGTTCGTGGCCGAATACGCCAAGGGCGAGGAACTCGCCTGGTCGCTGCTCCAGTTCGTGCCCCAGTTGCTCATGATGCGCACCCGCGCCCGGGGCACCGCGCAACTGAAGCGCAAGCGTTACACGGCGGCGTGCAAGGCCATCGAGGAAGGCGTCGAGGAGATCGAGAATTTCTTCCGCGACAACGAACGGGAGGACCTGCTGGAAAACAGCGGCGAGCTCGCGTCGTTGCGCCAGTGGCTGGGCGAGATCAAGGCCAAGCGTCCGCTGTCCGCGCTGGAAAAACTCCAGCGCCAGCTCGACGAGGCCATCCAGGTCGAGGACTACGAGAAGGCCGCCAAGGTCCGCGACGAAATGAAGAAACTCCAGGCCTCCGAATAACCCAGCCCACCCCATCATGACGCTCGTCGAGAAGATCAACGCGGAACTCAAGGCCTCCATGCTTGCCAAGGACGCCGACCGCACCGGTGCCCTCCGGATGCTCAAGTCCGCCATCGGCTACGCCCAGATCGAGAAGAAGGTGGAGCCGCTGCCGGATGCCGACGTGCTCGTGGTCGTGCAGAAGGAGGCGAAGAAACGCCGCGACTCCATCGAAGAGTTCGAGCGGGGCGGCCGCGCGGAATTGGCGGCGAAGGAGGCGGCCGAACTCAAGGTGCTGGCAGAGTTCCTGCCGCAGCAGCTCTCGCCAGAAGAGCTGGAGGCGCTGGTCAAGTTGGCGATCGCCGAGGCTGGGGCGACGTCCAAGAAGGACATGGGCGCCGTGATGAAAGTGGCCCAAGCCAAGGCGGCCGGCCGAGCCGACGGCAAGGCGCTCAGCGGGTTGGTGAATCGCCTGCTGCCTTGAACGGGGAACCCGTCCCGGAAGGCGGGCAGACAAGGCCGGGTCCGGCAGGGTAGTGACCGCGTTGGCCACGGCATCGTTGACGGATTTACGGCCGACCGCCGATGGTTGGCCGCGCGCAACCACCCCGGCCCGACGAGACGACATGGATGAAGTTTTCGACCCCTGCGAAAAAGTTCCCCGTAATTTCCGCCCTGCGGATTCTGAGGCCGTGACAGTTCGGATGGACCGTGCGGAGTTGGCCCGGTTGGTCTTGGAGCTCACCGAAGCCCAGGAGATCGCCAACATGGGCAGCTTCCGGTTCGACGTCGTCGAGCGAGCGCTCACTTCCTCGCGTCAACTGGACCGGATCATGGGATGGGCGGAAGCCCGCGAGCGGACCTTGAAGGCCTGGCGTGAACTCCTGCACGCGGAGGATCGTGGCAATTTCGAACGCGCCTTGGCCAAGTGCCTACGGGAAGGCGTTGTGATGGATCAGGAATACCGGATCGTCCGGCGCTCCGACGGCCGCACCCGCTGGCTCCGCGCCATCGTCAAGTCCGAGACTGACGACCGTGGGCAGGTCATCAGCGTTTCCGGGGTCAACTTGGACCTCACGGAAAAGCGGGTTGCCGAACAGGCCGCCCACGAGAGTGAACAGCGGTTCCTGACCATGGCCGATGCGGCGCCGGTGTTGATCTGGACCGCGGATGCCCAGTCGCGCTGCACCTATTTCAACCGCACCTGGCTGGAGTTTACCGGGCGGCCGCTGGCCCGGGAAATGGGCGAAGGTTGGACGGAGGGCGTCCACCCGGAAGATCTCACCCGCTGCCTCGAGGCTTTTTGGGGCAGCTTTTCGGCCCGCCGCGCCTTCCAGTCGGAATTTCGTTTGCGGCGCCACGATGGCCGATACCGCTGGCTCCTGAACAACGGAGTGCCGCGTTATTTTCCCGACGGAGGATTCGCCGGCTACATCGGCTCCTGCGTCGACATCACGGATCGGAAGGAGTCGTTGCAGTCGCTGCAGGCGACCGCCGCGACGAATGCCGAACTCCACCGCTGCCTGGTGGCGATCAACGCCTGCCCGGACGTGGATTCCGCCTTGGCGTGCCTGCTGCGCGAGGCGCTCCACCTGACCCAGATGGAGTGCGGCGCGATTTACCTGATTGAAAACTCGGACGTCGTGCTGTGCCACCAACGCGGCCTGGAACCGGCTTACTTGGAGCAGGTCGCCCGTCTGCCCCGAGTGTCGGGGCACGTGGCGGCCGCCTTTGCCGGGCCATTGGACTTGGTCGACGTGTTCGAGCGGTCCCCGGAGCAGCGCCCCGTCGCCGAGGCCTTCGGCATCCGGCACCAGCTTTGCCTCGCCTTGGTCGCCGACGGTGAGCGCATCGGCCTGCTGACCGTCGCCAGCCGGGCGCCCCGTCTGCCCGGGATCCCCGAACTGGAGCTCCTGCGGGTGCTCACGATGGAAACGGAGTCCGCGTTTGCCCGTTTGGCCGGCCAGCAACACCTGCGTTCGGTCCTGAGCACGGTGGCCGAAGGGGTCGTGGTTCAAGCCGCCGACGGGGCCATAACCGACTGCAATCCGGCGGCCGAACGCATCCTGGGACTGAGCCGCGACCAGATGATGGGGCGGACCTCGGTGGATCCGCGTTGGCGGGCCGTGCGGGAGGATGGGAGCCCGTTCCCAGGCGACCTGCATCCGGCGATGGAAGTGCTCCGCACCGGTCAGCCGCAGCACAACGTGGTGATGGGCCTCCACCTGCCGGACGGCACCGAGCGCTGGATCAGGGTCAACTCCTCGCCGCTGTTCCGGGGCGGCGATGCCCGGCCGCATGCCGCGGTCACTTCCTTCGCGGACATCACAGAACAGAAGCGGCTCGAACGACGCCTCCAAGCGCTCGAGGCCCGGCTGGCCGAACTGTGTCCCCGACCCGGGCCGGCTGCGTCTGCGCCGTGATGGTTCCGCTCAGGCCGGTTCCTCGGGAATGAGGGTGTGGCTGCAGGCCGGGCAGATGCTGTGGGTGATGTCGGCCTTGGTCTTGCGCCGCACGTAGTCCTCGAACAGGCGCCAATAACCGTCGTCGTCCCGGACCTTCCGGCACCAGGCGCAGACGGGAATCAATCCTTGCAGGGTTTCCACGTCATTGAGTGCCTTGGTGAGGTCGGCGATCATCTTTTCCCGTTCCGCCTCGCCGGCCTTGCGGTCCGACACGTCGCGAAAGATGAGGATGCTGCCCATCACGCGGCAGTCGGCGTCGCGGATCGTGGAGCCGCGTTCCTCGATGGGACGGTGGACGCCGCCAAAGGCGACCAGCATCGACTCCCGCCCGGCGACATTCAGGCGGCCGGACTTGAGTTCGGTGGCGACGTGGCTGCTGATGACCCGCCGGGTGGCCGCGTCATAGACGAGGAAGGCGCTGGAAAGGTCCCGGCCCAGGACAAATTTCTCCTCCCAGCCGGTCAGGGCTTCGGCGGCGGAGTTCATGAACCGGATGACCCCTTGGGCATCGGTCGCGATGACGCCGTCGCCGATGCTGCGCAGGGTCGTGTTCAGCCAGCGGTGCGATTCGGCGACGCGTTTTTCCGACTCCGCCCGGTGCAGGGCCAGTTCGATCGCCATGGAAAGTTCCCGGTCCTGGAACGGTTTCACCACGTAGCCCATCGGGCGCACCTGCTTGGCGCGCTGGAACGTGGCCCGGTCCGAATGCGAGGTCAGGAACACGACCGGGATATGCAGGTCATGCCCGATCGCCGCGGCCGCCTGCACGCCGTCCATGCCGGACTGAAGCTGGATGTCCATCAGGATCACCGACGGCCGGATCCGCCGGGCCAATTCCACCGCGGCCTCGCCGGTGGCGACGGTGCCCACGACCTGGTGGCCGAGCTTGGTCAGCCGCGAAGAAAGGTCGGCGGCGATGATGGCCTGGTCCTCCACGATCAAAATGCGTCCGGTGGAAGCCGGTTCGGGTTCTTCGGGAAACGCGAACGGCGCGGTTTCCTCAACTGTCGGTGGCGGAATCGGGGCGATCCTGGCCGGGGGTGACGAAGCGAACGACTTGGGCAACGAGAACCAGAAGGTGGCGCCCCGGCCGGGCGCGGCCTCCGCCCAAATCCGGCCGCCGTGGCGTTGGACGATCCGGCGCGCCGTGTTGAGGCCGATTCCGTGGCCCGGGAAGCTGGTGGCGGAATGCAGGCGCTGGAACGGTTTGAACAGCCGTTCGGCCGCCTGCATGTCAAAGCCCGCGCCGTTGTCCCGGACGAGGAAAATGCACTCGTTGGCCGTGGCCATGGAAGCGATCCAGATGCGGGGCTGCGGCACCTTCGAGCTGTATTTCAGCGCGTTGGACAGCAGGTTCATCCAGACTTGGTGGATCAGCTGCCAGTCCCCGTCCACCGCGGGCAGGGCACCGACCTCGATCACCGGGGCCACCGGGCCGGCCTCCGGCTTCAGGCGGGCGAGGCAGTCGGCGACCATGGCGGCCGAATCGATGGGCTCGATCTTGAGGTCCTGCCGGTGCGAACGGGCGAGGCGCTGGAAGGCGTCGATCAGGTGTCCCATGCGCAATGTGCCGTCCTGGATTTGCGCGAGCAGGTTCACCGATTCGCCGTCGCCCAGGCTTTCGATGCGCCAAGCCAGCAAGGCAGCGAATCCCTGGACGGTCTGGAGCGGTTGGCGGAGGTCGTGGACGACCGAACCCGTGAATTGTTCCAACTCCTCGACGGTGGCGGAAAGTTCCTCGGTCCGCTGGCGAAGCTGCCGTTCCAGCGCCGAATTCTGGGCGCCCAAATGCTCCTCGCCGCGGACGCGGTCGCTGGCGTTGCGGAAGACGATGACCGCGCCGTGGACGGTGCCGTCCTGTTCGCGGATGGGGGCGGCACTTTCGTCGACGGGAATGGGCTCACCTTGGCGAGGCCGCAGGACGGCCGGTTGCCCAAGGCGGACCACGGTCGCCCGTTCCATGGCGAGCGCGGCGGGATCCGGCAACTCGGTGTCGGTCAGCGCGTGGCGCCGGCGGAAGACGTCGGCCAGCGGCCGGTCAAGCGCCTCGGCCTGCGACCAACCGGTCAGGCCTTCGGCGCAGGGATTCATGAGGACGATCCGGCCCGCCCGGTCCACGGCAATCACGCCGTCGCCGATGCTGTTGAGCGTGGTATTCATCCAGCGCTCCAGTTGCCGGTGTTCGGTTTCCGCGCGGTGCCGCTTGATGGCGACCTCGATGCCCACCCTCAGCTCGCGCTCGTCGATCGGCTTAAGGATATAGCCAAACGGCTCGGTGTCGCAGGCCCGGCGGACGGTCGTGTTGTCCGCGTGGGAGGTCAGGAAGATGACGGGGACATCGGACTTCTCCCGGATCGACTTGGTGGCCTGGATGCCGTCCATGTCACCCTGGAGCACGATGTCCATGAGGACGAGGTCGGGGTTCAGGTCGGTGGCCTGCCGGCAGGCTTCCTCGCCCGAGGCGGCGACGCCGACCGGGTCGTGGCCACAGGATCGGAGGCGGCGCTGAAGGTCGGCGGCGATGATGGCTTCATCCTCGACGATGAGAATGCGGTGTTTGCTCATGGGCCGAATGCATCCTTCCGGATTGTGCTCCCGTTCCTTCGTTCAGCCGCCCATCCCGGGACGGCAGGTTGACGGACCGTGAACTGGGTAACGATTAGGCTTAAGGTGGTGTCGGTTGTCGAAGTTTCAACCCCACGGGCAGTTTCCAACCGACATGTTATGGCCTATCGCAAGCGGCCAAACGCGGGCAAGCCGAACCTTGGCTTTTGCCGACCTTGGTGCGCGGCGGACGGGCGGGGGAATCGCATCCCAAACGCGGGCTGTCCCAGTCATTCTGTCGGAACAAGGACGCCCCTTCCGGGACCGATGCGGCGAGCCCGGTGGACGGTCCGATAGTCAGCCGACCCGCCGGCGCTTGGTCTCGCGGAACTTGAGGCGGAACTCGAGGCCGTCTTTGGATTCCACTTCCATCCGGCCCTCGATCTGGTGGGTCAGGATCTTCACCAGATGGAGGCCGAGCGAAGGGCACTGTTCCCAGGCGAAGCCGGCCGGGAATCCGATGCCGTCGTCCCGGACCGAAAGGATGACCTCGGTGTCCGCGCAGCCCGACAATTCGATGTCGAGCGTGCCTGGGCGATCCTTGGGGAACGCATGTTTCAGGCAGTTCGAGATCAGCTCGTTCAGGATGAGGGCGAGCGGGATGGCCGTGTCCACGGCGAGTTCGACGACCTGGGCTCGGACCCGGACCCTCACGAGTTCCGGCCGGACCGCGTAGGTGGGCATGAGCATGTTGACCAGGCTCTGGACGTATTCGGCGAAGTCGATCTGGGCGAGGCTGGAGGCGCGGTAGAGTTTCTCGTGGATGAGTGCCATCGAGCGGACCCGGTTCTGCCCCTCACGGAAAACGGAGAGCGCCTCGGGGTTCGTGATGTAGTCGCTCTGGAGCTGCAGCAGGCTCGAGATGAGCTGCATGTTGTTCTTCACCCGGTGGTGGATTTCCTTCAGCAGGGTCTCCTTTTCCTGCAACGAAGCCGAGGCTTGGGCTTCGGCCTGCCGGAGGCTGTCGATGTCCGTGTTGGTGCCGAACCATTTGGAGATATGCCCGTCCTCGCCGTAGAGCGGGGCGGACCGGGACTTGAACCAGCGGTAAATGCCGTCGCGGCGGCGCAGGCGAAACTCGACGTCCAGCGGCTGGCCGGTCGCGACCGACTGCAGCCAGCGTTCGCGGGCCGCGGCGCGGTCGTCCCCGTGGACCAAATTGAGCCAGCCCAAGCCAAGCTGGGCCGTCTCCTCGACGCCGGTGTAGGCGAGCCATTGGGGCCCCGCGTAGTCGCACTGGCCGTCCGGCGGGCAGGTCCAGACCAACTGGGGCAGGGTTTCGGCGACGGACCGGAAGCGCGACTCGCTGGCCCGCAGGGCGTTCTCCGCCTCCTTGCGGCCCCGCACGTCGATGATCGTGCTGAGGACGAACATCTTGCCCTTGATCCGGAGCGGGCTCAGCCCGATCTCCACGGGGACCTCGGTGCCGTCCTTCCTGAGTCCATGCAGGTCCCGGCCTACGCCGATGGGCCGCGCGGTGGGTGATTGCATGAAGCCGTTCCGCATGGCCGGGTGATTGGCCCGATACCGTTTGGGCACCAGCAGCTCAATGGGCTGGCCGAGCAATTCGTGGCGGGTGTAACCGAACAGCCGCTCGGTCTGCGAATTGAGCAAGGTGACCAGGCCCTGGGCGTCGGTCATGATGATCGACTGGGGCGCCCCTTCCACGAGCACCCGGAGGACTTCCTCGCTGTCGCGCAGTTCCTGCACCGTGTTGTGGAGGTTCAGGTTGGATTCCCGCAGGGCCGACTCCGCGCGCGACAGGTCCGAGACATCCACGAAGGTCATCACCAAGCCCGACACCTGTTTGCCCTCGTCGTGGTAGGGCATCAGCCGCCGCAGGTAGTCCCGGCCATTGGTTGCGGTCACCTTCTTCTCGACGGTCTTCAGCGAGCGGAAGACCTCGTCGATCTGTTCGACGATGTCGTCGTCCTTGACCCGGTAGGTGATGTGCTTGATGTCGCGGCCGACGTCCTGGGGCAGCAGGTTGAAGATGTCCGCCGCAGCGGGGGTAAACAGGCGGATGCAGTGGGAGCGGTCGAGGAAGATGGTCCCGATCTCCGTGGACCGCATGAGGTTGTTCAGGTCGTTGGTCGTCTCGATCAGTTCCTTGATCTTGAGCTCGTGCTCGGCATTGACGCTGTAGAGCTCCTCGTTGACGGAGTGCAGCTCCTCGTTGGTGCTCTGGAGCTCCTCGTTGGCGGCGAGCAGCTCCTCGTTGCTCGCCTGCAATTCCTCGTTGCTGGTCTCGAGTTCCTCAACGGTGGTCTGGAGCGATTCCTTGGTCTGGAGCAGCTCCTGCTCGAGCTGGACGATGCGCTCCTGTGAGGCCTCGCCGGCGTGGAACTCCTCCCCGGACTGCGGGGCGATCGGGCGCACCTCCTGTTCTTCCCGGAAGAGGACGAACACGTAAGTCATGTTGGTCGCCTTGTCGGGAATGGGGTCCGCCACAATGCTGAGAAGTGTGTCCCGGTCGTCGCCGCGGCCGCGGATGCGGATGCCCTTGAAGGTCACCTTTTCCAGCTTCTTCAGCGCGGTCTGCACCGCCGACGAGAGGGCGATCCGGAGGTCGCCCCGGACCATGCTGATGAGGTCGTTGTTCATCCGGCCGGTCGGCGGGCGCAGGAACCGGTCGGCGTCGTTGAAGACGTGGAGGACTTCCCGGCGGTCGTTGATCAGCACCCCGGTGGGCACGTAACCGGCCAGCAGTGCGTCATACGCGCGGGCGAGCCGCAGGTCACCCGGGACGGCCGGCCGCGCCATGGCCCGGCCCAACGCCGGCACGAGGTTCATCCGGATGTCCAGCGGGAGGCGGGAATCCCGCATCTTCCGGTAAAGCTTCCACTGGCGGTCGATGGTTTCGAATTCGCCGTCCAGTTCGCCGGGGCTCTCGCTCGGGCCGAGCAGCAACGTGCCCTTCATCTTGAGCGCGAAGTGGAAGCTGGCCAGGGCCTTGGTCTGCGCGACCGGCTGGAAGTAGATCAGCAGGTTCCGGCAGCTCACGAGGTCCATCTTGGTGAACGGCGGGTCCTTGATGAGGTTCTGCGGGGACAGGATCAGCATCTTCCGGAGCGCGGGCACGACCCGATACCGTTTGCCTTCCCGGGTGAAGAAACGTTCCCGGCGGGACGGTGACACGTCCTCCATCGTGGACTCGAAATAGAGCCCTTCGGACGCAAACTGGAGGGAGTCACGGTGTGCGTCCGAGGCGAAGATCCGGACCGTCATCCGCTTGCCCGCCCGTTCGAGGCACTCGACGAACAGGATGGCCAGCGAGTAGGCCTCCTCGCCGGTGGCGCAGCCGGCCACCCACACGCGGATGTCATCCTCCTTGGCCGTCTGCTCGACGATCTGGGGAATGATCTTCTCCTCCAGCAAGGCGAACGCCTCCGGATCGCGGAAGAACCGGGTCACCCCGATCAGCAGGTCCTTGTAGAGGGCGTCCAGTTCGCCCGGATCATTGACGACCCGCTGGCTGTATTCGCCGAAGGTGGGGCAGTTGAGCAGGGAAATCCGCCGGTCAATCCGCCGCGAAATCGTGGCCGGCTTGTAGAAATTGAAGTCGATTCCATAGACTTCGCGGAGCTTCTCCAGGACCGCCGGCAGGCCAGCGAGGGTTTCCGAGCTGACCTTGGCGAACTTCGAGCCGGCCAGCGGCGCGGCGGGGTTCGCCGCGTAGGCGAGGAGAGCGTTGGGCATCTCCTCCGGCGCGAGGATCAGGTCCGCCAACCCGGTGTCGATCGCGCTCCGGGGCATGCCGTCGAACTTCGCGGACTCCTCGCTCTGGACGAGGATCAGGCCGCTCAGGTCGTGGACATCCATGAGTCCCGACGTGCCGTCGGTGCCGGTGCCCGAAAGGATGATCGCGATGGATTTGTCGCGCGCCTCTCGGGCCAGGGAGCGGAAGAACACGTTGATCGGCATGATCAACGGCTGGTCGGTGGGACGTTCGTGGACGAACAGCTTGCCGCCCGACATCACCATCTCCTTCCGCGGCGGCAGCAGGTAGATCGTGTTCGCCCGGATGCGCGTCGTCGCCATCACTGGGACGATGGTCATCCGGGTGTGCCGGGCCAGCAGTTCGTGCATCAGGCTCTTAAAGTCCGGCGACAGGTGTTGGATGATAACGAACGCCATCCCCGAATCGTCCGGCATCGCCTTGAGAAAGCGTTCCAAGGCCTCCAAACCACCGGCCGACGCGCCGATGCCCACGATGAAGCTGGGCGTCTCAATTGCCGTTCCAGCCGACTCGGCGTCGTCCGGGAACTCGTCTCGGCCGGGCGCTGCATTCGCTCGCGGCGGCGTTTCCGCGGGGTTTTTCGGAGATCCTTTACCGGTCAATTTGGCCATGGTGCGAAATGGGCTAGGGCTGCGCGTTGGTGGAATAGTTTCGTGGCACCGCCGGACCCGTGGAGCCGCCTCCCGCCCGTGAACGCGGCCGTTTCCCGGGGAAGTGCCTGCGGAAACTGCCAGCCGACGTCGACGGGCGACTACGTTTCAATTCCACAATGCTCTCCCTCGGTTGCCCTGGGAGGCTCTGGGCGCAAAGTGGCCGGCGGTGACACTTCCGTGACACTTGCCGCCGCCGTCCGCGGCAGGCTCAGGCCGTCATGATTCGCGGACTTACTGTTTTCCACGTCGCCAAGGCGGGCGGCCTCCGGGCCCCGGCCGAGGGTTGGGAACAGGCCGCGGGAATCCCTGCCGCGGCCCCGGTTTGGCGGCTCGATACCTGTCAACGCTGGCTGGCGGTGACCCAGGGAACGGGCGCCCAGTCGTCGGCGAAGCTACCGGCTGGGATGGAGGTGTTCCAGGACTGTGAAGCCTACGAGTTTCTGCTCGAGGTCGCCACCGGGCTCGCCAGCCAACTGGCGGGTGAAACCAATATCTTGGGGCAGCTCAAGGCCGCCTGGAGTGGCGGGGCTCCCCAGGCGCCGTGGCTCCAATGGCTCTTTGCCGACGCCAAGGAAATCCGGGCCAGCCACCTGTCGGAAGTCGGCGGCGCCTCCTACGGCCGCGGCGTGCGCCAGCTGCTGCGGCTGGCGGGTGCATCGCCGGCCGGCGCGACGCTGGTGGTGGGTGCCGGCGACATGGCGGAGACGGTGTGTCCTTGGCTGCGAGCCGGCCCCCTGCAGTTGCTCAATCGCACTATCGCCCGGGCCGAGGATTTGGCCTCCCGCCTTCGTGCGCACCCCGGTGCGTCGGTCGAGGTGCTCGCGGCCGGGGCGGCAGAGAACGCCTGGCGCCAAGCCCGGGCCATCGTGCTCTGCGTTCCGTTTTCGCCGGCGGACGACTGGTGCCGCCTCGGATGGGCGCGTTCCGCAGCCGTGATCGTCCATTTGGGCGGCTCGCGCACCCAGGCAGGGGCGTGGAACTCGCTGCCGCAATTCCGCTGCCTGGACGACCTGTTTGCCCTGCAGCATCGCGCCGATGCGCATCGCGACCGCCAGTTGGCGCTGGCGGCGCTGGCATGCGCCGAGCGGGCACGGCACCGGAACTTGGGCAGTTCGCTCAGCCATCCGCATGGCTGGGAAGACCTGCCGCAGTTCTTCCCGTTCACCGCGTTCCAATTGGGCGGCACCCGCCCGGCAATGCGCTCACCCTCGGTGCCATTGGCCGCATGAACCCGGCCTGCCTCTCCGCGACCACCGCTCCGCCCGGGGCAACGGCAGTCCGGCCGGGATTCGGATCCGGTTCGACGCCGCCGGGGCGGGGTGGCCACGATGCCGGCCGCATGAATCCCACGGGCCAGCTCAATTCCCGCCCGCCCGCCCGCGTCCGCACGCTCGTCGCGCTCAGCTTCGCGTGGCTGACGTTGCTGTTCGCCCTCGGTGGCTGGTGGGTCTTCCACATGAACCAGCAGGCCGGTCGGATTGCCGAGCTGGAAAAACAGGCTGGCCTGACCTCGCTCGAAGCCAGCCAGCAATGGGCCAAGACCCAACGCATGCTGCACTGGGAAGGCGCCACGTTCTTCGGCGCACTCGCGGTCAGCCTGCTGCTGCTCGGCTGGCTCTACTGGCGCGATTCGCGTCGGGCTCGTTCGTTGCATGGATTCTTTGCGTCGGTCACCCACGAGCTCCGCACCCCGCTCACCGGAATCCGCCTGGAGGCCGAATCGCTCGCGGAACTGACCGCCGCCGAGTCGCCCTCCCGCGCCTTGGTCGAGCGGCTGCTCGACGACACGACCCGGCTCGAATCGCAGGTTGAGCGCGCCCTCGAACTGGCCCGCGTTGAGGGTGCCGGTCCCGTGCCGACGCAGCCGCTGGATCTGGCCCGCGTGGTCAGCCAGTTCCTCCGCCAATGGCGCGCCCCGTTGGCGCCCGCCGTGGTCGTGGACAACCGCGTTGCCGGGGCCGCGATCCTCGCCGATCCCGCGGCGGTGCAGATCATTCTCCGTAACTTGATTGAGAACTCCGTCCGCCACTGCCAGCGGGAACGCGTGACGATCACCCTCGCCAACACCGTGATGCCGGATCGCGTCACCCTCTCGGTCACCGACGACGGCGAACCCGCCGCCGGCCTGCCGCGACGACTCGGCCAGCTTTTCGAGAAGGGTCCCGCCTCCAAGGGCGCCGGTGTTGGCCTGTATCTGGTCCGTTCGCTCATGCAGCGGATGGGCGGTCGGGCCGAGTTCCATGCTGCTGAGGGCGGCGCAAATCCCCGCGGCTTCCGCGTCGAACTCCATTTCCGCACGGAGGTGTCCGATGGCTGACCGCCCCTCAGCCCGCCTGCTTGTCGTCGAGGACGAGCCCACGCTCGGCGCCACGCTGGTAGAACGGCTCACCCGTTCCGGCTTCGAGGTCACCTGGGCCCGCACGGTCGCCGCCGCCCAGGCGGAGCTCGCCCGGCACCCGTTCGACCTCGCGCTCCTAGACGTCGGCTTGCCCGACGGCTCCGGGTTTCTGCTCGCCGAGACCATCCGCAAGCAGGCGGTCGGAATGGCGATCATCTTCCTCACCGCGATGGGCGATCCGCAGCACCGAATCCTTGGCCTCGAACTCGGCGCGGAGGACTACGTGGTGAAGCCCTTCAACTATCAGGAGCTCGTCCTGCGCATTGAAAACGGACTGCGCCGCGCGCGCTTCTGCGGCACCGGGTTGAACCGGATGCACGTGGGCCGAGCGCGGGTGAATTTTCCCGCCTTCTCCGCCGAAGTGGACGGCGTAACGACCACGCTCAGCCAGCGCGAGACCGCGTTGCTCAAACTGCTCGTCGAAAACCGCGGTTCTGTGGTCAGCCGTGACCAGATTCTCGACGAAGTGTGGTCGCGCGACGACTACCCGACGCCGCGCACGGTGGACAATTTCATCCTGAAACTCCGCCGCCTCGTGGAGACGGACCCCGAAACGCCGACCGTCATCCGCAGCGTCCGCGGCGTCGGCTACCAACTGAACGCCGAAGCCTGCCGCGAGATATGAAGCGGACATTGCTTACGCCGGAACGACGCCAAGCTGAATCGAAGCTCTTCGTTCGTGAACGTGATGCGCATCGGATCATTCTCCCTCTCCCTGAGGGAGAGGGCCGGGGTGAAGGGGAACCGTGTGGCGAATCAAACCGCCGCATTTCTGCGCCACGGTTGGAAGGTTTCCCGATCACGGCCAATTCCGACTTCCGACTTCCGCGTTCCGACTTCGCATGAACCGCTTCAACCAGGCCATCCGTCGGCAGAACCCGGGCCGCCCGCCCGTGTGGTTCATGCGGCAGGCTGGCCGCTACCATTCCCACTACCAGGCGTTGAAGCGCGACCACGACTTCATGGCGCTTTGCAAGGATCCCGCGCTCGCCTGCGAGGTCACTCTGGGCCCCATCCGCGACTTCGATTTCGACGCCGCGATCCTGTTTTCCGACCTGCTGTTTCCGCTCGAGGTCATGGGCATGGGGCTGCGCTACGCGCCGGGCCCGATGCTGGACTGGCATCTGCGGACCCCGGCCGACGTGGACCGGCTACAGGATGGCGCCGAACGGGCGGCGGGACTGGAGTTTCAGGCCCAGGCGATGCGCCTGATCCGGGCTGCGTTGCCGGCCGAGAAGGGTTTGCTGGGCTTCGTGGGCGGACCGCTGACGCTGTTCTTCTATGCCGTGGCCGGCAGCCACAAGGGTGACGTCAGCGATGCCGTTGCCGGGGTGGAGGACGGCCGTTTCGCGGGCTTCTGCGAACGCCTTGAGGATCTGCTGGTGGCCAACATCGTCCTGCAGCTGCGGGCCGGAGCCGACACCGTGGCGGTGATGGACACCGCCGCCGGGGAAATTCCGCTGGAGTCCTTTCAACGCCGCGTCGTGCCGTGCCTGGCGCGGCTGTTCACGGCGGTCCGCGCCCAGGTGCCCGAGGCGTTGTTCACCTACTACTCGCGCCAGACCGGCCCCGCCCACTGGCACTCCCTGAAAGATCTGCCGATCAGTTGCCTCGGCGTGGATTGGGAGCATCCGCTGTCCGCCGTGATGGCCGAAGTTGGCGACCGCTGGGCCGTGCAGGGCAACTTCGATCCGCACCAGATGCTGCTGCCGGAGGCCGAGCTTCGGCCGCTGCTGCACCGCTTCTTCGCCGACGCCCAGACCGTGAGCCCGGAACGCCGCGCTGGCTGGGTGTGCGGCCTCGGCCACGGCGTGCTGCCGGGAACCCCCGAGGCCAACGTCCGCCTTTTCCTCCAACTCCAACGCGAATATTTTCCCGCATGACTGCTCACTCCCGTCACGACCTGCTCCGCAAATACGACGTTCCGGGGCCGCGTTACACGAGCTACCCGACCGTGCCCTACTGGACCGGCCAGCCCACGGCCGATGAATGGCTGACCAGCCTCACGCAGCCTGGGTCCACGCGCCGCGGCGCGCCGGCCGGGGCGGCAGTTTACGTCCACATCCCGTTCTGCGAATCGCTCTGCACCTACTGTGGCTGCAACACCCGCATCACCCGCAACCACGAGCTGGGCCACCGCTACGTGGACGTCGTGCTGCAGGAATGGGAGATGTATCGTCGCCGGCTCAGCCCGGAAAACCAGCTGCCGCTGGCGGAACTCCACTTCGGCGGCGGCACGCCGACCTTCCTCGCCCCGCCGGACCTGCACCGCCTCGCCGCGGGCATTCTCGGCGGCGGCCGGGTGACGCCCGACGCGGAGCTTTCGCTGGAGGCCGATCCGCGCGTCACGACCCAGGAGCACCTCGCCGCGCTGGCTGAGCTCGGCTTCAACCGCCTGAGCCTCGGCATCCAGGACTTCGATCCCAAGGTCCAGGAGATCGTCCACCGGGTGCAGACCGAGGAGCAGGTCGACACCGTCGTCCAACACGCCCGGAAGCTCGGCTTCCAGAGCATCAACTTCGACCTCATCTACGGCCTGCCGTTCCAGACCGAGACCAGCATCCGCGACACCATTGAGGCGGTGAAGCGGCTCAACCCCGACCGGCTCGCCTTCTACGCCTACGCGCATGTGCCGTGGATCAAGCCGGCCCAGCGGAAGTTCACCGAGGCGGACCTGCCCGTGGGCGAGGCCAAGCGTCACCTCTACGAGGTCGGCCGCGAACTGCTCGAGGGCGCTGGCTTCCGCGAGATCGGCATGGACCACTTTGCGAGGGAGTCCGACTCGCTGTGGACCGCCGCACAGGAAGGCCGGCTGCACCGCAATTTCATGGGCTATACCGCCCGCCCCGTCTGGCCGCAGATCGGACTCGGTGTCTCCGCCATCGGCGACTCGTGGCGCCTCTTCGCGCAGAACGAGAAGGTGCTCGAGCCCTACATGCAGCGCGTGCTCGCCGGGGAGCTGCCCATCGCGCGCGGTCACACGCTCACCGACGAGGACCTCGTGCTCCGCCAGCACATCCTGAACGTGATGACGTCATTCGAGACGAACTGGGCCGACCCGGAACTGCACATCCCGTTCCTCGACACCGCCCAGGAGCGTCTGCGCGCGCTGGAACAGGACGGATTGGTCGAACTCCAGTCGGAAGGCTGCTCCGTGACCCAGCTCGGCCGGACCTTCCTGCGCAACGTCTGCATGGTGCTCGACGCCCGCCTCGCCCGGCAGACGCCGCCCGAAAAGCTCTTCAGCCGCGCCGTTTGAACCGCCGTTCATGGATCCCGCGATGTCCCTTCCTTCCTCCAGCCGGGTTGCTCCCATCGCCATTGTCGGTGGCGGCGTCACGGGCCTGACCGCGGCGTTCCGCCTGCGGCAGCGCGGCATTCCCAGCGTTGTCTACGAGAGCGGTTCGCGTCCGGGCGGACCGGTCCACACGACCGAGCGCGACGGCTACCTCGCCGAGGACGGCCCGAACACGCTCCTCGAAACCTCGCCCAAGCTCCGCCAGCTCATCGACGATGTCGGACTGAAGGACCAGTGCCTGACCTCCGATCCCGCCGCCAACAAGCGCTACATCGTCCGCGGCGGCCGCCTTCTCGCCGTGCCCGATTCGCTGCCCGGCTGGATGACCACGCCGCTCTTCAGCTTCGGCGCCAAGCTCAACGTGCTCGGCGAACTGCTGCGCCCGCGCGGCCGGGCCGACGTGGAGGAAACCGTCGCCGGCTTCGTGCGGCGGCGGCTCGGACAGGAATTTCTCGACTACGCGATCAACCCCTTCGTCGGCGGCGTGTATGCCGGCAACCCCGAACGGCTGTCGCTGCGCGAGGCGTTTCCCAAGCTGCACCAGGTCGAGACGCGCTACCGCTCGCTCTTCCTGGGCCAGATGCTCGGCGCCCGCGAACGCCGCCGCTCCGGCGAGACGCCCAAGGACCGCGCCCCGAAGCTTTCCTTCCGCCACGGCCTCGGTTCGCTGGTGACCGCGCTGGCGACCCAGCTCGGTGATGCGCTGCAGCTCAACGCGCCGGTGGAAGCCATCCGGCGTCACGCGGGCGGCTGGCAGGTGACCGTCAACCGCCAGGGCCGGCACGAAACCACCGAACATTCCGCCGTCCTGCTCGCCGCACCCGCGCACCGGCTCGCCGGCATCCAGCTCGACGCTGGCAACGACGCCTCGCTCGCGTGGCTGGGCGACATCCACTACGCCGCCGTCACCGTGCTTGTGCTGGGCTTCCGGCGCGAAGACGTGACACATCCGCTCGATGGCTTTGGGGCGCTGATTCCCGAGGTCGAGAAGCAGGCCATCCTCGGCGCCATCTTCAGTTCCTCCCTGTTCCCTGGCCGCGCACCGGCGGGCCACGTCACGCTGACGTGCTACCTCGGCGGTTCGCGCTCGCCCGAGATGGCGCTGGCCTCGGAGGAAGTTCAACTGGCCGCGACCCGCGAGGCGCTGGGCCGGCTGCTCGGCGTCCGCGGGGAACCGACCTTCCTCCACCGGACCGTCCACCGCCTGGCGATCCCGCAATATCTCCTCGGCTTCGGCGACTTCCGCGCACGCATGACGAAGCTGGAGCAGCAGGCGCCCGGACTCCGCCTCGCCGGCCACTTCCGCAACGGCATCGCGCTGACCGACTGCCTGATGGCCGCCCTCCAGGTCGCGGAGGAGATGGCGGATACCGCAAAGGAAGGAGCCGGCGCGTGAGCCTGTTCCGTAGCGCAGGTTGGCAACCTGCTAATTCGCCGACTGGCCGTCCGCTGAGCGCTGAATCGAAGCGCGAAACCTGTGGAGTTATCGCGCGTCGAGACACTCTCCCTCTCCCTCAGGGAGAGGGTCGGGGTGAGGGGGAACCGTGTGCCCCATGGAATTGCCGCGTGGCCGCGAAACCGGCGCCGGACAACCTGGCTTTGGCCCATTGCTGCAAGTTGCGCGGCGGTTTCGTTCTACGCCCACTTTCCCCTCACACTAACCCTCTCCCCCGGGGAGAGGGGAAAGCCCGCCGGCACCAAACAACTCCTCGGTCCAGACTGACGAGGACCGCTCAGTGTTGTGCTGAATCGGAGTGCAGCACGGAAGGAAAGAAGGGGCGTCGTAACCTTCTCCCTCTCCCTGAGGGAGAGGGCCGGGGTGAGGGGGAACCGTGTGCCCCATGGAATTGCCGCGTGGCCGCGAAACCGGCGCCGGACAACCTGGCTTTGGCCCATTGCTGCAAGTTGCGCGGCGGTTTCATTCTACGCCCGCTTGCCCCTCACCCTAACCCTCTCCCCAAGGGAGAGGGGAAAGCCCGCCAACTCGCTCGGACTCCACACGCACGATTGCCGAAGACTGCGTGGCGACTCCCTGCACCCACCCGCTGGCCGCATTCTGATTCCCCCCAGCCTTCCCGCCCATGACCGCACCCTTGCCCGCCACCGCGATGGCCGACCGCCCCGGCGTCCTGCTCATGAACCTCGGCTCGCCCGACTCGCCGTCGGTGCCCGACGTGCGCCGTTACCTGCGCGAGTTCCTCATGGACGGCCGCGTCATCGACGCGCCCTGGCCGATCCGGTGCCTGATTGTCGAGGGGTTCATCCTCCCGTTCCGGCCCAAGAACTCCGCCCACGCCTACCAGAGCGTCTGGACCGCCGAGGGCTCGCCGCTTGTGGTCATGGGCAAACGCTTGCGCAACCTGATCGCGCCGGGCCTTGGCTGCCCGGTCGAGCTGTGCATGCGCTACCAGAACCCGACGCCGACCGCCGCGCTGACCGAATTTCAGCGGCAGGGCGTGAACCGCGTCGTGCTGCTCCCGCTGTTCCCGCACTACGCCATGTCGAGCTACGAGTCGGCCGTCGAGAAGGTCCGCGCCGACATCCGCGCCTTCCCGGGGATGACGCTCGACGTCGTGCCGCCGTTCTACCGGCATCCGGCCTACCTCGACGCCCTGGTCCAGTCCGCCCGGCCCACGCTGGCGCAACCCTACGATCACCTGCTGATCAGCTACCACGGCCTGCCGGAACGGCACCTGCGCAAGTCCGACCCCTCGAAGAAGCACTGCCTCTCGTGTGCCGACTGCTGCGAAAAGCCCAGCCCGGCCCACGCCTTCTGCTACCGCCACCAGTGCTTCGAGACGGCGCGGGAATTCACCCGCCTCGCCGGCGTGCCGGTAGAGCGTTGGTCCGTGTCCTTCCAGTCCCGCCTGGGCCGCGACCCGTGGCTCGAGCCCAACACCGAGACGGAACTCATCCGTCTGGCGACGTCGGGCGTGAAACGGCTCGTCGTGATGAGCCCGGCTTTCGTCGCCGACTGCCTGGAAACCATCGAGGAACTTGGCATGCGTGCCCGCGAGATATTACTCGGCGCCGGCGGCACGGAATTCCACCTCGTGCCGTGCCTCAACGAGCATCCGGCGTGGGTGAAGGCGGTGGAGGCACTGGCGAATGAGTCGCTTCGCCGAGAGCCCGTCTACGCGTAGGAGGCGGGGTCACGAGGCTCACATGGAGGGTGCCAGAGAGAGGCTAGAACATCCCGCCAACCCCGTGCAGACTCATGTCCGATGCAACGGCCCCCGAAACAGAAACTCACCATCTACGATTGCCTTCCCAGTATTGAGGCAAAGCCTGGGTTCTACCTGTCCAGTCGCACACTCAGTTCGCTGAAAGACTTTCTTTGCGGTTTTTCAGTCGGGCAGAACTACGCCGGTTCGATGCAATGCGAGGAACCTCCTTTGGGTGAATTGTCTGCTTGGTTTTGGCTCCACCACCGCGCTCCGAGAGCTGGAGCCGGTGGATGGTATGCGGCCATCATGGACGAGAGCCTCAACGACAAGTTGGCATTCGACCGGTTCTTCGAGTATCTCGCGATCTATCGCCAGCGGACACCAGAATCCCGGTGGCATTTCATGCTCACGCCAGCGCAACGGAAGGACTACACCGCAACCCAGAAGTCACCTTCCCCACATCGGCTACGTCTCACCCGCTACAAAGGGGAAAAGTGCTGGTTTCTTCACGCACGACGACACGGCATCGGTGGTTGGTATCTGCACACGGGTTACATCTCACTGAACTAAGCGCGAAGGCATCTAACAAAGGTCTTCGGTTTCACCATGGCGCAACTCGACACGGCGATGGCGGCGACTAAGTGAAACTCGTCTACTCGCCAGCCTTGGGCACAGCACCTTTTCGAGAGCCCGTTTGACTCCACTTCTCGCCCGGCCAAGCTGCCTCCGTTCATGGCCCTTCTGGAAATCAGCGATCCGCTCAAATCCTTCCGTGCGCTGAACGGTCTGGCGAATGAGATGATCCACATCTCGAGTTTCAGGCGGGTGGCGGGCAGCGCGCTTGGACGTTTGGGGGATGCGCCGCCGCGGCAACGATCTTCCGAAGTTGGAGATCCTGATTGCCGTCGATTGTCCTCGGTCGTGGGCGGGCGGACTCGCTGGCGTTTCGCGGCGGGGTGTCGCACGCTGCCGCGACCGCGGAAAAACATGGCCAGTCTTGGAAACGAATCACCACCGGGCGTCCCGTTGGAGCGGCGGGCGCAACGGGGACGGACGCTGTTCGCCCCGCTGTTCGCCGCCGTGGGGCGGGCGTTGTTGTTCCTGCCGGTGTTCGCCAGCGGGGTGTTCGCGGTGTGGGTGAGCCGCCGGTGGGAAATCGAACCGTTGGTGGCGCTGCGCAACACGGCCTTGGCCACCGGTCTCCACGGCGGCCTGGTGATGCTCCACTTCCTCCGGAGCGGTCACGGGTGGCGCTGGGTTGGGTTGGCCCAACTTTTGGTCACGCTGACCTTCGCCATCCTGGTGGCGCTCCGCTACGTGACGGGCGGGCGCATTTCCCTCTGACCGGGGCTGGCCTCGCCGCGGGGCCGGCTCAGTGGTCCATGTCGCGGGTCCAGAAGAGGATTCGGCTGCAATTGATGCAGGTGACGATGTCGGACTGGGCCTTGGCGGTGACGACGGTCTGGGTCGGCAGCTTCATGTGGCAGCCGCCGCAGATGCCGCCCTTGACCCCGACGACGACGTTGTCCCCCTTGCGATCCAGCAGGTGCTGGTAACGGGCGAGGGTCGGCGCATCGACCTTCTCGGCGAGCCCGGCGCGTTCCGCGGAGCCGCTTTCAAATTCGCGCTGCAACTTCGCCTCGCGGGTGGCGAGGTCGGCGAGCTGCTTGTCGGACTCCGCCTTCTGGGCGGCGGCGATCTTGGCCGCCGCGTCGATTTCCCGGGCGACGGTCTCGGCCTTTTCCATCAGGACGATTTCCTGGTCCTCCAAGGCGTGGATTTCACCCTTGGTGGTGTCGATCTGGTGGGTGAAGGCCTTGTATTGGTCGTTGCTCTTGGTGGCGCCCTGCTGGGTCTCGAGCTTGCGGATGAAGTCTTCCTTGGACTGGACCTCGAGCTCGAGCTTCTTGCGGTCGCTCTCGATCTGCCGGCCACGTTGCTTGACGGTGTCGAAGGCGGCCTGGGTCAGGGCGGCCTTGTCTTCGAGCCGTTTCCGCTGGATGGGGGTATCGGCCAGTTCCGCCTTCAGGCGCAGCAGCTTGCGGTCTCGGTCCTGCAGGATCAGCAACTGCTCAATGACGGGAAACATGGTGCCGGAACGCTATCGGCCCCGCGGGCGGGCGGTCAACGCCGCGCCGCGGGGAAGTTCGCGCGGCGAACCGGTGGCGCGTGGCGGTGCGGCCCGCCCTTGTTCCCGGGCGAAGCCGAATCCCGGCTGGCCAGCCTGCGGAATTCGCGACAGCGTCCCGGAGCCATCGCCATGAATCCGCCTCCTCTGCCGCCGCCGTTGCCGCCTGTCGAAGCGCCAGCACCGCCCCCGTTGCCGGCGCCGGCGAAACTCAGCGCGCTCGCGGTCGTCTCGCTCGTGCTCGGGGTCCTGGGCTGCACCGGGTTGGGGGCGTTCGCCGGCCTGTTCTGCGGCATCGTCGCGTTGGTGCGTATTAACCGCAGCGGCGGGCGCCTGACCGGACGGGGCCTGGCCATTGCCGGCCTGGTGGTGTCCGCCCTGATGGTGCCGGTCAGTGCCGGGATGATGCTGCCGGCCTTCGCCAAGGCGAAATCCAAGGCGCAGTCCATCGCCAGCGTGAACAACCTGAAGCAGCTCGGCCTGGCGGCCCGGATCTATTCCACCGACCACGCGGACACATTTCCGTCGGCCGAGCGTTGGACGGAAACGCTCCGGCCTTTCCTCGGGGCGAACGCCGATGAGGTTCTCCGCCGTCCGGCCAACGCCGGGGCTGCCTGCGGCTACGGCTACAACCGGGCTGTGGCTGGCAAGAAGGAAGCCGAGGTCGATCCGGAAACCGTCCTCTTCTTCGAGCTCGAGATGCCCGAATGCGATGCCGTGGGCGGCGAGGAATTGCTCCGTCATCCGCGGTCCAAGGCCGAGACGGTGGTCGTGGGGTATGCCAACGGTTCGGTGATGCAGCTGCGAATGGACCGGTTGGGCGGGCTTCGGTGGGAACCCTGATCGGCTTCCGGTTGGGGACACTGGGCCACCCCGAAAACGATCGGGCCCCGGAGCAGAAGGGACGCCTAGCGTAGCCTTCGTTCCGGGGCCCGAGGTTTGACCGACTGGGCGGCTGGTCGCCGCCGCCCGTTGTGCCGCGCCGTCGCTCAGTTGTATTCGCCGAGCGGCCGAATCCAGATGTTGCGGAAGCGGGTCGGGTTACCGTGATCCTGGAGGCTGATGCCGCCCTTGCCGGAGTAGGCCTTGTAGGGATCGCTCGCGCGGTGGTTCGTGGGGCCGTTCAGTTCCTTGCGGTTGTGCAGCACCACGCCATTGAGAATGACGGTGGCGTAGGCTGGCTTGGTCAGCTTGCCGTCGGCGTCGAACTTCGGTGCCTCGAACACGATGTCGTAGCTGTTCCATTCGCCGGGTCCCTTGATCGCATTGGCGAGGGGCGGCCACTGGCCGTAGAGCGCGCCGGCCTGGCCGTCGGCATAGGTCTTGTTGTTGTGGCTGTCGAGCACCTGGATCTCGAATTGGCCGTGGAAGAAGACGCCGGAATTGCCGCGGCCCTGGCTTTCGCCCTCGGGCTTGGTGGGCGTGGCAAACTCGATATGCAACTGGGCGTCGCCCCACTGGTCCTTGGTGTGGATGCCGCCGGACTTGCCGACCACTTCCATGTAGCCGTGCTCGATCTTCCACTTGGGCGCGCCGCCGCCGTCGCGTTCCCATTTGGCGAAGTCGGTGCCGTCGAAAAGCACGGTGGCGTCGCCGGGCGCCGGGGCGCCGTGGCTGAAGGTGGGGGCGGGTTTGACCGTGGGCGGATTGGGCCGGTCCTTGTCGTGGACCTTCCACTTCTGGCCGCGGATCTGGGGGGTGTCGGTGTAGCCAACGCCTTGGGCGAAGGCGGCGGTGCTGACGAGCAGCGCGCCGAGCGAGAGCAACGGGATGCGTTTCATGGAAAACGGGTGACGCGGAAAGCGTTCGCGGTCCCGGACGCGGAAGGCAAGCGCGGGCTTCAACCGGCTTCCGCTGGGCAGGAAAAAGGCGACTGAAGCCATCCGCAGATTTCACAGATGACGCAGATTAAGGAACCCATCTGCGAAATCAGCGCAATCTGCGGATCAGCCATTCAGTCACGAACTGGCGCTGGTGTATTGCCGGAGGGCGCGGCGCCAGACCCATTCGCTGAGGGCGAAGCCGGCCAGGGCCATCGCCACCAGCAGGACCATTTCCCAAGGCGAACTCAGCCGGCCGACGAGCAGCTTCGACGGCACGTTGGACACGAGCAGCATCGGCAACGCGAAGGTGAACACGGCCTTGAACACGCCGCGCGGGAACGCCGCGTCGGGCAGGCGGGCGATGTTGAAGAGGTTGTAGTAGCCCCAGACGATGCCCTGCGAGCGGACCGTCCAGAAGGCCGTCGTGGCCAGCAGGCACATCAGCGAATAGTGGATCAGCACGCCGGCGCCGCAGAGCGCCGCGAAGCCGAACATCTGCGCCGCGGTGGGCAGGTAATTGAGCTTCACCAAGGCCCAGACGATGACCGCGAGGCCGAGGAGCGCGTTGACGCAGTTGCCGACCTCGAACTTGCGGGTGGAGATCAGGAACCGGGCGTTCACCGGCAGGAGCAGGAAGAAGTCGAGTTTCCCGGTCCGGATCAGCTCGGAGAGGTTCGTCAGGTTGGTCATGAAGAAGATGCTGACCAACTGCATGAGGAACTGGCTGCAACCGGAGAGCAGGATGACCTCCCACTTCGTCCACCCTGCGATGCTCTCGGTGTGGCTGTAGAGCACCCCCATGAACGCGAGTTGGAGGGCGAACCACAGCGCCTCGACGACGATCCAGAGGAGGAAGTTCAGCTTGAACATCATCTCCTGCACCAGCGAGATGCGGCACAGGTCGAGCCAGAGCGAAGCGTAACGGCGCAGGGTGTTCATGCGGGGAAGCCGAACTTGATTGAACAGCGGAGGCGCGAAGACGCAAAGGAAGACGAAATCTGGACGGCAGGAAAACAGGAAAACGTGCGAGCGAACGCCTGCCGCGGAATGGCCGTTCCTTTCCGTCGCCTTCCTCTTGGCGTCTTCGCGCCTTCGCTGTTCATTCCCTGTTGCTTCATCGTCACCCCCCCGCGGCGGAATAGCGCCGGATACCGCGCGACCACACGAGGCGCGCCAGTCCGTAGCCGAGCACCACCCAGAGCGCCTGGATCGCCAAGCCCTGCCACAGGTCCGCTCCCGTCACCCGGCCCAGATACACGCTGACCGGGAAATGGCAGAGGTAGGGATACGGCGTGAGCATCAGGACCTTGGTCAGCAGCGGCGGCAGCAGGTCGAGCGGGAACAGGTGGCCGCTGGCGATGTATTCGAAGGCGAACAGGATGAAGATGAACGTGCTCACATCCAGCACCCAGAATGCGAGTAGCGCGCTGGTGTAGGCGATGAAGAACTGCAGCAGCCCGGCCATCAGCGTCGAGCCGATGAAGGCCAGTGTCGCCGTCAGGTCGGCCGGACCGACCAGATATTCCCGCTGCGCCCACGCAAAGATCGCCACCGGCACGAGCGCGACGGTCGTGTAGATCGCGCGGCCCGACACGTAGAGGCAAAAGCGATACGTGAGGTAATCCACCGGCTTCAGCAGGAACTGGCTGATGTTCCCGTCCTTGATGTCGGCGGCAATTTGCCAGTCGTCCTCGGCGACGGCCGTGAGCGCGTCCACGAACGTCACCAACAGGTAATAGCTCACCATCGCCGCAAGCGTGTAGCTGCCGACGAGTTCGCCCGGCGCCTTGTCGCCGTAGATGGTGCGCCAGACGAACAGCGTGCCCATCAGCGGGATGAGCCCAAGCGCGGCCCGGAACAGAAAGTTCACGCGATAGACCAGCGTGTTCTGTATGCCGATGCCGAGGACGTGGAGGTATTTGCGCACGCGCGGCGGGAGGATGGCGGAAATCACCGGAAAGGGAAATCGCCGGTCGAGAACACCGAGCCCGCGTTGCCGGCTTGGCAGGCCGCACCGGACCCGTAACGTCCCGCCATGCGCTCCACCTCGCTGACCGCTTCGTTTGCCTGCCTCGCCGTCTGCACCGCTTTTGCCGCCGATTGGCCGTCCTGGCGGGGGCCGAGCCAGAACAACATAGCGCCGCAGACCAACTTTCCGACCCGCTGGAGCAAGACCGAGAACGTGAAGTGGCGTGCGGAACTCCCCGAGGCCGGTAACTCCTCGCCGATCGTCTGGGGCGATTCCGTGTTCGTGACCCAGGCCGTGGACGATGGCAAACGCCGCTCTCTGATGGCGTTTGACCGCAAGACTGGCAAACAGCGCTGGCAGCAGGGCGTCGCCTACGACGAGGCCGATCCGCGCCACAAGACCAACCCTCATTGCTCCGCCTCGCCAGTCACGGACGGCGAACGGGTGGTCGCCAGCTTCGCGTCCGCCGGCGTTGTGGCCTACGACTTCAGCGGAAAGCAGCTTTGGAAAGCCGATCTCGGCAAACAACGCCATGACTGGGGCCAGGGCTCTTCCCCGGTGATCCACGGCGATTCGGTGATCGTCTATCACGGCCCGGGCGAATTCTCCGCGCTCCATGCCCTCGACAAGCGCACCGGCGCCAAGAAGTGGACCGTGCCGCTGAAGGAGAAACATCCGGCCGAACGTTTCGACGGATTCGCCGGCAAGAACGACGGCGTTATCGGCACCTTCAGCACGCCGCTGATCCTCTCCGCCAACGGGCGCGACGAAATCGTCCTGCCCGTGGTGAACAAGGTGCGGGCCTTCGCACCGGCAGACGGCCGCGAGCTTTGGAGTGCCGATGGCATTAACCCGCTCGTCTACGCCTCCACCAGCTACGGCGAAGGCACGCTCGTGACGTTCGGCGGATTCTTCGGCGGTGTCGTCTTCCTCAAGCCGGGCGGGGAAGGGGACGTGACCGCCAAACGGCTGTTCCACGATCAGCGGATGAAGAAGCACACCATCGGCTCACCCGTGATCAGGGACGGCCACATCTACCTGAGCGTCACCGACGGCTTCCTCCAGTGCTACGAACTGGCGACCGGCAAAATGGTCTTCGAGGAACGCCTGCCGGCGACCGGCGGCAGCAGCGCGACGTGGGGCTCACCCGTCCTCGTCGTCGACCGGCTCTACGTGGTGAACCAGTCCGGCGACACGCTCGTGCTGCGCGCGGCGCCGAAATACGAACTCCTCGCCAGCAATCCGCTGGGGGAACTGTCCAACTCCACGCCGGCGTTCTCGGACGGCCAGGTGTTCATCCGGACCCACGCGGCGCTGTATTGCGTGGCGGAGGGGAAGTAGGCCGGTGCATGGGTCATTTTCGACCATTCACCGCGGCTCGATACATAGGGATTACGACAGTTTTGGCAAAATCGCGGCGCTTCCATTCGTCAATTAGACCGAATCCGGCGTAGCTGTTGGAGTTGGTTTCCCACCAGAAATAGAGATCGCCCGCGAAATATCCTCTCCTTCGGTCATTGCTCTCGGAAAGTGGCGGGAGCGGATTCGAAAACGAACGACTTGCAGCCTGACCCAGTGGCGAATCCAGAGGTATAAACCCACCCACTTGGACGATGGCGTAATAGACTAGCCGACTCGCAGCGCGCGAATCGTTCCGGGTCAGACCTTCGGCTAGATGATGCTCAAATTCCGCCCGCCCCGAATTCAATTGCGACGCCAAAGAACTGTTGCCGACTGCGAAGGAATCCCATGTGCTCAGGTAACGATCAATCAGGTCGAAGTCTGGGGCAGGCTTGGAGTCGCATCCCACCGAGATCAATGCGGCAATAAGGGTGACAAGGTGGGTTTTCACACCGATGTCGAATATGCGGTCAAACTGGCTTTGTTTACCGCCCCAATTCCTGTGCCGACTGCAGCTTCCCATCCGCGCCAAACGTCAGCCGCAGCGTGGGCCGGCCGCCGACGGTGCCGAGTGTGGTGCCTGTGCCCACGGCGGTGTTCGATCCAAAGCTCGCCAACCCGAGACTGACCGTCATGCCGCCGCGCCGGTTCACAAACCAGTCGGCCACCCGGACGCCCTCGGAGAGCGTCTCCGTCTTGTCCGGCGGCCCGAGTTCCTTCACCGCGTTGTCGTAGGTGAAACTGCCCACGCGGCCCGGCCAATCGGTCTTGCCGGAGGTGGCGCACCCGGCGACCACAAGAAGTCCGACGACAATCAGCGAGTTCAGACGCAACATGATTGGAGGTTGCCAGAGAATGCGGCGGCTTGAAAACCCTCAGTCGTGAACTACAGGAAGTCACCAAAAGAAGGGTCGCGGTTGTCAACTTGTTTGGCCTGCTTCCCGATCGATGCGCCGCCGCAGCTTCTCGTCGGTAACTTCGGAGCGGATTCGCTGAACGCTCGCTGGCCAATTTCGGGACAACATCGCCACAGCACTGACCAAGTTGCGAGTGACCCGCCAGTGGGGGCGGGGCTCGCGGCAGTCCAGCAAGGCGGTCGCGATTGGAAGCGTTGTCTCCGGGCCAAGCGGAAAGGCTGCCTGAAAAAGGAGAAAGAGCGCTTCGGATCGGCTGGAATTGGGAGTCGCCAATGCTGCGACTGGCAGCGCTGCGGCTACCACCAACCGAGCCTGGGATTCGAGACCACGTTCCGAAAGGGCGCGGACCTGCCAAGCTCGGACCGCGGATCGTTGGTATTCATCCCGGCACGCCATGGCATGGCGTTCGATTAATTCGTTGATCTCTTCTACAGCCGGTTCCGGGGCATAGCGCAACGCCCAAGCCAGATCTTGGCAGACAAACCAAGCGTCATGGTTAGTCAGGGCCAACTGGATGGCACGGGACGTGTCCGTTTTGGCGAACTGACTTGAAACGCTCATGCGGTCAGCGCGGGGTAGCGTGTCGCTTCACCACTGGTGCGACGACGTCAGCGCGCGGTCCAGATGCGTGTAACCGCCGTCCACGAACAGGAACTGGCCGGTGACGTGGCTGGCGCGGTCCGAGGCCAGCCATACGATGGAATCGGCGAGTTCCTCCGCCTTCGTCAGCCGATGGCCGAGGGGCACGAGCCGTTCCACCTGCGCCCGGGCGGCGGCGGGGTCAGGCTGGGAATTGAACCAGCGGTCGTATTGGTCCGACTCGCATTCCGCGGGCACGACGCAGTTCACGCGCACGCCCTCCTTGCCCAGCGCGATGGCCCATTCGCGGGTCAGCGCGTTGATGGCGCCCTTGGCCGCCGCGTAACCCGACGTGCCGCCCTGGCCAGTCCAGGCGACCTTCGAGGTGACGTTCACGACGCTACCCTTGGCGGCGATCAGGTGGGCGCGCGCGTGGTGCGTGAGCGAAAAGACGTGCAGCAGGTTCCGCTGGAGTGAGCCGAGGAACTCGGCGGGTTCGGCCGTGAGCGGCACGCTGTCGTTCACCCCGGCGTTGTTCACCAGCACGTCGAGCCGGCCTAGCCGCTCCACGGTTTCGGCAATGGCCCGCTGGCAGTCGGGCTCGCGAGTCAGATCGGCGTGGATGAACACCGACCGGGGCAGTTCCCCGGCGAGGGCGGTGCCGGCGGCGGTGTCGCGTCCAAGTATGGCGACCCGGGCGCCTTCGGCCGCGAATGCCCGGGCGGTGGCGGCGCCAATGCCCTTGGTGGCGCCGGTGACGAGCACGGCCTTGTCCTGCAAGTGGAGATCCATGCGGGGAAGTTCCAAGGCCGAAGCCGAAAGCACAAAGCCGAATGTGCCGTTCCGAATTGGGGAACGGGACCGCAAAGTGCTGCCGGCATCCTGCCGGCAGGGAAGCGAAGCCAGACCTTCCAAGACGAAACCGGTGAGGCGTGACCCGTCGACGGAACAACGCCGCCGGGAGCACAAATTCGCGCTGAGGTTCCCGCCCGCTCTGGAGCTGTGAAGTCGGCCCCAGCGTCGCTGCTTCCGCCGGCTGGAAGCCGGCGGCACCTTGTGCTGCCTGCGTGGCGGCCCGCTATTGCCCGGCCAGCCTACTTGCTGCCGGGCTTCGTGGCGGGAATGACGGCGAGGTCAGCCGGCAGGGCGTCGGGGGCGAAAGTCTCCACGTTCAGCGCGATCAGGCTGAACATCGGCACGCCGAGATCCACGCCGCCGTTGGAGCGATCCACTACCATTGCGGCGCCGGGGACCACGCCGCCGAGTTCGCGGACAATGGCGATGGTTTCCGCCACGCGGCCGCCCTTGGTGACGACGTCCTCGACCACGAGGCAGCGTTCGCCGGGAGCGATCTTGAAGCCGCGCCGCAGGACCAGTTTGCCGTCTTCCTTTTCGGCGAAGATGAAGCGCAGGCCCAACTGGCGGGCGACTTCCTGGCCGATGACGAGTCCGCCCATTGCGGGCGAAATGACAGTCGTGGCGCCGAGCGGACGGAGCTTTGCGGCCAAGGCGGCGCCGAAGCGCTCAACGATGGGCATCTGCTGGAGCGCGAGGGCGCATTGGAAGAACTGCCGGCTGTGCAGGCCGCTGCGCAGCACGAAATGGCCCTCCAGCAGGGCGCCGGTGGAACGGAAAAGATCCAGAGCTTCTTGAGTCGTCACGGCCGGCAAGGTGCCGATTTCCGGCGTCGGCGAACAAGTCCGATTCCGGGTCCCGCGGCTGGGGGCGCCGGGCGCGCAAAATTCTGGCGACACCGGCGCGTGTCCGTGAACCTCGGCCGCGTGCGCTCTGACTTTGTTCCCCACGCCCTGATCTTCGACTGCGACGGCACCCTGGCCGACACCATGCCCATCCACTGGCGGGCGTGGCAGGAAGTCACGGGACGCTACGGCGTCCATTTTCCGGAAGACCGTTTCTACGCGCTCGGTGGCGTGCCAACGCGAGACATCGTGCGGATGCTGGCGCAGGAACAGGGACGCACGGACCTTGATCCGTTGAAGTTCGCCAAGGAGAAGGAGGAGGCCTACTTCAAGCTGTTCGAGCACATTGGCCCGGTTGAAGAAGTCGTCGCCATCGCCCGGGAACATCACGGCAAATTGCCCATGGGCGTCGCCAGCGGCGGCTCGAAGCACGCCATCACGAAGGTGCTCACCCACTTGGGCATCGCGTCGTGGTTTGGCGCGATCGTGACCAACGAGGACGTGGTGAACCAGAAGCCCGCGCCCGACATCTTCCTCGAAGCGGCCCGTCGCCTGGGCGTGGCGCCGCACCTGTGCCGGGCGTTTGAGGACACCGACCTGGGCATGCAATCGATCAGAGCCGCCGGCATGGATGCCGTGGACATCCGCCATCACACCCGGCCGTAATTTGCCGCCGGCGTCAAGTTGGAGCGGCTCGACGTTGCTTCGAGTCGCTCCAAGCTCTGCCGGTTACAAACCGGCAGCACTTCGTCCGACTTACTCCGCCTTCGCGATGGCCAGGTCCTGCTCGTGTTTCGCCCGGGCGCCGGCGATGTCGTAACGGTCGTTGTCCTCGTGCGCCGGATTCAGCGGCGAGATGTCGCGCAGTTTCTGGATGATCGGAGGCAGGTGCTGGATGAGGTAGTCCACTTCCGCGTCGGTGTTGTAGATTCCGAGGCTGAACCGGACCGAACCGCGGGCGCGCATCGGTTTCACACCCATGGCTGAGAGCACGTGGGACGGATCGAGCGAACCGGTGGTGCAGGCGCTGCCGGAACTGGCGCACACGCCGATCTGGTCGAGCAGCAGCAGCACGGCTTCGGCCTCCACGAAATCGAAGGCAATGTTCGCCGTGTTGGGCAGGCGCGGTTCTTTGGCGCCATTGCGGATCGTGTTCGGGATGTTTGTGAGGATGAAGTTCTCCAGCCGGTCGCGCATGGCCCGCACCCGGGTGTTCTCCTCGTCCAGGGTGGCCATCGCGAGTTCCGCGGCCCGGCCGAAGGCGACGATGTTGGCGACGCTTTCGGTGCCGCCGCGGCGTCCCTTCTCCTGGTGGCCGCCGATGATGTAGGGGGAATATTTCGTGCGGCGCTTCACGTAGAGCAGGCCGACCCCTTTGGGCGCGTGCAGCTTGTGGGCGGAGAGGGAGAGGAAATCCACGCCGAGTTGCTTCACGTCGATCTTGAGCTTACCCGGGACCTGCACGGCGTCGGTGTGGCAAAGCGTGTCCTTGCTGCGGCAGATGGCGGCGACTTCCTCAATGGGGAAGACCACGCCCGTCTCGTTGTTGGCATACATCACCGATACGACGGCGGTGTCGGGGCGAATGGCCTTTTCGAGCCGGTGAAGGTCGAGCGAACCGTCGCTTTCGACCGGCAGGTAGGTGACCTCGTAGCCGCGTTTCTGGAGGTGTTCGCCGAAATTGATGTTGGCGCTGTGTTCCACCGCGGTCGTGACGACGTGTTTCTTGCCGGTGTTGAGCAGCGCGCTGTGGATGGCCGAATTGTTCGCCTCAGTGCCGCAGCTGGTGAAGATGACTTCCTTGGGATCGGCATTGATCAGGGCGGCCACCTTGGCCCTCGCTGCCTCGACATGGCCATGAACCTGCGCGCCGAAGGCGTAGGCGCTCGACGGATTACCCCAGAGTTCGCGCAGGAACGGGATCATGGCATCGACCACCTCCGGCGCGACACGGGTGGTGGCGTTGTTATCGAAGTAATAGACCTTTTGCGGCGGGTTCATGATCAAATCGGACAGAAAAGCTCCGCTACGTTAGAGCCGGGTGAAACTCGCGCAAGAGCCCCTCGGTCGTCCATGAGTTTTGCGGCAGTTGGCGAATGGGACGTTAAAGTGACCGCGTGGACGGGGAGTTTCCCTGTAACGTAACCGTGACTGAGTTGACAGTGACTTGACGGGTCCATAACGTCGTGGCGGTCCGGGTTGTAGCACGTTTCTTCAGCGGGGTCCCCCACCCCCACCTCCTTGGCGTCTGCGGCCCGGACCACCTGTCTCCTGAGCTGTGTTTCGACGGATTCTGACAAATACGTTGACTCCGGGAGCCTGGTCCGTAAAACAGCGCCCCGATTCGCGGGGGTGTAGCTCAATTGGTTAGAGCGCTGCCCTGTCACGGCAGAGGTTACGGGTTCGAGCCCCGCCACTCCCGCCATTCCCCGCAAGCGGCGGATAGGCCAGAACAGGCCGATTCCCCCAAGATGGATTGGGTTTCTCCTATCGCTTCCATTAATTTCTGTTCCCAAAGTTAAAGGATACTGCCCTATCCATTAATTTCGATCCGCCTGCCGCTGCCGGGGAATCGCTCTACCGCTGGAAGTCACCACGGGAGGTGATGGCGGATGAGCTTGGTGGGGCGATGGTCCGGGGGCAGTTCCAAACTCAGCCAGCCGCCGTCTTTCAGTGCCTGACAACCGGTGGGGGCCGGGCAGAGGGCGATCCGGAAGTGTTTCCAGCAGCCGGCGCTGTTCAGAGCGGTGGTAAGGCGCCGGGCGGTCACGCCTAGGAAGTTCAGCCGAGGCATGCCGGCCAGCAGTCGGGCCGCGCGCCAGATTGCCGGCGTGTGTAGGTGGCCGATAATCGTGCGTTCGACCTGGGGAAGGCGCGCGCGGACTTCCGGCAGGTCCCAAAGAAATCGGAGCGCCGTGGGATCGTGGACGAAGAGCAGCACCCGCGCCCGAGCCGGTAGGCGGGCGAATTCCAGCGTGATCCGGGCCTGAAGATTCGCCTGGGCTTCCCGCCAGTGGGCGGATTCCGCGGGCAATCCCTCTGCCTCGAACACCGGCCAGGCCAACGGGGTGGAGGCGAGGCCGAATAGGACGTAGTGGCCAAACTCGCGGCGCCAGAAGCGGCTCAAGCCCAGCTCGCGTTCGCAGCGGAGCAGGCTTTCCCAGCGGGGCCCACCCGCGCCACCGAACAGGCTTTTCTTGCCAAGGTCATGGTCGCCGATCGTGGTCAGGAACCGGTCACCGTAGGCGGTGCGTAGTTCCGCAAGGGCGAGGCCGGCACTTTCGAGAGCTGCGTCGTCGCTGACGCCGACGTAGGCGGAATCAATCGTGAAGTCGCCGTTGGCCACGACTAGGTCCGGCGCCGGGTTGACGGCGATGATCCGGCCGAGCTTGTCGTTGTGGGCGAAGGGGTCCCGCAACCAGCAATGGTGGCGCCACAGGTGGGCGAAGCCCCGGGCAAGGGCGTTCGGCATTACTCGGGCCTCGTGCCCCCGGCGGGCCTGTTCCTGCGGGCCGGCGAAGTGGAGATCGGAAACGACGAGGAGGTTCATGCCGTGCGGTTCAGGCAGCGGTTGGTTCGGCGGATTCGCCGCCGAGTTGCTGCCACCATTGGTGATAGAGCCGCTCCAAGGTTTCGCGGGGATCTTCCACCAGCAAGGCTTCCTTGATCTTGGTGGCATACATGCCGAAAGACAGGGGCGCGACGTGGGCCACCGGGCGCAGCCGGATCGGGAAGGCATGGCCCTGCAGTCGTTCCAGGAAATGCACCGCGGCGGGAGCGTCGAGAAACGAATGCGTGGCGTCACGGCGGGCTTCCCGGAGCAGCACGTGGTCGGGCTCGTGTTGCGCCAGCACGTTGAAGATCACCTCGGCGGACCATTGGAGCTTTCGCGCCGACTTCTGTTCGCCGAAGAAGTTGCGATAGACCATGAGTCCGGTCTGGGCCGCGCCGCGGAAGTGGTATTTCAGGAGGTCGGAGCGGGCGAGCGCCTCGCCCAAATCGTCGGCGAAACCCTGCGGCGAAAGCAGCGGTCGAAGTTCGGCTTCCGCGAGGGACTGGTGGCCCGCGACCGTCAGCACGAAGCCGTAGTCATCAGGGGTGGCGACCGCATTGCCGCCGCGCAGGCGGGAAAGGCGGAGGGCGGCCACCCGGCTCAGGGCGTCGTTGGCGGCCCGGCCGATCAGGGCATGGAAAAAGTAGTGGCGCGGCGTTCCGGCGACGGGCGCCGCGGACTCGGCTTGGGCCGGAGCGGCGCTTCGGAGCGGGGTAGTCGCCTCCAACGGGAACAAGAATGGGGCGACCTCGCGCCGGGCGGGCGCGCCGCGTGGTTTCGCCGGCACGGTGCGTGGCCGAGGCTCGGGGTCCGGTTCCGGTTCGCCGACCAACTCCTCGACCAGCAGGAAATCCCCGGTCGGAATCTCGCTGACCTGCGCCTGCGCCGCGTGGATGCGGAAGATGATCTCCGCGTTGGGACGTTCGATTTCGAGGCGCTGGGCGATCCACGGAATCACGGAAGGGGATTGGTTGACCGGCAGACGTTCCAGCTTGGCCCGCAGTTCAGCGCGAAATGCGGAGATCTCCTGACCCACCCGGTTCGACAGCGGCATCTTGTTGGCGCCCCAGCGGGGCACGGTCGGCGTCGCGCCGTCGGCGCGGGTCACGTAGGCCTCCATCATGCCGACGCGCTCGAGCCGCACCGGCCGGCCGCTGAGCGTGAAGACGTCGCCCGGGCGCAATCCGCGCAGGAACGACTCCTCGACCGTGCCGAGCTGGGCCTGGCGCAGGATGACCCGGACCACGCCGTCGTTGGGAATGGTGCCGACGTTCTGGAGGAAATCGCGACGGGCCGAACCGGCACGGGCCTCGAAGACGCCCCGTTCGGCATCGAGGACGATTTTGCCGAAAACGTCCGTGTATTGTTGGCGAAGCGATTTCCCGCCGCCGGCGAGGTAGTCGAGCACGTCGTCGAATTCCGCCCGGCCCAGGTTGCGGTAAGGCCACGCGCCGCGGACCAGTTGATACGCCGCGTCGCAACCGACCTCGCCAAGGCAACCCAGGCTCATGAGGTGCTGCGCGAGGACGTCGAGCGGCGCCTCGGGGATCCGCACGCCATCCAGGTGACCGGCCCGGGCCAGCTTGGCCGTGGCGGCGCATTCGACGAGGTCGTTGACGTTAGTGGCCATCAGCAGACCGCGGCTGACCTCGGCCATGTTGTGGCCTGCCCGCCCGGTGCGCTGGAGCGCTTTGCTCACGCCCTTCGGCGTCGAGAGCATCACCACGAGGTCAATCGTGCCGATGTCGAGGCCGAGCTCCAGCGACGTGGAGCAGACCACGCAGCGGAGTTCGCCGCGCTTGAGCCGGTCCTCGACGGCCAGGCGCACGTCCCGGTCGAGGCTCGCGTGATGGCACTCGATCTGTTCCGCGAGCTGCGGCAGGTGTTCCTTGAGCCAGTAAGTCGCCGATTCGGCGCCGCTGCGGGTGTTGGTGAAGACCAGCGTGGTGCGGAATTTCTGCACCAACTTGCCGAGCGCCCGGACCATTCGCACCCCGCTGAAGCCGGCCATCGGATACGGATGCTTCTGGAGCGGCGTGTAGAGCCGGAGGTCGATCTGCTTAGCGGCGGAAACGTCTACGATGGCGCACTGGCCGTCCGTGCCGGCGAGGAACTGGGCCACCTCCGCGAGCGGGAAAACGGTGGCAGAAAGTCCGAGGCGTTGCACCCGGCCTGCTGTGCCGGCCTTCAACGCGTCGAGGCGCTGGAGGCTGAGCGACAGGTGCGTGCCGCGCTTGTTTTCGGCGAGCGCGTGTATCTCGTCCACGATCACCCAGCGAACGTTCCGCAGATGGGGAATCCACTTAGGCTGACTGAGCAGGACCGCGAGGCTCTCGGGCGTGGTCAGGAGGAGGTGCGGAGGCTGATCGAACTGCCGCTTGCGTTCGTCCGCCTCCGTGTCACCGGACCGCAAGCCCACCCGGATCGGTGGTTTCTCGCCGTAGGTTTCATGCAGCGGGCCGGCCAGGTTTTTTTCCAGGTCGTAGCTCAGCGCCCGGAGCGGCGAGAGGTAAAGACAGTGGATGGTTGGCGCGAGCTTGCCGGCGGCTTCCTCGCGGGACAGTTGACCCAGGACCTCGAAGAACGCGGCGAACGTCTTGCCGGTGCCCGTCGCGGACACGATGAGGGTGTTCTGGCCGGCGCGGATGACCGGCCAGGCCGCGGCCTGCACCGGGGTCGGCGCCGCAAAGCGGCGGGCGAACCAGCTGGCCACGGCGGAGGGGGCATCGGTCATGTGCGGCGCGAAGGTAGGCCGGCCGGGGGAATTGTCGCCAGCATCGGCGTCCCCACCTGAGAACGCAGTGGACGCCGTGGCGCCCGTTCCTACCCTCCGCGGCCATGCGCGCCTACCTCGACCTGCTCCGTCACGTGCGGGAACACGGCAAGTTCAAGTCCGACCGAACCGGCACCGGCACCTGGTCCGTGTTCGGCGCGCAGACTCGTTACCGGCTCGCGGACGGGTTTCCGCTGGTCACGACCAAGAAGGTCCACTTCAAGAGCATCATCCACGAGCTGCTTTGGTTCATCCGGGGCGACACCAATGTGCGCTCCCTCCAGCAGCACGGCGTGAAGATCTGGGACGAATGGGCAAACCCCGAGACCGGCGACTTGGGTCGCGTCTACGGCGCACAATGGACCGACTGGCGGTCGTTCGATGGCCGCTCGATCAACCAGCTCGCTGAGGTTGTGGCGATGATCCGTAAGAATCCCGACTCCCGCCGCCTGATCGTCTCGGCGTGGAACCCGGGCGAACTCCATCTCATGGCCCTGCCGCCGTGCCACACGCTGTTCCAGTTCTACGTGAGCGACGGCGAGCTGAGCTGCCAACTTTACCAGCGGAGCGCCGACCTGTTCCTCGGCGTGCCCTTCAACATCGCCAGCTACGCGTTGCTCACGCTCATGGTCGCGCAGGTCACCGGCCTGAAACCGGGCGACTTCGTCCATACCTTTGGCGACGCCCACATCTACTCCAATCACGACGAGCAAGTGCGGGAACAGCTCGCCCGCGAGCCCCGGCCGTTGCCGCAGATGAAGCTGAATCCGTCGCGGAAGGAGCTTCTGGAGTTTGTTTACGAGGATTTCGAACTCGTCGGTTACGACCCGCACCCAGCGATCAAGGCGCCCGTGGCGGTATAAAATTAAGCTGGCAGGCCACTTGTCGAACGACTTTTCGCCGGCCGGTAGGGTGTTTCGCCGCAGCGGCGCCTCTGATTCAGAACGAATACCAAATCCGGCTGTATTTGCCGTCCCCATAGAGCCAATCGTGATCGTATTTCCCATCCAAAAAATCGACGTTGAAATGGTAATCCGCATCCGTAAGGGAACGATTCCGGACCCACCGCTCCATCAAGTAGAGCGGGTAGAACGCAATCAAATGCCTCTCGCTTTTGAAGACCCGCACGTTGACCGGTCCTGATAGCCCGCCGGTGCCGCCCGGACGAAGATTAGTCGTAGCCAAATACACCACCGCGTAAACGATCACGACGATGCCGCAGACAATGGCGCTGGGTTTTCTGAGTCTCGGAGTCATGGCGAAACGCGGCGCGGAAGCTACTTTGGCGCCGCGTTTCGCTGGTTCTCCAATAGCAGGAGCGGCTGCTGGAGTTGCTGCCACACGTCGAACAGCTTCTGCGGCACCGGCGTGGGGCCGTTGATATAGGCGCCGAGCAGGAGGTCCGGGTCGCCGTCCGCGTCGAAGTCACCCACGTCCATCGCCACCCAACGCCCAGTTGCGCTCTCGGCGAACGTTGCCGCGGCGAACTGCCCGCCGCCGCCGTTGGTCAGGAACACGAAACTCTCCCGGGGCGCCCGCGCGTAATCCACGAAGTAGGAAATCGTGGCGATGTCGAGGTCACCGTCGCCGTCGAAGTCGGCCGCCACGGCGTGGTAGGCCCCGTTCTGCGGGAAGAAGAAGGTCTCTTTCCACGTGAAGTCCGGCTGCGCGGTGTAGATGCGCACGCCGTGGACCCGTTTCGGCGGGGAGTTGAATTCGCCGTTGTCGCCGTTGGACACGAGGAAATCGGGCCGGCCATCGCCGTTGAAGTCCGCCACCTCAAAATGGCTGTGGCCCCAGTGTGGCGGCCGCTGGAACACGACCTGTTTGCCGAATCCGCCCGCGCCGTTGTTGGTGAAGAGCAGCAGCGATTCCGTGTCTTGCGCCACCAGCGTGGCAATGTCCGGCCGGCCGTCGCCGTTGAAGTCGCGCACCTCGGAACGCAGCGCGCCCGGCAGGCCGAACAGTTCGTGGGCCGTGAGGGCTTGGTTCGTCCCACCGGCGTGCCACGTCAGTTGGCCGACGTTGTTCCCGAAACTGCTCACCACGAAGTCGGGCATCGCGTCGCCGTTCAGGTCGGCCTGGAGGGCATCGGTTGTGCGGGGCAATTGGGTGAGCACCGGGCGCAAGGAGAGCTTTCCGCCCGGGGCGGCTTCGAGCCACTGGACGCTCGCGAGCCGGGAATCGGTGGGCAGGAAGCTGCCGACGCCGGTCACGAGGAATCGGTAGTCGTAGCGACGCCACGAGGCGACCCCGCCGGGCAGGTCCACCGCGGCCGTGGGCTGGCCGGCCCGGTTGAGGCGGATGATCTTGCCCCGGGTAGCATCGGCGGCCAGGGCACCACCCTCGGCGACCACCGCGACGGCGGTGATGGCGGCATTGGTCAGGCGAAAGGGCAGGGGCCGCACCTTGAAGCCGGGCAGGCCGACGGCGATGGCCGGCCGGTTGGTCAGCTGAAGCGGCTCCGCCGGCGCGTTCGCGAAGTAGTAGGCGACGATCTTGGACCACTGGGCCTCGGTGATGACGGGCGCGAGCGGAATCCGTTTGTGCTCCCGCAGCAGGGCGATGTTCGTGCTTTTCTCCAGTTCGGCCGTCGAGAAGCCGAGCCGGTATTTCATCCGCGGCAGGATCTGGTCGCGCCAAGTGGCGAGATCCACGGCGTCGGGCGCAGGGAAAAGGTGGCAGGTCGTGCAGTGCGCCCGGGCGAGCATTTGGCCTTCGAGGGCGCTCTCCGGTCCCGTCGGCAACGCCTGGGCGCTGGCTTGCCCGGAGAGCAGCAGCCAGATGAGGCAGGCGAGTTGCCAAACCCGGATGGACATCGCGCCGGAGCATGGGCGGAGGGAATGGGCGGGCGAACAAAAAAGCGGTTCGGGACGAAGGCTTGAAACGGGTTGAGCCCAAAGCCGGAGAGCGGGTGACAAGGGGTGGCTTGACCCGCTGGACCGTCAGCGGAAGGTTCGGCCACGGAATGCATGCGAAGCGATTGTTCGTCCGCCTTGGGGCCGCCGCCGCGGTTGGGGTGGTGCTCGGCCTGCTACCGGGTTGTGCCGGGGGCGCGCGCAATTTCGAAGTTCAGCGATTGGATGGTTCCCGAATTCACCTTAGTCCTTCGCCAGACACGCGGCTGTGGGCGTTTGTGTTCGTGGGGGTGGACTGCCCGATCGCGAACCGATGCCTGCCCGAGTTGGCGGCGTTGGCCCGCGAGCATTCGCCGGCCGGCGTCCGGTTTGTGTTCGTCTATCCCAATCCCGACGAAACTCCGGATGCGATTCGCCGGCACCAAGTAGAATACGGCCTGGAAGGGGAGGTGTTCCGCGACCCCGAACTGCGGCTCGCCCGGCGGCTGAATGCCAGCAAGACGCCGGAAGCCGTGGTGCTGACCGTGGCTGGACAGCCGGTCTATCGGGGACGGGTGAACGATCAATATCTCGCCCTGGGGCAGGCGAAGCCGGCTCCCACTCGCCGGGATTTGGCCGACGTCCTGACGGAGTTTCGCGCAGGCCGGACGCCGTCCGGTTTGGAGCAGCCCGCCGTCGGCTGCACGTTTCGTTCGTTGCCCTGACCGCCGATCGTCGGTCACCGCTGGAACAATTGCCGGATGACGTCCTCGATCGGGACTTCCTCGACGCTGAAATCCTTCACCGGCAGCTCGTCGAGCAGCGCCTTCACCGACGCGATCACGCGGTCGCGCTTCACCTTTAGCTTCAGGCCGTCCTCGCCGCGTTCGACGACCTCGCCGTAACGGGTCGGATCGCATTGGGCGCAGGCGTCGGCATGGTCGAAGCGGATCGTGACCAGCTTGTGGTCGGCGAAGCGGTCGAGCACCTCCGCGAGGCGACCGTCGAAGAAAATCTTGCCGTGGTCGATGATCACGACCCGTTCGCAGAGTTCCTGGATGTCCGCCATGTAATGGCTGGTGAGGATGATCGTGGTGCGGCGGGTGCGATTATGGCGACGCAGGAACTCGCGCACCACCTTCGCTGAAACGACGTCGAGGCCGATGGTCGGCTCGTCCAGGAAGAGCACCTTGGGCTGATGCAGCAGGGAGGCGATCAGCTCGCACTTCATGCGTTCGCCGAGGGACAATTCGCGGACGGCGGTGGCGAGCTTGTCGCGGACGTTCAGCAGCTCGCTCAGTTCGTCCACGGTCCGTTGGAATTCACCGTCGTCCAGGCCGTAGATCTTGGCATTGAGCGCGAGGGATTCCCGCGCGGGCAGATCCCACCAGAGCTGGTTCTTCTGGCCCAGCAGCAGCGCGAACTGCCGGCGATAGCCGTCGTGGCGTTCCCACGGTGTGTAACCGAGCACGCTGGCCGTGCCGCCGGTCGGATACAGCAACCCCGCGAGCATCTTGAGCGTCGTGGTCTTGCCGGCGCCGTTGGGGCCGAGAAAGCCGACGAACTCGCCCTCCTCGATCTTGAAGCTTACATCATGCACCGCGTAGGTCGTGGTGTGTTCCCGGCGGAACAGGCCGCGGAAGGCCCCGCCCAGTCCGGGCTGCTTCTTCACCGTCTGAAACGCCTTGGTGAGCCCCTGAACTTCAATCAACGCCATGTCGCCGGAAAGGTGGCGGGCGGGGCGCGCTTCACCAACGCAAATTCCCGGCGCGCCGGGCTCGCCTACGGATTGCCCGCCATCCGCGAGCGCATCCAACGCAGCGCCTCCGCCTCGCCGTAGAGTTTCAGGCGGTCGAAATACGCGACTACTTCCGATTCCTTGGCCGTCCGCATGAAGGCGGAGAAGTAGTTCGAGTTCTCGGTCAGCGCGGCCCGGGTTTGCCGCTGTTGCTCGAGGATGTCCGTCGGTGTGCCTTGGAGGAAATCGAAGCGTTGATCCTGCGGCAGTGGCTTAAGGGTGAGCCCGACAATGCTCAGGGCGGTAAGGTCGGAGATCAGCGGTTTGCCGCCACCCGAGTCGGTGAGTTGGCGGGCCAGGTGGACGCCGTATTCCGCGAGCCGCGCGGCCGATTCCACGTCGCCCGCCGCGACATACTCCCCCTCCAGTTCCGACAGCTGCCGCGCCATGTCCTTGAGGGGTTTCAGATGCGGATAAAGCGTATTGGCCGTGCCGAAGGCCTTGGCCTCGCCCGGGGAAAACCCAGCGGCGAGGTAAAGCTCCTCCGCGCCCAGACTGGCATCGAGCGTGTAGTCATCAAAACCAGCCTTGCCCGCCGCGGCGGCCAGGTCGGCAAGGGCGGCTTCCGTGCGGCCGTGCTTGAGGTGGTCATGGGCCGACAGGTAGTCCGCCAGCGCATTGTTCGGGACGGACTGCTTCAGTTGGTCGAGGCGGGCGCGGGTCGCTTCCGGGTCGTCGGGCAGGGCGGACGCCGCCATCAGGACACGCGGGTCCCGAGGGAAGTTCGTCAGTGCCTGAAGGAGGAACTTCCGTTCACCACTGACCTGCCGGATCGCGAGCAGGTCCGCCGCGTTGGTCCGGCCGGCCGCCAGCCAGCGAGTGATCACTTCCTCCGGAATCCTGGGCACTTCGCAATTCGCCTCGAAAAGCGCCGCGAAGATGTTGGTCCGGTCCATTCCTGGGGTGGTTCCGGACGGCGGCGTAGCGGTTTCGGGAGCCGCCGGCTGTGGGCGAAATGCGGGCGGCATATCCGAATCGGGTGGAATTGATGCGGCAGGCGCCGGTAAGGGCACCATTCCCGCAATCTCCGGTTGGCCGCCGGATACCGAGGGCGTCCGAAGGGAAAACTTGGCCACCAACGTCAACACTATGGCCACCGCCACTCCAATCATCGCCCACCAGCGGGCGGACCTTCCGTTGTTCACGGCGGGTTTAGAACGGGCTGGAGGCCGGCCGTCACGCGGAAATTGGCGCGTGACCGCCGGTGTCGCGGCCCTTGGCTTCCCGCACATCGGGGATTGCCTGACCGGCCCTCCGCCCCGGACGATCACGGCATGACGTTGCCTTCGCAGCTTTACGTGGACGGCGCCTGGCGCGCCGCGAAATCCGGCCGCACCACCACCCTGATCAACCCTGCCACCGAACAGCCCTTTGCCGAAGTCGCCGCGGCGGGCGTAGAGGACGTGAACGCCGCCATCGAGTCCGCCCAGCGCGCCTGGGAAGGCGGCTGGCGTGACCTCGCCCCGGGCAAACGGGCGGAGGTTCTCTTCGCCATTGCCCGCCTGCTGCGTGACTACGCCGAGCATCTGGCCGAGTTCGAAATGCTCCAGATCGGCAAGCCCATCAGCGACGCGCGAGACGAGGTGATGCTGGGCGCCCGCGTATTTGAGTATTACGCCGGTGCGGTCGGGAAATTTTACGGCCAAACGATCCCGGTCGCCCGCGGCGGCCTCGATTTCACGCTCCGGCAGAGCATGGGTGTCGTGGCGGCCATCGTGCCGTGGAACTTCCCGTTCCCCATCGCCGCGTGGAAGGCCGCACCGGCGCTCGCGGCCGGCAACTGCGTGGTGCTCAAGCCGGCTTCGCTGTCGCCGCTCGCCGCGCTCGCGCTCGGACAGATCGCCCACGCGGCCGGTTTGCCCTCGGGCGTGCTCCAGGTGCTGTCCGGCTCCGGTTCGGCGGTGGGCGACGCGCTCGTCACGCATCCGCTGATCCGCAAGGTGTCCTTCACCGGCTCGACCGAGATCGGCCGGCGCATCATGGAACTCGCCTCCCGCGACATCAAACGCGTGTCCCTGGAACTCGGCGGCAAGTCGCCCAACATCGTGTTTGCCGACGCCGACTGGCAGCGCGCGGCCGAGAGTTCGCCCATGAGCGTCTTCGCCAACACCGGCCAGGATTGCTGCGCCCGCAGCCGGATGTTTGTCGAGCGGAGCGTCTATGACCCCTTCGTGGAGAAGTTCGTCGCGGCTACCAAGAAGCTCATTGTGGGCGATCCAGCGAAGTCCGAAACCCAACTCGGCCCGATGGTCAGCGCCGGCCAGCGCGCCAGCGTCGAGGAATACCTCGCCGACGCGCGGAAACGGGGCAGCAAATTCGCTACAGGCGGCGGTCGGCCGCATGCCCAAGGCTTTTACTTGGAACCCACCGTGTTGCTTGACGTCGGCAAGGAAGACCGCTGCTGGCGCGAGGAAATCTTCGGTCCGGTCGTGGCCATTACGCCCTTCGACGACGAGGCGGCGATGCTCCGTGAAGTCAACGCTTCGCCTTATGGCCTGAGCGGTTCGATCTGGACCAACAACCTTTCCCGGGCCCTGCGGGTGAGCCGCACCGTTCAGAGCGGTGTGCTGAGTGTGAACTCACACAGCAGCGTGCATGTCGAGGCGCCGTTCGGCGGCTTCAAGACCAGCGGCCTAGGCCGCGACCTCGGCATGGCCGCCATGGAAGGCTACACCGAGCTGAAGAATGTCTACGTGGCGGAGTGACGGGCCGAGGACCATCGATCCATGACTCCATCGGCTGACGTGTCGTCCCGCCTCTGCCTGGCCTGCGGCCTGTGCTGCGACGGAACGCTGTTCGCTGACGTGGAGTTGCGGACGGGTGATTCGCCCGCGCGGTTGAAGGAAAGCGGTTTCCCCCTGCGGCGCGGCAAGGATTCCGAGGGACAATCCGTCCAGAAGTTCAGCCAACCCTGTCCCGCCTTGGGCGGCGACTGCCGTTGTGCGGTCTACGCCGACCGGCCGGCGCGGTGCCGGGAGTTCGACTGCGACCTGTTGCGAGCGGTCCAAGCCGGGGAACGGACCGTGGACGCGGCGCTCCGGCGCATCCGCGAAACTCGCCGCCAACGGGATGCCGTGCGTGTGGGATTGGAGCGGCTAGGCAATCGGGAAACTCGCGTCCCGCTCAGCAAACGGTTTCAGCAAGTGCGCCGGGCGATGGAATCCGGCGCCCTTCCCGAAGGGGTGGAGTGGGATGAGGCGGCGGATCATTTTGGCGAACTCACCATGGCCGTGAGTGCGCTCCAATTCACGTTGAGCCGGGATTTCTATTCGCGACCGGCGTGACCGGTCGCAGGGCAGGGCCGCGCCGTGGAACCGTGCCAACTTGTCGGGAGAAGCTCAGGGCCGGGAACTCATTTCGGCGGCGCGGGCGGTGTTGGCGAGCAGCATGGCGATGGTCATCGGGCCGACCCCGCCGGGGTTTGGCGTGATGAGGCCGGCCTTCGGCTGCACCTCCGCGAACGCGACGTCGCCGACGAGGCGAGTGCCTGATTTGGCGGTCGGATCCTTGATGCGGTTCACACCCACATCGATGACTACCGCACCAGGTTTCACCATGTCGGCCTTGACGAACTCGGCCACGCCCATTGCGGCGACGATCACGTCGGCGCGCAGGCAGTGGGCTTTCACGTCGCGGGTCGCGCTGTGGACGACGGTAACGGTGCTGTTCGCATGGCGGCCTTTCTGGATGAGGATGCTGGCCATCGGCTTGCCGACAATGTTGCCACGGCCGAGCACGACCACCTCCGCGCCGTCGAGTTTGACGCCGGAGCGAATCAACAACTCATGGACCCCGCCGGGAGTGCAGGAAACGAAACCCGATGTGTCGCCGAGCATGAGCTTGCCGACGTTAAGCGGGTGGAATCCGTCCACGTCCTTTGCCGGGCTGACGTGGGCATAAACCGTGGCTTGGTCGATATGTTTCGGGAGCGGTGCCTGCACCAGGATGCCGTGAAAATTCGGGTCGGCATTGTAGCCGTCGATAAGACGCAGAAGTTCGGCCTGGGTGGTCGCCTCGGGCAGGATTTTTGTGATCGAATTGAAACCGAGTTCGGCCGACTTCTTCTCCTTCATGCCCACGTAGACCTGCGATGCGGGATCTTCACCCACGCGAATGAAGACAAGTCCGGGGGTGATCCCACGGGACTTGAGCGCGGCGACCCGCTGGGCCGTCTCGGAGTGGATCTGTTGCGCGATGGCCCGCCCGTCGATGAGGTTCTGCATGCCCGCGAGTCTGGCGAGAACGTCGGAAAAGAAAAGCGGCCGCCGATCGACTGCCGCCGGCGACCTACATGGCGTGGTCGGACGCCCGGAGCACCTCGAGGTGCAATCGTTGGCGCCGCGTCCCCAAGCGCACGGGTGAGCCAAACATCTCGCTGAGCACCCGCGAATTCAGCACCCGCTCCCGCGGGCCGGCCGCAGTGACTTGTCCACGGGCCAGCAGCAGCGCGTGGGTAAAGACCGGCATGATTTCCTCGACGTGGTGGGTGACCAGCACGATGGCTGGGCTGTCGGGGCGGCGGGCCAGGCGTTCGAGGAACTGGAGGAAGTGTTCGCGGGCGACCGGATCAAGGCCGGCGCACGGTTCATCCAAGATCAGCAGCCGTGGCTGGGACATGAGGGCCCGGGCGATCAGCACACGTTGGCGTTCGCCTTGGCTAAGGACACCCCAAATCCGGCCGGCAAGGTAACCTGCCTCAACTTGCGCCAACAACGCCTTGGCGGCCCGTTGGTCGGTCCGGGAAGGTTCGCCCCAGAAGTCGATCATGGCATATTTGCCACCGGCGACCGTAAAGAGGGCCGGTTCGGTATCCGCCATGAGTTGGCGGATCGAGGAACTGACGAGTCCGATGCGGGTTCGCAGTTCCCGCCAATCGCTTTCGCCGTAACGCTCGCCCAGCGCCGAAATCTCGCCCGCGGTTGGCATCAGGTAACCGGTCAATGCCGCCAAAAGCGATGTTTTGCCCGAGCCATTGGCGCCTAGGATCACCCAATGCTCCCCGGGATTCACCTGCCAAGCGACGTCCCGCAGGATTGTGGTTCCATCCCGGACGATGGTCAGGCCTTGGACGTCCAGAATGGGGATGGCGGCGGGCGGAGCGGAAGGACGGCGCGCAGCCGGTTGCTTCATGACTAAAGGAGCAGGAGCCAGCTCGCTTACCGCTTCGCGAAGATGCGGTTCGCCTCTTCCAAGGTTTCCTTGGAGCCGATGTCATACCAGATGCCCGGCACCGCCCAGGTCAGCACCGGCATGCGCGGATAAAGCCACTGGATCAAACGGCCGGGCTGGTCGGGATTGTTGCCTTCGGCCAAATACTGCCTGATCAACGGCAGGACGGCGCGCGGATAGTAGTAGAGGGCAATGCCAATCAGGGTGCTGGCCGGTTGGGCGGGTTTCTCCACGAAACTCGTAATGCGACCCGCCCGGTCCACGTCAACCACGCCGTATTTCTTGGCCTGATCTAGCGAACCAACGTCAAAGGTGCCGAGGACGGGATGCGCATTTTGCCGACAGAACGTCCCAAATTCCTGCAGTGATTGACTGAACAGATTGTCGCCGGCGACCACGATCAGGTCGTCGTCCAGCTTTTCGCGCTCCAGCACGAGGTTCAGGTCGCCGATCGCCCCGAGCTTGTTCGTGTCGTCGGTGGATCCGTCGTTGACGATGGTGAAGTCCATTTGGGACTTGGTGGCCCGATAATCATCAGCCCAGCGTTGGAAATGGCCGGCAAACTTGGCGTTGGTGACGATGACCACGCGGTCGATCCCGGGGATCGGCGCCAGATTGTCCAAAACGTAGTCCACCATCGGCTTGCCGGCCACGCCCAGCAGCGGTTTGGGCTGTGTCAGGGTGAGCGGATACAGGCGGGTGGCGTAACCCGCGGCCAATATCAGGACTTTCATCGGCAAGGAAACAAACGAAACGACAGCCTATCGGCAAAAAAAAAGGCTGCCCGAAGGCAGCCTTTTCGAAAAGTAACAGATTAAGCCTTCGACGCGCGACGACGGAAGAGGCCAAACGCGACCAAACCGGCACCGGCGACAGCCGCATAGGTCTCCGGCTCCGGAACCACCGTAAGCACAAGATCCGTGGCACCGCTTGCATCCACATTGGCAGAACCTTCCCAATCCAGATTCCAATTGTTCTGGCCCTGAGTTCCGCTGAGCACGTCATCAAATCCACCACCATTCACCAATGAAAACGCGGAGCCACCGACAAGCGATCCAGTGCCACCGGTAAACGTGAAATCAAACGCAAGCGATCCACCGCCAATGCCGGTTGCAGTGTCGGCTCCATCCAGCTTCAAAGAGAGCAGCGTTGCCCCGGTCTCATCGTAGACTCCGTTTCCGGCGTAGGACGGAAGATTAATTGTTCCAGTCACTGTGCTCGACGCACCAGTCCACGAAAAGGCGATTACTGCTGCCGACGCGGACATTGCCAGCGATGCAATCGCTGAACCGAGGACGATATTTTTCAGAATTTTCATTGGCAGTTAATAGGATTGAGCTGCTTGCGTTACCCGTTACAGTAGGGGATAGCAAAGTAGCCTCCCGGGACGCAAGCAAAAATTGCCTAATGTTGGCTGAGGATGGTGGTGGATTGGACGGCCGGACTCCCAAGTCGCCGCGATGGCTACCCAATTTAGCTAACCGATGCGTAATCAAATCCCCGGCGCTGCTCGCGGGCGACCCAGCCATGGGCTTCGCGGTCGCCTTCAAAGCGTTCCGAGCGGGGATCCCAGCGTAGCGGGCGCCCGAGCCGAATGGCGATCGCGCCGAGGTGGCAGAGGCTCACGCTCCGGTGGCCGACTTCCGCTTCGCAGATCGCCGGCTTCCGGGAGCGAAGGCAGTCGAAGAAGTTGCCCATGTGGTGGTCGCTGGCATAAGCCGTCCAGGTTCGGCGGGTCAGGGGTTCTTCGAGAATGGCCGGGGTGCTGGCTTCGATCCGACCGCGCGTGACGAAGATCCAGCCGTCGCTGCCCTCGAACAGGACGCCATTGGGCATCTGGGCGGGCGGGGTCTTCGGATCCATGACGTTGCCGGAACCGCCTTCGGTCTGCACCGAACGACAGGTGTGGGTGACGCCATTGGCGTAGCGGCAGTGAACGTAATAGGTGCTCGGAAAGCTGTAGCCACCGGGCACCGGATCGCGCAGCGCGTGGCCTTCCACCGCGACGGGGCCGGCTTCGTCAAGCGGGAGACCCATGCCCCACAGCGCGATATCGTTGTGGTGGGCGCCCCAGTCGGTGAGCGTGCCGGCCGAATACTCCCACCAGTAGCGAAAGCTTCCGTGGCCGCGTTCCTTCACGTAGGGGATCGCCGGGGTCTGCCCCTGCCAGACGTTCCAATCAAACCCCCGGGGAACCTCGCTGGGGACAAACGGACCTCCGTGCGGCCCCGAGGGCAACGACGTGGTGACATGCTTCAGCTTGCCGATCCTGCCGTTGCGCACCAGTTCGACCGCGAGCCGGAAGCGTTTGTCGCTTCGTTGCTGACTACCGGTCTGGAAGACGGTTCCGGCGGCCCGGACCGCTTTCACCAGCCGTTTGCCTTCGTCAATCGTCAGGGTCAACGGCTTCTCGGAATAGATATCCTTGCCGGCACGGATGGCGGCGAGGTTGATCAGGGTGTGCCAATGGTCCGGCGTGCCGTTGATGATCGCATGCAGGCCGGGATGTTCGAGGCAGTCCCGGAAATCCCGGAAGCGTTTGGCGCCCGGATGCTGTTTTTGCGCCTCGTCGAGCCGGCTTTCGTCGACGTCGCACACGGCGACCACGTCGCCGAATTCCGACGCCAGCTTGGCGTCGTAGCGGCCCATGCCGCCGCAGCCGATGAGGGCCACCGACGGCCGGTCGTTGGGCGACAGGGGGACGCGGGGACGGGGCAGGGACTTCGCCTCGGCCTCGAACCACGCCGGCAAGGCGGCGGCGCCGGCCAAGGCGACGGAAGAACGGATGAAGCGGCGCCGGTTCAGCGAAAACGGGGACATGGGCCTTTCGTAAGCCCGCCGACCCGGGACGCGCAACCGCGGAATCGCGCTTACGGCTGGGTTTCCGCCAGCCAGCGTTGGAACTCGCGGATGCTGCTGAGGTTGCCCACGACGAGCAAACGGTCGCCGCTGAGCACGACTTCCCCGGCAGATGGCAGCACCAGCCGCCGGGAGCCACGGCGAATTCCGCAGACCAAGACCCCGAACTGCTGCAACAAGTTGAGCTGCGCGAGAGTTTGGCCCGACCGCGGATGGAGGTCTGGCCAGAGGACGGTCTCGTTGGACAGTTCGGCAAAGGCTTCGCCACCTTCCGCCGGGCGGACGCCGGACATCAGAAACCGTTCACCGTGGGCCAGCTGCTCCGGGCTGCCCAGCAGCAAGAGCCGGTCCCCTGGAAAAACCGCCTCGTCCGCGCCCGGGTTGGTGACGACGAATCCGTTGCGATCGAGGCCGATGATGGAGCAACCGGTTTGGGCGCGCAGCCCCAGTTCCCGGATGCGCCGGCCGGCGTGCTCGGACTGGTGTGGCAGCGAAACTTCCTCGAGGGCGAGGTTCCAGCTCGCCGGTTGCTCCAGCAGCGACAGGGAGACGCCGGCGGAGGCGGCCGAATTGGAGGCGCTGCGGAATTGGCTGCGCAGTTCGCCCTCGACCCGGTTGTGCCAACGCAGCAGGCGGGACCAGAACAACGTCGCGACAATCACCAGCACGGCCGCCACCAGGGCCACGAGCCAAGGATTCGCACCGCTGAGCGGCAGCAGCGTGAGCAGCCACTCCGCGAGGAGCAGCGCCACGATCAGCTTCAGGGCGCGTTCGAGCCACGGCTGGAGCGTGGGCCGGCGTGGATGATTCCGGGTGGCGCCTTCCGCTAGGATCATCACGATGGCTTCCAAGTTGCGCCACAGGGCGATTAGGGGCCCGATCATCAGGGTTCCGAACCCGGTCCAGAACAGCACCCGCAGGCCCCTCGGAAACAGGATGTCCTCGCCCATGACGGCGGCGAGGGCCGCGTAGGCGGGCTGCCAGAACAGCAGCATCGCGCTCAGGAACAGCAGGTGGAGCGCGATCTGGAGGAAGCGTTTGCCCGTAAGTTGCCAGACGACGTTGGAGTTCTGCCGGCTGGCCAACTGGCTGAGGCGTTCATGGTAGAAGGCGATGCCCTCGCGGAGCCAACGAGGCTGGCTGCGCTCCAGGCGTTCCGCGATCGGTCCGGACCGCCGCATGATGATCGGCGACACCAGCGCGGTGACGAGGCTGACGCCGACCGCGATGGCGGAAAATGACTGCGGAACCGCGCCGGACGCCACGCCCAGTTGGGCCATGACAAACGAGAATTCGCCGATCGGAGTCACGGCCAAGCCGGCCTGGATGGATTGCCGGTTGGGGTTGCCGACCGCGAGGAGACCTAGCGTGCAGGCGAGGGGGCGGCCGATCAGGACCAGCGCCGAGACCGCCAGCACCAAAGGCCAAGAGTCAGCCAGCAGCTTGAAGTCGAACAGCATCCCGATCGCCACGAAAAACACCGCGCCGAAGGTCTGCTGGAGCGCCTCGAAGCTGCGTTCGACCTCCGCCTTGTAGCGGGTGCCGGCGACGATGGCGCCGAGGACAAACGCGCCGAGCGCGAGCGAATATCCCACTTCCGTCGCCAGCCATGCCAGTCCCAGCACCAGGCCCACGAGGAGCAGGGTTCGCAGTTCGCCGGCCCCTTCCCGGGCGAGGGCCTTGAGCAGGCGCGGCACGACCAGCAGGGAAAGGAACAGCAGGAACACCACGAAGGCGCTCAGCTTGCCCAGCGTGGGCCAGACCGAAGGCGCCTGTTCGCCGCCGAATTTCACCAACGAGGTGAGCAACGTCAGCATCACCACAGCGACCACGTCTTCGAGCACCGAAATGCCCAGCGCCAGCTGTCCCCACCGTTCGTGGAGGGCGCCCAGTTCCTCCAGCGCCTTCGCGATGATGGCCGAGCTCGACACCATCAGCATGCCCGCGAGAAAAAGGCTTTCCGTCGGGGACCAGCCCAGCGTCGCGCCGAAAAGCCGGCACAGATTGAGGACCAGCAGGGCGCTGATCGCCGTGCCCAGCGCGACGGAGAGGCCGAGGCGTCTCAGCCGGCCGAGACTGAGGCCCAGTCCCACTGAGAAGATGAGGAACACGAGCCCGAACTCGGCGAGCATCTCGACCCGTTCCTTGCTGGCAACGAGCTGGAACGGCGGCGTGTATGGCCCGATGACGATGCCGGCCGCGAGGTATCCGACCACCGCCGACAGCCCTAGGCGCCGGCAGAGCCAACCCGCGGCTCCGGCCACCAAGGTCACCACGGCCAAGTCGCGGATGAATTCGGACCCGTTCATTCCGCGGAAACTAGGGGCTCCGGTGGCGGGCGCGAACCGGACGTGTCGGAAAAATCATGGCGTCCGCCGGGCGGGTGCCCGCCCTGATCTGGCCCAGTTTTCCGGGCGTCGAAGAACAGCCACCTGCCGCTTTGAATTCCACGACCCACCTGCTACATCTAACGCGCGCATGAGAAATTCCGGACAGATCCTCGCCTTTGCCCTCGCCGGCGCCATGGCGGTGGTCGTGAGCGGCTGCACCGAACATGATGAGCACGCCGGCCACGACCATGGCAAAGGGCATGCGCATACCGCACCGCACGGCGGCACGCTGGTCGAACTGGGCGCCCACCAGGGCAATGTCGAGTTCGTGCGCGACGAGGCCGCCGGCAAGCTGACCGCCTACATTCTCGACGCCCACGCGGAGAATTTCGTCCGGGTGCCGCTCGATACCTTCACGCTCCGGGCGACGGTGGGCGGCAAGGAGGAAACGCTCACCTTCAAGCCGGTGGGCAACACCGTGACCGGCGAGGCACCCGGCGACACCTCCCAGTTCGAGGCCGCCGCCGACTGGCTCAAGACCACCGCGACCTTCGACGCCGTGCTGCCCCAGTTGCCGGTCAAGGGCACCACCTTCACGGAGGTGAAGTTCAACTTTCCCAAGGGTTCCGAATGAAAACCGATCAGCTCCCGCGCGGCCTCAAGTCGGCCGGCATCTTTGTCCTCACGGCCGTCGCGGCCTCGGTGTTTTTCCAGCAGCCGGAATCGGCGCTCGCCCAGGCGGCTCCTGCCCGGGGTGAACCGATCAAGCCGTTGGCCCCGCGGGGGGAACCGATCCGCCCGCTGTCGCCCGCGCCCAAGCCAGCGCCGGACGTCGCCAAGCCCACCGACGCCCCGACCGCGACCGGCGACTTCGTGGCCGTCGGCTTCGACAAGCTCAGCGCCTTCAAATACGACGTGCCGGAGGACACCCCGGACGCCAAACCCAACACCGACCCGGACAAGCAGATCCCGGAAGGCGTGAAGGCCTTCGACGGCAAGCGAGTCTCGCTCAAGGGCTTCATGCTGCCGCTGAAAGTCGAGCAAGGGTTGGTCACCGAACTCCTGATCATGCGGGACCAGTCCATGTGCTGCTACGGCACCGTGCCCAAGATCAACGAGTGGGTGTCGGTGAAGATGACGAGCAAGGGCGTGAAACCCGTGATGGACCAGGCGGTGACGATGCAGGGCAAACTCAAGGTCGGCGCCATCCGCGAAAACGGCTACCTTGTCGGCATCTACCAGATGGACGGCGAAAGCATGGCCGGTCCCGCGGGACTCTGAGACCAGCCGCTTTCCAGCCTCGGCTGCATCGTTTACCCGGTGCGGCCGAATTTTTTCTCCAGCTCGCGCCAGCTCATCTCGATCAGCGTCGGGCGCCCGTGGGGACAGGTGTAAGGCATCTCGCACCGGCGCAGGTCCTCGACCAGGTGTTCCAGTTCCTTCCCGGCCAGCGGGTCGTTGGCCTTCACCGCGTGCCGGCACACGGTCTTTGCCACCATGTCCTCGCCGAGGCGAAGCGTGTTAATGCCCGCGCCGGCCGCCTTGAGTTCGTCCACCAACTGGAACGCGAACTGGCGCGGATTCCCGCCGCGGACGAACGGCGGCAGCGCGTCCAGCAGGAAGGTGCGTTCGCCAAATTCCCGCAGGCCCACGCCCAATCGCGACAGGATGTCCAGATGCTGCCGCACAAACGTGGCGTCGCGGGGGCTGAGTTCAATCGTCTCGGGCAACAGCAGCCGCTGGGACGGCGCGGCCTCGGCCTTTTCGAGTCGCTGGAGCATCTGTTCGTAAAGGATGCGCTCGTGCGCCGCGTGCTGGTCCAGCAGCACCAGTCCGCGATCCGATTCCAGGACCACGTAAAGGCGTCCGACCACACCCACGAGGCGGAGCGGGACGCGCAGGAGCGGCACCGGAACCCCGGGCGCAGGCGCCGGTGGGGAGGTGGGCGAGGGGGAAACGGGGCGAGGCGGTTCTTGCGTTGGAGTCGGTGCCGGAATCGGGTTCGGTGGAGTTGGAACGGCGGCGACCTGGGGCGGCATCGGTCGTTCCGCAGGCGGGGAGAATCCAACCGGCAAGGGGCGCTGGACCGGCGTCACAGCTGTCGGCCGCGGTGGTTCGAGCTTTAGCTCCGGCGACTGTGCCAGCTCTGGAGGAGCGGGCGGGCTCGCCTTCCCGCTTCCCGACCGGCCCACCTGCCCACCTGCCGCCTCCGCCGGTTGGTGAAATGCCGCCAAGGTATCCCGGACCGCCTTCGCCACCAGGCGCCGCACGGCCGGTTCCTCGCGGAACTTTACCTCGCGCTTCTGCGGATGCACGTTCACGTCCACCGCCGCCGGATCCAGCTCCAGGAACAGGCAGCAGACCGGGTAACGCCCCTTCATCAGCGCGTTGTGGTAGCCCTCCAGCAGCGCAAAGTTCAGCCCGCGGTTGTCCACCGGCCGCTGGTTCACGAACAGGTGCTGCTCGTCCCGCGTGGCCCGTGACACGCCCGGGGCCCCGATGAATCCCCAGACGCGGAACGACGTGAACCGCGCCGTGTCGCGCAGCACGAGCGACTCCTCGTGCAGGCCTTCGTCGCCGGTCTCCTGCACTTCCGCGGTGAAGTCCACCGGCAGCAATGGGACGTCCGCCCCGTGCAATTGGCGCAACCGCTCGCGCAAGGCGCCGGAACGCTCCGCCGCCGAGGTCCATTTCACCGCCGGCAATTGCCACACTAGGCGGCCATCCGAGGTGAAGGTGAAACCCACCCCGGGCCACGCCAACGCCACCAGCGTCAGGTAATGCTGGATGTGCGCCCGTTCCGTCTCCTCGGCCCGGAGGAACTTCCGGCGCGCCGGCAAATTGAAGAAAAGTTGGCGGACCTCGATCGTCGTTCCCGCCGGCGATGCAGCCGCCTTCACCTCAAGAATCTTGCCGCCGCCAATAATCACCTGGGTGGCTTCGCCGGTGGTGTCGTCCCCTTCCCGGGTGGTCAAGGTGAAGCGGGACACGCTGGCGATGCTCGGCAGCGCCTCGCCGCGGAAACCCATCGTGGTGATCGCGGTGAGGTCCTCCGCGCGCTGGATCTTCGACGTCGCGTGCCGTTCCAGGCACAGCAACGCGTCGTCCCGGCTCATGCCCGAACCGTCGTCGGTCACGCGGATCAGGCTGCGGCCGCCTGCGCCGATCTCGACCGAGATCCTAACGGCCTTCGCATCGAGCGAATTCTCCACCAGCTCCTTCACCACGCTGGCCGGACGCTCCACGACCTCGCCCGCGGCGATCTGGTTCGCCACGTGATCAGGAAGCAGCCGGATGCGGTTCATCGGTCCGCGAGTTTCCCGGAGGCGGCCAAAAGTTCAAAGGCCATTGTCGCCCACCCCAGAATGAGGTTTCCCTCCGCGGTGCTGGAAGGGGAGGTTGGTGCCGACGGCGGGACTCGAACCCGCACGGCTGTTAAGGCCTGGGGATTTTAAGTCCCCTGTGTCTGCCATTTCACCACGTCGGCACTGTTGATTACCAGATACTTACGAATGAAGAATTCGAATCCGTTGAAATTGTGCTACAGGTTGTGCTACATTTCACGGCATGAAGCGGGGTGCAACGCAAAGCAAGGAGGGAGGCACGCCAGTTCATCGGCGCTACCCCTACCAGCGGGTGACCGACGGACGCAAGCAACCCATTCGCGGGCTATGGGTTCGCAACGGGCGTTACTACGGCCAGCTCCGGGTCACCCAGGACGGCCGGACCAGCCCGCGCCGGGTCCAGCTGGCCAATTCCGACCAGTCCCCCTGCGCCACCGTGGCGGAAGCCCGGCAGGCCTTGGAACGCCTGCGGGTGCAACGGGCGGACGACAGCCTGCCCACCCTACGGCAGGCGCCCCGGCTGGCAGACTACGCGGACAACTACCTGGCGTCGGTGCGGCTGCGGAAGGGCCCCGAAACCGTCCGGAAGGAAGAACACTGCCTCCGCCGGTGGGTGGCCCAACTGGGCCAGCTCCGGCTCTCGGAGATCCGCAAGGCGCACATCATCGACTTCACCAACCGCCGGCTCGCGGAAGGTCGCAACCCCCGGACGGTCAACCTGGACGTGATCGCCCTGCGCCAACTGCTCAAGTCCGCCCGGGACGCCGACCTGATCAACAGCCTGGCCACCGACGGCCTGCGCCCCCTGCGCTGCACCAGCCCCCGCCGGGAACTCGTGCCGGCGGCCGCCATTGAGCGGCTGATCCAGACCGCCTTCGAACCCCGGTTCGCCGGGAGCCAAGCCCTGCCGGGCGGCACCGGCGGACAACCGCTCAAAAATGCCCAACAGTTCGCGGACTACCTCCGGCTCCTGCAATTCTGCGGGGCGCGCGAAAAGGAAACCCTTCGGCTGCGCTGGCGGGACGTGGATTTCGAACGGGCCCAGATGGTCATCGGGGCCGATGGGAAGACCAAGAACCGGGAAGCGCGGGTCGTGGACTTCAACCCGGCCCTCGAAACCCACCTGCGAACAATGCACGGCCGCCGGGCGCCCGATTCCGAATGGCTCTTTCCCAGCCCGCAACGGGGCGAGAAAGACCTCCCGGCGAAAACCTTCCGGGAATCAGTCAAGCTGGCCCGGGTCGCGGCCGGCCTGCCCAAGTTCGGCTTCCACGACTGCCGGCACCACTTTGCGAGCATGTGCGTGATGGCGGGGATCGACTACATGACGATTGCCCGCTGGTTGGGTCACAAGGACGGCGGCGTGCTGATCGGCAAGGTCTACGGCCACCTCTCGAATGAACACGCGAAGCGGCAGGCCAGTCGGTTGCAACTCTGACCACCCCCCTGCCGCGATGAGCGAAGACCCGAACTCCGAATCCGGTCCCCCGAACGCCAAAGGCGCCGCCCCCCAATACCAGTGGTGCCGGGACCTCCTGGACAAGCTGGATTCCAGTTTCGACGGGGGGAATCCGGCGATTCCGATCACCGACATTGAACATCAACCCATCTGGGCCACGCGGGCACTCCTGGAAGTGACGCAAAACGTGAATCCGGCAGTTCGCTTGAGGAAGTTGGCCCAAAACCCGACACCCAAAGCCCTGGGCGGTTTTCTGGGCCAATACATCGTGAATGCGTATGCGGTCGAGGCGTCGTGGACACAACTCCTGGCCCGGGCACAGGACGAGCCGGCCGTCGGCGAATTCGCGGCCAAGCTGGCGGCCGCGATGGAGCAAAATCCAACCAATCCGGTCTTCGATTCGATGACCAAGATTTGTGAAGCCGTGGAATGGGCAGCCGCGCGATCCCCGCAGGAGGTCGATGGATTCCGGGACTACCTCCTGGAGGTCTTTCGGGTCGTTGTGGATCAGCCGGACTTGGCCGACATCGCGGGCTTCTTCAGCGGCTTCGCCCGCGGGCTTAACACGCCAGGCCTCAAAGAAGGCCGCCCTCGCCGCGACAAGGCGACCTCGGAAATTTACATCCACCTTGCGCTCCACTGGCGGGAAATTGAAACGCTCCCGAACCTGCCCGCGCTCGAAGAGTTTCTAACCCGGCACGGCGTCAAACCGCAGTCGCAGGAGAACTTGAAACGCCTCGAAAAGCTCTGCCAGCGGATTGGCCTGAAACTGGGCAAACGGGGCCGTCCGAAGAAGGCGCGCAAATCAGACGCGCCAACTTCCTGAGCTGTCCGTTTTTTCGACCGTCACGATGGGGCAACGTGACGGCATGCAAAGCTCTCCGAGCGCAATCAACCGGAACCCGGCCCCCGCCGTGATCAGCCTGCCGGCGTGGCTCGCCCAGGTGGGCGTCGCGCCCTGCACCGCCTGGCGCTGGCGGAAACGCGGCTGGCTGCGGACCGTCAACATCGCCGGCCGCGTCTACCTCACCGCCGAGGCGATCCGGGAATTCAACGAACGGGCCGAACGCGGCGACTTCGCCCAGCGCCACACCGCGCCCCTGCGCCGGGAGGGGGCCCAGTGAACCCGCCCGCCACCGGCGCCATCCTCAAAGGCTTCATCCCGCCCTCGTGGTTCCATCCCGTCGGCGTGCTGAAGGTGCTGAACCGCATCCGCGACCGGCTCCCGGAAGTCCAGGGACGCCTGTTCCTCACCTTCACTGTCGATCCCAAGCTCTTCGCCGACGAGGCCAGCGCCTACGAGCACAGCCGCGACCAGCTGCGCCGCCTCTTCTTCAAGCTCCGACGGGGCGTGAAGCACGGAGGCAAACGCTACGTCATCGACGCGCCCTACTGCATCAAGACCGAGTTCCACGAAAACGGGTGGGTCCACTACCACGCCATCTTCCTCACCCGCCGCTTCCTCCCTGGCGCCCTCCTTTCGGAGCTGTGGTCCTACGGGCGGGCCAGCGTCCAGCGGATCGACCGCGAGCGGTTCAACTACCTGCTGAAATACGTCACCAAGGCCGACGACCTGCCCGACTGGGTCAAAAGCCGCAAACGCCTGCGCGTTTTCCAGACCAGCCGGGGCTTCCTCCGGCCCCTGCCGGCGAAACCCAAGGCCCCCGCACCGGCCTTCGCCCCCGAACCCAAGAAACGCGCCTCCTACACCATCGCCGAACGCCATGACCGCTGGTCCCGCACCGCCCTGCTGAAAAGCGGCGACCGCGTGCAAACGCTGCTGTTCAAGCGGCCGTTTCAGGAACTTTTCGACCAGCTCGTGTTGTCCGTTGCGCGGGCCGGTCGCTATCGGGGCAACGGGGAAATCGTAATCACAAACAACCAGGAGATGATCCTATGGGTGAAACAACAAAACCAAATGCAGCGGTGAACGAGCCGAGTGGCCTGTTCGTTCGCGGAGTCGTCGTGTCGAGCTCCGCGAAAGTCTTCAACCGCAAGGACGGCACCGGTCAGGTCGTCTGCGTGCGCCATGAACTGGCGTTGCAGCCCGGCCTGGCCATCTACGAGCTCTACCCGGAGATCGACGGCAAGGCCGTGCGCGTCCAGGGCGAGACTGTGTTGGAATTCCAGCGGTTGCCGGAGTTCCAGCCGGTGACGCTGCGGGTGCTGCGCTGGCAGGAACGCGACAAGCGGCTTGTCATCAAGGACGCGGAACGGGTGGCGTAAACTGGAGGATACGGGAACGGGCCGAACGCGCGCGAGCGCGTCGGCCCGTTCCTTTTCCTTGTTTGAATCACCAATAACTGTCCGGAAGAAATCCAGGCTCGTTACCCCTTGAGCGAATCAAACGTCACGGGCCGCTTCCCGAGTAATCGCCGCTTTGACATCTTCAGGTCGTTTCACCCGCACAAAGCTCCAATGCCCGTGACGCCCGTCCGCGTTGACGGCTTTCACCCACCTTTCCGCGGCGGAACATTTCACGTCTTCTAAAGGGTCAAATCCCTTGGTTTCAAGGATCAGAAGCCGGTCTCCTTCAACCTTCAGCCGGATGATGAAGTCCGGCACGTAGTCGTGCATCTGCCCGTTGTGAAGGTAGGGAATCGCAAAGCCCAATCCGGCGTTCTTCACGAAAGACGCGACCGCCGGATGGGTATCGATGAAGTAGGCGGCCGACTGCTCCCATTTCTTGGTGTCGGCGACGACGTAGTTCACGTGGCTGTTGACCACTTCGCGGACATCTCTGCTGGTCCAGAAGTCCACTTCCGAAGTCGAACCCGGCCCTCGGTTGGATTCAAAGCGCGGAATCTCCGGCACCTCGCCGCTGCTGACGTCTGGGCGAATGCTTTCCATCAGCACCTCCACCAGCCAGCCGTAGTAGGGGGCGAAGTGCAGGTCGCGCAAATCGCCGGGCGGTTGCACGGCGACCTCTTTCCTGACGTAGCGATCAACGATGCCAACCATTTGGGGAAACAGCACCTGGGCCGGCACTTCGCATCCGCGCTGCTCGATGAAATCCTTTGTCAGGGTGTTGGCCACGTCGAAGACGAGTTCCTGCACCCGGAGACGGTCACGACGTTCCTTGAGCGAAACCTGCACTTCCGGCCCCGGTCCCAACAACGATAGGCGTCCCTGGTTGTTGAGGTTGAGACCCTTCACCTGAACCTCCGGGGGAATTACATCCGGCTTTATCAGGACCGCCGGCACGTTGTCCCAGTCCACCGCGATCCGATTGCGCACCGCCTGGGTGTAGCCTTCAACCCGGGGGAACTTGATTTCGAGATGGGCCCGTTTCGGCAACGCCTGGACATGGTGGCGTTTCACGGGCGGCGGCGGAGTGCCACCCGGATTGGACTTGAACGGCACGACCTCGAACGGCACGCCAAACACTTTGGCCACCTCTTCGCGCATCAACCCGGTCTGCTCGTCCAGTTCGTAGCTCGCCCGGCGCAACCCGCGCCCCACTACTTGCTCACACAAGAGTTGGGACATGAACGGCCGCAGACCGATGATGTGGGTGACCGTATTGCAGTCCCACCCCTCGGTCAGCATGGCCACGCTGACAATGCAGCGAACATCACGGCCGGGCGGATGTAATGGGCGTCCCAGTTTTGTCGCCAGTTCTTCAAAGCCCTCCGGGGCAATGGCTCTTCCTTGAACATCCGTAGGCCACGAGCTTTTGCCGACGGTGTCCAAGGTGAAGCGCATCCAGCGCGCTTCGTCACCCTTGGCTTCTCCCGTGTCCGTCTCATGCACCACCTTGGAATGGACGATGATGGTTTTGGTTTCCGTTTCGGTGTTGCGGAAGCCGGCAATCTTGGCGGAAGGGATTCCGGTGGGGCATTGGTCGTTGGCCAACCATTCATAGACGACGTTTGCCAACGCCGTGTTCTTGCACACCAGGATGAAGACGGGCGGACGCAGCTCGCCATTCGCCTCCCACGCCAGTCGCTCCGCTTCCCACAGACCGGAAAGCATCGCGATGGGCGTGTTGGCCCACTTCAGGACCGCTTCGGGCTTTGGCGCGGCGTGCTTGCCACCCCGCTCGGCGGGAGTGAGTCGGCCGGGCTGAAGAATCCAGCGCCAGATGTTGAAGTAGCCCGGTATCTCCGCGCCGGTGGTGTCCCGCACGGCGAGCTGCGGGATCTTCACCAGCCCGGACTCGATGGCGTCCATCAGGCTGAAGTCGCTCACCACCCAGGGGAACGGCCGGTTGGTCTGCTGCCCGACGCGACCGAGGAAGTAGGGTGTGGCCGACAGGTCCACGCAGAAATTGATCCCGCGCAACTTTTGGATGCGGTCCAGTCCATCAATCCAGACGGTCGCTTCCCGGAAGAACTCCTCCGCCTCCTCGTCTTCGCCAAAGTCGTCCAAGTCGGCGTCGTCGGGTTCCTCCTTCTTGATGCGGTAGGCGTGATGGGCCTCGTCATTCAGAATGAGAATGTTCTGCTTGCCGCCCACTTCACGCCCCAGAATGCGCTCGATGAGTTTCGCATCGCTCTCCACATAGCGGCGGCTCCGCACCTTGATCGCCGCGTCCTGGTCCGGATCGCCTTCCACTAGTTCCAGCAAGCCGTTGGCGAGCTGCTGCCGGACGGATTCCAGCGTCAGAAAACGGGTCCCACGCCGGGTATCGTTCTTCTCACCGATGCGCACGGTCTCGGTCGCCAGAATCTCCCTTCCGCGTTTCACCACCTTGGCGGAGTCGCCTTCGTTCACCGCCTGGGGCTCGAAGACATGCCAGTTGGTCACGATCAACTTTCCCTGGCGAAGTCGCTCCATCAGGTGGCCGGGCACGAGGTCGCGGGTCCGATACAGGCTCGCGTCGCCCAACTGTGGGTCCAACTCCCGGCAACGGTCGCGGATGGTCACGTTCGGAACGACCACGAGCACCACATCAGAGAAGCGCCCGTCGCTCCGGTCGTTCACCTTGTTGAGGATGCTCCACGCCGCCAGCATCCCCATCACGGTCGTCTTGCCTGAGCCGGTCGCCATCTTGCAGGCGTAACGCAGAAAGCCGGCAAACCCCTCGGCCTTGCGGTCATCACTCGGTTCGTCGCGGGGAATTTCAATGCCCTGCCGGAAATCCGACCGCGCCTCCGTAAGGAAAATGACCGTCTCGACCGCTTCCACCTGCGCGAAGAACAGCCGCTTTTCCCGTCCGTCGCGCCGCCAATGCTGGAACAGTTCCAGTGTGGTCCGTGTCACGCCAGGATAGCCACCCTCTCGCCACGCCTTCACGCGCTCGCGGATGCGGTTGACCAACTTCATCTCGATGGCCAGCCCGCCGCGCTGCTCGGCATCCCTCGCAGGCTCGCGATAGAAGTAGAGTGCGGGTCGGCGGCCAGTGCGCCGTTCCGCCGGGTGACCTTCAAGAATCCACCAATGCTCCTTCGGTTCCTCGAAGGGCGAGCACAGGATTGGGCTGGGGACTTCGAAGTTGCTCATAGCCCGAATGCCTGCTGGATGAAGTCTAACTTCTCCTTCACCTCGGGGTGGACTTCCTCTGGCAACATTATGGCGGCGATCTCGTTAAAGCGGGTGTAGTCCATGCCGTGCACGCCGCCCTCTTGTAGGATGCCTCCAATAAGGACGGTTCGCGCCTTTTGATCTTTGTCGGCAAGAAACCGCTCCACCGCCGTAGCTGCATGGGGGGTCGCCACAAATGTCTCCAACGCGGGAATGCCCACCCCTGCTCCGAAATAAGCCTCGAACCTTGTCGTGAGGAAGCGACGCACCGCCTCCGTCCCGCCGTTTCCAACTTTTTGATCAATAAACCGCGCCAACGCGCCCGGATGAACTAGATAACTTTCAGTCTCGTAGCGTTGCCAACGGATGCGGTTGAGCGCAGCAGGGACAGGAGCGTCAGATGCCGATACGCCACGCGCTTTCCCATCCGCATCCACCAGCCAGACGCCCGTGAGGATTGAATTCACGAGCTTCAGTGCATCGAAATGCTCCTTGGGTGGGACTTCCGCACCCCCGGCCCGGACGGGATGCTGCATCCCCCGCCAGAATGGCTGCCGGTTGAAATAGTCGGCGAGCGGATGGCCGAGCACGCGCGCCCATTCCCGAAGGAGGTTGAGATCGGTGTAGCCTTCAAGGTAAAGAATGCCCGGGGATTCCAGCGCGGCAACGAGGTCGGATTGTTGCAGAACCGCCACTGCGCTCTTAAGGCGCTGCAAGTCGGTCGTTGAGGCCAACCGGCGCGGCTTACCCATCATCACGCAAATCTGTTCTGGAGCCGCTGAGTTGAAAATCACCTCCGAGTGCGAAGCGATCACGAGTTGGCTGTTTGTTTCCGCCGCCGCCCGGTTGAGTTCGGCGAAAATGGTGTCTTGCAGAAAGACGTGAAGATGCGCGTCGGGTTCGTCTACCAGGAGCACGGATCCGCTCCGGGTGAACAAACAAGCCAGCAGCAAGACGACCTGTTGGAAGCCGCTTCCCGCACTGAGGATGTCGAGCTTCGCTCCACCTCCGGCCGGTCGATACTCAGAAAGAATCTGGCCGCCTACGGACTCAGGAACGAGTAATTCGACACCGAAAAGTCGCTTCACCGCTTCTTTCAGGCGATCCCAGCGGGCGCCCTGGGCCGCTTGCAGCAGGAGATTCCGCACCACATCACCGGGACGCTGTCTGCCCAGCAGGGTTTGAATGTAATCAGGCTGGTAAACCGGTTCTTCGAAGCTCAGTCCGCCCACGGCCGCCACATACACGACATCCACCACCAAATCCCGAATGACGGCAGGCTCAACATCGTTCTTGGGACGAACGTAAATCTGTTCCGTCGAGTCGCGGTGAAACTCTATCGTCGCTCGGTTTCCGTCCCCCAATTGAAGCTCTATTTCCACCATCCCGGAGTAAGCGCGGTCTTTCCAGAGCAGGTCAAAGGTCCGGACTGGCACGGCCGAAAAGGCTTGTCTCGCGATGGGGGCTTTCGTGTAGGCACCGCCATGACGTTGGAAATCGTTCAATTCCTTCCAGCGCTTCAATCCGAGTGACCAGGCTGCAATGGCCTGCAGCACGGTGGTTTTTCCGCAGTTGTTCGGTCCTGCGAGAATGACATGCCCGCTCACGTCGAGCGTCTCTTGCTCAAATCGCTTGAACCGCCGAATAGTGACCGTGCGGATCATTTTCCCTTCAGTTGGGCGCTGAGCGGGCGATGGATTCAGCATTATCTTCATTTCCTCACCTCAAGCTTCTTCACCACCAGCAGTTCGTTCCCCCGGTCATCAATCACCTTTACGGCCACTTCACGGTGGACGCCGGGCGTGAAGGGCGCGCTCACGGTGCCGGCGAGGTGGTCCCACACGGTTTCGTCGTAATCACCCTTCAGGGCTTTCTTCAGGCTCTCCCAAGCGCCGGTGCGGGGGAAGAACGCCTGGGTGACGTGGAAGACTCGGCCGTTGTAGTCTGTATCCAGGAACCACGCGGGCACGTCGGTGCCGCTGCGGTGCACCACTTCCATTGTGATCGGGTCGAACACGTCCAGCCCAAGCAACTCCACCTGCCATTTCCCCTCCGTTTCACCTTTCTTCGCCGGCAACTGCTTGGGCTCGATCTCCGGTGAGCCGCAGACGCTGAAGATCTGGCTGCTGCGCATGTTCTTCAGCAGGTCGCCCATCAGCAGGTCGGGCGTGGCCTGCACGTAGGTGGCCGGAACATTGAAGACGGCTTCGCAGTTCTCAATCGTCTCGCGGGCCTTGGCCTCGATGGCGAAGCCGATGACGTAGAGGCGCGAATAGTTCTTCCCCCACGCCTCGCGCGCGGCCTCGGCGACCAGTCGCTCGCTCACCGCGCCGTTTTCCGGGCCGAAGAGGAAGGCCACCGGCTGGGCGTCCCGCATCAGGCCGGGTTGGACCGACACGTCGTCCACGAGGTTGTTGAGCGATGGCTTATCCACCAGCGCCTCGGCGCTCAGCACGAGTGTCTTCGCAGGCGGGCGGATGTTGCGAAAGGTGACCGTCTTGTTCCCGTCCAACCGCAGCACGGGCGATTTGCGCAATACCTCCAACATGCGGGCCACGAAATCCCCGTGCGTCTCGCTCTGGAGGCCGGGCGTGTCCGGTTCCGCGTCCAAGCCGTGGGCGGTGGGGATGGTGGCCTCAACCACGAAGGGGCCGCAGACGCGTGTTATGCTCTTCAACTCCTCCGGGCGGTCCACCAGCACCTCCTCGGCGGGCGGCTCGTTGTTCGCGATGCTCTTGAGGGTGATGTGCGGCACGATGCCGCCGACTTCCTCGCCCTTGTTGTTCTGGCGGCGCTGATACTCGAAGCCGCTGGCGGGACCGAGCTGCTCATCCTTGAGCTTGAACCACGGGAAGGTGGCGGTGAGGAGTCGCTGGCGGGCGAGGGCGAGCGGCACGCGGCTGGTGTCGCAGGTGATCCAGCGGCGGCCCCACTGCTCGGCCACGTAAGCCGTGGTGCCGCTCCCGCACGTCGGGTCCAGCACCAGGTCGCCGGGGTCGGTGGTCATCAGGAGGCAGCGCTCAATGACCTTCGCATTGGTCTGCACCACGTAGAGTTTCTCGTCGAAAAAGCTGCCGGTTCCCGTGTCTGCCCACATCGCTTGGAGCGGTGAAAATGGGAAGTCGTCGGCGTATTGGACGAAGCGCAAGGTCTTGCCGCTTACGCAAAGCCGACGCGCATCGCGAAGGCGATTCATTCCGGCTTCAGTCGTTCGCCATCCACGTCCTCGCGGTGTGTAGGTCACGCCCTCGAATGTGAAGGAATACATTTGGTTGTCGTTCTGCGCCGTCACGTCGGCGCGTGCGAATCGCTTGCCGTCGACCGGAACGCGTCCCTCCTTTTCGTCCGTGGTCATCTGTCGTCGTGTGCCGTCTGCGAGTTCCAACCATGTAAAAGTTTGGTCGTATGCTCGTCCGCTCTCTGCGGGAACAAACAGTTGGTTATATTTCACGCGAGTCATGTCGCGTGCATACCACACGATGTAATCGGCGACGGAACCGATGATGTTCACTTTGGCCATCGGACTGCTCGCTCCAGATGTTTTCCGAAACGCAATCACCGCGCAGAAATTCTCCGTCCCGAACACCTCATCCATGAGTTCGCGGACATGGTGAAGGTTCTCGTCGGAGATTTGGACGAAGACGCTGCCGGTGGGGTGGAGCAGTTCGCGGGCGAGCAGGAGGCGGTCGCGCAGGTAGGTGAGGTAGGAGTGCAGGCCCAGTTCCCAGGTGTCGCGGTAGGCCTGCACCATCTCCGGCTCGCGGGTCATGTCGGCGTCGTCGCCGTGGCTCACGTCGCGCTTGCGCACGAAGGGCTGGAAGTTGCTGCCGAACTTCACGCCGTAGGGCGGGTCCAGGTAGATCATCTGCACCTGCCCGCCGAGGGATTCGTAGCGGAGCAGGGAGTTCATGACCGCGAGCGAGTCGCCGAGGACCATGCGGTTGACCCAACCCTCGCGGTATTCGTAGGCGCGCAGCACCTGGTCGCTGACGGAATGGCGCGGGTCGCCGAACAGCCCGGCCATGAAGTCGAGGTTCTGGTCCTTCTTGTGCCCCGTGAGGGTCTCGATGATGGCGCGGGTGGAGAGCCGCTCATGGACGAAGAGCGGCAGGGTGGGCACATCGAAGGAGAGCCGCTCGGCCTTGCCGGTCCAGTTGAGGAACGCGCCGCTGATCTTCTGGAGCCGGGCGCGGGCGTCCTCGATCTGCGACTTCAGCCGGGCGATTTCCGCGTCGCGCTTGGCCGAGGCGGGTTGCTGGCTCAATTCCGCAAGCCTCAAGCCGCTTTCGGCAATGCTTTGGATGAGGGCTTCGCCGTGCTCACGGGCGGGGTTCTGTCCGTCCCATTCCAGCACGGGCGAAAGGGAGGAATCGTAGCGGTAGGTCTGCGGCGCCTTGTGCTTCTTGAACTGCGCCTGCGTGCCGACCTCGGGGCGCAACGCGAGATCCGCCTTGGGGTGCGTGTAGTTGGCGGCCTCGCGGGCGACGGCGGCTTTCTTGGTCTTGGCCATGTGAGACTTTCCGGGTGCGGTGACGGCGTGGCCGAATGGTTGTCAAACCGGGTTGCGGACGGCGAGGGGCAAACGTCGGGAGTTCATGTCGGTGTGGCGCCGGTGGCCAGCGCCGGCCGGATCTCGGGGGCGCTCCCGGCCAATTCTCTCACGGCCTGTGAGAGAAACTCCTTGGACGTGTGAATCTGGTAAAGCTGCCGCATCCGCCAGACATTCGGCGTCGAAAAGCCGGACATGCCCGGGAACTCCCGCCGCAGGTCGGCTGCGAGTTGCTCGACCACGGAATCCCCCCAGCCCTGCGCGGCCTGCTGCTCGACGATGGCCCGGCCCAAATCCCAGTAGAGCAGGACCAGGTCGCGGTTGACCGCACGGGCGGCCGAAGTGCGGGCCGCCAGGACCCGTTCCTTCAACTCGGCCACAAAGAGCCGGTAACGGTCGTCTGAGGGCAGGGCAGGTTTCATGGCGGCGACAGGGCGATCATTTCCCAACCGGAAGTAGGTCGGGGCGTCGGGAGGAGTCTTCGGCAACGGAGGCGCCGGGTGCAACCGTCAACCGCAGTTCCCGACCACCTGCTCAGGCCGCGCGGCACCGGGCCTGATCCAATCGGGGCTTCCTGCCGTCCGGGAATCGGTGAACGGAGGGCAGTCACTGGGAAGGCGGAACGAGGGGCCCGTGCTTGGTGAGTGGTCGGACGGTCGGACCGCGCCGATCCCGAGCCAAGGCCGGGACGCTCGTGGAGCCCGCCCGCCTGTCTTGCCGGTTTCGGGAACCGGGTTCCGGAAAGCCGGTGAGTCAGGCCCAACCGATTCCTCGCCTGCGTGGCCGTCACGGAGGCGACCGAAACTGCTCGCCGACCAATCAGGCCGGATGGTGGGGGCGCGAATTGGTCCGGAGCCATTCTGCGTAGGCGGCTTCGGTCATCTCCCCGGCGGCCAGTGCCAAGGTGCGCAGAACCACGTCCACTTCCGAGGCGTGAAACTCGAAACCGTTTCGCTCCAGAAAGGCCGCACCCATCATGAACCCCGTGCGCTTGTTGCCATCAATGAAGGGATGGTTCCGCACGATCCCCACCGCATAGGCCGCCGCCAGGTCCGCCATCGCCGGCTTGCCGTAGTGGAGAAGCTGTCGCGGCTTGGCCAGGGCGGACTCCAGCATGTTGTCATCGCGCACGCCGGCCATGCCGCCGTAGTGCGAAAGCATCAGGTCATGCAGCGCCAGACACTCCTCGCGGGACAGCCAATAGGGCTGCTTCATTTCGCAAGTTCGCGCAGCGCGTTGCGGTAACGTCGATTGAGGGATTCGAACACCGCCATGGACTGGGCGAATTCAGGATTGCTGGCCGTGAGCCGCACGCCGTCCTGCGCTTCGGTCAACGTCATCGTGTCACCCTCTTCCACCTTGAGATGCGCGAGGACCTCCTTGGGCAGCACAACTCCCAGGGAGTTGCCCACTTTGCGAAGCTTCAGTTCCACCGTCATGGCGCCAGCGTAGCCACAAGCGTTATAACGTCAACTGATCCGGCATCCGAGGCAGCCTGCGGGACCCTCGCTGCGCCACTCCTGAACCGCGTTTAGAGGTGTAATTGGACTAAAATGTTGCGCTGCATTTGCAGGTGACAACATGTCCTTCGGCCGGCGTGAATCGAAAGTGGAGAAAGCGGATTCTCACCAATAAACACGGGCGATTTCGTGCATATCCTATGCACTTAATTGAAAGGCTGTGAAGACGCCGACTTTCGAGAGTTAAGTCCCGTGTGTCTGCCATTTCACCACGTCGGCGCGGGCGGCAGTCTTCGGTGAGATCATGGCATTGGGCAACTCTGGAGAAATCGCCCGGATACTGACTGACGGGTAGGGGGAGTTGGCGGCCCCACGGTGGGGGAATGGGCCGACCCGCACAGTCGAAAGCGACCGGTTAAGCAACTCCGATGAAACAGGGGAATTGGTCCGCGCCTGCGGTTTTGCGAGGAGGCCCCCCGACCTTGGCTTTGCGCTTTCATCGGTGGCCATGCCCTTCCAAGGTGGCCGCATGAATCGCTTCCTGGGGGCGCTTTTTATCGCGGTGATTGGGCTGTTTGTTGTCCTGCCATCGGCCGAGGCGGCTGAAACCAACGCGGAGGGGCCACCCGAGGTTCGGCGGGCGAGCGACTTGCTCCAAGAGGGTAAGCCGGACGAGGCGCTCGCGACCTTGGATGCGGCCCTCAAGGCGGAACCGAAAAACTTGGCCTTCCGCTACGCCAAGGCCGTGGTCCTGCTCAACCTTGGTCGGGCGGAGCAGGCCCTTCCGCTCGCGCGCGACTTGGTGAAGGACGATCCCGGCAACAAGCGGGCCCTCGTCCTCCTGGGGCGCGTGCTGTTGGCCGCCGGCCAGCCCGCGGAGGCAGTCCGGCAGTTGGCCCCGGTGGCCGAAGGGCTCGTCCCGGACGGGGATGTCCTGGAAGTATTTGCCGTCGCCTGCATGCACACGGACCAGCCGGTCCGCGCCCAGCGCGCATGGCTCGAATGCCTGACGGCCCGTGCGGGTGCGGGCGAGGGGGGGCTGATGGCCATGACCATGCGGTCCGCCGTCGTGCTGAAGGACTTGCGAAAATTTCCCTCGGAACGGCTGCAATTGATCATCGCCTATGCCCGGCAGGACAACGAATTGGGCCTCGGGCTCTGCCGGGAAATGGCCAAGGCGGGTGACGCGGAATTCCGTCAGGCCATGGCCAAGGCATTGGCCGAGGCGTTAGGTTCAAGCGACCGTCACGTAGCCAAGGCGGTGTTGGCCACCGCCCGTGGCGAAGAACTGCCGGTAGAATCGGACAAGGAAACTCAGGTTCGTCGGCTCAAGACCGCCGTCGGGCAGGTCATCGTCACGGTCGGCGGCGACGAATCCAACCGGTCGGCGGTTGCCCGCAAGCGGCAGGAGTTGGGCAAATCCATGAAGCAAAGCCGGACCGAAGTGGATGGCCAAAGCGTGCTGGTGGTCGAAATGAAGGCGGCGGTGGACTCGACCCTGACCTTGGACCCCAAGGGCCCGGTCGCGGTGGCGGACCGCCAGGCCAGCACTGCCGCCGTGGCGGCAATCGCGCTGGAACTGCAGCGGCAGCGGTCGCCGGAACGCCGCAAGCAACAGCAGTTGAAGGTGATCGCCGAAACGGGGACCTACGGATTTGAGGTCGTCAGCGAGGCCGACCGGCTGGAATTGACCCGCAAGGCAGGAACCTGGGGCGAAGAGTATCAGCAGGAATTCGATTTGGACGGCTTGCCCGACGGGGCGCACCGGCCGTTCTGACGGCGCGGCCCGGCGGACGTTGCCTTGGGCCAATCATTCCACGGCGTAGGCGGCGGCGTTTCCCGAGGGCGAGGTGATCCACAGCCGGGTTTCCGCGGCGTCGAAGCGCCAATCAGTTCCCTCCGCCAGCACCTGACCGTCGCGCCGCACGACGCGGGGCCGCTCGGGCCAAAGAATGCGCAGGCGGTGCGGTTTCGCGACGCCCGCCAGCGTAAGGCTCAGGCCGGTGCCCGACTCAACGCGCAGGGTCGTGGTGCCGCTCCGGTCGGGATGCGCCACGGTGAACTCGTTGGTGCCGTGGGGCCAGATGGCCCAGGTCAGCAGGTTCGCGGAATTGGTGTCGCCGAAACCCGTGTAGGCGCGCGTGACGTTCAGCGGCAGGTTGGCGCCGTCGCGGACGTAGGCCGGGAAATCGTCCAGGGCGAACGCCCGGGTAAAATTGGTCGGCCCGGTCAGGACTTCGCCGTCATGGAACAGGTGCCGCCAACGGCCGGCGGGCAGGTGGACGGCACTCGTCAGTTGGTCGCGGTAGATCGGCGCGATCAGCAGGTCGTCACCGAGTAGGTAGTGATAGGCGCCGGCGACCGGGCGGAGCAGGGGCCGCCCGCCTTCGTGGTGGCGCGCCACATGGGTGTAAAGGTAGGGCACCAGTTCGGTGTGCAGCCACGCATACCGCCGGATGATCGCCAGTTCGTCCGCGGAGCGTTGCCAGAGCCGGCGTTCGCCGTGCCCGCCGTTGAGGAACAAGCCGGTAAACGCGGCGAATTGCGCCCAGCGGATGTAGAGCCGGGGCGGGATGGGCTCCTTGCCGTGGTAACCCGCGACGTCGTCGCCGACCACGCCGTAGCCCTTCGCCGCGCTCGCCAGGATGTCCCGGAGGGCGCCCTCGAATCCCCGGTCCCGCAACGAGGAGGTCGTGCGCACTGCATCCGCGTCCGCGCCGCCGCCCGCGCGGGACGACCATTCGTGCGTCCGGTCACCCACCCACGTGACCGGGGCGGCATCAAAGGGCGCAAAGCCCTCCGGATGGCTGAGCGGGAAGTAGCGGTCATCAATGGCGCGGGTGAGCACGATGAACTCGGGATTCTGCGTGAGGCCGTGGCGGTATTCCTCGCGGTTGTAACGGTCCATGTAACCGCGCGTGCTCAGCCAACCCGCATGGGTGCGCTGATACGGCAGGAAGCCCGGGCCGCTGAACAACGTGTCCGTGCCGTCGAGCTTCCAGCCATCGAGGCCGAGGTCGAAGAGCGGTTGCTGGAGGCCGTGCCACCACCGGAGCGCGTCGGGATGGGTGTAGTCCAGGAAACCGCCGCGGCCCTTCCACCAACTGACCTCATGGCCGCCGCCGGCAAGGAACCCATTCGTGCGGGCGTGTTCGTGAAAATCCGACGCGGCGCGCACCGCCGTGTCCTTGTTCCGCGAGTTGACCATGCAGGTCATCCACAGCACCACGCGGTAGCCGTTGGTCTGGAGGTCGCCGAAGAACTTCGCCGGGTTGGGGTAACGGTTGGTGTCGACCGTGAAGTCGTTGTAGCGGGTGCTCCATGGGCTATCCAGCAGCACGGTGCGCACCGGCAGGTCGTGCGCCGCGTAGCCGGCGAGCAGCTCCCGGACCGCTTCGGCGGTGTTGGCGTCGTCCTCCCACAGCCAGCATTCCAACGCCCACGCCGGCGTAAGCGGCGGCCGCGTGTGCCGCTGGGCGTTGAAGGGCCAACCCCAGAACGGGAGCACCCACAGGAAGTAGCAGGCGCCGGCCAGCGGCAGTCCCAGGCCCGCCACCCAGCGCCACCACCGGAAACGACGGCGCGACCGCGCGCGGCGGGGACCGAGGTCCAGCTGGAGATTCACCGGCATGAAGCGCCGCAGCGTGACGGGTTGCCGCGGACCGGCGCAATGGACCGTTTGCGCAACGCCACCCGAGGGCGCGCCGCCGGCACAAGGGCAGGGGAGGAACCCGACTTGTGCCGCGCTCCGGGCTGGCCGTGGCGCTTCCACCCACTAGCCTGCGGCCACGCGCATGGTCTCCGCCGAAACGTCTGATCCGTCTCCCGCCGCCGCTGTCCCGCCGCGGCGGGGTGGTGCCTTGGTTTGGTGGCGCTGGTTGCTGGCCGGATTCGGCGGCCTGTTGCTTGGGCTTTCCTTTCCCACGCCGGGTTGGTCGGGCCTGGCCTGGCTGGGGCCCGGGGTGCTGCTTGCTGGGGCGATGGGTTTGCCGGCGGGCGCCGCGTTCCGCTACGGGTGGCTGGCCGGTGCCGTCCAATACCTCGTGGCGTTGCGTTGGCTCCTGCACATTCCGTTTCCCGCGGGGGCGGTCGCCGGTTGGCTCGCCTTGTCGGCGTATTGCGCGGTGTTTCCGGGCCTGTGGATTTGGCTAAGCCTGCGAGTGCTCCGCCTGTTGGACAACGCTCCGGCAACAGCATCGGCGCCCGTGCCGGCGTGGCGCGTGGCGGCCGCGAGCTTTACTGCCCGGCCTTGGCTGACGCGCCTCGCGCAACTGTTCTGGACCGCCGCGCTGTGGGTCGCCTTGGAGATGCTGCTCGCCCGCTTCCTGACCGGATTTCCGTGGAGCCTGCTCGGGCTCTCCCAGTGGCACAACGCGCCGCTGATCCAGCTCGCCAGCGTGGCCGGCGTGTATGGCGTCTCGTTCCTGCTGGTCTGGTTTTCCGTGTCGCTCGCTGCGGCGATCCTCGGCGTGGCGCAACGCCCGACCAACCGCTTCGGCTGGACCGCCGACCTGCGCGTGCCGCTGTTCACCCTGCTCGTCGTCGTCGGACTCGGCTTCACCCGCATTGTGAAGCATCCAGCAACCGAACCGGAACGGGTCTCCCTCGCGTTGGTGCAGCCGAGCATCCCGCAGCAGTTGATCTGGGATGCCGACGCCAATCCGGCCCGGTTCGAGAAGGTTTTCCAGCTTTCCCGCCAGGCGCTCGCGACCCGGCCCGACGTGTTGCTCTGGCCCGAAGGCTCGCTGCCCGACATGACCGAGGATCAGCTCAACGCGATGACCCGCCTGCTCGCCGGCACCGGCGCGTGGTGGATCTTCGGCTCGGCCGACGCCGCCCCGGCGCCGCCGGAGGACGGCGTGAAGTGGCGCCATTTCAACGCGGCGTTCCTGCTGTCGCCCGAAGGCCGGCTCGTCGAACGCTACCACAAGCGCCGCCTCGTCATCTTCGGCGAATACATCCCGTTCGAACGCACCTTGCCGTTCATGAAATGGCTCACGCCGATCGGCGCCAGCTTCACGCCGGGACCGGGGCCGGGCGTGTTCCGCGTCGGCCTGGGCACGAACCGGACACTGAACATTTCGCCGATGATCTGCTTCGAGGATGTGTTCCCGCACCACACGCGCCCGCACGTCACGCCCGAGACCGACTTCGTGCTCGAGCTCACCAACAATGGCTGGTTTGGCGAGAGCGGCGCGCAGTGGCAGCACGCGGCGAGCGCCGTCTTCCGGGCCGTGGAAAACGGGGTGCCGCTCGTGCGCTGCACGAACAACGGGTTGACGTGCTGGCTCGATGAATTCGGCCGGATGCACGACCTGTTCCGGTCGGCCGGCGGCAGTGTCTACGATTCCGGTTTCCTGCTGACCTCGGTGCCCTTGCGCCCGGGCGGCGAGCCTCGGGAACTCACCTGGTATCACGAACACGGTGACACCTTCGGCTGGATTTGCGCCACGCTCGCGTTGGGCGGAGTGCTGAAGACGGTGCGCTGGCAACGGTCGGCCCGTCGCGGTGAACGGTAGGGACGCCGAGTTCCGCAAAATGAAGTATGGCGCCTCGGAGGTTCACAGCGCGGCCCCCCGAAACTGGCATGGAAGGCAGATAGTCCCCGTGGCGCCGGCGGTGAGGCCGGCACGTATCCCGGATTGCACGCCCTCAGCCTATGCCGGGTTTGCCGGGCGTCGGGCGCGGGTTCGCCAAGACCCTTTGTCGGGCAGGGCGGACGCTCGGTTCCGAGCAAAATGAAACTCCAGCGTGTGCAGGTGGTGGATTCCCATACGGGCGGCGAGCCGACCCGGATCGTCGTCGCGGGCGGTCCGGATTTTGGCGGCGGTTCCGTGGCGGAACAGCTTGCGGTCTTCCGGGAGCGTCACGATGGCTTTCGCTCGGCGGTCGTGAACGAACCCCGCGGTTCGGACGTGTTGGTGGGCGCGATCCTCGTTCCGTCGCCCGACCCGACCTGCGCGACCGGAGTGATCTTCTTCAACAACGTCGGTTACCTCGGCATGTGCGGGCATGGCACGATTGGGCTCGTTGCCACGCTGGCACACCTCGGTCGTATCCGGCCCGGCGAACTGCACCTCGACACCTGCGTCGGCCGGGTCACGGCGCAGTTGGCTGACGACGGCACGGTCACGCTGACCAACGTCACCAGCTACCGTGCCCGGAAAGCGGTCACGGTGGACGTGCCCGGCCTCGGCCCGGTGACCGGCGACGTGGCGTGGGGCGGCAACTGGTTTTTTCTCGTCGGCGAACACCCGTGGGCGCTCGACCTGCACAACGTCGAGCAACTCACCGACGTGACTTGGCGCATCCGGCAGGCCGTGAACACGCAGGGATTCCCCGAAGTGGACCACGTCGAACTCTTCGGTCCGCCCGGCGCCGGCGGCGATTCACGGAACTTCGTCCTGTGCCCCGGCAAAGCCTACGACCGTTCCCCTTGCGGCACCGGCACCAGCGCCAAGCTCGCCTGCCTGGCCGCCGACGGAAAGCTGGCGGAGGGCGAGGACTGGATTCAGGAAAGCATCCTTGGCAGCACCTTCACCGGCCGCTTCCGCTGGCGCGACCGGGCCAAGGGCGAAATCGAACCCATCATCGCGGGCACCGCCCATGTGAACAGCGAGGCGACGCTGCTGCTGGACGAGCGGGACCCGTTCTGCTGGGGCATCCGGTAAGCCGCCCCAAAGTGCCGCCGGCTTCCAGCCGACGGAACCCCAGGGACGAATGTTTCCAACGGGCATTTCTCGCGCCCGCCCTTGTCGGGCACCGCCGGCAGCATGCCGGCGGCACTTTCGCGACACCGAACGCTCAGCGGGTCCAGGCGTGGATCGTGGTCAGGTTGTTCACCGGCAGGCCGACGGGGATCACCAGCGTGGCCGGGTTCTGGGCCGTGTTCACGATGTTCGTGTCGATCACGATCCGAGGGCCGCTGTCGGGCGTGAGCGTCAGGCGGATCGGCACGTCGGCGTTGAAGTCCTGCGCGCGGAGCGTGACGGTCTGGTTCGTGTCGGAATTAAAGGGCAGTTGCACCTGCACGGTATTGCCGGTGCCCAACGGGATGTCCCGGCCGGCGGCTTTCACGAGGTCCAGGCGGGGAATGACGCTGGGAGCGACAAACATGTTGGCGCCGACGGTGGTGTGGCTGAGGGGCTGGAAATCGAGCGTAAGCGCCGTCTTGTCGAGGCAGTCCACGCGGATCCGGCCATTGTTCGCCCAAGCACCGCTATTTCCGCCCAAGACGTTTAACCCACCGCTGCCGGATACCCTGGGCGCCAGCAACCGGATTGCTCCGCCGCTGCCGCCGTTGCGACTGTTTCCGGTCCGATTGCCACCACGGGCAACCACTCCGGCGCCCGCACTGACTTCGATCTTGGTGTTGGAAGCGATCAGAATAGCCCCGCCGCCCCCACCGCCGCCCAAGCCGGGCTGTCCCGCACCGCCACCGCCACCCGATCCGCCCATGAGGGGAATGAGGAGCGGACTGCCATAGGCTGTTCCCTTGGGGGCAGCCCCATTGCCCACGCTCGCGTGGGCTCCCGGGCCGGCGCCGGTAGGCGAGTCGGACAAATCCCCGGCCACCCCGCCGCCGGGGCCGTAACCGTCGCCCGGTGGAAATTCCGCGCCGAAGCCGGGTTTGCCGCCATCAAATCCGCCTGGGCCGCCGGCCCCGCCGATCGGAGGGCTGCCCGGGGCGTTTCCGCCATCCACCGTGACTCCCCCACTGATCACGACGTCGCCTTGGGCAAGCAGGTAAACGGGAGTGTTCAGGGCATTGCGGTTGAACCGCAAGGTGCGCCCCGCCGCCACCGTGACCGTGGTGTAATGCAGGCGGCCGTCTGGCGGCAGGTCCACGGTCACGTCCGCATCGGCCACGTTCAGGGCGCCGAGTGAACCGTTGCTGCCGGCGTCGAAGTTCTGGGCCCACGCGGGCGCCAGCGAGGAGACGGCCACTAGAATGGCCGCCAGGAGTTGATTTTTGGCTTTCATGTTTTGAGTAAAGGAATGGGGCAATCGGTTCATTGGGGCAGGAATTCGACCGTGGCCGGCGGTTGGGCCAGCACGGGACCAAAATCACCCCCCGGCCCAAACCGGGCGGCGGGGGCGAGCACTTCCACGGGCGGACTCGCCAGCGTGGGACCAAAGGCACTGCCCGGCCCAAAGACCGCGGCCGGGGCGATCACCTCGACTGGCGGATTAGCCAGGGTCGGGCCGAAGGCGCTGCCGGCCCCGAACACCGCGGCCGGCGCAATGATTTCCACTGGTGGCTGGGCCAGCGTGGGACCAAAGGCGCTGCCTTCGCCGAACACGGCGGCCGGAGCAATCACTTCCACCGGCGGATAGGCCAGGGTTGGACCAAAGCTGCTGCCGGGGCCGAACACCGCGGCGGGCGCGACCAGTTCTACGGGCGGAATTCCGAGCGCACCGACGAAGGGCTGGGACAACGGATTGAGCGGGTCGCTGCCGCCGGTGACTTCGCCCTCGTCGGGCCAGCCGTCGCCGTCCGTGTCGGGCCGCAAGGGATCGGTGCCGGCGGCGAGCTCGCGTCGGGCGCTCAGGCCGTCGCGGTCACGGTCCTCGTCCCCGTCGTTGACGCCGTTGCCGTCCGAATCAAGCCGGCGCGGATCGGTGCCAAAGGCGATTTCGAACGCAGAGGTGAGGCCGTCCCGGTCGGAGTCTTCCGCCCCGTCGGGCACGCCATTGCCGTTGGAGTCGGCCTTCAGCGGGTCCAGGCCGAGCAGTCGCTCCACGTCGTCCGGCAGGCCGTCCCCGTCGGTGTCCACCGTCGGATCGAAGACCACGAGGTCTACCGTGACCGGCGCGGCGAGGGCATTTCCCGCCAAGTCGGCCAGGGGCGGGGCCAGCACCAGCCGGTAGGCCGAAGGGGGCAGCGGGCCCGATGCGGTCACGGCGAGGGCCTGGACCGATTCCCGCAGGTCGCGGGTGAGTCCGGGCACCGGCACGTCGTCGGCCGTTCCGAGAATTCCGTCCGCCCCGGGAAGGAGCAACCGGACGGTAGCCTCCGTGACGGAAGCCGGGTCCAGCGCCTCGCTGAAGAACGCCGTCACGGTGGTCATTTCCGGCAGCAACGCCGCCTGATCCGGCACGACGCGGACGACGCGCGGGGCGGTCGCGTCGGGCACCAGTTGAAGCGTCAGCTCATCGCTCCAGGTCTGGTTGCCGGCCGTGTCGGTTGCCCGGGCCCGCACCCGCAGCAACGCTTGGGCGGCCGTGAGCGGCGGGGCGGTGAAGGCGACTTCAAAAGGGAAGTTTCCGTCCACTGCGAGCAATTGGCCATCCCGGTAGAATCCGACCTGGCGCACTTGCACATCGTCGGTGACGGAGGCCCGCAACCGCAGCAACTGCCCCGCCTCGGCCCGGCCCTCGCTGGACGAAGTCCGGAGTGTGATGCTCGGCGGATTGGTGCCGGTGTCGCTGGCGATGTAGTTGACGATCTGGAGCCCGGCGGTGCCGTCCGCCACGTAGGCGAGGTTGTTGTAGAGGGCGGCGGCGTAGGCCACGCCCGGCGTGGTGAGGATCGTGCCCGCCGCGTCGTTCACCGCCGGATCCCGGAGGTCGAACACCTGCACATTGTGGGCGGCCGGCAGCGCCGGCGGATTGGGCGTGGCGCCCACGACGGCGAAGCCGGAGCCGGAGCCGTTGGGCAGGATTTGCTTGAAGGATGCAGGGCCGTAGGACCGTGGGCCGGAAATGAGCCTAGGCGACCGTGGGTCGCCCAGGTCGAAGCGGGCGAAGCCCTCCAAATCGTTGACGTAGGCTACCCGATCCCCGACGGCCACCCGACGACGGTCCGTGATGAGCTCGACGGACCGGAGGCCCAGGTTGACCTGTCCCAGTCGGGCCAGCTGACCGCCGGCGAATTCGAAGGTCAGCAGCTCCCCGTTGAGCACTACCGTCGCCACTCCGCCTTCCAGCGCTAGGTCCAAAGGTGTGCCCGGCAGCGCGGCCGAGGCCAGCACAGTCCCGGAAATCAGGTCCAGCAGGTGCAGTTCATTCGCGCTTGTGCCCACCCAGGCCAAGGAACCCTCCACCGCCACGGCGGTCGCCCGGCCATTGAGGGCTACCGTCCGCAACGTGGCGGCCGGCGAGCGAGGATCGAAGGCCAGCAGGCCGGCGAAATCGCCGCCGGCCACCGCAAATTCCTGGCTCAGAGCCACGACCTTGACCGGTCCGGGGGCCGCCAACTGGCCTGCCAGCACACCCAGGCGCTCCGCCGCCACGTCAAAGACGCCGACGCCGCCGCCGTCTAAGGCCACCACGGCGCGGTCGTTGAAGGCGGCGACATCCACCGCCGTGCCGGCGACCGGCAACGAGCCGATCACCCCCACCGCGACGGGGCGCCCGTCCACGGGATTGAGGCCCTGGTCAATTTCGGCGCCGTCGAGGATGCCGTCGCCGTCGGTGTCGGGATTCCGGGCGTCCGTGCCGACGATGAATTCGGCGAGGTCCGGCAATCCGTCGCGGTCCGTATCCCGGCCATCGGCCTGGGAGATGGCCCGGTCGAGGAAGCCCAGGGCAGTGCGCACTTCGCCCTCGTTGGCCAGTGAGTTCGGGCTGAATCGCAGGGACACCTCAAAGAATTCGGGCAACAGGGGTTCCGTGGCATCCAGGTTGTTCTCCAGCGGCACCAGGGTGATCGCCGGCATGTTCCGGGGGAACAGCCCGGTCGTGAATTCCGCGGCCGAGCGGGCCACCGAACGGGTGCGCGGATCATAAAACCAGCTTTCCACGATGAAGAGTTCGGGCCGGGAGCTCGCCACCGGCTGGGGCGGCAGGAACACGTCATACTGCGCGAACGGCCGGGTCATCTGGCGGAGCATCTGGCTGCGATAGCGGAACTCAAACCGGCCTAGGTTGCTGAACTCCGTCCGCCGCAGGACGTAGCCGGCCCGGTAGATCGGATGCTCCGGGAAGCTGTAGGAATAGGGGCTGGCCGGCTGGTTGTTTTCTGCCGCCAGTTCCGCCGCCCGCCAGAAGTCCGCCGGGGCCGGGCCGGTGAGGGCATTCAATTCGCCCAGGATGGCGCGGAATTCCGCCTGTTCCTCGGCCGTGGACGGCGTGCCGCGTTCGGCGATTTCCAGGACCAGCGCCTTGAGTTCCTCGACTAGGTCGACGGCACCTTCCACCGGATCGACGGCGGCCCGGGCCACCCGTCCGAGCAAGGCAAACCCCGGTTCCGCCTGGCTACAAGGCTGGGCCCGGGGACAGTTCCGCCGGCAGATCCGGCCGAAGGCATTGCAGGCGGCGTAGCAATCCTTGGCCGCGTCGTTCAGCGAGGAATTGATGCAGTCATCGAAGGAAGACTCCGCAAAGGGGAAGCCACCCCCGCTGCACGCATTCGCGAGATCCTGGAAGTCAAAGTCGCAACTATGCCGGCAGCCGCGCACCTGTGCGTTGCAGTTGTCCTGGCAAACGGAGCCCGGGTCGCTGGAGCAGGGCGGCACCGGCGGCGGCAAGGGCGGCAGCGGGGGCGGAGGCAGAGGCGGCAGCGGCGGGGGCGGGGGCGGAGAGGGCACTGGCGGCGGGGCCTGGGTGCCATGCCAGCCGGGTTGCCGGATGCCCACGCCGGGGTCGGTGCAGACGAGGCGACCATCGGCACTGACCGTCATGGAACCCACGGTTTCCCAGTGGCCGGTGTCGTGGTTGAAGGACATCAGCACCGCCTTTTCGCCTGGCGGAAGGGTGACGCCGTCGCGGTTGGGCACATTGGGGAAACACGCCGGCACCGGCCGGTCGAAATTTTGTCCGCCATCGGACTGCACCGTGATGTCCAGCAGATGGTCCAACCCCGCGGGCAGCGGTTCCGGCAGGCGGTCCGGATCCACGATCGCGATGCCGACCTGGCCGCCCCGCTTGCCGTCATTGTCGAACAGCGAGTTGGCCGGAACCGTGATCCGGACGTCGGCCAGCAGCGGATTGGACGCGACCACGTCGGGCGCGAGGCGAATCTCCGTGTCCTGGGTGGCGCTGACCGGCTTCAGGGTGCCCGCGGGAATCAGCGGCAGGTAGATGACACCGCCGGGCGCCACGTTGTCGGAACGGCCGCCGACTGCGTCCCACGCCTTGCCGATGTTCGGGTAGTAGGCGCCGCCCGGCCACACGCTCAGCGGGGAGGTGCGGCCATCCACATGCACGAAGAAGCGGCCGGAAGGACAATTGGTCAGCGTGAACCGGCCGGCCGCGTCGGTCACCGCGCGCAGGGATTCCTCCGCGCCGTCCACGGTCACGGTCACGCCGGGCAGCGGCAGGTTGGTCGTGCCGTCGGGCCGGGGCGCCACCGGTTCGCTGGCGAAGACGACGCCGGAGATCGCCGTGCCGGCGACGGGCGTGGTGCTGAACGTGTCGAAGTTCAGCACGTGCAAGCCGCCGGGCTGGCCGTCGCCGTCCGCATCCACCGCCCGCCCGTTCGCGTCGCGCACGCCCGTGGCGTCGAAGATCGCGGTGATGCGGGTGCTGCCGGGAATCGGTTCGAGGAAGAACAGCGAGGCCTTGCGCCGGTCCGAGCTGAGCTCGACCCGGCTCAGGAAACGCCGGCCCCCGAAGCCGGCAAAGAAGTTGTCGCGGGTGACCTGGGCATCGGCGGCCAAGGGCGCGGAGAAGTGGAGGACTGCCTCCCGGTTCACCGACACGCCGTTTTCGCCGGGAAACGGCGAGGTGCCCGTAATGGTCGTCAGCACCGCCGGAGCGATGGCGTCGCGGTATTCCTGGAGCGCCGATTTGCCGTTGCCATCCGGATCGGCGCCCGCGTCGGCCGCGTTGAGGCCGTTGAGCGGCGGATGGGTCAGCTCATAGACGTCGGGAATCTGGTCGCCGTCGCTGTCGAGGCTGGCGGTGCGGGCGATCTGTTCCACCCGGAAGAAGCTGGCCCCGCCGGCCGCCGGCGGGGAAATGAGCGGCGGCGTGAGGCCCAGGCCGACGGTCCGGTTCACCGCCTCGGGCGCGGTGCCCTCGATCAGGCGGTAATAGCTCGTCGCCTCGGCCGGAAAGCCCAGCTCGAGCCGGCCGGCGGCATTGAGCACCGCCTCGGTGATGCGGAAGTCCTGGGCCAGCAACGCGGACTGGGCCAGCAGCAGGGCCCAGGCGGAAAGTTGCCGGAAGCGGCGGGGGGAGTTCAGAGGCATGGGGAAAGGGGTTTGGAAACCAAAACGCCGCCTGCCCGGACCGCGCCCGGCCGCAACGACGGCGGCGGGGCGGGGCGAGCTGTTTCAGGGCGAAAGATTCGGTCCACGCATCCCATTTCGCGCCACTGCGTCTCCGTCTAACGGAGTTTTTGAAAAATCTTTTCACCCTCTCGTGGCGCTGGCCGGCGTGGCGGGTTCCTTCCATCCTCCCGCCATGGCGAATTCACCGGTCCTGTTGGGGTTGGAGTGCGGCGGCACCCGCACCGTGGCGTTGGCGGCGGATGACGAGCTGCGCCAACTCGCCCGCGTGGATGCCGGTCCGGCCAACCTCCGGCTGGTGACCGACGAGCAGTTGGCCGCCCACTTCCGGGCGCTGGCCGCCCAGTTGCCGCCGCCGTCCGCCGTGGGCGTTGGCATGGCCGGAGTGCGCGACCGGCGCGATTGCGATCGCGTGGAACGCATCCTCGAACAGGTTTGGCCCGGCGTGCCCCGGCGCGTGGATCACGACCTGGAATCCGCGCTTGCCGCCGCCGAACTGGCGCCGGCCAAGACGCCGCTTGCCGCCACCGTGATCGTGCTCAGCGGCACGGGCTCGTGCTGTTACGGCCGCAACGCCGCGGGCAAGGTCGCCAAGGTCGGCGGCTGGGGCCATCACCTCGGCGACCGCGGCAGCGCCTACGACCTGGCCCACACCACGCTGCGCCTCATGGCCCGGCACCTCGACCACACGGGCAAGCTCGGCGACTTCGGCCAACGGGCGTTGCGGGTGCTGCTGCTCAACGAACCCAACGACCTCATCGCCTGGTTCCAAAACGCCACCAAGGGCCAGGTGGCCGCCCTTGCGCCGGAGGTCTTCGCCGCGGCGGCTGCCGGTGATGCGATGGCCCGCCAGGCCTTGGCCCAGACCCAGACGGAACTGGTCGCCGACGCCACCCAATGCGCCCGCCGATTGGCCGGCAAAACGGCCACGGTTCAGTTCGCCTTTGCCGGCAGCGTGCTTCTGAAACAGCCCGCCTTCGCCCGTCGGGTCGGAGCGCAGCTTCGCCGGGCTTTCCCCCAAGCGACGTTCGGCCCGCTCGCGCGTGAATCCGTCTGGGGTGCCGTGGCGATGGCCCGGGCCGCCCTCGCGACCGGTAGGAGCCGAGGTGACGAGGCTCACTCGCCGTCAACCGGCGGTGCCCCGGCGAAAACCTCGCCTACGCCGTCCGAAACGGGCCGCGGCGTCATTCCCGCGTCCACCGGCTTGTCGCCCACGGAACAGCGCAATCCCCGTTCCGCGCAGCTCGACCGGTTGTCCGTCGCGGCGGCCATCGAACTGATGCTGTCCGAGGACGAGCGGATTCCCGGCATCATCCGGTCCCACCGGGCCGCCCTGGAAAAACTCATCGGCCTGACCACGCGGGCGCTGCGGGATGGCGGCCGGCTCTTCTACGTCGGCGCCGGCACGAGCGGCCGGTTGGGCGTGCTCGATGCCAGCGAATGCCCGCCCACGTTCCGCACGCCGGCTGAGCTGGTGCAGGGTATCATGGCCGGCGGCGAGAAGGCGCTGCATTCCGCCGTCGAGGGCGCCGAGGACGACTTCGGGGCCGGGGCGCGGGCCGCGGAATTCCGCGGGCTCGGGCCCAAGGACGTCCTCGTGGGCATCGCCGCCAGCGGCCGGACGCCGTTCGTGTGGGGTGCGTTGGCGACGGCGAAGCAGCGCGGCACCAAGACGGCCCTCCTGTGCTTCAATCCGTTCCTGAAATTCGCCCGCGGCCATCGGCCCGAGGTGGTGCTCGCGCTGGACCTCGGACCGGAAGTCCTCACCGGATCCACGCGCCTGAAATCCGGCACGGCGACCAAGCTGGTGCTGAACCTCCTGACGACGCTCACGATGGTCCGGCTCGGCAAGGTGGTGGGCAACCTGATGGTGGACCTCAATCCCTCCAACGTGAAGCTGCGCGACCGCGCCTGTCGCATCGTGGTGGAACTCACCGGCCGCGACTACGCCACCGCCCAGCGGGCACTCGAACAGTCCGGCTGGGTGGTGAAGGCGGCGATCACGGCGCTGGGGCGGGCGAAGCAGGCGGGCTGATTCATTGACCTTAAAATTGCAGGCGCCTAGTTCCAAGAGGCGGCATAGAGCCACATCCAAACGCCCGGCAATCCCACCAGACAAATGCTCAAAGCCAGGCAATGCCGCGCGGCAAATCCTGTATTGGAGCGCTTCAATGAACGGAAAGAGAGGAGCAAGGCCGCCGCTGTAATGGTCGAAACCAGACCAAAGCCGAAGGCGGAGCCCCAGAACTTGAATACCCAGCCAGGAGGCGGGACTACGACCTCCACAGCGGTCCATAAACCAAGCTGGAATGGCCAGTGTTCGGCCGCACGGAGGCTCCTGATGGCCCACAGTGCCAACAGGAGTCCAAGCGGATTCAATAAGGACGCTGCGAGTGGCAGTGTCCATGGCGGGCGAGCTGTCCGTGATGAAGTCGCTCCCCCAATCGTCCGAGCCCTGAATGCCCAAGTTACGGTGAGCGCTTCCGCCACAGGAATCCAAAGTCCCAGGATCATGATCCACGGCCAATCTCCCAACCGCGACGTCCACGAATACACGACGGCGGTGATCACAAAGGGCACTGCGAGCCATCTTGAGTGAGGAGTTTCCAGCCGCCGCGCCAACCACCCGGCGGCGAAAAATCCCCAGAGCGCTTGGGGCAAAACCCAAGCCACCCAAGGCAGAAGTGCAGTCAGAACCTCTGAGCCACCTTTCAATACCAGGGGTAACATCAGGTTCGTTACGGCCGCCCCAAGCAGCATTGCCATTTGAAGCGCAACCAAGGTCGAGATCGCCAAGGCCGCACTGAACCGGACCAGGGATTGTTTCATTCGCGTCCGAAGCTCTGACCGCGGCAACTTGGATTTGTTACGCGAGGGCAGCCAAGAAAGGTGGTTTTCGACGCCTCTTCGGCGCGACCAGCTAAGTCGCGTTCGTCGGAGCGGCCAACTCGGTCTCTCTCACCCGCTCCGCCGTCGTGTCTCCGCCCGTCTCCACCTTCGCCACGGCTTCGGCCTGCGGTTCGTCCCACACGCGGATCGGTTCGTAGAACGTGTTCCGCTGGACCGGTTCGCGGCCGGCTTCGCGGATGGCCTTCACGAGGTCCT
>CAZRRO010000017.1:0-149340 GCA_964602595.1 uncultured Verrucomicrobiota bacterium | reverse complement strand
GCCTATGACTTCTATGCTATCGCCGAACAGAGGCGCTATGCGGGACCCTTACGGAAGTCCAGCTTGCGCCCGAGCGCATCGGCGGCGGAGATGCCCGTTCACTGCCAATCCAGCTGCGGGCTCCGGCTGATGTTGACGCTCAGCTTGAAACCCTGCGCCGCCTTGTGGACCTGCGGCCCGCGGTCGATTTGCGCCTCCTTGGCAGGGCGCGGCGGAAATTGGCTGTTGCGACCAAGAGGTGCGCTCCTATCCTGCCCGCATGAAGCAGCGCTACGCCGTTCGGGTTGCCGGTTTGATCGGGCTGGTCGCTTTATTGACCGGCTGCGGCGGCGTGCAGGGTTCCCACAGCGTTTCGCCGATGAATTTTCTGCTGCCAGGCTTGATGAAGGTTGAGCCGAAGCGCTCTCCGGTTGAGCCGCCCAAGCCGGAAATGGCCGCGAACGAATCGATCTCCGCGACAACGGCTGCTTTCTAAGTTCATTACACACCGACCATGCGTTTTCCGCTGGCCCTGACGGTCAAGATTGCCCGTCACATCGTTAAGCATAAGCTCAAAGGCACGCCCCGTTTTTCGATGGTGCTGCAACTCGAGCCGCTCCACACCTGCAACCTGACCTGCACCGGTTGCGGCCGCATCCGGGAATATAGCACCAGCCTCAAGGACATGGTCCCGTTGGAGCAGTGCCTGGCCGCTGCCGCGGAATGCGATGCGCCAATGGTCTCGATTTGCGGCGGTGAACCGCTGATCTACCCCAAGATTGAGGAACTGGTCGCGGGACTGCGGGCCCAAGGGCGAATCATCTACATCTGCACGAACGGGGTGTTCATGCGGAAAAAGATGCGGGAATATATGGCGGCCAATTGGTCGCCAGCCTTGGAACCGAAGCTGGGGCGTTTGGTGGCCGAAGGGTTGGTTTCGGAGAAAGAGGCCGAACAGATCCGAAACGCGGACGCAGCGGCCCGTTCGAAGGTAACCATCGCTCCCAGCAAGTGGCATTACTGGAACGTCCACGTGGACGGTCTGGAATACACCCACGACCTAATTGTGGAGCGCGAAGGCGTCTTCAAGGAATGCGTCGCCGCCATCAAGATGGCGAAGATCTTGGGTTACCAGTGCGCCACCAACACCACTGTTTACCGGGAGACGGACCCGCAGGAGATTGAGGACATGTTCAAGTTCCTCAGCGCCCTTGAGGTGGACGGCCACACGATTTCCCCGGGCTACGACTACGATTCCGCGAAGAAGGACATGGTCAAACGTTTGGGACGTGACCCGAAGGAGTTCTTCCTCACGCGGGAAATGACCCGCCAAAAATTCGCTGACATCGAAAAATGGGCCAAGGCGTTCACGATCTTCGGCACCCCGGCCTATCAGGAATTTTTGGCCGGCAAACGCGAACTCACCTGCACGGCGTGGGCGATTCCCACCTACAATGTCCGCGGCTGGAAAGCGCCCTGCTACCTGATGACGGACGGGCATTACCCGACCTACGAAGAGATGCTGGGCAAGGTGAGCTGGGACAAATACGGCGTCGTTGACGGCGTGGCCCGCGATCCCCGTTGTGAAAACTGCATGGTCCATTGCGGCTACGACCCGAGTGGCGCCCTGAGCACCAAGCCGCGCGACACGTGGTTGAATTTCAAGTTCAACTTCGGCGCCAAACCGGCCCCGCATGCCTACTCGACTGAGTTGGAAAAGCGGGCCTACAACGGATTTACCGTAGGAAAGGGGCATTTGGCCGAGGCCAAGGCCACCGTTAACCGTGAAATGGGCGGGGCAAAATCCGCTTTCGCCCGGGGCGGCAACGGCTTGGGCGAGGGGCATGAGTCGCATGACCATGCGACCGGCGGCGGTTGCGGTTCCGGTGATTCCCACCAGCGCGAAGAGCTGCTGGCGAAGATCAAGGCTGGCCCAACCATCAACGTGCAGTCGGAATAGCCGCTGAACCTGATTTACGGCGTTGAATCCGCACCGGTTTCGGGTGCGGATTTTTGTTTTCTCGGAGTGCCCGCCCACCGCGGTCCCTCAACCTTGGCCAGAATCGGTCGATAGGCGATTGGAGCTTATCGTATGAATCAGATGCTAGCCGGAGGATTTGTCCGGGTTACGGACCAGAATTTTGCCAGCCAAGTGTTGGCGTCGGAAAAACCGGTGCTGGTGGATTTTTGGGCACCGTGGGGAGCGGCCTGCAGCCGGTTGGGCCAGGAGTTGGAGCAGGTTGCCGAAGGGATTGCCGATCGCGCCATGGTGGCCACGTTGAATGTCGCGGAAAACCCGGCGACGGCATCCCATTACGGGATCGCCAGCGTGCCCACGCTGCTGCTGTTCAAGGGCGGCCGCGTGGTGGCACAGGTCATTGGTTTGGCGCAAAAGCAGGCCATTGAGGCTAAACTCTGCCGTCAGTTGGGGTGATCCTGGGTGGAAGTCTTGGCACCGCAGCGCACTGGTGCGGTCCGTGCTCAGCGCCTGTGACGCAAGAGGGGGCCGGTCGGCCGTGTTGACTGCGCGGGCCCCATCTACAAGGGCCACCGGGGCGGCCTGAAGGGAGCATAAGTCAAAATTCCGGCGCAACTGACAGCGGCCGGACTGCGACGCCGAAAGGCGATTCGTCGTGGCGAATGGTCGCCCGGACAAAGTGCTTGGGCCCCAGCGTGCCGGTGCTGTTGATGACAAACGATGGCCGGCCTTTGACAGACGTTTGACCCAGTTTGCACTTTGCGGTCTGTCGCTTCCGGAATACTTTTCGGGAGGATTGTTGCCGAAGGGTAACATTCGCATGATTTCGGTTAGGAGCCTTCAGCCGCATCCAAATGAGCGCCTCGGTCGCCTCCACTTCAGAGCAGTATCAGGTTCATTCCGACCTGAACTTGGAATCGTTACCCAAGTCCAACCGCGACCCGCAGCGGAAGGTCTGGTGGATGAATTCCCTCGCGGCGTCTGTGCTCGGCATCGGCGTGTTTCTAACCAAGGAACCCGCCGAATTTGTTTTCAGGCCGGTGGCGCCGGAGGCTCCCATGATCATCGAAGTGGTGCCCCCGTCCGTCGAAATCATCCCGCAGGTGGATCAGGTGCGGGAGCAGGACGAGGTGGTTGAGGAAGTGGACGTCGCGGTCATCCAGCCGGTGGTGGTGGCCGCCGATCCGTCTAAGGTGTCCTTCGCCATTGAGGTCAAAGGCCCGACCGTGACCTCCGCCGATCTGCGCAAGGTTTCTCCCCCGCCCGCCGTAATTCAGCGTCCCAAGGCGGCTCCTCAAGTTGGTCCGGTCGTGATTCGTGCGGGTCAAGAGGGGATCCCGAGGATGGAGTATCCATTGGAGGCAAGACGGACCGGACTGGAGGGAAGTTTCACGCTCAAGGTCATGGTGGCGGCGGATGGCACGATCGAAGACATCTCTGTGATCAAGTCATCCGGGGCGCCGCTGCTGGAACGCGCCGCCAAGGAACACCTTCGCCGGTTTGCCCGCCTCGGAAATGGGGAAAAGCGGGAAGTCCACGTGCCTTTTGATTTCAAGCTCGAATAGCCCAACTGCAGCTCAGATTCATCCTAGTCCAACCTGAAGTCCCATGCTCCTCGCAAACCTCATCGTCGAAAAATACAAAGAGGGCGGTCCGATCATGCATCCGATTCTGGTGGTGGCGATCGTTGCCCTCGCCGTCGTGACGGAACGCGCCTTTTGGTGGATCCGCGAATCGTTCAAACGCGACTCCGAAACCTTGGAAAAGGTCTTGGCCGCAATGGAAAACGGAGATTTCCGGGCCGCCTTGAATTTGGCCCAGGACTCAGCCGATCCCGTGATCCGCATGATCTATCGGGGACTCAGCCATGTTCATGGTTCGCTCACTGGGGCTTTGCAGGTGGCTGCCGGAGCGGAGCTGAAGCGTGCCGGCCGGTTCCTGATGCTCATCGACACCTGCATCACGGTCGCGCCGTTGCTGGGATTGCTCGGCACGGTGACGGGCATCATGGGTGCCTTCAGTGCGGTCGGCGGCAATGAACTCGCCGTTTCCGCCGTGTCAGGCGGCATTGGTGAGGCGCTGATCGCCACCGCTGCGGGCCTCGGCATCGCCATCTTCTGTCTGTTGCCGTTCAACTACTTCAATGAGCGCCTGGCCAAGCTCCAGTTCGAATTGGAAACGGCCGCGACCAACGTCGAGGTGATGGTCACGAAGGCAAAGCAGGACGGCTTTGACACCATGACCTTCCGCCGCGAAAACGCAGCCATCATCCGCTGACCTATGGCTGGCGGCGGCGGGGGTGGCGCGCAACCCACTCGCAAGAGCAAGTTCGGTTCACCGGTCCCGCAGCGCCGGGCCCGGATTGAGATCATTCCTTTGATCGACGTGATGTTCTTCCTGCTGGCGGCCTTCATGATGGTCAGCCTCTCCATGCAGAAGCTGAAGACCCCCAAGATGGACCTGCCGGTCACGGTCAACGCCAGCAGCGACTTCAAGCCGGACGCGATCAATGTCGCCGTGGATCGCCAAGGGCAAATTTCGATCGGGAAAACTAACATTCCCTTGGACCGTCTCGACGAGATGCTGGCCGCGGCCTACAAGCGGAGCACCAACAATCCCGTGTTCGTAAGCGCGGACCGAGAAACAGCCCAAGGCGACGTCAATCGGGCCCTGTTTCACATCCGCACGGCGGGATTTCAACGCGTGTCGTTTTCCGTGACGGGAGCCAAGGGCAAATAACCCTCGAACCGACTTTCACCATGCATCTGGGTTCCCCGGTCAAACGCAAGAAGGCCCGCATCGAGATCATCCCTTTGATCGACGTGATGTTCTTCCTGCTGGCGGCGTTCATGATGGTCAGCCTCTCCATGCAGAAGCTGAAGACGCTCAAGATGGATTTGCCCAGTTCCGTAGCCGCCAAGTCCGACAAGAAGCCCGACATCGTCACGGTGGACATCGCGAAGACCGGCGACCTCAAGGTCGAAGGCAAACCCGTTACCTTGCTGGAGTTGGAGGACTTGGTTAAGAAACGCTACGAGGCGAACACCAACTTGCCCGTCTACCTGAAGCCCGACCATGGCACGGCCTATGGGCGGACGGTCACCGTGTTGGATTCGATCAAATCACTAGGCATCTCCAAGGTGTCGTTCAACATCGACCCGCCCAAGGACGGCGCGGTCAAGTAGCCTTGGCCGAGGGCGATTCGTCATGCGCCCGTTTTTGTTCCTCCTAACTGGAACAGCGGTTGGCTTCTTCGCCTCGGCGGCCGGGTGGCCGCATTTCCTGGGTCCAAACCGGGATGGCACTACTCCAGAGGCCGTCGCGCCGTTGTCGTCCGAGCCTCGTCCGGCGTGGAGTCTGCCCGCCGGAGCGGGATTTGCCGGACCGGTGATCAGCGAAGGGCGGGCCTTCCTGTTTCATCGCCGCATGGACGACGAAGTCCTGACCTGCGTCGACGCTAAGACCGGCAAGATTCACTGGGAGAAGCCACAGCCAACTGACTACGAAGACGATTTCGGTTTCGACAACGGCCCCCGCGCGGTTCCGGCCGTTGCCGGTGGCCGGGTGTTTACGTTTGGTGCTCATGGGCCACTGGCTGCCCGCAAGGTGGATAGCGGAGAGCTAGTATGGCAGTTCGACGCCCGAAAGCGGACAGGAGCCGGGAAGGGCTTCTTCGGTTTTGCCTGTTCGCCTCTCGTTGCCGGCGAGGTGGTCTTGATGAATATCGGCGGTCCAAGTGGCGCTGGCGTCGTGGCCTTGGCCGCGGATTCAGGCCAAATCCGGTGGCAGCTAACCGATCACGAAGCGGGGTATGCTTCGCCGGTATCCGCGGCCCTCGGGGGAAAACCAAGCGGCGTGTTCTTCACCCGCGAAGGTCTGGTTTGCGTTGAACTGGTCTCCGGTCGGGAGCGGTTCAGTTTCCCTTGGCGCGCCCGGATGAGCGCGTCGGTGAATGCGGCGAGTCCAGTGATCCGGGGTGACGAGGTCTTGCTCACCTCCAGCTATGGCGTCGGCGCGATCCTGCTGGATTGTTCCGGCGAGAAACCGCGGGAGATCTGGTCCGGCGACGACGCGATTTCGGCCCACTACGCAACGCCGGTTCGCCGCGGCGACCTGCTGTTCGGATTCCACGGCCGGCAGGAGCAGCGTCCGACCCTACGTTGCGTCAATTGGAACACTGGCAAGGTCCACTGGAGCGAAGACGGCTTCGGCGCCGGAACCGTCGTAATTGCCGGTGAACAAATGGTGATCCTGCGCGAAACCGGCGAACTGGTGGTCGCGCCGGCCACGGCCTCCGGATTCAAGCCGAGTAGCCGTGCCCAGGTATTGGGCGCCAACCGGGCCGCCTTCGCTTTGGCGGACGGAATGTTCATCGGGCGGGACAAGGTCAGGTGGGTTGCCTTGCCTATCCGCTGATGCCAATGAAAAAGCGCAGCCCGGTTGGTGGGCTGCGCGCTCGAAAACCGGAGTTGAGGGTGTTTAGCCCAGCAGGTGCTCAATCACCAGTTGGTCGAGGTCCTGGTAATTGCGGTCGGCAATCAAGGCGTCGGCTTTTTTGGTGGGATAGGAGCGGGCCTTGTCGACGAGCTTCAGGAACGTTTTCCGGGAATTGTCGAGGTGCTTGAGGAAGTGTTCTTCCCGCGTGGTGCGGAACGGATGCACGTCGAAGCAGACGAATTCACCCTTCTTGCCGTAGCCATTTCGTTCGAGGGCGCGGACCTGGTTGAAGGCGACGCGCAGGTTCGACGAGCCGAACGGCTTGTCCTGGTCGAACTTGAGCCCGTTCTGGTCGTTCAGGTGCAGGGACCAAAGCTTGCCGAAGCTCATCACGAAATCGATTTCGTCGGCCGGATCCAGGCCGGCAAGGATCGCGTGGGCGGATTCAATCAGGGCACCGACGCGTTTCGGATCGCGGGTCAGCGAGGCGATGGCCAACGCATGCCCGATGGTCGGAATATAGGCGTGGTCCATCGGTTCGTTCGGCTTGGGTTCGATGCACAGGCGCGCCTTCTTGTCGTGGGCGAGCATTGCGTCGAGGGCTTCGACGAGCAGTTCGGTTGAGCGGGCGCCCGACTTGGAGTCGCGGACGTAGGTGCCTTCCCGGGCCAGCCAAAGGACGATCAGATCGGTGCCGAGCACCCGCGCGATGTCGATGGTCTGCTTTGAGCGGTCGATGGCGTATTGGCGGTCCTTCTTGGAGTTGGAAGTGTAGCCGCCATCTACGGTTTGCGGCGCGAACCACAGGCGGGGCGCGACCATCTCTGCAACGATGCCTTCGCCGTCGAGGCGTTTCTTCAGTTCCTTGGCCTCCTTGAGGACCTGCGCGGCGGACTTCGAGTCGATGTTCGGCACGGCATCGTCGTCGTGGAACATCATCCCGTCGAAGCCGAGCTTCTTCAGGGCGTCGAGCTTCCAGTCAAACGTCTGGGCGGACCGGGTCGTCGGACCATAAGGATCGCCGCCTTCGCTGAAGTTCCAGGGACCGACGCAGAAACGATATTGGGATTTGGCCATAAAAACGGTGCGGTGAGGCTAGGCGCGGAGCGGCGGGGAAGGGGAGGGGAAAATGCGCTTTGGCGTCCGGCTCAGTTTGTCTGTGGAAAGAAGCGGTCGAAGCGCCGTCACGTTCCTAATACCCGCTTCACGAATTCGCGGCTGCGGGCGTGGTTGGCCACGGCGTCGCGGGTGACCTTGGTGCCGCCTTCCAACGCCAGTTCCACGGTGAAAAACCGCGGCAGACGTTTTTCGCGCACGACGTTGGCGATGGCAGCGTAGTCGATATCGCCCGTATCGAGGTCCTCCCACCAGATTTTCTCCCGGCTTTGGCGCAGATGCCACGAAACGACCCGGTCGGCGTATTGCCGGAGGCAGTCGGCCGGCGTGATGCCACCGCGGAACACCCAGTGAACATCGTAACAGAAGCCGACTTGGTGGGCCGGGCATTCCTTGAAGTTGTGGTGGAACTCCTTCGCGCGGTTGGCGAGTTCCGGCGTGTGGTGATGCAGGCCGAGGCGAACCCCGATCTTCTCCATTTCCACGCCGAGTTCACGGAGGGCTTCGGCCTGGATTGCCAATTCGGCGTCCGTCTTGTTCCGGCCGATCGGGTCGGGGTTGAAATTGACGATGCCGAAACCGGACTTCGCTGCTTCCTTGGCGGCCGCCGCGATCCGTTCGGCCGTTTGGCTGGCCACCCCGAGGATGTGCATGGCACCGCCCGTGTAGAGGCTCACCGGCTTAAGCCCCTTCTTCTTCAGTCGCTCGGCGAACTTGGCGTTGTTTTCCGGATTGGCAGTGTCGAGCGAGCCTTCCGCGTAGTCGTAGCCGGCGTCGCGCAGGGCGGACAGAACCTCGTCGAGGTGGTCGTCGAGATCCTTGCCTGCGCGTTGGTAATACTGGCCCCAGCCGTAGAGCTGCGAACCGACCAGCGGCGGTGTCAGGACCGGTGGCACGTATTTGGCATCGGCTGCGAGCGCGGGACCGGTAACCGCCACGGCGGCGGCACTCCGGAGAAATTGGCGGCGGTTCATGGCGTCAATGGAGTCACACCCGCCGGTCGGCGGCAAGCGAGCCGACGTGGCCATTGCCACCGCCCCGGATTGCTGCCCAGACTCCGCGCTTTCAATGGCAGCAGGACCCATTCTTCCCGGCGCCACGCTTGGCGTGCTGGGCAGCGGACAACTTGGCCGAATGTTTACCATCGCGGCGCGTCGGCTCGGCTATCGTGTGCATGTTTATTCGCCCGATTCCGACACCCCGGCGGGGCAGGTCGGGGATGTCGAATTCGTCGCGCCTTACGAGGACCTCGACCGGGTGCGCGAGTTCGCCCGGGGCGTGAGCGTGGTGACGTTCGAATTTGAGAACGTGCCCAGCCCCACCAGCCGCGCCTGCTCGGAAGTCGTTCCCGTGCGGCCCGACGGCGAGGTGCTCCACGTAACGCAGCATCGGTTGCGTGAGAAGACTTTCCTGAGCGAACGCGGCTTCCCGGTGACCCCGTTCCGGCGCATCCAATCGCTGGCCGACTTGGAGGCTGCCGCCCGCGACCTCGGCTTGCCCGCGGTGCTGAAGACCGCCAGTTTTGGTTACGATGGCAAGGGACAGCAGAAGCTTCGGACGGTTTCGGACCTGCCGGCGGCCTTCATCAACTTGAATGGGGCCGAGGGGATCTACGAAGCGTTCGTGGACTTTGAAAAGGAAGTCAGCGTGGTGGCGGCCCGCACGCTCGACGGCGAGTTTGCGGCCTTCCCGGTGTTCGAGAACGCCCATGCGAACCACATCCTCGACGTGACCTTTGCCCCGGCCGCCGTGGCACCGGCCTTGGAAACGCAGGCGAAGGAGCTGGCGCGGGGAATTTTGGAGGCGCTCCAAGTCGTGGGCTTGCTGACCGTCGAGCTGTTCGTAACCCGGGATGGCCGGCTGCTCGTGAACGAGTTGGCGCCGCGCACCCACAACTCCGGTCACCTGACGATTGACGGATGCGTGACGAGCCAGTTTGAGCAGCAATTGCGCGCGGTCTGTGGCTTGCCGCTGGGCTCAACCGAACTGCGTCGGCCAACGGCGATGTGCAATCTCTTGGGGGACGTATGGTTCGCCGCCGGCGGCACGCCGGATTGGGCCGGAGTGCTCGGCGATCCGCTGGTGAAGCTGCACCTCTACGGCAAGGCTGAACCCCGCAAAGGACGGAAGATGGGACACCTTACGGCCACCGGCGCCTCGGTCGAAGAGGCGGTGGCGCGGGTGCGGGCGGCGCGCGCGCGACTGCTAGGAGTTCGACCAGCCTGACACCTCAGTCTGGGCGACGACGGGTTCGTGGGCGCGTGGGTGATCCTCAACCGAGTGCACTGTGCCGGTGAATATCGAACATCGCTCCAGGGACCGCTTCGGTAGCTGCCCCAACCGCATCGCCATTGGCGATGAAACGGACTTGATCGGTTTGGCAGCACACGGAAGTGGCGCGCCACGTCGCGGCAAACATGGGCGGCCCCGACATTGGACGCTCAGCGGGCCTCCACGGCGCACCTTCGAGCCTTAACCAGAAACCGGTTGGCTGCCTCGTAGTCTGGCCGTTCGGGGAGCTGGGTTTCGGCCAACGCCCGTTCGAAATCGCGGTGGAGTTGTTGGCGCCAGGCATCCACCTCCAGCCATTCTGCTTCGCCGCGCTTGATGGCGAGCAGGCGTTCCCGGTGGGCTTCCACCCGCACGGGAACCCAGCCTTCGCGCAGGGTGGCGGCGCCGGTCAGCAGCAGGCGCAGGAGGTGCATGGCGTGTTTCCAGCGGACTTCGCCATGGTTGCGGCGATCCTGCTCGATCTTCTTGAACTGGCTCAGGGCGTAGCCGTTGAACGTCTGGAAGATCATTTGGCTCAGGAAGCCGCTCCGCTGCGCCAGCAACTCCTCGCCCAGCGGGTTGACCTTCTCGGTGAGCGGCGACCAGAGGCATTCAAGGACATTGGGGTTCGCCTTGAGCGCCATGATGAGGAACTTCTGGAGTTCCCAGTAACAGCTCTGCGCAGCGTTGTCCTCGAACTGTTCGGGCGCACCAAAGAGCGACCACTGGAGATCGGCCGGCGCGAGGTAGATGCCGCGGCGGTCGGTGTCGGAGGCGTCGGTGTCGAGGCCGTAGGCGCGGGAACCGACGATGCAGCGGTATATGACGAAAGGCTCGAGGTCGAAGCCCGGAGGAGCCTCGGCAGCGCCAACAGGGCCGAGGCGGTCCTTGAAGTGCTTGAGCACCTCCAGTTGGTCATGGGTGAGCGAGGCTTCGAAGCCATCAGGGAAGCGGATGAGGAACTTCTCGCCGGGCACGGCGGGCGTCCGGGTGACGATGCCAACGGCGCCCCGCGGGTGAACGAGCGAATGGTTCGGGCCGCGGATCTCGACCCTGGATACAATCTGCGTTCCGGCAAAGATGTTGTCGGGCTGGTGGCTCAAACGCTGGCAGGTTGCCCGCCGCGGCCCGAGAGGAAAGGCGGAAGCGGTCCGATTCATTGACTGCTGCCGCCGTTCCCCGGCTCAAACTAAAGGTTGAACACCCGGACGCCGATGTGCTCTCTCGTGCCGGTGCCCACTTGGTTCCAACGCCTCCTTGCCGGACTGCTGCTCCTCGCAGTGGGTGCGACTTCGGCGTTGGGCACGGTTACTGGTTACCGCTGTGACTGCGGTCCGGTGCTCCGCCTCGTGGCGACGCCCGACTGCCACTTGGACGACTGCCACCCGGGCCACCACCACGAAGACGGTTGTGACTCCGACACCGACCATCGGTCGGGCGGGGCGGACCATTCCCACCAACACTCCGCGGTGCATGCGGACGTGGACTGGAATCACGGCGGCACGGCCATGTCGGGAGTTGGAACTCCGGAAGGGCTCGTGGCTGCGCCCGTGGTGAAGCGCATCATTTTCCCGCTCGCCCTCACGTTTCTGCGAATCTTGCCGGAGATTTCCGCGAGTCCGCCACCAAAGCGGCATTTCCTCACGTCCGTCCTGTTGATTTGAGCCGATCTGGTTCCGGCGACCGCCTTCGTCGGACCGCAGATCCCCTCCGCCGTTGTCCCGTCTTGCTGGGACCCCGCTCAAATCTGAACGCCCGTGAAATTTGTCCTATTCTTGCCGGTCCTGCTGGCCGTCCTCCAGCCGCTGACGGCCGCTACTTTCGCGCCTGACGATGCGATACGCTACGCGCTGGTAACCAATCGCGATCTCGCCGCTGCCCGTCTGCTGGTAGCAGAGGCCGCCGCCCGCCACGAACAGAGTGGCCGCCTCAGCAATCCCGAGCTGGAGACGGAGGTCCGGCCCAACCTCAACGGGCGGGAGGGAGTCCTGGCCCTAGGCGTCACCCAACGGTTTCCGCTGACCGCCCGGCTGCGGCGGGAGCGGGCCGTGACCGCCGCCGGTTTGGCCGCCGCCGCGGCTGAGGTGCGCACGGCCGAACAGCAACTCGCTTCGCAGGTTGCATTGGCCATTGCCGACTGGCTTGCCCTCGACGCGCAACGCCAGGCGCGCGAGCGGCAACTCCGGGTCGCCACTGAACTTGCCGAGGCTACCCGGGCCGCCGCGGCGCGGGGGGAAGTCTCGCGGATTGACGCGCAGCAGCTGGACCTGGACTCCGCCCAGCTTCGGCTTTCGCTGCGGCAACTGGACCGCGAGCGGGCTTCCGTCGACACCACGCTGCGTCCCCAACTCGGCGTGACGGCCGACGGAGCCTTGGATTTCACGGGCGGTTTCCCCCCACCGCCGTCCGAGCTGCCGGTCGCCTCGGGTAGTCCCGATTCCCGGCCCGAGCTTGGCTTGGCTAACGCCCAGGCCGAGGTCGCCCGGCGCGCCCGGGAACTGGCGCGGGCGGAGCGTTGGTCGGACGTCGGCGTGGGATTGGTCAGCGAAATGCAGCGCGCGGAAGACCTGCCTGCCGGCCGCCAAAGCGACAACTTTGTCGGGCTCCGACTGTCGCTCCCGTTGCCCTTCTGGAACCGAAACCAGGGGCGCATTGCCGAAGCAACCGCTGCGGCCGAGCGCCGCGCGCTGGAACGAGACGCCCTCTTCGCCCGGTTTGGGACGGAGTTGGACGGTGCCCGGCAACAATTGGCCCTGTCCGTTGCGACCGAACGGGAGTTCGCCGAGGTGTTGCTACCGGCGGCCCGGTCGCTGGAGGCGGAAGTGCTCCGGCTCCGGGACCAGGGGCAGGCAGGCTTCGCCGACCTTGCCCGGGCGCGGGACCAACGGTTGCGCCTCGAATTGGGCCAGGTCGGCGCCAGCCGTGAGCGGCTCCGCGCCCAATTGCTCCTTCAATCCGCGCTTGGGCAATTTCCCCATTTTTCATCCGCCCCATGACTCAAATTCGTCCCGCCCACTCCTGCCGTCAGTTCGTGGCGCTGCTAACCGGCTTGCTGCTGGTCGGCCACTTTGACTGTGACGCCGCCAAGCCCGATCCCGCCCGGCTTGCGAACACCGTCTTTCTCGACGAGACCGGCGTGAAGAACCTCCGGCTCCAGACCATCGAGGCCGAGGAGCAGACCTTCGAGGAATCGCTATTCGCGCTTGGCCGCGTCGAAGTGCTGCCGGGCAAACGGGCCGTAGTCAGCAGCCGCATTGCCGGACGAGCCATCGTCGTCAACGCGCGGCCGGACCATGCAGTGAAAGCCGGCGATCCCCTGGTCGTCATCGAAAGCCGGCAGCCCGGCGAACCGCCGCCCCAGATCACCTTGACGGCGCCAATGGACGGTTTGGTCGTCGAGTTGGCCGTTGCGCCCGGCGATCCGGTCAGCCCGGACCGGCCATTGCTCGCCATCGTGGACCTCTCCACGGTCTATGCGCTCGCGCGGGTGCCCGAGCATCTCGCGGATAAGCTGCTGCGCGGTCAGCCGGTGCGAATTACGTCTCCGGGCTGGCCCGGCGAAACCTGGAACACACGGATCGAGCACCTCGGTGCGTTGGCCGATCCGGCCTCTGGCACCCTGGAAGCAGCCTGCCACGTGAACAACGAGGGCACCTGGCTGCGGCCGGGGATGCGGACGGAGTTTCAGATCGTCACCAAGACCCGGAACGACGTGATGGCCGTTCCCCGGGAAGCCGTGCAAGGCGACGGCGCGGACCGGTTCCTCTACGTGGCGGACGACGGCATCCCCAACGCGTTCGTCAAGGTCCCGGTCGTAGTCGGCGCGAACAACGGCCGTCTGGTGGAGATCACGCAGGGGCTGCTGCCGGGCGACAAGGTGGTGACCACCGGCGCGTATTCCCTGGCCTTCGCCGGCAAGGGCAGCGTGTCGCTCAAGGAGGCGCTCGATGCCGCGCACGGCCACGAGCACAACGAGGACGGCAGCGAGAAGACCGCGGACCAGAAGGACGCCGCGCACACGGAACACGACGGACACCATCACGGAGAGGCCGGCGGCGGGAAGCTCTCCGGCGTGACGCTGTTTTCCCTGATCGCGAACGGCGTCCTGCTGCTGCTGCTGGCCATTTCTTCACTTCGGCGCCAACCCGAGCCTGAGGCCACTGCGGAAACTCCGGCGGCAAAACCGCCCGAAACCGGAACCGCCTGACCATGCTCAACAAGCTCATCCGACTTGCGCTGAACAACCGGGCCGTCGTGCTCGGTCTTTCGCTGCTGGTCCTGCTGCTCGGCGTTCAGGCGGTGCGGGAACTGCCGGTGGAAGTCCTGCCGGACCTGACCAAACCGACGGTCATCATCCTCACCGAATCGCCCGGCCTCGCCCCCGAAGAGGTAGAGGTCAACGTCACCCAACCCATCGAGCGCGCCCTCATGGGCGTGTCCGGCCTCACCCGGCTGCGGTCCAACTCCGACGTGAGCCTTTCGCTGGTGTATGCGGAGTTTGGCTGGGGCACGGACATCTACCGGGCTCGTCAGTTCGTGCAGGAGCGCCTTCAGGGCGTGCGCGGAACGCTGCCGAAAGGAGTCGAACCGTTCCTCACGCCCGTTGCGTCGCTCATGGGCGAGATCCTCCTCGTCGGAATCCGCAGCACCAACGTCGCGGTGCCGCCCCGGGAAGTCCGCTCCCTGGCCGACTGGGTGGTGCGGCCGCGCCTGCAAAGCATTTCGGGCCTCGCGGAAATCCTGAACATGGGCGGTGGCATCAAGCAGGTGCAGATCCAGCCCGATCCGCTCCGGATGCAGGCGCACGCGGTGACCTACGAGGAACTGGAGCGCGCCGCCAAGGAAGCCTCGGGCAACAGCACCGGCGGGTTCCTGAACTCCGGTTCGACCGAAATCATGGTCCGTAACCTGGCCATGACCGTGCAGCTCGACGCCATCGCCCGCACCGTTGTGAAGCGCGTCGGTGACCGCGCCATCCACATCGCCGACGTGGCCACCGTGGATTGGGGCATCGAGCCGATGCGCGGCGACGGCAGCGTCAACGGCGTGCGCGGCGTGATCATGAGCATCACCAAGTCGCCCGGCTTCGACACGCTCGCCCTCACCGGGAAGATTGAAGCGGCCCTCGCGGAATTGCAGCCCACGCTTCCGCCGGGCGTCGAGACGGTGGTGCTGTTCCGGCAGGCCGATTTCATCACCAACGCCATCGGCAACCTGAAGCGCGCCATCCTCGAAGGTGCGGTGATGGTCACGGTCGTCATCTTCCTGTTCCTCCTGAACTTCCGCACCACTTTCATCACGCTGATGGCGATGCCGCTCTCGTTTGCCATCACGCTGCTGACGTTCAAATGGTTCGGCATCTCGGTGAACTCGATGACGCTCGGCGGCCTGGCGGTGGCCATCGGCATGGTCGTGGATGACGCCATCGTGGACGTGGAGAACGTGTTCCGGCGGCTGCGGGAAAACGCCGCCCGCCCGCATCCGCAGCCGCGTCTTGAAGTGATCGCCCGCGCCTCGGGCGAGGTGCGGAACTCCATCCTCTACGCCACGCTGCTCATCATCCTCGTCTTCCTGCCGCTGCTGGGCCTGAGCGGCGTTGAGGGCCGGCTCTTCTCGCCCATCGCCATCGCCACCATCGTCAGCATGGTCGCGTCGTTCGTCGTCTCGCTGACGGCGATCCCGGTGCTGTGCTCACTCTTGCTCCGGCCCAAGGAAGGTCATCAACACCACGACGGCCCGCTGGTGCGCGGCCTCAAGTGGCTGCTCGAACACACGATCCTGCGCTTCGGGCTCAGCCAGCCCTACTTCCTGCTGGGGCTGGCCGCACTCGCGGTGGTCGGCGCGTTCTCGCTCTATCCGCAGATGGGTAAGGATTTCCTGCCCGCCTTCCGCGAGGAAACTGCGCTGATCTCCACCACGTCGGCTCCCGGCACCTCTCTGGACGAGATGAACCGGATCTCCGACGTGATCGAACAGCAGCTGCTGGCAATCCCCGAGGTCCGCAAGGTGGGCCGCCGGCTGGGCCGGGCCGAACGCGGCGATCATGTCGTGCCGGTTTCAACGGCCGAGTTCGACGTGGATTTCCGCGAGACTGAGGGCGGAAAGAACGTTCGTTCGCGGGCGGAAATCCTGGAGGCCATCCGACAGAAGATCCGCGCGGTGCCCGGCACTTTCAGCGTCGTGACCGGTCCGCTGGCCGACCGGATCGGCCACATGCTCAGCGGCGTGTCCGCACCCGTGGCAATCAAGGTGTTCGGTCCCGACCTCGACAAGCTCCGCGAGCTCGGGCTCCAGATTCAGGCCGCCGCCAAATCGATTCCCGGTTTCGAAGACTGCAAGCTCGACCAGCAGGCCACCATTCCGCAGCTCCGCATTGAGCCCGACCGTGACCGCGCCGCCGCCTATGGCGTGACTCCGGGTCAGCTCAACGAAACGCTTTCAACCCTCGTCGGCGGCAAGGCCGTGGCCGAACTCCGCGAAGGCCAGCGGGCCGTGGACCTCGTGGTCCGCCTGCCCCAGGAATGGCGCGAGTCGCCGGAGCGCATCGCCCAACTGCCCATCGAGGTGCACGGCGACGGGGACACGACTCAGCGCATTCCCCTGTCGCTGATCGCTGAAGTGCGGGCGGCGAAGGGCCCCAATGTCATCTTCCGGGAAGGAAGCCAGCGGCGGTTCGCCCTCGCCATCAAACCAACCGTCCGCGACGTGTCCTCGCTCGTCCCGAAGCTCCAGCAGGAAATTGCCGCCCGGGTAAAGCTGCCCGAAGGCTACTTCATCCGTTACGAGGGCGAGTTTCAGGCCCAGCGGGAGGCCGCCCAGCGCATCGCCGTCCTTAGCGCGGTGGTCTTCGTCATCATCGCGTTCCTGCTCTACGGCTACTTCCGCACGTGGTTCTTCGCGCTCCAGGTGCTGTGCGACATTCCGCTCGCCCTGGTCGGCGGACTCGTCCTGACCTGGGCCATGCTGAACAACATCAGCATCGCGACGCTCGTAGGCTTCATCGCGGTGGCCGGCGTGGCCGCGCGCAACAGCATCATGCTGATCTCGCATTACCTCCACCTCATGCAGCACGAAGGCGAGGGCTTCACCCGGGCGATGGTCATCCGCGGAACCAAGGAACGGCTCGTGCCCGTGCTCATGACCGCGCTGGCCGCCGGCATCGGCCTCATCCCGCTCGTATTTGCCGCCGATCAGCCCGGCAAGGAGATCCTCCACCCCGTCGCCGTCGTCATCGTCGGCGGGCTGGTTACCTCCACGCTGCTGGGGCTCGGGGTCACGCCGACGGTCTTCTACACCTTCGGCCGAAAAGCCGCGGCCAAGGCCATCGAGAACGAAGCCGGCGCCTCCCATTGAAGAGTTTTCCCTGCCGCCGGAATGGCGGTCCACTTACCGACACATCAAACCAAGCAAGAAACACATGAAGACCTCACTCCTCACGCTCGCCGCCGTGCTGCTGCTCGGCCTCACCCGCGCGCTCGCCCACGGCGGCGTTGAACTCGGCCCGAATGGCGGCCGAATCATCGAGTTCAGCAAGGATGAGACGCTCCACGGCGAAGTCACCGCCAATGAGGGCTTCTTCCGCATCGCTCTGTTCGACAAGAACATGAAGCCCGTCGAGCTGAAGGACCAGGTGCTCACCGCCACCACTGGCGACCGGAAGAAACCCGAGAAGCTCGCGGTGGAGAAGAAGGATGGGAAGTTCGTCGTGCCGATGCAGAAGGGCGACGAGTTCCTGACCATCTTCCAGTTCCGCGAAACGCCGTCGGCCAAGGCCGTCACGGCCCGCCTGACCTACGACGCCGCCATCTGCTCGGCCTGCAAGAACGCAGAGTGGCTCTGCAAGTGCACCTCCGCCACGGACCCGAAACCGGAGAAATCGGCCGGCGAAAAGAAATGACTCAGCTCGGCGGCCTAGAATGACTCGGCTGCTTCGCGACTCTTTGACGACGAGCCCAATGCCGGGCGCCGGCTCTGGCCGGCTGTGAGGTCATTTTTCCTGGCGGCAAATACTTCACGCTCGAACCCCACGGTCGGTCATCGCACGCTGCCTGCATGGACAAGCTCGTCGCGCAGTTGGACACCTTTCTCCGCAAGGAACCCGTGCTGGGCCGGGACGTTTACCTGGCCTCCACCGCCGTCGTGCTGGGCGACGTGACCCTCGGTGACCACAGCAGTGTCTGGTATGGGGCCGTCCTGCGGGGTGACATCAACCGCATCGTCGTCGGCCACCACAGCAATGTGCAGGACAACGCGGTGCTGCACCTCGCCGATGACTTTCCCTGCATCGTCGGCAACTGGGTGACCATCGGGCATTCCGCGGTGGTCCACGCCTGCACCATCGGTGACGAGTGTCTCATCGGCATTGGCGCCACCGTGCTCGATGGCGCGGTCATCGGCGAACAAAGCCTCGTGGGCGCGGGCGCGGTCGTCACGCCCGGCACCGTGATTCCGCCCGGCTCAATGGTCCTCGGCGCCCCGGCCAAGGTGAAACGCGCCCTTACCCCCGAGGAGCGCGCCGGCCTGAAGCACTGGGCCGAGAAATACGTGGTGAACGGTGCCTATTGCCTGAAACACGGCCTGAACATTGGCCGCCCGCTGATTCCCTGAACGCCGGGCCTGCCTCCGGCGGCTGCGGGAATGGGGTTCGCCCTTTTTTCCGCTTCATCCTAATTTCTGGCGTCGCCGCTTCGTGAGAACAGTTCCGCCGGTCCGGGGTGCTCGGGGCGTGCGGATCCGCAAGTGAACCGGTCTGATCAAGCCATGGCCAACACGGTCGAAGTCAACGTCGTCATCACGAACCGGCAGCGGGACCGGCAGGTGGACTCGCGCCGGGTGCGCGCGGTCGCCGAAGCGGCGCTGGCCGAGGCAGGGCAGGGGGCGGAACTGGGCATCCACTTCGTCTCGGCGAAGCGGTCGGCGGAGGTGAACTGGCAGTTCCTCCGACACGAGGGGCCGACGGACATCATCACGTTCGACCACGGCAGCACGCCGGACCGGCTCTTCGGCGAGATGTTCATCTGCGTGCCCGAGGCGGTCCGGCAGGCGGCGGAATTTGGCACGACCTGGGAAGCCGAACTTCTGCGTTACGTGATCCACGGAATCTTGCACCTGCGCGGCTTCGACGACCTGGAGCCGGCCAAGCGCCGCGTGATGAAGCGGGAGGAGAACCGGTTGGTGCGGAAGCTGGTCACGAATCAGGAAGGCAGGGCGCCATGAAAACGCGCCTACGAAGTGGTTGGTTTTGGCTCGTCGTGGTCCTTCTATTCGGAGGCTTTTATGTGCTGGGCAAATATGCAGTTTGGATCAATGGCCGGCACCAGCATTGTATCAAGGCTGCAGGGCTGTCGTTGAGAATCTACGCCTCGGACCACGGCGGGAATTTTCCGAGCCATACCAACGGTTTTGGAGATGCGCTTGTCGTGTGGGCGAAGGCAAACCCAGGCGACGAGCGGACCCTGGTCGGGCCGGGCGACGATGGCCGTTGGCTGCGGCAGGCCGTGGCTACTGGAGATAGCGTGGATGAAAGCCTTTGTTCTAGAATCTACGTCCAGGGGTTGAATGAGTCCGGCAGCCCGGAAATTGCCGTGCTGTTCGACCGGCTTGCGACCCGTGGCGGCGACCATTCTTCCCATCCGTGGGCCGGTTATCTTCGAGAAGCCTGTTTGCTGGATGGATCGATGGTTCGAATTCCGGCAAGCCGCTGGCCCGCCTTCGCCAGCAACCAAGTTCAACTTCTGGTCCAAGCCGGCATCCCACGCACGACGGCCGAGGACTACTACCGGCCCACGCTGGATCCCAACCCCAAACGATGACAAGGAAACGCTCTACTCGATTGGGGATAAAACCGGCGGTCGGGAATTTGGAAGGCAGGAAAGCATGAAGCGATTGAAACTATGGCAGAAATTGAGCATCGGGAGCGTGTTGGTGCTGGGTGCCGCGGCCGTGATTGGCTTCCTGATTTGGAACTGGGGACGTGTTCACAAGCACTGCATCAAGTTGGTCGGGATGTCGTTGAACAACTATGCCGCGGTCAACGCCGGGCAATTTCCCTTCCACACCAATGGGTATCCCCAGGCGTTGGTGAAGTGGGCAAGGTTTGAACCGTGGATGGTTCCGTCCCTCGTCGGTGTGGACGATGCCGGTTCGTGGCTGACGGCGGCGGTGACCTCCGGAGTTCCGGTCAACGAAACGAACTGCACCCGGATCTACGTCCAAGGGCTTTCAACCGCCAGCAATCCTCGGATCGCGGTGTTGTTTGATCGTTACGCCGTCAAGGGCGGCGATCATTTCCGAGGCTTACCTGGACAGCCTTTCCTCCGGGAGGCCTGCCTCGTCGATGGTTCGCATGAGCTGATTCCGGTGGCCCGGTGGCCCGCCTTCGCCAGCAACCAAGTTCAACTTCTGGTCCAAGCCGGCATCCCGCGCACGACCGCCGAAGCCTACTACCGGCCCACGCTCGATCCCGACGCCAAGCGATGACCGACGAGCGCGCCAGCGGGATCATCCTCCGGACGCGTCCGCTCACGGACACCAGCCTGATTGTGCATTGGCTCACGCCGGAGTTGGGCCGGATTGCGACGGTTGCGAAGGGGGCGCGTAAACCCAAGTCTTCGTTCTACGGCAAGCTGGACCTGTTCTTCGAGGCCGACTTCAGCTTTGCCCGGAGCCAGCGGTCGGAGTTGCACACGTTGCGCGAGGTCGGCGTGCGCGACATGCGCAATGGCCTGCGGACCGACTTCGGTTACGTGACCCAGGCGAGCTACGCGGTCGCCTTCGTCGAGCAGGTTACCGAAACCGAGACGCCCCTGCCGGAAGTGCATGAACTCCTGACTGGCTTCCTCGCCCACCTGCCGAAACAGCCGCCGCAACCGCGGAGCGTCTATGCCTTCGAGCTGAAGCTGCTGGGTTCCCAAGGGCTGGAGCCGGACCTGGAGACCACGGCCTTCAGTCGTTCGGCGAAATCGCTGATGCGCGAGCTGACGGAGCTGGATTGGACGGAATTACCGGCGCTGCGAGCCACGGCGAATGACGTGCAGGCGGTCCGGCAGTTTCTCCACGGCTACCTCATCTACCACTGCCAGCGCCTACCGAAGGGCCGGGCGGAGGCGCTCGCCGTGACCGGGTAGCCCACTCAGGGCGCCGGCGGGTTGCGCGGTGGCCGATTGCCGGCAGGCGCGTTGGTGCCGTCGCGCTGGCGGCGGCGTTCCTTCTCGGTCTTCTTCAGCAGTTCGTCGAAGCGCTGCTGCTGTTCTGCCGTGAGTTCCGAGCGGATCTGTTCGCGCAACGCCTCGAACTCGGCGCGCGACTGGGGTGCGATGGGCTCCCACAGGGCACGGAAGCGTTCCTGGCTGGCCTTCACCAGGCCGTCGATGCGGGCCTTCTGCTCGTCGGTGAGCTTGAGGTCGCGCTGGGCGCGTCGGAGGAATTCATAACGCTGCCACGCAATGGCCGGCAGGGGCGCACGTTGGGCGAGTTCCGTCCGCACGGCCGAACGGGTCCGGATGCGGGACACCGCCGCGCCCGTCAGTGCGCCGGCGGCGAACAGCAGCACTGCCGCGAGGATGACTTTCCAGGCTTTCACCAGTTTTCCGGGCTGCTGCCCACGGGCGCAAACAGGGCCGTTTCCAGGTGGGTGCTGGCGAGTTCCAGCGTGGGTTCGGTTTCGTCCAGCGGCAGGTCGGCCTGGGCAAAGCTGATCGCGCCGGTGACCACTGCCAGCGCGCTGGCGGACAGGGCGGAACGCCACAGCCAGGCGTTCCAGATGGCCAGGGGGTCGGGCTTGGCCGCGCGGATCCGGGCGAGCACCCGTTGCTCGAAGGCGTAGGGAACCCGGTCCGACGGGGCCGCCTGGCGGGCGGCGGCGAGCAGGGTCCGTTGGAGACGTTCGAGGTTCATGTCAGCGGTTGAATCCGACGGCCACGGGCGCCGCGGGGTTACAGATACTTTTCCGGGGCGAGGCGGTGGAGGATTTTCTTCATCTCGGCGCGGGCCCGGAAGGCGCGCACCTTGACCAGCGGCACGGACCAGCCGGTGAGCTGGGCGATCTCCTTCACGGGCCGGTCTTCCAGTTCAAGGAGCGTGATGATGAGCCGGTTGGCGGGCGACAGTTGGTCCAGGACCTTGCCGACGAGCGACCGGGCGGCGTCGGCGTCGGCCGTGGATTCGTCCGGGCTGCGGGCGAACTTCTCCAGCCACGTGGATTCCTCGTCGGAAATCTCGCTGAGGTTGTGTTCGCGGTTGCGTTGGTGGCGCCGGAGGAAGTCATAGCAGGTATGGACGGCGAGGCGCATGAGCCAGTGTTCAAACGGCGCGTCGCCCCGCCACGAATCCAGCTTGGTGTAGGCCTTGAGGAAGACCTCCTGGACGATGTCCTCCACCTCATCTTCCCGGCGGGCGTAACGCCGGGCGGTGGCGAACAGTCGCGCCTGGTAGCGGCGAACCAACTCCTCGAAGCGGGCCGGTTCGCCGCCGCGGATCGCGGCGATGAGCTCGGGGTCACTGGCTTCGGGCAGCACGGCGGCGGAGCGTGGCAGGGCGACAAGAACGGCGAAAGGGGCGGCGGGCGAAAACGGTGTGGCCGGCGAACAAAAAGACCGCCGTGCCTTCACACGGCGGCCTGCCCGGAAAACCGGGCACCACACACAATGGCGGACCGCAAAAGGGGCCGTGATCCCGTCACCGGGTCACTTGGTATCGGACTTCTCGTTGGCGTCGGGTTTGGCGGCCCGCTCAAGGCGTTTGGTCAGGCGTTCGAGCTGCTTGGCTTCCTCGTCGGTGAGCTTGCCGGCGGCCTGCTTTTCCTTGAGCTCCTTCAGGCGGGCTTCGGCTTTTTCCTTGGCCTTGGCGGCGCGCTTGGCGCGTTCCTCGGGCGGCAGCTTGGGGCGCTCGGAGCGCTTCTTGCCTTCGCCCTTTTCGGCCGGCTTGGCCTTCTCGGGTTGTTCTTCGGCGTGGAGGGGCGCGGTGGCTCCGAGGAGCAGGCCGGCGGTGAGCAGGGACTGGAGAATGTGTTTCATGTGACTTTTGTTCCACGGTTCGCCCGTGTGCGGAGGGAGACGCCGGGTGTCGGCGGGTGGTTACAGGCCGGCGCTTGTCCGGCCGGAGCGGGCGGTTAGCTTCCCGCCGTGAGTGATCTCCTGATCGGCGCCCTTGGGGTCCTGCTGTCCACCAACCAGCCGGCGGCCCTCAGCAATCTGGTTGCGGAAAAGACCGGCTTCATTGTCCCGGCGGTCAACACCAACAACCCGGTCGAGATGGAGCTTCGCCGCGTCATGGAAGCCGACGACGCGGCGCAGGAAGAAGTCGAACAGTGGCTGGCCGAAGCCGAAAAGCCCGCCGACCCGCTGACGGCGCCCACGGCCAACGCCCTGAAGGCGCGCGTCACCAAGCGCTTCGACGAGGTCAAGGCGCTCTATGAGGACTTCCTCAGCCGGCATCCGGGCAACGCGAAGGGCTTCCTCGCCTACGGCAGTTTCCTCAACGACATCGGCGACGAACCAGGCGCGATCCAGCGGTGGGAGAAGTCCCGCGAACTGGACCCGAAGAATCCCGCGGCGTGGAACAACCTCGCGAACAGCTACGGCCACATCGGACCGGTGGAGAAGGCGTTTCCCTACTATGAGGAGGCGCTGAAGCTCAATCCCCACGAGCCGATCTACTGGCACAACTTCGGCACGCTGACGTTCCTCTTCCGCAACGACGCCACCAACCATTTCAAGACCGACGAACAGGGCGTGTTCCGCAAGGCGCTCGGCATGTATCAGGAGGCGATCAAGCTGGACCCGCTGAACTTCACCTTGCTCGCCGACGTCGCGCAGACTTACTACGGCGTGAAGCCCGAGGCGGCCGCCGATGCCGCGGGAAAACGCGCGGCCGAGCTGCGGCTCATGCACACCGCGCTGGGTGCGTGGACCAATGCCTTGGCCCAGGCTCCCGGCGACGAGGAGCGGGAAGGTGTTTACCTGCACATGGCCCGCTGGCATCTCCGCGCGGGGCAGCTCGACGCGGCGAAAACCCACCTCGCCGCCGTGACCAACGAAGTCCACCAAGCCATGCGAAAACGGCTGGAGCGGAACCTGACGGAACGGCAGCCCGGGAAGCCGGCGGAGCCGACGAACTGAACGGAGCCCGGCTCCACTGGCAGTGTAGTTTTGCCCCTGTCCGGCCGAACGGTTCGCTCGGTCCGCGCTCCGGCCTCACGGCGCCTTCGCTGAAGCCCCGGCCGGTGCCACCTCGATGATCCGCCCCGGCAGCCAACCGGCCTGTTCCTTGAAGCTGGTCGGTCGGGTGTATTCCAGCACGTAGATCTTGCCGCCGGCGACGTGGACATCCATGGGGCGGCCCAGCGGTGCCAGAAAGGTCTTGGTCTGGGCCTGCCAGCGGCCTCCCGCGGTGCGCGTGAGCTTCACCGACAGCACGTCGAAGCCGCAGTCGTGATCGTCGCCGGTCTTGATGAGGTTGCCGAAGCGACCCATCAGGAAGCCGTTTCGCACCGACTCAGGCCAGCTCGCGTCGAGCCATTCGAGGCCGGCGGGGGAACTGTGCGGGGTGAAAGTCGCCGTGGTTTTGCCGTCGACGAGCGCATCAGGTCCCAGGTTTTCCACGGGCAGGGCGAACTGGACTCCGTCGGGGGCGGCGGGGGTGTGCGGATACCAGCGGTGGCCGGCGGGAGTGAGCCCTAGCTGGTAGGGGAAACCGTGGTGGCGCGGAGGCTTGCCGGCCTTCGGCGGCACGACATGGTCCATCTCCTCGCCCGCGTGGGCGTCCGGGCCGTTGGCGACGGTGAAGAGGTTGTCGGCGCCGTCCCAATTCAGGCTGTAGGCGTTCCGGATGCCGCGGGCGACGACTTCCAGTTGGGGGTCGGTGGCCTTCGGATCGAAGCGCCACACGGCGGCGGTGATGTCGGTCTCGCCCATCGTTCCGAACTGCGGATCGGTCCCCGCTTCGCCGCCGTCGGTGCGTGAACCGCTGGCCAGGTAGAGTTTGCCGTCGGGTCCGAAACGCAGGTCGGAGACGCCGTGGTTGTAGGGGCCGATGCCGTGAGGGTAACCCGTCCGGAACCAGAGTTTGGGCGCCATTGGATTACCCTCGGCATCCACGCCCGAGGTGCGAACGATGCCGACCTCGTTCGTGATCAGCGGCTGGGAGGCAATCCGTTGGTTGAAGCTGATCCAAAGCCGTCGATCGGCATCCACAGTCAGGCCCAGGGTGCTGAAATCGCCCGGCCTCAGGTCGGTGTAGTTCGTGGGCCAGACGAGCTGCTTGAACTTCTTGGTCGCGAGGTTGAGGCGCCAGACGGAGCCGTTGAGGCCGAGCACGAACAGGTTTTTCCCGAGGCGATCACTGGCCAACCGCGTGGCAAAATCGGGCAGCCGCGCCGTCTCAGCCACCGTGAAGCCAGCCGGCGCCGGAGGCAGGGGGCGGAAGTCGTTGGCCCGCTTGAGCGCTTCGAAGGTCGGGAATTCCGTCTTGGCCCGCACGACCGCAACTTCCGGCGCGATGACCCGGCCGCCAGGATTGCCCCAGGAGTTCATCACGAAGGTCAGCACATCGGCGACCTGCTGGTCGGTGAGCAACGCCGGGGGCATTTGGCCCTGGTAGCGGACGCCATTGACGGTGATGGGTTCCTTGAGCCCGGCGACGACGGCGCGGATGGCCAGCCGGCGGTTCTGCTGGAGCCAGTCCGAGGCGGCGAGCGGCGGATAGGTGCCGGACGTGCCGCGACCGGAAAGCTGATGGCACATGGAGCAGTTGGCCGCGAAGAGCACTTGGCCGCGGTTGAAGGTGCTCTGAAGTTCCGGCGGAACGGCCGGGGACTCGGCGGCGAAGAGTGCCAGGCTGGTAAGACAAAACGCAATCAGGCGGCGGAACAGGCGGGGCATGCGCGCGGACGTTACGGAGGAGGCCGCCCGAGTCAATCGGCCCGCCACCGAAGCCGCCGGTGGACTTGGCCGCCCGCGTCGGGCCACACTCGCGCCATGTTCCAGCGCGTCGCTCTCTGCCTTGGCCTCGCGGCCACCCTGACCACCCTGGCCGAACCCTGGCCGGAATTCCGCGGGCCCCGCGGCGACGGCACCACCCCGGCGCGGCATCTGCCCGTGAAATGGTCGGCCACGGAGAACGTGGCGTGGGCCACCGATCTCCCGGGCACCGGTTGGTCGTCGCCGGTGATCTGGGACAAGCTGCTGTGGCTGACCACCGCGAAGGACGACGGTCATTCGCTCCGGGCGCTCGCCGTGGACGCCGAATCCGGCCGCCTGGTCCATGACGTCGAACTGTTCCGCGTCGAGGCCGTCGAACCGATCCACAGCCTCAACAGCCACGCGTCGCCCACGCCGGTCATTGAGCGCGACCGCGTGTATTGCTTCTTCGGCCGCTACGGCGCGGCCTGCCTCGACAGCCAGAGCGGCAAGGTGATTTGGAAGAACACCGACCTCGCCCACGACCACGGCGGCAATGGCCCGGGCAGTTCCCCCGTGCTGCACGGCGACCGCCTGTTCCTCACCTGCGACGGCACCGTCGAGCGGTTTGTCACCGCGCTCGACAAGCGCACCGGCAAACGCCTGTGGACCACGCGCCGCAGCAACGGCCCGCAGCTGGACGGCAAGGCGCCGGAGCTGAAGAAGGCCTACCACACGCCCAGCGTCATCACCGTGGACGGCCACGACGAACTCATCAGCATGGGCGCCTTCCGCGTGAGCGGCCTGGATCCCGCGACGGGCCGCGAACTCTGGTGGGTGGACATCCCGGGCTTCTCCAACGTCACCCGGCCCGTCTTCGCCCACGGGCTGCTTTACCTTGCCACCGGCTTCATGAAGCCGGAGCTGTGGGCGATCCGTCCCGGCGGCCAGGGCGACGTCACGGCGACCCACGTCGCCTGGAAGGTTAGCCGGCAGGCCCCGCAGAAGCCGGCCGTCGCGGTCGTCGGGCAGGAGGTCTACATGATTTCCGACAACGGCATCCTCACCTGCCTCGACGCGAAGTCCGGCGCGATCCATTACAGCGAACGGTTGGGCGGCGAATTTTCGGCCTCGCCGCTCGTGGCGGGCAACCGGCTCTATTTCTTCGACCAGCAGGGCAACACCTCGGTCGTCGCGGCGGGGAAGGAGTTCCGGGTGGCGGCGAAGAGTTCGCTGGGCGACGGTTTCATGGCCTCGCCCGCGGTCATGGACGACACCCTGTTCCTCCGCTCGAAGACCAAGCTCTACCGCGTCCAGAACCAGTCCGCCGCGGCGCGCTGAACCCGGGCCTTGCATGCACGGATGCCGGAAGCTTCGCCAATGCGCTTTACCAAGTCTGCGCCAGCTCCTTTTTCAATCTCAGCCAGGGAACTTTCGTCACCGCGCCATGAAATCTTCACTCCTCCTGCTGGCCTGCTCATTGCCGGGCCTGCTGGCCGCTGCGCCGTTCCAAAACTTTGGGTTCGATTCACCTGAAATACCCGGCGGAATTGGACTGGCAATTCCAGGCCCAACATTCGAAGGGGCACCAGAAGTATGGATGGTCCCGGGCTGGGATGTGCCCAATGGGGTGGGTTACAATCACACTCAACCGTTTAGAAATCTTTCGAGCATTCTGGATTCCAGTTACGTCAACAATGCGCAGCCGGCAAACTCCGCCAAGGTTCCGGTCGTTGGAACATATTCGCTCGGTATTTGGCCCCACGCCGGCATTGCGGCTCCCTCCTTCTTTCTGGCGCAAACCGGCGACATCCCTTCCGACGCCCAGTCCCTGCGTTTCCTGTATCACGGCAACGATTTGCATGTCTCTGTGGCCGGATCGCCAGCTCCGGTGCATTTCCTGGAGGACCGTCCCAGCGGTGACCCCGACGTGCCCCTCTTTCATTATTACGCGGTGGACGTCAGCGCCTACGCCGGCCAAACGGCCCCACTCCAGTTCGAGTTCCGCAGCTTCGGCAACTTTCCTGGCCAGGACGAAGGCCAGTTTCCCGGTTGGCCCGACGCCAAGATGCACGTCATTGATGATATCAGCTTCAGCCCGCTGCCGGCTGTGCCGGAACCGGAGACTTGGGCACTCTTCGGCGTCGGCGTGGTTGCAGTATTCTGCGTAGGGCGGCGAAAAACCTGAACGCCGTTTCCTGCGCCGAATTTACTGCCCGTTCTACCTTCGGATTCCCCCAACCACGTCGCCGGCCGAGGATCGCCGCCGCGGCCGACCTACTCGCCGGTCTTGCTGTCCGGCACGCACCAGAGCAGGCCCGGCTTGTTCTGCCGCTGCTCGCGCTGGAAGTCCTCGAACTTGATGAAGTGGACTTGGCCGCTGAAGCCCGTGATGACCGCGCCCTTCTTGTGCCGGCGCCCGATGCCTTCCTGGTCATTGGGATACTGGCTGGCGTCGTGGCCCTGGTTGGGACCCCAGATGCCGCCGAAGTTCTTGATCTCCGGTTCCCACATCACGTAGGCGGCGGGATTGAAGGAAGTCAGCTTGAAGGTGCGCGGGGTGATCCGGGCAAAGGCGCAAACGGCGCCGTTCATGATGTAGCTGGAGATGCGCTGCTGCCGCTTCTGCCAGGAGAGGTGGTTGGTCCGGTCGAGCGGGCAGTTGTAAACCTTCCGCTCCTTCAGGTAGGGGAAATACAGGCCGGCCTCGATGAGCGGCAGCTCGTTGGTCCGCAGCGGATCCGGCGCCCGGCCGCCGAGCGGCTGATACAACCAACCCCGCTGGCTGTTCTCCCAGTTGGGCCACGGCATGTAGTCCTGGCTGTCCATGGCATACATCTGCACGGCGAGGCCGAGCTGCCGGTTGTTGTTCACGCAGGCGGTGCGCGACGCCTTCTCCTTCGCGGCCGAAATCGCCGGCAACAGCATCGAGGCAAGGATCGCGATGATGGCGATGACCACGAGCAACTCGATGAGAGTGAACGCCGCCAGCCGCCGCGGGGAAAGGATCGGGAGGTTGCTCATGGCAAGGGGCCCAGCCTGCGGTGTTCGCGGCCGGTCCCGCAAGTGACGTTCCGGTTCCCGAAGACGTCGCCCTGGTCTCAATCTCCCGTCACCGCCCTGGACTCCCTTCACGGTGTCGCTGCCGGCCTGAGTCCGGCAAAAACCGGTTGACCGCCGGACCGCTTCGTCGAGTTTCCGCGGCATCATGAATCCCCGTTTGTTTGCCTCGCTCACGTTGACCGCCGCGTTTGCCTCCGCGGCCCTGGCCGGAGACTGGCCGTTTGTCCGTGGCCCCAAGGGCGACGGTTCGTCGCCGGAGAAGATTTCCAAGAAATGGCCCGACGCCGGTCCGAAGGTGCTGTGGAAGGTTACCAGCGACCGCGGGTTCAGCTCGTTTGCGGTCGGCGGCGGCGCGGCGTTCACGTTGGAGCAACGGGACGTGGATGGCGCATCGCAGGAGGTGCTGGTGGCGCGGAATGCGGACACCGGCAAGGAGTCGTGGGCGAAGCCCCTCGGCGCGGTGAAGTTCGACGGCGGCGGCGATGCCGGCACGGGGGACAACAAGGGCGGCGATGGCCCGCGTTCCTCGCCGACGCTGGATGGCGACCACGTCTACGTCCTCACCGGCAAGCTGGTGCTGGCGTGTTTCTCCGCGAAGTCCGGCGCGGAGCTGTGGCGGCATGATCTGCTGAAGGAATTCGCCGGCCGGAACATCCAGTGGCAGAACGCCGCGTCGCCCCTGATCGAGGGGAACCTGGTTTTGGTGGCGGGCGGCGGGGCAGGGGAGTCGTTGCTCGCCTTTAACAAGGCCGACGGCAAGGTGGCATGGAAAGCCTTCGACGAGACCATGACCCACGCGACCCCGACGGCGGCGACGATCCAAGGACAGCGGCAGGTGGTCTTCTTCGTGAAGTCCGGCCTGTTGGCGGTCGAGCCGACCTCCGGCAAGGAGCTGTGGCGTTACGCGTTCCCGTTCCGCATCTCGACCGCGGCCTCACCGGTCGTGGCGGGCGACATCGTGTATTGCTCGGCGGGCTACGGCGTGGGCGCCGGGGCGGTGAAGCTGGCGAAGGCGGACGGCAAGTTCACCGCGACGGAGATTTATCGCTTCAACGGGGACAAGCCGCTGGCGAACCACTGGTCCACGCCGGTCCTGCACGACGGGCATCTCTACGGCATGTTCCAGTTCAAGGAATACGGCAGCGGTCCGGTGAAGTGCGTCGAGGTAGCAACCGGCAAGGTGAAATGGGAGAAGGCCGGCTTCGGGCCGGGCCACGTCATCCTGGTGGACGGCCATGTGCTGGCCCTGGGCGACGCCGGCCAGTTGGTCCTCATCAAGGCCACGCCGGATGGTTACCAAGAAGTGGCCCGGGCTGACGTGCTGGAGGGCAAGTGCTGGACCACGCCGGTCGTGGCGGGCGGCCGGGTGTATGCCCGCAGCACTAAAGAGGCGGTGTGCCTGGATCTCGGAGTGAGTTCCGCGTCGGCGAAGTAAGCCTTCGCTGGAGAACGGCATCTGATCGATGACGACGGCGGCCTCAGGGCCGCCGTTCCTTTTTTCGGGAATGTCCGATGCACCGAACTGCAATTCGGCGACCGGGCGATTCAGGCGAGGCCGAGATTCTGCACGACCCGGAGGGTGGAATGGGCCTTGTTCAACGTGTAGAAATGGACGCCCGGAGCACCGTTCCGCAGCAGGTCCTCAATCTGCCGGGTGCAGTGCTCGATGCCGAACTCGACGGCCGCCGCGTCGTCGTCGCCGATCTGGTCGAGCCGGGCGAGAAACGGCGCGGGCAGCTTGGCGCCGCACAGTTCGGTGAACTTCTTGGTCTGCTTGGCCGACAGGACCGGCAGGAGCCCGGGCACGATGGGCACGTCGACGCCGAGCTTCTGGCTCAGATGATCGCGGAAGGCGTAATAGTCGTCGTTGTTGAAGAAAAGTTGCGTGACCACGAAATCCGCGCCGGCCCGGATTTTCTCCGCGAGGAAGCCCCAGTCCGCGATTTTGCCGGCCTTTTGAGCGATGTGCCCTTCCGGAAAGCCGGCCGTGCCGATGTTGAAGCCGCCGAGCTCCTTCAGGTAGGCGACCAGTTCGGTGGAGTAGCGGAAGCCGCCCTCAGTCTGAACCCAGTCACCGGTGCCGCCGGGAGGATCGCCGCGCAGGGCGAGCAGGTTCTTCACGCCGCGGCTGCGCGCGTCCTCGATGACCGAATGCAACTCCGCCTTGGTCGCATTCACGCAGGTGAGATGCATCATCGTCGTGAGGTCGAAGTCACGCTGGATGCGCTCGACGATACCAAGAGTCTTGTCCCGGGTCGTGCCGCCGGCACCGTAGGTGACCGAACAGTAAAGTGGCTTGGCCTTGAGCAGCTCCGGCAGGGTGCGGTCGAACAGGTTGCGCTCGCCCTCCTCGGTCTTGGGCGGGAAAAACTCGATCGAGATGGCGGGACGGCCCGCGGCACGGCATTCGCGATGGAGGTCTTTGATGAACCGGATCACGCCGCCAAGGATGGCAACGAATGCCCGTGAAACAAGAGTTAAATCAACGAATCAGGATTCGTTGATGTGAACCAATCCGCCGATTCGCAAACGCCGCACCAGCTGACCGGTCATTCGGCCCGCGACAGTCGCTTGAAGTAATCCGCCAGTGCGCCCTCGTATTGTTTGGGCGCGTCTTCCGACGCGACGTCGCCGACCTCCGGCCGGCCGGCCAGCAGCGCCTCGACCATGGCGGTGGCGTTGCCCAGTGCGGAGTTGCTTTCGTTGCCCTTCGAGCCGGCCCCGGAACCATTCCCGCTGCGCATCGCCTGGGCGGCTTCCGACATCTTGGCGGACGCCTCGCTAAGCTGCTGGCCGGCGGCCTTGCCGGTCCGGGACCCTTTGCCCATGAGGCGCGCAAGGCGCTCGGCGAGGGCCTTCGCCTCCTGGCTCATGGCCTCCTGCTTGGGGGCGAGCTTGGCCAACTCCGCGGCAGTCTTCGGCTGATCGTCGCCTGGCTTCTTGCCCTCTCCTGGCTTCTGCCCCGGCTTTTCACCGGGCTTCGGCGAAGCCTTGGCTTCGGCGTCGTTCTTGGCCAACTCGTCCTTGGGCTGACCTTCCCCTTGGCCTTGCCCCTGGCCCTTGCCGGATTGTTTGCCCGGCGGTTTCCCGGCCTGCTGGCCGCTCTTGGACTCGCCTGGCTTTGCCGCCGGAGCCGGGTTCTTCGCGTCCTTGGAGTCTGGCGGATTCGGCGACTGCGCCGACCGGGCGGGTTCGCTGGCCTGTCCGCCGCTTGGGTTGCTGCCCGGGTTTTCGCAGGCCGAGCTGATCGCCGCCTGCTGCCGGGCGAGCTGCTGGATTTGTTCCAGCATCTTCGCCAACTCCTGCTGCTTTGGGTCCTCCTTTTTCTGCTTCTTCAACGCTTCCAAGACGACCTTCAGGGCAGGCGGTTGCTCCGGTTTTGGCTCCTTCGGTTCCTGGGCCATCGGCGGCAACTGCGTCGGCAAGTCCTTCAACGCTGGCATCAGCTTGAGCACCTCGTAGAGCCGGGCGAGCGCCGTTTCTTCCGGGGGCAACGCCGCGTCCCGCTGGTGTTTGTCCAGCGTGCCGGCGGCCTGCGTCATGGCGGCGACGGCGGCATTCATCGCGCCCTGCACGGGCAATGGCGCGCCGGTCTCGCTCAGGCCCTGCTGATAGAGCTTTCCAAACTCGATCGCGTCCCGTTGGCGCAGGGCCAGTTCATCGAACTTCTCCTTCGGGCTGGCTGGGGCGAGCGTTGCCGTGTCCGCGATGATCTGCTTCTGGATGGTGAGCAGGTTCACCTTCTGCGCCTGCTTCTGCGAAAGGCACTTCCCGCCTTCGAGGTCGGTGATCTCGATGAAGTAGGTCGGCGAACGGCCGATGCCGGGACCGTCGAGCGTGTTGTTGTCGCGCACTTCGGCGTGGTAAGCCACGAGTTCGAACTGCCGCAGCTTGAGCGGCGTCAGGTCGAGTTCCACCTCGGCCGTTGCTTCCTTGTCCTGGGTGGTCCACTTCGCGATGGGCAGCTCCTGTTCCGGCCCGCCGAGACGGTGAAAGACGATCTTCATCGCGCTCAGACCGAAGTCGTCGCTCGCGGCCACCTTCAGGGGAACGCGGTTGGTCGCCGCCGCGCGGATGTCTCCGCCGGGCAGTTCGAAATCCACCTTGGGCGCGGCGTCGGGAATGGCGGTCAGCCGGTGCGCGATTTCGTCACCGCCTTTCCGGCCTTTGGCGTCGAACAGCTCGAAGCGAAACTCGTTGTCCTTGGCCACCGGCAGTTCGGCGGTCCAAAGCCCCTGCGCGTCGCGTTTCAATTCGGTGACCGTGCCGTTCGTGAAGGTGAGGCGCGCCTTGGACAGGTCCACGTTGGGCGCGACGCGGAAGGTTGCCTTGGTGCCGCGGATGATCGCGATGTCGGCCGCGGCCTGCTCGGTCACCGGCAGACAGGTGTAGGCCGGCGGCTCCAGCTTCACGCGGAGATCTTTCACCGCAGGCGGCACGTAGGCCGTCACTGCGAACTCGTCGGACACCGCATCGCTGCCGGTTACGCGATAGGCGAACGACGCCGAGACGGCCGGCAGCGTGTGGCGGAAGGTGCCATTGGTGGCGCCCGTCAGCGCGACGTCGGTCCAAGCCGTCTGGCCTTCGCCGCGAACCTGCAAGGTGGCGGTGGCCGGCAGGCGTCCGTGAAAGGCGGCGGTCAGCTCCAATGGTTTGCCAACGGCCACCTCAGTGCTGCCGGGCTTCACCTCGATCTGGGAAAACGCCGCTTTGCTCCAAGGCGCGGCGGTGCGCCTCAACGCGGTGCCGGCGGCGGGGAACGAGGCGGCAAACACCGCCAAAAGAACCAACGCCACGCCGGCGCCCAAGGCGGGCGCGAGCAGACGGCGGGTGAAGTTGACCGGGTTGCGCGACACCGTCTCGGCGGCCCGCTGCTGGAGGGCGGCGGCCAATTCGCGTTCGTAGTCCTGCGTGGCTTGGCGTTCGCCCGTGAGGTATTCGGCGGCGGTGGAGACTTCGCAGCCCGCGTCGGGCCGGCGTTGCTCCACTTCCAGCGCGGCCTGCTTGAGCGTGGTCGGCCGACGTAGCAGGCCGATCAGCCGAAGCGTCCCGGCGATGACCAAACCGGCCACAACGGCGAAGCCGGCCCAACGAACCTTGGCGGGCAGGGTAAGCCAATAGTCGAGCGAAGCGGCCGCGAGCAACGCCAGCAGGGCCAACCCGGCACCGGCAAGGGCGGTGGCCGCGCGGGCGGAGCGATCGCGTTGCCGGGCGGTGGTGGCCAGCGGGGCTTGGGCGGGCGAGGGAGTGTTCATGGTGCGCTGACGCGGTTCGGGGAGAATTTGGAAAGCAGGAAAGCAGGAAGGCGGGACAACCAAGTGCCGCGATGCAGTAGATGGGAGTTCTCAGGGATCATACTCATAGCGGGTCACCTTTCCTGACGCATCGAAGTGAATCTGAACGATTGGCCATGCAAGGCTCCTCGCATACGCCCATCGTTCTCCATAATTGTCTCGGGGAGGGCCAAGGATTTCCACTACCTGCGCCTGGCTCATTCCTATTTGCAGAGACTGTAACTTGGCCAAGTCAAAAGGCGGACGATCAAACTGCCAGAGGATGCCAGCCAGCACCGCAATACCCAATCCTGTAACGCCTAGCACAGTCGATCGTCTGATGTAACCACCCTGCCCGGAGGGCCTGGCAAAGTGCCCTACATCTTCCGGGATGCGAATGCCCGCTGAAGGGGCTGCATCCGAAGAGCGGAAAAAGCAGGAATGCAGAAATGCACGAAGGGAGAACGCTGCTTCCTTTCCTGCCTTCCTACTTTCCAAATTCAATCTGCCTTCACGCATACGAGCGGTTCGCGAACAGGGTTTCCACAAACAGCAGCGCCAGCGCGACCATCAGGAGCACCCGCCAGAATTCGCGGTGTTGGCGTCCGCCACCGAACAGACCGGCGGCGAGGTTGGTTTGCTCATTGCCGGTGCGGGCCACTTGCGCCTGCAAGTCGCCCGGACGCCACGCGGCGAGGTCCGTTTCGGCCGTCGGCACGTTGGCGCTGAAGCGGCGCACTTCCTGTCCCTGCGCATCAGCCAGGAGGTAGAACCCAGGTTCCGCCGGAGTGACAGCGATGCGCCCCTGCGCATTGGCAGTGAGCACGGCGGCTTTCCCAGCAGGCCCGGTCAGCGTCAGGCGGGAATTGGCGAAGCCCACGCCGAGTTCCAGTTCCTCCTCCGCGCCGGCGACCAGGTTGGCGCCGGCCCGCAGGCTCGGTTCACCTTCGCGGCCGGCGAGCCACTGGACGGCATTCTGGAGCCAAGGCAGGTAGGTGCGGTGCTTGGGCCAGTCGCCCCACGCGGTGTCCGCCGCCGTGTTTACGAAGACGACGCGACCGCGGCCGGCCGACAGGCTGGCGACGAACGGAGTGCCATCTTCAAAACGGGCGTTCACGGAACTTTGGGCAACGCTGGCGACCGTGTGGCGGCGCGTGAACGTCGGCAAGTTGAGATTGCCCGAGTTCGCCGGGCGGAATGGCGCGAAGAGCGCCCCGGCTTTGTCTGCCTCGCCGAGGTGCCAGCCGAACTCGTCATCGGCCTTTTCGTCGCCCTTGAGCACGACGGGCGCGAGGCCCGCGAAGTTGGCGTTGAAGTCCGAGGGCGAATGCTCCGCGCCGCCGAACAGCAGGAGGCTGCCGCCGTCGCGGACGAACGGCGCCAACGCGGCGCGGGCCGCGGCGCTGAGGCTGGCCTGCGCAGGAATCACGACGACCGCCGGGCGGTTGGTCGGCGCGCCGCCGAGCCGGGACGCGAGGTCGGCCGGGGTCGCCTTGCTCAGCGCAAAGCGGGCCGGCGCCGGATTGGTGGTGCCGAAGGTCGGATCCAGTGCGGCGGCGATGAAGAAGGTCTGTTCCTCGAACGAACGGGCACGGGGACGGTTCTCGACCAGCAACACGCGCACGGGCTGGGGCACAAAAACGGCCTGGAAACGGCGGTCATCGGCGGCGAGCGAATCCTTGGCCCGCAGCCGGAATTCGGCTTGATGCCAACCGGGTTTCAAGGCGGGCAGGCGCAAGTCGAGGTTGGTCGTCGCACCGGCCTTGAGCGGGACCGTTTTTACGAGCAACGATCTGCCGTCGAGGAGCAGTTCCGTTTCCAGCGCGGGCAATTCCTCGTCGCCGTGATGGGTGATGACAGCGTGGGGCAATGCTTCTTCGGTGCCTTCCAGATTGAGGTCGGCTACGGCGAGATTGGGCGCCGCTAGGTCACCGATGGGAAGAAGCTGAACGTCGATGCCTTCCGGCAGGGGCGCGGTGGCGAGGTTTTGCGAACTGGCGCGCTGGAGGTCGCTCAGCACGACGACGGAAGGCCCCGCCTTGGGATCGGCGGTGGCGATGAGTTTGGCGGCCTCGCGGAATCCATCCGCGAGATCGGCCGTGCCGGTTCCGGGCCCAAGGTCCGTGATAATCTTGGCGACGACCTGGGCGGACGCGAAGCCCGACGCAATGGTCGCCTGTTCCGAGCATACGACGAGCGCGGCCTGGTCGTCGGCCTTGAGCGTGCCGAGGAGTTTGCCGGCGGCCGCTTGCAGCCGGGGCCAGCGGGCGCCGCCGGTATCGGTCGCCTGAAGGCTCAGCGAGCGGTCGAGCACCAACACCATCTGCCGCCGCTGGCCGCCGGCGGCATTGGGCGTGGCCAAGGGCAGGTATGGGCGGGCGAAGGCGAGGACGATCAGCGCGAAGATGAGCAGGCGCAGGAGCAGGAGCAGCAGGTTGCGGAGCTTGCGTTTGGAGGAGGCCTGTTCGTCCTGCTTGGCGAAGAAGCGCACCGTGCTGAACCGCAGGCGCTGGCTCTTGCGCTTGAGCAGCAGGTGCAGCAGCACGGGAATTCCCAACCCGGCAAGGGCGGCCAGCAACGCGGCGTTGGTGAACAGGAACGGCATCAGCGGGAAAGGGCCAAGGGGGAAGCGGGAAGCGGGGAAATCTGGAAGGCAGGAAGGCAGGAAGTAGATTTTGTGGGCACGGTTCCGCCTTCGGTTCCTTTTCCTGCCTTCCTGTTTTCCAGATTGTCTGTCTTCACAGCGACATCCTTTTCTCCAGGTAGGCGATCAGGGCGTGATCCAGCGGTTGGTCGGTGCGGACCTGCTGGTAGTCGAGTTCCAGCTTGATGCATTCGTCGCGCAGGCGGTCGCAGAAAGCCTTCAGCCGGCGTTGGTATTCGGCCCGGAAATCTTCGGCATGGACGACGATTTCCTCGGCGGATTCCACGTCCTCCATGATGAACTCGCCTTCGTAGGGCAGTTCGAGCTCCTCGGGCGCGAGCACGTGGAACACCAGGACTTCCTGCCGCTGGGCGTGGAGCCGGCGGAGCAATTCTAAGGACGTGTCGTCGGCTGTGAAGAAGTCGGAGATGACCACTGCCAGTCCGCGACGCGTGAACGTGTCGACAACCTGGAACAGGTCCTGGCCCACCGTGGTCGAACCGGCCGCCTGCGTCTGGGCCAGTAAGGTGAGCACCTCGATGGCTTGGTGGCGGGTGGACTGGGCGGGCAACGCCAGCCGGGACTCGGGACCGAACAGCACGAGGCCGGGCGCATCCCGCTGTTTCACCATGAGCTGCGCCAGCGCGGCGCTGAGCAGCCGGCCGTAGAGGAACTTGTTGCCGTCCCCGGCGCCGAAATCCATGGAGGCGCTGGTATCGAGGTAGATCTGGCAACGGAGGTTCGTGTCGTCCTCGAACTGCTTCACGTAGAGCTCGTCGGTGCGCGCCCAGACCTTCCAGTCGATGTGCCGGAGGTTGTCACCCTGAGTGTAGGCTCGGTAGGCGCTGAACTCAGTGCTGTAGCCCAGGAAGGGGCTGCGGTGCAGCCCATCGAGGAAACCCTCCACGATGGTGTTCGCGAGCAACGGCAAATCTTCCGTCGCGGCGAGCACGCGGGCGTTGAGGGCGAGAGTCGCGGGCATAGGGATTATTGACCGAAATTGCGCGTGGCTACTTCCCGTCCACCGGCACGTCCTTGAGCAGTCGCTCAATCAGGTCGTTCACACTAACCTTCTGGGCGCGGGCGTTGAAGTTGGCCAGCAGTCGGTGGCGGAGCACCTGCCGAGCGACCGAGCGGACGCCTTCGTAGTCCGCGCACAGCTTGCCGGCCACCGCGGCGCGGGCCTTGGCGCCGAGGATCAGGTATTGCGAGGCCCGGGGACTGGCGCCCCAGCGGATGAATTCCTTCACGTAGGCCGGCGCGATGGATTCCTCCGGCCGGGTCGAAGCGACCAGCCGCACGGCGTAGCGGATCACCTCATCGCTGACCGGCATGGCGCGGACCAGCTTCTGGATTTCGACAATCTCGTCCGCCGTTACCACCGGCTTCAGGTCGGCGGCCTGATTGCCGGTGGTCGAGCGCACAACCAGTTCCTCCTCGGCCCGGGTCGGATAGGTGGTGCGGATGTGGAACATGAACCGGTCCGCCTGTGCCTCCGGCAGGACGTAGGTGCCTTCCTGTTCCAGCGGGTTCTGCGTGGCGAAGACGTGGAACGGTTGGGGCAGGGGATAGGTCTTGTTGCCGACCGTCACCTCGCGTTCCTGCATGACCTGGAGCATCGCGGCCTGCGTTTTTGGCGGGGTGCGGTTGATTTCGTCGGCGAGGATCAGGTTGGCGAACACCGGTCCGGGCAGGAACACCTGCTTGCGGCGGCCCGTTTCGTGGTCTTCCTCCAGCACATCGGTGCCGGTGATGTCGCTGGGCATCAGGTCTGGCGTGAACTGCACGCGGCTGAAACGCAGGTCCAACACCCGGCCCAGCGACCGGATGAGCAGCGTCTTCGCCAGCCCTGGGACGCCTTCAATCAGCCCATGGCCGCCGCAGAAGACGGTGAGCAGGACATTCTCGATGACGTCCTGCTGGCCGACGACGGCCTTGGCGAGTTCCGTGAGCAAGACCTGGCGCTGGGTGGCGAGGCGTTGCACGGCTTCGACGGTGATGGGGGCGGCGGGGGCGGACATGACGGGATTTGATGGGCTGCTGGCGTGGTAGGACACCGGACCGCGGCGAATGTTTCAAACTGGATTCCGGCAATCGCACCGGGCGGGATGCCGGAGATGGAACGCGGGACAAGTGGAATTAGTTCGCCGGATCGCATGCCGGAAATCCCCCAGGCGGCAACTTCCTGTTCGTCTCGGCACCGCCGCCATGGCAATTTCGCCGCCGATGAACTCCTGTCCGCTGCGCACCTCCGTCATCGGCAGCTATCCGTTTCCCGGCTGGCTGGAACTCGCCGCCACCCAGCTCGACCGCTTCGGCCCGGACGATCTCGCCGAAGTGCAGGAAGACGCCGTCATCGCCGCCGTGCACGACCAGCTCGCCGCCTGCCTCGACGTCATCACGGACGGCGAACAGACCCGGCTCGATTTCAACCTGTCGTTCTACGGCTACATCCAGGGCATTGATCTCGAATCGTCGCCGCCCCGGCGCTTCGGTCCGCCGGCGCACGATCAACGCGGCAAACACAAGGTCGTTGCCCCGCTCACCGCCCCGCGTGGCCTCGGCGCCGTCGAGGAATTCAAGCGCCTCCAGCGCGTCGCCCGGCCATTGGTCATGAGGCATTCGTCCTCCCCAACGCTGAAAGCGTCCGTCCCCGGTCCCTACACGCTTTCCGGCCGCCTGCTGCCCAATGCGGAGCTTGGTTACGCCGATCGCTGGGCACTGACCGAAGCGCTGCTGCCGCTCGTGCGGAAGGAACTCGAGGACCTCGTCGCCGCCGGCTGCACCGAGCTGAGCGTGGATGAGCCCAGCATGAGCTGTTACGCCTACAAGGAAGACACCCGCCGTTTCGTGGACCTGTTCAACCGCACCGTCGAAACCGTCACGGGCAAGACCCGCGTCTGCACGCACCTGTGCTTCGGCAATTACAAGGCCCGCGCCGTCGGCCCGCGGCAGATCGCGCCGATGTTCCCGGCGTTCCTCGACTTTAGGTGCGACGAGATGCACGTGGAGATGGCCAGCCGTGAGTTCGCCGAACTGGAGCTGATCGCCCAGATTGCGCAGCGCTGCGACGTCGCCGTCGGGATCGTGGACGTTAAAAGCTACTACGTGGAAACGCCCGAGGATATCGCCCGCCGCGTGAAGCGCTGCCTCGAATTCGCGCCGGCCGACCGGCTGGTGTTCGCCCCTGATTGCGGCCTGAGCCAGACCGCCCGCTGGGCCGCGAAACGGAAGCTCAAGGCGATGTGCGACGGCGTGGCGATGGTAAGGAGCAAATTGGGCTGCGATGTGGCATGAAGCTCGGGCTACGATCGGCGCTTGTCCTCACAATGGGACTTCCCTCCGTTGTGACGCTGGGCTTGTTGTGGACGACTGGGAGGATAGGGGTATCTCCCAGGCAGGACTTCGTGAGCCCCAACGGGAAATTCACGTTGAGACTGCTGAGGCGTTCACTCGTGTGGGCGTTTCCCGGTCAGGGAAATGACGCGCCGGGATTCCTCCACCTAGTCGAAAATCAAAACGGCGAGCTATTGAGGACCGGTTCCGTTGATATGGTTCAGCTCGTGGAGCACGTGGAGTGGAGTTCAAATCGCCTCTATGTGAAATTCTTCGCGAATTGGTCTCTTCCTGACGAAACCCGATGATCCAACCCGCCCTCCAATCTGACGCGTTCCTCGCCAATGTCGCCGCCGCCCGTCAGTCGCCGGACAATCTGAACATCTGGTGGCTGGGCCAATCCGGCTTCCTGGTTCAATGGCAGGGACGGCATCTGCTCTTCGACCCGTATCTGTCGGATTCGCTGACGCGGAAATACGCGCAGACCGACAAGCCCCACGTGCGGATGACCGACTTGGTCATTGCGCCGGAGCGTCTGGACTTCGTGGAAGTCGTCACATCGTCGCACAACCACACCGATCACCTCGACGCGGAGACGCTGAAGCCGCTCGCAGCGGCGAATCCCGGCCTGGTCATGGTCTGCCCCGAGGCCAATCGGACGACGGTGGGCGAACGCTCCGGCCTACCCGATGAACGAATCGTCGGGTTCGTGACCGGGCAGAGCGCCCCAATCGGCCCGTGGGAAATCCACGCCATTCCTGCCGCCCACGAGGCCTTGGACACCGACAAGGACGGCCGGCCGATTTACCTGGGCTTCGTTGTCCGCGTGGGACCGTGGACCCTTTACCACTCGGGCGATACGATTCCGTTTCCCGGCATGGCGGACCTGCTCAAGCCCTTCCGCGTGGACGTCGCGCTGCTGCCGATCAACGGCCGAGCGCCGGAACGCCGCGTCGCCGGGAATCTGTGGGGCCGCGAAGCCGCGCAACTGGCCGCCGCCATGGGCGCGCGCTGCGTGGTCCCGTGCCACTACGAGATGTTCGAATTCAACACAGCATCGCCGGCCGAGTTCGTCGAAACCTGCCATCTGCTGAACCAGCCATGTGCGGTTCTGCGCGCCGGCGAGCGGTGGTCGTTGGCCGCCGGTTCGCGGGGTTGAATTGGTCGCAAAGGTTTGCCAAGACGGAATCCGCGCGGAACCGACTTTGACCGCCGGCCGCCCAACCCCAACAGTCGCCGGGTGTCCGAACCTGACGTTTCCCCGACCGGCGCCCCGCGGCGCGGCCTGCGCTGGTGGCCCGCGGCGCTGATCCTGATCCTCGCCGCGATCAGTCTCGCCGTCGTCCGTTCCGACGCCATGCGGGCCGCGTTGCTCCGCGACAAACCCCACCTCACCGTGGACCTGTTCTCCGCCGTCGTGGGCATGGTCACGGTCGGCTTGCTCCTGCTCTGGTGGCTGCTGCTGTCCCGGGCGCGGTGGTGCTGGCGTGTCGCTGCGCTCGCCGGCGTTGGTCTGTTCTTCGCCTGCTTCCGTCACGCCGGCATGAGCGGGGACCTCATGCCCACATTCGAACCCCGGTGGGCCCGCCCGTCGCCTCGTGCTGAGCCCGTCCCCAGTGCGCCGGTTCCCCCGGCTCCGTCCGCCGAAGCCCGGCCCGACTTCCCGCAGTTCCTTGGCCCCGACCGCACGGGAATCCTGCCGTCGGCCAATTTGTCCACCAATTGGACCGCCACGCCGCCGGTCGTGCTGTGGCGCAGGCCGGTGGGAACGGGTTGGAGCGGCTTCGCCATCGTCGGCGGACGCGCACTGACACAGGAACAGGTGGACGAACAGGAACTCGTGACCTGCTACGCCGTCACCACCGGCGAACCGCTGTGGCGGCATGGTTATCCGGCGCGTTACGTCAGCCCTATCGCCGGCGACGGGCCGCGCGCGACACCGACCGTCGCCGGTAACCACGTTTTCACGCTGGGTTCGCTCGGACAGCTTTGGTGCCTGGAACTGGAAACCGGCAAACCCGTCTGGTCGCGGTCGCTCACGAACGACGCGGCGACGCGCGTGCCGGAATGGGGTTTCAGCGGTTCGCCGCTGGTCGTGGACGGCCTCGTGGTGATCAATGCCGGCGGTCCGGCGGGCAAGTCCCTGCTGGCCTATCGCGCCGAGTCGGGCGAACCGGCCTGGTCCGCGGGCGACGACGGCGTGACTTACGGTTCGCCCAGCCTGTTCACCCTCGCGGGCACACGCCAGATCGTCCTGTTCAATCACCGCTGCCTCACGGGCCACGATCCCGTCACCGGCCGCGTGCTCTGGCGGCACCCGTGGGGTTCCCACTACCCGATGGTCGCGATGCCGCAGGCCGTCGGGACGAACCGCCTGCTGGTCACCGCCGGCTACAATGTCGGCGCGGCGCTCCTCGACTTCCAGCGGAGCGCGGAGGGCGCGTTCACGGTCAAGGCCGCCTGGGAATCGAAGCGGTTGAAGGCGAAGTTCGCCAATCCCTACGTCCGCGACGGCTTCGTCTACGGACTTGATGATGGCATTCTGACCTGTCTCGACCTGAAGGATGGCACCCAGCGGTGGAAGGAAGGCCGGCACGGCCACGGGCAGGGCCTGCTCGTCGGCGACCGGTTCGTGCTGATGGCCGAGACCGGCGAACTGCTGCTCCTGCAACCCACGCCCGACGGTCCCAACGAACTCGGTCGGTTTCGCGTATTCGGCGACAAGACGTGGAATCCCATCGCCCTGAGCGGCGACCTGCTGCTGGCCCGCAATGATCGCGAGGCCGCGCTGCTGCGGTTGCCCCGCACGCCCTAAATCAGGCCACAATGGTCGGAGGGACGGCGGTCGAACCGCCGTCGACCTCGTTGGAGTTGCGGCTCGGTGCTGCTTAACCTGCGTGCCGAGCGCGGGACAACCCTGAGTGACTGCACCCACGGACCCCGGGGCGCCGCCCGAGTCATCGAACTCGCCGACGGCCGGATCGTCTGAGCCGCCTGGACCGATGGGCGTGGACGACCGTGGGCGCCGTAAACGTGCCAATGATCAACCCGCCATCCTTTCCATTCAGTCGTCGAGAACGCGAATGCACCCAGTTGCCCCGAGCGCCGGAACATCCCTTGAGGATTCGCCGCGCCCTGGTCGAAAGCCGACTCCACGAACGCCCCGGCAACAAGGAGGCAAATGGGATGTTGATTCCGGCATGATGTGCCGCGGTTGATCGCTGATGGAAATAAATCTCTCCATTTTCCGGCACGGTGGCGCCAACCCCAGCCCGACCGAGTGCCCGGCAGCGAACGGAGTTGCGCGTCCGGGCGGCCGTCGGCCATCGTGAGCCTCAGCCGCTCAAAATGAATCAGCCCATGACGTCGCCTTACGTCGAAGTTCACTTGTCCGCTGGAGGGCGGTGGTAATGGCGTGGGTCGCCGTGAGCTGTCCTCAGTGTGGCGCGCCTCTGCCGCGGGTGGCCCTTTGGCGGGCCGTCAAATGCGGTTCCTGCGGTTCGCTCATAAACAAGACGGAAGACTTGGTGAAGCGCGATTCGTTTCGGCAGGCCTTGGTTCGGGCGCGCCGCGATTCGGCCGGCCTGGACTCGGTGGTCTGCGGCGGCGGTGCGTTCCAGTTGATCCAGCGCCTGGGCGCGGGGGACGTCTCGGAGGTCTACCTCGCGCGTCGCGTGGGGCCATTGCCCCTGCTGGCCACGGTCAAACTTTCCTCGAGGTCCGAGGCGGCATCGCTCTATGCGCGCGAGGCGGAAGTGTCGCGGGATTTGCAACGGTTGGACGCCGATGGCGCCGGTGCCTACTTCTCGAAGCTTCTGCCGGAAGTGATGGCGCAGGGCGCGGTGGAAGGAAGTCCCGGGCGGCAGTGTCTGGTGCTGCGGCATCCCAGCGGATTCTGGGGCAGCCTCGCGGCGCTGAACGAACGCGCGGCCTCCGGTCTTGATCCACGCCACGGGGTTTGGATCTGGAGGCGGATGCTGGAGGTGTTGAATTTCGTCCATCGTCAGGGTTGGTGCCACGGCGACATCCGGCCTGAGCATGCCCTGGTTCACCCAGCCGATCATGGCGTTCGGCTCATCGGCTGGTCTGACGCGAGGAAGGGCGCCGGAGAAGCCGGCCGGGGCGCGGACCTTTGCCGGAGCGCTCGCGTGGTTCAGGTTTTGTTGTGCGGAGCCGGCGGTTGGGGCGCGCTGCCGGCCCAAGTGCCGGCTGGCCTGGCCCGACTGATCACCCAGGCGGCGACCGACGAGGACTTTTGCCGCACCCAATGCGCGGAAGGGTTGGATGCCCTGCTGCGGGCCGAAGCGAAGGCGGCGTTCGGGCCGCCTGCGTTTGTTCCCTTGAATGTCTGACTCGGCAGTTTTGAAGCACTGAACCAAAACCAAATTTATGGGTTACGGAAACTACTCCCATGCGGCCCATGCCGCGCTCACCGCCGGTCGCGCCCACAAGGGCGGCTCGGAGATCTTCGCCCAGCGGCAGTGCCATCCGCTGATGAATCCCAAGGGCCTCAAGGTGCGGGAGTGCCGGGACAGCGCGGACCATCCGGATTCCTTGGGCATCGCCTTCGCCCTGGATGTCACCGGCTCGATGGGCGACATCCCGCATCTGCTGGCCACGAAGGAACTGCCGAACTTCATGAAGCTGCTCACGGCGTGCGGTGTGGCCCACCCGCAGCTGATGTTCATGGCGATCGGAGACGCGAATTCGGACCAGGCCGCCCTGCAGGTTGGCCAGTTCGAGAGCACGGCGGAGCTCATGGATCAATGGCTGACGTGGAGTTACCTCGAGGGCGGCGGCGGCGGAACCGGCGAGGAAAGCTACGATCTGGCGTTCTACATGGCCGCGCAGCACACCGACATGGACAACTGGGTGAAGCGGAAGCAGAAGGGCTACCTTTTCCTGACCGGTGACGAACGGCCCTATCCGTCGGTCTCGCGGCACCACATCGAGGCTCTTGTGGGCGAGAAGCTCGACGAGGACATTCCCTTGGAAGAGGTCATCGCCACGGCCGCGGAAACCTTTCACGTCTTCTTTCTCATCCCGGATTTGGGCCGACGCAAAGGATGCGAGGCGCGCTGGCGGCAGCTGCTGGGCAATCACACCATCTGCATGGAATCGCCGATGGACACCTGCGCCGTCGCGGCCGCGATCGTTGGGTTGACCGAGAAGCTCGTTCCGGACCTCGACGCCTTGGGCCGCATCCTTTCGGCGAACGCCTTTGACCGCCAGCACGTCGGTTCCACCGTCCGCGCGCTGCAGGATTATGCGGCGCTGCTAAAGTTGCCGGATGCCCGGTCGTCGTATTCCACGGGAACATCCGCAGCCAAATGGTGGAAGCGGTTGTTTGAGTAAGCACCCGGCCGCATGAGCACGACGCGCTACGCCTCCGTGCTGGGGTTGGGATTTGGCGACTGCGGCAAAGGGCATTTTGTCGATGCGCTGACGCGGCGTTGGCAGGCCCACACGGTCGTGCGCTTCAACGGCGGCGCCCAGGCCGGCCACAACGTAAACGAACCCGCCCAGAACGGTCGCTCGGCCCGGCACCACACGTTTTCGCAGTTCGGGGCCGGCACTTTGGTGCCAAGGGTGCGCACCCTGCTGGTCGATCCCATGATCGTGCATCCGACCGCCCTGCTGATGGAGGCCGAGGCGCTCGCGCGGATCGGGGTCCAGGACGCGCTGGCGCGCCTGACCATCGACGGCCAATGCCGCGTCACCACGCCGTTTCATCAGGCCGCCGGTCGGTTGCGCGAACTACTGCGCGGCTTGGCCGCCCATGGGACCTGCGGCGTCGGCGTGGGTGAGACGGTCCGCCACAGCCTCGAACATCCGGGGCGGGATCTGCGTTACGTTGATCTGTTGACAACCACCGCCTCGGCTGCACGCCAACAGCTCGATCGCTTGCAGGCCATCCGAGAGACGCTGCTGTCCGAGTTCGTGCCGCAATTCCCGAACGGGGGCAGCGATGCCGCAAGCGGAGAACTTCAGATCTTGCAGGACGAGACGCTGGCAGCGAGATGGCTGGCTTGCACTCGGGCTCTCGCCCGCCAATGCCCTCCGGGATCACCCGAAATTGTCCGCAGGCAGTTGCGGCAGGAGGGCTGTGTCCTGTTCGAGGGAGCTCAAGGCGTGCTTCTCGATGAATGGCGCGGATTCCATCCGCATACGACCTGGAGTTCCATCGGCTCCGCGGCCGTGAACAGGGTGGCCGCACGGTTCGGGATATTCGCTCCGATCGAACACTACGGCGTCCTGCGCACGTATCTCACCCGCCACGGAGCTGGGCCGTTGCCGACGCATGATGAATCACTCAGTGAACTTCTTCCCGAACCGCACAACCGTGACGGAGGTTGGCAGGGGTGGTTCCGCCGGGGCCATCCGGACGCTGTCTTGTTGCGGTATGCGATCGAGGCAGTCGGCGATCTGTCCGGTTTGCTGGTCAGCCACCTGGATGTCTTTCAGCGAGGACTGTCCCTGAAGTGGTGCTCCGGTTATCGCCCTGTCCCGCCGCGCCCGCAGTGGCCACAGCTCATCGAACGGATTCCCCTCGGCGCCGACCAGGATTTGCAGCACCAACTGGCCCTGACTCAACTGCTCGAAACTGTCGGTCCGGAGTATGAACCGGCCCCGATCACATCTGCCCGCGGCTTCTTCGACCGCTTGGCCAGTGTCACCCCGTTGCCTGTGGTCCTTCATTCGAACGGGACGACTAGCGATAATGTGCATGATTCCTAACTGGGCGTGCGTCTGGTGCGATCAACCATTCCGAAGGATCGTGACGAAACTCTAGTCCGACCTTAAGACCGCCACATGACAATCGACCCACTTCTCAGCCGCATCGTTGCGGCACAGCCGTATCCGCTGCTCTTCGCCACCATCAGCGGGGCGCATCTCTACGGGTTTCCTTCTCCCGATTCGGACTTCAACCTGCGCGGGGCGCATGTGCTGCCGCTGGAACGGGTCGTCGGGTTGGAGGTTCAGGACGAAACGGTGGAGGACAGCCGGGTGATCGAAGGGCTGGAGATGGACATCGTTTCGCACGACGTCCGGAAGTTCTTCGGCCTGCTCCTGAAGAAGAACGGCTACGTGCTGGAGCAGCTTTTCTCGCCCTTGATCGTCCAGACCTCGCCGGAACACGCGGAGCTGAAGGGTGCGTGCCGCACGGGCCTAATAACCCGGCACCATTCCCACCACTACTTCGGGTTTGCGGAGACGCAGTGGAAACTCTTCCTAAAGGAGTCGCCGCGCCGGGTGAAGCCGCTGCTCTACGTTTATCGCGTGCTGCTCACTGGTATCCATCTGATGCGGACCGGCGTGATCGAGGCGAACCTCGTCACGCTCAACCAAGACTTCCGCCTGCCCTACATCGCCGAGTTGATCGAGCGGAAGACCAAAGGTGAGAACACGACCTTGACCGACGCCGACACCGCCTTCCACGAGGCTGAATACGAGCGGCTGCGCGGTGAACTGCAGGCTGCCCACGACGCCAGCACGTTGCCGGAAGCGCCGGACGAGGCCACCCGGCAGGCGTTGAACGACTTGCTGGTGCGGGTGCGCTTGCAGTCGCGGGCACTCCCGGCCGGGTAGCTCCGCCAAATCGGCGGTGGATGGATCAGTCGAAGATGACCGTGCGGTTGCCGCAGAGGAACACGCGGTCCTCGAAGACCAGTCGCAGCGCCCGGGCGAGCACCATCTGCTCCACATCGCGGCCCGCCAGCACCAGGTCCTCCGACGCGTGGGTGTGGTCCACCGGCACGACCTGCTGGACGATGATCGGTCCGGCATCGAGCTCGTCGGTGACGAAGTGGGCGGTGGCGCCGATGACCTTCACGCCGCGTTCAAAGGCCTGATGATACGGCCGCGCCCCGGCGAAGGCGGGCAGGAAGCTGTGGTGGATGTTCACCAGCCGCGCCGGGAACTGGCCGACGAACTTCGGACTGAGCACCCGCATGTATTTGGCCAGCACCACGAAGTCCGGCCGGTAGCGCTGGACCATCGTGAGCACCTCGGCCTCGTGGACCTCACGGGGCAATTCGCCGTGCGGCAAGTAGTGGAAAGGCAGCTCAAACTTCCGGACCAGAGGTTCCAGCGTCGCGTGGTTGGCGATCACTGCGAGGACGTGGACGTTCAGTTCCTTGAACGAATGCCGCACCAGGATGTCCGCGAGGCAGTGATGTTCCTTGGATGCCAGCACCACGACCCGTTTGGGTTCAAGATGTGACAATCGCACTTCCGAGCCCTCCGGCGCCACGCTCCGGACGGCCGCCAGCAATTCGGAACCGTTCACCGACCCGTCGAATTCGGTGCGCATGTAGAAGCGCCGCGACGTGCGGTCCACGAACTCCTGGTTCCCCACGACGTTGACGCCGAGGCGGAACAACACGCCGGTGATGGCGTGGACGAGTCCGGGGCGGTCGGGACATTCGACGAGCAGAACGGCGGGTTTCATGGCGAGCGGTCGGAGCGCAGTTCCGGGCAGTATTCGGGAACCGCCTTCACAGCCCCAGTTTCTCGTAAAGTTTCGCCAGCCGCCGCCCGTGTTCGTCGTAGGCCGCCTCGAACAGTTCCGTAGCCCGAACCTTGCCGACGATGGCGCCGGCGGTCAGCACCTTGGGCGGCTGGCCGGCCGCGGTCAGGCGGGCCGCGACCTCGGCCTTGATCGAGTTCACCAGCAGGCAACCGCCCACGGTGGATCCGGGTGCTACCGGCGTATCGAGTCCTGGGACCGTGACCATCGCGTCGCCGACCGGCGCCCCGGTATCGAGCACAAGGTCGGCGAAATCCTGTAGCTTCTTCCCGTCGGCCCGTTGGCTCGTGCTGGCATCGCTGTGCGCGCGGGAGATCACGGCGACCACCTTCACGCCGCGTTGCCGGAAGCCTTCCGCCATCTCGATCGGCACGACATTGCAGCCGCTGGAGGACACGACCAGCGCGGAGTCCGTGGGCGAAAGGTCGAAGTTCCGCAGGATCCGTGCGGCCAGTCCGGGGACGTTTTCCAGGAACATGGCCTGCCGCTGGCCGTTGGCGCCCACGACGAGGTTGTGAAAGCTCAGCGAGAGTTCGACGATGGGATTGAACCCGGGAAAAGAGCCGTAACGCGGCCACATCTCCTCAACCATGATCCGGGAATGGCCGGAGCCGAAGACGTGGACCATGCGGCCGGCGAGGATGGTGGCGGCAAACCAGTTGGCGGCCTGCCGGATGGCCGGAGTCTGCGCCTCGACGGCGTCAATGAGGGTGCGGCACTTCGCGAGATAGTCGGCGGTCACGGGGCGTTGCTTACGGAAGCGGGCCGGCAACTGCAATGCCGCGTTCACTCCACCCCGGCCCCGGGCCCTCCCAACGCGGCTGGCCAGCGAGCCGCAAAGGATGGTTGGCGACAGACGCGCACCGGCGTATACCGCCAATTGAACCGAGAAAGTTCCACCCATGAAAATCCTCGCCGGCACCGACTTCAGTCCAAATTCCGCCGACGCGATCGCCGTCGCCACCGCGCTGGCGAAACGATTCAACGACCGTGTCCACTTGGTCCACGCGACGACGCCTCCCCTGGCGGACGGCCTGCCGGACCCGTTGTGGGAGCCCATCGTCGCCCGGCTGCGGGAACGGATGGAGCGGGAGGTCGCCGCGTTGCCGTCCGCGGGTCCGAAGGTCCACGGAACGGTCGAGCTCGGCGAGGCGGAGGGGGTCTTAAAGAAGCTGGCCCGCCCCGGGCAAACCCGGCTGGTAGTGGTTTCGTCGGTCGGTCGCGTGGCGCTGGCGCGGGTGTTTCTCGGCAGCACGGCGGAACGCATCGCCGAATCGGCCTTGGTGCCGACGTTGGTGACACGATCCGCGATGCCTTTCCGGGAATGGGCGGAGGGACGCCGCGCGCTGCGGGTGTTTGTGGCGACGGATTTCACGCTCGCAAGCGACACCGCCCTCGCCTTTGCCGGCGAGTTGGCCGCCCACGGTCCCTGCGAACTGTTCGCCGGCTACGTGGATGATCCCGCGGCCGAAAGCGATCGCCTCGGCCTCGCGGAGGAGGAGTTTCCCGCAACGGCCAATCCCGCCCCCGTGGACGCCGCCTTGCGGCGGGACCTGATCGAGAAGGTGGCCGCGGTGCTCGGCGAACAGCGGGTGCAGGTGTTGGTGGAGGCGGGGGGCGACAATCCGGCGGCCGCCCTGATCGAAATGGCCAAGGCCGCGAATGCGGACCTGATCGTCGTGGGCGCCCACCAGCACCACGGACTCTCACGGCTGTGGCATCGTTCCACCTCGCGGGCACTGCTTTGCGACGCGCCCATGGGGGTTGTTTGCGTGCCGGTGGTCAGCCATCCGGCCGCGCCCGCCGGCGTGCCCGCTTTGAGCCGCGTGCTGGTCACCACGGACTTCTCGGCCGAAGGCAACCGTGCGGTCGCCGCCGCGTGCTCACTGCTGCCGAATGGCGGACGCTTGCGCCTGTTTCACGCGCTCACCGAACGCCAGTCACCGGTGGCGGCTTTCTTCGGGGCGGGCCGGCGGCCAACCTTGTCGCCCGGCGAGCACGCCCGCCTGCTGCAATCCGCGCGGAAGAAGCTGGGCTCGCTGGTCCCCGCGGCCGCCTTGCGACGGGGAGTGACCGTGGAGGCAGTGGTCGAGTCGGCCGGCAACGTCGCCGAAGCCATCCTGCGTCAGGCCGAGCAGTTCGGCGCGCACGCCATCTGCCTAAGCTCGCACGGCCGGACTGGCCTCGCGGGCGCGGTGTTCGGCTCGGTCGCCGGAGCGGTAGTCGCACGGAGCCACCGGCCCGTGCACCTGGTGCGCCTGCCGCCGGCCTGAATTCACTGCGCCGGCACCGCGAGCAGGGGGCACTTCGCGCCGCGCAAGACCCGTTCGGTCGTGCTGCCGCGCAATGCGTCGACAAATCCGTCGTGCCCGCGGGTGGCCATCACGATGAGATCCACTTCCCGTTCGTCGCTGACGTTCAGGATGGTTTCTACGACGTCGCCTTCCTCGCAGACCACTTCACGGGTCCAGCCGGGATGTTCGGGCAGGTAGGCGGAGGGATAGTCCTTTTCCGGTCCGACATGGAGGAAGACAAATTCCAGCGGCTTCTGTCCCAAGGTCCGAGCCAAACTTGCCGCCGCCCCAACCGCGGCGGCCGGGCGTGGGTCATGGTCGATGGGGATCAGGATGCGACGCAGCGTTAGCCCGCCCGAAACGGGGTCCACGAATCCCGTCACGCCCCGGGGCACGAACAGTGTTCGCACCCGGGCCAGGCGGGCGATCTGTTCCGCCACCGCGGGACGACGCAGGCGGGAAAGTCCCTGCCGCTGATGGGTTGAAAGCACGACCAGGTCGGGCAGGTGCTCCGCGACGTATTCGCCAATCGCCTCGACCGGGTCGGAGTTCACCTTCTGCCCCTTGGTGACCCGCACGCCCAAGTCGGTCACAGCACTGTGCGGTGCCCCGGCCGGCAGGACTTCCCAGCGAATCAGTTGGTCGCGGACGCTGGGAAAGCCTTCCCAGCCGTGCTCCTCGCCGTGGCGGCCGACGTGCAACAGGGAGAGATCGCACCGTGCCAATAGGGCGATCCGCAGGGCGTGGATGAACGCCCCCTCGTTGCTGCGGCTGAAATCAGTCGGGTGAAAGACAGACGTGATCGGGGCAAGATACATGGCGGGAACGTGATCGGCGCCGGCAATTTTGCCATGCCCCGGGCCCGGCCGCCGCTGCCACAATTGGCGATTCATGGCCGCCGTTTGCCGACGACGCGGGAATTTAACCTGACGCGCCCCAGTGGGCCGCTCACAATCTCAACCCATGAGGCGGGTTGGCCCCGCCTCCCACAACTTCAATGCGTTGGCCGTCATCTCACCCGCACATCGCTTGGAAGGGCTGTCTTTTTGCGTTGGTTTTGACCTGCCTGACGGGCGGGATGCCGCCGGCGAGAGGATCCACGAACCTTGGCCCGACCAGCTACCGGGGCTGGCTCACCAACCAGCTGCCCCAAGCGCGCCCGGACGCGGGCTATCTTGGTTCGAGCTCCTGCCTGGAATGCCACGGCGACGAGCATGCCAGCTGGCACCGGTCGTATCATCGGACGATGACCCAGCCGGCCACCGACGAAGCGGTCTTGGGCAAGTTTGATGGTTCAACCGTCTCCTGCAGCGGGCTCGCCTACCGGGTATTCAAGGAAGGCGACCAATTCTTCGCCGAGATGCCCGATCCGGACGTGCTGATGTATGTGGTCCAAGGGGGGCGGAAATTGGCGTTGGACAAGATTCCGCGGGTGAAGCGGCCCGTCGTGATGACCACGGGTTCCCATAACTATCAGACCTACTGGGTGACCAGTCCGCGCTATCCAGGGCTGCTCCAGACGCTGCCGCTCGTGTTTCTGCCCGAGACGAAGCAATGGATTCCCCGGGATGCGGCATTTCTCCGCGCACCCGACGACAAGGAGCGCATGGTCACGCAGTGGAACCACCACTGCATCCGCTGCCACAGCACCGGTGGCAATCCGGGCCTCGACGAACAGGGAAAACTCCAGACCAAGGTCGGGGAATTGGGCATCTCATGCGAGGCCTGCCACGGCCCGGGGAAGGACCACGTCCTCCATCACCGTGCCACCGGGACCAGCTCCCGAGCGAAGGGGGAGCGCGCCGCCGATCCCACCATCGTGAACCCGGCGCGGCTGGATCCGGCACGCTCCGCCCAAGTCTGCGGCCAGTGCCATGGCAACTACATCATGCGCGAGGAGTTTGCGCTGGAGTTCGCCCGCAATGGCCCCCTTTACCGCCCCGGCGACGACCTGCACCGAACCCGCTACTACATTCAATACCCGGGCACGAATGCCACGGCGGCCCAGAAGACCGAGTTCGCGCAGAACAAGGAATTCTACACCACCCGCTGGTGGGAGGATGGCACCGTGCTGGCCGGAGGCCGCGAATTCACCGCCTTGCTGGCGACGCCGTGCCATACCCGCGGCACCATGACCTGCCTGTCGTGCCACTCGATGCATGACAGCGACCCCAACGATCAGCTCAAGCGCGGCCGGGACGGTCCTGCGGCCTGCACCCAATGCCACAAGGAAGAGCGGTTCACCACCCGGGTGCCGGAGCACACCCACCACGCGGCCGGTTCCAGCGGTAGCAATTGCCTGAACTGCCACATGCCCCACACGACCTACGCCCTGTTCAAGGGCATCCGGTCCCACCAGATCAATTCCCCGCGGGCCGAATCCAGCGCCCGGCACGGGGTCCCCAACGCGTGCAATCTCTGTCACCTCGACCGCACCTTGGACTGGACCCAGCGGCAGCTGACGGCGTGGTATCGACAGCCCGCGATGACGCTGACCGCGGAACAGACGTCGATCCCTGCCTCCTTGCTCTGGCTGCTCAAGGGCCATGCCGCCCAGCGGATCATCACGGCCTGGCATTTCGGTTGGGCCCCGGCGCAGCAGGCGTCGGGCATGAATTGGACCGCCCCTTTTCTCGCGCAGTTGCTCAACGATGACTACGGCCCGGTGCGGTTCGTGAGCGCCCGGTCCCTGCGGACCACGCCAGGTTTCGCCGACTTCAAGACGGATTTCCTCGGGCCTGCGCTCCAGCTGATCGCTGATCGGGCCCGAGCCCTGAGCCATTGGGAATCGCTCCGCTTGGAGGTTCCGGCCAGCCTCGCGTTGTTCGATTCGGCGGGGAAACCCCTCACGGGAACCGTGGACCGACTTGTCGCGGAACGCGACCGGCGGCCGGTGAGCATTCAAGAGTGATTTCGCTCAGCCGCGCTCGACCTCGCCGATCGCTTCGTCGAGCACGTTGAGCGCGAACGCCAGCTCTTCGTCCTTGAGGATCAACGGTGGCGTCAGCGTCAGCATGTTGCCGCGGGTCAGCTTGAAGTTCAGTCCGCGGCGCAGGGCCGCATACATGACGCGATTCGCCTCGTCCCGCGCCGGCCGGGTAGGATTCCCGTCGTGCAGCAGTTCCACGCCGAGCAGCAAGCCGCGGCCGCGGACATCGCCAATGAGGGGATGTTTCCGGGCCAGTTCACGTAAGCCTTCCAAGGCGATTTCGCCCAGCTGGGCCGCCCGCTCCACCAGCTTCTCCTCCCGGATGATTTCCAACGTGGCCAAGCCGGCCGCGCAGGAAACCGGGCTCTTCTCGTGCGTGAAATGGCCGATGGAGGAAGCCCCGACGATATTGAGCCCCTCCCGGGCAATGACCGCGGCCAGTGGCATCACGCCACCGCCCAGCCCTTTGCCCAGCACCACCACGTCTGGCACCACGTCGTAGTGCTCGAACGCGAAGAACTTCCCGCTGCGGCCCAGTCCGATCGGAATCTCGTCGAGAATCAGCAGCGCCCCGTGCTTGTCGCAGGCGGCACGGATGCGTTTCCAGTAATCCGCGGGCGGGATGGCGGGCGTGCACCGGATCGTCTCTCCGATGACCGCAGCAACGTCACCCTCCCGTTCGAGGACGTATTCGATGTAGTCCGCGCACGCGAGCGAACACGTCGCGCCGCACCGGAATGGACACCCCCGATGTTCGCACGGCGGCGCATGTTCCGCCCCCGGCAGGAGCGGGCCTACGCCCTGACGGAACTGGGTTTCACCGCCGACGGAAATGGAATCCAAGGTGGCCCCGTGGAAGGCATCCCACATGGACACCGTCTTGAACCGGCCGGTCACCAGCCGGGCAATCTTCAGGGCCATGCTCACGGCGATCGTGCCGGCGGGGGCGAACAGAATGCGGTTGAGGTCGCCGGGAGCTAGGGCGGTGAGCTCCTGGGCGAGCCGCACCGCCACGTCATTGGTATAGCGGCGGGGGGAAAACGGGAGCGCGTCGAGCTGCGCCTTCACGGCGGCAATCACCCGCGGATGGCCGAAGCCCACCTGATGGACGTTGTTGCCGTGAAAATCGAGATAACGGCGGCCCTCGACGTCGATCAGCCAAGAGCCCTCCGCGCCGGCGAGGGCATTCAGGCACGGGGAAGAAAGCGATTGGTGGAGGAAACATTCCGAGTCGGCCAGCAGAAGGGCTGCAGTCTCGGCCCCCACCTGGTCGCGGGTCCAGTCACGGCGGGCGTCGGCGGTGTTGACGTCACCTTCGGTGGACCAGTTGGAATTGGCGGACATGGTGGTTGCGGCGGAGGAAAGAAATCGGTTCGGGAAAGAAAAAGGCGGGCTCGGGGGTGACACACGGATTACACCGCCCGAGCCCGCCAGTGACCGCCCCCACTCAGGGGCGGAAAATTGTCGCCTGCCGGGGCGAACCGCTCCGGCAGGCGGTGCAGCCACTATTCGTAGCTGATGACCAAGCGGTCGCCGACGATTTGGACAGTCTTGACCTTCACGCCCGGCGTGATCGTCAGGAAGCCTTGGTCGCCGGTCACGGGGAGCTTGGCCGAGATGGTCTTGGCACCCGTGTCCGTCTGGACATCGGTAAATGCCCCACCGGTGAGCCCCGGAATGTTCGGAGCCGGATTGACCGTCGGGCCGGCGGGCGGATTCACCACCGCGCCGACGTTGATCTCGATGTTGTCGACCGCCCACCACCAATTGTTGCGGGTGTCGAAATAACCAAACGTCAGTTTCACCGTGGTGGCCCCGGCCGGGTTATACAACGGCACCGTGACCGTCTCGTCCAAGTTGTTGTGGAACTTGGGATCAGTTTCGGGGCTGGAAACCCACTGGATGACGTCAACGGCCGGACCGCCGTCGAAGGACGCCTTGACTGAGGCCTTCTGAGGATCCTCCGCCCGGAAGCTGGAGCTGAACGTCAGATGCAGGGAGTTCGCGGTCTTGCCCGCAATGTTGATTGCCGGGGTGGCGAGGAAGGTCGCCATGTTGCCCGCGTTCGGCTTCGGGGTGCTGTCGTCCCATTCATCGGAATCCGCAACCGCAACGGTGCCGGAGCCCTTGGTGAACTTGGCCCGATCCTGGCCGCCGGCGTTAGCCCAGAAGTCCTTGCTGGCGAAACTCCAACCGGCCCATTCCGTCACGCCATCCGTGGCCGGATTGCCCACGCCGGGAACTCCGGTGTCGTCAATCGCCCAGCCGGCAGGAGCGGTCTTGGTCCAGACGGCGGCAAACTGCTGGGTCGGACTGACCGTAATGCCCTCTTCCACGTTGGGTCCGAGGACCAGCCCGTCGAAGTTCTCCGCGAAGACCGGGGCGGGCGAACCGAGCACCACCAAGTTATCGAACGCCCACCACCAGTTGTTCAGCGTGTCGAAGTAACCGAAGGTGATCGTCATCTTCTTCGCACCGACCGGGTTGTTTACCCGCAGCGCGATGGTTTCGCTCAATTCCGCCGGCCGGTAGCCGGCGCTGTCCTTGCCGGACTCGAGCCGGAGGATTTCCACCGGAGCGCCGCCGTCGAACGACACGACCACGTTGCCCTTCTGGGGTTCTTCGGGGTTCCAGCTTGAATCGAACTTCACGATTACGGAACCGGCCTTCACACCGTCCAAGGAGACTTCCTTGGTCTTAAGGTAGGTTGCCATGTTGCCGGGTTCGTGACCTTGGTCATCCCACTCATCACTGTCACCCACGGCCACTGCGCCCACGCCCTTGGTGAACGCGGCGCGGTTCTGGCCACCGGCGGTGGCCCAGAACGTCTTGTCCGCGAAACTCCAGCCGGCCCACTCAGTGACGCCGTCATTTTCCGTGCCCGCGCCGGGAACACCGGTGTTGTCGATGACCCAGCCCGCAGGGGTGGTGTGGGTCCAAGCGGTTTCATCCACTGTGGTTTCGTCCTGATTAGGCCCGAGCACCAAGGACTCAAAGTCCTCGGTCAGCAGCGTGAGGCGGCCTTCGGTGACGGGCAACACAGCCACCTTGGTCGGGTTGCTGGTCACGGTGCCGACGGTGTTCTTCACTTCGACCGAGTAGTATCCCGCGTCCTCAACCTTGAGGGGCGAGAAGCTCAGGGTGGCAGTGGTGGCACCGGCCACGAGAGTGCGATTGACCCCAAATCCCTTATACCACTGGAACGACAGAGAGTCGCCGGTCGGAACAACCGTGAGGGCGGCGGCGGTTCCTTCATTTGCTTCGATGGGGGTTGCTTGGGTGGCGATGGTCGGCGGAGCCGCGCCCGCGCTGACTACCACGTTGTCAACAGCCCACCACCAGTCATTCGCGCCATCGCGCAGTTCAAACGAGAGCACCATCTTCTGGGCGCCGGCAGGATTGTTCAGCGGGAGCAGGATCTGCTCATTCTGGGCATCCGGCTTGAACGTTGGGCTGCCTTCCTTTGAGTCATACTTGAGGACTTGGATCGGGGCGCCGCCATCGAAGCTGACGGTCACGATTGCAGTCTGGTTGTTGATCGCAGTGGTGCCGTCGTTGTTCAGCGACGGGAATCCGGTGGTGGAATCCGCGGCGCTGACATCGTCGAAACCTTCCGGCCGCCAGCTGGAAGCGAACTTGAGGAAGGCGGTGCCTGGAGCAATGCCGGTCAGGGAAATTTCCGGAGTTTTCAGGAAGGAATTGAAGAGGCTCTTGAGGTGCGACTGGTCATCCCATTCATCGGGATCGGCGATGGCGACATTGCCAGAAGCCAGCGTGAACTGGTCGCGGGTTTGATTGTCAGCAGCCAGCCAGAAATCCTTGTTGGCGAAACTCCAGCCAGCCCACTCGGTGCGCCCATCGAGGTCGGCATAACCGTCGGCGTCGTCGTCGGGATTTTCCGGGCTGATGATCGTCGCTAGGAACTGGCTGTTGTCCACGATCCAGCCGGCGGGCGGCCGGTTGGTCCAGCCCTGTTCAAAGGCTTCCGTGGCTGCATTGCTCTCGTCCTTGCGCGGAACCAACGCCAAACCGTCAAAGTCCTCGTAGAAGAGCGCCGCACCGAACGTGCGGGTCAGGGTCTTCACCCCGGCCAAGCTATCGGTGTAGGTAACTTCGATGGTGTGCTCAGTCCCGGGAGTGAACGGAGCCGGAGTGGCCTTGACGGTAATCAGGCTGCCGTCGCGGGTAATGGTGGGCGAGGCGATCGCCACCCCATCCAGTTTCAGTGTGATGGACGCATTCTGGACCGTGGTATCGCCCAAGCTGATCACGGCACCGACATCCGTGCTCCGGCTGGCGAACTCGCCCGCGGGAATCCATTTTTCCACCGATGACGGAACCGGAGGCAGGGTCGTGGGGATGCCTGCGGCCTGGGCGCCACCGAGCGCTAGCATTTGAGGCTTGGTCAGGGCCGCGTCGCGCAACTGAATGCTGTTGACGTAGGCAATGGCGGTTTCGCCGGTGTCATCCGTGAAAAGGCCGGCAGCGGCGCCGCTGGCGAGCGCAAAACGACCGTCAACTTGGTTGGCCGGCTTGGCCGAACCCACTTCTGCGCCGTCCACGTAGAGGCGAACCTTGCCACCGGTGCCATCGACGACGAGGCCCAAGCGATACCACTTGTTGGTGGTGATCACGCCGAAGGCCGCGTTCTTGGCGCCAAACGTATTCGCCGCCGTGACGAAGATTTCCGAGTCCGGATCGCTCGCGCCGCCATCGGAATCCAGCAGACCGCGAACCAGCTTGTCGGCGCTGGCCGGGAACAGAACGTCCATGACCAGCGTGTAGTCATTGACGAGACCGGCGACGCTGCCGCCGTTGGGCGCCGCGGCTACGGGCATGTTGAGCCCGGAGCTCGTGTCGGCGCCGGCCGGCACCTTCAGCACATTGGCAGCAGTGCCGCCAATATCCGGGATGCCGAGCGCGGTGGTCGTTCCGAACTGGAACCCGGTGCCCACGCCATCCCGGTAGGCCAAAGCCGTTCCGGGGGCGCCGTTGAGGTTGCCGCTGTTGAAGTCCCACTGACCGACGGGCTGTTGGGCCCATGCCGTGGCAACTCCAAGCAGCGTCGCTCCCAGCAAGGAGGAGCGAATGCTAAATGCCTGGGTGTGTTTCATGATGTTGGACTGTGTGTGTATGGAAACTGAGGGAGACAGATGGGGGACAGGAGCGAGAAAAGTCTATTTCCGCGCGGCGCGGGCTTCGAGGGCCTCCTTGGCCTGGGCGTTGCCCGAGGCGGCGGCCTTCTGGAGCTCGGCGATGGCCGCGGCCATTGCCTGGGCGGTGGCCTCGCGCTGTTCGGCCGAGAGGTCGGGCCGTTTCGAGAATTGCTCCAACCCTTGGACCGCCATGTCGGGGTTGGTGGAAATATCGGCGGCGATCTCGGTCACCGCCTTGCGGGTCTCCGCCGGGGCGGTGGCAAAGGCGGCTTCCACCGTCCGCGGAACTTCGGCGGTCGACAGGGCGGCCGGGGCCTCACTGCTCCCGGGGCCGCAACCGACCAGAATCACCCCGACAATCGCTGCGAAAATGGGGGACTTCATAAGGTGGATTCGCATGGGATTACGGATTTTGGAGAGGCGCTTCTCCGGTATACCAACGGTAGTCCACGCCCTTTTTGGTGAGCGGAGCGGTGGAGGAGTGGCCGTCCATCCACATGATGTTGCCGCGACGATTATGCCGGAACCACTCAAACTCGAACTTGTAGCCACCGTAAAGTGGGGCGAGGGAGTATTTCCACTGGGTCAGGCATTCCGTCTGGCCGGGGAATAGGCCGATGGAGTCGTCCGGGCCCTCCATTTTTTGCTCCGCCGAATCTTCGGCAAAGATCGTCGTGGAAGGATTGCTGAAGTTGGTGATCTTCCTGCGAGTCGTTCCCACGGTTCCGGTCCCGGCGGAGTTGAGCCCATTTACCACGAACTGGCTGATGCCGTAGCTTGAGTCCAACCACCAAGGCGTCGGGAATCGCCGACCGTCCTCCCGCCATTCGTCCACCGTCTTGGCGCTCGGGCAGCGGAACAGCTTACGGGTGCCTTTGGTATAGCTCTGGTAGGCGATACCCCAATAGGCCAGCGGATGATCAGAGGCTAGGAGCACGTCCACGCGTGGATTCAGTGTCCATTGACCGTCGTTGGGGATGCCATACTCCGGTGCGGAGGCCGACCCGCCGAGGCGGTGATGGTAGTATTCGACGTTGTCCGCCGCATACATGGTGGTGCCCAGCCCGATCATGCGCAGGTTGCTGAGGCACTGGGTTCCCTTGGCTTTTTCCTTCGCCTTGCCCAAAGCGGGGAGCAACATGCCCGCGAGGATCGCGATGATGGCAATCACCACCAAAAGCTCGATCAGGGTGAACCCGCGTTGGCGGTATCCTGAAATCCGGCGCGTTTTCGCAGAAGTGAATACCGCAGAGTTGGTTAGCATCCGAAAAGATGGTTCGAAGAATTCCGCTGGCCATGGATTAGTGCAGGCGAACCACTTCGACCAGCGACGTTTGTGTAACGCGCGATCAACGATTCAACCCCTCACCCGACCCATTGAGCATGTCGCTATCAGAGCCCGTTAGCCACGGAAAATCCCCCAACAAGGGCAGCGCTGGCTCCGAGCCCCTTCCGCCGCTCAGCCTTTCGCCCGTGGTGAGGCGCAAATACCTCGGGCCGATCCGCCAACTCGGCGACCGCGAGTTGGCCGTCCGCCTCGGGGACCGCGGGCAGTCTTGGTTCTTTCTTCTCGGCACTGACAAACCCTCCTTGGCCGCCCGCCGGGCCAGTGAACTGGTCCGGTTGTCCGAGGAGGTTTCCATCAGCGCGGCGGCGAACCGGTATTCCCGCGAACTGACCCTGTCGGTCTACTGGCTGGATCGGCCGCTGTCCTGCACCTACACAACCCTTTGCACTTTTCCGGAAAAGCACGCGCCGCCGGTGGCCGCCGGCGACATTCCTCGCCTAAAGGTGGGTGTTTTGGAACCCGATGCCGGGTTTCGGCAAGCCATCTGTTTCTGGCTCGCGCGCATCCCGGGCGTGACCCCGGTCGCGCTCAGCCAAGCGCCGGTAGTGGACCAGCATCGGGCCGGCATCCACCTGCTGCTCGCGAACGCCTACGCCCCCGCCCTCAACTTTGCCGCCCTGCGGGAAGCCTGGCGTCGGACCGCCCCCGGCGTGCCGGTCTTCGGCTACAGTATTTTGCCGTCGAGCGACGACGTGTTCATCCAGATGGGCGGAGGCCAGGAAGGCTACTATCTGCGCCGGCGGCACCCGCTCGATTTGCTCGAACCGCTGGGGCTCTCCCATGAGCCTCTGCCCCATTCGCGGGAGCTGCTCCAACTGCGGGTCCGGCGCTATTTCCAGACGCTGTTCGCCACCGGCGACGATTCAGCCCCCGCCGGCAGTCCCTATCAGCTCACCCCGCGGGAGACCGACGTGCTCGGCTGCCTCCAAAAAGGACTTCACGACAAGGAAATTGCCAGCGTGCTCGGCATCAGCCCGCAGACGGTGCATACGCACCTGAAGCGGATCTTCGAAAAGCTGGGCGCCCACACCCGGACCGAGGCGGTGATGAAGTTCCTCCAGAAGTAGGAACCGCCGCGAAAATCCCGGCGGTGGAGCGTCGCGGTTACGCAGTCAGGCGCGCGGCCGCCTCCCGCTGGCGGCGCAGCGCCACCCACGCGGTGCCCAGCAGCAGGGGCGCCACGACGGCGAGGCCCCAACTGCTTAACAACGTCAACTGGGTCCAACTCACGCTCTTGAGGCCGAACATCCGGCCAAGGTAAAGCGCCACCGAGGCGGCGTAACCCGAGGCGTCGGCCACGTAGATCAGGAAACTCGCCGTGCCCACGCGCCGCGTCGCGGCGAGCAGGCGATCGAACAGGATGCTGTTGAAGGGCACATAGGCGAGATAGACGCCGAGCCCTGTCAGCGCCAACCACCAGAACGAGGTCATGTGGCCGAGGCGGAATAGCCAACTGGCCAGCCCGACCAGCGTCGTGCCCACGAGGATGATCACGTGGTAGGTCGCCAAGGCCCGCCAGTGGTCCCGGATGAACCATAGCCCGGCGAGCGCCACCATGACGCCCACTCCGGCAAAGGACTCCACTTGGGCAAAGATGCCCGTGGGCACGCCTTGCCCCAGTTCCTTCAGCACGTCGGCCATGAAGGAGTCGCGCAGGTCACGGTAAACCGAGAGGGCGACGTAGAGGGCAACCAGCAGCCCGAGCGGCACGCCGAGTTCCCGCAGCAGGCGTCGCCGGGCCGCGCCGTCCATGGGTTCGCGTTTGGTGCGTTCGGCGATGTCCCGTTCGTCGGGCGGCGGCAACTGGCTCATCACCCAAAGGCACAGCGCCATCGGCGGCACAAACAGCGCCGCCGTCACGGCCGGCATCCACAGTTCCGCCACACCCCACGACTTCATCACCATGCCGCCCGCCGACTTCACCCAGCCGGAGGCGAAGATGAAACTCACGCTCAGGCCGAGCCCGAGGAACTCCGTGACGCGCCGCCCTTCCAGGAAGCTGAAGACCAATCCCCAAATCATGCCCAGCGGCAGGCCATTGAGGAACATGCCGACCAACGCCAGCTCTGGCGGCAGCACCGCCAGCATCAGCAGGCCCAGCCACGCCACCGCGTGCAAGGCCACGATCAGCACGATCCGGGCGCCCGGCTTGGCTTCGGAGACCACCTTGATGCCCGTGAACTTCGAAAGCGCGTAGCCGATCATCTGGGCGACCACGAGCAGCACCTTGAAGCGAAAGCCCCACAGTTCCTGTCCCTCGTAGGTTCCCACGGTGAACGGCCGGCGAAACGCATACATGCACGTGTAGGCGCCAAACGCGGCGGCGGACGCCAGCAACGTGAACGCCACCGGACTCCGGGCCAGCCAGCGGGTAAACAGGGAAGCCTGATTCATGAATGGGCCGACCGGACGCCGGCTTCCGCGGACGCTCGCGTTTTTTCGCGGTCCGCCGCAAGCCCCGCCTGCCGAGGTCCCTGATTCCGGGCACGAATCCGAACGTGCCTCATGTCTCAAAAACTTCGCCGCGTGGGAACCATGCTAAAACAGCCTGCTCAGCGGTATCGGTCCCGCCCTTCAATTTCGAGCCTGACCCGGTGGCGTGGTAGACCGACACCCATTTGTTGCCTTGCCGGAGAGCGGGCACTCAACTTGTTCGTCAAGAATTGCGCACGATCGCCGCCCCGCTCAATCCCACTCACACTCGGCGAGCCGGCGCCGGTAAACCTCGCGGGCGTGTTCGTAGGCTTCCTTAGCCTGGACGAGTTCGTCGCCCTGCATGAAGCGCTCCTTGTTCTGCCAGCACTGGTCCACGCTCTTCAGGCACCATTCAAGGCTCCGGCGGAAGGCCCGGATCGGTTTGCCTCCGACTTCGACGAAGATCGGATTTGTATGCGAACTCGGCAGAATCCTGACGGCGAACCAGCCCGACCGCGTGACGGCATGGTTGAACGTGACGTCCTGGTATGAGCCGTCCGCCACGAGGTTGGTCCGCGCGACGACGAAGCCGTTTTCCAGCAACTCCACAGGAACGGTGCGGGTTCCGTCGAGGCGGGCCCGTTCCAGATGCCAATACGGGTGCTCGGTGAATTTGCGCTGCTTGATGTTGGATTGGGGCGTTTCGTCGAGGCGGGCCGCCACCCGGACCTTGAACGTGACCGGCGCCGGCTTCGGCAGGGAAAGTTGGCTGCCGTTTTCGCCCATCACGGTGTTGTCCGCCCGGAAGTCCAGCAGGTGGCTGAAACCGTCGCTCACGTAATTCCGGCCCGCGCGGATGCCTTCGCACCAGTCCTCGTAGGTCCATTGGGCGCCCAGCTTGACGTAGCTGCGGCCGAGCCCCACCCGCTCGCTGTAGATGCACGGGAAGTCCGTCTCGCCGCTGATGCGCGTGCGGAAGCCGGCGTTCAGGGTCTGATACCAGATGTTCAGCTCCCACGGATACGGCGTGTCCACCGTGGACATGAAGTCGACGGCCGGAACCAACTTGCCGTCCGGTCCCGGGACTTCATGGGTGACGTCCACGATGTATTCGTTGGCCCCGATGCCGTTGAACGGCGGAACCACAAACGTCGGCAATTCGGTGGAGTCCACCTCCAGCCCCCAGCCGCTGTGGGCCGGCCCGACCAGGGCGCCTTGGCGTTTTCCCCACTTCAGGGTGTTGAGGCAAAGCTTGGGCCAGTGGCCCATCGAGTCGCCGCCCGGATACATCTGCTCCCGCAGGCGCAGGAGGCACAGGTGGCCCGACTGGTGTGAGCCAAAGCCGCTGACCTCGACATCATAGCGGAGGATCCAAGGCCACCGGGAAACTTGGTCGTCTTTTCCGGTGAAGAACTGCTTCTGGTAATCGAAACAGGGGCCCCAGGTTAGATTCGCGCCGACCTTGAGGTCTTCCCCGAGCACATGGCGCATCATGTCCGGTGCGTGGACGCCCTCGGTCGGTTTGGTGTAATGCGCGCAGCCGGCGGCGTGAATGTGATGGTCGCCCGAGATCCAGCCCAGTTTCGCGGGATCAATCCAGCGGCGAACCTGAAAGCGCCAGTCGTTGGTTCCCGGCCGGACTTCGATTTCACGCTTCTCCACAATCGATTCCGGCCCACGGGCGAACTGCACCGCATACTTGCCCGCCGGCAGTCGCAGCGATTCGCCGTCGGCCCGGTAAACTTGCGGATGGAAGAAGAAATCCGGCGCCAGGCGCTTGGACATCGCCGGGAACACGTGCCCTTGGGCATCCGTGACCAGCAATTGCCCGGTAACCGGCTGGCCACCCTCGTCGAGGATTCGGAGCCTGACTTCATGCGCCGGCACGCAGGTGAACAGCACATCGGCTTCGCTGCGGAACCCGAGGTCCTGAGTGCCCTGGCCCACGTTGAAGGAAATTTTCGCCTCCCGCTGCCCGGCGTCGCGCGAGTAGAGCTGCAACAGCCGGTATTCGAGGCTCAGCCCGCTCAGTTCCTTCCGCAGCGGCTGCCCCTTGAACAGATCGAGGTCAAGCCACAGGTCGGCCGTCCGGTCCGCCGTGGCGTTCGCCACACGCTGCGCCTGCGGGCTGGCGGCCCGCAGCTCCGCGGTCGCTCCCGCCTCATTGTCGACCCGCACGAGAAATGTCGTCCAGCCGCCCTCCACGAGCTCGGGTTTGGCGTCGGCCGAAGCGACTTTCACCCGCATCTCCGGGTTGATGTTGACGCGGAACAGTGTCCGCGGCGCCAAGGCCGCGTGTAGCTTCGCCACCGCCAATTCTGCGTTCGTCTCGGCCAAAGCGGCGTCCACAGTCCGCCGCTGACCGTCCGCCAACGGCGCCCCGACGTAATCCAGCGCCTCGACCACCCGCCGGATCTGCGCCCGCAGTGGCTGAAGGTCAGGTGGCGTATCCGCGAGGGCGGGGGACACGGTGACCAGCGCAATTCTTAGGCACAGCAGGGGGCGAAATTTCATGGCAAGGGAAACTTGTGCCAACGCTGCCACCCCGGCGACGTTTGGCCAGCGCCGAAGTCGGGCGAAACGCCGGCCGGGAAGGGATCCGAAGTGGCCTTGCGAAATCTTTACCCTTGCACCCATGCCTTCCCCCACTAAGCTCCGCGGCCTTTAACGAAAGGGCTAAGGCCATTTATGCGTCGTCCGAAGGGAATCAAAACCAAGAAATCAGTCGCCAAGCGTTTCAAAATCTCGGCGAAGGGCAAGGTGTTCGCCCGCCACTCTGGCATGCGCCACTTGCTGAGCGGCAAAAGCTCCAAGCGTCGTCGCCGTCTCGGCAAGGAGTTCGAGCTCTCCCCCCGCGACGTCTACAAGATCAAGGCCTGTCTGCCGACCTCGCACTGAAACCGCTTCCACCCCTAATTTTCCAAAGCCATGCGTGTTACCAACGCCCCAGCTTCCCGCAAACGCCGCAAGAGGATGCTTCAGCTCGCCAAGGGCTACCGCCTCAAGCGCAGCAAGCTTTACCGCTACGCCAGCGACGCCGTTGACCACGGCCTCCAGTATGCCTACCGCGACCGCAAGGTGAAGAAGCGGACCTTCCGCTATCTCTGGCAGGCCCGTATCAACGCCGCCACTCGCGCCGCCGGCCTGACCTACAGCCGGTTCATCGAGGGCCTGAAGGCCGCCCAGGTGACCGTCGACCGCAAGATCCTCGCCGACCTCGCTGCGACCGACCTCGCTGCCTTCGGCGAAATCGTCAAGGTTGCCCAGGAAGCCCTGAAGACCAAGGCCGCCGCCGCCGTGGCTGCCAAGGCCTGATTCAGAGCCAAATCATTTGCTAACGGGCCGTCTTTCGGGACGGCCCGTTTTGCTTTTCCAGGGCCCTAAGCGTGCGAATTGCCCGCCAAGGGCAAAACCGGCTTGCCGCGTTGGCCCCTTTCCGGCAGTTACTTCCGCACGTTCCCATCACTATGAGCAAAAAGCCTTCCGCCGGCCGCGTCCCTGCTGCCGGCAACAATTTCCCCAAACTCCACAACGCCATGTGGCCCGGCCTCGTCGGCAAGGGCAGCCCCGGCGCGGAGCCGTTCATCGAACTCGACACCATGCTCGACCTCACGGCAAAGGCTGAGGTCAACGGCGTGAAGTTCGATGGCGTGGACCTGTTCCTCTACAACCCGCACACCGACATCGACATTTCCGACGACGGCATCAAGCAGCTCGCCGAAAAGATCCGGAAGAAGGGGCTGGTGGTCGGCTCCGTAGTCGCGCCGGTGTGGTTTGACGCCTCCGCCGGCGGCGACGCCACCAAACGCGCCAACTTCGTGACCCATGTCCGCAAGGCGATCCGCATCGCCACACAGCTCCGCGAGCTGGGCGTGCGACCCTACGGCGTCGTCCGCATCGACAGCGCCACCAGCGTCACCGATTGGGACAAGGATCCCAAGGGCACCACCAAACTCATTGCCCAGACCTTCCGGGAAGCCGGCAAGATCGCCAAGGGCGAGGGCGAACGCCTCGCCGCCGAGGGCGAAATCTGCTGGGGCGGCATGCACTCGTGGAAGCACATGGTCAACCTGCTGGAGTTGGTGGACATGCCCAAGGTCGTCGGTTTCCAGGCCGACATGTCGCACACCCACCTCTACACGCTGGGCTACAACGCCGAGGCGCACCGGATCGTGCCGAAGAAATACAGCTACGAACCCGCCGCGTTCCACCAGGCGATGACCAAGCTTACCGACGCACTTCGTCCGTGGACCATCGACTTCCACGTCGCGCAGAACGATGGCTCCGTTTTCGGATCCGGCGACCACGAGAAGACGGGCCGCCATTGCCTCGCCACCGATCCGAAGGGCAAGCTGAACATCGCCCGCGACTCCGGCTACTGGCTGCGTGACAAGAGCGGCAAGGTCACCAAAAAGCTGAAGCACATCTGCTGGGACGGCTGCATGTTCTCCAACGAGGTGCTCATGAAACAGCAGACCTGGAACGACATCCTCGCTGCCATGATCCAAGTTCGCGAAAACCACGGCTGGCGCGCCTGATTTCCGCAACAAATCCGTCGGCGCAGGAAGACCTCCTGCGCCATTTTGTTTTTTGGTTCCAGCAGCGGCCGCGACCTCGAACCTATCTCGTTGACTCCTCCGCCTCGGCAATCCGTGGCGTATTGCTACGCGGCTTGGGCTTGGCGGCAGGCTCATGTCGCTGACAATTCGCCACGCCCGAGTTCAGCGGCGATGAACTGGGGGCGTTCGATAGCCTGCTGTTTAGGATCTTCCATCGCGCCTTGCTGATTTTGCACCAGATGCTGCGTCGGTATTACGGGCGCAGATCCCGGCGGACCCGCTGGGGAAACTCGCCGCCTTCCGATGCCTCCCGACGGTTGCCGGGCTGAAGGTGGACGAAGCGTCGGCGGGAATTTCGTTTCTCGACGATCTCGGCCGGCGGGCAGACTTCCACGCGTTTCGGCACACGTTCACGCCCCTGCGGGCCCAAGCCGGCGCGCCGCCGCAGATCGCGAAAGAACTGACCCGCCATTCCGATTTGCTGATGAACGGGCACTACACCGACGCCAGCAAGTTGCCCTTGGCGAAAGTCATTCGGGCGCTGCCGTCGGCGGTTCCCAAAAATCACGCACAAATACGCACACAAGAATCCGACGCCGGGGCATTTTGTGACTTTTGGAGTCACCTCCGGTCCGCCAAAGTGGAGCGGTCGGATTGGGGAGGGAAGCCTGGGATTTGTTGGCCCCCCCCTAAAAACGGGCCGGCCCTGAAGGCTGTGTTGCCTTCAGGGCCGTTGGTTGCGGGGCTAGGATTTGAACCTACTGGAAAACGTTGCAACCACAGCAACTTACAGGGCGACACTCACAAATACGCACACACGGGGCCCGCAGCGATTGAAGATGCCGACTTGCGGCGGGTGATTGCCGCGTGGGCCGATCTCCCCGAACCGTTCCGCAGGGCGGTTCTCGCCTTGGTCGATTCCAGCGCGGGAGCTGCCCGATGACTCCTTAACCTTAAACCCGTGGCGTCACGGATGGGCGGGAGGCGAATGGCCTGACCACCGTTGCGCAGTCGGTTGAAGCCGACGATCAGGCCGGGCTTCAGAAACGCCCCCCAACAAAGGATGGTCACGGTCAATCAGCCCGATTTCATGGCGCCGCTGAAGTCCATCGACTGCAGCCGGGTGCTGGCGGTCATGGCGACCGACCTGCTGGTCGATGAACGGAGCAACGGATGAACGCCTGCACTGAACCGCCGCCCGTCCGTTCCGATCCCCAAAGCCAATCAGCCCCTTGACGGTGGGACGCTCCCACCCTCTGCTTCCGGCATGACTGCGACGCTCAAATGTGACGAGAAAGGCCGCTATGCGCTCGCCCGCTTCCTGCCCCGGAGGCCCGACGTGCAGGTGGAGAAGCACCCCGACGGCTCGGTGACGCTGCGCCCGGTGAAGCGCCGCATGACCCGCGAGGAAGCCGAGGCGTTTGTGAAAAAGCACGCCGGCACCTGGGACGGCCCGATTTCCGGCACGGAACTGCTCAAGCTGACCCGGGGCGAATGATCCTGATCGACACCTCCACCGTCGTTGCTTGGCTGGATGAGAGCCACCCGGATCACGTCAGTTCCGCCGCGGCCGTCCGCGAAGCCCTGGTGGAAGACGACTTGGCAATCAGCGTTGTGACGCTGGCCGAATTGGCGGCAGGTGGCCGAACGCCCGAAACGCTGGCCGGTCCCTTGGCACCCATGCTCCGAGTGGAAGTGACGGAGGCGGATGCCTGGCACGCCGGGCAGGTGTTCGCCCGCACGCCCCGCAAGAAGATCACCCCGCTGCCCGACTTCTTCATCCGGGCTCAAGCGGCGGAACGCGGCTGGAAACACCTGACGAACGACCACCGCCGGTTGAGCTGGTGGCCGGACGTGGAATTCATCTTCGGGAACTGAGTTGCCGGAGCGGTTCGCCGACGCCGTATTCCTTGGGCAGCCGGACGAAGAGTCCGTAACGCTCGCGGCGGAGGCGGCTGGCGAGCCGGTGACCGCAGGTTGACGCCGAACTGCAGGAACGGGTCCGACAAGTCCCGGGCGGCCAGCCACCAGACCCACGGCATACACCGTAGGTCCTGGCGTGGCCCGAATTGGCTCGGGGCTCAAGCAGCGAGGCGGCTGCTTGCACAGAGGCTTCCTCGCCCGCCCAAGTTTTGAGCAATCAAAGGAAACGGCAGGACCATGTTTTCGTTCCAATCCCTACCTGCGGGCGCTGTCGGCGGCCTTGCCAAGCGACGGTAGGCTGACGGCAATCCGGCTTCGAAAGGCGCCGGCCACGGCAGTAGGTGCACACTGAACCCAGACCGAAACGGCCGGCCGGCGGGGGAGCCTTGGGGACGAACTACCCGGATATTCCGATGAGTTCGCATCGAGTCCTAAACCGCCTTTCCTATCTGCGCTGAAGACAACCTGTGCCAAGTTTGCACAAATTTGGGTTCGCCCAAGGGCGGAAGCGCCTCACCGCTCTTCGCAGTGGTTGAAATCAGAATTCCAGCGTGCGGCACCGTTCATCCAGACGCCGGATGACGGCCTTCAATTCGTCGGGTTCGAACCGCCGCTTCATGCCCGCGAGGTAGTTGGGCAGGTAGGTCGTGTTCATGGCCTTCACCGGGTAGTTGCCCTGGGAGGTCACATACCAGCCCGGAACCACCACCACCGGCTGGTAGGCCAGCTCCGGCGGTGCGAAGTCCGCCAGGAACTTCCGCACCCACTCCGTGTTGCGTTCCACCTGCCGGACGGTTTCGTGGTCGTCCCAGTTCGGGAATCGCAGCATCCGGCCGTCGAACTGGACCTCGTGTTTGGCCTGCCCCTCGCGGCCGGGCCGCTTGGACCGGGCCTTCGTCTCCAGCACGAACACGCCGGCCGGCCCCACTAGGACATGGTCGATGTTCCACTTTCCGTCCCCGGGCACGTCATGGAAGACCCGGTAGCCGGCCACGGCGATCCGCGCATCCGCCAGCGCCTCGCCTACGGCCTGCTCCCCACGCAGGCCAAGCCGAACGGCTTCAATGATCTTGAGGATCTGGAGACAACGGGAAAATTGGTAAATCACGCCGCCGACGCCGCCGACATTGATCAGCGCGAGGCTGAGGAAGACATACCAGCGCGGATGGTCGAGGAGTTGGGCCAGGGAGACTTGGTGCAGCAACAGTCCCCACAGGATCGGGACGGTCACATAGGCCGCCATTCCCAGTCCGCCGCCGACCACGGCCAAGCCCAGCACCTGCCCGATCCCATCCTGCAGGCTCTCGTCCAACCGCTGGATCAGCCAATACCCGGCGGGTCGCAGCAACTTGGTCTCCATCGGACGGCGCTCCCCGTCCGCCTTTCGCTTGCGCCGTCGCCAGAGGACGAAAGCGATCAGGAGTCCGGGAAGCCCGGCCAGCCCCGCAAACCCGGCGAGGTAGGCGCCCAGTGGCAGTTCGGAACTGGCAGCGGCGAACATAAATACGGCGGATGCCTCAGAACACCTCGTCCAAGTTCTTGGCCTGGGTGAGCCGGGCGTAGGAAGCGTAGCGCGGCGCCTGTGGGGCTTTCACCGTGCCCGTCGGTTTGGGCACGAGCTTCAGTGGTCCCACCTCGGTGGCGGGTCCGGCGAAGTTCAGGACGTATTTGGGGCCATCCTTCCAAAGCTGGATGTCCTTCACCGCCGCGACATGCGTGATGGCGGAAACCGGCGCCGTGCGGTAGGCGGCGATGTATTTGATCCGCGGCACCATGCTGGCGTGGATGCGGATCTGATACCAGCGATCCTCCCCGAGGAACGTCTCCTGGAAGCCATCCTCCTGGGCTGGCACGATCACCGTATCGACGTCCGACAGGTCCACCGTGTCTTGGACGGCGGAAACCTTGCCGACGTCGGCGGAGGGGGCACCCGCCAGGTCCGCGAAAAACGGTTCAAACTCGTAGGCCGTCTGCCCGTCCGAGGCCTTGAAGCGGCGCAGGGTGAGTATCTCCACCGGGAACTTGAAGCGGTTCTGCAGCACCGTCTCCAGCTCCTCCTCCAGCTCGTCGATGATCACCAGCGCATTGAAGGCGTTATCCTGGCGGATCAGGCGCTCCAGCAGGTAATCCACGTTCTCCAGCCCGTTGGCGGTCGCGAAGGTCTCGCACTGCTGCAACGCGGGCGGATTCGCCTTCAGGGCGTCCTTCAGGATGGCCTTGAGCTTGAAGGGCGACGTCTCGAACGACAGGGAGAACTCCAGGATCTGCACCGCCACATGCTTGATCGACTCGTGCCGGGCCAGCTCATTCTCCACGACGAAGAGCCGCGGCTCCTTCTTGCTGGCCAGGTCGATCAGGTAGCCGTCCGGGATGTTCTTGGTCTTGCCCTTGGCGCCGACGACCTTCTTCACGCTCAGGTAAATCCGGTGCGGCCCAAACAGCGTCGCGGACACCGCGGCGATGGCGGCCTCCAATTGCGCCTCATTCTCGAACGGTTCGGCCAGGTAGTGTTTGTCGGTGGTGCAGAACATGGTCAGTGGTGGTTCAAAGCGGCAGCAGGGTCTGGCTGATCTCGCGAGAAAGGAGCCACGACAATGTGCGACGGACGTGTTTGGCAGCCCACGAGGGTGCCCGGCGCCGCGACGATGCCGACAATGGCACTCAGGTGGGCATCCCAGGAGAGGGAGTCATGGATGGCTGCCAACATAGGTCGGCGGAATACGGCCACGACAATGACCGGTCCGCCAGCCCTTCTCGATCCCCAAAAGTCGTGACTCCCTGCGAACTCGCGCTTCCCTCCCGGGTGTTCCTCCGTTCAGGATTGTTCGCATCGCCCGAGGCACCGACCCCGAAGCCGTCCATGCCGGAACTCCCGCCAGAACAACGTGCCCGCCAGCAGATCGACGCGCAACTCGCCGCGAGTGGCTGGATTGTTCAGGATTACAAGTCGGTGGACTTCTCTGCGGGCCGCGGCATCGCGCTTCGCGAAGTCCCGCTCACGACCGGTCCGTGCGATTACCTCCTGCTGGTGGACCGCAAGGCGGTCGGGGTGATCGAAGCCAAAAAAGAAGGCACGACGCTCTCGACCGTCGCCGACCAGTCCGCCCGCTACGCCAACAGCCTGCCCGCCTTTCTCGCCGCCGGGCTCACCGGCACGCTCCCGTTCCTCTACGAATCCACCGGCGTCGAAACCTTCTTCCGCGACGAACGCGATCCGTCGCCTCGGTCCCGCCGTGTCTTCTCCTTCCATCGCCCCGAGACGCTCGCCGGGTGGGCCGCCGAATCGGCCACGCTCCGCCGGCGGCTGGCGCAAATGCCCTTCGCCCATCCGCTCGTCACCACGGGCATGCGCGATTGCCAGATTGAAGCCATCACCGGCCTGGAGAAATCCTTCGCCGAGGATCGCCCGCGTGCGCTCATCCACATGGCGACCGGCGCAGGAAAGACGTTTACCGCCTGCGCCTTCACCTATCGCCTCATCAAATACGCCAAAGCCCGGCGCGTCCTCTTCCTCGTGGATCGCGCCAATCTTGGCGAGCAGGCCCGGGATGAATTTGCCCGGTTCATGACCCCGGACACCGGACGCCTTTTCACCGAACTCTACAACGTCCAGCATCTGACCTCGCCGCACATTGACGATGTCTGCCGCGTCACCATCTGCACCATCCAACGGCTCTACTCGATTCTGCGTGGGGATGAACTCACCGAGGATGCCGACGAACTTTCCGGCGCGGAACTGGCCAAGGCCTTGGGCAATCGCACCCGCGATGTCGCCTACAACCCCACCGTGCCCGTCGAGAAGTTCGACTTCATCGTCACCGACGAGTGCCACCGCTCCATCTACAACCTGTGGCGGCAGGTCCTCGAATATTTCGACGCCTCGCTCATCGGCCTCACCGCCACGCCAGCGCCGCAGACCATCGCCTACTTCCATCAGAACCGCGTCGCCGAATACAACCACGAGCGCGCCGTGACCGATGGCGTGAATGTCGGCTACGACGTTTACCGCATCAAAACCAAGGTCACCGACGCGGGCGGCAAGGTGGACAAAGGCTTCCTCGTCGATCACCGCAGCAAAGCCTCGCGCCAGGCCCGTCAGGAAGTGCTCGCCGACGATCTCGATTACACGCCGGCCGACCTCGACCGCTCCGTCGTCGTGCCCGACCAGATTCGCACCATCCTGCGCACGTATCGCGATGTGGTGCAGACCGAACTGTTCCCCGGCCGCACGCTCGTGCCCAAGACGCTCATCTTCGCCAAGGACGATTCCCACGCCGAGGACATCGTCCACCTCTGCCGCGAGGTCTTCGGCAAGGGCAACGACTTCTGCAAGAAGATCACCTACCAGGCGAAGCACCCCGTCACCGGCAAACCCGCCAAGGGCCGCGAACTCATCAAGGAGTTCTGCCTCTCACCCTCGCTGCGCATCGCCGTGACCGTGGACATGATCGCCACCGGCACGGATGTGAAAGCGCTGGAAGTTCTCATCTTCCTCCGCGACGTGCGTAGCCGCGTCTATTTTGAGCAGATGAAAGGGCGCGGCACACGCGTGCTCTCCCCGACCGACCTGCAAGCCGTCTCCGGCGAAGATGCCCGCGCCAAAACCCGTTTCGTCATCGTGGATGCCGTGGGCGTGTGCGAGAGCGACAAGACCGAATCCCGCCCGCTCGACCGCCAGCCCACCGTGCCGCTCAAGACGTTGCTCCAGCGCGTCCTCTTCCCCGGTGGCCGCGATGAAGACACCCTCACCACGCTCGCCGCGCGCCTCGCCCGGCTCGACCGCGAACTCGAACCCGCCCAGCGCCAACAGATCGTCACCGCCTCTGGAGGTCACACGCCCGCCACGCTCGCGGGTGCGCTCCTCCGTGCCTTCGATCCCGACGCCATTGCCGAACGCGCCACCGGCAAGCCCGGCGCTTCACCCGAGGAAGTCGCGCCCGAAAAGATGGAGGCCGTCCGCAAGGACTTGATTGCCGAAGCGTGCGCGCCCTTCGACAAACCGGCGCTCCGCCAGACCCTCGAAACGCTCAAGCAGGAAACCGAGCAGACCATCGACATCTACACGCCGGACGAAGTGCTGGAGCAGGGCTTCGATGCCGCCGCCAAGGCGAAAGCCGCCGGCCTCGTCCAGGCCTTCCGTGATTACCTCGCGCAGAACCAGGCCCAGATCGACGCCCTGCAGATCCTCTACAGCCGCCCGTTCAAACAGCGACTCACTGAGCCCATGCTCAAGGAACTGGAAAAGAAACTTCGCGATACCCACGCCACGTGGACCGAGGACCGCCTCTGGGACGCCTTCGCCGTCACCGCTCCCGGCAAAGTGAAGGGCCGCTCCCAAGCCGGACGTTTCGCCGACCTCGTCGCCCTCGTCCGTTTCGCGTTGGAACAGCAACCCGTCCTCGCCCCCTTCGCCGACTCCGTGAGCGAGCGCTTCCACGAATGGCTCATGGACAAAGCCAAGGCCGGCGCCGTGTTTACCCCCGAGCAACTCGCCTGGCTCGGCCTCATCCGCGACCACATCGCCACCAGCCTCAGCATCGAGCCGGAGGATCTGGAATACTCCCCCTTCAACCAGCGCGGCGGCCTCGGCAAAGCCCATCAGCTTTTTGGTGAGCAACTGCCCCAGTTGCTGGATGAACTGAACACGGTCCTCGCCGCCTAGGGGGGTGTAAAAATGTTTTTCACATACATTTTCAGTTTATCGTGTTGTCCGGGCGAGTGTTGGGTCTGATTTAATCGTTTTACTGTGTTATTGTGGTAGAGTGGGATGTTCGTATAGATTTTCGGAAAGCATGGAAGTGTATCGGCAAATCAGTGCGATGGAACCTTTGTTCCCCCAGGGGCAAAGCGCCCGTCTGGCCGAATTGACCTGCGAAATCCTCAAGGCTTCCGGCCGGTTGACCGGCCAGGTTCATTCCCCGTTGGTGCTTCAGCGCGTGGCGGATCTCGTCCGCGAGATGAACTGCTATTACTCCAACCTGATCGAAGGCCACAAAACCATCCCCCGGGACATTGAGCGGGCGCTGAAGCGTGATTTTTCGGACAACCAAACCCAGCGCGACAACCAGCAGTTGAGCGTTGCCCACATCGCCGTGGAGAAGCTGATGGAAGAACGTCTCGCCGCGGAAGCGGTGGATGTCTATTCCCCCGAATTCCTCTGCTGGTTGCATCGGGAGTTCTACACCCGCCTGCCCGAACCCTTGCACTGCGCCGTCACCCAAAGCGGCCAGCGTTACCGGATCCAACCCGGCGGCCTCCGCGATTTCATGGTGGAGGTCGGCCAGCATACCCCGCCGGACTTTGCCGCGCTGCCCAGATTCCTTAGCCGGTTCCATTCCTTCTACGGCGACAAGACGATACTGGAAACCGACCGCGTGGTGGCCATCGCGGCGGCGCACCACCGCCTGGCGTGGATCCATCCGTTTGGCGATGGCAATGGCCGCGTCATCCGGCTGCAATCCCACGCGCAACTGATCCGCCACGGCATCGCCGGTCACAGTCTGTGGACGCTGTCGCGCGGGCTGGCCCGCCATCGGCAACGTTACTTCGCCAGCCTCGCCGCCGCCGATCAGGGCCGGCGCGGCGATCTCGATGGCCGGGGCAACCTTTCCGATGCGGCGCTCGCCGATTTCTGCGGGTTCCTGCTCGAAACCATGCTGGACCAAATCCAGTTCATGAGCGGTCTGCTTAGCCTGCCCGCATTGCGCACCCGCGTGGAACGCTATTTCCAGTTTCAGGCCCTGCATCTGGAACGCTACCGCGAGGAGATCATGCGCGTGACCCGCACGCTGGTGGATGAAGGGGAAATCCCGCGCGCCCGCGTGCAGGAAATCACCGGCAAAGCGGCCACCGTCTCGGTGGAGATCATCAAGCTGGGGCTGAAACACGGCTACTTTGAGACGCCCAGCCCCAAAGGCCCGCTGCGGGTGGCCTTCCCGGCGACAATTCACGAATTCTATTTCCCGCAACTGTTCCTCGATCTGCCGGTCGAACCGGCTGGGAGCCAGCCATGAGACCGGCAGACGCAAAACTGCATGCCCTGGCCCGGGAGCTGGCCGACCTCCAAAAGCGGGCGAAGGCGCTCGGCCTCTTCGCCAACGACCGCGAGTTGCTGTCCATCCTGTGCGAACCGGGTGGAGGCCGTCACCGAACGGGAAAAAACGCGCAAACGACCGGAGGCGCGAAAATGAAGTCCGGCAAAGCGCACCAACTCTGTGGCGGGCCACTGCCCAAGCGGCTCGATGAACTCAACGAGGTGCTCGCGGCCTGAACCGGGGCCTCCTTGCCATGGGACTCTTCGACAAACTCTTCCGCCGGAAAGCCGCTCCCCCGCCCGCGGCTCCGCCGGCGGTGTCCCCCCCGGTCGCCCTGGTGGCGGCACCCGCGCCGGCCCCGGCACCACCTGCGGTTCCGCCCGTCGCCACCGTGGAGGAAATGCGCCGGGACCCCAATCTGATCGCCGTCTTCGATGCCTACGGTCGTGAGCTCTTCATCCCCCGCCAGCAGTGGCGGGACAGCGTCCTGCTCGGAAACTTGCAGAAGCATTGGGACGAACCCGAGGCCCTTTACGGCCTGATCGTCGGTGCCCTGAAGGATGGCTTCCGGGCCGACGTGCTGGCCGCTGCTCGACGCCTCCACGAGATCGATCCCGTCCCCGAACGGGGCGCCTGCGTGTGGGGCATCGTGCTGCTGGAAGAGAAGCGCCTCGACGAGGCCGAACAGGTCTTCCGCGACCATCTGGCCCGCCACGGCGAAGAAGGCTCCATCCTCACCAACCTCGCCAAGGTTCACTCCGCCCGCGGTAACGGTGCGCTGGCCGAGGAAACGCTCTGGCACGCGCTGGAGGTGGATCCCAATCAGGACAATGGCCTCGTCTGGTTTGCCGCCCTGCATCGTGACCGCGGGGGCGAACCCGCCGCCTTGGCGGCCCAGCGTCGCGTGGCTGCTGTGCCCGGGAGTTGGCGGCCCCAGCTCTGGCTCGCCCGCGCCGCCCTCGCGGATCGCCAGGTCGACGACGCGCTGGCCCTCTACCGCGAAAGCCTGGCGCGTGCGCCCCGCCCGGTGCCGGCTGACCTCCTCATGCAGCTCAGCGGCGACCTGGGCAACCGGGGGCACCTCCCCGAGATCCTCCAGTTGGCCGAACCGCACTTCGACGCTGCCGCCCATGGCCTCGCCGTGGGCAACAACCTCATCAAGGCCTACTTCGACTTGGGCCAGCACGAGGCCGTCCGGGTCCTGCTCGACCGGCTTTACGCGTTCAACCGGCCCGACTGGAAACCCACGCTCGCCTACTGGGACACCGAACTCGCCCGGGCTCGCGTCGCGCTCGAACCGTCGGCCGCCCCGGCCGAGCTCCGGATGACCTTCCTCACCCTCGAAGGTCCGGTCTGGCTGCGGCCCGATTCCCCGGCCGCCGAACTCTTTCCCGCCAAGTCGGACCGGGCGACCTGTATCTGCCTGCTCGGCTCCACCGCGGAGCGGGCCACCAACTCCCAGCGGGTCGAACGCCAGCTCGCGGACGACTCGGGCCGCCTGAGCCGGGCCGTGCCGCACTTCCTGGCGGAACAGCTCGAACTCGCCAGCGAAGCCCGCACCCGGACCCTCGTCCCCTGGATCGTCGCGCCGCCCCCCGGCGGTTTCGTGCTTTCCGGGGTCGCGTGGACCGAGGCCGACGCGGCTGGTTACGCCCGCCAAGCCCAGCCGCCGGCCGATTACGTGATCATCACGCACCTCCGCACCCAGGCCGAACCGTGGGTCCTGCAGCTCCGGCTGGTCCGGACCTTGGACGCGGTTTGCCTCGGCCAATTGGAGGAATCCTTTCCCTCCGCCACGCCGGGGGACGCCATCCGCCGGCTGGCGTCCGCCCTGCTGCGGTTGGTCGGCAGCGAGACGGGCACCGCCCTGGTCTCGCCGCCCCCGCTCTATGCCCTTCCGGCCCCGGCCGACTTCATGGGCTATCTCGTGCGCCTGGAACAGCTGCTCGCGGTGCGCTGCGCCGGCATGGAAGGCGCGGACCGGGGACAGCTCAGCGGCGAACGCGAGATCCTGGATGGCAACCTCCAGCTCTGTCTCGCCGCGCCCCAGAGCGTGAGCACCCGGCTCCTGCTCGCCCAGACCGCGCTGGCTCTGAAACGCGCCCGGCCCGGCGTCCTGCCCGAATTCCACGACCGCCTGGAACGGCTCCAGCGCGACTTCCCGCTGCCCGAACCCGCCCACGCCGTGGTGCAACGCCTGCTCAACGACGCCCTGACGCCATGAACCCTTTCCCTGCCCACGCCAACCTGCGCTGCCGGCCCGGTGATCTTGGCAAAGCGCATCAACTCTTTGGCGGGCCACTGCCCAAGTGGCCCGATGAACTCAATGAGGTCCTCGCGGAATGAGCACCAACTGGAAGTCAGCCAAGTTATCGGACGTCTGCACGAGGATTACCGATGGAACTCATCATTCCCCGGACGTGCAATACACCGAGCCGGGAAAAGGGCGCTTCAAATACGTCACGTCCAAAAACATCCGCCCGTGGGGGTTGGACCTTGGTGACATCGCTTACGTCGACGAAAAGGTTCACCGCGAAATCCACGCCCGCTGCCAGCCAGAGCTGGGCGATGTGCTGCTCACGAAGGACGGGGCCAATACTGGGAACGTCGCGATTAACACACTCGACGAAGAGTTCAGTCTGCTTTCAAGCGTCGCACTCTTAAAGCCAAAGCGTGATGTCTTGGAGCCACGCTTTCTTCGCTACTTCCTCGAATCGCCCGTCGGATCAAAACGCCTGCTCGGTGAGATGACGGGCACGGCGATCCGGCGCATCATTCTCAAGAAGATCAAAGAGACGGACATTCCCATCGCCCCCCTCCCCGAACAGCGGCGGATTGTGGCGGAGATTGAGAAACAATTCACGCGGCTGGAGGCGGGGGTGGCGGCGTTGCGGCGGGTGCAGGCCAACCTCAAACGCTACCGCGCCGCCGTCCTCAAAGCCGCCTGCGAAGGCCGCCTCGTCCCCACCGAAGCCGCACTCGACCGCTCTCCACGCTCCACCAAGAACGGGCCACCTGCTTACGAAACCGGCGAAGCCCTCCTCACCCGCATGCTCACTGAGCGCCGGACAAACTGGCAGGGCCGCGGAAGTTTCGTCGAGCCCGTAGCGCCCGACACGAGTGTATTGCCGAAACCACCCGAGGGCTGGGTGTGGGCGACGATTGAACAACTCTCCAACGTCGTCCGTGGCGCGTCTCCAAGACCCGCCGGCGACCCAAGATACTTCGGGGGCGATGTTCCGTGGATCACCGTCGGTCCACTGACAGCCGATAACAGTCCGTATCTGAAGTCAGTGCCAGCCTCGCTCAATGAACTTGGACGAGAACACAGCCGCTACATTGAACCGCAGACATTGTTGCTCACAAACAGCGGTGCCACGTTGGGCGTTCCGAAGATCACACTCATTGGCGGGTGCATTAACGACGGTGTGGCTGCGCTCCTCGATGTCGGCTACCCACTGAAGCTGTATCTCCTCTATTTTCTCCGCACCCAAACGGAGCGGCTTCGCGGTGTTAACCAAGGCGCGGCGCAGCCAAACCTGAACACGACGATTATCAAGGGCATCAACGTTCCACTCCCGCCCCTCGCCGAGCAGACGCGGATCGTGGCGGAAGTGGAGCGGCGGTTGAGCGTGGTGGAGGAGTTGGAGTCGGTGGTGACCGCCAACCTCCAGCGCGCCTCCCGCCTCCGCCAGTCCATCCTCCAAAAAGCCTTCACCGGAGAACTGAACTCGCAAGAATGATCGTCGTTGCCGAGAAATTGTCTGAAATCGCTCTGAACGAGAGCGATGCGAATCAATTTGATCTTTTTGGTCGAAGCGCCTTCAACAGGTTCTACTACGCTTCATATTTGATAACTCGGGACATGCTTGGCCAATTTGATCCCGCTTGGGCTAGAACCTCGCACAAAGAAATTCCGAATCTTCTGAAAGACTGCGTTGGAAAGCGGATCAAGGAAGCCATTCGCAAACAATCGGGCAAATTAATCAGCCAACATGACGGAAAACTGATGGCGCAAGAAGCGAATGGCGCAATTGTCCCGCTTGCTCAACTGCTAGAGTCGGCCTATGCCGTCCGCTGCGTAGCCGATTACGAGCCGGCTCAGCGAATTCAGGCATCCCAAAAATCATTCGAATTGATCGGCCACTCAAACCATGCGGCAAACGCGTGGCCTAAACGCACGACTGCATACACGAGAACAATCTTCAAAATCTGGAAACGCCTTGGACTCAGCTAAAATCACCAAATTAAAAGAGTATCTGGAGGCAAAGAAGTTCACGTTTGCCATCGGATTGCACGTTCGCCCGAACTCAGACACGGTCTTGATCAGCGTCCCAGAAACTGCTGTCGGTAAGACTGCCGCTGACAATTCAACCTCGCACCGCAAGCTCACGTTTCTTAAAGGAAAGATCGCTTCTGACTTGGGAATCCCTGTCGAGTTTCTTCTCGTTAGGGATAGCCTTCAAAACCAAATCGAGTCCGGTCTCAACGGGCTGCTTATTTCCAGCTTTCCGAAGCACGTCAGAGAGGCGTTTTTGTCGTTCAACTCGGATGGAGTTTACGATGTTTGGCTGGAATTGCCTGAAGGCGCAGAGGGTGATTCTGAATCTAAGGGGGAAATCCGTTCGGCTGTTGAAAAATACTTCAAGGTTTTCAACGTTAAGCTCGGACTTCTAAAGACTGCCGCAGGGTTTGATTTACCGTCCTTGACCCAAATTCTGCGAGCCGCAAAACGCTTTGCCCCAGTGAAACCAGCCGCCCTGTTTGACGCCCTACAAGAACTGCGGCTCAAAGTGCCCTCCGTTTCGTGGATTGAACGAAAGCTCGATAATTTGCGCAGGCAAAAACTTGTCATCCGCTCTGTGGATGGGGCGTATGCACTGACTGAAGACGGGCTAGCAACTGTCCCTCACGACAGAACAAGGAACAGTTCAGATGTCGAGCGGGCGCTTGCCTTTGGGAGGCGCAAATGGTAGACAAAGTTCACGAAATGGTGGCGGGTCGTCGCGCGAGCGTGCATCACGCTCATTTGCGAAGGTCTAGCACAGAAGGACGCCAGCTTACTGGCTGTCGTGCCTTCGTCCCGACAGCCAGTAAGCTGGCGGAGCTCACGAAAGCTCACAAAGCTTTGCTCTACAAATGAACCCGCCACCATTTCTCGTTTCATTTGGCTCAGTTGAGCACTTCCTCAAGGCCATTCCGGAAGATGTGCGCGAACTTTACGCACAGGACTTCCAAGCGCTCTGCGAGAAGCGGTTTCCACCTGTTGTCTCCATTCGCTGTCTTGCAACATTGTTCGGTTACAGCACGAAGTTCACCGGAGCGCTATACAAGCGCAGCGAAAAATACTACCGCACGTTTACGATTCCGAAGGGAAAGAAACGCCGGACAATTAACGCCCCCAAGGTTGCGCTTAAAGTGATCCAGAAATGGTTCGGCTTCCATCTAGCGGAAGTGGTGAAGTGTGACAGCGCTGTTTATGGGTTTGTGAAAGGTCGATCTGCCGTGGAGGCGGCAGCGTTGCACTGCGGCGCAGATTGGGTGTATTCGGTGGATATTGAGAATTTCTTCCCGAGCACTCCGCTCCCAACAGTCGTTCAGGCATTGACGGAAATCGGCTACCCGAAACACGGTGCAGAAGTAGTCGCCAAGCTGTGTTGCTACCACGGAGGGCTGGCTCAGGGGTCTCCTGCGAGCCCAGTGCTTTCCAACCTTGTGTTTCGCCAGGTTGACGCCGAATTGGTGGCAGTCGCAAAAAAGCACGCGCTACGCTTCACCCGTTACGCTGACGACGTTGTGTTTTCCGGTAACGATGAGTTTCCTGATGAGATCAAGCTGGTGGTCAAGAATGCGATTGAATCACGAGGTTGGAAAGTTGCCCCGGCCAAGGAGCATCTTGCTACGCGCCCGAATCGTCTCAAGGTTCACGGCCTTCTGGTTCATGGCGAGAAACCGAGACTGACCAAAGGTTATCGCAATAAGATTCGCGCGTTCCGGCACTTGCTGGCCAAGAATGCAATCGATGACGAAGACATTGCGCGGGTGATGGGCCACATCTCCTACGCGACTTCCGTTGAGGGGAAAGATTAAGTCATGAGCAACCCAACCACCCTCGTCCAAAAGCTCTGGAACTGCTGCAACATCCTGCGGGATGACGGCCTGTCCTACGGCGATTACGTGGAGCAGTTGACGTTTCTCCTTTTCTTGAAAATGGCGGATGAGCCGTCGCGCACCTCGCTCAGCTAGCCCCTCGAACCGCAGAAACGCCGCCGTCATGCCTTCGAGCCTGGAGCAATTGTTGGAACGGAGCCGCAAGGAGTTGCTTGATCTCTCCACCCGTAACCGGCTGCTTTCCATCCCGGTCGGTTCCCAGGCCGCGCGGGTCGTGCAGGTGCAGGACGAGCTGAGCAGCGAGGTGTTCCGGATGCTCGTCCAGGAGCGGAAAGCCTTCAGCTTTCTCCCCGGGCGCCCGTCCAAATCGCCGGGCAGGACTTCCGGCGGCGCCGGCCCAGGGACTGACCCGGAGCCGGAGGAGGAAGAAATCGCCCTGCCCCCGCCGGACGAAACCGAGGCGAAGGGGTCGGGGCCGGCCCGTCGCCATGTGGATTCCCGGTTGCAGACGGCGCTGTCACCCGTGGGGTTGCAGGCGCGCCTGCTCGGGCTATTCCGCGATGCCCAGACGATGATCGAGGAACAGGGCGTCAACATCCTGTATCTCGCCCTCGGTCACTTGAAGTGGTTCGAGGCGGAGCACACCGAGACGGCCCGCTATGCGCCGCTCGTGCTGGTGCCGGTGCAGCTCCAGCGGAAGTCCGCCGGCGACACGTTTCACCTGCGCTGCCTCGAGGAGGACGTGCAGGAAAACCTCTCGCTGCGGGCCCGGCTCAAGGCGGATTTCGGGATCGACCTGCCCGAGTTCCCCGACGAGGAGGACTTCGACATCGGCCGCTATTTCAAGGCGATGGCCAAGGCGGTCTCCCGCGCCAAGGGGTGGGAGGTCCTGCCCAACGCCATGACGTTGGGTTTCTTCTCCTTCGCGAAGTTCCTGATGTATCGCGACCTCGAGCCGCAGAACTGGCCGGAAGGAAAGGGGCTGCTCCAGCACCCGTTCATTGCCGGCCTGCTCCAGGACGGTTTCCCCCAGGCCGATGCCCTGTTTTCCGAGGAGGCTCACCTGGACGAGCTGATCCCGGTGGCCCGGCTGGATCACGTGGTGGATGCGGACAGCTCCCAAAGCCTGGCCATCGAGGCGGTGCGGCAGGGCCGGAGCATGGTGATCCAGGGGCCACCCGGAACCGGCAAGAGCCAGTCGATCGCGAACATCATTGCCACTGCGGTGCTGGACGGAAAGAAGGTGCTGTTTGTCGCCGAGAAGCTGGCGGCCCTCGAAGTGGTCAAACGGCGGCTGGAGAAGGAGGGGCTGGGTGATCTGTGCCTGGAGCTGCACAGCAACAAGGCCAACAAGCGTGCGGTCGTCGAGCAGATCGGCGAGACCTGGGATTTGGGGCGGCCGAAGGAATCCCAACTCGAATCCACGGTCGCGCAGCTGGAGCGCCGCCGGGAGCTCCTCAATCGCCATGCCCAGGCCCTGCACGGACGCCGAATGCCGTCCGAGCTGACGCCGTTCCGGGTGCTTGGCCAGCTCACGCTGCTGGGCGACCGCGGGCGGGAGGCGGCGGAAGTCACCTTCACCGGCGCCGAAGCCTGGACGCCCGACGACCGGGTGGAACGCCGGCAGCTCATCGGTGAGCTGGCCGAGCGCATCGAAGGGATTGGGGTTCCTTCGCAGCATCCCTGGCGGGGCGTTGGCTGCGGTGTCGTGCTGAAGATCGACCTGGACCCGCTCGCGGGCGGAATCCGTTCGCTGCACAGCAGCATCACCCTGACCCGGGAATCCTCGGCGGCGTTGGCGGCTGCGTTGGCCCAACCCGTTCCCGAAACGATCCGGGGCGTGGAACAGCAGGAGTTGGTGGCGCGCTACGTCGGGGTGGCGCCGCTGCTGGACAAGCAGGCCCTCTGCAACAGCGTCTGGAATGCCGGGCTGGAGGGCCTGAGCGAGCTGATCACCGCGGGCAGGAAGTTCGCCGAAACCGTCGCGGCCACCACCGGCCGGGTCATCGAGGCCGCGTGGGAGCAGGACCTGACGGAAGCCCGCGGGCACATCGCCGCGCATGGGCAGTCGTGGCTGCGATTTCTCAACGGCGATTACCGGCGGGCGCTGGCCCGGCTGCGGGGACTGCGGGTCGGCACGCTGCCCGCCTCGTTTGAAGCCCGCGTGGCCTTGGCCGACGAGATCATCGCCGGCCAGAGAGCGCTGCGGGCGATCCGCAGCGCGGACGCAGTCGGCCAGGCGGCATTCGGCGGCCATTGGCGAAAGGAAAAGACCAACTGGGCTGAGGTCGAACTGATCCTCAACTGGGTCGCCCAACAACGCACCGCCGGGCTGGGCGAGGAGTTCCGGCAGCTCTTCTCCGGGGTGCAGGATCAGCAACGTGTGGTCCGACTGTGCGAGGAGCTTTCCACCCGGCTCGCCACCACCCGCGAGGCGGCGACGGGCCTATTCGGCCAGCTTCGCCTCGATTGCGTGGCGGCCTTCGGCGTGCCGGACCTGGGCGGCGTTTCACTCGGCGCATTGTCCGAGCGTTGCACGCACTGGCTTTCGAAGCTGGAGGACCTTTCGCGGTGGAACCACTACTTCGTCCGGGCGACGAGGGCACGCGAACTGGGCTGCGCCGCGCTGGTAGACCGGTTCGAAACGGGGGCCGTCCTTCCCGCGGTCGCCCTGGATTGTTTTGACCGCGTTTACCTCGGCCAGGTGCTGCGGCACTTCCTCCGCGAGTTGCCCGAACTCGCCGAGTTTGACGGCGTTTTGCATGACCGGCGCGTGGACGAGTTCCGGCAATTGGATCGCGAGCGCCTCGCGCTTTCCCGGCACCGCGTGGTGATGGCACATTTCAACGGCATGCCGACGGCGGCCGGCGTCGGACCGGCGGGCATCGTCCGGGGCGAAATGGAGCGAAAGCGCGGGCACCGGCCAGTTCGCCGGCTCCTGAAGGATGCGGGATCCGTGGTGCAGGCGGTCAAACCGGTCTTCATGATGAGCCCCCTGTCCGTGGCGCAGTTTCTGGAGCCGGGTGCGGTGGAATTTGACCTGTTGGTGGTCGATGAGGCGAGTCAGGTGCAGCCGGTGGACGCATTGGGCGCCATTGCGCGATGCCGTCAGATCGTGGTGGTGGGCGACAGTTGCCAGTTGCCGCCCACCCGCTTCTTCGCGCGGATGACCACGGACGTCTCCGAACCGGAGGACGAAGGCGCAGGTTCCGGAGTGGCGGAGGCGCGGGACATCGAAAGCATCCTGGGCCTGTGCTGCGCACGGGGGCTGCCGCAAGCGATGCTCCGGTGGCATTACCGCAGCCGGCATCATTCCCTCATCGCCGTATCGAACCGCGAGTTCTACGGGGACCGCCTTTTCATCGTCCCCAGTCCCCATGCCTCCGCGTCGGGCCTCGGCCTCCGATTCAACCATGTGCTAGAAGGGACCTTCGACAGCGGCGGGACCGGCACCAACCGAGTGGAAGCCAAGGCCGTGTGCCGTGCGGTCATAGAACACGCGCGCACGTCACCCGGGCTCAGTCTCGGCGTGGCTGCGTTTTCCGTGCGTCAGCAGCAGGCGATCCTGGATGAACTGGAGCTGTTGCGGCGCGAGAATCCCGACACCGAGGGTTTCTTCTCCGCCCATCCTGCGGAACCGTTCTTCGTCAAGAATCTGGAAAACGTCCAGGGCGACGAGCGCGACGTGATCTTCATTTCCGTGGGCTACGGCCGGGATTTGCATGGTTACCTGGCCATGCGCTTTGGCCCGCTGAGCATGGAGGGGGGCGAGCGACGACTGAACGTGCTCATTTCGCGGGCGAAGCGGCGTTGTGAAGTCTTCTCGTCCATCCTGGCGGAAGACATTGACCTGGAGCGGGCCTCCGGCCGGGGCGTGGCTGCCTTCAAGACGTTCCTGAACTATGCGAGAACCGGCTTGCTCGGGAGCGCCGCGCGTTCCGGACGCGAGGAAGATTCCCCGTTCGAGGAAGCGGTGAGACGTGCGGTCGAATCGCTCGGCCACGAAGTCCACCCGCAGGTCGGGGTGGCCGGCTTCTTCATCGACCTGGCGATCCGCAACCCGCAGCAGCCCGGGTATTACCTGCTGGGCATCGAGTGTGACGGCGCTCCCTATCATTCCTCCCGTTCGGCCCGCGACCGGGACCGGCTGCGGCAGGCCGTGCTGGAGGATCACGGCTGGATCATCCACCGCATCTGGAGCACGGACTGGTTTCAGCGTCCCGCCGAACAACTGCAGAAAGTCCAACAGGCCCTGCAACGCGCCGTGGAGCTTGCCGGTGAGCGGTTTCGCCCCGACCTCCCGCCGGCGGCGAAGCCAGCCGACCGTGGAACGGTGGCGACCATCGAGCGCGAAACGCCGCTGGAGCCGGATGACACTGGTTTGGCGGAGCTCGCCATTCCCTACAGCGAAGCGCTCTTCAGTGTTCCCCACGGCACGGAGCCGCATGAGCTGGCCACCAAGGCGATGGCGGAAATCGTGATCGGAATCGTCCGGCACGAGGGGCCGGTGCATGAGGATGAAGTCGTTGCCCGCGTCCGGGATCTGTGGGGCTTGGGGCGCGCGGGCACCCGGGTGCAGGACTCGGTGGCGAAGGCAATCCGTGCCGCGTTGGTCGGCGGCGGTTGCACCCGCAAGGACGGGTTCCTGAGCATTCCCGATGCTCCCGTTCCGGTCCGCAGCCGCGAGGGCGTATCCTCGTCCGGCTTGCGCAAGCCCGACCTGCTGCCGCCGGCTGAGATCCGTCAGGCCATCCTCGCCTTGCTGGATGCGCACCACGGTGCGACCCAGTCGGAGATCCCCGTCGCCGTCGCACGCATCTTCGGTTTCAAGGCCACCAGCGGTCAGCTCCGCTCCGCCATCGAGGCTCAGGTAACCGGATTGGAAAAGGACGGGATGATCGAGGAAAGCGATGGCATGTTCAAACGGGTCAAATAACCATGTCGAACTCTGTTCAGCTCGTCCAAAAAATCTGGAACTACTGCAACATCCTGCGGGATGACGGCCTGTCCTACGGCGATTATGTGGAGCAGTTGCGACGTCCGTCTAACACACCGCCTCCAGCGCCTAGCTACTTTTCAACGGCCTTTCCGGCCGGCACCCCAAACCAATCCAACTGACATGGCAACGAAATCCAAGACATTGAGAAACAAACAAGGGATCCAATCGGGATCCGTAACCGTAGGCCCGTTGGCCGTCGGGGTGGTCGGCGAAGGAGGCACGGCCACCGCTGGTGCGGGTGGGGTTGCCGTGGCGGGACTGACTTCAGTGGTGAACCGGTCACCACGCAGCGTAGCTACAGCCGGCGATTTTGGCTTTGCCCTCACCGCTGACGAAGGCAAGTCCACCGTCGGGAAGTATGGGGTTGCGGCGGCCGGCAAGAATGGCTCGGCGGTTGGCGGTGCCGGAGTGTTCGCCACGGTCGGCCAGGGGCGTGGCAGCCTTGCCTCGGTGGGCGACGGCGGGGTAGCCCGGGTGGTGGGCTATGGGGGCACGGCGGAGGCGGGAAACGGTGTGGCCTATTGCCAGCACAATGGCGTATCGCGGGCCGCTGATCTCGGGGTGGCGCTCGTGGAAGCGGGAACGGCCACCAGCAAGAACCAGGGAATTGCTTCCAACCGGGGCGCCGGGAGGGTGGGTGTTGGCGATACGGGCGTGGCGATCGGATGGGATGGAGCGACCGCGTCCGCCGGGGCGGGCGGGGTCATTGTCCTGGGTTATAGGGACCCGGAGGATGGAACTTTGCGGCTGAAGGTGGGTCAGACGAAGCCGGATGGACCGCTCGTCCCGAGCCGCAGCTACACTTTGGACAAGAAGTTTAACTTCGTCCTGGCAAAGAAGAAGTGAGGCGGGGCGCAATGTGATTTCAGGAAACGATCACGCAGATGGGGCCGGCGTGATGCCCTCAACGGGTTTTGGACTCGTGGCAGCCCCAAATCCGTTCGCCTTGGGCAGGCTTGCGCCCGAATTCACGGGTGATTTACTCACTGCCAGACAAGACCATTGCTCGCGTGTCCGTTATCTTTCATGCCAATCCGCTCGCATCCGGCGCCTACACGCTGCCGGATGCCGCCCGCTTGCTGGGCTTGCCGTTGGGCAAGCTCAGGACCTGGGTGGCCGGGGTGGCCCAGGATGTATCACGGCATCTGCCGGCCGGCCCCTTTGCGCATCAATCCTCGGGCCGCGACCGGAACGTGGATTTCTACACCCTGATCGAGTTGTTCACCGTGGCGGAATTGCGTCGGGCGGGTCTGACGATGAAGACCCTGCGGGAATGTCGGGCGGAACTCAGCGAGCGTTTTGGCACTCCCTATCCGTTCGCGCTCAAGGGATTGCTCACCGACGGACGCCGGCTCATCAAGGAGCTCGGGGAGAATGCCCTGCTGGAGCTGGGGACAGGCGGGCAGTCGGCCTTTGAGGCGGTGGTGGTTCCGTTTTGCCGGCGCATTGATTTCGATTCGGCATCGCAACACGCGGCCCGCTATTTTCCGCTGGGCCGGGAAACTCCGGTGGTAGTGAGCCCCCTGCATGCGTTCGGGAGGCCCGTGATTCTAGGAACCAACCTCGCGACGGAAACCGTTGCCAGCCGGATGCGGGGCGGCGATTCGGTGGAAGATCTCGCCGTCGAGTTTCAATTGCCGGCAGATCATCTCGCCAGCGCCTGGAGGTTCGAAACTCGCCTCGCGGCATGAGAGTGTATTTCGACGAGAATTTCTCCCCCGCTCTCATCGAGGGCCTTCACCGGATTCAGGCAGGCCGTCCCAGCGAAGATGTGGTGGTCTGTTCGTTGAAGGAGGAGTTTGGGCAGGGCACCCCGGATGAGGAGTGGATTCCGGCAGTCGCACGCCGGCATGGCGTTGTCATAACGCAAGATACGAACATCCATCGCACCCGGGCCCAGTGGAGTCTGTGCCAGACCAACAAGGTGGGGGTCATTTTCGTCCGTCCCCCGAAGAAGGGCTGGTCCTATTGGGACATCGTGAAGCTGATCGTCCGTTGGTGGCCGGAGATTACGGCCCTCGCGAAAGCGACCGACCGTCCATTCGGCTTTTACCTGGAACGTGACTCCTCGAAATTGAAGGCCGTCTGATGAGTCCTCCCGCCCTTGTCCAAAAACTCTGGAACTACTGCAACATCCTGCGGGATGACGGCCTGTCCTACGGCGATTATGTGGAGCAGTTGACGTTTCTGCTTTTCCTGAAAATGGCGGATGAACAGGCGCGTCCGCCGTTCAACAAGGTCTCGCCCATTCCCAAGGGTGCGGACTGGCCGGCGTTGCTGGCCAAGGATGGCGACGAACTGGAGATCCATTATCGCCATACTTTGGAGCAACTCGGCAAGCGGTCGGGCATGCTCGGCGTCATCTTCCGCAAGGCGCAGAACAAGATCCAGGACCCGGCCAAGCTGCGCCGGCTCATCGTGGACCTGATCGACAAAGAGCAGTGGTCTTCGCTTTCCGCCGACGTGAAGGGCGACGCCTACGAGGGCCTGCTGCAAAAGAACGCCGAGGACGTGAAAGGCGGCGCCGGCCAATACTTCACGCCGCGTCCGCTCATCGCCGCGATGGTGGACGTGGTCGCCCCGCAGCCGGGGCGGGCCATCTGTGATCCGGCGTGCGGCACGGGTGGTTTCCTGCTCGCGGCGCATGACTATCTCGCAAAGCACCACCAACTTGATCGGGCGCAGAAGAAGAAGCTCAGGAGCGGCACGTTCTTTGGCATCGAATTGGTAGACAGTGTCACGCGCCTCTGCGCGATGAACCTGCTGCTGCACGGCATCGGCGGGGAGTCCGAGGAAGATTTACCCGTCGTGACGAAGGACGCCCTGGCCGGGAAGCACGGCGAATACGAGATCGTCCTAGCCAATCCGCCGTTCGGCAAGAAGAGCAGCGTGACCATCGTGAATGAGGCGGGCGAGTCGTCCAAGGAATCGCTCATCATCAACCGCGACGATTTCTGGGCGAGCACGAGCAACAAGCAGCTCAATTTCCTCCAGCACATCTTCACCATCCTCAAGCAGCACGGACGCGCGGCGGTTGTGCTGCCGGACAACGTGCTCTTCGAGGGCGGGGCAGGGGAGACCATCCGGCGCGAGCTGCTCAAGCAGGCGGACGTGCACACGCTCCTGCGCTTGCCGACCGGCATCTTCTACGCGCAAGGCGTGAAGGCGAACGTCCTGTTCTTCGACCGCAAGCCCGCCCAGGAAAAGCCGTGGACGCAGAAGCTCTGGATCTACGACCTGCGCACGAACCTGCATTTCACGCTCAAGGAAAACACGCTGAAGCGGAGTGACCTGGATGACTTCGTCGCCTGCTACCACACGAAGAACCGCCACGACCGCAAAGAGAGCGAACGGTTCAAGTCCTTCACCTACGAGGAACTGGCCAAACGCGACAAGGTGAACCTCGACATCTTCTGGCTGAAGGACGACGCGCTGGAGGAATCGGCCAACTTGCCCGCCCCGGAGGTGATCGCCCAAGAGATCGCAGCCGATCTCGAAGCGGCGTTGGAGCAGTTTGCGACGATTGCAGATGACCTGAAGTGATGAGTGTCCTGGTGGTCATCGGCCTGCTGATCCTGCCTGCCTTTGCCGCGCTGCGGACCGGCTGGGACCTGCGTTGGATGGGGGCGTATGCCGTGATCATCAGCTATCTCAGCTACTGGGTTTACGCCGAGGACAAGGAGAAGGCCCGGCGGGCAGAATGGCGGGTGCCGGAAGCCCGGTTGCACTTCCTCGATCTGCTGGGCGGCTGGCCGGGCGGTTTCCTCGCCCAGCGCCGGCTGCGCCACAAATGTTCCAAGGGGAGCTTCCAGGTAACGTTCTGGCTCATCGTGTTGCTGTGGCAGTTCGTTGCCCTTGATTCATTGCAGAATTGGGCGTTTTCCAAGGTAATTGCCGAGTGGGTGGGCGACGGCCAGAGAACCGACTATCGCCGGTGACCGGAGAAGCCGCGTGATACCGGCGTCCCGTCCTTTTCAAGGCTGGGAAGGCCCCTCTCTCAGCCCAGGTGCGGCCGTTACGACCTGGCAGACAGAGAGGTGCTAAGCCTTCGACGTTGTTTCGCCAGCCGATTAGGGAGTGCGCACTCTCCAGAACAACGGTCCGAACAGGGGCGGTGGGCCCGCGTCGATCTCCCCGGCTGCTCCCTGAGAAGTGCCGCGGGTGACCTCCTCCCAGAGTATTAGGTCGGCACTTGACTCGAGAATCCAGGTGGAATCGGGGGGCGCATCGATCGGCAGGGTGATCCGCCCAGTCCCCGCGGCGAACCGGGGCACACCGAGCAGGGGCGGTGGGGGGCTTCCCAAATCTCGGGGAAGGATGCGCACGTCCAAATCGTCCAGTAGGAACGTTGGGTAGGGTGGTGCGGCCGGGGCCGAAAAGACAAACGGTCCCTGGGCGAGATTGACCCTACCGAATAGTGAGAGGGGCAATTGAGCCGAGGGAGCCCCATCGAGCTTCACTTCGAAGCTTTGCGCCGCCCAATTGAGCTCCAAATTCAAGCTGTGCCGCTGACCGGGAGCCACCCGCAGGCCGGGGACTGACACCGTCGTTGATTCGCTGCCTGGAGTGCCGACGAGCAGCCCGGAATCGGTCCCGGCCGAATCGAAGGCGAAGAAGAGGAGTTTCGCGTTGGACAACAGGTCGCCCGCCTCCGCGGAGTAGCCAACGGGATACACCAGAAAGCCGAGGCCCCAGACGGCATCGTTCCCGCCTCCGCCGGAGTGGCTCAAGCTGCAACTGAGCCGAAGCCGGCCGCCCGCCAGGTCGGTGAGATTGGTGTAGCCGTGGAAGACGGCCGCGCCGGTGGCGGAAAACCACCGACTGTATTGGAACGAAAGTGCCGGCGAATTCCAGTAGCCAGTCAGGGCCGCCGCAGAGCTGCCACCGGCCAAGCTGATCAGTTCGGCGTCGTTGTTCAATTCGTAGCCGGTGTAGATCAGTTGGCTCAGTTCCGCCTGCTGGTTCAGCACGATGTCGAAATCGCCCTGCTCGACCTCGTCGGAACAGAGCACCAAAAAGCACCTTTGGTAGTATTTGCCGTCGACTGCGATCCGGTAGCTCTGTCCGGCCATGGCCTGGAAAGTGGTGGTGCCGGCCGGCGACGAGTTGACGAGTTTCACCTCGTTCCAGTCCGACTGCACGAGGAGGTCCTGCGGGCCGACATAGACGGCGACCCGCGGACTGAGGCTGGCAGCATTCCGCGGGGTCACGGTGACCGTGGTCGTGCCTCCGACCGTGGCCCGCCACTCATACCATACCGAGGCGCCGCCGCGGTCGTTCGCGTGGTTCGGTTCCCCCAGGCCCTTCGTCGCCCCAACGTTGGATCCCGTGGTCGTTTTGCCGGAAACCAGCAGGTGAGGGTGGTCATAAAGGTCGTTGAATCCCGGAGTGAGCCTACCTTGGAGAACAACGTTTCCGGACTCGCCATTCCAGCCATCCACCGCGATGTCGATGGGCGTCCCTTTGGTGACGGAAACTGCGATGTAGCTGGACCTCCTGGTAATGCCGTCACTCCCGCGGGCATCGTCATTGGCGGCCAAAGCCACCGAAGAACCGTTCTGGTATGCCGCCAGCACCGTATCAAAATCAGACCCGAACGTGCTGACCTCCAATACTCCGCTCGCGGCAGGGGTATAACGCCACCAAACCGATTTGCCGCCCTGAACGTCGTCATGCAGGGGCTCGCCCGGCTCGATGGTTGCAAACCTGCTTTCGGCATCAGTCCTGAACGACCGGGTGGTGGACAGGTGCGTCGCGTTTTGACGGTTGTCGTTTGGTGGCCGGGGCGGAGTGTTGGCATCCACGATCTGCAGTTTGAATTCCCCCTGCTCGCCCATGTCAGCCGACAGTGAGATCGCCAGAGGGACCCCCGCTTGGGTCGAAAAGGCCAAGCGCGAGAAGGCTCTTTCCCGGTAACTTTGCAGGCCATTCGTCCACGGCTTGAGTGTCGCCAAGGGACCCCCGGAATAGACTCTCAGCGTAGGTTCAAAATTCTGGCCAACGGCATCGAGGATGTAAGTCGAATTTGCCTCCGGGGTGAATCGATACCACACGGTCGCCGCGTCCCTTCGCCCTTGCAGTTCAGGCTCCAATGTCTCGATCCCGGCGCCAAAGGTGGAACCGGTGATTCCGGCGGTGCCGACCGTCAGCGTTGGCCGGCTTGAAAAGAAATCGTTCGCGACTGGGCTATTCACCAAGGTCGCCAATTGCCGTTGCCAGGTCTGTCCCCGGCGGCGGAGTGTCATTTGGGCCTGCTGGTCGCCGGAGGCCTGGGGTGTCACCATGCCGGTGTAGATGCCGTCGGCCGGAAGCCGGTCCGGCGAGATGCCGTCATCCCGGAGGCTGACCGTGGGCGAGGCCGCGAGGGTCATCTCCAGCTCGCCGGCGGCCAATGGGTTTACGTCACTGACTGCAACCTCGACCACGGAACTCCGTCCGGCCACGAAATGACCTCTGCCTGGCCGGAGCTCGAATTCCGGGTTGCCGTCCGGATTCAGGGCCAGCGCCCGGAACGCGTTGACGATCCCGCCGGTTCGCACCTTGCCGGCGAGAGAGGGCAGGGGAACGGTCGACTGGAGCAGGCGCTGCCTCAGTTCCTCCACGGCCAGGCCGGAGTGACGGCTCAGCACGAGGGCGGCAACGGCGGAAACGTGGGGCGTGGCCATGCTCGTGCCATCGAGGAAGGTGTAGGAATTGTTGGTGTAGGTGGAATAGATGCGCTCACCCGGCGCCGCCACATCCACCGAATCCAGCCCATAATTTGAGAAGCGCGACAGTTCGCCGGCTTGGTTCACGGAGGCGACGCTGAGGAGGTTGGGCAGCCGATAACTGGCCGGATAACCCGGAGCGAGATCGTTGTTCCTGGTCTCATTGCCGGCGGCGCACACGACCAGCACTCCGGCGCTGCCGGCGGCCGAATAGGCATCGAACGCGGCCTGCGAATAGAACGGGCCGCCAAAACTGGCGTTGACCACCCGGGCTCCCTGTCGCGCTGCGTAGTCGAGGCCCGCGATCACGGCGGAAACCGCCCCGCCCCTGCCGGTGGCGTCAAAGATTCGGATCCCCAGCAAGCGCACTCCGTGGGCTAGGCCGACCACCCCGAAGTCATTGGAGGCGGCGGCAATGGTCCCGGCGACGTGGGTGCCGTGGCCGTTCTCGTCTTTCGACAGCGGCGTCCCAGTTGGGGAGTCGACCAGGTCGATGCCATGGATGTCGTCAATGTAACCATTGCCGTCGTCGTCACGTTGGTTGCCGGGGATCTCCCCGCGGTTGACCCAAAGGTTCGCCATGAGGTCCGCATGCCCGATGTCGATGCCCGTATCGATTACCGCCACAACCACATTCGAGGTTCCAGCGGTCAGCTGCCACGCGGCATCGGCGTCCACGTCCACTCCGCGGAGCCCGGTGACGTTTCTCAAGCCCCAGAGGTCGCCACTGCTGAGGGTCGGTTCTGCAGGGGTCGATTGCGGCTCCAGATACCGGTCCGGCTCCACATACTCATAGAGTCCAGTGGCCCGCAGCGCGGCGATGCGCTCGGCCAGTTCCTTCGCCCGCGCTTCACGGTTCGGAACGCCGGCCCGGGTCACGTTGAGGAGACCTGAATCAATGATGACCAATCCCGGAACAAGGCCGAACGAGTGACTGATGACGGCGTTGCGGCCCATCGCTTGGACGGAATTCAGGGCCGCTGCCGCGGTGGTGGAGGGTTTTCTGCGGGCCAGAATCCGGGTAGGGTGGGCAGCGTGTCCGTCGACGATCACGCTTTCTGGCGGAGGAGCGGCGAGCAGGTGAAAAACGCCAGCGAAGGTAGCCAGCAGCGAGAGGAGCAGTGTGCCCCAAGGAGGGCGTATCCACAGCGAAGCGGGCTTAACCATGGGTGCGATATATGCGCAGTTCGCAGCTCGGTGCCAACTGCTTTGTTGCCACGACGTTGGCCGGCTGGATAGGGCTCCGTGGGGAACGGTTTCTCAGCCGAACTGTCCCCCGATCCGGGCCGATGGCGGGGGAACGATAACGCAGATTGGCCTACGCGAGTCAGAAGTTCCAATGGGTCATCTCGGACTTGCGTTGGCTGGGCGCCGGCGCCTGGATGCGCCCACGGATCGGTGCCGATCGGGGGCGCTCACGCGCGTATCAACGGTCGTGTGCGGGCAGTTCCGCCAAAGGGGAGTGGGGCAGGGAAGGAACGGGAACATATTGCCCCGGCCGTGAGCATTTCGACCGCACGTGAAGAATGTTCGGATGCACAGGCTGTCTCGCTGACCACGGCGTCGGTCAGCTCCTGCTTTTCAGGGATTCTCCGCGACGGGGGAGAAAGGGAACGCTGCGGCGTGGACACCAAAGACCGCTACCCCCTCCTGCGACGTGTGCTGGCCGCTCTGGGCCTGTCCGCCGAGGCCATCGACGACATCGTGGAGCGCATCCTCGACTGGCTGGCGGCGAAGGACGAACCGGCGGCCGGGCTGAACGCGTTTCCGTATCGCCTCCGGGAGGACTTCCTGTCCGCCGCCGAACTGAGTTTCTACCAGGTGCTGCGGACGGTCGTGGGCAGCCGGATGCAGATCTGTCCCAAGGTGGGCCTGGGCGACCTGTTCTTTGCGGAGACGGGCGATCGCCAAAAGAACCGCGCCTACACGAACCGGATTGATCGCAAGCACGTCGACTTCGTGCTGTGCGATCCGCAGACGTTGCGTCCGCTGGTCGCGGTCGAACTGGACGACCGCAGTCACGAACTGGAAGACCGACAACAGCGTGACGCCTTCGTCGAGGGAGTCTTTGCGGCCGCCGGCCTTCCGCTGGTCCGGGTGCCGGTGCGTTCGGCTTATCCCCCATGGGAACTGGAGGCGAAACTGGCGCCCTACCTGACCCGCGTGTCCGTTCCGCCCGCAGGGGTGTCGCCCATGCCGAACAAGGCTGAAGTGCCGGCGTCACCTTCTGCTCCGGCCGAGACCAAGGACGCCGCGCCGACGTGCCCGAAATGCGGCGGGACCATGCTGCTGCGCACGGCGAAGTCCGGCGCCAATGCCGGCGGCCAGTTCTGGGGTTGCGCACAACTATCCCAAGTGCCGCTCGGTGGTTCCGGTCGGCGGTTGAGGGGCGACGGACGGTGCCGGACCGGGCGGAAGGTTGATAACCTTCCACAGCAGCTCGAAGGGGCCGTAGGGCCCCCAACCCTGTTGCCGAATCCGCCGGCCGGCTTCCCAAGCCGGCCGGGCGACGGCGCAGGCGGCCTCGGGATAACCGGCCGCCTTGAGGACGAAGGCGAGGGCGAACCTCGCCCTCAGCGAGTCCAGATGCTCGGTGCCCAAGCTGCGTTCGTAGTGGGCGAGCGTGTGCCGCGCCTCCCGTTCGGCCGCCGCCAGATTCCCGGTCTCGCGCAAAGCGAAGGCCAGCCGGGAACGGAACCGGAGTGTCTCCGGCGCGGCCGGTCCCAGCCGGTGCTGCCGGGCGAGAAACACCTGGCGCAGCTCTGGCTCCGCCGCGGCGAACAGGCGCTGGGCCAGCAGGTTCTGCGCGAGGAGCGCCCGGGCGCTCTCGGTCTCGACATGGTCCGGCCCCAGGGTCCTTACCCGGGACGCCAAGGCGGAGCGAATCAGTCGTTCGGCTTCCGGATGTTTCTCGCGACGGCCCAACTCCTCGGCGAAGCGCAGCCGGAGCGCGACCAGTTCCGGATCGTCCGGGGCGGCCACGCGCTCGCGGGCGGCCAGCACGGTTTTGAAGGCCGTTTCGGCCGCGCCGAAGCGGGACGCCGTCTGCGGGTCGCTCACCACCAGCTCCAGGGTAGCGAGGGTTTCGGGATGGTCAGGGCCCAGCACCCGCACCTGGTCCTGCCACAGGTCCGAGAGCAACATGGCCCCAGTGGAGATTGAACGGCCGGTCAGGTAGGAGGCGGCCAGGCGCCGCCGGCTGGCCAAGGTGTCCGGATGGTCGAGCCCGAGCGTGCGTTTTTTCGCGGTGACCACGCGCCGGAGCTCTTCCTGACTGAAGCCGCAACTGGACATTGCCTCCATAACCGCGCCCAGCTGGGTGCGGGTTTGCCAGACCGTGGGATGGTTTTCCCCCAGGACCCGCACCTGATGACGCATCAATGGCTCCAGCCGGCGAATCGCGCCGGCGGAATCGCCGCGCGCCAACAGCGCTTCGGCCTCCCGGGCGCTCGCCGCCCAGGCGGCTTCGCGACGGGCCTGGAGCCGGCAGTCGGCCGGCGCGGTGACGGAGCTGGGTTCCGGGTCCATGGGTTCAGGTCAGGGCGGCGGTGGGGGTTGAACTCCCGTGACTCTGAAACAGTCCCAGGGTGACCGCCAAGCGTCGTTTCCGGTCGCCGCCGCGCAACGGGGGCACCGTCATTTCTGGAGCTCGCCAGCGATCAAGGGCCTCGCCCGGATACGCGGGAGACGTGGAGGGATGGGGTTCCATCGCAGGTGTTTCGGGGCCCGTAAGTCGCCCGGGACCGGCACGGTGAACTCCGCCTGCAGGATGGGCGCCTCAACCAGCTGCAGGACAATGCTTTGCCTGGCACCGACAAGGTCAAGACTGTCCCCATGAAACTGCGAGGAGAGCTGAGGTTGGTTGAGCGGCCCCGGGGAATACTCGTCCCGCGAGACAATCACCGAGTCCAACGGTTCTTCCCGATCGTCGGCGAGGAACTGCATCACCCAATGCCCAGCTTGCAGGCCATTGGTGGTCGCGCCGAAATCGGATTTGGGCCGAAGGGCGCGCCACCACACGACGGGGACGAGGCAGCGGTAATCCACCGACGACGAGCCGGCGAAATCGAACTCTCCCTGGCCGTAAAGGTCATGGAACAGCTGGGCCTCCTTCGTGGCGAGCGGCCCCGTGCAACGCAGGGAATCCGGGCGTAATTGGAAGCTGCCCGCGCCGCTGATCCACAGACGCTGAAGCCCCTCCTTCGCGAGGCTTTCCGGAATCTCCAGCTCGGTCACTTCCAGCGCTTCCGGAACGCGCACGGTCCACCGGTGCCGCACGCATCCAAGCGCGGCGGGAAACTCGGCGCTCGGAAGAGCCCGAACCCCAACCTTGGCCACCGTTTCCCCGGGCGTAACCGCGCCCCGGACACCGAGCGCATCATGCAGATCAAAATGCCAGGCGAACCACCCGTTGGCGTTGGTGCCGGCGTGGTGAACGGCAAACGAGGGAAAGCCATCGGGCGGCCAAAGCTCCACTCGGGGCGGTCCCAGTGGCGATAACTCCCGGCTGGCGCACAGCAGCTCAAAGTCGCCGAGGGTCCGGTGGGCGGGCAACGGTTCCGGTTCCCAGCGGGGAAACGACTCTTGGTGCCGGGGATTGGGCAGGTTGAAGTCAAACCAACCGGTTCCATCCTGGAGCCGGAACCGCAGGCGTTCTTGCCGCTAGCAGGCGCGGGGAAATCCCAGGATCCAGGAAACCCGGGGGCTGGCCTGGAGGAGGCTAACGTCCCCCTCCGGATCCTCGCCGGCCCCGCTGAGGTGCAACACCAGGGGACGTCGCGTGATCGTGGAGCCGTTCGTGGGCGGGACGATTTGCGTGAGTGCCAAGGTCAGGCCTCCTGAGTGCAGGTTATGGACCGGATCTTGGGGCAGACCAACCCACCTCTGGAGTGCCGGAGGCGACGCCCGCTTGAGGCGGGTCCAGAGTTCTGGCTCCCGCCGCAAGGGATGCCCTGCCCAGGCCAGACCTTCGACGCGAACCACCGAGCCGTCGCCCAGGTGGAAGACCGGCAACGGCTCCACGGCACGGATCACCCGCCAGCCCATCCAGGCCAACGCCAGCAAGGCGCCGCTGATCAGCACGCTGACCAGCACGCGGGCGAGCAGGCGTCGGCGCCGGAGCCGGGGGCGGGGTTCAGGGTTCATGCGCGGGAGTGGAAGCCGGCCAACTTGGATGCAGGACGGAAGACTCCGCCCGCTGGCCGGATTCGGTTCAGGACTCAGGGTCAGGATCCGAAGTTTCCCCGACGGGCGTGATCGGCGGGTATTTGGCGCGCTGGCTGAGAGTCGACCACCCCAGGATGAAGAAGAGGATTGGCATGCCCCAGAAGAACAGCGTCGCGCCGAGCCCATTTTCGCCCGGCCGACCCGATTGTCCGTCCGGGCCGGACCGGGCATACAGGATCGCTGCGAACACCAGCACGCCCGCAAACATCCACAGGATGTTGCCCGGGGAGGAAATGCTGACCCGGTGACCACAGACCACGCAGGCATAGTTCAACTCCCGCCCCTGCGGTATGAACGCGGTGAAGCGCCCCTCGGCGCCGACGGCGAGCATCGTCTTCCCGCAACGACACCGGCGGGGCGGGGCGGCTTGCAGGCTCCGCGCCAGGGACCGGTGCTGTTGGCGCCGGGTCATTCCGTCGTCGGGATGCTCCGGAGGCTCTTCCCGGATGATTTCGGCCAGCCTCGCGTCATCGACGGAACAGCGCTCCATGACGTCGGCATGCAGCGTGTGGCATTTCGGACAGATTTTCATGGCTGGGAAGCGGGGGATTGGGCGGCGGATTCTTTGGGCGTTCGCCCGGGTCCGGCAAGGCCAACAGTGAATTGGCGCCAGGGGCGGTCTGTCCTTCGCGCCGATTCAATGTCATCGCGGCGCTAGGGAATGATTCCTCACCGTCGGGGCGGCCACGGTGAACTCCGCGCGCAGAGGGACGAGGCAGATGACTTCGACCGTGATGGGCTCGCCAACTAGGTCGGCCGGCAGTTGGTAGCGGCGCAGCTCGTCCCGCCGGAAGCCCGTCCCGTTGGGCAGTTGTGCGAGCACGGAATCCTCCCCGGCAGGCGACCGCAATAGTTTAAAGTCCACCGACCGGCCATCCGCCCGGCGCACCCGCGGTTGCCAGAGGCGGGGCGAATCGTCCGTCTCGTCGGCGACTGTAACCTGGCTGCGCCACCACAGTTGCGGCTCCTGGGCAGCGTAACGCACGACGCCCCGACTCCAGGGATCCAGTCGCTCCTGGATCGGGCCTGCCGAAGCCGTGGCCGAGACATTGGCGCCAGCGCGGAACTCGAAGCAGCCCGGGCCGGTCAGCCACACCGCATCCAAACCTGTCTCGATCGCACCGGAAGATGCCGGTAACCGGTGGAACTCGCCCGGAGCTGGCACTGGGCCGGTGTGTCGCACCGAAATGGCCGTGGCCGGAAATGGGAATTCCACGGTGGGAACGGCCGTGACGTGGACCCGCCAGACGGATTCGTTGGCGGCGAGGCGCTCGTCACTGCGATTGCCCGTGGGATCCACGAACACGTGGCTCAGTCCGAACCAGCCGGTGACATCGGTGCCCCCGCGCTGGATGCGCAGTTCCGGCGTCCAGGCCGGCCCGACGTGTGGCGATGGATTTTCGACCGGCTTGAGCGAGGCCAAAGTGAACTCAAACTCATCCACCGTCCGCACCCGTGGGAGCGGTTCGGGTTTCCACTGAGGAAACACCTCGCCGTGCCGCGGATTCGGCAGGCTGAACTCTAGGTCGTTCGTGCCGTCTCGCAGGCGGAACCGCAGCCGTTCGTCGCGCCAGCTCACCCGGGGATAGAACGTCGCCGAGGTTATACGGCCCCAGCTCGTGTTCCAAGCACCGGTGGCCGGATAACTCGTTCCATCTGCGCCCACATGGGTGACGTCTGGAGTGACGGACCGCAGGTAGGAATTGCTGGTCGGCTGATACCAGGATAACGCCAACGTCAGCCCGTCTCTGCCTACGTGCGTGAAATGCCCGACCGGCATGCCGAACAACGGTGGCCAACCCGCGGGCAGGGCTAACTTGGCCGAGGTCATCCAACCGGGTTCCAACTGGACGAGCGGACGGCCGCTCCAAGCGAGCCCCTCCATCCGCAGCACCGAACCATCCGCCAAAGTGAGCACGGGCAACGGCTCCGACCGGCGCCGATACAGCCACCCGCCGAGCGTGATCACGAACAGGGCTGCGCAGAGGATCGCGGTGTAAAGAGGAAAGCTGCGCATGCTTGGGTTTCGGTCTGACTAACGGTCAATAGCCGACAAATCCGTCGGGCTCGCCTAACCAGTTACGCGGGCTTGGTCAATGAGGGGCGTGACCTTCAGGGGGGCGGTATGCTGGGAATGCGAAACGCTCTCGCTTCCGGATTACCATCCCGACGACCGGATCGGAGTGATGGTGGGATGCCGCAGCAGGTTTCTGAGGCCGACAATAAACTCAAACCCAGCGCGAAGACCGAGGCTGGCGGGGATTAGCATCGCCCAAGATCTTTTGTCGACGTCCGACCACCAGAACACAACCACCACCGCCATCAACCCGGCGCCCAAAGCCGTCGTGATCAGCCCCCAAACCGACGAGATACCCACCCCATGGTCGCAAACGACGCAGCCGTAGGCGAAGTCCCGGCCGATTGAACCCAATGCACTAAACGAGCCCCGGCAGCCCAGGGCCCTCATCGGTTTGCCACATGGGCAACGTCGGGCGGGTGCCTCTTCCAAGCTGCGCTCCACGGATTGCCTTCGCCTCCGCTGAAACCAGTCCTCGTTCCCTGGCTGCCGTGACGGTGAAGCGCAAATCGGCGGCGGCAATTCCGTCTGGTCGGCATAGCACCGGTCCATCAGGCCTTCGTAAACCGCATGGCATTTCGGGCAGATCTTCATGGCGAACAGTTAAAATGGGGCGGGCGGGTTGGGGGGACGGGCCTGTCACAGCCTGATACATACCGCTGCCCGGAGCCCAGACGCCCTCGTCCGCCAGCCGAGCGCGATCACCAGATGGGCAACGCCGAGCATTGGGGAATTGAGCGGCCGACGGCGCATGGTCTGGGTCCGGTATGCCCGGCAGTCAATGGCCAATGAATCGGTCATGCGGTTCCAGCGCAATTCGGCTCCTGGTTTTGCGTGCGAGCTCCAAGCATTGGCCCTCAGCCGTAGCAGGGGGCAGGGTTTGGAATGCGGGCCACCCCGAAGACGCAGGGGTTCAGCCCCCATGCGCGGCAATGGCCTTGGCCAACGCTGCCGCCAGCCATGCGGCGAAGCCGGCAAGGGCGCACCATCGGTGCGTGCGATCACGGGAATGCTGGATCGTAGCCGGGCGCGGCGGTGTAAGGGCTGGCGGCATCGGAAGGCTGCGTTCTGGAACTCTTAGGTTTCGGATGACCACGTCGCGGAACGACCATGAGAGCGTAGCGAAGCGGCCAAGCTACGGGTGCAAACTGTGGCGGCGGGCGGAGTGGCACCCCGCCCGCCATGGCGTCCACCTGATCAGGCGTCGTCGCTCGGGCCGAACTGCGTCGCAAGCACCGTCCGCAGCGCATCCTTGCCATCGGCCTTGGCCATTTCCCGAAGTTTGGCCAGCAAACTTGCAGCCTCGGCCGGCGTCGGCTGACGGGGAGCGCCCGACGCGGCCTTGAGGAACGCGTTGTTCAGCACGCCCTTCGCGGCCAGGTCGAAATCTGCCTTCACGTTTGCCTCGTCAGACCAGTAGGCGGCCACCAGCTTCCCCAAGATCTCCGCCGGCGAATCTGACTCGTCCGGTGCTACCATTGGTAGCTCGGGCGGCAGGGCGGACAGGCTGGGATTGCTTTCCAACTCCTTGGTCACGACCTCGGCCGCTTTTTGGAACATGGTGTCCAACTGAGACCGGAACTCGCCTTCCGTGACCGCACCGTTGATGTAGCCCTGTGCCAGCTGGAACGCTCCGTCCCGGAATAGGATCACGCCTTGGCTGCGCGCGCTCAGGCGGGCGATGTCCCGCGTGGCCTTGGACACCAGTGCCAACGTCGCCTCGCCTTTGCCCTTGCCGGCGATGTCCGCGCTCGCCTTGGCGGTGAGGTCGAGCAGGCTCGAAAGGCGGGCCGCCACATCGGGCGAAGGTTCGGCCAGAATCATGGCTTTGGTGATGCCGTTTGTGTTCTCCTGCTGCTTGACGATGACTACGCGGCTTTCTGCCGTGGTAGCGAGGGTTCGGACATGTCTGCCCATCTTGTCTTCGGACAGGCGCGGTTTGGGAGAACCGGCAGACTGGCAGCCGGCAGTGCAGAGCAATCCGGCAATTAAACCGACGGAGAGGAGGGGGCGGGTGAGTATCATTGGAATCATTTTGGAATTGAGGCGGGGAATGCCATTTTTCAGAACAGTGGTGTCGTGGAGCCTGGATGGCCGGAGGTGTTGCTACGCCTAAGCCATCGACTGCTGGCCGCAACTGCGGCGCCGGCACCCCTGAAAGAATATTGAAGAAGCGCTCAGAAAACGCGACGGGCCGCCCTCCGCCAGAGGCCGAAACCGACGAGGCCCGCGGCAGCGCAGGCGGCATATTCCTCCGGCTCCGGGACCGGCGAGTAGGTGTTGTTCACGATGCCCAGGCTGGCGGAGTTCACCGTGAAGCCGTCCGGCAGGTTGAAGACCGGACCGGAGGTTGGCAGAAACAGCGACACCGAAGCCGAGCTGTCCGAGGTGGTGTCATAACCGCCAGCGCCACTGACCGTCAGCCCCAGTCCAACACTCAATGACACCGGCGTGTTGATCGGCACGATCCAGGCGCCAGTTTGGAACGGCATGGTGCCAGAGGTGTAGCCGTCAATCACATAATATCCGACTGCGCCGAGTGAACCACCGCCCCAAACTCCTTGATAGGCTTCAAAGCCGGCGAGGGCTGCCCCGCCGCCGAGGCTAATGGAGAAGTTGCCGCCAAATGAGCTGAGCTCGGTGGCGGATCCGGCCCCCTGGAATAGGCCGTTCATGCTTACCGGGAGCGCGGAGCCGGGACCGGTGAAGACGAGGTCGTTGACAGTTAGATAAGCACTGCCGCTACCAGTGCCATTCGCGCCGTAGCCGAGGAAGTCCCCAAAGCTGCTGTTGGGCAAAGTAGCGGGATAGCTGTGGGCAGAACTGGCGGACACCGTCAGTCCGTCGAAACCGGACGATGCCGAGTAGGACGCCGATGCCGAACCAACTGCGCTCACGCCATTGGCCGTGAAGCTGGTTGAGCCACCGGTGCTTCCTGGCAGCGAGCCGTCATCCGGGAACCCTCCTTGGCCGAAGCTGGAGTTAAAGCTGCTAACGCTTGGGGAGCCGGGGGTAACGGTGGCACTCGCACTGCCATTGCCGAAGAAAAAGCTCTGGGCGCTGGCGGGAGTGAGGGTAGTGGCGAGCGCTGCGCTCGCGAGGAGTGGGGTGATGATTCTCATAGTTTGCTGACGGTTCTGTTTGCTTACCGAACGGGCGCGCCCGGCCTTGTGGACTGGGCTTAGCTGGTCGTTTGGGCGATTGCCGGTGCCGGCGCGTGCCCGTTCTTGCTCTCCAGAACCGGCGCCGGGGCGGGCACCTTACAGAAATTTTTTCGCCCACCCCAAAATCTGCGGCTGGGCCCGCGCCAATGTGCTGCCGGCATCCTGCCGGCAGGGCCCGTCAAGGGGCGCGAACTGCGGCCCGAAACCGACCGTCGCGGGCTTTAGCTCTGGCCGCATGCCATCGGGACTCACCGCCGGCAGGATGCCGGCGGCACCTTGCGGTCCACGGCCCGCCCCCGCGGTGAGCCCAAATTCATCGTCCCATCATTTTTCTGTAAGGTTTGCCTGGGTTTGGCTGTTCTTTCTTCCGTGGACCACGCACCCGGAACCAACGACGAGCCGCCCAGCCGCGGCACGCTGGCCACCCAGAGCAGCCTCATCGCCGATGTCGCCGACCCGGCACGGGGCCAGCGTTGGGAGGAGTTCGATCGCACGTATCGCGGGGTCGTGCTGGGCATGGCCCGCAAGGCCGGCCTCAGCCACCACGACGCGGAGGATGTCACCCAGGACGTCTTCACCTCGCTGGTCCGCTCACTCGTCGGCTTCGAGCTGGGCCCGCGCCGCGGTTCTTTCCGGCGGTATCTCTTCCAGCTCGTCCGCTGGCGGGTCGCTACCAAATTCGACCAGCTCAAGCGGGCCGGGGATGAGGCCCTGGCCTCGCTGGATGAACCCGAATCCGAATTCGCGGACCCACAGGCGGCGGCCGGGCTCAGTCCCGACCATGCGGAAGCCGAGTTCCGGGTCGCCGTGATCGAGGCCATGCGCGTGCTCGCCCAGGACCTGAGTCCCCGGGACGTCCAGATGCTGGAGCTGTATTACTGCCAAGAATGGCCGGCGGACCGCATTGCCAAGGCACTGAAGATGCGCCCGACGTCAGTGTATGTCGTAGCCCACCGTCACAAACTCCGGCTGTGCCGGGAAATCTATCGCCGCCTGTGAGGCTGCCAGGCGCAGGCGAGGGGAGCATGGGGGCGAGCGAACCGCCGCTGTTGCCCGGGCTGGAGCTGCTGCGGTCGATTGGCCGGGGCTCCTTCGGGGAGGTGTGGCTGGCGCGGACCGTGACCGGCCAATACCGCGCGGTGAAGCTGGTGCCGCTGGGGGCCAAAGGTTCCGGTTTGCAGGCGCTGGGCGAACGGGTCTTCCGCGGGGTGCAGGCCTACCTGGACCACCTGCCGCCGGGCAGCCCGGCGGCGCTGGCCGTGCTGCACGTGGACCACGATCCGGCTGGCCGGTTCCTCTACTACGTGATGGAGCTGGCCGACGACGTGGCCGGCGGCCGGGCGTTCGCGCCCGAGCATTACCAGGCGCTGACGCTCTCGGAGTTCCGCCGGCGCGCCCCCGGGCAGTTGGTTCCCGCCCCGGAGACCATCCGCCTCGGCCGCCAGCTCGCGGAGGGGCTGGCCACGCTTCACGCCGCGGGACTGGTGCACCGGGACATCAAGCCGAACAACGTGGTGTTCATCGGTGGGGAACCCCGCCTCGCCGACATCGACCTGGTCCGGCCGGCGGAGGCCTCCCTGAGCCTCGGCGGGGCCCAGGGCTATTCGCCGCTGGAGGGACCCGGCCGCCCCACAGCCGACGTGTTCAGCCTCGGCCGCACCCTCTACGCCACCGTCACCGGACTTCAGGTGGGGGAGTTCCCCTGCCTGCCCGAGGACTGGGACCAACGCCCGGACGCCGCCGACCTGCAACGCCTCAACGCGGTGCTCCTGCGCGCCTGCGACCCCGATCCCGCCCGCAGGCATCAGCACGGCGCCGAACTGGCCGAGGACTTCCGCCGACTTGAACGAGGCGAGGATGTGGAACGCTCCCGCCAGCAGCGTTCCCGCTCGCGTCGCCTAACCCTCGCTGCAACGCTGCTCGTGGCCGCTCTGGCGGTGGCGCTGACAGCAATCGTTCCCGCCTACCGCAAAAGAGGTGAGCAAGCAGAGTTCGAACGGTATCGGGAGCAGATCAATTCCGCGGAGAGGAATCTCCTGGATTCAGAATGGCCAAATGCTTCCAAGGCCATCATTCGGACCATAGGATCGCCTAGGGCGGGAATCGAGGCGGACATTTTGAAGCGACAGTCCGAAGATGCCGAAAGCGCGGCGTCGGCGACCAATATCGCAATCGCAATCACCCAAGGCTATCCGCTTACGCCTATTGAGGAGTTGGCGTTCAGCTCAGACGGAAAACTTCTCGCGGCGCGGAACGGGACGAAGATTGACATCTACTCCCTGCCGGATTGCCGCCGTCTTTCGGCCATTACCAATGCGGCAAGTCTGGTTGGGTTTGTCCAACCGGGTAACCAAATAGTCGGAATCGGGCGCGAATCTGACGGCAGCAAACCAATCTGCCTTTGGGACTCGGATACCGGTGTCGCACTGCCACAGCGTCTTCCCGGCAACTGGATCCCTGCCGGAATCCTAGGTGATGGTCAGACCGTCGTCGCCCTACCCTTCAGCGACCGACACCGGACACTTGTTCGCTGGTTGCCTCTGAGCGGTGTTCCAGCAAGTTCAGATGTTTGGAATCCCGGAGGCGTGATATGGTGGGGCGAAGAAGGAATCGGAGGATATCGGGCAATCGAACACCCAGAACCGGTCGCCCTGATCAACCGTGCAGGTGATCGAATGGTCTTTAAGGAGTATCGCTCCGATTACCCGAAGGTGGAGCTACCAAACGGGAAGCGCGTTTTTGCAGAAGGCGAGGTCCCGATCGACGTGACCACCATAGCGAAGGCAAATTTCAATTGGGAATTCCGGTATTGGGAAGTGATTAGCTTGGAAGGTCATTATGCCCGTCTCGCGAAACTCCCGATGTCCGCATCAGGTGAATGGCTCTCATTCATCGACCCGATGACCCAGGCTGGGCGTCTCGAGCACCTGTGGGGATCAGAGGTTCGGGCCCATGGCTTCACCGCAGTTGAGGCGATGGCGGCAAGTTTCGACGCTGACATGGTGGCTGTCGCGGGAAACGGCAACCAATTGATTTTGGCAGACGGCAAGACTGGTTCCACACGCGCTCAATTAGAAGGGCACGGTGCGAAAGTGTCCGCGTTGGCGTGGGGGAATCAGGATACGTTGCTGGCTTCAGGAGATCGATCCGGGCTAATCAGACTCTGGCACGTTCCCACGCCATCGTCCGCTTTGCGCAATCAGAGGAGGAGGACTCACAGGCAGGCTCGGATCGTGACCAGCCTCGATGAATCATTGTTGGCGTTAGGAGTTCCTACACCTGAAAAGGTCCCGCCCGGCTGCAACGTCTCCCTTTTGAAAGGAACAAGTCTGAAAAATCATCTTTGGAAAAGCGGTTGGGGCGCTGACGGGGCAGAAGTGATGGAGCCGGCGGCGATGTCGGACGTGGGTTATCCATTGTCGCTCACAGCCAAGGCGGACGAAATGTGGGAGATATCACCCAGTGGAAAACTGGTTTGCGAGACCACTTCCAAACGAATCGTTCCTCCGGAGGAGAGCTGGATTATTCGACCTAGAGAGTATCTGTTCGAAACCAAAGCTTTCTCCAGTTCCACAACCAATGCAGCAGGCGTGGCCTCTCCGGACGGTCAACGCCTCGCATTGTATGCAGACAGCCTACTTTCCTTGTGGATCACGAAAGCAACTTCGGCCCGGCGAATCGCCGAAACCAATCACCCAACGGGCGCCAAGTTCAACGATGCGGTGATCAGCACTGACTCCCGTTGGGCCGTGGTCCTGGCCGCCGACGGTTCGGCGCTGCTGGCCGACCTGGACAGCGGCGCCACCCGCCTGCTGAAGCAGTTGAACGAAAAGGCCGTCACGGCCTGCTTCCGGCCGGACTCGACCGAGTGCTACTTCGGCACCAGCGGCGGCCGCCTGCTCCGGCTGGACACCGCCACAGACGACCCGCCTGAACTGCTGGACGCCAACTTCGGCCTGCCCGCCCACATGATCGCCACGCCGGACGGCGGGCGCCTGCTCACCGCCGGTCCCGGCGAGCAGCTGGGCATCCGCCGGTTGCCCGACGGTGCCCCCATCGTCCATCTCACCCACCACGGTCTGGCCCTGGAGCCCGGCCGCCACAACCTCAAGCGCCTCCTCTACCTCCCCAAGCAGCAGCGCGTCCTCAGCCTTTCCGAGGACGGCTGGCTCACCCAGTGGTAAGCCAGCCGCGCGGAGCCTTGCCTGCTCAGAAAGCGGCGGAGAAGACCACCGCGATGCCCCGCTGGGTGGTGTTGCGAAACCGGATCTGGTCCGCGCTGTTCAGCGTCATGCCAGGGACCAGTCCGTCTCCCAGCACCTGCACATCCGGTTCAACGAAGTAGGCCACTCCCAGATTGAAGCTGTTGATGGCGTTGCTGATGAAGTTGGGCTGGCCGGCGACCGTGGGGCGCTTGAATCCGACCATGTAACCCAGGCCGACACCCTGGATGATGTTGTCGCCGGTCTGCGCGCAGACGAACGGTCCGTGGCCCCAGACGAAGCGCCGGTCCTCGCGGTTCCGATGGATCTTCTCCGAGTCGTGCACGAAGAAGTAGTGGGTCTCCAGCATGAAACCCACCCGGGTGTTGTCGTCGTCGGTCACGCGGAGGATTCCGCCCGAGTCGAGCGCCGCCGCCTTCACCCGCTCGTGCGTGCCAACGTCGGTGACCATGCCCAGCCCCAAGCCGAAACCGAAACCACCGAGGGCGCTGACCGCGTCTTCCGTGGCGATTTGAGCGGCGGTGGCGACACCCGGAGCCGCCGGCGAAGGGGCGGGCGCGCCGGTCGCATTGGCCATCTGTTCCTGAAACAGTTCGGAGTCCGGCTTCAACCCTTCGGCCTTGAGCAGGGCGGCGGCCTCAGCCTGGCGGGCAGATGTGTCCAAGGCCTCGAACACGGCGGCCGCAAACGGGCCGCTCAGATCGGCGCCACGCGACAATTCCTGCTCGGCGTAGCGGCGCACGGCGGCGGGATTGGAGGTGTTGACGGAGGCGGCCGCGGCCGCGGCCAGCAGCTTGTCCGCCGTCTGCTTCGCCCGTTGGGAAAGCGATGTTTCGGCAGCGATGCGGGTGCCCGTGGCAACAGTCAGCCAAACGGCCAGCGTGCTCGCCGAGGGGCGGATGAAGGCAATATTGAACATTTTTAAGGGGATGGAGGGTGAGGTTGGGTTGAGTGAACGGTTTCAGGCGACTCCCTGGGGGAGTGAGCTTAGGGCGCGTTCATAGGCGGTTTGCCACACAGGCAGCGGGTAGATGGCGAGGAAGCGGTCGAGCCCTTCCTTGATCGAACGTTCGGCCCCGGGGTAGCGCGTGACTGTTTCCTTGATGAGGTGTTTCACCAGATCGGTATGCTTGGGGTCTTCGGTGGAGTGAAATTCCACGAACTCGAGTGCGGTGGCCGGGAAGCCGCGGCGAAGCAAGGCGGCCTTGATGCGCTCGGACACGATGGGCGTGAGGCCCTCGAAGGGATACAGCGCGCCGAGGTAGGCGAACGGATCGCGCTGGTCGGCGATCATCCGCCAGATCGCCGCGACCGAGTAGGCCGCGGGACTGATGCGGTGCCCGTGCCGGGCGTGCTGTTCGTCGCCGCCCAGCGCCACATGATCGCGCAACGCCATCTCACCGTGGTCGAATTCCTCGGCCTGGTGCCGCAGCATGGCCTTGATCATCCGCACCGGCATTGAGCGCGGCATCTGCGAGATGGCGACGATGGCGCCTTCGATGGCGTGCTGCTGGTAGGAGAAGATCTCCAGATACACCTCGCGCATCACGTCGCGGAGGAATCGCGGGTCGGCGTCTAGGGCGGTGACGGCCCGCCAGAAATCGGTGGCCTCGATCCGCGCCAACAGCGCGAGGATGCGCTCGTCCAGCCAGGCGATCAGTTCGTCGCCACCCTGGTTGACAGGTGTTTCGTGGATGTCTTCGTGGGATTCGTCGTGTTGGTTCATGCGATTTGTCCTGGTGTGTTCTGGGTGGTGGTCATGGGAAAAGGGTTGCCGGGCTCTTGGCCGAGCCCGGTCCGCCGACGGACGCGGGCCAGCGGCGAGCCGATCGCCCGCAGGTGCGCCGTGTCGTCCAAGTCGAGTCGGAGCGGGAGCACGCGGCCGTATTCGGGATGCTCCACATGCGGCCAATAACGGCGGAAGCCCAGGCGCATGAAAAAACTTTCGAGGTGCGCGTTGCAGTCAATGAAGTCGTGCCGAATGCCGCGGGAGAGACCGAGCTTAAACACGGCCAGCGCTAGCCGCACCGCCAGAGAGCCTGACCGCATCGCGGGCGCGACCATCAGTTTCGTAGTCAGGGACACCGCCTCCGGAAACGTGTCCCCGACGCTGTCCATGCCGAACAGCTCCGGGTAGTAGTCTAGATCGGTCTCCCTTGCGAAGTTGGTGCGTAACGTGCCCACGACCTCGCCCCCGAGCTCCGCCAGCAGCAGGTGGCCCGTGGCGTCAAACGGCTCCTCGATGGTGCGGCGTGCCGGGTCCGCGTATTTCTGCCGCCGGCCCATTTCGTCCACGTAGATGCGGTAGCGGAAGCGGAACACGCGTTCACGGTCGGCATCGGTCGACGCCTCACGAATGACAGGTAGGGAACTCATGTTCGGTTTCATGACGTTTTCGGCAGGCGCGCGCCCAACGGACAATCGATCAGCCTTGGCCGACCCCATTCCCGGAAGGACCCGGAACGCACACAGGCCCAACACGGCACCGGGAGGGAGAACCTTTCAGAAATCTTGCGACGATCCGCGCGGCCTCCGGAAACGCCCCGCAGGTCGAACCACACAGCGTTTCGCCGGACAAGGGCCCGCGACTGACCGTCACCCGGCAGGCGCCGCGGCAAAAAAGACTGTCGCCGCGGTGGGAAACCATGGGTTGCCCGGTCCGCCTAGTTTCCAGAATCACAACCGAAAGGATTGCCGGTCGCCGGCCGTGTTGTTGGCATGACCATCATGAGCGATGCGCCGGAATCACCCGTCACCCGCTGGAGCCTGCTTTCGCGCATGGTGCGGAGCGACGAGGCCGCCTGGGCGGAGTTCGACCGGGCTTACCGGCCGGTCATCCGTGACTACGTGCTGAGTCGGGGAATCCCGTCGGGCGACGCGGACGATGTGGTGCAGATCGTCATGACGCAGGTGCACCGGGATCTGCCCGAACTGAAGCGGGACCCGCGGCACGGCCGGTTCAAGGCGTGGCTGAAGACCAAGATCCGCTGGCGAGTGGAGGACTGGCGGGACGCGGCGGGCCGACACCGGCATGAACCCGAGGTAACGGATGAATCCACCACCGGCCTGATCGGGCGCCTCCCGGCCCAGGCCGAGGCCGATCCGGGCGAGTCGCTCGACCGGGCCTTCGCGCGGCAACTGGATGCCGAGGTGCGCCAGCGAATCAGCCGGCGGCCGCGCATGCGGCAGGAAATGCTCCAGGCCTTTCTGTGGAAACGGCACGACGGTTGGACCAGCGAACGCATCCGGGCGGCGCTGGGCGTCCAGGCAGTCGAAACCGTGGACACGTGGATCCATCGCGTGCAGAAGCTCTACGACGCGGAGTTGGCCCGCCTGCGGTCCCGTTGGGAGTGAGCCTGGATTCATCGGCTTGGCCCGTGGCTTGGCAGCCAGCCCTCACTGGGCCTAGGCTTCGCCATGGCACGTCCCGAATGGCCGCCTGAAGTCCCCAACTACGAGCTGCTGCGGATGGTTGGGCGGGGCGCCTTCGGCGAAGTGTGGCTGGGGCGGCACCGCCTGACTGGATTTTGGCGGGCGATCAAACTGGTGCCCCGCGATGCGGCCGAAACCGGTTGGGCGGCGGACAAGGAACTGCAGGGGCTGCGCCGTTACCTCGAACGGATCCAGCCCGGCGAGCTGCATCATCTGTCCGTCCTGGAAGTGGGGGAGACGCCGCAGCGCGAAGCGCTGTATTGCGTGATGGAACTGGCGGACCACGCCGAGGCCGCGGAGTTCCCCGGGCCGGACCGGTATGTTCCCCGGACATTGCGGGAGGTCATTCACCGCCGCGGCCGCCTGAGCCCCGGTGAAGTGGCGCAACTGGGTTGTGACCTTGTCGAGGCGCTCGGCAAACTCCACGCCCAAGGCCTGCTGCATCGGGACATCAAGCCGGGCAACGTCCTGTTCGTGGGTGACCGACCGAAGCTCGGCGACTTGGGACTGCTGACCACGGAGCTCAGCGCCCGGTCGTTTGTGGGCACCGAAGGCTACGTGCCACCGGAAGGTCCCGGTTCCCAGCAGGCGGACCTCTACGCCCTCGGCAAGGTCCTCTACTCGGCGGCGACCGGCTTTGACCGCCACGAGTTTCCCCGGCTGCCCGGCGACTTCGACGAAGGCCCGGAAGCCGAGCTGTTCCGCGAGCTGAACGGGATCTGGACCCGGGCGTGCCACAACCAGCCCGCCCGACGCTACCGGAACGCCGCGGAAATGCTCCAAGCACTGCGGCTCGCCCTCGCTGGCGAATCGCCCGCGGCGATGGACCGCTGGCAGCAGCGCTGGCGGAGAACCCGGGGGCTGGCCTTGGTGCTGATTCCGGCCCTGGGACTATCCCTCGGGGTCGCGTGGCGCGAAGCGAAACAGGCCCGGGAAAAATCATTCGAGCTTTATCTGGGCCTGCTCGCCCGGGCCAGCGCCGACATTGACCGCGGGCGCCTCGGCCGCGCCCGGAAGGAATTGGCCCATGCGGAGATGGAAGGCGGCCAAACCCTGGAATGGCTGACATTGCTCCGGCAGGCGGAGGGCGATCATCTGGCCAAGGTTCATGGCGTGGGGACCAAGGTGACCCGGATCTGCTTCAGCCCCGACGGTCGGTGGCTGGCTGCCCAGCACGATGACTCCAAGGCCACTGTCTGCGAAGTCAGCCCCGCGGGATCACTCACCCCGCTCGCCGTGGTCAACAATATCGCCTACCTAGCCGGATTCATCGGCAACGACCGACTGGCCGGGACCGCCGGCGGACTGGGTCGCCCCGCCGAAGACCGCCCTATAGCGGTCTGGGATAGACGCACGGGCAAACACACCGAGGCCCTGATCCCCGGGGCGTTTCGAGTCATCGGCACAATTGCGGAACAGGGAACCGTGATCTACCGCCCGCGCGCCAACTGGACCGACTGGTCCCGGTGGAATCCGGGGCTGGCGGAACCCAGTTCCTGGTTCCGATCACCGAAGCCCAATCCCGAATCCGAATTCTTCGAAGAGCACGGATTGGCCGTCGACGGCTCGGCGCTCCTGCGCCGCTGGGGCATTGGCGCTGGTGACGAATTCCGCCAGCAACTACAGTGGGTGTTTGCCGATGGTCGCAGTGTGGTTAGGGAACTGCGCGGCACTGCCAGCGCGGCCTCCCTGTCCTGGGATGGCCGTTGGGCAGCCTTTGCGGAACCGACCACCGGAGGCCTGGTCTTGGGCCGAGCCGGAGCTCAGTTTGTCACCGTCGCCACCAATTTCCTTCCGGAAACCCGCGCCATTGCCTTTTCGCCCGATGGCCGGACGCTCGCGACGGGTGGCGAAGACGAGACAGTGCGGGTGCATCGGATGCCGGATCTGGCCACCACTTGCAGCCCGAGCGGCCCCGATCGCGCAATCACAGCGGTGGCGTGGAGTCCTGACGGTCATTCCCTCGTTGCCGGTGATGCCGGGGGCACGCTCTACCTGTTTCGGCCGCGCCCCGAAGAACTGACCGCCAAACGGGGCGTGGCGGACGGCTTTCTCCTCGCGGGCGACCCGGTGGGCCTGGTGGCCACGGCGGACGAAACCACGGTGGCCGCCACCCGTTCGACCAATTCCGTTGTCCTCGTGGCCCCTGATTCGCTGGCGATTCGGGCCGAATTCACGGGGCTGCGCACCCCCTTGGGTTTCTCGGCGGATGGGAACCACCTTTGGGTCTTGGACCCGGCGGGTGAGCTTGTCGCACTGGACTGTTCGTCCGGGCAGCGCAGGTCTTCCGGTCCCGCCCTGGGAAAGGCCCATGGGGGCGCGGACTTTGGTGCGCTCGCCTCCGGTCGAACACGCTTGGTTGTTTACGGTGGGCGCCGATACGCGGTGTGGAATGTGGCCGCGCCGGTTCCGCAACTGTTGGTCTCCGTGGAACTGCCAACGGATCACCTGCCTTCGATTCAGCGGGGCAATCCGGATAGTTTCACGGACCTTGCAGTTTCGAACAACGGTGAGCGCGTGCTCCTGTGTTCACGTTGCGACCTCACCGAACTTGAGCTCTCCCGACTGGAAATCCCCGCACTGACAGTCGCGGTGGATGTCCAACGTGACCTGCCGGATATCCACGCCGCCTGCCAGGAACCCACCTCCGGAGACTGGTTGCTCGGGGCGGACAACGGCGGGTTGTTTCGCTGGCGCCGAGGATGGGGTGCGCTCCGAAGCGAGGACGTAAACCTGGACGGAAACTACTGCCTGCATTCACTGACCGGCGAGGACCGAATCATCGCTGCGGGCGGCAATGGTCGGATTGTGATCGCCCGCGCTTCCGACCTAAGACAAATGGCATGGTTCCAGCACCGGGCCCTGCGCACCGACGGCGGCGAACATACCATCAGCCGCCTGCTGCCGCTGACGCGTTCCGGCACGTTCCTGACGCTTACGGAAAGCGGCCGGCTGGTCCGCTGGTAGCAGACTCAGTCCTTCTCAACCGGCGGCCGCGGGCGGGAGGGGGCCTTGTCGCCGATGACCACGGATGCGTCGCCGCCCGGTTCCGCACCGTTGTGTTGGACATCCACCTTGAGCAGTCCGCCGATCGACCCGAAGACCGAACCCACAACATCCAACGGAATGTTGGCGATGGCCATCAGGTCGCTGTCGCGCTTGGCCCGCACTTCATAGAGATTTCCGGCGCTGAACTTGAGATCCACGTCCTGCGCGGCGAGGAAGTTCTTGGTGAAGAAAAAGGCATCCACCTGGCGGGGATCGGCGCAGTAGACGTAGGTCTCGATGGCCACGGGAGTTTCCGGTGTGACCAGTTTTGCATTCGGATAGTAGCCCGATGGCGGCGAGTGAGGTTCGATTTTGAACAGGAGAGGTCCCGGCACCGACTGGTCCGGGATGGTCGGTGAGGTGAGTGCCGACTGCACAGTGATGGGGGATGTCGCCATTTCCGGTGCCACCACCACCGGAGTCGCCGATGATTCCCCGAATGCGGTCTGCTTGATGGAAACCTTCACGGGAATCAATGGGCGGTAGTAGAAGCCCGGGATAGAGCTGAGTGAGTTACTGGCATCTTCAGGATGACCCGAATACTTCGCTGCCGTCCCGGTTCCTTCCGAGTCCAGCGTGATCTCGAAATGCCTTTGGCCAATGGTTTCTGGAACGGGCTTCTTGATATCCCCCAATTTATAGCTCTTCTCAAAGACGAGCCGCGAGAACTCCGGAAAATCCAAATCCCCTTTGAAAGGCAGGGGGACCGGGGCCGCCACGGACAGGGCTGCCTTGGCCATGGCGGCAATGGCCTGGGCCGTCTGCGGCTCCCGGCCGTAGGTGACTCGCTCCAGGAAGCCTTCCGGCGACGTGGTCACCCGGAGGGCAGTTTTGACGGCAAAACTGTAGTTGTGCTCCATCAAAAGCGGGTGGGCTAGGTCGGGAAGCGCCGTGGCGTGGGTGGTGAAATGCAGGCGCGTCTGCCCCAACACCCGCACCTCGTAAGCTCGCACCGTGACATACGGAATGGGCAGGTAATAGCGGGTGACACTTGCCTCGCCGCGGCGCGGCTTCTTGCCGGGATTGCGGTCCCGAGCCGGAGCTGCGTAATCAAAGTTCGCGTCTTTCCGCTGCTGTTCCGTCCCGTTCCGAGAATGGTAGTCCTTGGACATTGGCGTGGACGAAACCGAAGCGCACGAAGCGGCCAGAAGGCCAACCACGGTGACGGCAAGGAGTGGAGGCAGAGAGCGGAGCTTTACGTTCATCCGATATGAAGGGTGGGTTCTTGGTCTGCGAAAATGGGGGCCTCGGGGACGCTTTCGTCTCGTCGGGTATTGGCCGGTCTGACCGTTTCGAAGGTAGGCGGGCGCCGCGTCAAAAGATGTTCGAGTTCGGCCGCCATCTTGGGATAGGTGAGCTCGTTGCCACCCGCCAGAAAGAGCCGGTAGAACACTCGGGTAAAGAGGCTGCCCTCCGGCCCGCCCTGCGCCCTGCCTTCATCCCGCGCTGCGCCAAAATGGGCAATGCCCGGCGCCCGCGTTGGCGTGGCCTTTGGCGCGGAAAAGATCTGCATCCGCGGCGAACGAGCGAGCGCTTGGAGTAATTGGCTCGGAATAAGGTTGGCCGTCGCCGGCGTCAGGTTCACTCCCGGCAGTAGGAGTGTGGGCAATACAATGCCCGGGAGATTGAGGAGAAGCGGGGTTACAGCAGTTGCCGCCTCCTGAATCAGCGGGGCGAATACCGCAAAGGCGGGATTCACCTGCTCGGTGCCGCTGAGGTTGCTGCCGAAGCCGGCGTGACAGCTGTCGAACATCGTCACCACCCGGACCCCACGCAGCAGCAGGGGAAACAGGTAGGGATACAGCTCTATGTTCACCAGCGGTCGGTCGTGAAGGAGCAGCACGTTGACGGCATTGCCGATCGGAGAACCGGCTATCTTGGTGGGGCCTTCGCCAAACGTCTGGCCGTGGCAGGTGAAATAGACAAAGACGATGTCACCCGCCTGCGCACCAGAATCCGGATGGGCCAGCTGTGCCAGAGCCGCAAGCACCTTGGCTCGGCTGGCCTCGGCGTTCAGTAATGGCTGGGCCGTCACCCGCTCGTAGCCGATGTAATGGGTCAGCCGCTCCATGAGCTCCAAATCCTTGGGCACACCCTCACAGCCGGCGCGGCCGTCGAAGTCGGGCAGGCGTCGCCGGTAGTAGTCCGAGGAGGCGCTGACCTCGGTGAGTCCAATCAGCAGTGAATATCCGCGGGGCATTTGGGGAAAACGGACCGGGCTGAGGTAAAGGAGTCGGCTGGCCCATTCAAGGCCATTGTCCCGCGAGTCTTGTGCGGATCATGGCCTTGGCCTCCGGCTCCAGGCCACCCAACTGGCCACTGCCAACGCCAGCACCGCACCCCACGTTCCGCCCTCCGGCACCGGGCTGACTTCCTGCGTTACGGTGAACGCAACGTTGTCGAGGGCGATCTCGCCCGCACCGGTGAAGTATTGTGGGATGATTTGCCGGAATCCGATCCAGTAGTCGCCGTCCGGCAACCCATTCAGGGGCGTCAACGCGGAGAGCGTGACGCTCGTGAGCGACGGATCGGCCGGTGGATTGCCCGCCGGCTGGGTGAAGGAATAGAGCGTTGCAACCACGATTTGGCTGACGTCAAGGAGCTCGACCTGCAACGTCCGACCCTCAATTGGCACGCCTCGGCTGGGCTGATAGACAGTGTAGGCGCCACCACTGATGTTGTATTGGAACGAAAAGCTGGCGGCGGAGTAACTGCCTGCCTTTGTGAACGGCTGACGGAGAAAGAACACCAGATCCGCCTCGTAGTTGGGCACCCCGGAACCGCCGGATCCCGAAGTCACCCCACCATCCCAGCCGTTGTAGAGGGTGGCGCCGGATATCGTCGGTGTGCCGAAGATGACTCCGGGGCTGGTCCGCACTTCCCATCCATTGCCGGAAGGGCCGTTGTCGTAGGTGTAGGGAATCCCTCCGCTCGCAAACCCGGGCGAGTATCCGAGGGTCCAGCCCGATTCGCCGGCGTCGAACGTTCCGTTGGTGATCAATTCGGCCGCCATGGAACCGAATCCGGGCGCGAGTGCACATAGCGTGAGGAAGGCCAGCTTCCGGAAGGATGGGGATGGCAGGATGAATGTTGGCATCAGTCGGGACACGGGACAAAGCGGTCGGGCCTTTCACTTCCTTTTTCATTCGTCCGTCAACAGCTCGAACCAAGGACAAAACACCCCACCGGTTGGGTAGCGACCTACGCGGAATGTAGCCGTTCGCCGGTGCGAAAGGCCTCGACGTTGGCCACCCGGTCGGTGAGGTCGACGTCACCCCAGTCACCGCGGGCATGCCGCGCAAGTGCGAACGGGATGTCATCCGCCAGGGAGCGAGCCAGTGGTGGCTTCTTGGGGTGACAAAAGCCTCGAGCACCGCGTTGGCGATGACGGCGCAGACCTTGTCTGTCTGTCCTTCGGAAGCGAATTCGAGGCCAAAAAGTGTTCGCCCATTTTGTGATGGATCAGGCGTTGGCGACGCGCCTGGTTCGCCTGACGCCGGCCGAGCAGAGGCGACTCGTGGTCAGCGGGCAATATGCCGCCGGACGGTGGCCGAGAGCCAATATAGGGGTTGCCCACGGATGGCCGGGAAACCTAGGCTGAACTTATCGCTAAAGCACCCGGCCTTTCTTGGCTTCCGGCGTGGAGCGTTGGCGCCGGGCCCTGCCGGTAATCCACGTTCAGTGCCGGACCTTGGAGACGGGTAACCCAACCCAAACCCATGAACCGAATACCTCCCGCCGGCCTCCTGTTTTCCGCGTGCCTGCTGTTTCCCGCGGCCGGGCAAAGCGTTCCGGTGAACTTTGCCAACGGGGTGTTCGATGGGGCGAAGCTCGTTCTCGACGTGGCTGGCCAACCGCTGGTGGGGACCAATTTCTTCGCGCAGCTTTACCTCGATACCTCGACCGGTTTGATCGCCGTCAACGGACCCGGCACCGGCCGGTTCCGGGTGGAGGACACCGCGGCGCCCGGGACGTGGTCCGGGGGGACGCGGGAGTTGCCGGGGATCAGCTATGGGCAGACCGCCCAGCTCGAGGTCCGGGTTTGGGACCTGAGCCTCTACTCCACCTACGACGCCGCGATGGCCGGCGGCGGCATCACGGGCACCTCGGGGCTCTTCGGTTACGCCTATGCCCCGGCCAACCCGCCGTCCCCAGCCGACTCGTGGCTGAAGAACCTGACCACCATCCGCCTGGTGGATGCGCCCGCCCCGCCGCCGCTGGTCGAGAGCGTGCGTTACCCCGCCCCCCGGGAAGGGGACCCGCTGCCGGTGGAGCCGGTCGTCACCGGCGGCACCGCGCGGCTGCGTTACCTGTGGCAGTTGCCCAACGGGCGGCAGGATACCAACCGCGTCGTGCAACTGGGCGGCTCCGGCCTGCGGCCGGGGCTGATCGACCTCAACCTGACCGTGACCGATGCCGACGGGCGCACCACGCCGCCGGCGGTGTTCCGGCTCGACGTGGCCAACCGGGCACCGGAGGTCCGCACCGCGACGGCGACGGGCGCGCGGGAAGGCGAGGCGGTGGCTGTGAGCGCCGCCGCCGACTACGCCTGGCCGCCCGCCGCGGTGCGGGCCACGTGGACCTTGGCCGACGGCCGGGCCGTGGACGGCCTGGAAGCGCTCCTGCCCCTGCTCAGTCCCGGCCGCCACACCGTGAAGCTCCGCGTAGGTGAACTCGGGCTCGTCAGCCTTTACGACAATCTCGGCAGCGTGGGCGAACCCGCCACCTACCACGTGCCGCTCCTGGAGACCGGCGACGAAGTCGTCTTCAGCCGCACCAACGAGGTGATCCATGAGGTCGCGATCTACTATTACGCCGACCTGACCGCTCTGACCCCGGCCGAGCGGGCGAAGGCCGGCGGCCGGTTGCGGCTTTACCTCAATGACGGCCCGAAATACCCCGGTCTCTCCGCGCGGGTGCCCGGCACCGTGCTTTACGAGAGCCCGGCCTTCGGCCTGAACAGCGGCTACTTCCTCCAGCGTTTCCCGGAGGTCAACGTGCCGGCCCCCGACAAGCTGACCTGGACGGTCATCTGGACGAACCTGCCGCAGACGGCCGGACGCAACGCCGGGCTGGTGGTGGGCGACACCAAGGCCAATCCGGCGCCCGACAACACCGGGTTCAGCTACAACGACTACTGGGTCAACGAGGGCACCCGCTGGGAGTTCTACCACTTCCCGGGCTCCAAGCCGGTGGCCAACTTCGCCACCCGCGCCACCGCGGTGGACACCAACCTCGTCGCCACCAGCCTTGAGGTGCCCGTCACCTTCGAAGTCACCAACGTCCCGCCCGTGCTGACCAGCGTCGCCGCCCCGGCCGACCTCGTTGCCGGAGTGGCCGGGGCATTCCAGGCCCAGGCGACCGATGTCGGCGGCGGACCGCTGGTTTACCGCTGGGAGTTCGGTGATGCCCAGACGGCCGACGGACCGGAGGCGACCCACGCCTACACCGCGGTCGGCACCTTCACCGGCCGGCTCCGCGTCACCGATCCCCACGGCGGCGAGGCTGTTGGCGAATTCACCGTCGCGGTCAGCGCCGACCGGCAGCCCCTGGTCTTCACCGGCCTGCCGCCGATCGGCGCCGTGCAGGACCAGGACTACCTCGGCACCGTGGCCGTCAATCCGCCCGGCCTGGGGCAGACCATCACCCTGCAGCCCGTCTTTTTGCCGGCCTGGCTGACGTGGACGCCGGTGGACGCCACCTCCGGGCGCCTCACCGGGCGCCCGGGCAATGCGCAGGTCGGCGCCCACGAGGTGACGATGGAATCCACCGACGGCACCGCCACCGAGCGACTGGCCTTCACCCTCCTGGTCGCCAATGTTAACGACGCCCCGGGGCTCACCGTTCCGCCCACGCTTTCCTTCGCGGCCCGCCAAGGCTCCGGCGATGTGCCCGTGACGCTGGCCGATCCCGATCCGGCCGACCCCCTCACGCTCACCGCCGTGTCCGGCGATCCAGGGCTCCTGCCCGCCGACCGGATCGTCCTTGGTGGCAGCGGCCGCGCCCGCACCCTGCGCCTCCTGCCCACGGAAGGCCCCGGCGGCACCGTGCCCCTGGTGCTCACCGTCAGCGACGGGGCTCTCACCGCGCAGGCCACCGTGCAGGTTACGCTCACGCCGCCGCCCACCTTCGCCGTGAGCGTGGCCACGAACGCCGGCGGCACCGTCACCCTCAGTCCCGCGGCCGAACGCTACGAGGAAGGCTTCCGCGTGCTCGCCACCGCCGTCCCGCTGCCCGGCTGGGAACTCCGCCGCTGGACCGGCGTGCCTGCCGGACCGATCACCGCCACCGGCCTCGAACTCGTCTGGACCGTGGCCGCCGACACTGTGTTCGGCGGCGAGTTCGCCGACATTGCCGCCCCGCTGGTGCAATGGGAGGGCCCCGCCGCCGGCCTGGGCGACCTCGAGGTCGTGACCCTCACCGGCCGCATCACTGACAACGACCGCGTGGCCGGCGCCCAGTTGCTCCGCCCCGGCCAGGCCGCGCTCAGCCTGGCGCTGACTGACGGCCGCTACGCCGTCGAAGGCGTCCGGCTGGAGCAGGGGAGCAACCCGTTCACCGTCATCGCCACCGACGCGGCCGGCAACGCCGCCACCAACCGCACGGTCCTCGTCTGGCAACCCGGCAGCGTGCTGGTGGTGGGCGATGCGCCCGACACCCGCGAAGGACAGACCGTCAGCTTCCCCGTCCAGCTGCAGAACCAGCGCGCCCTCTCCGGCCTCAGCTTCAACTTGCACTTCGGCGACTACGTGGACTTCCTCGGCCAGCCGACCTTCGAACCCTCGGGCCTGCTGCCCGGGGCCCTGATCACCGTCAACACCGATGTGCCCGGCACCGTGCGGGTCACCCTGGCCACCGCCGGCCAAAGCCTCGCCGCGGGCCGGCATGACCTCGGCACCCTCCGCCTGCGGGTCCGCAGCCTGCTCACGCCGATTAGCCTCCAGGCCTTCGTGGACCCCGAACTGCTGGAAGTGGCCGACGAACTGGGCGATCCGGTCCCCGGCGTGGGCGGGATCTCCGGCCAGACTCGCCTGCTGCCGCGCAAGCTCACCGCCGACCTCAACGGCAACCAGCGCCTCGACATCGGCGACGCCAGCCTCCTGCAACGGCTCGTCGTCGGGCTGGATCCCAAACGATCGTGGGACACCGCCCTCAGCGACCTGAACCAGAACGGCAGCCTCGACTCCGGGGATGTCGTCCGCCTCATGCGGGTGGTCGTGGGGCAGGACCCGCAGCCGGCCGGTCGCACTGCCGGCGCCGCCTGGCCGATGGCCCGCGTCATCCGGCGGTCCGGCGCCGCGCCGGGCTGGCTGGAACTGGATCCGCCGACGTTGCCCCTTGACCGCGGCCAGATCGTGGAAGTCCGGCTCAAGATCCGGCAGGTGCCGGACCCCGTGCGCGGATTGCGGTTCACCCTCGCCTATCCGCCCGACGTCATGGGCCTGATCGGCGCCGACAGTTACGACGAGGGCCCGGCCCTGCCTCCCGGCGCCAGCCCCTACTGGTTCAACGAACCCCTCCGGGGCCGCCTGCACTTCGGCCTTAGCGCCCAGACCAACTCGCCGGTGACCGCCGGCGTGCTGGCCAAGTTCCGGTTCTACGTCGCCGAAACCCTGCCCGCGGCCTGGCAAGGCGAGTTCGGTTTGGTGAACGCCGAATTCACCGGCGACGGCTACGACGTCGAGACCACCGAAGTGGATCCCGTGCCAGTCACCCTCAACGACGAGGTGCTCGTCCCCACGGTCAGCCGGTTCCGCGTCAACGAAGGCGGGGGGCTGCAGTTTAACCTGCGGGCCAATGCTGGGGCGGTGGTCGTCGTGGAGGGCACGCCCGACCTCGGGCTTGGTCCCAATGGCTGGCGCCCGGTGGGCACGCGGGTGCACGATGGCCAGCCGCTGTTCCTCGCGCCCGACCCCGCCGAGGGCGGCCCGTCCCGGCAATTCTACCGCGTGCGGGGCAAGGCGCCCGCGCTGCTCAGCCCCCTCCCGCCGACGCCGGGTGGACGGTGAACGAGTCCGAATGTGCGACGGCAAAGGGTTTGCGCCGGGCTGCTCCGAGTGAAGCAGTTCGATGGCTGACGGTTTGAATGGTATTGAAGTCGAGTGATTGATGTCAGGTGGATGAAAAGCTGTAACGTTGGTGATACGGATTTGGATAACATGAAGACCAAACATGCATCGTTTAGGACGAAGCCTGCTGCGCAATGTGCCCAAGGATACTCGGCTTGGCTCGCACTGGTATGGCTGGTCATCCTTACGGCAGATTGTTTGAGGCTGAGTGCCGCGGAGCCAACCCCCGGCATTATAAAAACCAACATTGCGCACCTGCGCGGCCTCGTGGAACCGGCTTCCCTCCAACCACCGTCTTCGTCCCAACTTTACGAAATCGAGGCCACAGTAACGACCCACGTGAACCTAACGGGAAGCGGCAACGCATTCTTCTACTGCCAAGATGATGCGGCCGGTATTGCCGTGTTCGTGAACGGAAAACCGGGAAGCGAAGTTCCGCCCGCTGGAGCCAAGGTGCGAGTGATCGGTTCGGTAGGGCATTTCAATGGGCTGCTGCAGATGAACCTGTCCGTCACCGATACGAATCATTCCCTGTCAGTGATTTCAATTGGCAACCCGCTTCCTACGCCCACGTCGTTGAACTTCGCCTGGCCTAGGGGCGTCTCCGCGGCGGAGGACGCCAACGTGCTCGAAGCAGAGGCGAACGAGGCTAAGCTGGTCATCGCCAGCAACGTGCTGATCGACCCGAGCACGGGTCCGACCTTCACTAGCGGTTCCAACGTCACCATTACGGACGCCACCGACCCGGCGAAGACTTTCACCCTGCGGATTGATTCACGCGTCCTCGACATCATTGGCCAGCAGAAACCCTCAGGTCCGGTGACCATCGTCGGTGTGCTCAACCAGTTTGACAGTTCGGCACCCCGCGCCGGCGGTTACCAACTCCTTGTTTCGCGATTCAATGACATTTCAACGGGACCATTTCCGCCGCGAATTATCACTCAGCCGGAAAGCCAGAGTGCAAGCCGGAGCGGGACTGCAACCTTCGCCGTGGAAGCCGCCGGATCACTCCCCGTGGCTTACCTATGGAGTAAAGACGGGGTGGCGCTCAGCGGCGCCACCAACGCCACCCTGAGCCTGACGAATGTGCAACCGGTGCACATCGGTGCCTACAAGGTGGTGGTGGCCAATGCCGCGGGCAGCGTGACCAGCAGTGTGGCGGCGCTGAACCTGACCGGAGTGGACGCAGGGATCTGGAAGGGGTTGGTCGCCTACTATCCATTCGGTGGTGACGCCCACGACGCAACGGTGTTTGCCAATCATGGAACGGTGACCAGTCCCACCCTGACCGAAGACCGGTTTGGTGTCGTGGGCAGTGCCTACAACTTCAAGGGCGACGTCAACAGCCGCATCACCGCTCCGGACGCACCCCAACTGCAGTTGGGCCCGACGTTTACCGTCGCCTCGTGGGTGCGGTTCCGCGAAACGTGGACCTACCACGTCGAGGATTTGGTCTACAAAGCGGCCGGCACCTTTCCGGACCTCAACGGCTGGCTACTGGGCATGGTTGAGGACAGCGGCCACCGGCAGTTCTTCCAACTATTTAGGCCGTCCAGCTTTCCGGGCCCGGAAACACCCTCGCAGTCGTTTGCCGCGGACTGGCAGGGCAAGTGGCGGCAGGTGGTGGGCAGCTACAGCAATGGAGTCGCCCGCCTTTACGTGGACGGCGCCTTCGTCGCGTCCCTGACGGTTCCGGCCGGCAGTTACGATTCCGCCGCACCCCTGATCATTGGCGGCTCGGTGCATCCGGTTTCGGGTGCCTACAGTCGGGACATTGACGATGTCCGAATCTACAATCGGACTTTGAGCGACGCGGAGGTGATGGCAATCCACGTGTCAGAGGCGCCGTCGCCGGTAGGGATCGTGGCTCAGCCGCAGGGGGTGACGGCGGACGTGGGGGCCACCGTCAATTTCACTGTAGGTGCGACCAACGCGCTGACTTACCAGTGGACGAAGGACGGCAATCCGCTGCCGGGCGCGACCAACGCGACCCTCGTGCTGACCAATGTGCAACCGGTGCACATCGGTGACTACCGGGTGGTGGTGGGCAATGCGTTGGGGAATGTGACCAGCTCCGTGGCGAATCTGAGCATACCTGGGATGGCCGGCAATCAAGTGCCCGTGTTCTTCGAGAACTTTGACACCGACAGCTCCGGCAACTGGACCACGGCGTTCAGCGCGGCGAACAACGTCACCGACTTCTCGGCCCTGTTCGCCTACGACTACAGCGCGGACGGCATTCCCGCCGCCCCACATGCCGCCGGCACGACCAAGGGCCTGAAGGTCACCGTGAACAAGGACGACGCGACCGCCACCGGAGCCGCCGCCCTCAACGTTTACGCCAAGGGCCAGAATTTCTCGGGCAATTATGTCGTGCGCTTTGACATGTGGATCAACGTGGACCTCACCGCCGCGGGCACCACGGAACACGCGATCATGGGCGTCAACCACAGCGGCACGGTCACCAACCGCGCCAGCTTCCCTGGCGGCGACGGCCTCTGGTTTGCGGCTGGCACCGACGGCAGCACCAGCGCGCTGTATCGTTCCTATGTTGGCAATCCAAACGGCAATCCCACGTCGGAGTCGATCGCGGAAACGGCTTTCACGAGCTACTTCACCGCTCCTCCGTTTCTTGCTCCCGGTGCCGTTTCCGGCCACTGGGTTAACGGAGAAATGTCGCAGATAAATGGCGTGGTAAGCCTCAAGTTTAACGGGGTTTCCATTTTCGAGAAAACCAACACGACCGCCTTCGCGTCAGGCACAGTAATGCTGGGACACCAGGATCTCTTCAACAGCGTCGGCTCGCCCAAGAACTTCACGGTATTCGACAATGTTGGGGTCTACACTCTGAACGAAGCGGGCGAAGTCTCAATCCAGACACAGCCCAAAGGTGCGACCGCCAACGCTGGAGCGAGTGTTTCGTTTACAGTCGAAGCGACCGGCGCTTCGCCGCTCAGCTACCAATGGCAGAAGGACGGTCGTCCCTTGCCCGGGGCGACGAACGCGACCCTGACGCTAAACAGCATCCAGCCGGTGAACATCGGGGACTACCGGGTGGTGGTGGGCAATGCGTTGGGCAGCGTGACCAGCAGTGTGGCGGCGCTGAACCTGACCGGAGTGGACGCAGGGATCTGGAAGGGGTTGGTGGCGTGGTATCCATTTAATGGGAACGCGTTGGATGAGAGTGGAGGCAGGAGAGATTTCACTTCCACACCAGCGTTCCGGAACGACCGCTTTGGGGGCGCGAACGCTGCGTCCCGGTTCACCACGGTCGCACCGATTGAGACGCAGCCGATTTCCATTCCAGGCGAAGCATTTGCCGTTTCCGCCTGGCTTTACCTGGAGAGTGCGCCGTCGGTTCACGGGGAACGATTCCTATTGCACGGAAGTTACAATGCGGGAGACCCAAACATCACCGATCCAAACGCTGCTTCGATGAGCTTCGCGGTCTGGCAAGGCGGAAAACTGGCTGTTTCAATCCTGAACGATTCAATGATCAGGAGCCACATTGATCTCCCGGATGGAACCGTTGCCATTGGGAGCTGGAATCACATTGCGCTGACCTCAGGTGGGGGCGTTACGAAAGTCTGCGTTAACGGGGTCGTCAAAGGCACCACCGTTGGAACAGTTATCACCCGGTCGTTGCCCCTCCGCATCGGTGGAGAATCAGGCTACTATTTCCAGTCGGGCTCCGTGGATGATTTGCGCATTTACAACCGCGCGCTCACCGAGGCCGAGGTTGCCGCGCTATACGCTTCTGAGATGCCGCAGCCCGTAGGCATCACCGTCCAACCGCAGGACGTGGCTGCGAACGTAGGCCAGACGGTGATCTTCACGGTGGGCGCGACCAACGCTACGACGTTCCAGTGGACCAAAGACGGCAACCCGCTGACTGGCGCCACGAACGCGACGCTGACGCTGACGAATGTTCAGCCAGCGAGAGTCGGCGATTACCAAGCAATGGTAGCCAATGGCGTTGGTGCCGTGACCAGCAGCGTGGCGGCCTTGAACCTCCACGGCGTGGATGCCGGGATCTGGAAGGGTTTGGTGGCGTATTACCCGTTTAGCGGCGATGCGACCGACGAGACTGGTGGGGGATTCGACGGAGTCGGGCACTCGGTTTCATTGGCGCCAGACCGGCACGGGAAGCCTGGCTCCGCGTATGCCTTCAATCCGGCGCTAGGTTCGCACATTGAGATCCCGTGGAGACCCGGTGCAGTTCAAGCTGTCACCTGCGTTTCGTTTTGGTTCAAGGTGAATGGTCCGGTTCCGGTGCCCCGGTTCTTCATCAGTGGGAGCCATGAGTATGACTTTTCGGTGCACCTCACCTCGGTTTTCGGCCCGGACCGCATCCGCTTTATCCCGTCGCCCTCTGTGGTTGTTGATTCCAAGGATACGTATCCGAGCGGCGTTTGGAACCACGTCATCTGCATTGCGGGGGCGCCGGCGGACAGTCGGGGCATTTGGCTGAATGGCGTAAAGCTGGATTCCGAGGTTGCCGGCGGAGATCTGACTGCTCCGTCCAGTCATGTTAGCACGCGCCTTTGGATTGGAGGTCGCCAGGTGTGGCCCGAGGTTACGGATTCGTATTTTGACGGATTGATCGACGACGTCCGCATCTACAACCGGGCGCTGAGCGATGAAGAAATCTCAGCGCTATACGCCGCGGAAGTCCCAGGGGGGGTGGTAATTCTCAGCCAACCGCAGGGGGTGACAACGAACGCGGGAAGCTCGGTGAGCTTCACGGTGGGCGCGACGAACGCGGTTACCTACCAATGGACGAAGGACGGTAAGCCGCTGTCGGGTGCGACGAACGCGACCCTCGTGCTGACGAACGTTCAACCGCTGCAAATCGGCGATTACCGGGCGGTAGTGGGCGGCGGTGCCGGCGCCGTGACCAGCAGTGTTGCCATGCTGAACCTGACCGGAGTGGACTCGGGAATTTGGAAGGGGTTGGTTGCCTGGTATCCGTTCAACGGGAATGCGCAGGAGGCTACCGGGCATGGAATTGATGGCGTCGTCTTGCCGGGGGTCAGTTTCGGGACTGATCGGTTCCTCGAAGCGGGCAGATCGGCCCTGATTGACGGAATCAACGGGGATGGGAAGGGGATCAAGGTCGGAGGGAACGCCCTGGATCTCGGACTGCTGGGATACAGCATCAGCATCTGGTTCAAGAGTGTCGATGCAGCAAAGGCAAACCAGACCCTCTTCAACACGGAGCCCCATGCCGGTCTTTCGTTCAGCTACTCCTATTCACTCTTTGGTTCCGGACGACTTACGGCGTGGATCGCATCCGCTTCGGGCTGGGATCTGCCAGTCTGGTCCAGCGACGCGGCCATAACGGCCAATCAGTGGCATCAAGCGGTGCTGGTGAAGAACGGCACCAGCTACTCCATTTCCTTGGATGGACAGTTGTTGGCCACGCTGTCCAAACCGCTGGCGGCCGCTTACGATGTCGAAGCAGCACTCTATTTCGGCTCCATCGGGAGCGCAGGCAATGGTGAGGTCTTCAATGGCTTCCTCGACGACGCGCGCATCTACAACCGCGCCTTGTCCGATGCCGAGGTGGCCGCCCTCTACGCCTACGAAAGCGCCCCGCCGGTGCCCACGGTCGTGGCCGCTCCCGCCAACACCACGCTGGTGGCGGGCCAGACGCTCACGCTGGCGGCCCAGATCGTCGGTCACGACGTAGTTTACCGCTGGCAGAAGGATGAGGCTGACCTGGCCAACGGCGGCCGGGTTGGGGGGGCGGACAGCCAGACCCTGACCATCACCGGGCTGACCTTGGCCGATGCGGGCCACTACCGGCTGACGGCGACCAACGCCAACGGCAGCGCGGTGACGGCGCTGGCCATCGTTACGGTCCATGCTCCGCCTGCGATCACCTCCCAGCCCCAGTCCGTGGATGGCATCGAAGGCGACACGGTGGTGCTGAGCGTCGGCGTCAGTGGATTCCCGGCGCCCACCTTCCAGTGGTTCAAGAACGATCTAGTGATCGCTGGGGCGACGGGTGCGACCATGGAGTTCCCTGCGCTGGTCGAGACCAACGCGGGCAGCTATCGCGCGGTGGCCAGCAATGTGGCCGGCAGCGTGACCAGCAGCAACGCGGTGGTGACCTACACCCCGGCGATCCGGGTCCTGGTAAATGGTGCTTCGGTGAGCGGCACGGTGCGGACCCTGAATCCGGTGACCGTAGAAGTCCAATTTGCGAAACCGGACTGGTTCCTCTTCTACACCTTGGACGGCTCCCAACCGGATTTTACCAGTGCGGCCTACGTGGCGCCCTTTGCCATCACGCAGCCGGGAGATTTGCGTTTGATCGCCTACTCGGCCGACTTCTCGGCTTCGGTGGCGGGTCGTCCGGTGGCGTTCCGCTTCCTGACGGCGCAGACAATCTCCTGGGGCACGCTGCCCGCGTTGCGCTTTGGCGACAGCGGTCCGCTGACGGTGAGCGCCAGCAGCGGTTTGCCGGTGGGCGTGAGCGTGGTGAACGGTCCGGCGACGTTGACCGGCGGTGTCCTCACGGCGACCGGGGCCGGGACGGTGACCCTGCGGGCGGTGCAGGCGGGCAATGACCAGTTCGCCCCCGTGAGCGAGGAACGCACCCTGGTGATCGGGCCGGCGGTCCAGACCCTGACCTGGCCGACGCTGGCCGCGAAGACCTTTGGCGACGTGGCCTTCGGGGTGACCGTGATGGCCAATAGCGGCCTGCCGGTGACGCTGAGCGTGGCTTCCGGCAAGGCGACGGTGAGCGGGATCAATGTGACCCTGAACGGTGCGGGGGCAGTGACGCTGCGCGCCGAACAGGTGGGTAACACCAACTATGCGGCAGTAACCGAAGAACGAAGCTTCACGGTGGCGAAGGCGGCGCAGATGTTGACCTTTCCCACGATCGCCAATCGAACCTATGCCCCGGAGCCGTTCACGCCGGTGGTGGTGACCGGCAGTGGCCTGCCGGCGGTGCTGGAAGTGCTGAGCGGTCCGGCCACGGCGGGCGGCAGTCAGCTGACGCTGACCGGCGTCGGCACCGTGATCGTGCGGGCCACGCAGCCGGGGAACGAGGATTGGGAAGCAGCCTTGCCGGCGGATCGGACCTTCACCGTGACGCCGGGAACGCAGACGCTGACGTTCACGGCGGTGGGGGCAAAGACCTACGGCGACGCGCCGGTGACGCTGGCGGCGGCGAGCAGCGTGGGCCTGCCGGTGACCTTCCGGGTGCTGAGCGGTCCGGGCAGCGTGGCGGGGGATCTGCTGACGCTGAATGGGGCGGGCAGCATCGTGCTGCAGGCGTTGCAGGCCGGGACCGCGAATTATCAGGCGGTCAGTGCGAGCCAGACCGTGGTGGTGTCGAAAGCGGCGCAGGGCGTGAACTTTGCCGCCCTCCCGGACCAGGGCTACTCGACCAATGCGATTCCGCTGGTGGCGACCGCGACGAGCGGATTGCCGGTGAGCTTCCGGCTGGTCAGCGGCGCGGCGACAGTGACCGGAGCGGAACTGCGCCTGACGGGGATTGGGGGCGTCAGCGTGGCGGCGGACCAGCCGGGAAATACCAACTATTTCGGGGCGACGAGCGTGACAAACACGTTCTCAGTGAGCCGCGGAGTGCAGGCGATCGCATTTGCGACCATTGGCGACCAGATCCTGGGCAATCCCCCCGTGACCTTGTCGGCCAGCGCCAGTTCGGGGCTGCCGGTGGCGTTCCAGGTCCTCAGCGGACCGGCCACCGTGACGGGGAACCAGCTGACGCTGTTGAACGAGGGCAGTGTGACCATGCGGGCGCGGCAGGTGGGCAGCCCGCTGTGGCTGGCGGCGCAGGCGGACCAGACCATAGTCATCCGTCGGCTGACAACCCTGACACTGTCCGTGGGCGGCAACTTGGGCGGCACGGTGACGGTGGATCCGCTGAAGGAACGGTATGAGCCGACCGAGAGCGTGACCCTCACGGCCACGCCGGGAACGGGTTTCGAATTCCAGAGCTGGAGCGGCGACCTCAGCGGCTCGGCCAACCCGGCGTCGCTGGCGCTCAGTGCCAACCGGACCGTGACGGCCACTTTCCGCGACGTGGCCCCGCCGGTGCTCACCTGGGTTCAACCCGCCGCAGGGACCACCGGCAACGAGCGGGTGAGCTTGGGCGGGGCAGTGGGCGACAATGCCGGGGTGACCGCGGCGACGTGGTCCCGGGACGGCGCAGCCGCACAGGCGCTGACCTTGGCCGATGGCCAGTTCAGCGTGCCGAACCTGGTGCTCAACGTGGGCACGAACCGGTTCTCCGTAAGCGTGCGTGATGCCGCCGGGAACGAGACGACCGAGGAGCGCATCGTGGTCTGGGAGCCCGAACGGGTGCTCCAGGTGGCCGACGCCCCGGAGGTGCAGGAGGGCCAGCGGGTAAGCTTCCCCGTGACGCTGAGCAGCCTGGCCGCGGACGTGGCGGGGCTGACCTTCCGGCTGACCTATGAGCCGGCCTACCTGACCGATCCGCAGGTCGAATGGGGCGCGCTGGTGGGCCAGAGCGTGAACAACCTGAACCTTGGCACGCCCGGCGAGATCGGCGGCTCCTTCGCGCTGGCCGGCACGGCCCTGCCGGCGGGCACCAATCCGGTTGCGCGCGTCAGTTTCCGGGCGCGGAGCGTGCCGGTGTCGCTGGTGGCGGCGCTGACCCCGCAGATCGAAAGCCTGAGCAACCCCAGCGGCGGCACGCTGCCGACGGGCAACGCGGCGGTCGGCGGCTCCGGCCGGATCAAGCCGCGCCGGCTCACTGGCGACAACAACGCGAACCAGCGACTCGACATCGGTGATGCCGTGGTCATCAGCCGGCTGCAGGTGGGCCTGGAAGAACGCCGGAGCTGGGACGTGGGGCTGAACGACCTGAACAACTCCGGTGCCCTCGACTCGGGCGACGTCGTGAAAGTGCTGCGGGCGGTGGTGGGGCTGGACCCGCAGCCAACGCCGAGCGGGGGCGTGGTGCGGGCCGGCGTGGGCCGGCACGCGGGCAACACCAACGAGGTGGTGGCGCTGGAGTTCCCCGACGGGCCGGTGGCCGCGCTGGGCCAACCGTGGCGGGTGGCGGTGAGACTGCTGAAGAGCACCCAGCCCCCGAGCGGGCTGAGCTTCACGCTGCGGTATCCGGCAGGGCTGACGCTGGGCGAGAAGCAGGTCGGGGCACTGGTGCCGGCGGGAGCCTTGCCGCTGTGGGGTGAAGTCCCCGGCGGGCTGACCTTCGCGGCGGTGAGCGCCGGCGCGTGGCCAGCGGACAATGGTGTGGCGGCGGTGGTGACCTTCACGGCCAACGCAGGGTTGGCGGCGCAGGCCGAATGGCCGGTGACGCTGGCGCCGGTGGAACTGACGGTGAACGGGTTCGACATCCGTGCCCTGGACGACGTGGCCGGCGTGGTGCGCAGCGCCAGCGTGCCGGAAGAGCCGCCGGTGGTGGTGCTGCCGCCGCCGGCGGCGGATGGCAAGCTGACGCTGGAGGTCACGGCCGGCGCCGGCCAGGAAGTGATTGTGGAAACCACGACGGACTTGAACGCGTGGACGGAAGCCCAACGCGTGACCGGCCAGGGCACTGGCACGCCGGTGCGCGTGACCATCACCCCGCAGGCCGGCGTCGAGGCGCGCTTCTGGCGCGTGCGCAGGCCGTAGGCACGGAGCAGGGAGCAGGGAGCAGGGAGCAGGGAGCAGGGAGCGAATGAGAAACGCAAACGCATGAAACGGACTCTAGTGGGAATCGTGGGCGGCTGGCTGGGCTGGATGGCGATCGGCCTGCAAATGGCCGCCGCGCCGGTGACGATTACCAACGCGGTGACCGGCCAGGGCATCGTGCTGGGCACCGGCGCCTATGAAAGCGGCAGCACCGTGACGTTGCGCACTGTGCCGCAGGTGGACTGGAAGTTCGACCACTGGGAGGACGTGCCCGCAGACCGGGCCACGAACAATCCGGTGACCGTTGAGGCTTCGATTGGGCTTCAGCCGCGGGCGGTGTTTGTGGCGGCAAATGGCAGCGGTCGTCCCGACGGCGGAGGCGTCGTCGCCTGGGGCTGGAACAGTTTCGGGCAGCTCTCCTTGCCGGCAGGCCTCTCAGACATCACGGACATTGCCACGGGACGTTATCATGTAGTGGCCCTGAGGCGTGACGGCCGGGTGCTGGCGTGGGGGAGTAACGACTATGGCCAGACGAATGTTCCGGCCGAGCTTTCGGGCGTGGTCGCGGTCGCCGAAGGCGAGGAGCATTCGCTGGCCCTGCTCGCCGACGGTAGGGTCGTGGCCTGGGGCAGAAATGACTACGGCCAGGCATCGGTGCCGCCCAATCTTGCAGAGGTCAGAGCCATCGCGGGAGGCGGCTTTCATTCGGTGGCACTGATGGCGGATGCCACTGTTCGCGTCTGGGGAGCTGGTTCCCCAGAGCGTTCAGGTGATCCAAACTATGGTCAGGCGGTCGTTCCTCGCGGCCTGACGAACGTGATTGCGATCGCGGCGGGAGATGCCCACACAGCGGTGCTGGAGCGCGATGGCACGGTCTTGGCCAGGGGATGGAACAAGTATGGGCAAACGGATGTGCCTGCGAATCTCCGCGAGGTGGTGGCGCTGTCCGCCGGGCGGGGCAACACCGTAGCCCTGCGTAAAGATGGGACAATCGTCGCGTGGGGATGGAACGATTATGGGCAATCGACTCCTCTGCCAAATCTCCGGCCTGCCATCGCAGTCGCGGCTGGTTGGAGCCACACGGCTGTGCTCCATGCGGATGGCACGGTGACCGCGTGGGGAAAATCGGACAGTGGTGAAGCGATTGTCCCGGGAAACCTGAAAGGCGTTATTGTGTTGGCTGCCCGCGCCTACCACACGCTGGCGGTTACCTCCGAACGACTGACGCAGTTCCACGACACCTCGCCCGTCCTAGTGCTTGGGGCGGGCGAATCCCTGCGGCTTGCACCGGGAATTGCCAATGCAGGTTCGTTCCAGTGGTTGCGTGACCGGGCTGTTTTGGTGGGATCCAAAGTGGCAGAATTGCGAATCGACGCGATCCAGGAATCGGCAGCGGGAGTTTACCAATTGCTCGCTCAGAACGACACCGATGCCTTTCTATCCCCGCCGACGCTGGTCGGGGTGTATTCGCGGGAGGTGGAAGGCGGCGGGCAGATTGTCGCGGAGCAATTGGACGCGACGACGATCCGTTTAACGGCGCAGGCGGCGAGCGGCTTCAAGCTGGACCATTGGGAAGGCGATGTCGCGGGCACTGGCTTGCAGCAGACGGTGACGTTCACCGAAGCGAAACCGGCGTGGCGATTGAAGGCGGTCTTTGTTCCCGCCCAGGCGGTTGCCGTCGCACCCACTGTCGAAGGGGCGGGTCTGGTGCTGGGCGGCGGCACCTACGACGAGCGCGCCTTGGTCACGCTGCGCGCGGTGCCGCAGGTGGACTGGAAGTTCGACCACTGGGAAGGCCTGCCGGCGGAACTGGCTAGGAACAATCCGGTGACTGCCGAAGCAGCGATTGGCCTACAACCGAGGGCGGTGTTTGTAGCGGCGCCTGGGAATGGACGTTTCCAAAGAGGCACGGTTGTGGCGTGGGGCAACAACAGCTGGGACAACAGCTTTGGCAAAGCGACTGTTCCGGCCGACTTGAACGGTGTGAGGGCGATTGCGGCGAGTTTTCATCTTTCCGTTGCCTTGAAGAGCGATGGCACGGTCGTCGCATGGGGACGAAACGACCATGGTGCAACGAACGTTCCGACTGGCCTGAGCGGGGTAGTAGCGGTTGCGGCGGGCAGTGATTGCACAGTGGCGCTGAAGGGCAATGGCACGGTGGTCGCATGGGGTGACAACAGCTTTGGCAAAGCGACTGTCCCGGCGGGCCTGAGCGACGTGATGGCCATTGCGGCGGGTGGAGCCCACACCGTCGCTTTGACCCGTGACGGCTCGGTGGTGGCGTGGGGAAACAATTCAGATGGCCAAACGAACGTTCCGCCCGGCTTGGGTGGGGTGACGGCCATTGCTGCGGGGAACGGGCACACCGTGGCCTTGAAAGGCGATGGCTCGGTGGTGGCGTGGGGCCGAAACAATTATGGTGAGTCGACGGTTCCGACCGGCTTGAGCGAGGTGATGGCCATTGCAGCGGGGCATGGGCATACCGTGGCGCTGAAGGACGATGGCACGGTGGTGGCGTGGGGAGCGAACGAATATGGTCAGACGACCGTTCCGGCCGGCTTGAGCGGAGTTGCCGCCATTTCGGCAGGATGGAATCACACCGTGGCCTTAAAGAATGATGGCACAGTGGTGGCGTGGGGATCCTACGACGCTGGTCAAACGACTGTTCCTGCTGGCTTGAGCGGCGTGGCGGCCATTGCGGCGGGTGGTTATCACACGGTGGGATTGCAGTCAGCGAGCCTGGCACAATTCCATGAGCCTCCCAGGGCCATAGTCCGGAAAGTTGGCGAGGCGTTGCAAATACTGCCGGGGATTGCCCTGGCGACATCATTTCAATGGCAGCATGACGGAGCAGCAATCGATGGAGCTCGCTTGCTGCACTACGAGCTAAGCGCCATTGGAGAAAATGACGCCGGCAGCTACCAGTTGCTGGCCCAAAATGATTCCGCTGCGCTGCTGACGACGCCCACCTTGGTCGGAGTTTACTCAACCGAAGTAGCCGGGAGTGGCGAAGTGCTCGCCGAGGAACTGAATTCAACGGCGGTGCGATTCACCGCGAAAGCTGGGGCAGGCTTCAAACTGGACCACTGGGAAGGCGATGTCAGTGGAACGACGCTCCAACAGACGGTGACGTTCACCGAGGCGAAGCCGGCGTGGCGGCTGAAGGCGGTGTTTGTTCCTGCCCAGTCGGTCGCCGTGGCACCCACGGTCGAAGGTAATGGCCTCGTGCTGGGCGGTGGCACTTACGATGAACGCGCCTTGGTCACGCTCCGCGCCGTGCCGCAGGTGGATTGGAAGTTCGACCACTGGGAAGGCGTGCCTGAGGCACTGGCCACGAACAACCCGGTGACCGTTGAAGCAGCAATCGGCCTGCAACCGAAGGCGGTGCTTGTCGAAGCGGCCGGGCATGGACGCTTCCAGGGCGGCACCGTAGTGGCGTGGGGCTGGAACAACGATGGTCAGGCGACCGTTCCAGCTGATTTGAATGGGGTGACGGCCGTTGCGGCGGGTGAACGTCATACCGTGTCCTTAAAGAGCGATGGCACGGTGGTGGCGTGGGGCTTGAACAGCTCTGGTCAGACGACAGTGCCCGCTGGCTTAAGCGGTGTGACGGCTATTGCGGCGGGTATCGGTAGCTTTCACACCGTGGCCCTAAAGAGCGATGGCACGGTGGTGGCGTGGGGTGATCCCAGCTCTGGTCAAACGACCGTTCCGGCTGGCTTGAGCGGGGTAACGCGCATTGCGGCGGCTGCCATGCACACCGTGGCCTTAAAGAGCGATGGCACGGTGGTGGCGTGGGGAAACAACGGCTATGGGCAAACGACCGTGCCGGCTGGCTTGAGCGGAGTGACGGCCATTGCGGCGGGTTTTTTGCACACGGTGGCCTTGAAGGACGATGGCACGGTGGTGGCGTGGGGGAACAACAGCGAAGGTGAAATGACCGTGCCGGCTGGCTTGAGCGGAGTGACGGCCATTGCGGCGGGTCAGCAGCATACCGTGGCCCTAAAGAGCGACGGCACGGTGGTGGCGTGGGGAAGCCCCGGCTATGGCCAAACGACCGTTCCGGCGGGCTTGAGCGAAGTGACGGCTATTGCGGCGGGGGGCTTTTACAACGTTGCCTTGAGGAGCAATGGCACGGTTGTGGTGTGGGGCGATAATCAGTTTTTCCAAACGACCGTCCCATCTGGCTTGAGCGGGGTAGTGGCCATTTCGGCCGGTCAATATCACCCCGTGGTCTTGAAGGTAGGCAGGCTGGAAGTGATCAGTGAACCGGCGCCGTTCACCGTGGTTGAGGTAGGCCAAGTGGCGATTCTGGCAGCCCGAGTTGGGTTGGCGGCCCGCTACCAGTGGTATCGCGACGGTGCGGCTTTAACAGGAGAGACCTTGCTGCGTTTGAGTCTGACGGCGGCAAGCACGCCCGGTTTGCAGACCTACCAATTGTTGGCTGAGAACGGCACCGAGGCGTTCCTGACCTCCACCAGCGTGGTGAAGGTCGTGCCGGTGGGTTATCCCCGGGTGGTGGTCAACGGCCAGCAGCTCCTGGAAGGCCTCCGGGCGGGTGACCAGGCGGAGGTAACGCTGACGACGACGTTCCCCAGCGGACAGATCTTCTACACGCTGGATGGCAGCGTGCCGTCGCTGGAGTCGCGGCCCTACGCCGGCCCGTTCACGGTGACGAACAGCGTGGTGGTGCGGGCACTGGCCCTCAGCGGTGACTTCACCCAGGAGGCCACCAACGAACCCGTCAGCATCCAAATCGTGCCGACCTACGCGCTCAGCACGGCGATCACGGGCAGTGGGCGCATCGGCCGCAATCCCGCGTTGGCGCGCTACTTGCAGGACGACGTGGTGACAGTGCAGGCGGTGGCGGATGCCGGGTGGCGGTTTGTCAGATGGGAGGATGATCTCAGCGGTTCATTCCCGGAACGCAACGTGGCGATGGGACGGGACAAGTCGGTGCGGGCGGTGTTCGAGGCGACCCCGCGCTATCTGTTGCGGAAGCCCATTGCCCATTTCGTGATCCCTGGCAATGCGGACGAACCAGCTCCCGGGACCGTGGTGCGCCGCTTTCCCGATGACTTCAGTGGTGAGTTGCCCGTTTGGGTTTCATTTCGCGGGCGATTTGCGAATGGCCAAGTTACTCCAGGAGCATTTTCATACGTAAATGATAAACTCCCCATTGGGTGGCGTGTTTCCGCCTCTTGGCCCTTCCAGCAGGACTCCGGGCACATCGGCGCCAGTGAGTCTTCCGCCATCCGAATGTCCGATGGCAGTTTCACCTTGGGTGGCTATCCACTGATAAACGAAGGAGATACCTGGGGGGGTGGCGTATTCGTGGGTAGCGTCTCGGTGGCTGGCAACGGCCCAAACCTCATCCTGCCGGCCGGCGGGGCACGCTTTCTGCCAGAGCCGCCAGGAATTGTCCGGTTTGCAGCTGGTGGGCAGGTCAATCCGCCCGGCGGCAGCCATTTCTTCGAGGGCGAGACGACTTCGTTAACTGCCTCGGCAAAGCCCGGCTGGTCGTTCCTCGAGTGGAGCGGTGACCACGTGGGCAGCGAGCCGAACTTCACCTGGCTGGTGGATGGTCCGGCGACGTTTGAGGCGAACTTTGGCACGACGATGCGCACCTTGGCCACGGGGCCGGGCCGGGTCTTGCTGGAGCCCGATCTGCCGGTGTATCCGTATGGTGCGCAGGTGAAGGTGATCCCGGTGCCGGACGCGGGGAACTACCTGGCGCTGTGGGGCGAAGCCGGCGCCGGGCAGCCCAAGACGGAGTGGGTGCTGACTGTGACCAACGCGACGCCGCGGGTGACCGCGCTGTTCCGGGCGCTGGCGAGCGACCGGGTGGTGTTGAGCGTGCAATCCACGCTGGGCGGTCAAGTAACGCAGCCCAATGCCGACGGCGTGTATGCCAAAGGCAGCGTGATGACGCTCACCGCGGTGCCCGAGAGCGGCTACGAATTCATCGGCTGGAGCGGCGATGCCAGCGGCACCGCGACCGAGGTGACGCTGACTCTGGCCACGAGCAAGACCGTGCGGGCGGAGTTTCGGCGCGTGGGGGTGGCGAGCTTTGCCCTGAACGTGACGGTCGCCGGCCCGGGCACGGTGCGCCGGGTGCCGGACCTGGGTGCCTACGAGGCGGGCAGCGAGGTGGAGCTGGTGGCCGAACCCACCGGCGACGCGGTGTTTCAGGGCTGGGGCGGAGCGTTGAGCAGCCCGCAGCGCCGCGTGCGGTTGACCGTCAGCGGTCCGACGGCGGTGACGGCGACCTTCCTGCCGGTGTATCCGGTGGCGACGGAGACACGGGGCGAAGGCCAGGTGCTGCTGAGCCCGCCGGAGGGCCGTTACGCTGCCGGCACGGTGCTGGCGCTGACCGCGAAGCCCGCCGAAGGCTGGGGCTTCGTGCAATGGAGCGGCGACGTGACCACGACCGGGCAGGAGGCAACCCTGACGGTGGACGCGCCGAAACAGGTGATCGCCGAGTTTGCGCGGCTGGGCACGCTGACGACGAAGGTGCAGGGCCATGGGAGCATTGCGCGGACGCCGGACGTCGCTTTCTACCTGCCCGGCACGGCCGTCACGCTGACGGCGAACCCGGTGGCCGGCTGGAAGTTCGTGCGGTGGACCGGCGGAGCCACGGGCACCGGGGCGCAGCTCACGGTGACCGTGGGCCGAACCGAGGCGATCGTGGCGGAGTTTGCCGACGCCGAAGGCCCCACCGTGACATTGACCGAGCCGGTGAACGGGACGGTGACCGACGAGCGCTTCGCCCTGCGCGGAACCGTCGCGGACAATGTGGGCGTGAACGCGGTGAACTGGTCGTGGAACGGGATCGGACAGGGTGCCCTGAGCCTGGCCGATGGGGCCTTCGCCGTGCCCGGCCTGACGCTGAAGCCCGGCAGCAACCTGCTGGGCGTCAGCGCCACGGACGCCGCGGGCAATATGACCACCGTCAACCGCGAGGTGATGTGGACCCCGGTCCGCACGCTGGCAGTGGGCACCGCACCCGAAGTGCAGGAAGGCCGGCGGCTCGTGTATCCGGTCAGCCTCACGGCCCCGGGCGACGTGGCGGGGCTCACCTTCCGGCTGAACTATGACCCGGATTACCTGACGGACCCGCAGGTGGAATGGGGTTCGCTGGTCGGCCAGAGCGTGAACACGCTGAACCTGACGACCAACGGCCAGATCTGGGCCGCGTTTTCGCTGGGTGGCACGGCGTTGCCGGCCGGCACCCAGCGGGTGGCCGATGTCAGCTTCCGCGCCCGCAGCGTGCCGGCCCTCCGGTCGGAGCCGCTGACGCCGGTGCTCGTGAGCGTGGGCGCGCTGGACGGCGCCACGCTCAGCCCGGGCAACGCGGCGGTGGCGGGGGAAGGCCGGATCACGCCGCGGCGGATCACCGGCGACATCAACGCGAACCAGCGCGTGGACATCGGCGACGCCGTGCTGCTCAGCCGGTTGCAGGTGGGGCTGGAGGAACTGCGGCCGTGGGACGTGGCGCTCAACGACCTGAACGGCTCGGCCCAGGTGGACAACGGGGACGTGATCCGCGCCCTGCGCATCGTGGTGGGGCTGGATCTGCCGCCGGCGCCGAGCGCGGGCATGGCCCGCGCCGGGCTTGCCCGCGCGGCGCTTAACACGAACGACACGGTGGCGCTGGAGTTTCCCGACGGCCCGGCGGTGCGGGCGGGAGCGCCGTGGCGGGTGGTGGTCAGGCTGGATCGGTCGGGGGGAAGCCTGTCCGGAATGAGCCTGAAGGTGAGGTATCCGTCCGGGCTGAGCCTGGCGGAGAAGCGGGGAGGAGCCTTGATCCCCGGAGACGCGCCGGTGCTGTGGAACGAGGAGGCCGACGGGGTGCGGCTGGCGGCGATGCGGGCGACCCCGTGGCCGGGCAGCCGCGGGGAGGCGGCGGTGCTGACGTTCCTGCCGGGGCCGGGGCCGGCGTCGGGAGGGGTGATCGAAGTGGTGGCCGGCGAGCTGTCGGGGGCCGGATTTGACGTGATGGAAATGGATTCGGTGACGGCGACGGTCACGGCTGAGAACACGGCCCCGGTGTTGGGGAACGTGGCGGACACGGAGGTGCCGGAGCACGGCGTCCTGAGTCGGCAGCTGGAGGCAACCGATGCGGAGGCCTCGCAGACGCTGACGTATGCCCTGGTGAGCGGGCCGGTCGGCCTGACCGTGGGCGGCACCGGCGCGGTGGCGTGGACGCCCACCGAGACGCAGGGCCCGAGCACGAACACGGTGTTGGTGCAGGTGACGGACAACGGCGTGCCGCCGCTGAGCGCGACGAATAGCTTCACGGTGATCGTCCGCGAGGTGAACAGCGCCCCGGCGTTCGTCGGGCTGACCAACGCGACGGTGCTGGAACTGATGCTCTACGCGCAGAAGTTGACGGGCGGCGATGCGGACGTGCCGGAGCAGACGCTGAGCTTCAGCCTGGTGTCGGGGCCGGCGGGATCGGGCGTGACGAACGGGGTATTTGGCTGGGTGCCCGGTGAGGCTGATGGGCCGTCCACGAACGAGGTGGCAGTGGCGGTCTCCGACGGGGTGGCGAGCGTGACGAACGCCTTCACGGTGATCGTGACGGAGGTGAACGTGGCGCCGGTGCTGGCGGCGGTGGCGGACCGGACGGTGGAAGAAGGGACGCCGCTGAGCCTGGGCCTGGAAGGATCGGATGCGGACGTGCCGGCGCAGACGCTGACGTATGCCCTGGTGAGCGGGCCGGTCGGCCTGACCGTGGGCGGCACCGGCGCGGTGGCCTGGACGCCGACGGAGGCGCAGGGGCCGAGCACGAACACGGTGGTGGTGGCGGTGAACGACGGTTCGTTGACGGCGGAACGGACCTTCAGCGTGGTGGTGCACGAAGTGAACGTGGCGCCGCACTTCGTTGGGCTGACCAACGCGACGGTGTCCGAACTGGTGCTCTACGTGCAGAAGTTGACGGGCGGCGATGCGGACGTGCCGGAGCAGACGCTGAGCTTCAGCCTGGTGTCGGGGCCGGCGGGATCGGGCGTGACGAACGGGGTATTTGGCTGGGTGCCCGGTGAGGCCCAGGGGCCGTCCACCAACGAGGTGACCGTGGCGGTCTCCGACGGCGTGGCGAGCGTGACGAACGCCTTCACGGTGCTCGTGACGGAGGTGAACGTGGCGCCGGTGCTGGCGGCGGTGGCGGACCAGACGGTGGATGAGGGGACGTTGCTGAGCCTGAGCCTGGCCGGATCGGATACGGACGTGCCGGCGCAGACGCTGACGTATGCCCTGGTGAGCGGGCCGGAGGGCCTGACCGTGGGCGGGGACGGCGCGGTGGCCTGGACGCCCACCGAGGCGCAGGGCCCGAGCACGACCACGGTGGTGGTGCAGGTGAACGACGGTTCGCTGACGGCGGAACGGACCTTCAGCGTGGTGGTGCGCGAAGTGAACGTGGCGCCGCCGGTGGTAGCGCTGCCGCCGCCGGGGGCGGACGGGAAGCTGACGCTGGAAGTGACCGCCGGACCGGGCGAGGAAGTGATCGTGGAAACGACGACGGACCTGACCGCGTGGACGGAAACCCAGCGGGTGACGGGGCAGGGCGGCGGCACGCCGGTGCGGGTCACCGTCACCCCGCAGGCCGGCGTCGAGGCCCGCTTCTGGCGCGTGCGGAGGCCGTAGGCAGGGGCAAGGGCAGAGAGCGGGGAGCAAGGGGACGGTGGTGGGAGCTGCGGGGTTTCCCGGGCGTTTCATTCACGTCGCTTTGGCTCGCGGGTCCCGTCAGGACTCCGCTGCCGCGAACCGCGGCGCCTTTATCGCGGAGGAGATTTTGCCGCCGCAGGGCGTGGTTGGGATCGGCCCGGTGCGGTTGGGTCATTCGCGTGATTCGTGGGCCGGCTCCGGAAACTCTTCGCGGAGCCGGTCGGCATCCCGGTGCTGCCACGGCTGCTCGAACGGGTTCAGCGGCGGGCGCCGCGCCAGCAGGCAGTCCACCAGTTTGGCCGATTCCCGCGCAACCCAGCGGCGGAGCAGCGGAACGCCTTCTTCTGGTAACGGCAGTTGCCAGCGGCGCGGCGGCCGTTCGCCCAGCAATCGTCCGGGCATCGCCGGCAACGGCGTGGCCGGCTGCCCCGTCCCCCAGCAGCCGGAGCAAGGCCGGCTTCGCTGTGTTCGGCTAAGGTGTCCACGGTATTGGCCAGGCCAAGGTCCAGCGTGGCGGCGCCAGCGGTCCAGCCCAGGCGCAGCCGCGGGGCCGGATAGACGCCCGCGGTGTTGAAGCGCGGCTTGAGGGTGACGATCAGCTCCCGTTCGCGGGCGAGCGCGGCGGCCTCGTCGGCGCATTCGTCCCAGTGGATGCGTTCGATGGTGGCCAGCAGCCGGCGCAGCTTGCGCGGCAGGCGTTCGGTGCTGGCCGAGCGGTAGCTGCCCAGGCGTTGCCGCAGGTTCTTTGCCTTGCCCACGTAGAGCACGCCGTCCTGTGGCCCGCACAGCAGATAGACGCCGGGGCGTTCCGGCAGCGTCCGGAAGAATGCGTGGCCCAGGCGTTCGCCCAACGGACGCACGGGCGGCCAGAGCAGCAGTTGGTCGCCGGCGTGGTTCCTGGGCCCGAAACCAGGTGCCGTGGTGGGCTGCGCGCTAGGCCTGAGCGGTTGCGGATCCAACGGCCGTTCAGAGCCTCCCTGGCGGTTTGAGCGGCCGCGGGAAAAATGGCGCACATTTTCTCCCTGCCGCCGCCAATCCCTCCAGCCGTGTGGTCGGGCCAAACGCCGAGCCGGGGCGGCAGGAAACTGCGGGGGCAACCAGTCGGCATCCGGGGCCAAAGTGGATGCCAAGGTGCCCGTGCCCATATCTTCCTCGCCAATGCTCGGGATTGGGGAGATCCGCTTTAGCCACTCCTGACGTTTGGCGTGATCCGCCCTGCGGGCACCCTGCCAGCTTGGGAGGGTAGCCGCTGAGGTCGCTTCCAGTTGGCATTCGTCACGCCCATGATCCGCGCGCCATTTCGCGGACATGGCGATTGGCTGAGGTGTTTGGCGCCAGAACGATGGTTTTGGGGCTTGGGCGCATCTGCTGGGGCTAAGCCCCGAAGGGGGGAGAGGTTTTGCCAAAAAATCGTCGGTATCAGATACCGTGGTAAGGTCCTCGACGGGTGCGCGTGGCGGGCGGCAGGGCGCCTGGGCCAGATCGCCGCTGTCCTGACCCTCGGGGAGGTGCGATCGGGGCGTGGTGAGGCGCCTGCGAGGTCGGCGGGGGCAGGGTTCGAGGATTCGGAGCGGCGGAAGGGAGGCGGCGGGTGGGCCGGGCGCGGGTCGGGCGCGGTCCCGACGCCACCCCGGCCCGGATCCCGTGGTCCGCTGGCCTGCCGGTGAGCCAGGGGCGCGGGTCGATCGCCGCGGACCGGGATTCCTGGGCGCGGCGGTGGTCAATTTGAGCCAGTTTGACCCTTGGCCCCGGTTTTCAAAGCGGACTGTTCCGGTCCGGAACAGCACCGGAACACTTTTTGGAACAGGGATTTGGCGCGGCCTCTTCTTCTTCTTCTTCTTCTTTATTAAGACTTTAGAAAAGAAAAACGGAACAGAGGCTCGACCAAAATCGACGCTGTTCCGGTTGTTCCGCTAAAACATGCCCTCATTATACGTGCGCGCGGAAATTGTCATGGCTGTGTCACGACCGAGAAGGCGACCATTCCGGTAATAATACCTATATAGGCATGTATTTTACCGGAACAGCCGGAACAGGGCGTGAAAACCTGCGCAAGTGCATGATTGAAAGTTGGTTGCATGGTTCCGAAAAGTGTTCCGGTGCTGTTCCGGACCGGAACGGTCCGATTTAATTGGACCGTCGCGGCGTCGTTTTGCGGGTGGCCGGGGCGGTTGCGTTGGTGCTGGTGCCGGACGGAGGGGGAGTCGCCTCGCGGGTGGGCTTTTGAGGGCCGGAGTTGCGCAACGCGGCGCGGACGACGTCCAAACGGGTCGCGAGCATGGGATACTGGATGCCGAAATGAACCTTGAGGGCGTGGTTGACGATCTGGCTCTTGGTCAGGCCGGATAAACCGGCGGTGGACTTGAGCGCCTGTGCGTTATCGGGGGAGAGGTTGAAGAGCTGCTTGGCCTCGAGTTGCTCGGCCAGGACGAACTCAACTCCCGGGACCAGCGCCTCATCGAAAAGCGGCGCAAGGACGCCGGATTCCGTGATACCCGCACGCTGGAAGACTTCGGCTGGCCCTTCAATCCATCGCTCAAACGCGCCCAGTTCTACCAGTTCGCCACCGGGGCCTTCGTCCGCGAACGTCGCGTTCTGATCTTCCTCGGCCCCCTGGGCTGGGCAAGAGCCATCTCGTTCAGGCCATCGACATGGGCGCATCTACGCACCGTGTGAGGACGGGGTGGTGCAAAGTTCTTCCCAGTGGTGGTTGCGGCGGGCTTCTTGGAGGGCGCAGAGGTTGCGGAGTCCGGTGGAGGTCCAGAACTGGCCGGCCCGCTTGAAGCGGCACTGCCGCTGGCGGCAGGCCGATTTCACCGCCCCGCTGCCGATGGGGCCGCTGGCCGGCAGTTCGCGGTAGCGCATCCGCGGGGCATGACCGGCCAGGTAGAGCTGTGCGCGAGGAACGGTTTCGCCGGCCGCCCCGGCCGGGGGGCATCGCGGCCCCGTTGAAGCCCTTCCACGGCAGTGGTTTCCCGCAGGGAAACAACTTATCTCCGCACCCGCAAAAGTGCGGCCCGATTGAAGCTAATGGAGTGGGGAGATGGGAGTGAGGACACCGCTCACCCCGGCTCTCCCTGAGGCATTTTCGATTTGGGCATTGCTGCCGATTCGGCCATCACCGTGGCGCAATTCTTTGGCTGGCGCCGCGGCGGCTTCAGCGATCGGATCGCCGGTAACCCGCGTGATTGAACAGGCCCCAAAGTTGCCGTTCAGTGCCAGGCATGAGTTCGGCAACTTTCAGGCTATGCCCGCTCCCCTGATCAACCTGACGAAGGCCCGCGAGGCCCTGGCCGAGGCTGACGCCCTGCTGATCACCGCCGGTGCCGGCCTTGGTGTGGATTCCGGCTTGCCCGACTTCCGGGGCACCGAGGGGTTCTGGCGGGCGTATCCCGCGATTGCCAAATTGGGGCTGCGGTTTGAGGAACTGGCCCGGACGGGATGGTTCCGGCTCGATCCCCGGCTGGCGTGGGCCTTCTACGGCCACCGGCTCAATCTCTACCGCTCCACCGTTCCCCACGCCGGTTTCGGCATACTGAAGCGCTGGGCGGAACGTTGCCGCCACGGCGCCTTCGTTTTCACCTCCAATGTGGACGGCCAATTCCAGCAGGCAGGGTTTGCCCCGGACCGCATCGTGGAATGTCACGGCTCGCTCCTGCACCTGCAATGCCTCACGCCTTGCACCCGGACGATCCGCACCGCGACCGACGTCACGGTAACCGTCAACGAGGCAACCTTCCGCGCGGAGGAACCGCTGCCCCGTTGCCCGCGGTGTGGCGGCATGGCGCGACCCAATGTGCTGCTGTTTGGCGACGGCGGCTGGGTGCCGGACCGCACGGAAGCACAGCAGGCGGCACTGGAACGCTGGCTGGCAGAAGTGCGACGGGAGCGCGCCCGGTTGGTCGTGGTCGAACTGGGCGCTGGCACCGCGCTGCCGACCGTGCGCGACTTCTCGGAGGAGGTCGCCCGCGAGCTCGGCGGGACGCTGATCCGGATCAATCCGCGCGAAGCGCAAGTCCCAGCCGAACATTTCGGACTCGCCCTGGGCGCGCTGGAAGGTCTGCGCCAGTTGGACGCCGCCGCGGCTCCGCATTGAACGCGAGGCGCCCGTTTCAGGCGCATCGAATCCACCGTTCCCGGCAATCGCCCCATTGGGCCGCCTCGCCGGGACCGCACGGCACCAACAGGACCCGACCGGCGTCCAACCAGAACACCGCGTCCTGCTGGAACTCCTGGCCCAACGCGCGGACTTGTTCCCGCGAATGGCCACCCAGGCCAAACCCGGGCTCCTGATGGCGGGCATCCCGGCTGCCACCTGCCACCGGAAAGGTGGTCAGCCCCCAGTTCATCCAACCGGGCGCGCGACGCTTCGGTGCGGCGCTCATTCTCGGAGGCGGTTATCTGCCGTCCTGACGGATTGCAGGCGGTCACGACACCCAATGCCGCCGGCACCCGTTCAGGCGGCAGCGGGCAATGGAATCACGCCTCGAAAAACTCCGGTTTCATGTCAGCGGCGCAGCAGGTCGAGCGCTTCTTGCACGGGCAGAAGCTCCGGGTGTGCTGCTACCAGCGCGGACAGGTCATCCGCCCGGTAGCTGCTGTCGTGCAGGTATTCGGCGATGTGACGGGCCGACCCTGAATCCACCCCGGCGGTTCTCCCGCAGCACCCGCCACGGACCGGGGCCTTGGCGGGTTCGTCCCGCACTTCCCGGCGGCAGGAGCGCCCGCAGTCCGGCTTCCAGCGCTGCCAGATCGCTCGGCAGCACCGCGCGGAAATACCGGCCGAGGATTGAGACGCCGACCCCGAACTGGACGAAGTGCCGGCGCAGGTGCGTGGCCAGCGCCACGATCTCGGCCACCAGTTCGGTGGCGACCTGGATGGACCAGCCCGGACGGGGCACGCCGCGGAACCAGCCTTCGACCGGTCGGAAGCTGAATGAATCTAAACCAAGGCGACCCTATGGCCACCAGCTCCTCCACGGGGATGGTCTGACTCGCCTGATGTGTCTCTGTCAGACGTGTAAAAACTGGAGCAGAACCAGCCGGACTGCATGCGGCAGCTGTGGCATCGGATCATTGGGCTTTTCAAATGATAGCTTGACGCATTGTGGGGAATGTGAACTTGACGGTTTCGTTGCGACTGACCAAAGCCCCGCCATCTGGAATGGCCGGCGCCGCCGATCGGCAAACTGATTTTATCCATGAAACAGAAGATGACACTGCCATCCCAGAATGATGACCGCCTGCTGAGCAAACTGGAGGCGATCGCGGTGCTGGGGATTTCCAAGCGGACGCTGGAACGCCTGACGGCGGGACGAAAGCTTCAGCCCGTGCGGATCCTGGGTGCGGTGCGGTTTCGCTGGTCTGACATCGCAAGGGCCATGCAGACCGGGCTGTAGCCGGCGGACGTGGCGTTGTCGTTTCAATTCATTTTCCGCATTCCCTCCGGAAGTTACCGTCTTCGTTGTCCGAATTGCCCAACCGTTAGCATGCACGTGTTCAAGCCCCGCCGCCGGAAAGGCGCCAAATCCGTGGTCGCGACGAACTATTCCGGCCGGTTCCGGCTGTCCGGGGATCCGGAGTGGCGCACGGTCGCCCTGAAGGTTACCGACAAAGAAGTGGCGCGGCGCAAGCTGGCCGACCTGGTGCGTCAACTGGAGCGTGAGGAGGCGGGGCTGGAGCCGGCGCAGGCCGTGGTTGCCGCGCTGCGGCGTCCGCTGCCGGAGCATCTGGCCGAATACCTGGGGGACGTGGCGGCCAAGGGCCGCTCGGATGGCTACGTCTACAACCTCCGTGCCCGGTGCCGACGGCTGTTCCGTGAATGCGGCTGGCGCTGCGCCCGTGACATCTCCGTCGAGTCGTTTCTGAAGTGGCGGGCGGGGCAGGGGAACAAGGCGCCGAAAACGCTCAACGAATTCCTGGATGCAGCCCGTTCCTTTCTCAACTGGATGCACCGGGTCGGGCGCATTCCGGCCAATCCGCTGGTCGTCGTGGAGAAAGTCCAGACCCGGGGGCGTGAGCGGCGGGTGAGGCGGGCCTTCACGCTGGACGAACTGCGCCGTCTGCTGGCCGTGGCGGGCGATCGCCGGAGCGCATATCTCGTCGCCGCTTTCACGGGATTGAGGCGGAACGAGCTGGCCCACCTGCTGGTCGCCGACGTCCGGCTGGGGGAGCCGGTGCCGTTCCTGATGGTGCGGGCGGCAACGACCAAGAACCGCAAGTCGGCGCGGATTGAGCTGCATGCGGACGTCATCGCGGCGCTGAGCGAGCTGCGGCTGGAGACACTGCCGGGAAACCTGCCGGTCTTCCGGCGGCTGCCGACGGTCGGGGAGCTGCGGGCGGACGAGGCTGCTGCCGGGATCCCGTTCCGCGACGAACTGGGGCGTCTGGCCGACTTCCATGCATTCCGGCATACCTTCACGACGATGCTGGCGCAGGCGGGGGTGCCGCCGCAGGTGGCCAAGGAGCTGACGCGCCATTCGGATCTCCGGATGAACGGCCACTACACCGACGCGACCCGGCTGCCCTTGGCCAACGTGATCCGGGCCCTGCCGTCGGCGCTGGAACACTACGCACACATATGCGCACAAAAAATAGGCGCGGAGGGGCAAAACGGGGCACTGCTGGACGCTTCGGCACCGAGGGAAACGACCGGGGGATGGGCGGTTGAAAAGTCGAAAAACCTGAGCAAAACCCCAGAAAATGGGCCGGCCCTGAAGGCTGTGTTGCCTTCAGGGCCGTTGGTTGCGGGGCTAGGATTTGAACCTAGGACCTTCAGGTTATGAGCCTGACGAG
>CAZRRO010000016.1:0-166580 GCA_964602595.1 uncultured Verrucomicrobiota bacterium | reverse complement strand
TGCTGCCGCCGGTGCCCGGGATGCCGGGATGCTGGCGGTCGGGAGTGAAGTTGCCGTTGGTCTCGTCCACACTTCAGGGCAAGGATGGCCGGGACCACCATCCGCACGCCTTCACGATGTGGCTGGCCGGCGGTGGCGTGAGGGCCGGCTTCCGCTACGGCGTGACCGACGACTACGGCTTCTACTGCATGGACCAGAAAGTTGCTCTGTTGAAAACATCTTGTGGCGTCGGGGTCGCCTAACGGCGGTGGGCGTAGGCGAGGACCTTGAGGGCGGCCTCGGCGAGCCGCTGGTCGGGCCGGCGGGCGCGCAGACCCGACCCATGGTGCGTTTGAGCGCGCTGAAGAAGCTCTCCGCCGCCAAGCGGCGCCCGTAGCCCCGCGCCTGGAGATGTTCGGCGTCAGGGAGCGCCGACGGCCGTTGCGCTGGCCGCTGGCCCGCTGGCCCGAGGGTTTGATGATGCTTTCGACGCCCCAGCCCGTGCGGCACCGTTCGTGGATCCATTCCGCGTCGTAGCCGGCGCCAGCATACAGCACCGGCGGTCGGGCCACGGGCTCCGCCAGCGGCAGCAGGCTGCCGCAGCACCCCGGAAGGTCGTCCCCCGCCAGGCCCGCAGCACCAGGCACGCCATCAGCTGCGCCTGCCGGAAGTCATGCCGGCTGCGCGCCGCGCCATAGTCGGCCAAGTGCCGCCGCCCCAGCCGCAGGTTCAGCTCCACCACCCGTTCCACCACCGTCACCCCCGCGGTCTTTGCTCCCTCGCCCTCACTGACCGGCCCCGCGCAGAATCGTTTCTACAAAGCATGAACATGTCCGGCCATCCCTAGCTTAGACAGCCCAACGATTGCCAATACTCCCAAGCCACTCGCGGATACGGCCTCGCCGCCGAAGGAATGGCTGTTCAATCGCATGGTAGCTTAGCACAGCCGCCGACAACGCCCAGACCACATTCCAAGGCATTTGCTCGTGGGCGGCACCAGTAATTCGCAGGCAAAAAAGCTGCTGCCACAAATACAGGCTGTAAGACAGGTGCCCGAGATAAACGATCGGCTTGGCCGACATCATTGCCTGCATGCGGGGACATTGTCCTTCGACGACAACCGACAAGACCATCGCAATGGCCAATAGTTCCGCGAAGTAGGCACACAATCGGAACAGACCGGGGCTGCCCGGGGGAACCGATAGGGCGCCCATGAACAGCGCGCTTGATACGCCCAAAATCCAAGCTGGCCAAGGCAACAGGATGGTCCGCCGATCCTTGATCAAGGCCAACAAAGCCCCAAACAAGAGCGCATTGGCCCGAAACATCCGCCACCAGTTGAACCACCCTGGATCGCCGACGAGGGACAAGCCCAGGCGCACGACAAGCGGACCCGATGCCAAAACCGCAATTACCGGAATCCTGAACCGGTGCGGAGTGAGCCGGAGAAGGATCGGCCAAAAAAAATAGAACTGCTCTTCCGAAGCAAGAGTCCAATAATGGCCGGTATGGTCAGAACCATCGGTGAAGTTCCGCGCAAAGAATACGCACGACAGCAATTCCGCCGTCGAAATCGGCCACTTCACGATGATCGCGATTATCCCAAGGCAGACGAGAAACGCGATGCTAGCGGGGAGAATTCGAACCGCCCGACGCAAGTAAAACTCCGGTAACGAAAACCTGCCCTGCACCCTCTCCTCGTTCAACAGCAAGCGGGTAATCAGGTAGCCGCTAAGGAAGAAAAACACCGTCACGCCCTCAATGCCCGCTTCAACCCAAGTCCGCAACCAGCTCCCGGCCTGCCAAGTGACGGTGCTGGAAAGGTGGCAAGCCAATACCATCACAATCGCGATCGCCCGGAGTGCATCAAGGCCCGGAATCCTCCCACTCTGCTTTGCTTCGCGCATGTTCGGCCCATCAAGCCTCAAGACGACCTATTTTCCCACAACCATTGCATGGATGCTGGTTGGCCTCAACTCTCCGCCAAATTGAAAACTGTCCAAGCGACACCGTTGCTCGCCCTTGCCCCGATGCAGGATGTGACCGACTTGCCTTTTTGGCGGGTGCTCGCGCGTCGCGGCGGACCGGACCTTTACTGGACGGAATACTTCCGGGTCCATGCCACTTGGCGGCCCGAAAAATGGATCCTCCGCAGCCTGGTTGAAAACGACACCGGGAAGCCCGCGATGGCCCAACTGATCGGCAATGACATCCCCGCGGTTGTCCGGGCGGCCAAGGAATTGCAGCAGTATGAGGTCGCCGGCATCGATCTGAACCTCGGTTGTCCGGCTCCGGTCGTGTATCGGAAGTGCGCGGGAGGTGGCCTCCTGCGAGAACCGCAACGGGTCGACGCCATCTTGGGCGCCCTTCGTGAGGCCGTCACCAAGCCGGGGGTGAAGTTTTCGGTCAAGACCCGCATCGGCTTCGACGACCCGGCCGTGTTTGACGAGTTCCTGCCCATCTTCGCGCGCCATTCGCTGGACCTGCTCACTGTTCATGGCCGGACCGTGGCCGAGATGTATCGAACCGAGGTTCACTACGACTACATCCGCCGGGCGGTTGAGGCCATGCCTTGTCCGGTGCTCGCGAACGGCAATGTCTTCTCACCGCAACGGGCGGAAGATGTGCTGAAGTGGACCGGTGCCGCCGGCTTAATGATCGGGCGGGGCTGCATCCGCAACCCGTGGCTGTTCCGGCAGATCCGCGATCACTCCGCTGGAAGATCACCCGACCTTCCCAGCGGCCGAGACGTGTTGGCTTACATTGAGGAACTTTGGATTGCCACGGAGCCACCCGATTCCAAGGAACGCCTGCAGGTTGAAACGATGAAGCGATACCTGAATTTCATCGGTCAGGGTGTCGGGGCAACGGCTGAGCAAGCCTCGGAGTTTCTTTTCCGTATTCGCCGGGCGACCTGCCGCGAGGTGTTTTTCGGTATTTGCAGGGAGTTCCTCGATCACGACGAACCGATGCCGCTGGTGCCGCACCCCTCGGTTTCGGCCGCCAAGAACGAGGAACCTACTCTGCCGGTTACCTGAATAGCATGCGTCGGGAACGCCTTTGCCCGGCGGTTTTCACATGATTTCCCTTCCGGCCGGCGCCTCCCCAGCGTTCAATTCGCGGGTCACATGGAACCGCTGCTGAAGCTCCTGGCCTCGAATGCATCGCTCGCGCCGTCAGAGATGGCGGCAATGCTGAACCTCACGGAATCTCAAGTCCGGCTTCAATTGCGGGAACTGACCGCCAGCCAAGTTGTCTTGGGCTACCGGGCGGTCCTCAATGAGGAAAAGCTCGGCCGTGACTTGGTTCGCGCCGTCATCGAGGTGCGCATTACCCCGGAACGGGGCGGCGGTTTCGACAAATTGGCGGAACGGATCGCCAAGTATGCCGAAGTCCGCTCCTGCCACCTCATGTCGGGCGGTTATGACCTGTTGGTCGAAGTCGAGGGCAGCAACCTGCGGGAAGTTGCCTCGTTTGTCTCCGAAAAGCTGAGCACCATCCAAGGGGTGCTCTCGACCGCCACACATTTCGTGCTCCGCGCCTACAAAGAACAAGGAGTCCTGATGCAGCGCGAAGCGACGGAAGAGCGCCTGCCAGTAACCCCGTGACCCGTCCTTGACCCGTAGGACCTCGCCAGCATCTTCAAAACGCGATGCCTCTTCCCGGCTGCAAGCTGACCTACCTCGTCGAACCGCCGACCGCCTTCATCAGGGTGACCGGCCGGGCAGCGGTTGAAGGCGCCCGCGATTTCAAGGCCTTAGTGGAGCGGTTGCACGGCGAAGGAATTTCCCAGTTTTGCCTAGATCTTTCAGGCTGCCTGCTAATGGACAGCACCTTTTCCGGGGTGCTGGCCGGCTTGGCGACCCGTCTGGGCGCCCGCACCTCGGACAATTGTCCCAGGTTCATATTGGTTCAACCGAACGAAAGGATCCGAGACCTTTTGGATAGTTTGGGTGTCCTGCCGCTGGTTGAAATTCTCGAACATGGCGCAACGCCCAATCCCTCAGCAGCGCAAAGGGAAGTGCCGACCGGCGGCCGCTCGCGACAGGAGGTGGCCGAATGCTGCCTCGAAGCCCATCGCCTGTTGATGGCTCTGCAGCCGGAAAACGTGGTCAAATTCCGCGAACTGACCCGCATGTTGGAGGGACAACTGCAAGCTGCTCCCCCGCCGTGAACCGCCCGCTACCGTTCGCGTGGATCTCCTGCGTCGGGGAAAAAGGCGGAGCCGAAACCCTGATGATTGAGTGCCTTCGCGCCTTGGATCGCAGCGAGTTCGAACCGCACGTAATTCAATTGCGGCCGGGCCCTCTGGAAGCCCAACTCCGCGAGATTGACGTCAGGGTCCACGTGCTGCGCCAACATCGCATGCGGGAGGTCCACAGGATTGTGGAAGCAATCGCGCAAATTCGAACGTTGACCCACCAGCACGGGTTCCGACTGCTGCACAGCAACGGGTTCCGGGCGCATGTTTACGGTGGGTTGGCCGCCCTGTGGGCGGGCGTGCCTGAGGTGTGGACCGGGCATACTTTTGAGCAGCCCGGTTGGTCGACTAGGGCCATCTTGGCGATCCCGACCCGCCACGTTCTGGCCAATTGCCCGCGCACAGCGGATTTCTATCGGCCGCGAGTCAAGGCGCCTGTCGACGTCGTCTGGCCTGGGGTCAATATCGCCGTGCTGGAAAAAGGCACCCAGCGTGCGGAACTGGCGGGAAAATATAATCTTCCCGCGACGGCTCGGTGGGTATCGATGGGCGCCCGCCTGCAACGCTACAAAGGGCAGATTGAATTCCTCCATGCCATCGCCGCAACGGCCACCCATGACCTTCACGGGATCATCATTGGCGGGTCCCTTTTCGGACAGGAATCTGATTACGAACGGGAGCTGAAGGCCTTGGCAAAGCAACTGGGCATCGCTAATCGGGTCACCTTCACCGGCTTCATCGCGGACGCGGACGTCGCCGGTTTGCTGGCGGCAAGTTACGTGACGGTTCACCCCGCCCACGAGGAGGACTTCGGTCTCTCCGTGGCGGAAGCGCAGGCGCTCGGGGTTCCGACGATCGCCTTCGCGGCGGTCGGCCCCGCGGCGATCATAATCGACGGCGAAACCGGCTGGCTTGCACCTATCGGCGACCAGGGAGCTTTGAACCGTTTCCTTGGTATGGCCTTAGACGATCCGGCCGAAACCCGCCGTCGAGGCGGCCGGGCCAAGGGGGAATGCCTCCGCCGGTTCGGCGTTGAGGAGCACGTCCGCCGGACCGTGGACGTTTATCGGTCTGTGCTCGTCGGATGAACTGTCTTCGGCAGCCGGCGCGGATCGGCCCCGATGACAGGGAGGCAGTGTGGAACCCAACGTCGGACCAGCAATCCTACGCCTATGGGAACCATCAGGCCGCCGGCAAACATCAAGCCTGACCCGAGCCACCATAGGCCCAGTCGCTGGCCAACAACCAATTTGAAAAAAATCTGTGGAAACCACGACAGCAGATAAATCGTGAACGACCACCGATGCATTGCCCCCACGATTGGCCAGTCGAGGACGGCAACACGCCGGGCGATGGCCCAGCAAAGAAGTATCCCTGCCAAGGCACCTAGGGTTCCCGCCCAGTTCAGTCCCAGTCCGGACGTAGGGACTCTTGCGACGGCAAATCCAACCAATGTCACGGTCGACGGAACAGTGACCATCGGTGACTCCAGCCAGCCCAAATGGGGACGGAATCGGCAGGCGAGCATTCCCAACCAGAACACCCACATATCTCGAAGGAAGCCTCGGTAGTTCAGCGGATCCGTAAAGGCCGTCTCCTGGGTCAGGTTCAACCCCAGCATTCCCGCCGACACCAGCCATACCAGTAGCTGCCCCCGCCGCAGCAAAATCCAACGCAGGACAGGTGCGACCGCGAACACCAGAAACAGCGTAGGCAAGAACCAGAAGAAGATGATCGGGTTTAGCCACGGAAAGACCAGCGACTCCAAATAACTTCCAAAGGTAAGGCTGACCGGCCGGATGGCATAGCCCGCCATCAACGCCTTCAGGGGGAACGCGACCGAACTGATCACCACATATGGAATGAGCAACCGCGCCGCTTTGGACGACAGAAATCGGGGCCAAGGTAGATGTCGCTCCGGCGGATTCGTATGCCAGAAAAGAAAGCCTGCCGACCACCAGAACAAGGGCATGTGAAACCGGTAGATCAGGTGAATCATCCAAACCAATGCCTGCCCTCCCCGGTCTTGGGCCGGGCCGGGCAAGGAATGCCCCAGCACAACCAAAGTCACCGCCACCGCATTGAAAGCAGCCAGTTCCGGCAGATGCGAACGCTGTTTAGCCATGGCTATTGGCTGGAAGGCTGCATCCGGCCGCCAAGTTTTGCCAGCTAGCAGGAAGGTTTTCGGCCAGCAGGTTGTGGTAGCCTAGGGGCGTTCCGCTGCTAAAGTCTCGACGCCGGCCCAAAGCCGGTCACATGCCTATGCACCGCCTCATTTCAACCGTTCCCTCCCGCACTTTCCGTGGGGCGACTCGGTTACTCCCCTACGTGTATGTGATGCCGATACTACGTTCATGAAACCGAGGGCGCTGTTGCTGGGCGGATCCCGATTTGCCGTGGAGGAATTGGCCCCATCTGCCAAGTGGCTCGACCGGCTTCGATTGCTGAAGGCAAACTGGTGGATTCACGCGGCGATGCTGGTTGGGATTGCGATTGGTTTCTTCCATGGCTGGCTAAAGATCGCCGTCCGCAGCCCCATTACCACCTTTGCCGTCGACATTTTCCTGATCATTGCCTTGCTGGGCATTGTCATCCGAAAGGATGCTAGGGATCGCCTCCTGCCAGCCGGCGCAGTGGGTTCCGCGTTGACCGGATTTTACACGCTTTGTGTTGGCTACCTCTTCCTCGGCTTGGCGATTCCCGGCTCCCCACCCATGTTGTTGGCGGCGGTCGCGGTTCGCGGATGGTGCTTCGCGACGCTCATGTTTGTGGTCGGTTACCATTTAATCCGCAGTGGCGACCAGTTGCGGGCCTACTTCCTCTGGATTGTGCTCCTCGGTGTCATCACGGCCATTTACGGCATCCGACAGACTCCCGAGGACGTGGCTCGAATTATCCAAGCGATCCCTGAGTTGAGAATTCAGTATGAAACGCAGAGATACGTCGACGAGGCGGGCAATCTCCAGCTCAGGCGGTTCTCGACTTTCATTTCCTCCGGCGCGTTCGGTGGAGCCATGTCCTCTGTGGCCATCATCGCGCTCGCCATGTTTACCGATGCTAATATGTCTAAACGAGATCGGTCGTTGTTCCTGATCTCGGCCGTTCCCATGACCTACGCAATTTCGTTGAGCGGCGCGCGGTCAGCGTTGATCTCAGCGGGCGTCGGGTTTCTGTTTCTGCTGATGTTCCGGCGTAGTTTCATGCTGCTCGCTGTGGCGCTCGCGGTAATGGTAATCGGCATTGCGTTGGGATCCTCCCAAACCGGTGGCGGCGCCTTAGACCGAATCAGAACCTTGCAGGAAAGCAGCGGTATTTGGTCCCGTTTCTGGATACCTACTTCCATCGGTGTGGAGTATGCGACCCAAAATCCATTGGGTGGCGGATTGGGGAAAACCGGGCACCTGCCCGCCTTCTTGGTGGGAAGATCAGGCTATTCGGATTTCGTGCAGGCGGACGGCGACCTCGGGCGCCTGCTCATTGAACTCGGACTGCCAGGACTGCTCTCCTACGGTTGGCTTCTCGCCGCCGCAGGTTTGCAGGCCCTTCGGGTCTCTCGACAAACCGGCGGCACACCCAATAACTGCCTTGCGTTGGCTTGTTCGGCGATGTTTGTGCTCGCCCTCATCACCTTTCCGACGGGTTCTCCGTTTGTCGGCATTCCGATGGGACTCCTAGTCTGGTTCTTCTTCGGAGCGACGCTCCGCTTGGCGGAGCAGCGCCAGGATCTTCGCCAAGACTTGCTCGCTAAGCGGGGACGACCGTCCGTCGCCAAAAACACGCCGGCCGGGAACGCGGAACCGCAGTCCATGCCTGGTCGGCGACGGTTTCTCTACGCCAGCGCCAAATCGGCCGATCCTACATCCGCCGCCGAACCTATTCAGGCCAGTGCCCGTCGCACTGGGCATCGCCGGCTTTTCAGCCGTCCGCCAAAGGAATCGTAGTCCGCTCATGCGTCCCCGCAGGCCCCGCATTTCGCTCGCAGTTCATGATTTTTCCAATGGCTACGGCCAAGGTCGGTATTGCTTGGAACTCGTCAACCGACTGTCCGAAAGTTTCGATTTCTCAGTGGTCGCCGCCAGTTTCCGCTCGGAGGACCGGTTAGATCTGCGGTGGTTCCCGGTTCCCGCCTGGCGTCTCAACGTGGCGACAACCATCAGTTCGTTTCTCGCCCGCTGCAGTGGGCCGCTCCGCGATAGCCAGCCTGACTTGGTCCACGCGCAAGGGCTCACCTGCTGGCGCGCCGACCTGATCACGGCACATGTCTGCAACGCGGCCCGCCTCCGGCACATGGATGGCAGCCGCCTAAAAGCCCGACTCTTCACCCAGTTGGTGGCGCCGTTGGAGATGGCCTTCTACCGGCAACGACAGGCCCGGCGGGTCATTGGGATTTCGCGGGTCGTCGCCGACGAAATCCGCCAGCACTACCGTTGGCAACGCCCACTCGACGTGATTTACCACGGCACCGATGTGGAACGATTCCGTCCGCCGGCCTCTGGGGAACGGGCAACGTTGCGGTCGGAACTGGCGATTGCCGAGGACAGCTGGCTCTGGCTGTTCATGGGCGAGGCCGGGAAAGGACTGAGTGAGGCCATCGCTCAGCTCAAGCAATTCCCTTCTGCCCGCCTCCTGGTCGTTTCGCGGTCTCGACTGGATGCATACCGGGCCGCTGCGGAACAACTGGGCGTGGCCGGCCGAATCCATTTCCACGGTCCGGACCCGCGCCCCGAACGGTTGCATCGCGTGGCCGACGTCCTGGTTTATCCCAGCCGCTACGACACCTTTGCGATGGTGGTCAGCGAGGCGATGGCAAGCGGTGTTCCGGTGGTTGTTGGCAATCGAGTCGGCGCGGCCGAACTGATCGAGGATGGCCGCAACGGCCTTCTGTGTGAGCCAAACTCGGCCGAAACCATTTCCCAGTCCTTGCGCCGGCTCCAGGCCGACCGCGACTGGGCCAAGCAAATCGGCCGGGCCGGGCGGCAGACGATTGAACGGCACACTTGGGCCGAATGCGCGGAAGCCACCGGCCGGGTTTACGAGCAGGTCCTGCGCGAAAAACACGACCGCAACGCCGCATGAAACCGGATCCTCGCATAACCTTCCTCGTTCACGGCGGCCCCAACAGCATCGAGGCGGTCCGGGCTCGCGGCCTGACCCGGAGACTGGACCCGCAGCGAACCCGCTTTTGTTTCCGCAGCGGTTCACGCGCAGAAACAGCCGCTGCTTGGCACCGGGAGCTTTCCAACCATCCCGCCGACCTCCTCTACGTCCTCAACACCGCCCTGCCGGGCGCCGTGATGGCGCCGTGGTGGTCGGTTACCCGGGGTCAACGCTACCTGCTCGACACGGGCGACGCAGTCTTCGAGATGGCAAAACAATCCGGCGTTGGTGCCGGCTTGAAACTGCCTTGGCTGTGGTTCTTCGAACAGGCAGCGCAGCGCAAGGCTTCAGCGATCGTGGTCCGGGGCACCCGGCACCGGGAATTGCTGCTCGGACGCGGGCTTCGTCGGGTGGAGGTCATCCGCGACGGTTTTGCCGAGCAGGCCGGGGCCACGCCCGCTGCGGTTGCAAACCTCCGCCGACGATTGGGTCTCGACGACCAGTTCGTGCTTGGAGTGATGGGTTCGACCGTCTGGAGCCCGCGTCTCCAAATCTGTTACGGCTGGGACCTGCTCGAAGCGCTCGCCCAACTCCGGGACCAACCGGTCAAAGGCCTGATCATCGGGGACGGCAACGGACTGGATTGGCTCCGGCAACGCGCCGCCGCGTTGGGCGTGCTCGACCGCGTGGTCTTCACTGGGCGAATCCCTTACGACGAGGTGCCAGTTCACTTGCGCGTGATGGATGCAGCGATGTCCACCCAGACGAACAACCTGCCTGGCCGGGTGCGGACCACCGGGAAGTTGCCGGAATATATGGCGGCGGAATGTTTCATCCTCGCCAGCCGGGTTGGGGAAGCCGCCCTCGTCTTGCCCGAGCTGATGCTCCTCGATTTCCATGGCGAAGTAGATCGCGGCTATCCGCAGCGGGTCGCCGATCGGGTCCGCCTGCTGTGCCAAAGTCGTGAGTTGCTCGAAATCCGGCGCTCCCTGCCGGGCGTCGCCCGCCAGCTTTGCGACTACAATGTCCTCAGCGGCCAGTTGGCCGACTTGGTCAGACGGCTTGCCTGACGTATCTGGGCCCTGGGCGCCTCGGGTCAACCGGGAACCAGCTCACGAATCCGTCGCTCCAACAGGGGCAGTGAAGCGGAAAACAACGCGGCCAATTCCCGGACCAGCGCGGCCTGTTCTGATTTCTCCTCCGCGGCGGCCACCTTTTCCAGGGTCGCAGCCACCGAACCGGAGCGGGAAAGTCCGAAGAGGGTGGACGTGCCCTTCAACGAATGGGCGAGACGCCGCAACGTGACCTGGTCCTCCCCGCCGGCGAGTTGCTCCATCTCCTTGAGTCGTTCCGGCGTATCCGCGAGATACGCCTCCACCAGCTCCTTGACGGAATCACCGCCGAGTTCCGCGGCCAGACTGTCGGTTGTCTGCCGCAGTTCGCTTTCGCTTTCGCCCTCGAATTCCGGCGCACCGGCGGCGGGTGCTTCGGCGGGCTCGGGCACTGTGGCCAGTTCCAGCGCGGCCCGCAGCGCGTCGGCCTTAACCGGCTTGGTAACATAATCGTCCATGCCAGCCGCCAGGCATTTTTCGCGGTCGCCGCTCATGGCCGCGGCCGTCACGGCGATGATCCGGGGCCGGGGCCGGTCAGCCGCCGTCGCCGTCAAGGTGCGAATCTCGCCGGTCGCCGCATAGCCATCCAATTCGGGCATGTGGCAGTCCATGAGCACGACGTCGTAGGGCCGGTCCCGGACGGCTTCCACCGCTTCCCGGCCATTGACGACCACGTCCGCGGTGTAGCCCAACCGGTTGAGCAGCAACAACGCTAGCCGCCGGTTCACCTCGTTGTCTTCGGCGATCAGGATGCGGAGCGGGGAGAGCTTGTTGGGGGCAGCGGCCATGCGGATTGGTGGTGCGTTAACCGTTGGGTTCGTCGCGGTCGCTTCCCAACCGCGACCGACGACGGCCACGATGGAACCGGTCCGAGGTCGGGAATTCAAGGTGCGATGCTTCCGCAAACAGGTCCAGGACCGGTGCGCCAGCACTGATCCAAGCCGGACCATCCTGGGCGGCCTGCAAACCTTCCACGGTCCAAGCCACCGCCACGTAGCGGATGACCCAGCCGAGTTTTTCCGGAATCGGCCGGATCTCGACCGCGAAGTGGTCCGAGGCCCGTCCGATGGATCCCGGCGGCAACTCGACGAAACAGGGGCAGCCCTTCACCGCGAGCTCAAAGACCCGGTCCAATGCCCTGGGCTCAACGCCCAGGCGGCTGAGGACGCTAAAGATAGGTTGGCCGACGAATTCGGGGGCCGGCACGCCGGCAATCTGAGAAAAGCCCGGACTCACCCGCCGGACGAACAGGTCCACGTCCATCGCCAGCCAAGGATCCACCACTCCCGAATCCTCGCGCTTGGGCGCGCTATCGGTGTTTCGCCGTTTGGCGCACGGGCGGGCCGGCGGAATTCCGCTGGCACCCATGCCGATATGTTTCTCCCGCTGGTTCCAACGATTCGTCATTCAGTTGAGTGGCCCGGTCCCGCCGCGCCGGGAATCAACCGGTGGGGCGAAACGGGCCGATGAAGTTGCCGTCGTTGGGGTCATCGGCACGCGGGCCACTTCTTTTAGCCGGAATCCGCACCCGCAGCTCGGGGGTGGATCGACGTGAAACGCCTCAGCGGCCGCGATTTCCGGACCCAAAACGTCACTGGAGTCCTTGATACGCCAGCCACAGGCCGCGGAAATAGTGCATCACCCGGGCGGCATCGGCGCTCTCCGGGATCTCCGCCATCGTGTAGCCCCGGAAGCCACTCTCGACCAAGCGAGTGAACAACCGCCGCCAAGGGTATTCGACGAGGAACAGGTCCCGCAGGTGAACGGACACGATGCGATCCTTCACAAGGTCGAAATTCTCGTCGAAGCCGGTCCCATCGAGGTCGGTTTGATTCGAGTTCCAGCACACCCCGACCTGCGGATGCCGGGCGTGATCCATGATTGTGCGGATATGGGGCAACTGCGAGGTGCCGCCACCGTGGACTTCGAGGCGCAGCGTTTGCCCCAAACCTTGGGCAAATTCCCCTAGTTCGAGCAGCGACCGGCCGATCTGTTCCAATGTCTTTTCCACGGGAACTTCCTTGGGCAGGCCATTCGGGCGGACCTTCACGCCCGACGCGCCGACATCATGGGCCAGCACGAGGTATTCTTTGGTCGCCGCCACGTCAGCGCGAAGACGGGCCGCATCGGGCGTGTGGTAGTCAAAGGCGCTGCCCAGCCCCATCAACTCGACCGGGGAGTCCGCAAATCGGCGCTTCACTTCAGCCCGCTGCTCCTTCGTCAGCGTCACTTCGACGCCATGCTTGTGCGTCGTCCGCAGTTCCACGCCTTCAAATTTGGCCGCCGCGCACTGCCGGATGATGGTCGGGACATCCCAATCCTTGGCCAAGTTGTAGGTGACCAGACCCAACTTCAGCAGCGAACGGCCGGTTGAAGGCGGCGCTTCGGACGCGAGCGCGGTGGGTTGAGTAGCGGAAAATGCCGACCCGGAAAGCGCTAGTGCCGGCCAAGTGCCCAGGAATCGTCGGCGGGAGGAGATCATGGGCAAAGCATTGGCAAACGCTGCGGCCGGGCAAGCCTGTTGGTATCTGCCACCTTGGTTGCCCCAGTGACTCAAGCGATAAGCGCCTTCGTCCGAACGACGTCTGCAGGAAAGATAACGTCGCAATCCAAAGTCCCGGCTTGAACCCGCGGACGGCTTCCGGCGAAATCCACCCACATTCGCGCAGCATGAATCTCGGCGACATCCTATCCACCCCGCAGATTGTGCCTGAGTTGAAGGCCACCAACCGTTGGGAAGCCATCGACGAACTCATCGGCGTGCTCGTGGCCAGCGGGAAGATCTCGCCGGAGAACCGCGAGTCGGTGACCGCCGTGGTCAAGAAGCGGGAGACTTCGATGAGCACCGGCATCGGTTTCGGCATCGGCATCCCGCACGCCTCCACGGACCTGATCACCGAAGTTGTCGCCGCGTTCGGCCGCTCCAAGGCGGGCGTGAATTTCGACGCGCTCGACAACCAGCCGGTGCACCTCGTGACCCTGTTCCTCGTGCCCCAGGGCCAGTTCCAGAAACATCTGCACACCTTGGCCGGCATCGCCAAGGTCCTCCGCAAGGACGAGTTCCTGAAGGAGCTCGAAACCGCGCCCGACGGCGACGCGATGATGGCCATCATCCGCAAGTTCTCCGCGTTGCGCTGAGCGGTGCCGCGGTAACCGCCGCCGCTCCGTTCCCCGCCGCCGCTCCGTTCCCCGCCGCGGCAGTGGTCGGCGAGACGGTCATCTCCGGCCAAATATTTCTCGCCGGACTGCGTCGGAATGCCACCGTCCGAATAATACGCATGCACATCATCGAACGAACCGTCACCGTGCATTGGCGGCATCAGGTTCATTTCACGGAAGGCGTCTTCCGAGAAGAAAACCCAGTTTTGTTGGACGTGCTGGTCGCCGGCGCCGGCGGTCCGCTAGCTCGCCGGGCCAAGGTCTTGGTGGTGGTGGATGAGGCTTTGGCCCAGGCCGATTGCGGCCTGATCGATCAGATCGCCGGCTATTTCACGGCCCATTCCGCGTCGTTGGAGCTGGTTTGCCCGCCCGTGACGATGATCGGCGGCGAAGCGGTCAAGAACGCCTATTTTCGCGTCTCCGAAATCCACGCGCTGATAGACCGCTATCACGTGGACCGCCACAACAACGTCATCGTGGTCGGCGGTGGGGCGCTGCTCGACATGGTGGGACTCGCCGCCGCGACCGCCCACCGCGGGGTGCGGCTAATCCGGATTCCCACGACCACGCTGGCCCAGGACGATTCCGGGGTCGGCGTTAAGAACGGTATCAACGCCTTCGGGAAAAAGAACTTCGTCGGCACGTTTGCCCCGCCCTTCGCCGTCATCAACGACTTCAGCCTGCTAGCCACGCTGAGTCTCCGGGACAAACGCGCGGGCTTTGTCGAGGCGGTAAAGGTTGCCTGCATCCGCGACGCGGCTTTTTTCGACTGGATCGAGCACCACGCGACCGCCCTCGCGGCGTTCGAGCCGGAGCCGACCCGGCGGCTCATATTCCGGAGCGCCGAACTGCATCTCAACCACATCGCCACCGGCGGCGATCCGTTCGAAATGGGCAGCGCCCGCCCGCTCGATTTCGGCCACTGGGCCGCGCACAAGCTGGAGCAACTTTCCGAATACCGCCTGCGCCACGGCGAGGCGGTCGCCATCGGGATCGCGCTCGATGTTACCTACGCCCGGCTGCGCGGACTGCTCGCGCCTGACGCCGCCGCCCGGGTGCTCAATCTGCTGGAACGGCTCGGTTTCGAGCTGTTCGCCAGCGAGTTGCTGCACACGGACGAGCACGGCCAATTGCTCGTGGTGGCGGGCCTGGAGGAATTCCGCGAGCACCTCGGCGGCGAATTGACGATCACGCTGCTCAGCGACATCGGCCAAGGCCTGGAAGTCCACGAAATGGACTCCCGCACCGTGATCCGGGCCATCGACATCCTCCGCGGCGATTTCGGCCGGAAGGTGCTCCCGTTGCGCGCCTCGGCGTGACGGAACCCCGGGCCGCCTTCCACGGCCACTTCCCCGCGTTGCGCTGCGTCCCGCAGTTTGCCAGCGTGCCGCCGCCGATGAGCTGGTTTTACCGTCAAGTGCTGCGACCGCTGCTGTTCCTCCAGGATTCCGAGCCGGCGCACGACAATACCTTGCGCGCCCTCGCCACCGTGGGGCGCTGCCCGCCGCTGACCCAGCTCACCCAGTCCTTGTTCGACGTCGCGGACCTGCCGGTGGACGTCATGGGGCTCCGCTTCCCGAATCCGGTCGGCCTCGGTGCCGGCATGGACAAGCAGGGCGTCGCGGTGCCGACGTGGCGGGCGCTCGGGTTCGGTTTCAGCGAACTGGGCGGTGTCACCTGGCACGCCCAGCCCGGCAATCCGCAGCCCCGGATGTTCCGGGTCATCGCGGAGGAGGGGCTCATCAACCGCATGGGTTTCAACAACGGCGGCGCACCCGCGCTGGCTCAACGGCTGACCGACTGGCGCGCCCGCGGGCTTTGGCCCGCCCATCCGGTCGGCATCAACCTCGGCAAATCCAAGATCACGCCGCTGACCGAGGCGGTGGCCGACTACGCCAATTCGTTCCGTGCGCTCTGGCCGCTCGCGGATTTCTTCGTGGTGAACGTCAGTTCACCCAACACACCGAATCTGCGTCAGTTGCAGGACAAATCGGCCCTCGACGAAATCCTCGCCGCCTTGCAGGCGAACAACACGGCACTCGCTGTTGCCCACGGCGGCCGGCCGAAGCCTCTGCTGGTCAAGGTGGCGCCGGACCTCAGTTTCGAGGCCCTGGATGAGATCGTTGAAGTCAGCCAAGGCCGGCACTTGGCGGGGATCGTCGCGACCAACACGACCATTGCGCGGCCGCCCACGGGCGACGCGGTGGCGACGCTGCTCTACCGCGAAACCGGCGGGCTCAGCGGCCAACCGCTCAAGGGCCGGAGCACGGAGGTGATCCGCCACCTCTTCCGGAGCACGCAGGGACGCCTGCCCGTCATCGGCGTCGGCGGCATCGCGAGCGCCGCGGATGCCTGGGAGAAGGTCCTCGCTGGCGCCTCTTTGGTGCAGGTCTATTCCGGGCTGGTCTACGAGGGGCCGAGCCTCATCGGCGACATTGTGGAAGGACTCCGCGACCGCCTGGCCGGCGCTCGCTGGGAAGCCGTCGTGGGCTGCGAGGCGCGCTGACCCCACCGCCCGTCACTTCGCCAGCGCCGAGATTTCCAGCATCCGCTCGATCGGCCGCCGGGCCCGCTCAATGATGTCCCGCGGCAACTCCACACGCGGAGCCAAGTTCAACATGCAGTCGTGCAGCTTCTCCAGCGTGTTGAGCTTCATGAAGCGGCATTCGTTGCACGCGCAACGCTCGGTCGGCGCGGGGATGAAAATCTTGTCCGGGCACTCGCGCTTCAGCCGGTGCAGCATGCCCGCCTCGGTCGCGATGATGATGCTCTTCGCCGAAGTCGCCTTGCACCACGTCACCATCTTCTCAGTCGAGCAGACTTCGTCGGCGAGCATGCGGACCGCCTTCGGACACTCCGGATGCGCCACCACCGGCGCATCGGGATGCGTCTGCCGGATGCGCGTGATTGCGGCGTGGGTCCACTCCACGTGGACGTAACAGTTGCCCTTCCACAGCGTCATCGGCCGGCCCGTCTGCTCAATCACCCAGCTTCCCAGGTTTTCGTCCGGCACAAACAGCAGGTCGCGGTCCTTCGGGGCATGATTGACGATCTTCACCGCATTGCCGCTGGTGCAGATGACGTCGCTCAGCGCCTTCACGGCCGCGCTGCAGTTGATGTAGGTAACGGTGTAGAAGTTCGGGTTGGTGGCCTGCAAGGCGGCCAGCTTGTCGGCCGGGCAGCTTTCCTCGAGCGAGCAGCCGGCGTCCCGGTCCGGCAACACGACGATCTTGTTCGGGTTCAGGATCTTCGCTGTCTCGGCCATGAAGTGGACGCCGCAGAAGACGATCACGTCCGCGTCGGTCCGGGCCGCATACTGCGACAACCCGAGCGAGTCTCCGACCACGTCCGCCACGTCCTGGATCTCCGCGATCTGGTAATTGTGCGCGAGGATGACCGCGTTGAGCTTCCGCTTCAGCGCAAGGATGTCGCGCGTGAGCGCATCGATCTGCGCGGGCTGGAGCGCGGGACGGCGCAGGGGGAACTGGTCCACGCCAGCCGGGGTGATATCGGCACCATTGAACATGCGCGGAGGCTAGGGCCAAGCCCGGCGAATTCCAGCGCGGTTTGACCACGGGGCCCAAACAGCCGGCGAAACGAAAAAGGGGCGGCCGTTAAGCCGCCCCTCGCGAAAATGGCGCGTCGGACTACTTCGTCTTCAGCCAGGCGTTCAGGTCCGCGAGATCCTGCGGTGTGAGGCCGAGCTGGTCGGCGCTTAGCATGAGCGAACGGCCCAGGCCCTTGCGTTCGGCAATGCGGTTGCGCGGCACGGTCTGGGTCAGGCCACCGGCTGACTGCACGATGAGCGGATCGCCTTCCGACAGCACCAGGCCGTGAATTTCGTCGCCGCTCTTGAGCTTGAGCTGCGTGCCGTTGAAGCCCTGCGCGATGTCGGCGCTGGGGTTGATGACCGAGTTCAGGAACACCTCGGTGGTCTGGCGTTTCGTCCAGCCGGTGAGGCTGGGGGCGTATTCCGTGCCGACGTCACCGGCGCGGTGGCAACTGGAGCAAACCGAGGCAAACTTCTCGCCGCCGCGCGTCACGTCGCCCTTGAGCGCCAGCACGTCGGCCGCGGTGAACTTCGGCGCCTCGGCGGCCGGAATGGTGGCCCCGGTCAGTTCGACGGCGTCGGGATCGTAAATGCCGCGGGCCTTGAGGGCGGCGTTCACGCCGAAGTCTTTCCAGGAGGAATCCTTGCGGTTGAGCAGCCACCACAGCGCCTCGGCCTTCACCGCCTTGTCGGTCTTGGCGGCGACTTCGAGCATGGCATCCGCGGCTTCCTGCGTGGCGTTGTAGCCGATGGCCGTCAACGCGCGTTTGCGGTTCGCGTCGTCGAGCGAGGCGGACAAGGCTCGGACCTTGAAGTCGGCGACGCTCTGCGCCGGGTGCAGACGCCAGGCGAGCCAAGCGAACTTATCGGACCACTTCAGCGGGTCGGCATGGCCGAGCGCGGCTTTGGTGGCGTCGTAAACTTGCGATTCCTTGCCGGTCGCGCCGGTGCCCCAGGCTTCCAGGTAGGTGCGGTCCTGGCCGTCGAAGCCGCGGGCCAAAGACACCAACACGTCCATGGACTGCTCCAAGGGTAGCCCGCGGACGGCCAGTGCAGATTCACGACGAACCGCTGGAGAGTTGTCCTTGGCGGCGGATTGAACCAAAGCAAGAGCTTGGTCCATTGACGACACCTTATGCCCCGGCGCGGTCATTTCCTGACGGTAGTTCTTCTGGGAAGCATCCCGAAACTTTGCCCGGAATGCTGCGATGCGTAGCTGAGCATCTCGATCGTTGCTGACCTTGCCGATCTTGCTCAGACCTTCGGCTCCTTGCTGCCCCAGCATCCAGATCGCCCTCGCTCGGACGTAGGGGTTTTCATCATCAAGCAGACGGGACAGCCGCTTTACTGCCGCAGAACGGCCGCCTTTCGAACTGTTCCAAACTTCTGAGAGGTGTGCGGCGCCGCGCACGTTCACCGCCGGGCTTTTCAGGCCGGCCAGCGCGCCTTCCAGCGTGTTGAAGTCCACCTTCGCCACCTTCGGTTTGAAGCCCTTCGGCGCGATGCGGTAGATCGTGCCCGAGGTCGTGTCGTCCCAGTCCGCGTGACCGCCGACGCGGGCGTCGAACCAGTCCGCCACGTAGATCGCGCCGTCCGCGCCCACGCCCACATCGCTCGGGCGGAACATCGTCTTCAGGTCGCGTCGGTCGTTGCCGCCGCCCTTGAAGTCGGTGCCGGCGAACTCGCCTTCCTTGTTGCTGGTGATGAAGTCGAAGCGCTCCAGCTTGAAACCCGCGCCGTCCGGCTTCGGAAAATAACCGAACACCACGTTGCGGCCGGGTTCGCAGCTCAGCAGCAGGCCGCGGTAGTTCTTGCCGAGCGCGCCGTCCTCGTAGAACGCGATGCCGGTGGGCGAGCCGCCGCCATACACGTCGCCGGCAGGCATGGTGCCGGGATCTTCCTGCCGCCATTCCGCGGTGGGAATGCTCTGGCCGGGCCGCCGGTCGGCACCCCAGGAGCGTTTGCCGTCAAAGGAGCAGAAACCCGCGTTGCCGTATTCCAGCAGGAACGCGGTCCGGCAGGCCGGGGGATCGTCGTTGTCGTTCTGGAACACGTCGCCGAAGGACGTGACGGTCTGCTCGTAGCTGTTGCGGAAGTTGTGCCCGATGATGTGGACGCCCGAGCCGTCAGGATTCATCCGCGCCGCGAAGCCGCCGACCCACACATGGCCGTCGTCACTGCGCTGGCCAGCAATCTCGGTGGGTTTCCAGCCGAGGTTCGCCTGGCCGGGATCGTAGGCGCTGCCGATGCGGAAGGTCTTCCCTGACTTGTCGGTGAACTGCGCGCCGCAGTTGCCGGAGTTCCAATACCACTGGCCGTCGGGGCCGACCGTGACGCTGTGAATGGTGTGGTCGTGGATGCGGGCGTTGAAGCCGGTGAGCAGCACTTCGCGTTTGTCCACGGCGGGATCGAACTTCAGGTCGCGGTTCACGTCAGTGTAAACGACGATGTCCGGCGCCATCGAGACGATGACCTTGTTGTCCACCACGGCGACGCCCATCGGCGCGAGCAGGAACGGCTCCTGCACAAAGGCCCACGACTTGTCCGCCTTGCCGTCGTGGTCGGTGTCTTCCAGCACCATGATGCGGTCGCCTTCCGGCTGGCGTTTCGCATGGCTCCGGTAGTTCACGCCCTCGGCGACCCAGATGCGGCCGTCCTTGTCGAAGTCCAGGTTCGTCGGGTTCCGCAGCATCGGAGTCGAGGCCCAGACCGTGACTTCGAGGTTGGGGTCATTCACCGACAACATCGTGGTCGGCACGAGGGAATCGGCAGCGTGGGTATTCGCCAAGGCGAGCGCCAGCGCGGCCAGGTAACGGGGATTCGGCTTCACGGGCGGCAAGTGTCCAGAACTTGGCCGCGAGGGGAAGCGGGATGACGCGGAAGGGCCGGGGAATTTTGCTCCGCCGGGAAAGTGCTGCCGGCTTCCAGCCGGTAGTCCATGGCGAATTCACACGGCCTCAGACGAGATGAACGGCCTGCGGCCACCCGAGCCGACGGACACTTCGGCCGTAGGTCACGGGTGCCTCGGGGGTTCCGTCGGCTGGAAGCCGGCGGCACGTTGGGCCGGCAACCTTCAGTCGCGGAAGTTCACGAAACTCACCGCGACCGGGAAGTCCTCGCCCTTCACCGCCGCGATGGCGGCCTGGAGGTCGTCGCGGTTCTTCCCGCTCACGCGCAGTTCGTCGCCCTGGATCGCCGCAGTCACCTTGAGGCCGGTTCCGCGGATGAACTGGCTGATCTGCTTGGCGACGGAGCCCTCGATGCCCTGCTTGATCTTGATGATCTGCCGGGCATGGCCGAGCGGCGACAGTTCGGCCTCACCCTGGTCCACGTTCTTCAGGCTGATGCCACGTTTGGTCAGCTTGCCGATCACGATCTCGACGAGCGCCCGCATCTTGAAGGCGTCATTGGCGCGAAGCTTGATCTCGTTCTTCTCAAGCACGATCTCGGCGTTGGCGCCCTTGAAGTCGAACCGGGTGACCAATTCCTTCTGGGCTTGGCTGATGGCGTTTTCCAACTCCATGGAGTTGACCTTGGACACGATGTCGAAGCTTGGCATGAAGGCAGGATAGGAAATCGGGGCGCTTTGGGAAGCCGGCGTCATGGGCCGCCCTCGGCTCGCTTTCCCGGGCTTCCGGTCCATAGTGCAGCCATGCGTTTGCTTGTCGCCATCACGGGCGCCAGCGGCTCGCTGTATGCGCAGCGACTGCTTGACCATTTGGACCCGTCCGAACACGAGGTCCACGTCATCCTGAGCCAATATGCCCCGCAGGTGCTTGCGACGGAATTGCCGGCCGGATTGCGCCTGCGCGAGGGCGTGCAGCAGCACGGGCATCGTTCCATGAACCTGCCCTTCGCCAGCGGCTCCAACCCACCCGATGCGATGGTCGTCATCCCGTGCAGCATGGGCTCACTCGGCCGGATTGCCCACGGCCTGTCGTCGGACGCCATGCTGCGTTGCGCGGACGTGATGCTGAAGGAACGCCGGAAGCTGATTCTGGTCCCCCGCGAGACGCCGCTATCCCTCGTGCATGTGAAAAACTTCGAGCTGCTCATCCAGGCTGGCGCCCAGATCCTGCCGGCGAACCCCAGTTATTACACGCTGCCGCAGACGGTTGAGGCGGTGGTGGACACCGTGGTCGCCCGGGTGCTGGACCATCTGGGCGTGAAGCACAGCCTTGTTGTCCGGTGGCAGGACGAACCAGAATAAGCCAAGGCGAACGGTGAACCTTGAACTCTGAACTCAGAACCTCGAAACCCACGGTCCACGGTGGATCCGCCAAGCCACCCCGGGCTTACGACCTGGAAGAGCGGTTGCTGGAATTCGCGTCCGCCATCATCGACGTCACCGAGTCCTTGCCTTCGACCAAGGCGGCCGGCCACTTGGGCGGCCAACTACTGCGCTCCGGCACCTCACCTTATGGCAACCACGGCGAAGCGCAGGAGCCTGAGTCGCAGGATGACTTCATCCACAAGCTCAAGATCTGCCTCAAGGAACTCCGGGAATGCCGGCGCTGGGCCCGGCTGGTTGACCGCAAACATTGGCTCGGTGAGAATGTCCGCTTGGGGTTCGTGCTCAAAGAAGTCGAGGAACTGATTCGCATCTTCAAGGCAAGTATCAAGACGGCGGAACAGACCCGACTCCGGCAATCCCGGACGGCCCATTCCGTCCCGAAACGTCGGCCGGAGCCAGGGGCCAGTTCAACGTTCTGAGTTCCGGGTTCGAAGTTCAGAGTTTCAACATGTTCACCACGCTCATCAAGTGGGGCAGCTTCGTGAAGCTGAGCCACACCGTGTTCGCGCTGCCCTTCGCCCTCGCGGCGATGGTGGTGGCCGCCCGGGAGACCAACGGCTGGCCCGGCACCCGCGTGTTCCTGCTGGCCCTGGTCGCCATGGTCTGCGCCCGCACCTGCGCGATGGCCTTCAACCGGATCGTGGACCGCAAGTTCGACGCACTGAATCCCCGCACGGCCAAACGCCACCTCGCCACCGGCGAAATCAGCCTCGCAAGCGCCGTCACGCTCTGCGGCCTGACCGCGGCGGGTTTCCTCGCCGCCGCGTGGGGATTGAATCCGCTGTGCTTCAAGCTCTCTCCGGTCGCGCTGTTCTTCGTCTGCTTCTATTCGCTGACGAAACGCTTCACCGACTTCACCCATGTTTGGCTCGGCATAGCCCTCGCGCTGGCTCCCATCGGGGCCTGGCTCGCGGTGGAGGGTGAATTCCGCTTCCTGCCCGGCGTGGATGCCAAAGGACCTTGGCTGCCGTTCAGTGCGTTCGTGCCACTGACCCTGGCACTGGCGGTCGTGCTCTGGCTGATCGGTTTCGACATCATCTACGCGACGCAGGACTACGAATTCGACCGTCAGAACGGGCTGCGATCGCTGGTCGTGCGCTGGGGTCCGGCCAATGCCCTCGGCGTGGCCTTTCTCACCCACCTGTTCATGTGGGCGTTGCTGGCCCTTTTCGGAATCCTATGCGGCTTCCGCCTGGCCTACTGGATCGGCCTCACGCTCATCCTCGGGCTGCTCCTGCTCGAACACGTCATCGCCCGGCGCCGGCGCGATCCGGTGGCCATCAACGTCGCCTTCTTCAAGCTGAACGGCGTCGTGAGCTGCATCTTCCTCGCCGTGACGCTGAGCGAGGTGCTGTTCCCCTGGTTCCGCCTGCGCTGGTATTGAGGGGCCGGCGGGCCTTTGACCGGCGGCCGGCCAGCGGGCATGGTCCCGCATCCTCATGCATGCCCTCGCGTCGCTGATCCGCCTCGTCCTGCTGGCCATCCTGCTGCTGCCGGCTGGGTTGGGGCACGCCGCCACCCTGATCAGCACCAACAGCGCCTGGCGTTACTTTCCCGGGATCACCCATCCGTCGCCCGCCGCGCCTGAAGCCTGGCGGCAAGTGACGTTTGGCGACGCCGCCTGGCGCGTCGGCAATGGCGCATTTGCCTACGGTGAACCGGGCTTCACCGGCACTGACCTGACCGGCATGCAGAATGTCCACTCCACGCTGTTCCTGCGTCGCAAGTTCTCCGTGGTCAATCCCGCCAATGTCTCCGCCCTCGACCTGACAACGGTGTGCGACGACGGCTTCGTCGCCTACCTGAATGGCCAGCGCGTCGCCGCCTTCCGGGCCCCGGAAACGGACCCCGACCAAACCTCCCTTGCCACGGCGGCCGAGGAATACGTCTGGAACACCCAGTCCATCACCAACCCCGCCGCAATCCTCATTCCCGGCGAAAACGTGCTGGCCGTCGTCGTCCTCAACGGGTCGCTCGGCAGCAGCGACCTCGTCTTCGACGCCGAACTGGTCGCCACCGAGAAGACGCCCGAGCCTCCCCGCATCGCCGCGGTGCTGCCGCCGCCGGGGCTGCTCACCAACCTGAACTCGATCACGGTGACCTTTTCCGAGCCCGTTACCGGCGTGTCGGCAGCGCATTTCCTGGTGAACGGCATTCCGGCCACCGGAGTTTCCGGCAGCGGTTCGACCTACACCTTCACCTTCACGCGACCGGCGTTCGGCGGCGTGCAGATCAGTTGGGGCAGCCTGCACCAGATCACCGACCTCGACGCCCAACGCTTCGATGGCGGCGCGCCCGGATCCGTCTGGAACTACGAACTGCTCGATGCCGCCGGCCCGGCTCTGCTCCAACGGCTGCCCCCGCCCGGCCTGACGGTCCGGCAGCTCGCGGCGGTCGAGCTGACCTTCAACCGCTCCGTCGCCGGTGTGGACGCCACCGACCTCCGGTTGAACGGCGTGGCGGCCACCGCGGTGACCGGCGCGGGTCCAGGGCCGTATCGGTTCCTGTTCCCGCCCGCGGCCAACGGCACGGCTGCCTTCATCTGGGCGCCGGACCATGGAATCGCCTCCGACGAACCGGAGCCGCATCCCTTCGTGGCGACCGGCTGGAGCTACACGGTGGATTCCGGCCTGCCGGTGCCGCCGGTGGTCATCAACGAACTGCTGGCCGAGAACGGGAACGGCGCCGTGGACGAGGACGGCGACACCGAAGACTGGATCGAGCTGCAAAACCGCGGCTCGGTGCCGGTGAACTTGGAAGGCTGGTCCCTCAGCAACGACCGCGATGAGGAAGGCCAGTGGATCTTCCCGTCGGTGACGCTGCCGGCCAACGGCTTTCTGATTGTCTGGGCTTCCGGCAAGGATCGCCGCCCCACAACCGTGGGCGCCCGGCTGCACACCAACTTCAAGCTCAACGGCACCGGCGACAGCCTGCGCCTGCTCGGGCCCGAACTTCCGCGGCAGACGGTCAGCGAGGTGCGTTATCCGGAACAGGGCACCGATCATTCCTACGGCCGGCAGGGCCCGGGCGCGACGGACGCCTGGCGTTACTTCAGTTCGCCCACGCCCGGCTTCGCCAACGGCACGAGCACGATCACCAACCGCGCGGCGGCCGTCCGCTTCAGCGTGGAACGCGGCTTCTTCGACCGGCCGTTCACGCTTTCCCTCGCCACCGAAACGCCGGGCGCAACGATCCGCTACACGACCAATGGCGCCGCCCCGACGCTGACCACGGGCAACCCCTATTCCGGTCCGCTGACGATTCCTGCCAGCCGCGTGATCCGCGCGGCCGCGTTCGCCGCCAACCACCTGCCCTCCACGGTCGGCACGCACACCTACCTGTTCAACCTGTCGGCCAGCCGCCGCCTGCTGCCCGCGCTCTCCCTGGTGACGGCCACCAACAACCTCTACGGCCAGGCCGGCATCATGGAATACAGCCCACGCAACACGGACAAACACGGCCCGGCGTGGGAACGGCCGGTGTCCGTCGAGCTGATCCGGCCGGAGGACAACGGAGGGTTCCAGATCGACGCCGGCATCCGCGTGGCTGGCGGTGACTATATCCGCAGCCTCTACAACTACCGGTCCGGCAACCTGCCCGAGAGCAAATACAGTTTCCGGCTCTACTTCCGTGGCGAATACGGACCCGGACGGCTGGACTACCCGATGTTTCCCGACACCACCGTGTCGTCCTTCAACAGCCTGCACCTGCGCGCCGGCATGAACGACCACTCGAACCCGCTCATGAAGGACGAGTTCGTGCGCTCGCTGGTCGGCGACGTCGGCATCGTGGCCTGCCACGGCACGTTCGTGAACGTGTTCCTCAACGGTGTCTACAAGGGCATCTACAACCCCGCCGAACGCGTGGATGACGACTTCCTCCAGCGGTATCACGGCGGCGGCGACCAGTGGGACGTCATCGGCGCCATGAACCAGGTCGTGCGTGGCGACGCCGTCGCCTGGAGCCAGCTGCGCTCTGCCGTCCGCCTCGACCTGACCGTGCGGGCCAACTACGAGAACGTGGCGGCCCGGATGGACCTCGAAAACTTCGTGGACTACCTGCTGCCGCACATCTGGGCGGACAACGACGACTGGCCGCACAACAACACCCGCGCCGCCCGCGAGCGGGTTCCCGGCGCCAAGTTCCGCTTCTACCCGTGGGACGCCGAGTTCGCCTTCACCGGCCATTCCGTCAGCTATGACACCATCGCCACCACGCTCTCGACGCTGTCGCCGCCCTGGGGCACGACCGACTACCAGCAGATGTTCAACGCGCTGAAGCGGTCGCCGGAGTTCAAGCTGCTCTTCGCCGACCGCGTCCATCGCGCCTTCTTCAACGACGGCCCGCTCACCGATGAGCGGCTGCGGGCCCGCTACGAGGAGGTCAAGGCGCGGGTCGCCCCGTCGATCTCCGGGTTCAACAACACGATCAGTTCCTGGATCAGCGGCCGTCGCCGGTGGGTGACGAACAGCTTCCAACGGGCGGGCTTTCTCGCGTCGTCCAACGCGCCGGTGTTCAACCGGCACGGCGGCACCGTGCCCGCCGGCTTCCAGCTCACGATGTCGAGCCTCGCCGGCACGATCCATTTCACGACCGACGGCACCGACCCGCGGCTGGCCTTCGCCAACACTCCCGCCCCCGGGGCGCAGACCTACTCGGTCCCGCTCACGCTGGGCGCCTCCACCCGAGTCCTCGCCCGCACCCTTGCCGGCACGAACTGGAGCGCCCTCAGCGACGCGCGCTTCACCGTTTCCGAGGCCGGCCCCGCGGTCCGGATTTCGGAGCTGATGTATAACCCGCCCGGCGGTGATGCGTTTGAGTTCATCGAACTGCTCAACGCGGGCGGACTTCCGGTGGACCTGTCGGATCACTCGTTCACCGGAGTGACCTTCCGTTTCCCGAAGCCCTTCCCACCGCTGGCCCCCGGCTCCCGCCTGGTGCTCGCCAGCGACGCCAATCCGGCGGCCTTCGGGACCCGTTATCCGGCGGTCACCGTGGCTGGCTGGTATGGCGGCGGCCTGAACAACGGCGGTGAACGCATCGCGCTGCTCGACCGCGACGGCCGCACCGTCACTTCGGTCACCTTCGGCGACGACCTGCCCTGGCCCGCGCAACCCGACGGCCTCGGCGCTTCGCTCGAGCTCACCGATCCGCAGGGCGATCCCGACGATCCGGCCAACTGGCACGCCAGCCAACCCGGTGACGGGACGCCCGGCACGGCGAACTCCGCGGCACCGGCGCCGGCCGTGCGCCTCAATGAAATCGCCTCGGCCATCCCGCCGTCAACCGACTGGATCGAGTTGCACAACGCCGGCACCACCCCGGCGAACCTCGCCGGCTGGAGCCTGAGCGACAGCAGCGAACCGCGACGATTATTGTTCCCGGCCGGCACCTCCCTCGCCGCGGGCGCTTACCTGCGCGTGTTCGGCGGCACCAACGGGACCCTGGGTTCGCTCAGCGCCGGGTTCGGCCTGGATCGTGATGGCGGCACCTTGGCGTTGTTCGATGCGCGGACCAATCTGGTAGACGCCGTCACCTTCGGTCCGGCGCTCGCCGGGTTCTCGCTCGGCCGCACCGCGGCCGGCTGGACGCTCTGCGAGCCGACCCCCACCGGCGTCAACGAGGCCGCACCGCTGGGCGACCCAGCCAGCCTCCGCCTCAACGAATACGTCGCCAATTCCGATCTCGGCGACGACTGGATCGAACTGCACAACCTCGACACCCGGCCAGTCGCCGTGCGCGGCAGCCTGCTCGGCACCAGCAACGCCCTGTTCCGGGTCACCGCGCCCGTGTTCGTCGCGGGCGGCGGGTTCGTGACGTTGAAGGCGGACGAGAATCCGGGTCCGGACCACGTGGATTTCAAGCTCACCGCGACCGGCGACGAACTGGTCCTGCGCTCCGGCGACGGCGCCGAACTCGACCGGGTGACCTGGCGCAACTCCGGCCTCGGCCTGGCCACAGGCCGGCTGCCCGACGGCACCGGCGCCTGGACCGCCCTGCCCTTCAGTGCGAGTCCCGGCAGTAGCAACTATCTTGCGGCCCTGGGCACGGGACTGCGCCTGAACGAAATCCTCGCGCGCTTCCAGCCCTCGGCCGACCAGCCCACCCCGGTGCTGTCCGACTGGTTCGAACTGCACAACCCCGCGGCCACGGCTGTGTCGCTGGCAGGGCACAGCGTGAGCGTGGGCGAACCCCGGCCGGGCGAATGGGTCTTCCCCGCGGGCACCTCCATCCCTGCCAACAGCCACCTGGTGATCCTCGCGACCACCAATTCCCGGCCGGGTCAGGTGAACCTCGGCCGCGCCCTGCGCGACGGCGGCACGACGCTGAGCCTGTTTGACGCCCGTGGCCAACTGCTCGACACCGTCACCTTTGGCCCGCAGTTGGCCAATCGGCCCGTGGGTCGCACCGCCTTAGGCTGGGAGCTGCTGGCGTCGCCTTCGCCCGGTTTCGCCAATGCCGCCGCCGCCCCGCTCGGGTTATCCGCGGGCGTCCGGCTCAACGAATGGCTCGCCGAAGGCGGCACCAATTCGGTGGACTGGCTGGAGCTCTACAATCCCGCCGAATTGCCGGTAAACCTCGCCGGCCACTTCCTCACCGACGATCCGTCGCTGGCCGGCATCACCCGGTTCCCCGTCCCGCCGCTGTCGTTCATCGCGGCCGGCGGCCACCTGCAACTCCTGGCCGACGGCGACCTTCAAGACGGCCCGAACCACGTCGGCTTCCAGCTCGATGCGTGGGGCGAAACCCTCCGCCTCTACGACCCCAACCGCGTGCTGCTCGACTCGGTCGCCTTCCTGCCGCAAACCCTGGGCGTTTCCGAGGGCCGTTACCTCGACGGCGGTAGCCTGGTCGTCGCGTTCCCTGACGTCGCGTCGCCCGGCGCCCCCAATCGGCTGCCCGGCACCGACCGGGACGGCGACGGCTTGGCGGACGCCTGGGAGAGCCTCAACGGGTTCGATCCCAGCAGCGGTTCGGACGCCGGCTCCGATCCCGACGGCGACGGCGTGAGCACGCTGGAGGAATTCCTCGCCGGCACCGATCCGCGGAACGCGACCAGCGCGCTCCGGCTGCGCCTCGAAGTCGCCGCGGACGGCACCGTGACCCTGCGTTTCCCCGCGGTCGCCGGCCGAACCTACCGCGTCGCCCATGCCGGCGCCGCGAACGGCGCCGGCTGGCAGACGCTGAGCGAAGTCCCTGCCGCCACGGCCAACGGCGAAATCACCGTCACCGACAATACCCCGCCGGCCCAACGTCCAGCCCGCCTCTATCGGGTCATCACGCCGGCAGGAAATTGAAGGCGACGCCCTTCAGCTTTGTGGCCACCCCAATCCTGATTCCAGCCTGTCGCATGATCTCCGGGAACACCTCGCGAACAACCACCCGGCCGATGGCCGTTTGCGTCGCTCTGCTGACGTTGGCAGCAGCGGTCGGAGGTTGCTCCGGCAATCCGTTCGCCAAGGAATCCGACTTTGTCCGCCGGATGCGCCAACATGATGAACTGAGGGAACCGGGCCGGGCGGATTACGAAGCCGAACTGCAGGCGGCCCGGCGCCAGCAGGACGACCACGCGGCCCACGCTTCCTCCCGTTGATCAGCTTTGCATCGGCTTCGGCGCGGCGTTCCCCGGTTGTGGCCGACGGCGACTCAAGGGGCGATCCAACGGAAAAATCCCGCGGTGTCGGTCGGTGAAACTGAGGCGGGAGAAACTAAATTGACGGTCTGCCAATCGGCGGACTCCAGCGAAGGCCTGACTTGCAGTTGCGTGCCGGCCGGCCAAGCCAGGATTAGCGCCCCTTCCGAGAACACGACGCTCACCTCACCGGAAATCCCGCCTTTCACGGTCAGCACTCCTGGCGGCGAGGACCGGGTCTTGCCATCCGAACGGGTCACCACACAGGTGTAGGTGCCGGCATCGGCGGGAGTCACCGGGTCGATCGAGAGCTTGGCGCCAGTTTGCCCGGGTAGCTTGGTGCCGTCCTTGAACCACTCATAGGACAACGCCAAGCCGCCAGTGGTGAACGCAGTCAGGGAGAATTCCGCTTTGGGCAAATTGGTGGTCAGTGTTGGCAGCAAGCCGCCCAGCGACCAGTTGCCGTGCTGGTTGGCCACTACCCCGGCCTTGCTCAGCTCAAAGTAGCGGTTGTCGAGCAGGCTGAGCGTGGCCGTGGTCGTATCCGCGTAGAAACCGGCCAGCGAAATCTCGGTCACCACTGCCCCGGCCCGCTGATGGGTCCATTGCCCCGTCGCCGCCGGCATCACCCCGGCTGCCACCGAGTAGGTTCCGTTGGCCGCCAAGTTGACGCTCCAAGCTCCACTGGTGACGAACGGCGCCTGCCCGCCAGTGATTGCCAACGTCAACGATTGTCCCTGGAAGTCCGCGGCGGTGGGAGCAGGCCAGTTGGTCGTCACCAGGTGATCGAGATCAACGGTCTGACTGCTGAACTGGACCTGGCTGAACTCGATGTCCGGCACGACGACGACGGGCGCGATGTCCACCTGCGCCACCCGCGACGTCACACTGCCCAGGGCATTGCTGACCACCAGCCACCAACGGCCGCGGTCGGCCAAGGTCGCGGGCGTGAGAGAGAAGAACGTGTTGGTCAGCCCAGGCACCAACCGATCGTCGTGGAACCAGGAGACGATCAACGGATTGGCAGTGACGCCCGCGGATAGGGTCAAGGTTTCCCCCTCCTTCGCGGCATAGAGCGGCTGCAGGTCCTGGAAGAGGTTGGGTGCGAGCGGCGGCACCTCGACCATGATCGAGGCCCGCGCCGTCCGGCTGGTGACAACACCCGTGTCGTCGGTCACCGTGACGTAGTAGCTGTATCGGGTTGCGGACGAGAAGGTGCCAAAGCCGGCCCAGTCGGTGGCGGTCAGCGAAGAGCCGGTCTCCCCTGGCAGCTTGCGGTCGTAGCTTCCGATGAATTTGTTGTTCTTGTAGGACAGCTCCAGCCGGAACCATTGGTAAGCCAAAGTTCCCTGGCCCGTCGCGGCCACAACGAAGGTGGCGGGCGCCGTCGTCGGGCTGCCGGCGGGCAACGCGACGTCGGCAACGTCAGTCACCAACACCGGAGCCGCCACCAAGGCGGAGGCAGTCCAGCAAATGCCCACGAGCGCGACGAGCAAGCGCCAAGAGGCGCGGAGTGAATTCACGCGCGTGGCGATACGGGGTTCCGGTCTGAAGTCAACCGACGGCCAAGGGACAGATTGGGGACGGAACCTGCAGGAACTGGCGATATTCGCCCGCCCCGTTATTCACCGCAGCATCCGCTTCAGCGCGGCGGCCGGGTCATCCACCAGCGCCGCGGTCACTTCGAAGCGCTTCACCTTGCTCGAAGGCAGGCGGAATTTGAGGTCGCGGAACACCCGTTCACAGACGGTCATCAGCCCGCGCGCGCCGGTGTGCTCGCCGGTGGCGCGTTCCGCCAACCGGCGCAGGCCGTCGTCGCGGAATTCGCAGGTGATCCCGTAGGCGCCGAAGGCCCGCTCATACTGGTGGATCAGGCTGCTCTCGCTCTTCCGCAGGACGTTGAAGAGGTCGTCCGTGTCGAGGCCGTGACAGGCAACCCGGACCGGCAGCCGGCCGATGAACTCGGGTTCCAGTCCGTATTGAACGATGTCCGCCGTGGACACCCGCTGGAACAGTTCGTCGTCGGAATTCTTCTCGGGCCGCGGATTCCGCGGGTCTAGCGGCGCGGCCACCAGCCGGCGCCGGATGAGTTCCGCCAGCCCCGAGAAGGCGCCGCTGACGATGAACAGGATGTGCCGCGTGTTGAGTGTCTCCGGCTGGGCCCCGCCGCCGCCGCGCATGGCGGTCATCGCGGCCTGGAGTTGTCCGGTCATGTCGTTGGGCGAGGTGAGCGGGACTTCGCCGTCTTCCATGAGCTTGAGCAGGTTCGTCTGCACGCCGCGCCCGGACACGTCGCGGCCCCCGCTTTGGTCGCGGGTCGCGAGCTTGTCCACCTCGTCGAGGTAGATGATGCCGTGCTCGGCCTTCTTGGCGTCATTGCCGGCTCGGCGGTAAAGGTCGCGCACCAAGTCGTCCACGTCGCCGCCAACGTAGCCGGTCTCGCTGAACTTCGTCGCGTCGGCCTTCACGAACGGCACGCCGATCAGTTCGGCCGCGGACCGGATGAGGTGGGTCTTGCCTACGCCGGTCGGCCCGAGCAGGAGCACGTTCTGCTTCTGGTAAAACGGCGCGGCCAGACCCTCGCGCGTCATGCGCACGTGCTGGAAGTGGTCGCACAGCGCGACACTCAGCACCTTCTTCGCCTCGGCCTGGCCGATGACAAACCGGTCGAGGTGCCGGGCGATCTCGCGTGGCCGCAGACTGAAGCTGAACTCCGGCTTGGTGGGCGCCGCGGTGGCGACCACACCGGGCTTGGCGATCGCGGTAAACTTCGCCGGCCGGAGCTTCTTCGGCACGCCGGCCGTGACGGGACCGAGCGCGGCGGGGTGACCACTGGTAGGACTTGGCATCGTCCGGCGAAGGTGGGGGAGTTCCGGGACAATGCCAAATCCGGCTTGGACCAAAGCCCGGCGCCCCGCCCCGCCGCGATGCTGGCATTCCCCGGAACCTCGCCTATGGTCCGCCGCGCCGATGCCTGCCGACCGGTTTCAACAAACGCTCTGGACCATTCTCGTCCTCGCCCTGCTGGGCGCGGGCGGGGCTTATTTTGTCCTGGAGCCCCGGCGCGCGGACCTGCCGGTGATCGGCTCGGTGAAGCCCTTTGCCCTGACCAACCAACTCGGCGCCGTCGTCACCGATGAATCGTTGCGCGGCCAGGTCGTGGTCGCCGACGTGATTTTCTCCCGCTGCCCGACGCTATGCCACCGGCTTTCGCAGCAGCTCGCCCGGCTCCAGTCGCAGTTGCCCACGGGCGTCCGGCTGCTGTCGCTGACCGCCGACCCCGCGTTCGACACGCCCGCCGTGCTGGCGAAGCACGGGCAACGCTACGGCACCGACCCGGCCAAGTGGTGGTTCCTCACCGGCGCCAAGGCCGACGTTTACCGGGTGGCGACCAACAGCTTCCTGTTTTCCGTGATGGAAAATCCCGATCCGGAACCCGCCCAGCTCGAGGACCTGTTCATCCACGCCGCCGACTTCAAGATCGTGGACCGGCAGGGCCGGCTCCGCGCCGTGGTCTATGGCGAGGAGACCAACGCGGTCGAACGCATCCTCGGCCTGGTCAAACAACTGCGCCGCGAACCCACCCTATGACGCTGTCGGACATTCCCGCCCTCAACGCCACCCTCAACGCCCTGGTCACCGTGCTGCTGATCGCGGGCCGTAGCTTCATCAAGCGCGACCGGAAAGAAGCGCACCGTAACTGCATGATCAGCGCCGTGGTGCTGTCGGCGGTCTTTCTGGCCTGCTACCTCTACTACCATTTCCAGATGCAGCGGCTGCACGGGCAGGCCCACACCAGCTTCCGCGATCCGGACTGGTTCCGGCCGATCTACCTGACCTTCCTCGGCACCCATCTGCTCGGCGCCATCGTCAACCTGCCGATGGTGATCGCCACCGTGGTGTTCGCCGCCAAGGGCCAGTTCGAGCGCCACCAACGGCTCGCCCGCTGGACCTGGCCCCTGTGGCTCTATGTGTCGGTGACCGGCGTGCTGATCTACCTGCTGCTCTACCAGATCTTCCCGCAGGCGGTGGGTAAGTAGGATCGCTCCTCCGCGCCAACGCCTCGACTACTTTTTTCCCGCGCTTGGCGCCGACAACACGGCGGGTGTTCAGACCCTCTGGCTGGTGCAAAACACTGGTCTACACCCCGGGAAAACACTTCGCCGGAAATGCGGCTTTACACGGCGCAGCCCTCCTCCGTTTCCTCTGAGCATGCAATCCATCCGGCCAGCCTCGCTTTTGTTGGCCATTGCCGCCGGCCTTGCCCTCGGATTTGGGCTGGGGCGAATTTGGCCCCGCAACGACGCTAACTCAGGCTCGTCCGACCAAGCAGGCTCAGCAGCGCAGGGATCTCAATCGCGGCCGGTTGCCCTTGGCAAGTCGGCCGCTTTGTCTCGTGAAACCCAGGTCGCCGCGATTGCGGACCGCCTGCGCGAGGTGATGGCTGAACCACGGAACCGTCGCTGGAAGGCGATGCAGCAGTTTGCACATGAGTTGCTCCCGGAACAGTTTCCAGACGCGCTGGCGTCGGTGGAGCGGCTGCCCCAACCCGCGAGCACGGAATTCAAGCGTCTGCTTCTGTCCCATTGGGCAGAGGTGGATCCCCAGGCCACGCTGCTCGCGGCGGAGAATCTCCGTCCGCCTTGGAATCGCGAAAGTATCCGCACGTCTGCGTTGCGGACGTGGGCAAGCGCTCACCTGGACGGTGCCCGGCAATGGATCACCAACCATTGCACTGGTTCCGAACAACAGCGACTGCTGGCGGCAGCGTTCGGCTCGGCGGCGCAGTCGGACCCGGACCGGGTGATAAAGGAGATGGACCGTCTGCCCTATTGGCAGCAACGCTGGGTCAGGGCGCAAATGCTCGAGCAGATGGCGGAGAACGATCCGTTGCGGGCCGTAGAGCTCGCGCTGCAACCCAGGACGGCCGGCCGAAGTCCTTGGGAACTCGGCTCGGTGCTGCACGTCTGGCTACAGCGGGATTCGCCCGCGGCCTTGGCGTGGCTCAAGAGCCAGCCGGAGGAGCTTCGGAATCGGCAGACTGTGCGCCGTGTCATCGCCGATGCAGCCGGGGCCGCCCCCGAAGTGGCCATGGAACTAATTTCACTGTTGCCGCCCGGCCAAGCGCGGGAGCACGCGTATGAGGGCGCGTTCCGGCAGATGGCCGACTCTGACCCCGAAGCCCTGCAACGGTGGCTCGCGGCACAACCGGAAGGTCGCGAAAACCGCAGCGCCCGCCTTGCCCTGGCTCGCAGCCTGGCCGCCGCCGAACCCGCGCGCGCCATCCAGTTGCTGGAGGGGCTCAAGGGCCTCTCGGGCGGCGATCATTCGGCGTTCAACAGCGTGGCGCAGGAATATGCCCAGCGGGATGCCCAGGCGGCGGTGGCTTGGGCGCAGAAGTTGTCCGATCCCCAGTCCCGCAAACAGGCCCTGCTCGGTGCCGTGGCGGGCTGGGCGATGAAGCAGCCGACGGAGGCCGCCGCCTTCGTGTCGGCGCTGCCTTCGGGCGAGGGCAAAAGCCAAGCGGTTGGTCAGGTGGCCCAGTGGTGGGCAAGGGCCGATCCCGATGCTGCCTTGAAGTGGCTTGGGCAGGTGCCGAACGTCACGGCCCAGCAGGAGGCGTTGAAGGGGGTGCTGGACAGCGAGGCGATTCAATTCGCCGCTCCGGCGGCCGAGGTGATCGCCGCCCTGCCCGCCAGCCCGGCGAAGCTCGAACTGTTCGGGAAGTTGGCCGAGAATTGGGCGCGGTTTGACTCCGAAGGCGCCTTGGCCTGGGCCCGGGATCTGAACGATGCGAAAGGCCGCGAGGCCGCCGTGAAGGCTCTGGTGGGACCGTGGGCTGAGACCGATGCCAAGGGGGCGGCGGCCTACGCGCGCGAACTGCCCGACGGCGACCTCCGTTCGCGTCTCCTCGACGCGTCCCTTCACCCGTGGCTGGCGAGTGATCCCAAAGAGGCGGCGGACTTCGTGCTGGGACTGCCCGCCGACGCCGGCCGGCAGCGGTTGCTCGAGTCCGTGGCCACCCGGCTCGCGTCGCGAGATCCCCAGGTCGCAGCAGACTTTGCCACGCGGCTTCCCCCGGGCGCTTCCCAGGACGCGCTCTACCGGAACATCGCGCAAAACTGGGCCGGCAGTGAACCCCAGGAAGCATTGAAGTGGGCCGAGTCGCTGGCTGCGCCCGGCGCAAAGGCGGCCGCTTTGGAGAGTGTTCTTGGCGCCTGGGCCAATCGGTCCCCGCGCGAAGCCGCCCAGTATGTTTCCCAACTGAGCAGCGGAGCCGGTGCCGAAGGGGCGGTGCGGGCGGTCGTCTCGGGCCTGGCCGCAGAAGACCCGGCCCACGCAGCCCAGTGGGTGGATCAGTTTCCGGCCGGCACGATGCGCGACGACGCCCAAAAGGCCGTGGTCAGCCGCTGGGCGGGCGACGACCCGGACGCCGCCGCCGCCTGGCTGAACTCACTGCCCGAAGGCAGGGGCCGGCAAACAGCGGTGGAGACATTTGTTAACCAGACCGCAGAACGACAGCCAGACTTGGCTTGGGCATGGGGAGCCACGCTGACCAATGAGGAGCTGCGGAACCGCGCCCTGGAAAACGCCGCCGCCAGTTGGCTCAAGGTGGATGAAGCGGCCGCCCGCACTGCCATCCAAGAATCGCCGCTCCCGCCGGACCTCAAGCAGAAGCTGCTCAAGCCGGGCGGCTGAACCGTATGCGTGGCTGGGATTGGGTGGGAGTTGTCAATACACCTCGTCGTGACTGCCGATGTCGGTGAAGATCACCGAGGTCTCGGTCACGAAACGGAAGACAACCCGAACGTCGTATTCCACCGCAAAGCTCCAGAGGTCCTTGAGTTCGCCCGAGAGCTTATGGGTCCTTAGCCGGGGATCGTGCGGGTCGGCCACGAACCATTCAAGGCGCTGCCAGAAGCGATCCTCGGTCGGTTTGAGCCCTTTGATGCGTTTGCGGAACGCGCGTTGGAACGAGGCGCTGAACGCGACTTCCAACATGGTTCAACCCAGGGATTTCCGGAGTTCATCCACCGAGGAACTGAACTTCAGCTCGCCACGTTCAAATTCTTCGAGGCTGGCGGCGGCATGCTCGGCTATTTCCTGGCGTCGCTCCCCTATCAGTTCCCGTTCGAGCAGGAACTTCAGCTCCGCCTTTTCCTCGGCGGAACGGCCGCGGATGGCTTCAACCAGGCTGTCGAACGTCGCCGGCATGGGTCGGGTTTAGTATTTCGCCACGCCGTGGTCAATCTGGTCGCTCCAGGCATCGATGCCGCCCTTCACGGACTTCACATACTTGAAGCCTTGCTGGCGCAGGAATTCGAGCGCCTTCATCGAGCGTTTGCCGGCCTTGCAGTGCAGGTAGAGCTGCGTGTTGGGGTCGAGTTCCGTGAAGCGCTGCGGGAGCTGGCTGAGCGGAACCAGCGTGGTGCCGGCGACCTTGGCGATCTGCCATTCGTCGGCCTCGCGCACGTCGATGACCTTGATGCCGAGCTTCGGATCGTCGAGCGCCGCCTTCATCTGCTGCACGGTCACTTCGTCGGGATTCTGCCCCGGGTTCACCGGCTCGGGCACGATGCCGCAGAACTGCTCGTAGTCGATCAGCGCCTTGATGCTCGGGGCGTCGCCGCAGATGGGGCACTTGGGGTCGCGCCGCAGCTTCAGCTCACGGAACTTCATGTCGAGCGCGTTGAACAGCAACAGCCGGCCGATGAGCGACGAGCCCTTGCCGAGCGCAAGCTTGAGGATCTCGGTGGCCTGGATGCAGCCGATGATGCCCGGGAGCACGCCCAGCACGCCGCCTTCGGCGCAGCTCGGGACCATGCCCGGGGGCGGCGGCTCGGGATACAGGCAGCGGTAGCAGGGTCCGCCCAGGTGCGGTGCGAAGACGCTGGCCTGCCCCTCGAAGCGGAAGATCGAGCCATAGACGTTGGGCTTCTTCAGCAGCACGCAGGCGTCGTTGGTCAGGTAGCGGGTCGGGAAATTGTCCGTGCCGTCCACGACGATGTCGTAGGGGGCGATCAGGTCGAGGGCGTTCTCGGACGAGATGCGGGTCTTGTAGAGCTCGACCTCGACGTTGGGGTTCAGGGCGTTGATGGAGGCCTTGGCGGAATCCGCCTTGGACACGCCCACGTCGGCGTCGCTGTGGAGGATCTGCCGCTGGAGGTTGGAGTAATCCACCGTGTCGAAGTCCACGATGCCGAGCTTGCCGATGCCGGCGGCGGCGAGATACATCGCGATCGGCGAGCCGAGTCCACCCGCGCCGATGCACAGGACTGAGGTGTTGCGGATCTTGCGCTGCCCGGCGAGGCCAACCTCGGGCAGGATGAGGTGGCGGGAATAACGGCGGATTTCCTCGTTTGTCAGATCAACCATACGAATACGGGTCAGCCTAGGGCGGAGCCCGCAACCGACAAGGGAAGTTTCCAGGGGGTAATGGCCACGGACCGATGCGACGACATTCGGGCCGCCTCCACATCAGGCTTCAACAAAGCCTCGGCTTGGCGCCAAGCCTCCTGACTCCTACGATGAAGCCACATGAGCGAAACCTCCGCACTCGCCGACTGGACGCCCGAGCAGGTCGCGCAAGGGAAGCGCTGGGTGCAAGCCTGGTCGGAGGCGGGGGCGGTCATGGAACAGCTTCGGCGGGATGAACTCCGGCGATTGGACACCCACAAGACCATCGCCCTGCTCTGTGGTCCGGCGGACTACCATCAACCTCCGTTTGCGCCCAAGCTGACGTCCGGTCTGGTGGAGCAACAACGCTGGTTCGCCAAGGTGGCGGCACGCACATGACGGGCGTCTTCCAAGCCGCGGCATCGCTACAGCAAGTCTGCGATCGGCACCTGTGGAAGTATTGCTTCATCGGCGGGGTCGCGCTTCAGCGTTGGGGCGAACCACGCCTGACCAACGACGCCGACCTGACCCTGCTCACCGGCTTCGGCGGCGAGGAGGCTTATGTCGACGTGCTTCTCCAACACTTCGCCGGTCGCCTGAATGATGCCCGCGCGTTCGCGCTCCGCCATCGCGTGCTCCTGTTGCGGACGGAATCGGGAGTCGGGTTGGATGTGGCGTTGGCGGCGCTGCCGTTTGAAGAGTCCGCCGTCCAACGAAGTTCCGTGTTCGCCTATCCGGACGACATCCAACTCCGGACCTGCTCCGCCGAAGACTTGATCGTGTTCAAGGCATTTGCCTCGCGTGGTCAGGATTGGGTGGATGTGGAGCGCGTGATCGTGCGCCAGGGTGCGAAGCTCGACTGGACCTACATCTGGCAGCAGCTTGGCCCGCTCGCGGCGGCTAAGGAAGCGCCTGAGATCATGGATCAGCTCGCACGCTTGAAGGCCTCCAGCGAGCGATAAGCGTCCAATGAACCTCGCCGCCGCAGAAGCATCGCCAGCAGTCTATTCAAAGGACCCCGGCTGGCGGCGCCGGCTCTACCTCGGGAGTAGCCCCTGCCACTGCGAACTTCCGGGGCACTGGATTGTCTTTCGCACCGGCGACGTGGAATCCCGGTTTCTGATCACTTCCGTTCAATCCGTTGGCCTGGACCGGCACCTCTCGGTAGCCGTCCGGCTGCTGGATGATGGCGGGGCGAGAGATTTTTGGTTCATCTTGCGAGGAGACGCGGCAACCGCCACGTCGAGGTTCAGCCAGTTCACGGAGGCATTGCGGAAGGAAAATCCCGCGATCGAGATCACGATGCAGTGGTAAGCTCGGCTGACCGACTTTGGCCTTTGAACTTTCTGCCCGTCGCTCCGACGCTCGCCGCGCCATGGCTCGCAGATCTTCCCTCCCCGCTCCCGCCGCCACCGCGGCCCTCATCGCACAACGCTGCAAACTCCGGCCGACGCTGGGCATCGTGCTCGGCAGCGGCTTCGGTCCGGTCGCGGAGGCCGTGGAGGTGGAGCGGGAGTTTGCCTACCGCGAGCTGCCGGGCTTCCCGGTGGGGTCCGTTCATGGCCATGCGGGCCGGCTGATCCTCGGTCGCTGGCACGGAGCCGCGGTCGCCGTGCTAAAGGGGCGGGCGCACTTCTACGAGGGGTTCACGATGGAGGAAGTCACCTTTGCCACGCGCGTGCTGGCGGCGTTGGGCGTGCAGACGCTGCTCGTGACCAACGCGGCGGGCGGCATCAACCCGAAGTTTCGGCCCGGTGACTTCATGGCGCTCACCGACCACATCAATTTCATGGGCGCGAATCCGCTCCGCGGCCCGGAGCCGGCTGGCCTCACGCGCTTCACGGACCTGACCCGGGCATACGACCTTGACCTGCGCGCCGAGCTGAAGCGGGCCGGCAAGGCGGCCGGGGCCAAGTGCCACGAAGGCGTCTATCTCGCCGTGAGCGGACCGAGCTTCGAGACGCCGGCGGAGATCCGGGCGTTCGGGAAGCTAGGCGCGGATGCCGTCGGCATGAGCACCGTGCCCGAGGTCATCGTCGCGCGCCAATGCGGCCTAAGCGTGGCCGGCCTGAGCTGCATCACCAACGCCGCCGCCGGCCTGGGCGGCAAGGGCCAGACGGTGACCCACCACGAGGTGATGGAGTTGGCCAAACGCCGCGAAGTCGTGGCGACGAAGCTGGTCGGTGAGTTTGTCAGGACTGTCGAACAGCGAAGGCGCGAAGGCGCGAATTAGGACGTGCCGCATCCCTTGTTGGCGGAGCGGCAGCTTTCGAGCCGACGGAGAAGGTTCGGTTTGTCGTTGCGGCCGAAAAGCCGCTTCTCCAGCAGCGTTGCTTCCCTGCCTTCGCGACGTCGCGTCTTCGCTGTTCGGTTCACCGGCCCAATCGTTCCAGCACGTTTCGAGTGATCCGTTCCACCATGGGATCGCCACCGCGGAGTCCGTGCGCCCAGTCGGTGCTGCCGCTCGTGAAGCCAGTGCCGCCGCGCTGATAGACACCGAGCACGGCGTTGCCCTTCCGGCCGTTTTCCCAGCGGTCATACCACTCGCAGTCGTCCGGGTGCCATTGGGCCGGTGCGCTGGCCAGAATTTCGAAGGACTCCGGTGTGCCGTCGCGATGCGTCGGGAATGGAAGGCCGTCACGCCAAGTGAGTTCGCAGCCGTCGCATTCGTAGCCCACGATGGTGTCCTTGCCGCCGAATTCGTCGCCGCGCTTCAGCCCGGTGCCGGCGAAAAGCCAGTGATCCGGCCGGTGAACTGTGTAGGCGCCGCTCGCGTCCATGAGTTGGCCGTGACTCTTGTGGTAACCGCCCCACAGGAAACCCACGCCGGTGAGCTGGTTCTCCGGCCGCTGAACCAGGTGATGGCTCCAGAGCGACGACAACGTCGCCTGGCTGCCGCGGGCGCCGAACACCGGGTCCTGCTGAACATTCTGTTTCCACGAGGTGAGCGCGCGGCCGCCGTCCTCGCTGCGGACCTGCCAGCAGCAGGTGTTGCCGCTGAAGAAGGCCACGTTGCCGCCGTCGGCGATGAAACGCTCCAGATGATCGCGCATCGGGGCGGACCAGTATTCGTCATGCCCGACGCTCAGCACGAGGCGATACGCCTTCAGCAGTTCCGGATGGAATTCCAGGTCGCCGTTGGTGGCAAAATCCAGCGCGATGCCGTTGCGCTCGGCCCATTCGACGAAGGGCTGTTCCCAGTTGGCGAACTGCGGCATGGGCGGGCGCTCGCAGGACACCCGATGGCCCTGGTTGCCACCGCGGCCGTTGTAGGCGTAGAGGCTGAAGCCGCCCCAGTTGTTGTAGGCGTTGTAGGTGTGGGTCGAAAGCTGGAGCAGGATTTTCGAGTTCTTGCCCGGTTCCGCCGGCCGCAGCACAAAGAAGCAACTGCTCTCCGCGGAACGTGCGCCGCGGTTCACGTATTTCCCGCCGCCATCGCGGACCCGGAAGGTCACGAGGTAATAGCCGGTGCGCCAGTCGGCGGGCAGCGGGAGCTTGAGCGCCGCGGGCCAGCCACAGCCGTGCGACGACGCGTTTTCGGGCACGGGATGTTCACGGCCTTCGACCTTGGCGGCGGTCCAGACGGTTTCCCGCTTGGCGCCGATTCGGGTGATCTCGACGGCGAAGGATTCCTCGCTGGTCGAGACGTGAAGGGAGAGCTCCTCGCCGGGCGCGTAACTCATCCGGCCGGCGTAACCTTCCACGAAAAGCGGTGGCGGCGTCTCCGCGGCGAGCTGGCTGGCGGTCAACGCCAGGACACCGACGGAACCCAGCCAAGCGCGACGAGGCAGACGCGGGGATTGCACGACGGAAGCTCGACGGAGGCGGACGTTGAAAGCAAGTCCGGGAGCGACCAAGCCCTGGGAGCGCGGCTCGTCGAGCCGCGAGCCGGATCGACGGCTAGGCTTACGATTCCGGCGAGATGGATACTGGCTCATCGCGACTCAGAGAGTCGCGCTCCCGTTAACTCCACTTCGCGTCTTCGCGCCTTCGCTGTTCAATCAACGCCGTAAAACTTCGCGCAGTTGCCGCCGAAGAACTTCGCCTGCGCGGCCGTAGAGTATTTGGCGACGTTCACCACGTAGTCCTCCGCCAGGCGAAAGACCTGTTCGTAACTGCCCGCGAGCAGGCACACCGGCCAGTCGGAGCCGAACATCAGGCGATCCTCGCCGAACGCGGCGAACACCACGTCGAGGTAGGGGCGGAAGTCCGCGGGCGTCCAGCCGACGTGCTTCGCCTCGGTGACCATGCCGGAGACCTTGCAGCAGACGTTCGGGAACTGCGCGAGCTCGCGGATCTGCTCGCGCCACGGCGACAGCGCGCCGTCGCGGATGAAGGGCTTGGCGATGTGGTCGAGCACGAAGGGCTGTTCCGGGAACTGCCGGACAAACTCCAGCGCGGCGGGCAGTTGTTTCGGGTAGATCAGGACGTCGTAGCGCAGCCCGAACTGCTTCAGCCGGGAGATTCCGCGCAGGAAGGCGGGCCGCAGCAGGAAGCGGTCGTCCGGCTCGTCCTGCACCACATGGCGGACGCCGACGAACTTCGGATGCGCGGCCAGTTCGGCGAGCGAGTCCTCGACGCGGTCAGCCTGCAAATCCACCCAGCCGACCACGCCCTTGATCCGTGGATCGGCATCGGCGAGACCCAGCAGCCAGTGCGATTCCGCCAAGGACTGCCGCGCCTGCACCGCGATGGAGCCGTCGAGGCCAAGCGGGCGTTGAAGTTCGGCGAGATCCCTCGGCAACCAGTCGCGCTGGAGCGCGGAGCCGGCGGGAATCCACGGATACTGGGCGGCGCTGTAACGCCAGAAGTGCTGGTGGGAGTCAAAGTGCATGGGCACAGCATCGACCAAGGGCGACATCGAATGCAGGATCAAAAATGCACGCGACACATTGGCCGTTCCTTGGACAAATTGTCACTGCCAACCGCCGAAAGCCTACTCGATTCAACCGCTTGCCGATTTCATGAACGTTCAAGACATTGAGTGCCAAATCTGCTTATCGAAGTTCGCCAAATGCCGAGGCAAAGCTTCCAGTGGCGACAGAATCGATTGCCCGCGCTGCACTGAATTTGTGCTCACAGATGTCGCCAAAGCGATACTGCAACCTTTGACATCCGTCGAACGAGGTTGCTGGTCCGGCTGGCTCCGTGAAAACCGAGGGACGGTCGTCTCTAGTCAGCTCATTGAGCGACTATCTGCACTAAAGCCGATGGCGGTCGGCGAAAAAGCAGACCGACTTTTGGCGCGGCTTGCTGCTTTTGCCCCGAAACCAGGGATTGAATTCCTAACCTCCGCCCAGCAACAGGGCGCTTATCAACGACACTTCTACCAGACCCGTCGTGGAGAACGAATCGATTTTGAACAGCTAGTGGCAACCGCATGGGCCGCGGACGACGAAGAGTTAAGGTATCTGATACAAGACTACCTCGCCAAGTCTCAGGGCCGCATTTCCTTCGACAATGCGGGCGTGTTCAAGATTAGCCCGAGCGGCTGGGCATATCTGTCGGGTCACAATCCAGGCCCAAGGGACATTGGGTTTTGTGCCATGTGGTTTAAGCCTGAACTCCAACAGATCTTCGAACTAGGCATCGAGCCAGCGATCCGCAAGGCCGGTTGGCAACCCAGACGAATTGACAAAGTCCACCACAACAACCGAATTGACGACGAGATCATCGCGACAATCCGCCGAAGTAAGTTCCTCGTCGCCGACATGACGGGCAACCGCGGCGGAGTCTATTTCGAAGCAGGCTTGGCAATGGGACTTGGCCAACAAGTCATCTGGACTTGTCGAGAAGGGCGATTGAAACGGGTTCACTTCGACACTCGACAGTATCCGTTCCTCCAGTGGCGTTTCGACGCACTCGACGAGTTTCGTCAGAATCTGCAGAACCGGATTGAAGCGACGATTGGAAGAGGGCCTTTGTCTAAATGACCCGCCACAGGCCGATCCGCCTCAACGTTTCAGCACGCTGGTCCGTTCCTTCACCCAGTTCCAGTCGGTGAGCACGATCACAGGGAAGACGCCGCCCGCACCGCCCTTCACGTTGGCCCGGAGCGTGGACGATTCGCCGGTGGTGACGACCCAGCGGTGGGTTTCCACATGGCCGTCCACGAAGGTGAAGTTGGCCGAGCCGAAGTGATAGCCGGTCGGGATGTTGCCCCACTTGGGCGCCTCCTCCAGGCGGTTCATGAAGAAGCCGTCGTTGATCGTGTCGGGATGCTCATCGAGCAGCACGAAGGTATTGGCCGGCGCGGTGACGTCGGATTCCTTGAAGAACTGGGTGAACGAGGGGTTGAACTTGTTGGTGAGTTCGCCCGGATCGCCCACCAGCGAGTTCATCGCGTAACTGCGCGTGCGCGGGCCGACCAAAGAGCGCGACTGGTCCGACGGGCACTTGAACACGGCGACCGACTTGCCGAGGTAGCTGCCCAGCAGCGCGTCGGTGAGATAGAGGCGGTTGGTGTTCTCCTCGGAATCCTCCCAGTTGAGGACGTTGTTGACCCAGTTGTGACGGCGCGAACGAGTCTCGCCCACGCCGTGGTTGTTCACGTAACGGTCCGCGTGATCATCCGAGTAAAGCTGCCCGCCGAGCTGGAGCTGCTTGAGGTTCGAAAGGCAGGCCGTGGTTTGCGCCTTACTCTTGGCCTTGCTGAGGGCGGGCAAAAGCATCCCCGCCAGGATCGCGATGACGGCGATGACAACGAGAAGCTCGATCAGGGTGAAGGCGGCACGGCGACGACAGCCCAGCCATTGTGAAACCGAAGTTTTCATCGTGTTCATTCCATGTCCCACCAAACCTTACTGAAATCCCGACGCCTCAAATCCGCTTCTCGGATGAAGAAAAACAGAGTGCGTCCAAAGTCCATGCAACAATCTGCCTGTAGTTTGGTGCTGATCTGAAGAAGAAGTCGAACGCTGAGGCACTCGTTCACTCTGGCTTCTGGCGAGTTCTGCCGTGCCAGGGACATCGCATCTGACTCATCGGCCGGGGCAAGCGCACCGTGGCTGAACAAGTCGGGCCAGCCCAGCATCTGGTTGATTCCGATATTGGCCCGAAGGTCGTATTGAATTTCTTGGTATCGTTCCGCCGCTTCGTCGTCCAAGAACAGCCGCCATTGCTGTTCTGCCAACGAAACGGTCCTCGTCGCCAAGACATAGTCGTCGGTGCTGGGAAGCGTGTATTCTGATGAGAAACTCAGGGCTCGTTCGGCAAACACCCGCTTACTGCGCTGCGGACGACAGATGTTGGACGGAGCCGCCGCAACTGGATGCGATCGAATGCTCTCAGGAACGTAAATCACACGGCTTTGGCGCCAACGGTCGTAGCCATATAGATCCAAGTAGAATCGTTCGCCGTTGATAACCGACTGCACGCGAGATCGCTGCGGGTCGATGGAGTCCGACTCAAACTGGGTGTCCTGAAAGAAGAACAGCAGGTGGCCCGAAGCCGGTAGCAATTGGTCGTGATCGTGGGGGTGAACTTCAGCCAGGTTGATCTGGGCGACGAATTGATGGGCCACAACCCCACCGTCGGGCAGGGCCAAATAGCGATCCCCATTTGCGCGAACGAACCGCTCCGATGGCGCTGGCATTTCAATGCGCATCGTTGGCCAGACGAAATCTTCGGGAACATCGGGCAGACCGCCAAACTTGCTCGCGTTCAAAGGAATTTTAGACCGAGGCGCGATCCCCTCTAGTCGGACGGAGTTACGCAACAGCCTGCGAAAACCGTCCGCCATGGGCCGGAGCATGGGATCATCTAGGATTTGGTGAGCGGCCTTTTTCATCGTTCTTCGCTTATAATTCCACCACCGCCTTGATCACGCCGGTCTCAGGCTTCAGCCAGGTCGGGAAGGCTTCGATGACTTCGGCGAAGGGGGCGCGGTGGGTGATCCACGGGCGGGTGTCGAGCTGGCCGGTTTCGATGGCAGTGATGATGCGCGTGAAGTCGCCCGGCAGCGCGTTGCGGCTGGCGAGGATCGTGAGTTCGCGGCGGTGCAGCGCGGGGGCGTGCGGGAAGGTCAGTTCGGCCTGCGTGATGCCGACGTAAACGAGCCGGCCGGCGAAGGCGCACCAGTTCAGCGCGTGGCTCATGGACTTGTTGGAGCCGGTGGCGTCCACGACGACGTGGGCGAGTTCGCCGCCGGTGAGTTCGGCGAGGCGCGCGAGTTCGGAGCCGTCGCCGGTGGTGAGGATCGTGTCGGGCACGCCCATGACGTCGCGCACGAAGGCGAGGCGCTGCTCGTTCATGTCCATGACGATGGTGCGGGCGCCGGCGAGCTTGGTGAATTCGATGGCGGACAGCCCGATGGGGCCGGCACCGATGACGAGGGCGGTTTCGCCAGCCTTCAACTGGCTGCGGTTCACGGCGTGGCAGCCGATGGCGAGCGTCTCGACGAGCGCGGATTGCTCGTAGCTGAGCTGGTTGGCGGGGTGAAGTTTGCGGGCGGGCAGGATGATCTGGCTGGTGAGGCCGCCATCGCACATGACGCCGAGGGTCTGGTTGTGCTCGCAGCAGTTGGTGTGGCCGCGGCGGCAGGCGGAGCACTTCTGGCAGTTGAGGTAGGGCTCGACGGAGCAGCGGTCGCCGGGACGCACGTTGGTCACGCCGTCGCCGACCGCGAGCACCTCGACGCCGAGTTCGTGGCCGGGAATGCGCGGGTAACTGTAGAACGGCATCTTGCCAAGGAAGCCGCCGTAATCGGTGCCGCAGATGCCGACGCGGTGGACGCGCAGGAGCGCCTCGCCGGGTCCGGGCGCGACGGGCGCGGCGATGTCAACGAAGCGGAAGGACTTGGGGGATTCGAGCTGGAGGGCGCGCATGAAGTGGGAAGTTGGAAGGGCGAAGGGGAAATGGCTTCAGTGAGGGAGTGTGCCTCGAATTCCGTTCGGAAACTTGGTTGCGAGGCGAGGGAACATTAACTTCGCCTCCTGTTCAGTTGCTTGAATCAGCGACTCGTTTTTCAGCGAAGGATGGCTTCCGGTAGAAATCATCCGTTCAAACCGCTCACAGGTGGCAAACTCGTCAGCGCATGGGCCAGCACGCTTGCAAAATGCGCGCATTGAAGCAGAGCTCATTCCCATCAAGAGAGGGTAACCGTAATTTCCGCCGAAGACCTCAATGTCGGCAAGCGAGTCTGGGTTTCGGATTGCAGCCTCAAAACGCTCCTGCCCCTGAGCTATCAGCCAACATCGGAAATCGAAGAACTTGTCGTCGCCGCAACCGCCAATAATCACAACCGCAGCGAGCCACAACTTCGCGTCGAAAGACTCGTGCAGGCATTCTCCGAAACACATCGCGAATTCGACGATTTCGGACTCCTCTTGCCAGCTCAAATACTCAACGAGTTGTGCGGGCAACTCTACGAGGGAAGCGCTCTTGTTTCGCGCTTCTTCGATGGTTTTCCAGAATCCCGCGTGGTTCATGGTAGTTCACCCCCGCAACTGCCCGTTCCCAAACCCAAGCCACTTGTAGCTGCATAGTTCCTCCAGCCCCATCGGGCCGCGGGCGCCGATCTTGTCGGTGCTGATGCCGATTTCGGCGCCCATGCCGAACTCATAGCCGTCGGTGAAGCGCGTGCTGGCGTTCCAGTAAACGGCCGCGGAGTCCACCTCCTGCTGGAACTTCGCCGCAGTCGCCGCATCGGCCGTCACGATGGTGTCGCTGTGGGCGGAGCCGTAGGTGGCGATGTGTTCGATGGCCGCATCCACGCCGTCTACGATGCGGACGTTGAGGATGTAGTCGTTGTATTCGGTGGACCAGTCGGCCTCGCTCGCGGCGACGAATTTCGAGTTCCGAGTTTCGGGTTTCGAGTTGAGCAAGGCCAGTGACTCGGGGTCGCAGCGGAGTTCGACCTTCTTTTCTGCCAGTTTGGCGGCGATGGCGGTCAGGAAGGTGGCGGCGACGGGGCGGTCCACGAGCAGCGTTTCGGCGGCGTTACAGGTGGAGGGGCGCTGGCACTTGGCGTTGAAGACAATTTCGCCGGCCATCGCGAGGTTGGCGGCGCGGTCCACGAACACGTGGCACACGCCCTTGTAGTGCTTAATCACGGGAACCTTGGAGCATTCGGTCACGGCGCGGATGAGGCCTTCGCCGCCGCGGGGCATGCACAGGTCCACGTATTGGGTGAGCGAGAGCAGCGCGGGGATCGCCTCGCGGTCGGTGGTGGGCACGACTTGGATGGCGTGCGCGGGGAAACGGTCGCCGAGCGCCTGCCGGCCGGCCTCGATCATGAGGCGGGCGATGAGCAGGTTGCTGTTTAGGGCTTCCTTGCCGCCGCGGAGGATGGTCGCGTTGCCGGTCTTGAAACACAGACTGGCGGCGTCGGCGGTCACGTTAGGCCGCGATTCGTAGATGATGACCACGACACCGATGGGCGTGCTGACCTTGCGGAGGCGCAAGCCGTTCGGGCGGGTGCGTTCGTCGAGGACGCGGCCGACCGGGTCCGGCAATGCGGCGACTTCGCGAAGGCCTTGCGCCATGGCGGCGATGCGGGCTTCGGTGAGGGCAAGACGGTCGAGCATGGCGCCGCTCAGGCCGAGCGAGCGGCCCACTTCGAGGTCCTTGGAGTTGGCTTCGGCCAGGGCCGGGCCGGCGGCGGCCAAGGCGGTGGCCATGGCTTCCAGGGCACTATTTTTCTCGGCGGCGGTCAGCCGGGCCAGTTGGCGGGAGGCCGCCTTGGCCTGGCGGGCCAGGGCGGTCATCTGTTCCTGCAAGGTCACGGGCGGAACATGGCGGCCGGAAAGTTCCGGAAAAAGCCCAAATCCGTGTGGAGCCGGAGGTCGGAGCGGGGTTGGAATTCGCAATCATGCGAAAGTCGAGACTGGCACGCCCATCGCTACTTTCCCATTTGCGGACGCCGGATTTCTGGCTGTGGCACGGGCGGAGTGAACGAAACTGCGCTACTCAACCAACTCCGTCGGTGCGGGAAGTTCGGCGTCCGCAGGTTTTCTGTGGGGGAAATTATTGGGGAAATGGAGCTGGAGGGTCGTCTTCGTGGGGGAGGCGACCCTCCTTTTTCCAAAAAGGTGCCCCGTTGAGCATTTGGTTAACGATTGCGCCTCGCGTATTGGCGCCTTGCTGGCCACCGCCAGCCCGTTTATTGATCCCTTCCCATTTCTTCCGCTGCTTTGCCCTGCCTTCCAACAAGTTCCTGCCATGAAGATGCGCCTCCCTGTTCAGTTCGCCGCGATGCTTGCGCTCCAGACGTTGCTCGGAACGTCCGCCGCCTTTGCCGCGCCGACCACCACCAACGGCCAGATTAGCGAACCCGGCGAGCGGGATCGCTTCAGTTTCCGGCTCGACGCGGAGCGGACCTTCTATTTCGACGCTTTGACCCAGGAGCCCCAGCTTCAGTGGTCCCTGTCGGGGCCACGCGGGACCGTAGTGGACCGCCGCGGCTTCAACGGCAGCGACTCCGTGCGCATTGACGCGAGCAACGTGCTGTTCCCCCTGGTGCCCGGCGACTACACGCTGACGGTGCAAGGCAGCGCCGGCGAAACTCCGGCGTATGGCTTCCGGTGGGTTGACTTGGCCGAAGCCACGCCCCTGACGCCGGGAACGACGATCACCAATGTCCTGACGCCGGCGACGGCGACCGCGCTGTATCAGTTTGCTGGCACGGCGGGCGACCAAGTCCGGTTCAACTTGGTGGCGCGGACCAATTTCAATGGCCGAATCCGGCTGTTCGGCCCCGCCGGCGGGGAAATCCTCGACAGCAACGCCGCGACCTCGGCCGTCCTGAACCTGCCGACCACGGGCAACCAGACCTTGCTGGTGGAAGGCGACATCTACGCCACTGGTGTCAGCACGGTTATTTTCAACCTTGAGAGTCTCGGAAACGTGCCGCCGCCCGTGCCGGAAGGAGCCCCGATCCTGCTCGGGGCCACCGTAACCGGCACCACCGCGGCCGACACGACGAACGCCTACACACTCAACCTGCCAGCACCAACCCGGCTCGTAATGGACTCGCTGGAGCCCGCCGCCGGGGTTCGTTGGAGCCTGTCCGGGCCGGATGGCCTGGTCGTCAGCCAACGGGCGTTCGCCAGCACGGATGGTTACAACGGCCAGTCGTTGCTGCGCCTTTCGGCCGGGTTGCATCAGATCCGCGTTTCCGGGACCGCCGACCGGAGCTACGGCTTCCGGCTCCTGGATCTGGCGGCCGCCCCGGAGTTGGTGCCGTCTGCACGGACCACCAACACTTTTGCGACCAGCCGCGAAACCCTGATGTATCGCTTCAACGCGGCCGCCGGCTCCCGCTGGTATTACACGTTCCTGGGCGGCGACGTTTCCGGATCGGCCCTGCTCCGCTTGGTGGACCCGTTTGGCGGGGTTGCCTATGAGACCACGGTCCGGGACCAATACGGCCCGTTCACCCTGAATTTTGCCGGCCAGTGGACGATGCTGCTGGAGAGTTACGTCGCTGATGCCGTTGCCGAGCGGGACGTGATCTTACAGCTGTTGCCGGTCGTGGATGGATTCCAACCCCTGACCTTGGGTTCATTGGTGTCCGGGGCGGTCACGAGCCCGGGGCAGACCCAGCGGCATACGTTCACCCTGCCGACGGCCCGCAGCCTGTTCATGGATATCCGGCAGCAATCGCCGTCACTGAGTTGGAACCTGTCCGGACCCGGCGTGACCATCGGCCCGCTAACTTTCCAGGCCGACGAACCCGCGCTCAGTGAGAGCCTGCTCGACCTTCCCGCGGGCGAATACACACTGACGATCAACGGGAGCAACAATCGGACGAACACCTACGAGTTCCGCCTCGCGGACCTGGCGACGGCCACGACGGTGACCGCCGACACAACGGTGACCGACGAACTCAGCCCCGGCACCGAAGCCCGGCTGTATCGCTTCACGGCCGCGGGCGGCACGCGGATGTTTTTTGATTCGCTCACGGTCAACACCCGCAACGCCTACTGGGTCCTGCGAGATCGCTTGGGGCAGCAATTGTTTTACGCGGGATTGAGCCAGGACCAGTTCCTCACCCTAACCGCGGGCGGCGAATACTCGCTGTGGGTGACCGGCTATCTCTACGAGACCGAGCCCGTGCCCTATTCCTTCGCGCTCCGACCGGTGTCCGACACCACGGAAACGATGTCGCTCGGGACCGTCATCACCCGCTCGCTGGCGATTCCCGGCCAGACGAAACGTTTCACCTTCAGCCTGCCGACTGCCCGCCGGATCTATTTCGATTCGCTGGCCAACCTTTCGTCGATCCGCTGGCGGTTGGACGGTCCCGCCGGTTGGTTCTCGGACTGGAAAAACTTCAATGGCAGCGACAGCCACAACGGTCTCTCCGTGATGGACCTCGCCGCCGGCGACTACACGCTGGCCGTCAACAGCCCGACGGACGACCAGCCGGAATTCAGCTTCCGGCTGCTGGACCTGGCCACAGCCGTCCCGTTGGCCTTCGGTGAAGGCGTTGCCGGTGCTTTGAATCCGCCCAACGGCACCGAACTGCGCCGCTTCGAAGCCAATGCCGGCGACCGCATCTACTTCGATTCCACCGGCGGCGCCGCCTACAATGCCACGTGGCGCCTGCTGGATCCGGCCGGACAACCGGTCTTCTTCGCCGGCCTGCGCCAGGACCAGTTCGTGACGGTTCCCACCACCGGCGTCTACACGCTCCTGCTGGAAGGTTACGTGGCGGAAACCTTGACGCCGTCCTACGAGTTCACGGTGTTCCCGGCGACCACCGGCACCCATCCGCTGGCTCTGGACGCGACGATCGCGGGCGAAATCACGACTCCCGGCCAGGCCCACCGCTATGCGTTCACGCTGCCCACGGAACGCCGGGTTTACTTCGACGCGCTCACCTATTCCTCCAATCTCCGCTGGAGCCTTTCGGGACCAACCGGGGAAATCGTCAATGACCTGCCGCTGACCAGCTCGGACGCGCTTTCCGCCTTCGCGGTGCGCACCCTGCCGGCCGGTGCCTACGTGCTGACGCTGGACGCCAGCGACGACGCGGTGGGGCCATTCAGCTTCCGCCTGCTCGATTTGGCCAACGCCGCGCCGCTGAACTTCGCCGCCGAGACGACGGGGCGCCTGGAACCGTTTGCCAAGACCGACCTGTATCAGTTCACCGCCGCGGCGGGCGACCGATTCATCTTCGACACGCTGACCGCCACGCCCCGTAACGCCTACTGGCGCCTCGTGGGGCCACACACCGACCTCATCTTCACCCACCACTTCGGTGCCGACTCGGCGCTCACCACCCTCGGCTACGCGGGCACCTACACGCTCCTCGTGGAAGGTTACATCGCGGAAACGGCCGCGGTGGATTACCGCTTCCAAGTCGTGCCGCAAGGCAACGTGCCCATCGAGCCGTTCGCCGGCGGTGCGCTGACGTTTGGCACCGTGGTCAACGGCTCGTTCGGCGTTGCCGCCGGCACCTCGAACTATGTCTTCACCGTCGTGACGCCGGTCACCGTCCATCTGGACTCGCTGCTAAATTCTCCCCACCGGGTCACGTTGCGTCGGCGGGACGACGGCAACGAGACCGACACGCTGATCAACAACCGTGCCCTGGACTCCATCGACTATCCCTTTGACGGCGCGAACCTGCGCCGCCTGATCCCGGGCGACTACCAGCTAACCGTTTCCGGCACCGGCGACGAATATCGCTTCCGTTTGCTGAACGCGGACGCAGCGCCGCTGCTCGTCGCCGGCAACGAAGTCCTTGGCACGAATCAACCGGCCACCGCCAGCGCCTTGTATCGCCTGAACGGGACGGCCGGCGACCGGTTCTTCCTCACGGGCGGCCCGACGGCCGGGTTTGCGAACACGCTCTACGGCACGCTTTGGCTGCCCACCGTCGTGCGCTCCAGCCTCGCGGACATGAACCTCGCCTCCCACCGGGACGTCTTCACGCTGCCGCTGACCGGCACCTATTACTGGCTGGTCGGCTCCACCGGCGGCGAGACGGGACCGGAGGGAACCTTCCGTTTCAACTTTGTGCCCGTTACCGAGCCGACCAACACCATCGCACTGGGGGAAACGGTCAACAGCCAGATCGCCACGCCCGGCCAGACCCGACAGTTCAAATTCACCGTGCCCACCGCGACGGTCTTGCAGTTCGACGCGCTGAACTACGAGGACAACCTGACGTTTGACCTGACGGGACCGGCGGGAACCGTGTTCCAGAACCGCGGCTTCTGGGCCGCCGATTACTACCACACGCCAGCCCAGCGGCAGATCCCCGCGCCGGCCGGCGAATACACGCTCACCTTCGACGCAAACCGCGAGCTGACGCCGTCCTTCAGCTTCCGGGTGCTGGATACCGCAGTCGCCCTCCCGCTGGTTCCAGGTGTCACCCTGACCGGCACCAACACGCCGGCCGCCGCCACGGTGGTCGCCGCGTTCAACGCGACGGCGGGCGAGAAGTATTATCTCCGCACGCGCCGCGGCGCCGGCTGGCAACGCTCGCCCGTCGTGACCCTGCACCCACCGTCCGGGGCGGTGCTTGCCAATGTCTCCCTAGGTAACGACGCAAATACCTTCACTACGCCCGAAACCGGCCGCTATGTGGTCACCGTGATGTCCTCTCCGGATGACCCGGCGGAGAACGGCGCCTTCGAGCTGGCCCTGCTGCCAGTCGTTGACACCGCCGCGCCCCTCGCGCTCGGCGAAACTGTCACGGGCGACATCACTTCGCCCGGGCAGACTTACCGTTACAATTTCAGCCTGGCCGAGGCCAAGCGGCTGCACCTCGACGTCCTGGCCGGCGAGGGTTCGTTGGCGTTGAATCTGACGGGGCCGACCGGCAGCCAGAACGTCACCTACGCAGATTACTACTCAGGCACGCCGTGGCTGAACCTGCTGGCGGGCGACTACCAGCTCAGCCTGCGGCGGAACGGCGACGACACCGGTCCCTTCGGTTTCCGCCTGCTGGATTTCACGACCGCCCCGGCGCTGACCTTGCGCGAAGTGGTCTCGCTGCCGATCACGCCGGTCCGCGGCACTGTCCTGCGTCGGTTCAGCGGCAACCTCGGCGACCGGCTTTACTTTGACGGCCGCGGTTTCACTGGGGCCACCCGCCAGCCGATTGCCCAACTCGTCTCTCCCACGGGAGACTCGATCTTCCGCACCGGGGTCAACGGCGACGTGGATACCTTCACCCTGACGGAATCCGGTTTCTACACGCTGCTCGTGGAAGGTGAGCCCGGCGAAACCGCGGAAAGCAGCATCGCCACGTTCCGGCTGGTGCCAAACCTCCCGCAGCCCACCGTCCCGATCTTCGAGCAAAATACCGTTGCCGACCTCGTCGTATCCGCCGTCACCAGCGAACCCGCCGTGACCACCCAAACCGGGGCCGCGCTTCGCGTTGACTGGACGGTCCGCAACGAAGGCACGACGCCGGTGAACCGATCCTTTACCGACCGCGTGACGTTGCGGAACCGCGCCAGCGGCCTGCTGCTCGACACCCGGCTGGCCTTCGACGACTTCGCGGCCAACGGCCCGCTCGCCCCCGGGGCGACCCGCAATCGGTCCGCGACGCTGCGCGTTCCGGATGGCCCCGCCGCGGCCGGCCTTGCCGACATCAGCGTCACGACCGACACGCTGAACAACGTCGCCGAAGGCAATGAGACCGGCACCGCCGAGGCGAACAACACAACCATGCCCGCCGGCCTCACGGTCGAACTGGCCGCCTACCCGGACCTCCAGGTGGCGGGCCTCCGCGCGACGCCGCCGGGCGAATGGGGCCCGGGCGCCACGGTGACCCTGAACTGGTCCACAACCAACGCCGCCGCGATCGCCGCCACCGCGCCTTGGGGCGAACGGGTGACGGTTCGCAATCTCGCCTCGGGCCGGGTTCTCGCCAGCTTCACCACCAACGTCCTGGCATCGGTGCCCAGCCTCGGCACGGTGGACAGGACCGCGGAATTTACCCTGCCGAACAATGCGGATGCCTACGGCGAAATTGAAATCCGCGTGGCCACCGACGAGGCGGAGCAGGTCTTCGAATACCAGCCGGGCCTTGAAGCCGAGGCCAACAACGCCGCGGTGCTGACAGTCCTGAACGAAGCGCCAGCCCTCAGCCTCAACGTGCCGGCCAATCGTCTCACCGAAGGCCAGACCCTCGCGGTGACCCTAGCTCGCCGGCCGGTGGGTGCGGGACCGCTGATCGTGCAGCTCACCAGTTCCTCCGAGGACCAGTTCACCGTTCCCGGAACCATCGTCATCCCGGCCGGGGCGCCGGCCGTCACGTTTGACGCCACGGCCGTGGACGACGCCTTCGTCGAACGCACCAACACCTACGTGCTCACGGCCCGCAGCGCCGGTTTCCGCGACGCTTCCGTCACGGTCACGGTTGAGGACAACGACCGCCCGACGGTCTCGCTCAGTTTGGCTGCCGCCACCGTCAGCGAAGGCGCCGGCCCGAACGCCACCAGCGGCACCGTGACACGCTCGCCGGTTTCGCCCCGGCCGCTGACCATCGGTCTGACCAGCGGCAACCCCGGGGCCGCCCGCGTGCCGAACAGTGTCACCATTCCGGCGAATCAGGCGTCGGTCAGCTTCCCGATCGCAGCCGTGGACAACGCCACCGTGGAAGGCACCCGCAACGTCGCCCTCGGCGGCTTCGTGCTCGACGCCTTCACCTCGCAGCAACTCTACGAAATCGCGCCCGCCCTGCTGGCCGTGACGGACAACGACGGCGCGACCCTCTCGCTCCGCATCGCGGCCGACCTCGTCGGCGAAGGCCGCACGCCGGCCACCACCGCGACGGTGACCCGCAACACCGCCACCGCCGCCCCGCTGGAGGTCAGTCTCGTTTCGAGTGATCCCGGCGAAGCCACCGTGCCCGTCTCGGTGACCATTCCCGCCGGCGAACTTTCGGCGCAGTTCCCGATCAGTTCGGTCAACGACGGCGAGACGGACGGCAACCAGCCCGTGACGGTCACCGCGACGGCGGACGGCTTCACGGCGGGCACCGACACGCTGGTCGTCAGCGACGCCGACCTGCCGGACCTCGTGATCAATTCGATCACCTTTCCGGCGACGGGCGTGACGGACGGTAACTTGGCCATCGCGTTCCGCCTGGAAAATCGCGGGCTCCGCGACGCGCCTGCCGCCGTGACCCAGCGCGTTTACCTCTCGACCGACAACCTTGCGGGCAACGACACGCTGGTGGCGCAGGCCGTGTTCGACGGTCCCCTGCCGGTCGGCCAGACCGTCAGCCAGACGGTCAACATCCGGCTGCCCGAGGCGCCGGGAAACTTCTACGTCGTCGTGCAGGCCGATGCGACCAATGCGCAGGCCGAGGCGTTGGAGAACAACAATACGCTGGTCTCCGCGACTTCGGTCACCACCGCGCCCGCCTACGCCGCCACGGTCAGCACCGACGTGACGACCGCGCTCGCCGGCACACCGGTCGCCCTGCGTGGTTCGGCCACCCGCGGCGACGGGAGCCGGGCGCCCAATGAACATGTCACGGTCCACGTCCAGGTCCGCGGCACCCACCGCCAGATCGAGGTCGTGACCGATGCGAACGGCGATTTCACCGGAACCTTCACCCCGCTGCCCCGCGAGGCGGGCCGGTTCCAGCTCGCGGCGGCTTATCCGGGCCTGCCCATGCCGGCGGTGCAGGATGAATTCTCCCTGCTCGGCCTCGACTTGGTGAGCCCGGGCTTCGTCACCGTGACGGAAGGATCAACCTACAACGGCACGACCCGCATCCGGAACCTCAGCGACGTGGCCCTGACCGGCCTTGTGCTGGAGGTGGTGGAACACGACCCGAGCCTGACCGTGTCGGCGAATCTCGAGACCAACCGCCTCGCCGGCGACGACGAGATTCTCGTCAATTACGCCATCACCCCGGTCAACCGCAGCGTCGTCCAGAGCGGCGTGAAGCTGCGGGTCACCACCGCCGAGGGTGCGACCGACGTGAAGGTGTTCACGGTCCGCCAAGAATTCCTGCGGCCGGCGCTGGTCACCACGCCGGGCCGGCTGAGTTCCAGCATGCTACGCGGCGGCCAGACCTTGGTGAACTTCGAGGTCGCGAACAACGGCGGCCTCGCCACCGGCCCGCTGGAGGTGCTGTTGCCGAACCTGCCGTGGCTGAGCGTCAGCACGCCGGCCCGCATGGAGCCGCTGGCTCCGGGCGCGCGCACCACCGTGTCGCTGCTGCTGACCCCGGCGGCCGACCTCGCGTTGGGCGACTACCCCGGCAACCTCGTCCTGAGCGGCGGCAACACGGCGCTGACTGTGCCGTTCGAGTTTCGCGCCATCTCCGACAACCGTGGCAGCCTCGTGCTGACGGCCGAGGATGAATACACCTACTTCGCGGCCGGCGGTCCCAAGGTCACCAACGCGCTGGTCGTGCTCACCGATGCGCTCAGCGGCGTGAACGTCAGCACCAACGTCACCGGGGCCGACGGAACGGCGCGGTTCGACAACATCACGGAGGCGCAATACATCGTGAGCGTGAAGGCCGACAAACACGGCCCGTTCCGCCAGACCGCCTTCGTTCCGGCCGGCGGAGCGACCAACGTGGTGGCGTTCCTGCCGCGGGAGACGGTCCGCTACAGTTTCACGGTCACGCCCACAACGGTCGAGGACCGCTACGCGTTCACCGTGGAAAGCACCTTCGAAACGCAGGTGCCGATCCCCGTGGTGACGATCGAGCCCGCCTCCCTCGACATCGCCAATCGCCCCGAGGACGAGTTCCAGGTCAATTACACGATCCGCAACCACGGCCTCATCGCCGCGAACAACGTGAAGCTGCCGACCAAGACGGGTGGCAGCATCGAGTGGATTCCGCTCGTCGGCGAAATCGGCCGTCTTGAGGCCAACGCCACGATCACGGTGCCCGTGACAATCCGGCGCATCCGGCCCGCCCAAGTGGCGCGGAACGATTTCCGCGACGGCCGCTGTTCCGTCACTGCGGGCATGATCTGGGACTACCTCTGCGGCCCCAACGTGGTGGACCGCGAGACCGCGACCTACACGTTTGATTCCACGGGCTGCGACTTGGTGGACCTCTATCGGCAGGTCATGGACGTGGTGCCCGACCCCGCCTTCGGCCCGCCAACGCCCAACGACCACCCCTGCCAGGACCCCGCGACCTTCTACGACTGCTTGGACCAGTTCCAGCCGGTCGTCGGGTTTGAGCCGCCGCCGGGCTTCAAGTTCGAGTGCAAGGCCACCCGTCCGGCGGGCTCCGTCGGACCCGCGCCTGCCGGCATCCGCGCTGCCCGCGCCGGCCTGCCTCGTCGGGCCGCCGACGCCGCGAACGAGGTGTGCGCCAAGGTGAAACTCAAGCTCGACCAGCGCGCCGTGCTCACCCGCGACGCCTTCAATGCGCTGCTCGAAATCGACAACGACACTACCTCGCCCATCGAGGACATCCTCGTGACGCTCAACATCACCGGTGAGGACGGCACGACCGCCACGGCGAAGTTCGGCATCCGCGAACCCGTGCTCGGCGGCCTCAGCGCCGTGAACGGCACCGGCGTCATCCAGCCCAAGACCATCGGCAGCGCGAGCTGGATCCTCATCCCGTCCCTCGACGCCGCCCCGACCAACGGCGTGGCGCTGTTCCTCGTGGGCGGCACGCTCAGCTACTCGCAGGACGGCACGGAGCTGACCATCCCGCTGGCCCCGGCCCCGATTCAGGTCTACCCGCAGCCCGAGCTGCTCGTGCGTTACTTCCACCAGCGCGACGTGTTCGCCGATGACCCGTTCACGCCGGAGGTCGAGCCCAGCCTGCCCTACTCGCTGGCCGTCCAAATCCTGAACCAAGGCTACGGCGCCGCGCGGAACCTGAAGCTCCAGTCCGGCCAGCCCCAGATCGTCGAGAACGAGAAGGGGCTGCTCATCGAGTTCAAGACCGTTGGCACCCAGTTGGAAAATCAGGCCCTCACGCCGTCGCTTGACGTGAACTTCGGCGAGATCGGCCTTGGCACGAACCGGATTGCCCGCTGGCTCTTCACTTCGTCCCTGCAGGGCAGCTTCACGGACTACAAGGCGAGCTTCGAACACCTCGATGCGCTCGGCACCAAGCGGCTCTCGCTCGTGAAGGGCGTGGAGATCCACGAGCTCACGCGCATCGTGAACGCCGACCGGCAGTTCGACGACGCCCGCCCGGACTTCCTCGTGAGCCCGACGAACGACGTGGACCACCTGCCGAACGCGCTGTTCCTAAGCGACGGCAGCACCAACGCGGTGACTTCCCACACCAACGCGGGCGTCAGCGGCGCGCTCTCCGCCGCCAACAAGCGCGTCACGCTCACCGCCACGCTCGGGCCCGGCTGGAGTTACCTGCGCGTGCCGGATCCGGCCGGCGCGGACGCCTTCACGCTGCGGCACGTCCTCCGCGCCGACGGCTCGGAGATCGCCTTCGGGACCAATGCCTGGACCACCGACCGCATCTTCCGCGGCGGCGACAAGCGGCCGACGGTCATCAACCTCGTCCACATCCTCGACCACAACAGCACCGGCACCTACACGCTGGTTTACGACGAGGACGCGGTCGTCACACCCGACAACACCGCGCCCGCCAGCGCCGTGGCCGCCCTGCCCGCGGCGAGCGGCGGCACCTTCTCGGTGACTTGGTCCGGCGCCGACGACCGCGGGGCAGTGGCATTCTTCGACGTGTTTGTGGCCGCGGACGACGCGCCTTTCACGCCCCTGCTGGAGCACACGGTCCAGACCGGCACCGTCTTCACCGGCGAGGCCGGCAAGCGCTACCGCTTCTACTCGGTCGCCACCGACGCGGCCGGAAACGCCGAACCCGCGCCCGCGGCCGCCGATGCCGAAACCACGGTGACGGTCGTGAATCGGCCGCCGACACTCGCCTACGCCGGGGACGTCACGGTGGAGGAAGGCAACGCGACCAATGCCGGCGCAACGGCCAACGATCCCGATGGCGACGCCCTGGCCTTTGCACTCGTGTCCGGTCCGGCTGGCGTGATCGTGAACCCGACCTCCGGTTTCGTGACCTGGCCCACCAGCGAGAATGACGGCCCGTCCACTAACACCGTGCGGGTCCGCGTGACCGACAACGGCACGCCGTCGCTCAGCGCGACCAACGAGTTCCGCGTCATCGTCCGCGAGCTGAACGCCGCACCGGAATTGGTCGCGATCCCGGACGCCGTGATCAGCGAGAACAATCTGTTCACGCTCCAACTCGATGGCAGCGATGCCGACCTGCCGCCGCAGGGCCTGACCTACGGCTTGGCCGCGGGCGCACCCGGCGGTGTCACGGTGGATCCGGTGACCGGCCTGTTCAGTTGGCGGCCGCGCGGCAACCAAGGTCCCAGCACCAACCAGATCACGGTCACCCTGACCGACACGGGCGATCCGGCCCGCAGCGTGCAACGCACGTTCACGCTCTACGTCCGCGACACCGCGGCCGAACTCGCGGTCACCGCCGGGCGGACCAACCTCCTTGCCGGCGAGGCCGCGACCGTGCCGCTCAGCCTTGCGGCCGGACCCGAACTCGACGGCCTGACCTTCGTGCTCAGCGGCGACCTCGCCCGGTTGGGCGAGCTGTCCCTCGCCGGCTTGGCCGGCGACGTCACCGGCGTGCAGGTCATCCCGAACGTCGACGGCAGCGCGGAAATGCGATTCACGCTCACCGGCGGCGCGCTGTCCGCCAGCCGACCGCTGGCCGACGTTGCGTTCGTCACGCCCGCCGACGCTCCCTCCGGCAATGTGCCGTTGGCCTTCAGCGAGCTCACCGGCACCGCGGGTGAACGGTATGTGACCCGCACCGCCTCCACGCCCGGCCGCGTCATCGTGGTGAACACCGACGCCGTGCTGGATTACACCGACGAAGCGGCCACGCCGTTGCACGTCTTCGGCCGGCCGGGCCTGCGGTATCGGCTGGAATATTCACCGGTGCTCGGCCCCGGCGCGGTCTGGACCCCGGTGCTGACCGTCACCGCCGACGAACGGCTCGAACGCCTGCCCGCCGCGGAGACCGGAACCGGCGGTTACTTCCGGGCCTTCCTGGAATAGGGTGACGGTCCAATGAAACGAGACAGGGCGGCCTACGGGCCGCCCTGTTTGTTTTTGCCGGGTCTGGTAATTGTCCGTCCGCGCTGACGTCGGCGACGTGGCGCCACCCCCGACACCCCGGCGCCCGCGCGGTCAGCGCCCGGGCAACCCAAGGCGGGAGCGGCTTTTTTCCAGCGCCTCGTCAAAGGCCGGAAGTTGTTCCGGCTGCAGCAAAACCCGCACCCGGCCCAGGTAACGCTCCGCCACGGCATGCCGACCCGGTGAATTCGCCGGCCACGCCTTCGCCTCCTCGGCCCATTCCCGGACGATCGGACGGACTTGCGCCAGTTGGTCCTGGGTCAGCTTCAGCTCCTCGGTCATCCGCCCGAGCATCGCCTCGGCATTCTGCACGCGTCCGCCGCGCGGGATCAGCGGGCGCCCGGCGGTTGAATCGGTTCCGACCCGAGCCGGCGCCGTCATGCGGCCCACGGCGACGCCGCTGGCGAACACCACGGCCACGGCTACGGCCACCCGGAGGGTCCGTCGGTCGGTCATGGCGCAAAATCCTCCAGGGCGCTCGCCGGGGCGCTGACCAGGTCGGCCCAAGCCGGCGCGGCGGGCTGGCGTTGCCACAGGAACACCGCCAGGCAAACCGCGACGGCGGCCGCGGCGCCCCAGGTGCCCACCCGGTCCCAGATGCCCAGCCAATCGTCGGGCCGGTTCGCCGCCCAACGCGCGGCCACCCGGGTCGCGAAGCCCGGCGGCGGCACTTGCGCAGGCCCGGACTCGGCCGGCACCGACCGTGCCCGGCGGGCGGCGGCGAAGAGCCGTTGGCTGCGTTGCGAGAGCGGTCTCATGGTTGGGTTCCTTCCAGTTCGCGCAGGCGGGCCTGCAAGCGGCGTCGGGCCCGGAATGCCCGGATACGGGTGACCCCCGAATTCCACCCAGTGGCCGCGCAAACCTCGGCGATGGATTTTTGCTCCAATTCCAACTGGCGCAATAGCCAGGCATCCTGCGGCGACAATCCGGCGAGCAACCGTTCCAGCAGCGCCGCAGCGCCACCGGCTTCAAGGTCCTCGGTCGGTCCCGCTTCCGCGATCTGTTGCAAGGCTTCCTGTTCGGCTTCGGAAAGGTCCGCCCAGCGTAGCTCGGGCCGGACCTGCTGACGCCGGAGCCGGTCAAGGCAGGTGTTCAAGGTCAGGCGGCTGACCCAGCGTTCGAACGGCAGGTCGCCGCGATACTGGTCCAGCCGGCTGAACACTTTGGCAAAGGCTTCCTGCATCAGGTCTTCCGGTTCGTCCCGACGGGGCAGATGGGCCTGAACAATTCGCGCCATCAACGGATACAGCCGTTCCACCAATTCCCGCGCGGCCGCCTCGTCGCGCGCTTTGACGCGGGCGAGCAGGTCGTCGGGGCACAAGCAGGCACTTGAATCCGTTCCGTCCAAGGGGAGTGACGCAACCGCCGCCGCTCCGTTACACGGCTGTCGTTCGCAGCCTTGCCGGAGCCTGGCGGCGGCGGACGCGGTCAGGGGTTCGAACAGCCGGGTTTCCGCTCAGACCGGTTTCAGGTTCTCCAGCAGGAACTTCACCTTGAGCACGCCGGCCTCGGACTGGCTTTCCAGCGGTTCGGCGAGCTTCTGGAAGGTGTTCATCATCGCCTGGTTCTCCGGCAGGACGTCCGCCCGGAAACCGACGATTCCCTGTTCCAAGGCGACCTTGGCCAGATGGCGCAACAGGAAGCTCGCGAGGCCGTGCTGGCGGAAATCTTCCTGCACCACAACGGCGATGTCGGCCCAGTCGACGGCGGCATCCCGCGTGTAACGCGCGACCCCGATCAGGCGTTTACGGCCTTCCCAAGGAATTTCGGCCACGAGCGCCATGTTGGACTCGTAGTCGAGGGTCACCATGCGCTGCACCGCCTCGGCCGGGAGATGCTTCAGTTGCGTGAAGTAGCGTTGGTAGATCGTCGAGGGCGAGTGTGAGTAGAAGAGTTCCTTGAGGAGCCCTTCGTCCGTGGGCCGGATGGGCCGGACGTGGATCTTCAGGTCGTCGCGTCCGGTGTATTCGACCTCGAACTTCCGCGGGTAGGGCTGCAAGCCCGCCGGCAGCGCAATCTGGGTCGGGCTCACGAGCTTGGCGTCGCGGGCCTCCTTGAGCAGTTGCTCGCGGAAGTTCGGGTGCGCGATGTGGATGAGCGCCAGGGCGCGTTCGCGGACCGACTTCCCGTGAAGCGAGGCAATGCCGTATTCGGTCACGACATAATGAACATCGGCGCGCGAAGTCACGACGCCGGCGCCCATCTGGAGCCAGGGGACGATGCGGGTGATCTTGCCATTCTTGGTCGTGGACGGCAGGGCGATGATCGGCTTGCCACCCTCGGCCCGCGCGGCGCCGCGGATGAAGTCCACCTGGCCGCCGAAGCCGGAGTAGAACTTGCCGCCGATGGAGTCCGCGCAGACCTGGCCGGTGAGGTCCACCTCGATGGCGGAACTGATCGCCACCATGTTGCGGTTGCGAGCGATCTGGAAGGGGTCGTTGGTGAACTCGGTGGGCCGGAACTCGAAGGCCGGATTGTCGTGGATGTAGTCGTAGAAGCGGCGGTTCCCGAAGCAGAAGCTGGTGACCAGCTTGCCCGGCAGCAGCGTCTTGCGCCGGCCGTTCAGCACGCCCGACTCGATCAGCGGCAGGACGGCCTCGGTGAGCATCTCCGTGTGCATGCCCAGGTCCCGCTTGTGGCCCAGCCGCGCGAGCACGGCGCTCGGGATCGCCCCGATGCCTGTCTGCAAGGTGGCCCCGTCCGGCACGAGCGACTCGATGAACTCGGCGATCTTCTCGGCCTCCTGGGTGATTTCCTCCATCGGGAATTCAAACAATGGGCGATCGCTCTGCACCATCGCGTCGAGCTGGCTCACGTGGACGAAGCTGTCGCCCAACGTGCGCGGCATGCCGGGGTTCACCTCGGCGATCACGTAGTCGGCCGACTCCACCGCCGCCTTCACGACGTCCACCGAGACACCAAAGCTGCAGAATCCGTGGCGGTCGGGCGGACTGACCTGCACCAGCGCGATGTCGAGGTGCATGCGCCGTTCCCGGAACAGCCGGGGAATCTCGGACAGGAAGATCGGCGTGTAGTCCGCCACGCCCTCGTGCACGGCCGACCGGACGTTGCCGCCGATGAAGAAGGAGTTCTGCCGGACGTGCTCCAGCAATTCGCGCCGGGCATACGGGGCCGGGCCGTGGGTAAGGATGTGCAGCACCTCGACGTCGTAAACCTCCGGAGCGCGGGCAGCGAGGGCCTCAATCAGGAGGCCGGGCGCGGCGCAGCCGGAGCCGATGAAGACGCGCATGCCATTGCGCAGTTGGGTCAGGGCTTCGGTCGCGGTCACCCAGTTGGGAGTGGCGTTACTCATGGCGGCAAAGATGGGGCGGTCGGTTTCCCGGGGGCAAGCCCCCGGGACCGTCCGCGCTTGCGAATCTCTTGCCCGAAATGGTGCTGCCGCCCGCCCAATGGGTGCCCGGGCGCCGCTGTCTTGCGGCTTCAACCTGTGCCGAAACGCCATTACCGTGAGCCCGCTTGCAACGCATCCTGGTCATCGCCCTGGCGGGCATCGGCGACACGCTGATGGCGACGCCGTTCCTCCATGAATTGCGGGCCAACTACCCGACGGCGACGATCGACGCCTTGGTGCTGTGGCCCGGCGCCCGCCAAGTCCTGGCCGGCAATCCGCACGTCAACTCGGTCCACCAACACAACTTCATCAAGTCGTCCAAGCTCGCCTCGTTGCGGTTTGTGCTCGGGCTGCGGCGCCACCGCTACGAGGCGTCATTCAACCTGCATCCGCAGGCCCGCACCGAATATCGGCTGATCGCCCGGCTCATCGGCGCCCGGCGGCGGTTCAGCCACCGTTACGACCGCTGGGGTTGGCTGGACGCCCAGTGCGTCACGGACAGCCTGCCGCAGGACTATGCGGTCCACGCCAACGAGAACAACCTGCGCCTGCTCGAACTTGCGGGCGGCCGGCGCCATTCGGACAACCACCGTTACGAGCTGTTCCTCGAACCCGCCGAGCGGCAATGGGCCGAACAGTTCCTGGCGACGAATCAACTCGCCGGCCAACGGTGGCTCGGCGTCCACGTCGGCTCCGGCGGCACGAAGAACTTGGCACTGCGCCGTTGGCCGCTCGAACGCTACGTGGAGCTGGTCGGGGCCCTGGATTCCGAGGCGCCGGGCTTGCCCGTGGTTTTCTTCGGCGGACCGGAAGAGGCGGAAGCCCACGCGGAGCTCTTCCAGCGCCTGCGCCGCGGCCGGGTGTATTTCCCGCAGTCCCCCGGACTCCGCCACGCCGCGGCGTTGCTGGCCCACGCCCACGCGTTTCTCAGCGTGGACACGGTCTTCATGCACCTCGCAGCCGCCGTCCAGGTGCCGCGCCAATTCGTGATCCAGACGCCGACCGTCAATCCGCCGATCCTGCCGCTCCGCGACGGCTGGCGCCTGATTCCCAATGCCCAGGTCGGGGACCGGGCGCTGGAGTTCTACCGCTACGACGGCGGGCCCATCCGGGGCACCGACGCGGAACTGCGCTCCATCATGGCCAGTGTATCCGCCGCCGAGGTTGTGGCGGTCCTGCGGCGGGACGGCGCGCTGGGTTAAAATCGTCCGCTCAGTTGCGGGTGCTGCGCTCGGCCATCCAGTAGAGGTCCCGTCTGGCGACCGCGTCCTTGGCCGGCACGTTGAGGGGCAGCGTCTGTCCCTTCTTGATCGGCTGCTTGTATTGGGACGACTGCCACTTATGGACCTCGGAATGGCCGTCGGCGAACGACAGGCCGGCGGCGCCGTTGTGATAGGAGGCCGGGAAGTCCACGACGGTCCGGACGGAGGTCTGGTTGCCTTCCACGAAGCCGGCCATGTCGACCACGAAATAACCGTCGTTGATGGAATCTTCCCGTTCGTCCACCAGCACCCAGGTGTTCGCCGGACCCGGATTTTGGATGTCGGAATCCTTAAGGAAGACCTGCCAGCCGGTGGGGTTCCGGGGCCGCCAGTTGCCCGAAGCATCCCAACCGGGACCGCCGACCCAATTGTTCATCGACATGCTGCGGATGCGGGGGACGAGTTTCTTCTGCCGCGTGTCGTAGGCCATGGTGAGATCGGCCGGGCAATGCCAAACCCCGATCGAGCCGCCGCAATAGGGCCAGAGCACACTCTTCTTGGTGTAGGTTTCATGGTCCCAGTTGTTGGCGTCCCGCTCTTTCGCCTTGGTGTTGTCGAGCCGACTGCCTCCGGTCCAGTTGGGCACTTCCCGGTCGGCACCCGGCGGCTTCCAGTTGGCGGCGCCGACCAACCGGTCACCGAAGTCGCCGGAGTAGAGCTTCCAGGCGAGCATGAGCTGCTTGTTGTTGCTCATGCAGGCGATGCCCTGCGCCTTGGTCTTCGCCTTGGATAACGCGGGCAGAAGCATCCCGGCCAGAATCGCGATGATCGCTATCACGACCAGCAATTCAATGAGGGTGAAACCGGGCGGACCGGATGGGATCCGGGCACGGCATGCGGGTAAGTTGGTGCGCATAGGGAGGACCGAGGGGTGCGCAGGCAGAAAAGAAAAACCGGCCCGCCTTGGCAAGCGCACAGTCGGGCAGGGTTACCCGCGAGGCGTGATCGCGATGGGTCTCACTCGCCTAACCCAATTCAGCTCCACGACTACCGTCACGGAGCACCTAAGGCTCGGCAACCGCGTTAGCGCAGAAAAACCTGCACTGAGGGCACCGCCGACCCCAGGGGATTACCGGATCCCAAAAGAGGAGGACCCCCTCCACGGACGACTCGGGGGAAGCCATCTCGCAGAGGGGGTCGTATTTGGGGGAGGTTCAGCGAAATTGTTAACTGCCACCAGTATCCACCCAATTCGCCCTCCGCCTAGGCCAAAGATGTTGCAGGGCTGATCATTTGAAGGTTTTTTGCGGCCTAATGCCCGTTTCGTCCCGGCCAAATCCGCGCGGAATACTTCCCGCCCCCCTGCTTGGCCCCTCACCCGTCGGTTCGGATTCGGAACCGGCGCAACCATTCCGTCGGGGTCACCCCGTAGGCAGCGCGGAAATCCCGGGCCAGTTGGCTCCGATGCTCGTAACCCAATTGGTCCAAGGTGGTTTTGACGGATTCCGTCTCCGCCAGCAGATGCCGCGCGGCCACCATCCGCTCATGCCGCAGCCACTGGGCGAGGGTTTCCCCAAACAGTTCCCGGCAGAGCCGCCGCAGGTGCACCACGCTGATGCCGGCCGCTTCGGCCATCTGGGCCGGTCGGAACTTGGCGTTTCGCGCCAGCAAGGTCCACGACACAGCCCGGGTAGGGTCTTCGAGGCGGGAGCGGCGGTTCATGGCAACGACGATAGCTTAATCCGCCCGCATCGTCAGCCGGCAGCCGCCATGCATCACAAGCACTTTCTTGGTCTACCCACCCGTGCCTAGCCTGCCGAACTCCGGTTGGCCTTGGCTCCGCCCGGCCGATTGACAGTTCCCCCGCCGCCTTCACCCTCCGCGGCGTGCCGTCCCCCAACGCAAAATGTCCCCCGGAGCCCGCCGCCGGGAGCGGCACGGCGTCAGCCCGGTCGACGTGGCGGCCCTACGCCATTCTCGCGCTGGCCGGGGCAAACCTCACGTTGGTCCAGTTCGTGGCGATGAAGGAGTTCTCCGCCCTGGTGGGTTCCAACGAACTCGTCGCCCTGATGGTCGTGGCGGGGTATTTCCTCGGACTTTCCGGCGGTTATCTCGTGTCGGACCGCCTGTCGCGGCGCGGGCTGCTGGCCTTGGGGGGGCTGACCCTGCTGCTACACGCCAGCCTGCCGTTTTCCGCCCGTTGGTTCGCCGGGGCGATGGCCGGCATCAACCTGGCCGGCAACACGCCTCCGTTCGTGTTCCTGCTCACCATGGGCGGCATCGCCCCGTTTTACGCGGTGTTCCTGCCCCGCCTGATCGAGGAATCAACCGGCGGCGAACCCGACCCGCAAGGCCGGCAACTGGCGCGGTGTTACGGCGTGGAAATCGCCGGCGGTTTCCTCGGCTTGGTGATCGTGTTCCTGCTCACTCCCGCCCGCATGGGTCTGATCCTGACCCTGCACCTGCTGGGCCTGGTAGTGCTGTTGCTGCTGTTTACCGGCGGACGGCCGCGCTGGCTGTTCGGCCTGCTGGCCTTGCCGGCGGCCTATCTTTCCTGGTGGCCGGTCCTGGACCACGCCAGCCTCGGCTACTTCTACGAGCAGGCCCGGGATTTCACGGCGCCGAAGGTCATTGCGTCGGAGTTTTCCCCCTACCAACGGGTGGACCTCGTGGAAGCCGGTCCGCCGAAGGAGCGTGCCACGTATCTCTACCTGAACGGCAACCTGCTCTACGGCTCGCGCGCGCTGCACCAGCACAACCTGCTGGTCTCCTTGCTGCCCAATGTGATTGCCCCGCGCGGTCCGGGCCACGCGCTGGTGATCGCCGGCGGCTCGCTGGACAATGCCCGTTACCTTGCGCCCCGCACCAAGAGCCTCAACGTCGTCGAGATCGACGAAACGGTGGTGCGCCTGACCCGGAAACACCTGCAGGAACCGCGGGGCGATTTCCCGACCAACTGGGAACTCGCCATCGACGACGGCAAACACTTTCTCGGCGCGTGGAAGGGCGATCCGTTCGACGTCATTTCGGTGGACGTGCCGGTGCCGACCCACTTGCAGACGGCGATGCTGCATTCGGAGCGTTTTTTCGCGCTCGCGGCTTCGCGGTTGGCCCCCGATGGCATCTTTTCGATCTCGCTGGCGGGCCTGCTGCAAAACCAGCCGCGCGACGGATCGCCGCCCCAGCGCCTCGCGAATCGCGTGCTCGCCGGGCTGCTCCGGGCCTTCCCGCACGTGAGCATCGTGCGGGTCGGCGAGCACGATTTCGCCTGGGCCAGCAAGTCCGACCTGAAGTTGGAGTCCGCGGCCCTGCAGCGGCAGGCGGACGCCTTCCTGGCCCGCCTGCCGGAGGGACGGGCCACGTTCGGTTCTCCCAAGCTGGAAGTCCTGCCGCCCAGCCTTGTGCAAAGCCTGGCGCTCAAAGTGGCGCCGATCGGCGAGGCGGATATGCAGATCGTGCTGCGCCTGAGCTGGAACAAACTTTACCGCCGCTTCTACGAACCCCGGTGACGCCATGAATCGCCTTCAACCGATCCTCGCCGGCGTCAACATCGCCCTGACCGGGGCCTTTTTCGGCGTCCTGCAGTGGGGCGCATTTTTCCTGCTTCAATCCTACCTCGCGTCCACGGCGATGATCTACTTGCTGGCGACCACCGTCTGGCTGGTCGGCAGCCTCGTCGGTTTGATCGCGCCGGGCCAACGCGGCGAAGGCCTCTGGCTGCTGGCCGCCACCGGTGCGTATTACGCCTTGGACCGGATCGCGCAGGCGAATCCCTACGACCTGCGATTCCTGCCGCTGCTGCTCCTGTTTGTCGCGGTCATGGGCGCCTATGCCGGCCGGTTCTTCCGCTTCCGTCGCGGGGCCCTCGGGCACGCCAAGTGGCTGTTCTTCGTCGAAAACACCGGGTTTGTCGGCGGCATGGTCTTCACGGTGGTGGCCCTGTTCTGGACCGGGGCCGCCCTGCTGCAATGGGCCCCCGCTGTTGGGGCCGCCCTCTGCCTGCTCACCGCTTGGCCGCTGTCCGTGAGACAGGCGCAGCCAAGGTAACGCCCACCCGTGTCGGTTCAGACCAGCGGCTGCACTTTATCCACCTTCACGACGACCGTGCCGGCGACCTTGTCGTGCCAGCCCTGCTTCTCGGAATCCCAGCCGGACCAGAAGTAACCCAGCCCGCCCACCACCGAACCGAACAGCGCGCCGATGGCCCGCACCGCGGCCGTCGGCCAATCCATGCGCCGCCCGTCGAGCCGGACGACTTTGAGCCGAAGCACAATTCCGCCGAAGGTCGTCTGCCGCCAGACCCACATGCAGGCGAAATAAAGCGGGAACAGGATCATGAAGTAACCCATCAGGCCCGAAGGTCCGCACACCATGGCGAGCAGAATCCAATCGATGGAGGTCGCCAGGAAGCGGTCCTTGAAACCCACCCGCGGCAAGGTCAGGGCCTCGGGCGTCAGCGGCATTGCCGGGGCGAAGGTCGGTTCGCGGAACGGTGGCGGTTCGACCGGGCGAAAGGGTTCGGTGAAGGCCGCTTCGGCGACCGGGGGCACGGGTTCCGTCGGCGGCACGGAGGTCGCAGCTCCGCCCGGCGTGGACAGGCTGGACGCAACCACCGATCCGGTCGCCGGCACAATTCCCAGCGCTTGGGCCGGCAGCGGACTGGACGGCGCCACCGAGCCGCCGGGGGCGGGCACCACGGTGACCGGATTCGACACGGCGGCGGCGGGCGGACGTTCCTTCCGGAAGCCCACGAAAAGCGCCACGGTCGCCGCCCCGAGCGCCCAGACGTCGGTTACCTTCAGCACCAGCAATCCGAGGAACGGGACGAGGTAAATCAACGTCAGCGGCAGCGCACCCACCAGGATCGCCAACAGCGGCGGAAACTGGGTCTTGAATTGCCGGCCGATCGCCTGGCCGAGGTAAAGCAGCAGCGCCGCCTTGCCCAACAGACCACCGAGGAAAACCGCCGCCGCGAGGAACGGCACGACAATCGTGAAGATTCCGGTGCTGGCTAGGATGATGAGGACCAGCGGCACCAGCGGCACCATCAGGAACCCGACTAACGCGGAGGTCAGTGCCCGTTGGCGGAAGGCGTTCGCCGTCAGTTCGCAGGCGGACGGGAACAGCAGGCCGAAGAGCAGGTAAATCCCGAGGAAGATGGCCAACACGACCCAGACCCAGCCGACCTGCATCGAGAGTGGCCGGCCCAGCAGGACGAGTTCCTTGAAGTTGGTTTCCAACGCATTCTTGAACCACTCCGGCAAATCCAGTCCGTCCGGACCGCTGATCGGGCCGAACGCAATCGGCACCTCATCGCCCAGAACCCGGGCGCCGGACTTCTTGGTAATACCGCCAATGATGCCGACCGCCTGGCCACCGATGACCGAGTTCGTGCCCATGCGGATGCCGCCAATCACGCCCACGGTATCGCCGCGGACTTTCGCCCCGGAACCAAGGATCACGCCGCGGCCGACGTTCACCACGTTGCCCCACACGGTGCCGTTGATGCGCGCCTTGCCGCCGATGACCACCACGTCGCCGGTCACCACTCCGTCAACCGTGGCCGACCCGTGGGTGACGACAACATCGGGCACCACGTCATCCTTGGCGACAGTGATGGAATGGCCGACTTGCTGGATGCTGGAATGGTTCGTCTCCGGCACGTCACCCCAATCCACCTCGTCGTCGACCTCCATGGCCTCGCGTTCGGCCTCGTCGATGGACTGCTCAATCCGGTTGACGGCGTTCTCCGCTGCGGCCACCGCCGCGTCGGCCGCAGCCATCACGGCCTTTTCGACTGCCTCCGGCTCCGCCGCCGTGAGCCGGGCGGGCGCCGCCCAGTTCAGGGCGACCACCAAGCCGAGCACGGCCAGGAAGGCGTTCAGTTCCCCGGACCGGCGGACGGAGGCGGCGGGAATCAGTCGTGGAATGGGAAAGGTCATTTTGATCCGGGTTCAGCGTTGCGGGGCGGCCAGGCGCCAGGCGGCGGTGCCGAGGCCCAGTGTGGAGCACCAGATGAACGCGGCACCGCCCGCAACGGCGGCCCAGGTCCACATCGGGAGGGTTTTCAGGAGGAGGGAGGCCGCATGCCCGAGCGTGCCGAAAATGTCCGCGGTCGTGGTCACGGTGGCGGCGACCGGGCGGACCAATTCGGACTGGAGGGCGGCGTTTTTCGCGGCGGCGAGCGTCACGGTGTCACCATGCGGAATGATCAGCCACGCGAGGCCAGCCACCAAGCCGGTGGCGAGCACGAAGGCCAGCATCTGGAAATGTCGCGGCCAGCGGAACCACGGCTGCTGATACCACGGCAGGGCGCGTTGACGGGCCAAGGCCGCCAAGACCCGGGGCATCAGCGTCGCCGGCGCCCGGCGCACCGGGAGCTGCCGGAGCGTGTGGTCCGCCCAGGCGGCCAAGGGATCATGGGGATCACGATTCGGTTTCATGCGGTTTGGCCCTTGGTCCGGATGCCCGAGGCAGCGCCCCGCCGGGCCAACGCCGGCTGGATTCCGCCTCCCGCATCCGATTTCAGGGGTTTCGTGTTCATCGTGCTCGACAGTTCTATACACCCACGGAGTCGCGGGCTGGTTGCAGTTTTTTTCGGAGGGCTTCGCGGGCGCGGAAAATGTCGGTCTTCACCTTTCCCAGGGAAACTCCCAGTTGCTTCGCGATGTCCGTGTAATCCATGTCCTCGAAATGGTAGAGCGCCAGCGCCACTCGCTGGTCGGCAGGCAATTTCGCGAGCGCGTCCTCGATCAATTCGCGCTGGTCGGCCGTCAGCAGCGTCTGGTCCAGCGTTTCGGGGGCGGCGAAGTCCACTTCCCGGGTTTCTCCTTCGTCGTCCTCCGAACCCAGGTCGCTGAACATCTTCCAGCGGGCCCGATAACGTTGCAGATGATTCAGGCAGAGGTTGCGGGTCACCGTCTTGAGCCAGCCGCCGATCGTGGCGCTGCCCACCAGCTCGTGCCAATGGTTCCAGGCACGGACAAACGCCTCCTGAGCCACGTCCTGCGCCTCGGTTTCATTGCCGAGGAGTCGCAGGGCCGTGGAGAAGACCATGTCCTGGTAAGCCAGGACCATCTGTTCGAACTGGGCCGGGTCGCTCATCCGATTGCCCGTCCGCGGACGGGGCCAAACGTGGCACGAACACCCGGCCGGGGGCAGGAATGTTTCAGGCGGAATTGCCGGCGGTGAATTCGCCCGGACCCCACCGCCGTCAGTGATGGGGCCGGCGAATTTGCCCGTTGAACTTCGCGGCCCGGAATTTGAAGTGTCGCCCGTGAATCAACCGCTGCGCATCCATGACATGCCCGCCGCCGAACGGCCGCGGGAGCGGCTCGTTTCCGCCGGCGCCGCCGCCCTGAGCCCGGCCGAACTGCTGGCCATCCTGCTGCGCACCGGCATGAAGGGCGCCTCGGCCGTGGAAATCGGCCAACGGGTGGTCGCCAAGTTCGGTTCGCTCGAAGCCCTCGCCCGGGCGCCGCTGGAGCAGTTGCTGGAGGTCAAGGGACTTGGTCGGGACAAGGCGGTGACGCTCAAGGCCGCCTTCGAGCTCGCGCTCCGCCTCACCCACGAAAAACGCCGCGAATCCCCGGTGCTGGACACCCCGGAACAGCTCGCCGCCCTGCTGCGCGACGAATTGTCCCTGCACGACACCGAACGGTTTGTCGTCGTGCTCCTCAACACCCGCCGGCGGCTGATCCGGGTCGAGGAGATCACCCGCGGCCTGCTCGACCAGGTGCTGGTCCACGCCCGCGAAGTCTTCCGTCCGGCCATCGTGGCCAATGCCCACGCCGTCGTGCTCGCCCACAATCATCCGGGCGGCGACCCCACGCCGAGCGAGGCCGACATCCGAGTCACCCGCGACCTCATCCGCGCCGGCCAACTGCTCAAGATCGAGGTCCTCGACCACCTCGTCATCGGGCGCGCGAGCCAGCAGCGGCCCAAGGATTTCTGCTCGCTCCGGGAGCTTGGCTACTTTTATTCCTGACCCCGTTCAATGGCTCTGCTCCTGCCCGTCATCTTTGCCCTCGCCTGTTTCGGTCTCCTGGTCTTCATGCGCCAATGGCTGCGTGCCCAACGGGCCAGCACCCGCGCCCATACGCTGTTCAGCCTCGTCACCCTCGCCGGCGCCCTGCTTGGCGTCGGCCTTTCCCTGAAGCTCCGCTATCCGCTCGGCGAGGGGAAACGGGTCGTCGGCGCGCCCCTGCCGGTGCTGCTTCAGAAACTGGAGGAAGGCCAATGGAAGGATTTTCCGCCGCCCCGGCACATCATCAGCGCGCTGGTGGTCGCGAATTCCGCGATCACGGCGGCGGCGTTGGCAGGGCCCATTTTCCTCATCCTCGCGCTGCGGCGCAGTTCTCGTTCCGTCGGTTCATGATCCATCCCACTGCTCAAATCCATCCCGGCGCCCAGTTGGGCGAAGGCTGCTCGGTCGGCGCCTATTCCGTCATCGACGAACACGTGGTCCTCGGCCCCGGCAATGTCGTCAGCCCCGGAGTTCACCTGACCGGCCACACCACCGTCGGCGCCCGCAACCGGTTCCATGCCGGCGCCGTCATCGGGGACGCGCCGCAGGATCTCAAATATGCAGGCCAGCCCACCCGGTTGATCATCGGGGACGACAACCAATTCCGGGAACACGTCACGATCCACCGCTCCAATTCCCTCGCCGAGGACACGGTGATCGGGAACGGCAATCTCTTCATGGCCGGCAGCCACGTCGGCCACAACAGCCGGGTGGGCAACCAGAACGTCATCGCCAACGGCGCCCTGCTCGCCGGCCATGTGGAGGTCGCGGATCGCGCCTTCATCTCGGGGAATTGCCTCGTCCACCAGTTCTGCCGCATCGGGCGGCTGGCCATGATGCACGGTGGCACCGCCATCTCCAAGGACCTGCCCCCGTTCTGCATCGTGCGGGCGCTGAACCGCCTCTGTGGCCTCAACATCGTGGGGCTGCGCCGCGCGGGCTTTTCCAGCGCCGAACGACTGGCCCTGAAGCAGGCCTATCGCCGCGTGTTCCGTTCCAACGACCGGTTCCAAGCCGGCTTGGCCGCCGCCCAGCAGGAGTTTTCCGCCGTGCCCGTCGTGCAGGAGTTCATCGCCTTCAGCGCCCGCAGCAAACGCGGCCTCTGCGCCGACGTGGGCCGGTTGCACGGGGGCCGCCTGGATGCCGTCGAGGAGATTGCCTAGCCAGCTCCGGCAAGGGGTTTCCGGCTTCGCCGCTGACTCTTACCGGAACTCGACCATCACCTCGCCGTAGCCCGCGGCGGCGGCCAGCGCGATGAGCTGGAGCCGGGTGCGTTCCTCGGCGTCCTTGAGGATGCCGGACGCGCGGGCGGCGAGGCGGATCTGATCCACGGCCTGGCGGCGGGCGTCCTGCTCCATCTGCTGGTCGAACTCGCGGAGGATGCCCGTGGAACGCTCCACCACCTCGGTGCGTTTCTCGTCGAGATAGACGTCGAGCAACTGCGGCTTGGGCAACGTCAGCGTCAGCTTGCCGTCGCGCACCTTCACGTCGGCGGCCGTCACCTTCTGCAGGTCCACGCCCGCCTTGGCGACACCGTGAGCGACCATGAGCAGACGGTTCTGGCCATACCACTTCACGTCATCGAGCTGGATCACCTTCTCGAAGACATACTTCACCGTGACCAACTGCGAGAGCGCCTGGATCTGCGTGACGATGGCCGGCGTGTCCGCGATGCGCGGCCGGGACTGCGGCAGCACGCGCCCGAAGAACATCCCGCCCGCAAACCCGAAGCCGAGGATCGCCAGGCACAGCACCACGATGGCGACGAGCAGGAGCTTTTGTTTCATGCAAATCCCAACAGACGACTTTCCAGCACGGTTGCCTGAACGCTCTTCGGAATGCTACGAGACCAATCGCCGAATCAAATCGACGGCCAGATAAACCACCGCAATCGCGCCGATAAACACAAGCGACCAAATCAGGTGGCTTACCCATTTCGGATACTGTGGCGTCGGAAGGGCCTTGAGGATTTTGGCGAAACCTTCGTCTGACTTCGTGTAGGCGTGAATTTCCCCGAAGACCAGTGGAGGAAAGTAGAGGTAAGAGATGGTTACCTGTTCTTCGGGAACCAACTTGGCGATTACGATCTCCACAACACCGTCTTCGCTCTTGTTGATTGAATGAGGAACCGCTGGAAAAATCTGGAAATGCTCAGGAAAAACAAAGTGCCCAATTCGGACATTGCTTGCAGCAAGCCGACCTGCATTCCGGACAACGATCGAGTGAGTATGAACTATTCCGGGAGTATCTCCGCGCAGTTTGAATGCTGACGCATGTCCGAGATACGAGATCAGCTTTGATCGCTTGGTCAGCAAGCGATCCAAATACTTCCCCAAAACCAACGTCCCGAGAGGCACGCCAACTTTGACAGCAAGATCAAGATCCAGCGGCATAACGGCTAACAGTCAGTCACTCCATTTGATAGCGCCTACCACCGCACCTTCGTCGGGAAGAACTCGGCGATCAGTTCCTCGTAGAACGGGCGCAGGGCCTTGGCGTCGGGCTTGGTGTGACTCTTGGTGTAGAGGTCGTAGGGATTGAAGCGGCGGACCCACGGCAGCATGGCGCGGTCCTGGGCGTTCAGCAGGTGGCCGTATTCCTCCTCGCGATGCCACGGGTAGAAGCTGTGGTAACGCAGCATGTAGAGGCCCTCCGTCGGCAGGTGATCCTTGCAGACGTGGTAAATGTATTCGTCGTGGCCCCAGGACAGGTCCACCGCGTCGAGCCCGCAGCCTTCCTCGTAAACGCCGTTGCGGGTCTGGAGCTTGGCGTTCTGGAAGTCGGGGTTCGCCTCGAAGAACTTCGGGAACACGATCTTGTTCGAGTAGGCGCAGCCGGTCGGGAAGGTGTCGCCGACGACGGCCCATTGGGGTTCGCCCCAAAGGCAAAGGATCTTGCCAAGGTCGTGCACGAAACCGGTGAGGATCATCCAGCGCGGCTGGCCGTCGCGGCGGAGCTGCTCGCCGGTCTGGAGCAGGTGCTCGAGCTGCGACATGTCGGTGTCGGGGTCCGAGTCGTCCACGAGCTGGTTGAGGTATTCCGCGGCTTCCCAGATGCCCATCTGCATGCGGTTCAGGCCGAGGAATTCCTTCTTCTTCGCCTTCACGAATTCGTGGGTCTGGAACGTGTGGTTGAGCCGGTAGAACTCGCGAACGGTCGGCCGGGCATCGGCCTCGTAGTTCCGGAATTCGGTCTCCTGCTTGTCCGGCGCATAACCCACGGCGGGCTTCTTGGCGGCGCCTTCCACCGGCATCGGCTCGGGATAATGCTGGACAACAAAGTCCTCCCATTCGTCGAGGGACTTCAGGGGTTTGTTGGAGTCGGCAGTGACGGGCGTGGTCATGTGAAAGTCGAGTGCGGGAGGTTGGTCGCCGAGAATCCGGGCCGGCTCAAGCGCGATTTGCGATGCACGAAGCACAGGGGGGCCCTGCCCAACGCGCGCCGTCCCAACGCGGAGGGACGGCGGGTGCGCGGCTCTCTGAGCTGCATGAGGGGACTAACGGGACTTGCGACTGGGAGAGTCGCGCTCCTAGCTGCGGGTTTTCGCCAAGCCGGAAGTTGTTCGCCCCGCGCCGCCCCGCTTACCGTTCGCCCGTGCAACGGCTCGGCCAAAATCGCGACGGCTACTACGGCGAACGCCTCGACCTCGATGGCCTCATGGCCGACTGCCGGGCCGCGGCCGGGCGCCATGGCTGGAGCATCGAGTCGTTGCCGCCGGCCAGCCTGGACCGGTGCGCCTTCGTCCGCCGAACGGGCCGCGCCGAGGCTCCGCGAATCTACGTTTCCGCCGGGATCCACGGCGACGAACCCGCCGGTCCCTTGGCCTTGGCCCGCCTGCTGGCCGACGACACCTGGCCCGACGCCGACCTCTGGGTAATCCCCGCCCTGAATCCGGCCGGCCTGCGCGCAAACCAGCGCACGAACGCCGCCGGCGTGGACCTTAATCGCGATTACCGGAACCCAACGTCGCCGGAAGTCCTGGGCCACATCGTGTGGCTGGAACGCCAGCCGCGGTTCGACCTCACCTTGCTGCTGCACGAAGATTGGGAGGCCCACGGGTTTTATTGCTACGAGTTGAACCCCGCCGGCCGGCCCTCGCTGGCTACGGCCATGGTGGCCGCCGTGCGCGAAGTGTGTCCGATCGATGCGTCCCCGCTCATCGACGGCCGCCCCGTCAGCGAACCGGGCATCATCCGCCCGGTTGTCCCGCCGGAAGGCCGCCCGGACTGGCCCGAGGCGCTCTGGCTGCGCGTGCACCGGACCGACGTGAGCTACACGTTGGAAGCCCCCAGCGACTGGCCGCTGGAAGTCCGGGTGCGGGCCCTGGTCACCGCCGTGCGCACCGCGTTGGCAGGGGCGCAGTTCCGCCGCGATGCGTAAAGCGACCTCACCGGCCTACCGCGGCACCAGTTCGAGGCAGGTCCACTGCTTCGCGTCGCGCAGGTAGAGGCGACCGTCGGCATAGGCGGGATGGCACCAGTTGGAGCCGCAGACCTGTTGGCGGCCGAATTCCTCGAAGGCGTCGGCCTTGGCCGCGAACAGCAGGAGCACGCCGGCGTCCGACAACGCCAGGATCTTGTCGCCCACGACCAGCAGGGACACCCACGCCTTGTCCGGCGCACCCATCGGCACCCCGGGCTGTTTCCAGCGAACCTTGCCATCCGCCACGTCGAGGCAGAACAGGTCCTTCGCCGGCCCGAGCCCGTAGAGCTGCTGGCCCACGCGGACCGGGCTCGCGAAGTTGATCGCGACTTCCTTGCTCGACCACGCGGGCTGGGCTTCCTGCCGGTCGCCGTCGCGCGTGATGGCGAGGCCAAACAGCCCGGCCTGGTGCGAACCGAGGATCACCCGGTCGCCCAAGATCACGGGTGCGCCCACGTGCCGGGCAAAAGCCGTCTTGATGGGGAAGCGCCAGAGAAACCGTCCGTCCGCCACCGCCAGCCCGAGCCCGCCGTCGGCCGTGAAACTGACGACTTGCTCGATTCCGGCCACGGTGGCGACCACGGGCGGCGCGTAGGCGGCCTGGTCGTTCTGCGATTTCCAGCGGAGTTCGCCGGTGCGTTTGTCGAACGCAACCACACCCGCGCCGTTGGTGCCGCCGACGTTGGCGATCAGCAGGTCGCCGTGCAGGACCGGCGCGCCGTTGTTACCGTGGCGGGCGGCGCCCGGGGTGGCGCCGTTTTCGCCCACGAACGTCGCGCCCCAGTTGGTCATGTAGCTGGTGCGCCAGACGAGTTTGCCGTCGGCGAGGGCGCGGCACTGGAGTTCGCCCCGGCACGACACGGCGTAAACGCGGTCGCCGTCGATCATCGGCGTGCCGCGCGGGCCGGTCGGGCCCTGCGAATCGGAAAACGGCTGGTCCACGGCCGCGCGCCACAGTTCCCGACCATCGGCGGCATCGAGCAACCGCAGCGTCTCCTGGCCGGCCTGCGCGTCGAAGGCGAGCACCTTGCCACCGGCAATCACCGGCGAGCTGAGGCCGGGGCCCGCGGGAATCCGCCAGACGACCCGCGGTTCCTCGGTGAGTTGGGCCGGGAACTTCTGTCCCGCCGGGGCCACGCCGTCGCGGTTGGGTCCCCGCCAGTGGGGCCAATCCGCGGCGACGGCCTGGCAGGCGGCCAAGGCGAGCCACAGCGGAAGTAGGCGCGGAAACCTCATACGCGGCCGAGGAACCACATGGCGGTGCCGATGCCGGCGGACACGATCACCCCGACGATGATCGCGGCGATGAGCTGCTGGCGGCGCACGCGCCGGTTGCTGCGGCCCTGGCCGGGCAGCAGGTAATAGCGGTGCTCCTCGGGATTGCGCTTCCGGAAAAACATAGGCGGGTGCGGCGGCGTTTATGGCGAACCCGGCGGCGCAACGCAATCCGCGAGCCGACAGTTTGGCCGTGAACCGCCGCCGGCTTTGGCCTTACGTTCCGCCGCATGCGCCCGTGGATGTTTGCCTGTTCCCTGCTTGCCCTCGTGGGGCACGCCGCCGAAGCCCCGGCCACGATTCCCGCCATGCCCACCCGCGAGGCGCCCCACTTGGTCCTCACGCCGGACGGACGGCATTTCGCCCGCAATGATGGGCGCCCCTTTTTCTGGGTCGGCGACACGGCGTGGGAACTTCTCCACCACGCGACCCGGGCCGAGATCGGCGCCTACCTCGACGACCGGGCGGCGAAGCGCTTCAGCGTCATCCAGGTGTGCCTCGTGCCGGAGATGGACGGCCTGACGCGGACCAACCGGGAAGGCCAGCTCCCGTTCCTGAACGGCGATCCGGCCCAACCGAATCCCGCCTGGTTCGACCTCGCGGAATGGTTCGTGAAGATGGCTGGCGACATGGGTTTCCAGGTGGCCCTGCTGCCGACCTGGGGCAGCTACGTGGCACCGGACGAACGCCCCCTCTTTGTGGCGCGCCCGATCTTTACCACCGCCAACGCCGGGGCCTACGGGCTCTGGTTGGGCGAGCGGTTTCGGCGGCGGCCGAACGTGATCTGGATGCTCGGCGGTGACCGCGAACCGGACGGTCAGGTTGAGGTCTGGCGCGCCCTCGCCGCCGGCCTGAAGGCGGGCGCCGGAGACCGGACACCGCTGATGACCTATCATCCCCGCGGCCCCGGCGCGTCGGGTCGCACCCTGCACGCGGAACCGTGGCTCACGTTCAACTCGGTCCAAAGCGGGCACCAGCTCGACGGCGGCGCGCACGAACTCGTCCTCACCGAAACCGCACGCACGCCGGCCAAGCCGGTGATCAACGCCGAACCGGCCTACGAAGGCATGCCCATCGGCTTCGACGTGAAGAACGGCCGGTTCACCGCCGACCATGTCCGCCGGAACTGGTATTGGTCCGTGTTCAGCGGCGCCGCCGGCGTGACCTACGGCGCCAACGAAGTCTGGATGGGCTGGGCACCGGACCTCGAACCTCTGTCGGCCAAGGTCAAGCCACCCTTCCTCGGCGCGCAAATGCACTGGACCAACGCGCTCGCCTACCCGGGTTCCGCCCAGTTGAAATTCCTCCGCGCGCTGACCGAATCGCGACCCTGGGACCGGACGGTTCCCGACCCCGCACTGGTGTTTGAGCCGAAGACCGGCGGCACGAACTTCATCGCCGCGCTGCGCACGGACGACGGCAGCTCCGCCCTGTTCTACCTGCCGCAGGGCGGCGAACTCGCCGTGGACCTCGGCCGCCTGTCCGGCCAGACGTTGACCGCCACCTGGTGGTCGCCCGGCAGCGGCGGGATCAGCAATGCCGGCCGGTTCAACCGGGCGGGCAACAAAGTGTTCAAGGCGCCCACCGGCGGCTTTGGCCAGGACTGGGTGCTGGTGCTTGACGACGCGGCCAAGGGATATGGCCCCGTCGGCCAGCGGCCGCCCCGCGCCAAGCCAGTGACGAAGTAGGGGGGGCAACCTCGTGAGCGGGGGCGGCAAAAGATTTTTGCACGAACCTTGTTACCTTGGGCGGCAGACGTTGTAGCAGTCAGTAGAGAGGAGTTTTCTCTGCTGCCATGAACCAACTTCCCTGCCGCCTCGCCATCTTCACCGGGTTGGCGATCACCGCCGCCACCACCACCCACGCCGCCACCACCACCCACGCCGCCTCGATTTCCTACGCCGGGGCCGACCTGACGACCAGCGGCGCCTGGCGCACGCCGTCGGTCCTCAAGCCGCTGGATGCCGACGGCAACAATGTCTACGGCAGCGCCGGCTATCTGCTGACCACCAGCCCGGGCGGAGCCCTGCTCAGCAACCCCGCCTACGCGTCGGTGGTCAATTTGGTGAGCGCGTTCTACAGCGGGCAGGTCACGAGCCCCAACTACACCACGGTGGACAACCCGCTCGGCGGCACGGTGAAAACGGGTATCTGGTATGCAACCGGCGCTTTCGCGAACCAGGAACAGGACATTGCCCGCATCACGGTCAGTCAGCCGGCAAGCTTCCGGATCGGGGTGCTGGTGGACGAGACGGACTTTATCGGGATTTCGCCGGGGCAGCTCCGGGTTCGCCAGACCGTCGGCGGCACCGGCGACAGCACCCTCGTCAATGCCATGCTTGAGGCCAACCTCGATACGGACTGGTATTTCTTCAACATCGTCGGCGCCCAACCGGGTGATCAGTTCGTCATTTCCGGCACGGATTCCCGGGTCGGCGCCGGCCCGGTCGCGTCGAACGGCATCGGCGCGATCGCATTCGACAATGTGGCGGTGCCCGAAACCTCCACTTACGCCGCGGGCCTCGTGCTGATGGCGTTCGCCGGCGGCACTTGGTGGCGCGCCCGGCGTCCGGTGGGAACAACGGATTCGGGAAAGGTGTTCCCCGCGGTGTCTCTTCCAGTGGCAGACATGGTCGCGGATAAGTGAGCACGAATTTCGCCCACCGGTCGCGGGAAGCCGCATTGGCGGGCAGCTTTAGAAAGCAAAGCCATGAAAGACCAACAGCATCACTCCCGCTCCATCGCGGTTTCAACCCGGCTGGCCCTCATTGCCGCAGCGCTCGCCACGTTGCCGGCTTACGGGCAGTCCCACTTGAAGGAAGCCTGGTTCTTCAACGATCTGGCGGGCAGCGCCCCGAACGGCACGACCACGCTGAGCACCTCCGGCACGGTCGCCACGGTCCGGGGCGCGGGCGCCAGCTTCACGGGCACCGGGCTGAGCCTGCCCGGGGGGAGTTCCTCGGTGGCCGCCTACCTCGACCTGCCCAACGGCATGATCTCCTCCCTGACCGACACCAGCTTCGAGTTCTGGGTGACCGTGCGTTCCCACCAGGCCTGGCAGCGCGTATTTGATTTTGGCTCGGGCACGGCGGGCGAACTGACCGGGCCGGGCGGCAGCGCCTCCGGCAACAACTATCTCTTTCTTTCGGCCAACATCGGCAATCTGCCCAATACCCAGCGGCTGGAATGGAACACCCAGAGCACCGGGGTGGACACGACCGCCAACCTGCCGTTGAACGTGCCGCAGCACATCGTGGTGACGTTCGATGATCGCCAGGACCTCAGCCAGCCCGGGCTCGTGGCCTGGTATCTGAACGGCGCGCTCATCGGCAGCCAGGTCAATTCCCAGCGGTTGGCCACGCTGAATGACGTGAACAACTGGCTCGGTCGCAGCCAATACACCGGCGATTCGAATTCCGACATGATCTACGACTCGTTCGCCATCTACGACGTGGCCCTGTCGCAGTCGCAGGTGAACTCCCAATTCAGTTCCGGTCCCGACTCCCCCGCCTACTCGCCCGTGCCCGAAGCCTCCACCTACGCCGCGGGCGTCGCACTGGCGGCGTTCGCCGGCGGGACGTGGTGGCGAGCGCGCCGCCGCGCCTGATCCGGTTGCCTGGAAGTCCCCCCCAGGTTTCCACCAACTCAACCTCCCCCAACGTATGCAGGACTCCCCCCTCCTCGAACGTTACGCCCAACGACTCCAGCTATCCCGGAAGCAGCCCGCCGCCGGCTCTTCTACGAATGCGTGCCCCGCTGGCAAAGAGGCTTCGTGCGGCTGCACAGCCGGCTTCGGCCCCGGCTGTATGCCTGTGACTGGCGTCTGGTCCATGAGGCCGGCCAAGCCACCACGCTCCAGGGCGTCGCCGATGCCTTCGACCGCTGGCAACATTGTGCGCCGCTGGTTTCCTCGTGGGGCCGCGACCGCCTGCACTGGCGCATTTCCGGTCGCCGGCTGCTCACGCTTGCGCGGGTCTTGCTGGCCGAAGACACCGCCCGGACGGCGAAACCTGCGCGCCTCATGCCGGTGGCCTTGGAACACGCCCGCGCCGCCGTGAAACGAAACTTCACCGTCAACGCCTCCGAATGGGTCCGGCTGCACGGCTGACCTCGGTCCCGAAACAAGCGCCCTCGCTTTTGAGTCCCAGACATTCCCATTTCACTCTCACCACAACCATCATGAAGGTCCCTACCCTACCTCTCCCATCCCGTCTGCTTCCGCTCACTCTGGCGGCCGCCGCAGCCGCCAGCTCCGCCCACGCCGCCCTGCTGGTCGAACAATGGCAAGGTGGCGGCACCACCGGGCTCGCCGGCGCCGATGCGATGATCGCCAGTCGCCCGGCCGACGTTTCCGGCATCTGGGAGATCATCGACTTTACCGACGATCCGGGCGGCTTCGCCGGCCTGATCCCGGGCAGCAACCCTTGGCCCTTGGCGACCTTGCGGGAGCAGTCAGGCACGAGCGCGACCGCCAATAACAACTTCGTCGCCCGCATCTCCGGCACGCTCAATGTCACCATCGCGGACACCTACACGTTTCGGACCTTCAACGACGACGGCGTGCGGCTGCGGGTCGGTTCCACCGCCGTCATCACCGACAACAGTTACCACCCGGAACAGCAGTATACCGGCAGCATTTTCCTGAATCCAGGACCCCACCTGATCGACCTGATCTTCTTCGAGAACAACGGCGAGGCCTCATTGGAATTTTCCATGGCCCAAGGGAACAACCCGTTCGGCCACGTCGGCGCGCTGCCGGGAATCGAAACGTTGGCCCCCGCCGTGCCCGAGGCTTCCACCTGGGCGGCCGGACTGGCCTTGGCCGGCGTCGGCGTCGCCACTTGGCGACAGGCCCGGCAAACACGGAGGGGTTGAATTGGGTCTGGCCGACGGTTTCCGGCGCCCCAGTTGGTCATCGGGCGGGTGTCTGCCCGATTCCCCGCTTGCTCCCCTGCCCCTTCCTGCGCCCCAATGAATGGGTTCCAGCGCCGGTCCGTCTGCCGACGCACTCAGTCCGTTCACGCAGCTAGCGCAACATCATGAAACTTCGTCTCCTCACCGCCGCCCTCGTCGCGGCCGGCGTCGTCACCGCCGAGGCCGCCCCCAAGAAGGTGCTGGTCGTCACCGCCACCGCGGGCTTCCGCCACAGCTCCATCGCCACCGCCGAAAACGTCATCGCCACCCTCGGCGAGACCAGCGGCGCCTACACCGTCGTGGACGTCGTCCGGGGCGGACCGGACGGCAAGGACAGCGCCGAGGTCGCCGCCAAGATGACCATGGCCAAACTCAACGAGGTGGACGCCGTCATCTTCGCCAACACGACCGGTGACCTGGCCATCCCCGACAAGGACGGCTTCATCAAGTGGGTCGAGGCCGGCCACGCGCTGATCGGCATGCACTCCTGCTCCGACACGTTCCACGGTTACCGTCCGTTCATCGACCTCGTCGGCGGCGAATTCCTCACGCATGGCGCCCAGGTGCAGGTGGATGCCTACAACCAGGACACAACCCACCCAGCCACCCGGCACCTCGGGCCGATCTATACCGTTTTCGACGAGATCTATGAGTTCAAGTCGTTCGAGCGCGCCAAGGTTCACGGCCTGCTCACGCTCGACAAGAACCCGCAGACGCTCGCCCCCGGCGACTTCCCGGTCGCGTGGTCCAAGGACGTCGGCCGCGGCAAGATGTTCTACACCTCGCTCGGCCATCGCGAGGACGTCTGGACCAGCACCCTCTACCAGCAGCACATCCTCGGCGGCATCCAGTGGGCGCTCGGCCTGGAGAAGGGCAGCGGCAAACCCACCGACACCGCGAACACACTCTCCGCGGCCGAGAAGAAGGAAGGCTTCAAGCTGATCTTTGATGGCAAGTCGATGAACGGCTGGAAGTATCGCAACGAGACCGGGAAACGCTCCTGGAGCGTCCAGAACGGCATGCTGGTGAACACGCTCGGCAAGGACGAACACGGCACCGACCTCCTCACCGAGGAAAAGTTCCGTGACTTCACCGTGCGGTTTGAATTCCAGGTGCCGCCCAATTCCAATTCCGGCTTCTACCTCCGCGGCCGCCACGAGATCCAGGTTTTCGACGACTACAAGTCCGGCAAACCCACCGCCGGCGGCAACGGTGCGATCTACAACCTCAAGCCCGTGTCGCTCTTCGCCTCGCGCAAGCCCGGCCAATGGCAGTCCGCCGAGGTCACAATCGTCGGCCAGAAGATCACCGCCATCCTCAATGGCGTGAAGACCCACGACGGCGTCGAATGCCCGAAGGGCACCGGCGGCCAGCTCGACGACAACGTGGAGCAACCTGGCCCCATCCTGCTCCAGGGCGACCATGGCGCCGTCGGTTTCCGGAATCTCCGGATTAAGGCGCTGAAATAATCCATCCGCTCATTCCCGCGAGAACGCCCGGCTTCGGCCGGGCGTTTTGCTGGGCGGGAGCCCGTTCCGCCAACTCGGCGAGCACGTTCCTGCCCCGGTTTCCGGTCGGTTCACTTCAACTCGAAGGCGATCGTGCCCAGCTCGCCGAAGGTCGCTTCGTAACGGCCCGGCTCCCCCGGCTGAATCTTCCCGAGCGCGCCACCCAGGATTACGCTGCCCGCCGGGATCGTGTAGCCATGGCGGGTGAGCGAATTGAGCACGAGGCGCAGGTTGTGCCACTGACCGCCGGCGGCCGCGCCGCCCGTCGTTTCGTGCAGCACGGCGCCATCGCGCTTCAACCTGATCGCCACGGCGTCGGGGTTGAACTGCTCTGCCTTCGTGGGCGCACCGACCAGATAACGGTCGGAGCCGATGTTCACCGCCACCATGTTCCGCGCGTCCGCGGGACCGCTGTTCGGAAAACTGCGCGGCAGCTCAATGATCGGCACCACCGACTCCACGGCACCGCGCGCCTGTTCGTCGGTCAGGATCTCGTAGGACAGGTCCACCGAGGTCACGTAGCCGATCTCGGTCTCGACCACGACCGGCTCGTCCACGCGCACCGGCACCACCTGCGGCGTGCGTCCGTCCAGCCGGCCGGGCCGGAACACCACCGCCACCAACGGCCCTTCGACGCCCAACGCCTTCTGCGCGGCGGCCGACGCAGCGGCGCCCTTGAAGCCCGCCACCGGATCGCGTTCCGCCAGCGACCGCACCAAGCGGCGTTGCGCGACGTAGGCGTCATCCAGCGAGGCGGCGGGCAGCAGTTCCGTGAACCGCGGCGGCGACTGCTTCGCGGCGAGCGCGGCCCCGGCGCGACGGGCGAAATCGCGGACGGGCACAGGATCGAGGAAACCGAGACTGCCGAGCCAATCGGCGCAGCGGTCCTTCCAGCCGGACGTGGAAATGCCGGTCGCGCGCACGCCGAAGCCGTGGCCGCCCTCGCGGTAAACGTGGACCTCCGTGGACACACCCGCGCGCTTCAGCGCCAAGGCGAGCGTCAGGCTCTCGTGCGAAGTGTCGTCGAAGGCGTGCGCGAGGAACACCGGCGGCAAACCGGCCTTGAGTTTGCCGGCAAACGGTTCCTTCAGCGCGCCGTCGCGTTGCAGCAGGCCGCCCGAATAGATGAGCCCCGCAAAGTCCGGCCGCGCGGACCACTGATCCGCCGCGTCCGCCGCCGGATACAGTCGCCCCTCGGAATGTGTCAGGAGCCACACGCCCAGCTCACCGCCCGCCGAGAATCCCAGCAGGCCGATGGCGTTGGTCCCCAGCTTCCACTCCGCGGCCTGGGCGCGCATCAGGCCGAGCGCGCGCTGGGCATCCATCGCGGCGGTCTGGGCGGGCGACGGCACGCGGTATTTGAGCACGCCCGCGGTCACGCCCAGCGAATTGAGCCACGCGGCGACCTCCAACCCCTCGTGTTCGTAGGCCAGCCGCTGCATCCCGCCGCCGGGGCAAATCAGCACCGCCGTGCCATTGCGCTTTCCCGCCGGCGCGTGAAAGACCACCAGCGACGGCGCGGTGATGTCCGTGAGCTGGTAAAACGGCCGCGGCCGCCCCTCGACCTTGTGCTCCTCGCCCTTCGCCCGGGTCTCGCCCGGTGGCGTCCCCGGCCAGAGCGGCAGGACGAGGTCGGGCTCGCGGGCCAAGGCAGCGAAGCTGAGCACGGCGGCGAGGAATCCGGCAGTGGTAAACAATGTGAACCAAGGAAGGGAATGCATGGCAGGATACGCCAGTAATGGTCCACCGATAAGGCGGTGACAACCTTTGGCTTTGAAACACGGGCGCTATCAGGCAGAAAGGCCCGGCTAGGCACCCCACATTCACTCGCCAATTCAACATGGCCGAACAGACCAGAATCAACCTAGAGGAACCTCGACCTATCCGGCCCGATGCACACCGCCTGTGGCCGGTCGTGTGGGTGCGCGAATTGAGGCTTACGCGGGAGTTGAAACAGGAGGGCGAAGTCATCCGCTCGCTCACGCTGCAACCGGGCCTCAACATTCTGTGGGCGAAGCCAGCCGACCGGGATAAGAAGCCGGAGCTTTACGAGGATGGCATGTCGGGCCACGCGACCGGCAAGACAACCTTCTGCCGCCTCATTCGCTATGTGCTCGGCGAGGGCAACTACGGCAACGACGCGCTTAGAGAAGGCGTGCGGCAGAAGTTCAAGAACGACGGCTGGGTGGTCGCGGAAGTTCACATTCACGGCACGCCCTGGGTGGTCTGTCGTCCCCTCGGGCTAGGGCCGCACTCGTTTGCCATTCCCGACCGAACCATTGACCGGCTCTTTGAGGACAATGCCCGCCCGAGTTTCGACGATTACCTCGGCGTGCTTTACCAGGCGGTGATGGGGCCGGTGCTGGTGAAACGGTTCACGTCTTCCGGCGAGCGCATCGGCTGGCAGCACGTCCTTCCCTGGCTGGCCCGCGACCAGGAGTGTCGCTATCGAGACTTGGTGGAGTGGCGCGACCCGTTGAGTGAGTCGCAGTCACCCGGAATCTCGGTCACCGACCGCCAGTATCTCGTTCGAGCGCTGCTCGCGCTCGTGTCCGAGCAGGAGCAAAAAGAGTTGGAGTTGAACGCCAAGCTGCTGGCGGAGAACAAGGCGAACGACACGTTGCTGCCGAAGTTGCAGCATCAATCGAAGGTGGACTTGGAACGCCTGAAAAATGCCTTGAAGAAGGAGTTGCCGGACTTGGGCGATGAGTTGTTTCACCAAGCCGTGAACGTGGAACTGGACGGTCGGACGAAGGTCTTGGACGACGAGGAGAAGAAGCTGCCAACCTTGAAGCAGGTTGATGATTTGCAGGAGGCGTGGCGGAAGGAAGCGTCCAAAGCCGAAGCCGCCAAGGACAGCATGGAGGAGGTGAAGCAGACCATCGAGAAGCAGCAGATGAAGCTGCGGTTGCTTCGCAAGGAAATCACCCCGGACAAATACAAGGAATGGCTGGCTACGCTCCCACCGCCAAAGGGTTACTGCGCCGTGCCACTGGAACTGGCGCGAGAGGCTGGCTGCAATCTGGCGCTCGACCGGCCCATCGACCTGCAATCTGAGGTGCAGATGGACAAGACCAAAGACCAGGCCGAGGGCATTCTCAAATTCATCAACGGTCTTAGCAAGGATGTGGCAGCGAAAGCAGCGACGGTCAACCGGCTCGACGGTGTGGCCCGTGAGGCGCGACAGAAGTTGATTGAGGTGCAGACCCGCCAACTCAATGCGACACAGGTGCTGACACGCGAGCGCGACAAGGTGGAGGAGCTTCGCACGCTCGCAACGAATGCCCGACAGGCATGGGATGACGCGCAGAAGCTGGTGAAGGAAATCGCGTTGACCAGCGGGAAGATTGAAGACTCGCGGAAGCGTCAGGAGCAGATTCGCAAACAGCACCAGATGGCGATTGGAAAGTTCTCGGAGGTCTACAGCCAACTCATACGCGCCGTGATGGGCAAGTCGCTGTCGGCAGGTGTCGAGTTCTCCGGCAGGAGCATCGCGCTGACGCTCGAATACCACGGCAAGCTGACCAGCGCGGCCATCGAGAGCATCAAAATCATCGCGTTCGACCTGGCTGCGATGTTGAGCAGCGTCGAGGGTATTGGCTTCCATCCGCGCTTCCTCGTCCATGACGGCCCCCGTGAGGCGGACATGTCGGCGGAGATTTATCAGAAGTTTTTCCTGTTCGCGCAGGCGATGGAGGAGGCGTTCGGGAAGGACGGCAAGCCGAACTTCCAATACATCATCACCACGACCGAACCGCCGCCGGCAGGCCTGCGGCAGAAGCCGTGGCTTCTCGAAACGCTCGACGCCTCGCAACCGGAAATGCGGCTGTTCAAAGTGGATTTATGAACTGCTGCGAGAAGTGCTTCGTCGATAAGTTGGTGATGAAGCACATTCGTCTGAACGGAAGCCGCGGCTACTGCGACTACTGCAAGATTCGCAGGGCGAAGGTCGTGGAGGCGTCGTCCCTCCACGACCTGTTCGGGTCTGTTGTGTCAGTGTTCACACCTGTGCAGTATGGAGAGCATTTTCACCCAGACCTAAACCGCGAAGCGATTGAAGTGGGCGAAACTCTACCTGATTGTATCGAATGGAAGAAGGGATGGACTGTGTTCAGCGACACTCTGTCGGGGGAAACAAAATGCACTTTGTTGGACGCGATTCGTTGCCTTGATCCCCGCTCTGGCGACAACTGCATCCGAAGCGACGAGCTTTGGGCGGCGCCTGAGGATTCCTTCTTTCACACCTCTGAGGAGGACATTTGGTTTGGATTCTCCGAAACCATAAAATGGAAGCGGCGCTTCATCCCTGACGCGAAATCAGGGTTCATGACCAACCCGAAGGATTGGCTACCACAATATCTTCACGAAATTGCATATTTCGTGAAACCGAGGAAGACGTTTTGGCGTGCCCGCCTAGGTGGCGTCGAGGCTCACTACGTCGTCAGCAAACCGTATCCGGCACTGGAAATGGGCGTCCCTCCCAAAACCAAAGCAACGGCGGGTCGGGCCAATCCGGCGGGCATCCCTTACCTTTATGTAGCTGAAGAGGAAATGACCGCAGTCGCCGAAATTCGGCCATTCCTAGGCGGTAAGGTGTCTGTCGCTGCGGTCAAACCGCGGGTTGACCTTCAACTCGTTGACCTGACAAAAGTCCGCTCCATCGAAAGCCCATTCGGAGTCACCGACTTGCAGATGGAAATGGAGAAGAATGCGCTGCTGACGATCCTGAACCGTGAACTCTCGAAACCAGTCAATCCGGCCCTCGCTGAAATCGAATACGTTCCAACGCAGTATCTCGCGGAGGTCATCTTGGACGCCGGATACGACGGTATCCGTTACAAGAGCGCGATGCATAGCGGTGGCTTCAATATCGTGTTCTTCGATCACGAGAAGTTGAAAATCCAGGATGGCACCAAACTAATCAAGGTAGTCGCCAACAAACTGACATACTCCGACGCGGATTCCGCTGTTTAGCGGCTAAGCGCATTCGCCGATCGACCGGACCCGGAGGTTGCGAAAGCGGACCGGGTTGCCGTGTTCGCGGGGTTCCAAGTCGCCTTCGGATCGGTCGCGATACCGTTGCGCCCTTTCCCCGACCTTGTCGTCCGGGTGAAAACGCGGCAGGTTCCCGACATGAGCGCGACGTTGACCATCAGGTTGGAGGCCGAGGTTCTCCGCTCGGCGGAGCAGGAGGCGAAGGCGCGGCACACCACCGTGTCAGAAGTGGTCGTCCAGCAATTGCGCGTGATGGCCCGCAACTGGCAGGACCGCCAGGCCGGACGGACGCCGATCACGGATGCCCTGCGCGGGGTGGTGAAGTTGCCGTCCGGTTTCGACGAACGCGCGATCCTGGCGGAGGAACTGCAGAAGCAGCATGGCGTCCAAGGATAAAGTCTTCCTGGATGCCGATGTCGGGGCGGGCGACGAGGACGGCTCGGCTGCTTAGTTCAGCACGGCGGGGGTAGAGGCCATGTGGAGAGTTGTGCCGCCCTTTCAGGGCTTGGCGCGTCATAGGAACGCATAACCCAGGGCGTCGCTCGCAAGCTCACTTTTCCCTGGGCTATCATCAGCCGGGCTGTCAGCCCTTCGGCACAAACCCGCGCTACGGTCGTGCTGGCATTTAACGGCCGAGAGGTCAGGGCGAAGGCCGCTTAGCCCCACCATGATGACTCACGGCTGGTCGTATTCCCCGAGCGGGCGGACCCAGATGTTGCGGAAGCGGACCGGGTTGCCGTGTTCGTAGAGTTCGAGGAAACCCTTCGGCGGGTGCGGCTTGTCGTAGTTGCCGAGGGCGCGGTAGGGCGTGTGGCCGTAGAGTTCGCGGCGGTGATGCACGACCACGCCGTTGTGCAGCACGGTGGCGTAGGCCTTCTTGACCAGCTTCCCGGTTTCATCCCAGCGCGGGCTCTCGAAGATGATGTCGTAGGTCTGCCATTCGCCGGGGCCCTTGGAGGCGTTCACCAGCGGCGGGGATTGACCGTAGATCGCGGCGCACTGGCCGTCGGCGTAGGTCTCGTTCTTGTAGGAGTCGAGCACCTGGATCTCGTAGCGGCCGTAGAAGTTCACGCCGTTGTTGCCGCGCCCCTGGCCGTTGCCAACCACCTGCAAGGGGGTGGCGAACTCGAGGTGCAACTGGCAGTCACCGAACTCGTCCTTGGTGTGAATGCGGCCGGACTTGGTGGTCTCCATGTAGCCGTTTTCGAGCTTCCACTTCACCTCGCCCTTTTCGCCGATCCAATGGGAGAAGTCCTTGCCGTCGAACAGCACGATGGCGTCAGACGGTGCGGGCACGCCGTGACTGAAGTTGACGCCGGGGGTGATGACCTTGGGCTTGGGACGGGCGGGATCGTGGACGTGCCACTTGCCGTCCGGCTGCATCGGGGTGTCGGTGTAGCCCTCGGCGGCACGGGCGGTAAAGGCGGCCACGGCAGCCGCCACGGTGAGGAGGCGAAGCAAACGGGGGTTCATGGGCGGCAGGCTAGGAAATGGGCGCCCGGAGGGAAAGCGCCGAAGTGGCGGGAAACCGGATTGGGTCGCTGGCCGGGCGCCCCTCCGCAGCCTTGGGGCTGCATTCACCGAAGCCCAAAAACCACTCGTCGAAACCCAATGCCGCTGCTACCTGTCTCTCCGCATTATGACCTCGTCCGTGCGTATTGGTGGCTGGCTCAGCCGGCTGTTCCTGCTGGGTTCGACCGCGGTTGCCCTGGCGCAAGCGCCGGCACCCACGCCGCCCGTGCCACCTGCGCCCCCGGCATTCCCGGCCCGCCCGGCCGCCACGCCCCGCGCCGGGACGAATTTCACCGTGAACGTGCCGGTAAGCGGCCCGATCGCGCCGGTCACCAAGCCCAATGCCAACGCCCTCAAGTTCGACGCGACCAGCAAGTCGGTGGACCTGAAGCAGGGCGAGAAGAAGGGCCTGTTCCAGTTCTCGCTGACCAATGTCTCGACCGAGACCGTGACCATCTCGGGCCTGCACACGAGCTGCGGCTGCACCGCCGGCAAGCTGCCCAGCACACCGTGGGTGCTCGCCCCGGGCGACTCTGGCGTCGTGGACTTCACCATGGACATGACCGGCAAGTCCGGGAAGGTCACCAAGACGGCGACCATCGCCTCGACCGCGGGGCCGTTCATCCTGACGCTGAGCTCCACGGCTCCGCCGCCCGACCCGACCGTGATGCGCGCCGGCGATCGCACCAAGAATCTCCAGGTCGCCGCGGCGGACCGGCAAGCCGTGTTCCGCAACGACTGCGCGACCTGCCACGTCCATCCGGCCACCGGCAAGTCGGGCAAGGTGCTCTTTGACGCCGCGTGCGGCGTTTGCCACGACGCCGAACACCGCGCCTCCATGGTGCCCACGCTGCGGGATCCGAAGCGGGCCACCGACTCCAACTATTGGTCCAAGTGGATCAGCGAAGGCCGCGAAGGCAGCCTGATGCCCGCGTTCGCCCTAAATCGCGGGGGCATTCTCACCGACGAACAAATCGGTTCGCTGGTGGCCTACCTCGAAGGCGACTTCAAGAAGGAGCCCGTGAAGACGCCGGCCGCAGCCGTGCCGGTTCCAGCCAAGGTGCCCACCGCCGCGGCCTTCACGCCTCCGCCCGCCAAGTAATGGCGCCGGGCCGGTTCATCACTTTCGAAGGCGGCGAGGCCTGCGGCAAAAGCACGCAGATCCAGCGATTGGGCGAGCGACTCCGCGGGCTGGGCCGCATCGTCCGCGTGCTGCGTGAACCTGGCGGCACGCTGTTGGGCGAGAAGATCCGCCACCTGCTTAAGCACGATCCCGACGGCCGCGGCATGGCAGGCGAAACGGAGCTGCTCCTGATGAATGCCAGCCGGGCCGAGCTCGTGCGGCAGGTCATCCGCCCGGCCGTGGTCGCGGGCGAAATTGTGCTCTCGGACCGATTTTACGATTCCACCACCGCCTACCAGGCCTGGGGCCGCCAGCTCGACCCGTCCGCTGTGCGGTCGGTGATTGATTTCGCCGTCGGGGCCACCCGGCCGGACCTGACGTTGCTCCTGACCCTGCCGCGGACCGAGGCACTGCGCCGGCTGCGGCAACGGAATGCCGAAACCGCTCCGGTCGAGGACCGCTTCGAATCGGAGAAGGAGGCCTTCTTTCAGCGGGTGGAAGCGGGTTATCGGGCCGTGGCCGCCGCCGAACCGAATCGGGTGCGGCTGGTCGACGCCGCCGGTGACGTGGAATCCGTGGCCCGGCAAGTCTGGGCCGAGGTGGAGCCCATCGTCGGCTAGCAACCGGTCGCCTTCGTTACGGCACCGGCTGCCACGCATCTACCCGGGGCGCCACCAGAACCGATCGGCGTCCGGACGGCCGGATCACGCGGACTTCGCGCGGGAGTTCGGCTCCCAGGCCAAAGTGCAGCCGGGCCGGATGCTGGCACCGAAACGAATCGCCAGCGACCCACCAGCGGACGTGAGTCTGGCGGTCCGTCCGCACCTCAACCCGGGCGCCCAGGTCGGCCGCCGCGAGTTGAAGCCCGATCCAATGCCGGTCGCCGAGGGGCAGCTCGTTCCGGTAAACGAGGAGGCGCTGTCGTTTTGCCGGATGGAGCTCGAAGGTGGTGACCGCAAAATCGAGCCGCCCATCCCCATCGAAGTCATCCGCGACCAAGTTCCGGCTGTCGGCCACTTCCGCGACGCCCAGCAGCCACGCGAAATTTCGCGGAACCGCGCCCACGCCGGACAGGAGCAACTGGTTCGCCTGCCACCCGCCGTAGCTGGCCTGTTCCCCGCGCCGGCGACCCGCCGCGTTGCGAAAGAAGAGGTCCGGCACCGGCGCGTTGGTCGAACCCGCCACAAAGCAGTCGTGCCGCCAGAATTGGCGTTCGTAGTCCCGGGTGCTGGCCATCGTTTCGTGCCCGTTGGCGACCGCAAGATCCAGTTGCCCGTCGTGGTTGAAATCGCCCCACGCGTTGCCCCAGGTCCAGCCGGTGCGGCGCAGCGATTCCGCCAGCGCATCACCCGCACCGCGGAACCCGGCGTCCGCCGACACCAACAGCCGGTTGCCATGGACCATGGCCGACCGAACCGGAATTCCGGCCGGACCGCGGCCGGCCAGCGGGCGATCCAAACCCAGGGCATTCAGGCGTTCGGCGGCCGGGGAATCCATGCCCAACAGCAGCAGGTCTGGCCGTCCGTCGCCGTTTACGTCATTGAAGGCGTGGGCCATGCCAAACGCGTGGCGGGCCTCGCCGAGCGGCGCGGTCACGTCGGTGAAATGTCCCCGGCCGTCATTGAGGAAAACATCCACGCCCGCGAAGTCGCTGACGTTGACCAAGTCGGCATCGCCATCGCCATCGAGGTCGATGAACGAGGCGCTGTAGGAACGCCGCCGCGCCTTCGTCGCGAGTCCGGATTCAGCCGTCGCCTCGCGGAATTGGCCGGTCCCGTCGTTCAGCAGCAGGTAGTTGGCAAACCCATCGTTGGCATCAAACCACGGCGTGGGAAACTGCCCGCCCTGATACGGCAACTTGTATTGGGCCAACCACACGTCGAGGTCGCCATCGCCATCCACATCGGCCAAGGCGAGCACCTGCGGATGCTTCAGCGGTTGCGGCGCCGCCCACGCCAACCGGGTCGGGCCTGCGAGCTTGCCCTCGGCATTCACTTCGCCGACGAGCAAACCGGCCGAACTTCCCAGCCACAGTTCACCGAGACCATCGCGGTCCGAGTCCGCCCACGCCGCCGCGAACACCCGTTCCGGTGGCAGCCCCGGAAACGCCTCGGCCTCGAACGCGCGCTGGCCGCCGCCTCCACGATTTCGCCACACTCGGCCCGCCCCCACCAACAGGAGTTCGGACCAGCCGTCGGCATCCAAGTCGGCGGCGATCAACGGATCGGTGAACACCGTATGGCGCGGCACGGGTATTTCCGCTTCAAGCCAGGTCCGGAAAGGCGGCGTCCCCGTCCGGCGCGCCACTTCCAAGGATTCGACCCAAACCTCGGCCGGCTTCAATTCGCCCGCGTCCGTAGCCGCCCATCGAACGCGGAGCCGGGCCGCCAACTGAAGGCGTTCCGCGGGCGCTTCGCGCGACAAATGGGCCGTCACTTCCACCCGCGAATAAGCCGGCGACCCATTCGTCGACGGTTCGTGCGCCGGCAATCGCCACTGCGAATGGGCCAGCTTCCATCCCTCGCGCTGCGCTGCGGCCAACCAGTCCCGCCAGTCACTCGCCGACCACGTTCGTTCCGCCGCACCCGAGTATTCCTCGAGGCGAATACCCGCTTCGGCGACGACCGCGGACTGCAGTTTCGGCAGGTGGAAATGCTCCACGGGCAGGTGCGCCAAAACGGGCCAGGCGTCCGGTTCGCGGTTCAGCGAGTCCCACAGGGACGTCACTTGGTCTTCGGCCGTTTCCGCTTCGACTTCCGCCGGCCATTCCCGCCAGACCCACTCATTCTCGGCCGCTTCCAACTTGAGGAATTCCTGCACCAACTCCTGCTCACGGCTGCCCGTCGGGCTGCGACGCGCCCGCAGGAACAGCGCCGCCCCTAGCACCCCCAACAGGGCGACGCCGAGAATGACTCGTCGAATCGAAACGGAGTCCATGGTGCGGCGCTGTGTTCGCAGGTTCGGCCCCTCGGACGCAAGCCGCGCCGTTGCCATGGACCGGTGTTCGGCGCATGAATACGGCATGTCCCGAGCCGCATTGCTGTTGCTGAGCGCGAGTGTCTGGCTGGCATTCGCCGCCGGTTGCTCCCGTGAAACAGCTGCCCCCGGCGTCACGGCCGCACCGCCGACCAACACGGTGGCCATTGCGGAACCGGTGACGGACGATTTCCAGTCGCTGCTCCTGCGCGAGGGCGGCCCCGCCGGCTACGTCGGTTCGGCCGCGTGCAAAGCGTGCCACGAAGATCAGTACGGCAGCTGGCACCGGACGTATCACCGGACGATGACCCAGTTTGCCAGTCCGGCAACCGTGCGGGCCAACTTCAACAATCAGACGCTGACCAACAATGGTGTCCGTTTTGTCCTCTCGAAACAGGACGAGGAACTGCGGGTGCGGATGGAACGAATTGATCCCGCGGCATCGTCCGACGGGCCGCCGGCCGCGATGGACACCCGTGTGAGCCTGGTGACCGGCTCACACCACATGCAGGTGTTCTGGGTCCCCGGGGGCGACGGTAATACGCAGATCGGTTTCCCGTTTACCTGGCTGATTCCCGAGGCCCGCTGGGTGCCCCGGAACTCGACCTTCATCCGGCCGCCCGGCTTCGAACACCGGTCGGAAATCTGGAACGTTACCTGCAGCCGTTGCCATTCGACCGCCATCGAACCGCGCGTGGACACGGCCCGGCATGTAATGGACACCCGCGCCGCGGAACTGGGAATTTCCTGCGAGGCCTGCCACGGCCCGGGCGAGCGGCACGTGGTCGCCCGGAAATCGGCCGGTCCGGGAGCGCCCAAACCCGACCTCACGACGCTGCGACAGGAGATTGTCCAACCCGAGCGATTGGACGCCAAACGTTCCTCCGAGGTCTGCGGCTTCTGCCATTCGATGAAGTGGATGGACCGGGGCGAAGGCTGGCGTGGGAGCGGCTTCCGCTACCGGCCCGGCGACGATCTGCAAGCCACGACCCCGTTAATCCAACCCGCCAAGGCCGCGTCCATGCCCGGGCTCAAGGAATACCTCGCGAAGAACCCGGCCGTGCTCGACGACTTTTTCTGGAGCGACGGCATGGGCCGGGTGAGCGGCCGCGAATACAACAGCGTCGCGCAGTCACCGTGCTTCCAAGGCGGCAAGTTTTCGTGCCTCTCCTGCCACTCGCTGCACGAGAGCGAGCCCAACGATCTGCTGGCAAGGAACCGGACCGGAAACGAAGCCTGTCTGCAATGCCACGCGGAATTCAAGGAGCCGGCCCAGCTGCAGCAACACACCCACCACCTTGCGAAGTCTTCCGGAAGCGAGTGCTACAACTGCCACATGCCGCACACCACTTACGGGGTGCTCTCGGCAATCCGCAGCCATCAGATCAGCAGCCCGCGGGTGACGGATCAACTGGCCACCGGCCGTCCCAACGCGTGCAACCTGTGCCACCTGGACAAGCCTTTGGCGTGGACCGCGGAACAGCTTGCCGCTTGGTTCCGGCACTCAGTCCCGGAGCTCGGTCAACCACAGCGCGAATGGGCAGAATCCGTCCGCCTCGGCTTGGCCGGGGACGCCGGGCAACGTGCCTTGATCGCGTGGCATTGGGGGTGGAAACCCGCTCGCGAAGCCTCGGGGCAGGCCTGGATCGCTCCGCTCCTGGGCGCATTGCTGGATGACCCTTACGCGGCCATTCGTTGTCAGGCGGAACGCTCGCTGCGCAAGTCCGGCAGTCCTGTCCCAGAAGGCTACGATTATGTCCGTGAACCGGATTCACGCCCGTCCGCGGCCACCCAGCTTTGGAACCATTGGCGGACCCAGTTGGCCACGAATGGGACGCCAGCTGGCTCTTGGCCGTCGACCATCGTGATTCAAGCGATCGGCGGCAGTTTGGAGAACCAGCTAGCACCGGTTCTTAAGCTTCGGGACCACCGCCCCATGCGGTTACGGGAGTAATCCAACCTCAGGTTGACCCTCAGCTTGGCTGACCATGGGCACCAAAAGAAAAGGCGCCCATTCACATGGGCGCCTTGAAGAAAGGCTGATGTCCTAACGGCCTGTCACCATGGCCCTTAGCGCGGCCACAACTTCGATTGCCTTCGGATCATTGGGGGCAATCTCGGAGATCTTCTCCCGAGCCTGCCGCGCGAGCAGCATGAACTGCACGTTCTGTTCGTCGGTCGTCACCTTTTCCTGCACCTTGTTCAAGGCGGCCAACACACCTTCAAAGTCCTTCTTGTTGACGGCGGCCATGACTTCGGCGGCACCGGGTTGGCTCTCCGCAGCTTTGATCACATTGGGATCTTCCGCCGGCGGTTTCCGACATCCTAAACTGGCCGATCCGACAACCACGACCAGCATAACAATGACAAACTTGCTCATGGGCAATCCAAGCGGGTTACCGGCGATACCGAGGGCCACACAGAAGGTCGTTCGGAGCAGGGACACGCTTGTTGACCAAGTCGTAGCACCGGTTCCACTTGACCAAGTTGGCGCTTCCGCCGAAGAGGCCGACTACCGCGCCGCCAGGAAGGTTTTTGGCGCTGGCAAACGGCAACCCGATGCTGTTGGCAACACCAGAATGACGCATCGACAGGGTTTCTCCGATTGACTCCGGATTGTTGCCCGCATCATTGAAGAAGAAAGGGTCCGCCTCGTTCTGTTCCCAGAGCTGCCAGTCGGTCGCCAAGAAATCGGTCGTCTTGTATGTTCTGCCGTCAGCCGGCGCCGATCCGATCGTCCCAGTGTAGCCGCCGATGTTACCAGTCCAGCAATACGAGGTAACCTTCACCGGCCGGCCAAGCCACGCGGACTTCTGCTTCGGGGAGGACTTCCTCAGCGTGACGTCCTTCGGGCACCAAAGCACCTGATGGGTCGCCAAAATTGGCCCCAGTTGGCCGATGCGGAAGAATTCGAGCTGATTGGTCCACTGCTGGGACGGGATATCCTTGCCGGCGCAATTCGCTATGCTGGTGGCCGACGCGTTCGCCGGGAGGCGGGAACTGCGCCCCTTGTTCTGGGTGGCATAGGCCCAGCAATCGGGACCGGCCAAATCGGTTCCCCAACCCGGGTGCGCGTTGTAATCGTTGTTGTCCGTCGAATACATGTGGTTCGCTAGCAGGATTTGCTTGGCGTTGTTCAAGTCCAAGGTCATCTGGGCCTTGTCCTTGGCCTTGCCGAGCGCCGGCAAAAGCATGCCGGCCAGGATGGCGATGATCGCAATTACCACGAGCAATTCGATCAACGTAAATGCCCCGCGTTGGGCGGGCTTCGACGGATGCGGAAATCGTTTTTGTTGCATAGAGGCGGTGTGGAACCGACGGCGTTTTAGGCAACTGTGTGAGGACTGTCAAACGCACTCTCGGCACGAGGGGCGAATTGGCAATATTTCCGTCACTGCAGGCTCACCGGATCAACGTCGATCGAGTAGGTCACATCCTCCGGCAGCGGGAATTCTTCGCTCAAACCCGCCAATTCGGCGCTGAGTTTCGACATCTTGGGTGTGCGCAGCATGATCTGGTAGCGGAAGTAGGTTTCCGCCCGCACCAATGGCGCCGGGGCGGGACCGTTCAAGATCGGCGCCATTGCTGCGGTGCGGCGCTGGAGTTCCTTGAACAGCTGCTCCGCGCAGAACCGGACTTTGTCCTCGTTCCGCCCCTTGATCGTCACCAAGGCGATTCGCGAAAACGGTGGGTAGCTCAGCTGCTGCCGAAAGCCGACTTCCTGCTCGTAGAAGCCCAGGAAATCGTGCCGGCGGGCGAATTGAATCGCAGGATGAAACGGGGTGAAGGTCTGGACGAACACTTCTCCTTCGACGTCTCCCCGGCCCGCGCGGCCACTCACTTGGGTGAGAAGTTGAAAGGTGCGCTCGCCCGCCCGGAAATCGGGAATGTGAAGACCCAGGTCCGCGTTGACGATTCCGACCAAGGTCACGTTGGGGAAGTCGAGCCCCTTGGCGATCATCTGCGTGCCCAACAGGATATCGATCTTGCCGGTCCGGAAATCGGCCAAGATCTCCTTGAAGTCGTTTTTCCGCTTCAAGGTGTCGGAATCCATCCGCCGCACGACAGCCTGGGGAAACATCTTGCCGAGGACTTCTTCGACCCGCTCGGTGCCCAAGCCCGAGTATCGGATCGCTGGATTCCGGCACGCGGGATTACGGCACACCGCGGGCACGCCGGCCTCGTGCCCGCAGATGTGGCACAATAACTGGCTGGCCGAGCGATGGTAGGTCAGCGCCACGCTGCAATGGGGGCACTCTTCGACCTGGCCGCATTTCTCGCAGAGCAGCGAGGTAGAATACCCGCGGCGGTTCAGGAAAAGGATGGTCTGCTCTTTTCGCTCCAGTCGGAGCGCCATCGCCTCCCGCAGCGGCCGCGAAATGATGCTGCCCGTCGGCTTGCCACCGCGGGTCTCCATCCGCATGTCCACAATGCGGACCACCGGCATGCAAATGTCCATGGCCCGTTGCTGCAGTTCGAGCAGGCGATATCGGCCCGCGGTCGCGTTCCGGTAGCTTTCCATCGACGGGGTCGCAGACCCCAGCACGACGACCGCTTGCTCCAGCTTGCCGCGCATCACGGCGACGTCCCGGGCATGATACTTCGGCGACTCTTCCTGCTTGTAGGAATGCTCGTGCTCCTCGTCGACAATGATCAGGTTGAGCTGAGCGACGGGCGCAAATATCGCCGATCGCGCCCCGATGACGATTTTGGCCCGTCCGTCCTGAATCTTGTGCCACTCGTCGTGGCGTTCGCCCTCGCTGAGGTGGGAATGAAGCACCGCGACAATCTCCGCGTTGCCCTTCACTGCAAAACGAGCCCGGAACCGTTCAACCGTCTGGGGGGTCAGCGATATTTCGGGCACCAGGACAATTGCGCCGCCGCCGCGTTGCAGGGCGATTTCGATCGCTTGCAGGTAGATCTCCGTTTTCCCCGAACCCGTGACGCCATGCAGCAGGAATGCCGGTGGCTGCCCCGCAGGAATTGGGCTAAGGCCTGCATTCCTATCCGGTATCGAAGCGGAGATTGCGCTGACCGCGGTGGCCTGATCCGGATTGAGGACCAGCGGTTGCGTCGCGACCACGAGGTCGTTGGCATACGGATCGCGCTCACGTCGACCTTGGTGGAGAACCACGAAGCCCTCCTGTTCCAACCGCACGAGCGTCGCCGCCGAGGTCGACGCGGCGCGAAGGAGAGCGGCGCGCGGCATCTCCTGATACTCTTCCAAGACCGCGACGACTCGCTCCTGGGCCTTGGTTAACGGCTTGGTTCTTTCCTGGGGCGTGGGGCTAAGCCGAACCGTGTTTTTAACGGCGTGCATTGCGCCTTTGCGGCGCACCGCGCCGGGCAATAGCGATTTGATCACCAATCCCAGCGGGCAGCGGTAGTAGCTGGAGATCCACTCAGCGAGCGCCACACAAGCGGCACTCAAAGAGAGCCCCGATTCGCACACACCTTCAACGCTGCGTAAGCTCTCCTCGCTGCTCGTCGTATGGAGCGAAACTACAATCCCTTCGGCTCGTTGTCGGCGGATCGGAACTTCGACCCGGGTTCCAATCCGGACAAACTTCCGCAGGGAGTCGGGGACGAGGTAATCGAAGTCCCGAAAATTCGAGGTATCCAAAGCCACCCTAGCGATCGCGGATTCGGATGCCGGCCCCTTCGCTTCGGGTTCCATCAGATACTTAGGCAGCGAGGGACTTGGGATGGTAGCGCGCACGGGAATCGAACCCGTCTTTCAGCCTTGAGAGGGCCGTGTCCTAACCGATAGACGAGCACGCCATTGGATGCCAGAAGCGTTATTGGCTCAGCCGTGCCTTGTCAACAGTTTGACTAGACAAACAGAAAAGGCCGCCCAATGGGCGGCCTTCAATAAATGTTTCGCAGCAATTACTTGCGGCGGAAGAACAACAGACCAGCAACACCGAGAGCGCCGAGGGCGACGGTGGTCGGCTCAGGAATCACAGGGGTGACACCCTGGGAAATCGAGAAGCCTTGGAAGTTGACCATGAAGTTGTCGGCAGCACCAGGAGGCGAGCTCATAGCATCCGCGAAGGCAAACACAGCAGATTGCCCAGCACCCTTACCAGCTGCCACGGCAGCTTCGTAGGAAGCGAAAGCATTGTCCCATGCACGAACTTGAAGCTGCAAGGGAGCACCTTGAGTTGCACCAACCAACGTGCGAGTGCCACCCGACCAAGTTCCAGGGGAAGCGGTCGTCGCAGCGCGGAAGTTCGCCGTCGCGCCAATCGCGGTCGACGTCGCACCATTCACCACGAACAACTGAGCAACGTAACTAGCAGCATTGCCAGCGGCGTTGTTAACCACGCCGGAGCCCGTCAGCGCACCGAAGCCGCTGCCGAAGGTCACCAACCGAGGGGTGCCCAGATTGTTGTTGTTGAAGCTAATCGCCTGATCAGCTTGCACCGCGAAAGCGGCGACAGCGAAGGAGAGAATTGTTGCAGTCTTCTTCATGATTTGAGTCAGTTGGTAGATTAAAAATCAGTTAACGACAAAGTTGCGGGTCCAAGCAGCATCAGCACCAGCGTTGCGAACAAAGAACGCCTCGCCAACGGCAACAGTCGGAGCAGAGCCACCGCTATCACCCTCCCAAGCCCCGTCAACAAAGCTGTCGGAGGCGTAGGTAGCACCGTTGAAACGGAACACCGAGTCACCTTCGGTAGCCGGGAAACCAGCGTCATCCAACTTAACGGACTGCGGGATCACCGAGCTAACGATCGAGAACTTGTTGCCACCAGCAAGGTTAACCGTGGAGCTACCCGTCTTCACTTCACCCACAAACGTCACCGCGACATTGGAGGCCGAAGGATTGCTCACGAAGACACCTTCGCCCGGGGCCGCAGTCATGTTTAGGTCATCACCTTCCCAAGCACCGTCAACGAAGGAGATGGAGGCATAGGTCGTGCCATTGAACTTGAACACGGCAAATCCGTCCGGCAGGGGAGCCTTGAACAGGTCAGCCACCTTGTTGCCAGCACCGTTATCCAGCTGGTTCGCAACGAGGTTAAACTTGGGCTTCAAGCTGAGCTTGACGTAACCAACGATGTTGCTGGACGTGGCCGCCGAAGCGGTCAGCGCCATAGCTGCCATCGCGGGCAGAAGAAGAGTTGTGCGACGCATATTTCGGTAAGTTTAGATTCCGTGTGTGATGGGAGGCTGCATCCGGAGCCGCCCTGCCGTCAAACTCTTTTTGACAGGAATTTGTGACTGCCGATGCCACCAGCGATCACCAGTCAGCGTTCCGATTGATGTATCTGCATTACGTTCAAATTGTTACGAAAGATGGAGCAGGTGGTGCACGGGTCCACCTTTGCATTTCTCAGTCCCATGCATTTCCGCACAAGGCATTCGCCACGGGCATCGCTGGAGGGAGTTCCAGCGGTCCTTGCTCGCATTTTACCCTGCTCCCAGACACTGTCCGGCCACCGATGAGTTCACCCGTCGTTTCCCGTTCCGGCCGGTTTTCCGGTGGTCCCGCCGCCGAGGTTGCCGCCTTTTCCGAGTCCATCAGCTTCGATTGGCGCCTTTGGGCCCACGACATCCGCGGATCCCTGGCGCACGCGACGATGTTGCAAAAGATCGGCGTGCTGTCGGCGGCTGAACTGAAATCGATCCGCATCGGGTTGGAAGCGATCGGCGGGGAAATCGCCGCCGGGAGGTTTCAGTGGAAACTGGAGTTGGAGGATGTCCACATGAACATCGAGGCCGAACTCACGAAGCGGGTCCCCGCCGGGGCGAAACTGCACACGGGCCGATCGCGGAACGATCAGGTGGCCGTCGACGTCCGCCTGTGGCTGCGCGACGAGATTGAGGCGTTGGATGGCGACTTGCATGGGCTCCAACGCGCGTTGGTGGACCTCGGCGCTCGTCATGCCGACGTCATCATTCCGGGCTACACGCACCTGCAACGGGCACAACCGGTCTATTTCGCCCATCATTGCCTAGCCTATGTGGAAATGCTGGCCCGGGACATCGAACGCATGGAGGACTGCTGGACGCGGGTGAATGTCTGCCCGCTCGGTTCCGGCGCGATTGCCGGCAGCACGCTACCGCTGGACCGGGAACTGGTCGCGAAACTCCTCGATTTCACGGATCCTCGGACCGGGAAACCTCGGGTAAGCCAAAACTCGATGGATGGCGTGAGCGATCGCGATTTCATGGTCGAGTTTGCTGCGGCCGCCGCGCTTCTGGCCGTTCACCTGAGCCGGTTGAGCGAGGATCTGATTCTCTGGGTGAGCAGCGAATTCGGCTTCATCAAGATCGCCGATGCCTACACGACCGGTTCTTCGCTGATGCCCCAGAAGAAGAATCCCGATGTCGCCGAATTGACCCGAGGCAAGACGGGGCGGGTGGTCGGCAATCTCATGTCGCTGCTGACGCTCCTAAAGGGGCTGCCCATGACTTACAACCGCGACCTGCAAGAGGACAAGGAACGCCTCTTTGACACGGCCGACACCGTCCGGGCTTGCGTCCGCCTGATGACCGGAATGTTGGCCAACACGTCGGTCAACTCCGCCGCCTGTGCCCGGGCGGCCAGCGACCCGCTCCTGCTGGCCACCGACCTCGCGGACTATCTGGTTCGCAAAGGGATGCCATTCCGGGAGGCCCACCATGTCGTGGGCTCGGTGGTCGGATTGGCGGAAATGACGGGTAAGCCGCTTAACACTCTGACGCTGGAGGAATTTCAGGGCGTTTCCGCCAAATTCGGCCCAGACGTGACCGAGATGTTCGATCTGCGAAAGGCGATGGCACGACGGCAACTGACGGGCGCGCCCGGGACCAAGGAAGTTAGGAAACAGTTGGCGCGGTGGCAGAAGCGACTGGGAAAGGGCTGAGACATGCGCCCTGGGGCGGTGGCCCCAGCGCTCAACCGCCGGGAAACATCCCCAGAAACCAGCCGACCGCCGCGCACGTCGCGACGATGAGCCATGCTGGAAGTTTCAGCCAGTTGAGTCCCGCCAACCCGAGGCCAGCTACACACCAATCGGCCGGCCGCCGTAGCGTCCCGCTCGCGATGGGTGAGACCAGTGCGGCGAGCAGTATACCCACCACAGCCGCGTTCGCGCCTTGCAACGCGGCGCGAAGCCCCGGGGCCTGGCGCAGCCGTTCCCACGCGGGGAGCGCGCCGGCCACCAGCAACAGACCCGGCAGGAAAACGGCGACTAGGCACCACAGGCCGCCGATCCATCCGTTCGGGGCAGAGTGGGCCACCGTCCCAAGATACGCCGCGAACGCGAACAGCGGCCCCGGCAGCGCCTGCGCCAACCCGTAGCCGGCGATAAACTCGTCCGGCGAAACCAAACCCGGGGTCACCACGGCACTTTGCAGCAGGGGTAGCACCACGTGCCCTCCGCCAAAGACCAACGCCCCGGCGCGGTAGAATCGGTCGAACTGCTGCAACCAACCCCCGGGAAACGCGGTCGCCAACAATGGCAGGAGCAATAGGAGGCCGAGAAAGGTGAGCAAGGGAGCCGATTCCCACCGCCGCGACCGTCCAGCCAGCGCTTGGCCCGCCACGCTCGGCAAGTCCGACCTGAACAACCAGCGACCCGCAGCGGCGGCGACACCAATCACGACGACCTGCGCCCCCGCCGACGACCACGCGAGGACCACGTTAGTCGCCGCGAGGGCCAGCAGGATCTGGCCCCAACCCCGGCAACGACGCGAGCCCATGGTCCATACGGCCTGTGCCACCACCGCGACCGTCGCCAGCTTGAGTCCGTGCAACCATCCGGCGTTGGCATTGCCACCCAAGTTTACGACGCCCAGCGCGAGCAGGATCATCACCACGGCGGCCGGCAGCGTGAATCCCGCCCAGGCCGCCAACGCTCCCGGCCAACCCGCCCGCCGTAGCCCGACGGCAAAGCCAAACTGGCTGCTCGCGGGACCGGGCAGGAACTGACACAGGGCCACCAAGTCGGCGAAGGCCGATTCGTCCAGCCAGCGGCGACGCTTCACAAACTCCTCGTGGAAGTAACCGAGGTGCGCCACCGGGCCGCCAAACGCAGTCACGCCAAGGCGCAGGAAGACCTGGAAGACTTCCCCGACGCTGGATTGTTCACCCGCGGGCGGATTGGCGGCCACGGGCCTACTGAAACCTCACCCGGACCGACGGTCACGGGCTGTTTCCGGATTGTCTCAGCCGGGCGAAGCCGTCGGCCTCCGACTTCAGTTTGCCGCCACGATCTTCAACGTGTGGGTCACGGGCACCACGGCGGTCCGAACAGCTTCCGCCAACGGGGCACGGGCCTTTTCCGTCAGTGCGACGGTCGCTTCCATGTCCACCTTGCCTTCCTCGCCGTGGAACAGGGATTTGATCTGCTTGGTCTCGTAGTTCTGCTTCCGGCTCACCGCTTCGTCCACCCGCTTGAAGGCGTCGTCGAACGGCGTCTTGGCAAATTCCGCCGGCAGGTTGATGCCCGCCGCCAACTGGTCCCCTGTGAAGGTCTTCGTTTCGCCTCCCCAAGTGACGGTGTAGTTCTTGGCGGTCGCGTTCTTGGCGACCAAGCGGAGGCGGTTGAAACGCTCCTGGAAATCCACCAACGCCATGCCCGAGCGGATCGCGTTGTCATCGCCCAATTCCCCGGCTGGCGCGCAAAACGGGTAGCGGCTGCTTTTGGCCGTGAGTTCGCCGTTGGCGAAGGAAACCACCTCGTGTCCGCGGCTGGCCGTGGCTTGGCCCGCGCCGAGATCCACGGTGAAGGTGCCGAGGTCCCCGCTCACGCCCAAGGCCTTGAGGTAGGCCGTCGCCATCACCACGTGGCCGGCCCAGCCGGGATGCACCGCATCTTTGCCGGCGATGGCATAATTGACGCCAAACTGGTTGGTGGCCTTCCAGCCCAAAGTCAGCATCGGCCAGAACACGTCGGCGAACACCACCTGCTCCTGCTGCACCAACGCGAGGTCAAGGTTCCGGAATTCGCAGAGATTCAGGTTCATTTCCTCCGAGCCGGCTTTGCTCCACGGCACCTTTGGCCCGACGCAGCCAGGCGAGCCCAGCACGAAACGGGCGCCGGCGGCCTTGAACGCCTTCACGATGGCGAGCTGATTCTCGCGATACCACTGGCCGTTCGCCTCGTCGTAGGCGCGATACTTGTGGTCGTTCATGCCATAGCAGGTCGTCGCAATCGTCGGCGAAAACCGCAGCGCGTCGTTGGCCATGCGGTTCTTGAAGCCCTCGGCCGTTTCGCCACCCCACCCATACTGGCGCACCGTCACCTTAAGTTCCGGCACGCAGGCGGTCAGGTAGGTCTCCATGATCCGCGAATACATCTTCTGCTCGGTGATCGAGTCGCCGATGATCGCCAGCCGGTCGTTCTCGCGCAGCAGGAGGCCGCCCGGGGCCGGTGCCTTGAGCGGCTTGAACTTGGCGAAGACCGTCGCGTCGGGACTGGGTTCCAGTTCTTGGGCGAAGGTGGCTGAGCTGAAGGCGAGGAACGAAACCAGCGCCAGTGAACGTCGGGAAAGCATGCCGCGACGGTGCCGGTGAGCCGGGAGAATGGTCAAGTCACGGGCGACCGGATGGAATTCTTCCCCGGTCCGTCCATTTGCGCCCCGTCGCCGGCGGCCTTACTTCCCCGGAGTATTCCCCGGACGGTCCGGGGCCTCCTGAACCATGATGTTGGCATTCTTTTACTGGGACCCGTATTGGTGGGTCATGATCCCGGGCATGCTGCTCGCCTTCTGGGCGCAGATGCGGCTGACCTCGACCTACAACCGCTACCGGGAAGTCGCCATCGACCGCCGTATCACCGGCGCCGAAGCCGCCCGGGAAATCCTCGACCGCAACGGCCTGCAAAGCGTCGAGGTCTATGAGGTGCCCGGCCACCTCACGGATCACTACGACCCGCTGAAGAAGTCCGTCTTCCTGTCCTCGGAAATCTTCCACACGCCCAGCGTCGCCGCGGTGGGCGTGGCGGCCCACGAAGTCGGCCACGCGCTCCAGCACAAGGAAGCCTACGGTCCGCTTGGCCTGCGCATGGCAATGGTCGGGGTGACCAATTTCGCCAGCAACGCGTCCACGATCATCATCCTCGTGGGCATGTTCCTCGGCGGCACCCTGTCCGGGAAAATCATCTGGGCCGGCGTCGCGCTGTTCTCGGTGGTCGCCTTCTTCCAGTTGGTCACGCTGCCGGTGGAATATGACGCCAGCCGCCGGGCGAAGGCTCAGTTGATGCGCCTCGGCCTGATCACCAACCGGGAACTCGGCGACGTGGACAAGGTGCTCGGCGCCGCCGCGTTGACCTACGTCGCCGCGCTGGTGAACGCCCTGTTGCAGTTGCTCAAGCTGGTGATGCTCGCCCGCAGCCGCGACGACCGCTGAGCGAATTCCCTTCCCCCGAGGAGGCGGCTTTCCTGCCGACAAATTACCGAGTTGTTTCACGGAGATGAAACGTGCAATACAGCATCCGGAATGGCTTTGCGGAGTTTGGGAGACGGAGGATCGGGACTCACAGGTGGCTTTTGAGGTTTCCAATGCAGGTTCCAAGTGGGTGGTAAGGGCTTACGACTACTTCGAAGGAGAGGAGTTCGTCGTATCGAAACTGCGCCAAGTTCGTGGAGGGCTCGCGTTTGAAACCTTTGTTCCGTCCACCAAATGGCGGACGAAGAACTTCATCAAGTGCCTCGGCCCCGGCGAACTTTACCAGGAACTCACGTTGATCGAACGCTGGACTTGGGTTTCGGCGGATGAACTCGGACGGCGAAAGCACCGGGCAAGCAAGTAAGGAACCCTGCCCGATCGCCGATCTGGCTCGGCAATAGGCAAATTCCTCAGGCGCTTCACGCAAACGCTCATGTTCACGGCACCCGTTTTCCGGCACCGTCCCGCCACGAATTTCCCATGAAGCTGTCCGCCTACCGTTTCGCCATTGCGCTCGCCGCCGCCCTTTCCCTCCACGCCGACGAACTGGCGCCCGTCGGCCCGAACATCCGTCCGCTAGCCGCCAAACCCGGCGCCCGGCCGTTCACCTACGTCGAGGCGCCCGACAAGTTGCCCAACTACCTCGCCGGCGAGAAATGGGGCACGCAGGGCCAGGCCATCACCCAGATGCAGGCGCCGATGTCGCCGGAGCAATCGGTCACCCGCGTCGTCGTCCAACCCGGTTTCAAGACCAGCCTGTTCGCCGCCGAACCCGACATCACCAAACCCATCGCGCTGGCCTGGGATGAACGCGGCCGCCTGTGGGTTGCCGAGACGGTGGATTACCCGAACGAGCAGCAGCCCGAGGGACAGGGCCGCGACCGCATCAAGATATGCGAGGACACCAACGGCGACGGCAAGGCGGACAAGTTCACCGTCTTCGCCGACAAGCTGAGCATCCCGACTTCGCTGTGCTTCGGAAACGGCGGCCTGATCGTCATCGAGGGCGGCCACACGCTCTTCCTCAAGGACACCAACGGCGACGACCGGGCGGACGAACGCAAGGTGCTCTTCTCCGGCTGGAACATGGGCGACACGCACGCCACTGCGAGCAACCTCCGCTACGGCCTCGACAACTGGATCTGGGGCACGGTCGGTTACAGCGGCTTCGACGGCGAAGTCGGCGGCAAGAACGTGAAGTTCGGCATGGGCGTCTTCCGCTTCAAGCCGGACGGCTCGGCGCTTGAGTTCATCCGCTCCAGCAACAACAATACCTGGGGCCTCGGCCTAACCGAGGACGGCGTGGTGCTGGGCTCCACCGCCAACGGCAACGCCGCGTGGTATATGCCGATCCCCAACCGCTACTACGAGGCGGTTAGCGGCTGGAACTCGAGCCGCATGGAAACCGTCGCGGACACCCAGGCCATCTATCCGGTGACTGAGAAGGTCCGGCAGGTGGACTGGCACAACAAATACACCGCCGGCGCCGGCTCGGCGCTCTACACCGCCCGGGCGTTTCCGGCGGAATTCTGGAACCAAATCTCGTTCGTCTGCGAACCGACCGGCCACCTCATCGGCTGGTTCCGCTGGGAACGCCAAGGCGCGGATTTCAAGGCGGTGAACCTCGGCAGCTTCCTCGCCAGCGACGACGAGTGGACCGCCCCGATCGTCGCCGAAGTCGGCCCCGACGGCGCGCTTTGGGTGCTCGACTGGTATAACTACATCGTCCAGCACAACCCCGTGCCCATCGGCTTCAAGAACGGCAAGGGCAACGCCTACGAAACCCCGATCCGCGACAAACGCCACGGACGAGTCTTCCGCGTGACTTCCACCGGCGGCTCAGCTCAACCGGCACCCGATGCCCTGAAGTCGGCGAAGCCGGCCGAACTCGTCGCGGCGTTGAAGTCGGACAACCAACTCTGGCGGATGCACGCACAACGGCTGCTGATCGAACGCGGCGACAAGTCAGTGGCGCCTGCACTGCGCGAACTGGTCGCGGATTCCTCCGCCGACGCGCTTGGCTTCAGTAAAAACGCGACCGAGTTGAAATATTTTTGAATTGGTTTGAGAATTCAGGGCCGCCCGGACGCTCCGTTTAACCGGCCGTTAACGCACCCATTTTCCGTCAGGGCAGCGGGGCATGCGGTCCCAGGGACGATGCCGGCGGGAGTCGGCGGGGCAGATGGGGCAGACCCGGTAGCAGCGCTGGGTGTCGGCCCGGAACCAGTCGCAGGCGCGGCAGGCGATTTCGTGGGGCGACGGGACGGCCGGTGCGGCCGGCGCGGCGGGCGGCAGGGAGGCCCCTTTCCAGCCCGGGATTCGGCCGGTCGCGCGGAAGATCACGACTCGCCTCCGTAGGCCGCCGTGGGAATGCGGATGACCGGGGTGTCGGTGTTGACGGCCTCGATGTTCAGGACGCGCTGGGTGATACCAATGCAGGGCGGGAATCCGTCGCCGGATATCGGGTCCAGATACCACACGTCCGCGACCTTCGCGGTGCCCCCGGACAGGGAGCTTTCAAACGACACGCACCGAGGCTCCGCGGTATCCACCGTTGGGACGAACAAAACCGACTGCCCCGTGCCCGTTTCCCAGTCGTTGGAACTGCCCGTCGGCGAGCACTGCGTTCCGGTTGTGGATCCGGCCACCAAAGTGCGCCGGTCGTAGCTCGTGATTGCCTGCGTCCGGAGGGTCACGTTGGCGTGGGTCGCGACGTAGCCGGAAATGGTCGGCGGCAGGGCGTATTCCGACCCCGAATCCGGCACCCACCGGAAGTCGATCTGCTGGGTGGTCGTGGAAAGGGTGATTACGCCCCCGGATTCGGACAGCGAAACCGAGGTCGCGACGCTACCCGTCGTGCCCGGCACCCAGCCCCCGTCCGTCGTGGTCAAAACGCCGGTCCTTTCCCCGGTGTGCAACCACACCGCGTAGTCCGCGCTGGAATCGGTCGTCCGGCCCTCATCCGTGGCCTTGCCGCCGCTCGCGATCCGGACCTCATCCGTCACGTCCGTTTCGCGGGTCAGGGTGATGGTCCGCTGCTCCAGCGTCATGGGCAGCATCACGCGCACTTTGGTCAGCGCATTGACCGCCGCGGAAAGCCCGTTGAAGAGGTCCGCATACTTCACGGTAAGGGGGCTCGGTCCGTGGCCTTCCGGGTTGTCGTCGCGGATGTCTTCCGGGAGCAGCGGCAGGTAACGGTTGCCGATGGCGTCGAACCACAGGTTGCCCCACGAATAGTCGTAGACCGTGGTGGTGCTGCTGGCGCACGCGTTGACACCGGTGGTGCGCCCGTCCACGAACCCGCTGCACATCGCCCGCAGGTAGAGTTCAACCAGCCGTAAATGCTCGCTTAACGGCTCCGAATCCGTCGGCTGCCCCACCGTGTTCCCGTCCAGATACGGTTCGGGAATCAGCTTCACGAGCAGGACGTTGGGATAGCAGGTCCCATAGGGATTGTCCGGGTCGCTTTGGATCGTCGAGTTGAAGGCGTTGTTGCCCGGGCCGGTGGCGTCGCATTGCCCGCCGAGATGCTGGTGGACCAGGTATTGCCGGAGCCGGTTTTCGTCGGTCGCGTAGTCCTGCGATTCGGCCAGCAGATCGGCGGTGTCCCAGGTTGAAATGTCCTCACTCACCGAGGTCGGCGCCAGGCTGTGATGACTCTGTAGTCGCCCTGTCAGGGTGAGCTTCACCAGCGTGTCGGCGCCCGTGCCTTCCAGCGTGGCCGATTCGATCTCGACGGGGGGCTCGTAGACCCGGCAACTGCGGAAGAATTCCTCGCTCGCGCCTTGGTTCGCGTTGTCGCGGCCCCAGGTGCTCAGCGGCGTCGGCACGTAGCGGTAACCGCTGGGCATCTCGGGCTTGTAATACGGCTTCACCCCAAAGGCCCCGTGCAGGAGCGTGTTGCTGTCGCTCGCCGCGTCCGGATCGTCGAACAAGCACCGGTTGCCAAAGGGGTTCTTCTGGTCCGCAAACCCGTCCGGCTTCCAGATGCTGGAGGTGCTCGGATGGTAGGGGTCAAACGTCAGCGACAGGCACCACCGATTGCTGTAACCGCGCCGCAAGGCTCGCGCCCGGATGCCCTCCGCCTCGACACAGATGCCGTCGCCCGTGCAGGCCTTGGTCGGCGTGAAGGTGCCCCCCGTGGCGTAGCTCCGGCCGCCGTGCTTCACGGTGCCGCTCGTGACCGTGTAGCTCTGGCCGAGGGTGAGGTCCGCCGCGCCGACTTCGGTGCGGCTCGGCGCGATGCCTTCCATCAGGTCCGCCGGGGCGTCGGCGTGCATGCCGTAGGCGAAGCGGCGCACCCAGAGGATGCTTTTCCCGTCGACCACGGCGTAGCGGACCACCTGTTGCCGCTTCACGATGCGGACGCATTTGCTCAACTGCCGCGCGGCCTCAAAGACGGCGTTCTTGTTGATCGGCGGTTCGCTGCCGATGGGTGCCGTGTCGTTGCTCTGGTTGGTCCGCAGCAGGCAGCCGTAGGTGGACAGCGCGTCGCTCAGTTGCCGGGCGTTGTCCTGGTCGATGCCCCGGCCGTCCACGTTCTCAAAGCTGGCGGTCCACGAACCCACCCGCACCACGGCAAACCAGTCCTCCTTCGACGGCTTGTATTCCAGCAGCACCGTGGCGGTGGCCTCGATGCTCGCGCTCGTGCCGGTCATTTCGACGGAATCCAGCAGGGCAAACCGCAGCGGGGCAATCCGCGTCGCGGTTTCCAGCGCATGCACCTGGTCGGCCTCGTAGGCGGCGACCGTGACGCTGATGGTTTCGACCAGTTCGTCGCCCGCATACACGCCCAGCCGGAAGGAGCGCTTCACCCCGGCGACCAGGATGAAGATGTGCGTGGTCACAAACCCTTCCGGCACCGGAAAGTGCGGCCCGAACCGACGGTCCCGCAGCCGCGTGCCGACTGGCAACACGGTGCCCGCCGAACCCGTCACGCGAAACTCCGGGTAGAGCGGCTCGACGCCCCCGCCGCCGACCTCGCGGCCGAGCTGCGGCGCCAGCGCATACTGGCGCGTGAGGAAGTCCTGCACCTGGAACCCGGTGGACTCCCCGCCATCCTTGGTCGCCCGTTCCTCGGTGCTGCCGCGAAACTCCGCGGCGAACGCCGTGCGCACCCGCGACAGCAGCCCGCCGTCCGCCTTCCGGAGCTGAGCATCGGCCGTGTAGGGACCCTCGATCCAGCGGTTCTTCGGCAGGTAATCCGTCTGCCCGTTGTTCAGGATGACGATGTAGGCGAGCGGCAGGTAACTGATGTGCGCGATGTGCGTGCTTTGCTCGGGACAGGTGCCGTCGTAAAGGCGCTGTTCCCCCGTCTGGAGGTTCGTGAAAAAGACCTGGTAATTCGGCGGCACCAAATCCACGACCGCCGCGCACCCGGGACTGATCCGGGCCGGCCCGGGCAGGTAACCGCCGAAGTCGTTCAGGTAGTAGGAATACGCCGAGGTGCGAATGCCCAGCGGCGTCTGCGCGAGGTCAAACATGGGGCTGGCCAGCAGGCCCGTGCGCGGGTCACACGCGCCGCGTTGCGCCTGGCCGAGCCGGTGCAGTTGCCACGGGGTCAGCGGCACGTCCACGTCGCGGCCCTCGATGTCCGTGGGCACCGCGGCGAGCCGGGCGCGTTCGCTGGCGAGGTCCAGCGCCTCGCTGCCGGCGATGTAGGCCATCAGCGGATTGGCCACGTTCGCGCCCTCGGGATCCCCCGCGCCGGTCAGCGGCCAGTCCACGTCCTCCGGCTCCAGGTGCTGGTAGAGGTGGAAGAACTCTGCCTCGGCCGGGAAGTTGCCGAGCCCGTCCTGGTTCCGCACCTGCCGGAACAGGGTGAAGAACAGATACGGGATGCGCCAATGAGGATCCCCGGCCCCGCCCAGCACGCGCGTGTTGATCGCGTCAGCCAGGCCCGCCATGTCGGCGGCCGACACCGGGTCGCCAACCGCCACGGTCGGCGCAATCGTGTAGGTCAGCGTCATGGGACGGGTTGAACAGCGAAGGGCGCGAAGGGACGAAGGTCAGGATCAGGGAGTCGGAAGCGGGATTCCAAAATACAGGGATCGAGCAACCTGCCATTGGACGCGCACGCCCCGGCGGTTCTTTCGGATTCGGGCGTCGAGGGCGGAAGCCAGTCTGGCCAATTGCTCGGCCGTGACCGCCTCCGGCTCCGTGCTCGCTGCTCCCTGCTCCGCGCTCATGTTGCTCCCTGCTCCCTGCTCCCTGCCGCGCCGTTACGGCGCCAAGTCTTCCACGGCGCGGTGATTCGCGCTGACCGTGGCGGCGGCGTCGCTCGACTTCGCGTAGATTTGGGCGCTGTGATAACCGTTGTAGATGCCGCCGGCGCGGACCTTGCCGAACTTGGCGCCGGCAAAACTGCCGCCGGTGGCCGTGCTCAGGTCGAGGTCCTTGCCCGTGTCCGGATCCTCGTTGCTCACGATCTCCAGGAAGTAGCCCGTGGCGGCCGTGATGGTGCCGATGTCCACGCCGGTGTCCGAACCGCCGCTGACCGCGTAGGTCACCGGGCCGGTCTGGATCATGGGCGAGGCGGCGTTGATGGTGATTTCCTTGTCGATCTGCACCACCCCGATGGCGGCGGTGGTGTCGGCAACGACAAGGTTCGTGGTCTGGGTAATGGAGGCCATAAAGGGTCAGTTCAGCGCCACACGTTGAGGTTGTCCTGGACCGGTGGCCGGCGGCCGCTGGCGGTGCCTTTCGGACTGATGATGACGCCGCTCGGCGTCTGCACCTGGTTCTGGTTTGGCCCCACGAGCAGCCGGCCGCGGCGCAGGGCGGCGTCGTGCTCACGTAGGGTCTGGGAAAAGGGTCCTTTGCCGCGCGGAAGTGCCATGGGTCAGTTCGGGTTGCCGTAGATGGCGGTGGAGTAGGTTTCGCCGTAGACGTAGGTCTCCGTCATCCGCGAAGTCTGGGCGTCGATCTGCTCGATCCGTGGGCTGCCCCGCAGCCAGTAACCGCTGGCCAGATGCGCCCGCATGTTGCCCTTGATGATGTTGGGCATCCCGGGGTTCTGGCTCAGGATCGTCGCCGTGCGGTAGATCGCATTCCGCCGGTTGTAGGTGGCCCGGACCGAGGACGCATTGGGCGCCACGGTCTGCTTGGTCAGGACCACGTTGTCCCAGGCGAAGGACTCGACGCCGCGGGAGAACTCCGCCGCCAGCGTGCGCATGACGCTGTCGGTCGCCCCGCCGGAGACCCCGAAGGAAATCACGTTGGCCTCGGTCAGCTCGACGTTGGAGGAAACCCCGGTCGAGGAAACCTCCGTCACGTAGTTTTCGCCGCGGAGATAAAACGCCTCCATCCGCGCCTTGAACTTCGCCCGCGTGCTGAGGTTCGTGATCCGCTGCATGTCGGCCCACACCTCGGGAAGCTGCCAGATGGGATCAATGCGCTGCGGTCCGTCCAACGTGTAGAGCGTGGTGACCTGCGAATCCGGGGAAGGCGGCGAACCGCCCGTCTGCTGCCCTTGGAACGTGACGTTGAGGATGAACCAAGGGAACGCCTCCTCCACCAACCGGGCCTCGCCGTCCACGGCGTCCGCGATGTCCAGGAGATCGGCCTTCAACCCCCGCCAACGACGGGTGGTAAACCACACGCGCCCCTGCCGCACATACTCCGGGGAAAGCTCCGCATAGGATTGAGTCCCGATGCGTGTGACGGTGGCGGCCATGTCGCCACCAACGTGCGGAAGCAGGCGCCGGAAAGCCCGGCGCTTGGCGCCTTAAAAGACGTCAGCCATCTGCGCCGGGAGCGCATTCAGGGCCGCGGTGTGCTTGCGCAGCTCGGCCAACTGTTCCTGCGCCGTCTTGCCGGCAGGGTCGGGCGCGAAACCGCGGAAGAACCCGGCGCGCGCCATCTGGTCCATGTCGCGGGAAATCGGCTTCATCCCAGCCTTGATGTATTGCGCCTTGATCGCGTTGCCCTCGCCGTAGAGCTGCTCGATGTCGATGTCCATCTTGGCCTTCTTCAAGGGGTCGCGCTCGGACTCCGCGGCACGCTGCAACTTCATCCGTTGCTCGGTGATTGCCAAGAGCTGCTTCTCGTCGCTCAGCAGGGCGCGGGAGTTCCTCGCCCGCATCTCCGCAGCCGTATCGTTGAACCGACGAATTTTCTCCTCGTTGTCCAAACCGAACGTGGAAAGCGGTTCCAGGTCGGCCCGGTAACGCTTCCGAACTTCTGGATCACGGAACGCCATGGCCTCACGGCCAATGCCGGGCAGATTGCCAAAGTTCAGACGCATCTGCGGATCCATGCCAAAGCTGGCGCGGGCCTCGGAACGCTCACCGCCGACGAAGTAGGGAACCAGGGCGTCGGCCACTTCTTTCCCCAGGATGGTCTGGGCGGCAAAACGGCGGTCACGGGTCGCCTCCACGCCCTTGAACGAATCGGCGACCCGCGAGAACAGCTTGTCCGGGGAAAGTGATTGTATCTCCTTCAACGAAATCCCGAGCCGGTTGAAGGCTTTTACCGCCTCGGTCTCGTTTTGCATGAAATCCGCCCGGGCCTTGCGGGCGGCCTCAATTCCGGCGGGAATCGCATCACCGATGTCGAGGGCCTCGCCGATGCGTTTGGCGCCCTTCAGATTCCGGCGTGAGATGTCGAGCTTGTCGGCCTGGTTGGCGAGTTCCTTGGCCTCGCGGATGGTGTCGCGAATGAGCCCAACGGCCGCGACAACACTCTGCGCGATGCCGCCGCCGATAAGGCCGCCGGTGAACGACGAGAGGACTTGGGCGCCGGCGCTCTTGAGTTCGCCGACGGCCTTCACGGCGTTCTTCACCGTGTTGCCAAACGACGTGTCCTTGCCGCGCAGTTCGTATTCAAAAACCTCAGCCATGGTGTGTTTCCTCCGTGCTCCCTGCTTGGTGCTCCCCGCTCCCCGCTCCCTGCTTGGCCCGCCATTCCGCTTCCATCTGCCGCGCCTGGGCAAACACGTCGGCGTAACCCTGGCCCATGATCTTGCACAGGCCCTGGCGTTCGCCCTGGAGCGCGAGCAGCCATTGGGCGCGCACCACGGGCAAGGCTAGCGCGCCGGCCTCGCTCAGGTTCAGCTCACTCATGCAGGCAGCGAGCAACGAGGCCAGCACCGGCGCGTCGCTGCCCTGACCGTCGCTGGGTTCGCTGAAGGTGTTCGGGCCGCGCCATTGGCCTTGGAGCCATTCCAGAAGGCCGGTGGTGGCGGTGACCACTTCCGCGGCGTCGAGCCAGTGCAACCGCAGCGCCCGCCACGCGAGCCAGGCCCGCGCGCGCCGGCCCCGCTGCATGGCCCCCACCGCCGCCGGCCACGGGCGCCGGCAGACTTCCAGGGCCAGCGCGAGGTCGGCAATCGTCACGTCGCGTTCGTTGCCCGGCATAAGCGGGGATTCCAGGCGGGTGAGCAGCAGCGCGTGCCCCAACGTGAGCGGCCGCAACCACGCCCCGGCGATGACCGGGGTATCGGCGAAGAGCGTGGCGGCGAACTGGACGTCCAGGGACATGGGGCAAAGAGGGAAGCGGAAAGCGGCAAGAGGGAAGCGGAACGGGGAGGTCTTGCTCCCTGCTCCGCGCTCCCAGATCCCCGCCACGACTACGTCGTGATCGGGTCGCCGAGGTAACCGCTGGTGCCGTTCTCGGTGAACTGCTCGATCTCCATGCTGATGATGAGCGACGAGCCGTCGTTGCCCTCGCGGATGCTGGGCGAGCCGGTCAGGTGCCAGTCGCCGTCCAGGATTGTGATGCTCGACGAGGCGAGGGTGATCTTCGCGCCGTTGTCCAGCAGCAGCACCTTGGCCTTCGCCGCGGCGAGCGTGTTGGTGGCGGCGTCGAACGGGATGATGTCGATCGTCATCTTCCGGCGACGGTTGAGGTAAGCCTTGGAGAACACGGCGCCGTCGCCGTCCTTGGCCTCATTTTCGTCGGTCAGCTTCTGGAAGCCGCGGGCGATGAGCTTGTTGTTGGTGGTGGCCATGCCGGTGAACGCGACGGTGCCGTCGATTCCGCGCACGGTGACCTGGCCGACTGTGGTGATGGTTGCCATGATTCAGGGGGTGTTAAACGGGCGTTGAAAGGGGGCGTCAGGCTTCGTTACGGAGGGCCAGCGTGGTGGTGGTGAACGTGACCTTGCACACACGGCCGCCGTCCTGGGCGTCCTCAAACGTGGTCTCGCCGCGTTGCAGTGGGCCCCACGGTTCGAGGATCCACTGTTGGTGCAGGAGCGCGGTCACGACGCTAAGGCAATCGCGCAGGCTCTTTTGCCGGCCGGTGTCGTGGCGGTTGAGCGTGAACTTCTCGCCGAGGGTCAGGATGATTTCCATGGCCTCTTCGTGTGGATTCGGGGGCGTGATCGGGCGGGGTTCGGCGATCGTCACCAGCAGTCCGCCAGCGGTGATGCGGTCGACGGCCTGGGTGATCGCCGACGCAAAGTCGCCGTCGTCCTCCCGCAGGATGGACACGGCGGGCGGCCCGATGAAGAACCCGTCGGCCTTCAGGACGTCCTCGATGGCCTCGGCGAGGCCCGTGGCGAGATCGGCACTCATGAGCGGGGGCAAAGCGGAAAGAGGTAAGCGGAAAGAGTCATGCGTTGCCCTCCTTGTGGGTGATCCAGGCGTTGACGACGCGGCGGATGTCGGCGGCGAGGCGGTCGGGTGCCGGGAGCACGGTGGGGTTGGGCTTGTGCTTGGTGAAGGCCCAGAGGGAATACAGCGTGCGGAACGTGCCCTTGCCAGTCTTCTGCGCCAAAGTGCCGAGGAAACGTCCGCTGCCCTTCTGCGGGGCGACGTAGAACAGGTCCTTGAAGGTCCGCGCGCTCCGGCCGTAGCTCACCCGGTCGGTCGGGATCGTGAGCGCCTTGCGGCCGCCGGTTGGACGCACGGTTCCGCCCTTGAACCGCAGCCGGAGTTCCGCCGGCATGATGATGGTCGCCTTCGCGCTGTCGGCCTTCCAGGTCGTAAGCCGGCGCATCTTGGCCCAGAAGCGGGACGGAGCGCCCCACTTGTTCTTCTCCTTCGCGGCCTGCTTCACGAAATGGTCGCGGAACACGCGCGCCCCGGCGGCCCCGACCACCTTGTTCAACTGTTCGGAATTGCCGACCCGTTGCGCCCGGCGCTGGAGGTCGGGCGACACGGTGTCGCGGATGACGGCCACGGGTGCGCTCATGCCAGGGTGAGGGTGTCGCCGTCGAAGGCGAGGTCGGGATTGTTGGCCATGGTGGCGAGGAGGGCGCGGTCGAAACGCTTCGTCTTCAGCCCGGCGTGATCGGCGAGCGCGGCGCTGTCGGGGGTGATGCGTTGGTTGCGCTGCACCACGCCGAGGCGTTCGGCTTCCTCGCGGTCCACTTCCTCGACGTCCATGCCGCTGTTGAAGGCGAAGGGCGGGAAGGGATTGCCCAGGGCGTCGTCGTAACCGCCGGCGCCGTCGCCGAGATTCTGCCACACCGCATCGTCCTTGGGCGCGATCATGCGGCCGTCGAACAGCCGGCCACCGGCTGCGCGCCAGCGGGCTTCCCAGTTGCGCTTTCGCTTCGGGTCACTGGGTTCGACCACGCGGATCAGTTCGCGCGCAGGAAAGGCGTCCAGGATGTCGGGATCGTTCTCCGACACGTAACGGCCGAACCCGGCGGCGATGTCCTGCTGGGTGCGGACAATGAGGTCGGCGCGACCAAAGCTCGTGACGTCCTTGATCGTGCCCACGTCGTCGGGATTGGCCGGGCGCAACTCCAGCTCGTCGGCGAGGTCCATCAGCCGGCGCGTGGCCTCAGGACCGGACAATTGCAACGGCGCGGTGCCCGTGGCGCGCAACGCCTCGCGCTCGGCGGTGGGGCCGAGCAGCAATTCATCCACCGTGTCGGCAATGCCCTGGATGAAGTCGAGGTTCACCTGTTGGGCGGAGAACACCGCCAGGCGCCGCACATCCCCGCCGAGCCGGGTGAGCTGGCGCGAATCCAGGGCCGTGCCCAGCACGCGCCGCCCGCGCGCGGCGAGCTTGGCGGCCTCATTGGGTTCGATGCCGACGGTGGTCATGGGGCGGTGAACAGCGGCGGGGCGTAGACAGCGAGTCCGTTGGTTTCCAGGAACCGATGCGGGGCGCCGGGGTCGTCTGTCAGCGACCAGTCCATGATGAGCAGCCGGCTGATTCCGTTGGTCGCAAACGGCGGCTGGCTGGCCATGTAGGTCAGCAGGACGCGATTGGTCGGGCTAAACGGCGTCGCGGCCCAGCAGCCCCACACGTTCGTGGTGCCGGCCGTGACGATTGGGGCCGTGAAGGTGTTGGTCCCGTTGGTCGGGTCAAAGTGCAGCGCGGCTTGGTTGGCGGCGGCCACTAGGTCCGCAGGAACGACGATGACCGTGCTGGTTTGGGACAGCGCGGCGAAGGCGGCGAATATGCTGAGCAGCAGGTGTCTCATGGAATATACTTGTCTAAAAGATACGCCTCCACGTCCTCGCGCTCCGTTGATGTCAACGTGCGGTTGTAGAAGATCAGTTCGGCGGCGTATTGGCTGGCGTAGGTGGTGCCCTGCCGAAACAGCCGCGCAAAATCATATGCCCCGCCGCCGGCCTGAGGCGTCAATGTGCGCGATGTGCCGTCCGTCCACAGATACGGAGTCCCTGCATCGTCCTGCCCGGTCAGGACATGCCAGTCCGCCGACGGGATTCCGCTCCAATACCTCTGGTATGAGCGCGTGCCGACGTAAGTCTGAGTTCCAGCGCCATATTCTACCGGTGAGTAGGGGGGCGACGCGGAGGAATTGCCGTTGCTCAAAAATACAGCGTAGGCGCCGCTGGATGTTCGTTTCTGGACAACAAACACAGTCCAGCTTGCGGTTGAGGAAACGCTCGCACTCAGGTCGTAGAAATCATTCACCCCGTCGGCTAGCACGGCGCTGTGTCCGTTCACCTCGCTGACTTGAATCGTTGCCCGATTGGCAACCGTTCCCTGCGTGGCCGAGATGGACGTGGACCCATGCGCCGGCCACGTCTCAAAGGTATCGCCATCGCTGCCGGAGATGTCATCGGCGACCAGCCAGATCGTGAGCCCGGAAACGTCGGAGGGGGAGAATGCCGCCGCCGCAAACCGATACGGCTGCACCAGAACGGGCGCGAAGCACGTTACGCAGACGAAGAGGCTGATGAGAAGGCGGATCATCGGGTGTAATAGATGCGGACCTTGAGCCCGGCGGCGCCGGTGCCGGCGGTGTCGATGTCGAAGGTCAGTTCCGCGTCATCGGCAATCGCGGAGTCGGAAATCACGGCGGCGGTGGCGGCGGTCGTGCTGGTCTTCTCGGATGCGTCAATCGTCAGCTTGGTCGAGAGGATCGTGGTGCCGCTTTCGTTGATGTCCACGGTCGGCGTGCCGCTGCTGCTCACGGTTGAGAGCGAGGCGCGCACTCCGGTCACAGTCATCGCAAACGGAGCGCGGACTGTGACCTTGGCCGTGCCGGTCGTGATGGCGGTCGTTTCGTCGGACAAGGCCACTTCGTAGAACTCGCCGCCGGTAATCAGTTTGCCCTCAACGGTCACTTGCCCCGCCGCACTCCGCGCCAGCGTCGTGTCGGAGGCGTGGCCGAGTTCGATGACCCCACCCGTCACTAGCGCCCCGCCGCTGGGATTGATGGTGTAAGCCGCCGCGGCGCTCGTTGACTTGACCAGCGTGTCTTGCGAGTTGGCCGCAAAGGTTGTCTTCCGATCCGTCGCACTGCCGTAGCTCAAGGCCACTTCGTCGCCTGTGTCTTCACGCTTCATGAAGCGGGCGGTTTGGGCAACGTCGGCCTCGGTCACATGCGCGCCGCGGTTGCTGACTCGATAGTAGTTTGTGGAGTTCTCGCCGACCCAAAGCGGATAACTTGTTCCGCTGCCCAGCGTGGTCGCCGTGGGGTTGATCATCCAGGCGTAGTAGCGCGCGGTGCCCGATTGGGTAACTACGGGCTGATAGCTGAAGATGTTGTCCGTGCCCGACGAACTGGTGGCCTTGTTGCCGCCGCCGAGCCGGTAGCGGATTTGGCCGTCGCCGGTCGGGTATCCCGTCGCGTTGGCCCGGTAAGTGGTCGGAGCCTTCTGGGCATCCAACATCGGATAATCTGCCCCGGCCCCCGCGCTGCCGAGCAGCCAGGTGGCGCCGGTGAACGCGATGTCGCGGGTGGCGAGCCCGACGCCTGTCAGCGAAGAGATCGCAGTTTCATTGCGGAAGGCGTAGTTGGTGCTGCCTGGATTGAAGCCCAGGTTGACCACCCCCAGCGTCCCGAAATCCACCATGCCGTTGGGTGAGTGGACAAAATACAAACCGCCGGTGCTGCGGTAGGCCGCCTCGATGTGCGCGTCCACCAGCCGGATGTAACCCAGGGTCGGGGCGTAGATGATGGCGTCGGCATCGGTGACGACGTGCTCCACATCCAGGCCCTTGAGCACATGGTCGCCGTTGCCGAACTCAACAGGGTAGCCCGTGCAGGGCTGGGCGTAGAACGTGAGCGTGCCCGTGATGTCCGATGGCGCGGAGAGGGTTGAGGCGGCGTCGCAGTAAACGTCCAGGCCGCTGATGGCGCGCACGAAGAAAACACCGTTGTAAGCGGAGTCCAGACCCGTGACCGCAAACTGCCGGTTGGTCGCCAGCAGCGGCGGCAGGGTGCCGCCGCACCGGAACACGATGTTGGTCCCGTTGCTCAGCGTGACATTGGTAATCGTGGCCGTCTGCGCCGACTGCACGTTTGCCAGGTTCTGGACGTAGGGATTGTTCCAGGTGATGACAGTCCCGCCGTTACGCATGCGAATGCCGCCGTGCGAGAAAGAGCGAACGTAGGGGTTGTTGATCGTCCCGTTGTAGGCATTGGCGGATTGCTCCGAGCCGATCCCGGTGTAGCCAGCCCGGACGCAGAACTTGTCGAGGGTGAACTTGTAGGAATCGCCGATAAACTGGAGCGCGACCGAGTTGGTCTTGGTGCTGTCCTGGAAAGTCTGATAGCGGATCTCGATGTTCTCCACACCGAAGCCCGATCCAGTGACTGTCACGGCCGGGATGTTGTCGCCGGTGCAGATCAGGCTGGTCCCGTTTCCGGCACCGGTTTCCAACCCATCGCCCCGGAGCGTGATTTGACCCGAGAGCGCAAGGGTAGTGGAGCGAAGGTAGTTTCCCCTCGGCAGGTAAAGCACCGTCGAGACGCCCGAGGTTCGCTGCGCGGCCTTGGCCCAGTCGTTAGCAGAGTCGATGGCGGCGGTGTCGTCGGTCACGCCGTCGCCGTAGGCCCCGAACTGGCGGACGTTGATCACGCCGCCTTCCGGGTCCGCGACGAGGTAGCCGGAGCCGTAGGGCACGACGCTGCCCAGATTGGTGCTGGCCGGCGCCGTCGCGCTGTAACGGTAGGTCGCCGCGCCACCGCGGCCGAGCGCCTTCCGGGCGCGGGTCTTCACCGTCAGCTTGAAGTCGTTGGTCGGATTCAGCGAGGCCGCGAGGTAGGCCGGGGACACGGCCAACGCATCGTCGAGCGTGTCCACCGACATCTGGTAATTGTCGCCCGCGCTCATGCGGACCCAGCGGCCAAGGCTCGATTCGTTGCCGTGCTTGTCCTGCGGAATGAAAACGGTGGCCGTTTGACCGCCGCTAAGATCGGGATCAAAACGGTAAATCCCCTTGGTTCCGTCGCCGGCCTGGGCGTCGTCGAGCACATAGGCCAGTTTGCCAACCGGAGGGGAAACAGTCTCGAGCAACGCCTGGAGGTTCTGCGGGAAAATCACTGACCGGTCCCCCACCGTGGCGCCGTCGTAGGTCGCATTGGTCAGCGAGCCCGTGAGGTTCACCGCGGTGCCGTTGGTGATGTTGAGCTTGCTCGGCGCGGCGTTGGTCGCGAGCAGGGCGTCGATGCTGCTCTTGAGGTAGACGACCGGGTCGCCGGCATCCACGTCGGTCTTGACGGTGCCGCTGATGGACGCGGTGGCGGGCGGGGTGCTCTGCCAGGGATAACTCTGGTCGGTGTAGGTGATCGCGTTGGTGATCAGCCCGAGGATGGAATACGAACTGGAACCGCTCGGGACGGCGATGATGAAGCCCTTCGGGTCAGCCCCAATAAACGCCCGATAATCGCCGGCCAACAGGGTCGTGGAAAGCGCACCGTTGGTCAGGTTGACCCGGTAATCACCGCCTGTGACCAGGGTGCTGCCGGACACCAGCGGCGTGCGCAGGGTGCGGAACAGCATCGTCCCGGTGAACAGGTCGCCGTCGGCGCCGTAGATCGTGCCGGTGATGGTGGCGGCGGGGAGCGGGGAGCGGGGAGCCAGGAGCAGGGAAAGCGCGAGCGCCAACCCGAACCAACGACGGCGAAGAGTGTCCCCAAACATGCGCGGGCACGGTGCCGCGAGGGGAAGCAAAACGCCCGGCGCTCAGCGCCACGAAAAGGCAAGGCAGAAGGGGGAATGCAGAATGAAGAAACCGGCGGGACTCTACCCTTCCGCATTCTTCATTCTGCCTTCTGCATTCTAAAGCCCGTCTTGTTCCGAGCGGCTCCAGTTGCGCGTGGGGGCGCTCAGGCTCGGGGCGGGGGCGCCGTCGTCGAAGACCACGGCGGGGGTGGTCTCGGGCGTGGCGGCGGTGGTCACGACGGTGACTTCGTTCAGTTCGGTTTCAAGGTCGGACAGGCGGTCGCGTTGGCCTTGGGTGAGGCGAAAGCGTTGCTCGTTGTCGCCGAGCAGGGAATTGGCGCGGTCGTAGATGGCCTCCAGCGTGCGGAGCGTGGCCAGCTCGGCGAACTCCGGCGGGACGGTGTTGGTCGTGACGTCCATCGCCTGGCCGGTGCGACGCTGGATCTTGGCGCGGAGCCGGGCGGCGACATTGTCGCGGAGCACGGCGAACCAGGCGTCGCGTTCCGTGTCGTCCTCCGCGCCGTTGAACGCGGCGTCAATGGCCTGCCGGAGGCCGTAGGCGTAACACGAGGCGAGCGAGATGGTGGACCAGGCGGGCATGGCGCGGGAAAGGTAGAAGGAAGAAGGCGGAATGAAGAACAGGAGGGAACGGAGAGAACGAAGGGCGCAGGGAACGATGTGGGAACTCGGTTTCGAGTTCTGGGTTTTCCCGGAGCGACTGTCCCACTCCGCCCGGATTGCTCCGCCTTCGTTCTCTCCGTTTCCTTCTGTGAATCGGCTGGAAAAAGGCGCGCGGCGCGGAGGGGAGAACGCACCGCGCGCCCGTGGGTTCGGGGGAGACAGGACCCCGAGTTAATGCGTCACGCGTATTGCGTGGTGATCAGCGTGCCGGCGGTGGAGTCGGTGACCTTCTCCGCCGTGTTCTGCCGCACGCGCACGATGTTCGACCGGCGCTTGTCGTCGCGGTAGGACTCCGTGACGAACAGCCCGCCCTCGGCATTCCACACGAGGGTGAAGCCGGCGCCGCCCATGCGGGGATCGGCCGCGCCCGGGGCGACCGAGCCGACCCAGACGTAGGTGTTGCCCCAGATGCCGCTGGTGGACTTGGTCTGGCCCTTGGCCGCGGTGTTCTGCACCGAGTCACCAATCAGGACCTGACTGATGCCATACGGCGCGAAGGCCGCCGCGAGATTCGCCGCGTTGATCGGCGTGGCGATGTTACCCGCGATGGATCCGCGGACGAAGTTCTGCACCAGGGTGGCGGTGCTGATGCGATGGAACACCGCCTCGCTCATGACGATGGCGTTGGCCCGCGTGCCGTTGGCCTTCACGCGGCGGATCGCCGAAAGCACGTCATCGACGAAGCTGATGGTCGCCTTGTTGGCCACCGTGTAGGCGACGTCCGAGTTGGTGCCGGCGCCAAACGTGGTGGCGTTCATGATCGCGGCGGCCACGCGGACCTCGTGGGCCTGCATGACGTTCCGCAGCGTGAGCCGCGAGGCGACGGATTCCGCGTTGAAGAACCGCGCGACATCCCGGGCGGCGGCATCGTCCACGCGCTCTTCGAGGCCGCGGTCGGTGCAATCGTAGGTGTCGGTGCCCCACTGGCGGCGAATCTCGTTATACGAGCCGTCGGCAGTGCGTTCGGTCGCGACGGACTCCAGGAGTCCGCCCGCGGCGATGGTGAGCTTGGGGTAAGTGCCCGACTTGGCGTCAACGCCCATGGGGGGCATGACACGGGCACCGATGAGGAAGGACTCGGCGGCGAACGCTTCCTCGACGAGGAAGTTCAGGTCCGCGCGAATCGTTGCGCCTGAGGTGGGATTCATGGTGTGTTAAGGGGGGATTAACCGGTGATGGTGATGGCGCCCGTGGCCTTGCCGACGCAGCGCGCAAACCAGCTCGTGCCGTCGGACCACACTTCCACGGAGTCACCGGGCAGCGCGACGTTGGCCACGAAGTTGATCTGGTCGCCGGCGGTGTTGCCGTTGGCGGATTCGTCGGTGCCCACGGCCGCGACCGGGTAACCGATGATGTTGTCGGCCGTGGCCGAAGCGATGATGTAGGCGGTGGTCGGGGCCGTCTTCACGATGAACGTGAAGTGCAGGCCCGCCTGAACCGCGGGCAGCGTGGTGGTGAACCCGCCGGCAAGGCTGAGGAAGAACACCGCGCCATTCTCGGCGGCGGTCAGCACGTTGGCCGCGGTGACGGTCTCGGCATACGCCTCGGCCGGGAAACGGGCGACGGGGATCGCCTCGATGATGTCGCCATCCGCGGACGCGGCCTGGCCGGCAACGAAGCCGGTGAAGTCCCCATTGACGGCGTCGTCCACCTTGCCGCTGGCGGCAGTGTAGAGCTTCGCGCCCAGGGTGATCGCACCGGCGGCCGTGACTTCCACGGTGCCCGGGGCGCTGCGCAGTTGCACGGTGCCCGAACCGCTGGCGGCGATGGGCATGGTCGTGACGCCGATCCAGTCTTCACCCACGCCGGCGGCGGAGATGGTCCCGGAGGAGTCGAGTTTCACGCGCACCGCTTCCGCGATGGCGACGGCCGTGGCGGTGAACGCCTTGTAGCCGGTAGTATTGGAGGTGGTAGCCATGGTGCTTAGGCGAGAGACGGTTGACCGGCGGCCAGCCAGGCGGCGTGGCCCTGCGGGTGTTTGGCGACGGTGGACGCGATGGCGACGCCGATGGGCACCGACGCATCGCGATTCTTGATCACCGCGACGAAACCGGCGGCGGTGTTGGGATCCTTGGCGTCATTGTCGGCACCCGGGAGTGAGCCCGGATGGCCGGCGGCGGCGCGGTTGGTGAGCGGCGTGGCGGCGGCGCCCGCAGGCGTGCCGAGCGCGGCGACAAACGCCTGCAATCCGGGCAGCGCCTTGGGCCGGTCGGCCAACAGCGCGGCGCGGTGCGACTCGACAACCTCGGGCTTCACGGCCTTGTCGCCGGTGCGGTTGAGCAACGGCGCGAGGTCGGCCTCGACCTGGTCGGCGGCCTGTTTCTGGACCTTGGTTTCCAGTTCGGCGTTGCGGTTCTTCAGCGGCGTAAGTGCGCCCTCGGCGGACTCCGCCCGGTTTTTCAGCGTGGCGACTGCCTGATGGATGCTCGCTTCCGAGGCATCTTCCTGCAGTCCCAGCAGCGTGGCTACGGACTTCATGTTGCGATGTGTATTGTGGGTGTTGTCCGCCGTCTCACCCGAGCCGGCGCGATTCGTCAGCGGCACCATGCCGCGGAGATTGGGGTTGTTGGTGAGACCGAGCGTGTCGATCTCCAGGGGGCGCAGGCGCACGGGCGACTTGCCCACGCGATTGCCGATGACCTCGGTCTGGTTCTTCTTCGGGTCCCACACGGGCGACACGAACTTGAACCGCTTGTGTTCGATGGCCTGCTTGCCGAGGTCGGTCCAGTCGATCTGCGCCCACACGCCGTCGGCGCGGTTGGCCAGTTGCTTTGCCCAGCCGAAGGCCTGCGTGCTCTTGTCGGTGTCGTAATAGAAGTGCTCCTCGCCGACGTGCAGGCCCGCGAAGTTCGGCGTGGCGGCCTTGGCGGCGAAGCGGTTCACGATCTCCTTGGCGGCGCGGTCGTCGATGACTTGCAGCACACCCGACGGATGGGCGAACTCGCCGAGCGGCACGACATGGAACCAGCCATCGGCCGGCAGTTCGTTGGCGCGGTTGAAGAGGGGGGAAAGATTCATCAGAGCAAGGAGCTGGGAGCGGGGAGCGGGGAGCGAGGCGGCCACGACCAGCTCGATTCCATCACGCCCGGTTCGGCTGCGTGGGTCAGCGACGTCTTCCACACCACGTTGGGCAGGCCGTCGTTGTAAGCCGGTTCGGTCGCGCAACTATCGCAGAACACCTGGACGTTGACGGCCGCGGTCGGGGACTCGCCCCAGACCTGAACAATGATTGCAGGGCGGACAACCAGATTGCCGCGGGCATTCTTGATCGTGGCGAGGACGATTCGGCCAAGGCTTGGGATTTGGTTCATGCGGGGAGAATTTGGAAGGCAGGAAGGCAGGAAGGGGCGGGGCCGAAGACGCGGAGAGGGGAGACGCGGAGATGATTCCGGTTTCCTTCTGTTCGTGTTTTCCTGTGTTCCAGATTCATCGGGTTTTCGTTTCGGCTTGGCTCGCGCCGGCGGCGAGGCTGCGCTCGATGAGGGCGGCCATGGGCGCGGCGGCGGCGGGGTCGGCGTTCAAGTCCTGGAGCAGCGCGGGCAACTCCTTCCGGAAGGTGGCGAGCTTCTCGCGGCGGATGCCTTCGTCCTGGATCGCGGCGATGTTCCGCACGCGCCGGGCAAGCGATGCGAGGTCGCCCTTCAGCGCGGCCTTGAGATTCGCAACCGGGTCGAACGAACGATTGGCGATTGCCGATTGGCGATTGCCGATTGCGTCGTCGTCCGCGGGCGGCGTGGAGTCGGAAGCACGGGTCGGATCGGTGCCGTTGCCATTGGCTTGGGCTCCCCGCTCCATGCTCCCAGCTCCGCGCTGCCCCACTTCGTAGCCGGTCTTCTCCTCAATCTGTTCGGGCTTCACCGCGTAGCCGGCGGTGGCGAGCGCGGCGACGTCCTTCACCACTTCGGAGACATTGGTTTCCTCGTTGGCGCACAGCTCGAAGTAGGCGAGCACCGGTTTGCCGGGGAACAGTTGCGCGAGCAGCGGCCGGTCGAAGTCGCGCTGGAAGGCTTCGCTCAGGCGTTGCGCGTGACCCTTGGCGAGTTCGTCGAAGGTGTCCTTGTGCGCGCCGCCGGCCAACGTGCCGCTGCCGGACTCCGCCAGCATCGTCAGCTTGCCCGAGGTGCCCGCAAGCACGATGTCGGCATCCTGCGCCGCGATGTATTCCTTGAACGGCTGCTGGCCTTTCTCGGAGTTCGCATACTTCACGTCGCTGCCGTTCGGCAGGTAACCGCTGCTGTGTTCCGCGACGGATTCCGCGCCGGCCTGGAAGTCGGCCGCCTTGTCCTGGGCGACATTGGGCGGGCCGATGATGATCGTGGGATTCAGCCCGAAGCCCTCGACGAACGCGGCCCAGTCCTTTTGGCCGAGCGCCTTGCGCAGCACGGCAAAGAGCGCAACGAAATCCACGTGCCGCTCGCAGGTGGTGTGGACGTAGTTGCGCAGCTCCATCCGGTTGGCCTCGCCGAGCGACGCGGCGGAGGTCCGCATGCCAGACGGGTTGTAATACCACGCGCCGCGCATCCCCTCGCGGACCACGTTCCATTGGTCCACACATTCGAGGTGGTCGATTGACGGGCCGTTCACCGCCTGCTTTTCCACGAAGCTGAATCCCCGGAAATCGGCGAGCGCCAGGTGCGCGATGGCTTCGCGGAGGTTGTCGATCCGTTCGTAGGCTTCGCGGAGGGCGTCCTTCTGCGCCTGCACGTCGGCCTCGGTCACGGACACGCCGGGCGGGAAATCGTCTTCATCCAGACCCTTCACTTCCCAGTCGAGCTTGGTGAGGGCGGCCTCGCGGCGATTGACCACGGCGGACAGGGTGGCGTCGCTGCGCTCGATCCAACGGTAAAGCCACATGAGGTCGGCGAACTCGCCGCGGTCCCACGTCTCAACCAGGGTGACGGCGGTGGCGACGGTCAGACCCCGCAGGGGATTGTAACCCTCGCGCCAGTGATTCGCGTTCCGGATCAGCGTGGCGGTGAGGACCGCGCGGGCCGACCCCACGACGGACTGGACCACCCCGGAAGCCCGGTTGACCAGCCGCTGCCAGAGCGTGGGGGGCGGAAGCGTCATCGGACCGCCTCCGGGAAGGTATTAAAGACCCGTTTAACGCCCCGATAGGCGCGTCGGAGGCTCCCGAGGCTATGGAGACAGGCGCCAAAGCGTCCTGGGGCATTTGTGCGCGATTGTTTGGGGCTCCCTGCCCCGTGCTCCCCGCTCCCTGCTCTGTGCGTCCCCAACATGCGGGCGCAGCGTGACCCGAAGCGGGCGGGGAAGCCCGGCGCTCAGCGCCGCAAAGAGTCGGCTGGGTGAACAGCGAAGGGGCGAAGGGGCGAAGACAAATCTCGAAGGCAGGAAATCAGGAACGGGGAACTGATATGGCAATGGGTGGTTCGCATATCAGTCGTTCGGCTCATCCGGCATCTGGGAGCGCGGCGAGTTCTTCCGGCGTCATGTCCTTGCGGCGGATTCGCATCTCCACCACGTCGCCGTCTTCCATCTCGTCGATGATTGCGTCGAGATTCTGTTTCGCGGACATGCGACCGTGAGCACACTCGCCCATGTCGTTGACTGAGTCCCAGACGAAAATACACCACTCCTTGCCTTCGTCGGCTGTGTCTGGGTCCACGTTTCCGGCCCGCAGTCGGGACACCTCGGCAGCAAGATACCCGTTGATTTGCTCGGCGTTTTCGCAGCCCGAAGCGATGGCTTCGGCGATGATAGCAGGGATTACGGTCGTGTTTGTTTTCATGAGAAAAAGAGGCGAACCAGGCGCGTCAGCCGACCTGCGGCGGCTGCGCTTGGGTGTTAGGGCGCCCGTCTTCTCCCCTTCCTGCCTTCCTGCCTTCCAGATTCATCCGGTTCCTCATGCCGCGGTCCGGATGCTCCGCTCCGCGCGGATGCCGGCGAGGCGGTTGTGGAAAGGGACGGGCGGGGTGACGTAGGCGGCGGGCATGCCGGCGACGACGAGTTCGGCGAGGGTGGCGTAACCGCGGGCGAGCAGCAGATGGTTTTCGCAGGCGTCCACGTAGTCGCCCAGCTCGCCGGTCGCGGCGTCCTTCACGCGCTGCGAGCCGGCCAGCAGGTGGGCGTCGAGCGTTTCGAGGATCCCGGGGGCGCCGGGCACCCGCTTGGGCAGGAGCGTCGCGGGGGTCTGCCGCACCGCGCCGTTGACGACCTCGATCACGTTCTCGGTCGGCGTCAGGAATTCCCGGACCACACGGTCAATGGTCTCGAAGCGGTTGCACTCGATGCACGGCACGGCCTTGGTCTGGCCGCCTTCCTCGAAGGTGACGACGGACTGTTGCACGCCCTGCCCCAGCTTGTTCTTCGTGAAGCGCACCACGGCGCAGCGCAGGTTGCTCCAGCGTTGGTTGCGGCCGTCCCAGGACAGACCGCCGGGGAACGTGACGAAGGTTTCGCGGCTGCTCCAATCCACGCGGGGAAAGGCGACACCCTCCAGCCCGTTGAGCAACAGGGCGAGCGTGCGCGACTCATTCACGAGCGGGCGTTCGTCGATGAAGAGCGCCGTGAGGCCGTGCGCCTGGAAGAGTCCGTGGACGCGGGACACGACGTCGCCGGCCGCGACCTTGTCGGCCCGGACCACGCGGCGGTGATCGGCGTGCTGTTCGTGGATGGTCAGCCAGCAGCGGTCGCCCATGTCGAGGCCCCCGAAGCGGGCGGTGCCCGGCGTGAAGGCGCCGAAGTCGAACGGCACCACACCCCGCGCCCGGTCCAGGACCGAGGCGGTGAGCGCCTGCGCCGCGGAGCGCGGCAGGGCCAAGCGATCGCAGCAAAAGGAAATCATCTCCTCGCCATCGGCCACGGCGCGGGTCCAGTGCGCGACGATCTGGGCGAGGTCAATCGCCGGGATGCCGAGCTGGCTGATGCGGTAGGAGAACTTGCGCAGGGCGAGGCGTTCGGGCCGGCGATGCGTCCACGTCACCCGGTGGCGATCCAGCGGCGCGCCGGTGTCGGGGTGCGCGAGGTAATACTTGCCGTCGGGCGTGTAGGTCGCGGCGACCTCGACGGAACCGGGGCGCTTGAAGTCGCCGTCGAACGTGAGCTGCGGATCCGTGGGGGCGGGTTGGGCGCCGAGCTGGGCGCGGCAGATTTGCGGCCAGTGTTCCTCGGGATTTATCGCAGCTCGGGATTCGGAGATCGAAGATTGGGCGGCGGAGTTTTTCGACCCATCTCCCATCTCCGATTTCCCAACCCCGATGGTCATCACGCCCTGGCTGCCTTCCTCCCACTTCTTGTTCTGCCCGGCGCCGTGGACGCGCTGCGTGCCCACGATGATCTGGAGCCGGAGCGCGGAGGTGGTGAGACGGCCAGAGAGGAACTTGGCCTTGTCGCGCGGGATGTCGTCCTCCTCGTCGCGCACCACGACGTCGAGCGAGAAGCTGGTGGGCACCTTCTTCAGGCCGCGGAACATGCCGATCGCGCGGCGCTCGCCGTCGGTCACGAGGAACGCGCCCTTGGTGTTCACGGCCTTGCCCGACTTGTTCACGGACTTGCCCACCTGGGTCATCTCCGCAAACCACGGCACCTGGTCCACGACATCGGGCCGGAACTTGGCATCGACGATGGTGTCGGCGAGGCCGTCGTCGGGCAGATACACGCCGCAGTTAAGGAACCGGACGGCGGTGAGGAACGCGGCGAGGTTCTGTTCCAGGATCGTCTTGCCGAACTGCGCACCGCCCGCGAGCACGATCTCGGAGTCCTTCAGCGGCGTGCCGCCGGCCGCACCCAGCACGGTATCAATGCAGGTGACGACCTCGGCCAACGCTTCGCGGCCGGCGAAGGTGTAAGGCCCGTAACGCCCGCCACCGACCGGCACGCGGGCGTGATCCAGCAGGAACTCGCGGAACGTGGCGACGCGCGGCGCCGCGACGGCCCGGGCATCGGTGGACGCCTTGGCAGCCAACCGATCCAGCGCGTTCGTTCCTGTTTTCCTGCCTTCCAGATTCATCCGGTTCCTATTCGGCCAACTTGGTGTTGAGCTTGGCGCGGAGGGCCTCGAACTCGGTCTTCAGTTCGGGCGCCTGTTGGAAGAGGGCGGCGATCTCGTCGAGGCCGGCGTCCACCTTCGAACGGGTGGCGTCGCGGAACTTCTCCAGGTTCAACTCGGCGTCGCGTTGCTTCTGCTCGATGCGGGCGAACTCGATCACCGGCCGCATCAGGTTGGTGGCGAGTTCCAGGTGTTCGGGCGCGGTGTCCGGGTTGAGGTTGAGATTCAGGATCAGGTTCTTCAGCAGCTTGATCAGGAGGCTCAGCTCGGGCGCCGGGTTCTTCGCGAAGGCTTCGTCCAGTTCGCGGCATTTCTCGGCGCCGGTGGCGATGCCGTAGAGCATGCGGTCGCGGTCCTCCTTCTCGCGGTGGCGGCGGAGATAGATGGAGAGCTCGCCGGGCGTGGCCTTCACGCCGCGCTCGGCGAGGCGGTTGCACGCGTCGATGAGGCGCAACGTGGGTTCGGCCTCGAACCACGCGATGAGGTCGGCGTGGTGGGGCGTGAATTTGTTGTCGCGTTGCTTATCCATGACGCGCGGCGGCGGCCTCGCCCTTGGCGGTGAGGCTCCAGTTGATTTCCCCGGTGAGGTCGTCCTTGAGGCCGATCAGGTGGCCGTCGGCGTCGAGGTCGCGCACGGCGGCGTCGGCCTGGGTGCGGGTGATGCCGTCGTGCCGGAAGCCGAGCAGCAGCGAATTGCGGAGGGCGCTGTCGGGCATCGGCTGGCCACCCATCCGGGCCAGCACGCGGAGCGCGTGAACTTTATGGGGAACGGAAGAGTTCATTTGGAAGGCAGGAAGGCAGGAAGAGAACAGGAGGGAACGGAGAGAACGAAGCGGACGACGAAGCATCTCTTCGTTGCCTCCGTTGCCTTCTGTTCCTGTTTTCCGGCTTTCGGATTCATCGGCTTCAGCGGTTCACCTGGTCGAAGGCGCCGCGGAGTTCGCTGACGGCGGCGAGGAGTTCGTTGTGGCGTTCGTGCGAGGCAATGGCGCGTTGCTCGTTGGAGGCGTTGAGCCGGCGTTCGACCTCGCCCATTTCCTCGCGGATGCTTTCCACGCGTTCGCCGAGCTTGCCGACAGAGGCGTCGATGTGGGCGCGGAGTTCGTGGCGGGAGAGGTCGCTGGCCTGCGACATGGCGGTGATGCGCAGCTCCAGGTTGCTGAGGTCCGCCTTCGTGGCGTAGTCGCCCTTGGGCTGATACTTGCCGGCGACGTCCTGCTGCACGTCCAGGGCGGAGGGTTTGGCGCGCGTGTAATGGACCAGCTTCATGATGCCATTCGCGAGCGCGACGGCGAAGAAGAGGCAGGCCAGCCAGGCAGCGATCTCGACCGGCGGGGTGAAGGAGGCGAGGGTCATGGGCGCTTGAGTTTGGAGCGGGGAGCAGGGAGCAGGGGAAAGCCGGGGACGGTGACCGCGGTCCGGTTAGGCGGCCCATCCGGGTGCGTGGGGCGGCAGCTAAAATAGCCGAGCGCCAAACCGATCAGAAGACCGACTCCGGTCCCAATCAGGAGACACGCCAACACTAGGACAACATCGTCGGGCGTCATCGCTTCGCCTTCCGGTTGAGGGTGTCGCGTTGGGCGTTGGCCTGTCGGACCTGTCTAATTGTGTGTTCGTCGGCGTCGGTCAGGTCCACGGGCCACGGCAAGTTGCCGTTGGCGATCATCACCAGCTCGCTTGCGGGGCGGTTCGGCCGGGGCCGGGCGAGCACGCCGGGCGGACGGGGAGCCGGGAGCGGGGAGCGGGGAGCCCGCGGGGAGCGCGGTTCGCGCGGTGATCGGACTGGGCGGGCAGGTTTCATGCGGATTGAACAGCGAAGGCGCGAAGACGCGAAGCAGGTATTAAGCGCGGCTTAATGACTCAGGGGATCGGAACTCCCAGGGCGCGAAGGATGAGCTTCTGCCCTTCCGGCGACGTGGCGATCTTGGCGAGGATGTCGAGGCCGAGCATCTGGCCGACCTGCGGGGCGGTGCTCTCCTGATTGAGCGTGCCGATGCCGATGCTCTGCGTCTTGTCGGTCTGCTGCGCCTTGAGTTGCGCGAGGGCCGACTTGGAATCGAGCAGGGTGTTGGCGCGTTGCCGGCTCAGGATGTCGCGCTCTTCCCGCGTGCCGTCGGGATGAATCACCACGGAGCGATCCTGCTGGCGATTGCTGAAACCGGCGCAGCCCGGAGTGACGAACAGGAGGCCGCAGAGGAAACAGAGGGCGGCGGCAGCGGAAGCGCCGGGGAGGCGCTTGCGGTTTTGGTCCACGATCTCGCGGACGCCAGTTCCAGCCGCTCCCGCGACGGCGCCGGTCACCAGTCCGCCGGCATCGTGGCCGAGGCTGGTGATGATGGCCTCAATGATGCCGCCGAGCACGGGCGCCAGCACGGGCAGCAGCGCGCCGGGGATTTTCGGGAAGAGTTTTTTGAGCCCCGCAATGAGCAGCGGGACCACGACCGCAATGAGCAACGCCGGGGCGGGAAGCCCAGGATCGGCCGGGGTGGCGAGCGTGGCGGGATCAACGGGGGTGGCGATGGGCAACTCCTGGCCAAGCAAGGTGCCGGGAGCGAGGAGCAGGGAGCAAAGCGCGAGCAGCGCGAGACCAAGGACGCGATACGTTTTCACGCGGACACGATGCCGCGGGAATGCCGGTTACGCCCGGCGCTGAGCGCCACGAAAAGGGGAAGGGAGAAGGAGGAATGCAGAATGCAGAAGGACCGAAGGCGCGGCGGGTTTCCGCATTCTTCATTCTGCCTTCTTCATTCCGGGCCGGCGGGGGGCGGAAAGTATTCAGTGGCCAGTAATCAGTGATCAGTGGGCGCTCCGTTCCTGCTTTCCTGCTTTCCAGATTCAGCGGCCGGGCGGGCGGCGCGGATCGGGGCCGCGGGTGAACAGGCGCCAGAACATTTCCCACAGGCGCCACGCGAGCGACGGGCGACCTTTGCGGTGGCGCCGCCGATATGGTCGGCGGGGGCGGGTCATTTCTTCAGACGGTGCGCGATGAGGGCGAGCTTGGCGTTCAGTTGCAGGGCCACGCCGATCAACGCGACGACGGCGCAGGCGCCCGCGGCGGAGGCGCTCGCGCTCGCGCTGATCCGATTTTCCTCCACGAAGCCGCCGACAAGCAACAGCACGGCCGCGAGCAGACCAAAGCCGAAGAGGGCAGTTCCAAAGATCGACGTGTCATCCGGCTCCCATTGGACGGCGACTTTGCCGGTGTCGGCAGCGAGCGCGGCGACGGCGGCGGTGCGCTCGGCGACATTCGCGGCGGCCTGACGCTCAACCTCCAGCGCGGGGAGCGGTTGCCAATCGGTCTGCGTTTCGCGGCGCCAATATCCATCCTCGGGCCATTGGCCGGAATCGCGGCGGGCGAGCAGTTGGACCAGCGTGTAGGGGCCGTGTTCGTTGCCGGCGCTCCAAAGGTGATAGGTCATGGTATGGTCGCGTATGTGGTTTTTGCGCTTGGCTTGATGGAATCAATTGCGGCAGCGAACGCCCGCATGAATGCCCTGCGTTCCGTCTCTGGCAACTTGCGCAGCGCAGAGATCAAGGAGATTTCGTCCAAATCAAACACGCCTTTATCGCGGCAAATCGAAGGCGACTTGCCGGGTAGCAGCAGTGGTTCATTGAGGACGCTCGCGAACAGCTTCAGGACCGTTTTGCTTGGGACAATCTCACCCTTCACGTAGCGAGATACGGTCCCGCTATCAAGCTCCAGCTCGCTTGCGGCTCGCGATTGGTTCCAGCCGGAATTTACCAGCAGTCGCAAGAATTCATCGTTTTCAGGCTTCACTTGTTTCCGCAGGAGTTCTGCGTTGCACAGTGTATTCCAAAGAATCCTGCTTCACGCAACTTTTCTCTTGCTGTGTTGCGCTACGCAGTGTAGCTATGCGTCACGCAAATGACGATTCCGCTCACAACCAAGACCCTGAAGAAAATCGCGGGCCTGAACGGGTTCACGGGGGTTGCGGAGCTGGCTAGGGAGATTGGCTGCCATCGGGTCACTCTTTACTCGGCCCTCCGCCAGCCGGACCGCTACGGCCCAACAGTCAAGAAACTCAACAAGCAGCTTTTAAGGAGGCGCCATTGATCACCAAGAATCCAATCCGATACCCGCTGTGGGATGATGTCGAAAAGGCCGTGCTCGAAAGCCTGCCCGACAGTGTCTCCAAACGCCGCGCACTGCTGAACGCGTTGGTTCGCGTTATGCCGGTTGACGCTGCCGGAAGCCGCATTCGCGAAATCCTAACCCACCTCGATGCTCACATTGTCGCGGTTCGCGAGCGGCAGTCTGAGTTTGATTTCCCCGGAGGTGCCCAGTGACCTCCAACCCTTGTGCCGGGCTGTTGCGGGTGCGGTTTGCCGAGGCGCGGAGCTGGCATCCGCTGGCCCCGCACTGCCGGGCAGTCATCGCGCGGATGCCAAGAACTGTCCGAGACTGGCTCCCCCGGCTACGGGATCAGCTCGACCACCCGACGAATGAGCAGTGCCTTGCGTGCCGCCTCATGCTCGCCAGCGCCGGAGATCGCTACCTGGACACCCGGGGCGTCTTGTTTGAGTGGTTCCAGCTGGTTCGAAAAAACTGCGGCTCGCTGGCACGGGCTGCCGCGATGGACCGCTATCTGCGTTCGCTCCAGCTCCCCGGAGGTGCCCGGTGAACGCTACGAACCCGATCCTGCTTCCGGGATTGCTGGCTCCCGAAGCCATGTGGCGCGAGATGCTGAATACCATTGGGTCAGCAGCAGGGCGCGAGCTTCGGCTTCCAGTGCTACCTCCTGATCTGGAGGCAAAAATGCGAGCCGAAGCCGCAGGGTGGGCAGCGCGTATCGGAAGCGCGGCACCAGCGCGCGGCGTATTTGATCCGGTGGAATTTCAATGGCCGGATCAGCAAACCAGCGTTCCAGCCACGCATCCGCGGCCACTTCATCGGCCACTGTCAGGGGCGGCCCCTCATCGGCCCGTTGCGGAATGTGATCGCCGGCCAGCGCATTGCCCACCAGCACCAGCAGCGCGTGAAGATGTCCCAGGGTCATCGGCGCAGGCTCCCACGGCTCCGGCCATGGTCAACGGCGGAGGTGCGCGGTGAACGCTACGAAGCCCAGTGGCGGGCAAACTCCGAGTGCCAGCGGACAATCAGGAGTTGTTCCAGCGCCGTCGCCGAGTCGCCCAGGAACGGCTCGCCGGCAGTCGCGGCGGTTCGTGCGGCGTCTAGCGCGCATGACAGACGCGTTAGTAGCCACGAGTGGCCCTCTGGACTCAGCACGGGGAACGCGGACAGCGGGGCCTGGCTCAGCCAGCACCGGACATAGCGGTCCAACGCATCACTCACGGATGATGGCTCTGGCCAACGAACTCGGACTAGTTCCCCGCCCGCTTGATGCTCAACCCGGATCGCCTCAGCCAGGATCGACGCCATTTTCTCCCACGTCATCGGCGCAGGCTCCCACGGCTCCGGCCATGGTCAACGGCGGAGGTGCCCGGTGAACATCAACATCAGCATCGACGACCAGGCGGACGGCACGGTGGTGCTAACAATCAGCAGCCCGGACAGCGCGAATCTCATTACGGAGCCGTGCCCGGACACGGACGCGGCCCTGGAACGCGCCATGGCCTGGGCCGACGCGATGAAGCAGGTGGCGGCAATGCCGAACCGCTATCCCGGCACCTAACCCCTTTCCCTCCCCGCCCCATGCTCCCCGCTCCCCGCTCACTTCCCCCGGCGCAGCCGCTCCTGCGGATGCCGCTGGCCGCGGAGGTCGCGCTGATCCCGCTGGTGACGGTGGGGGCGCTGCTGGGGCTGCACACGGACGGGGTCCACGAGCTGATCGACCAGGGGGAATGGCCGTGGGTGTTCGACCTCAGGGCGGGCAAGGGAAGCATCCGGGAGTTGAGGGTGTGGCGCGGGTGCTTTGGGAAGGCGGAAGGGAGAATGAAGAATGCAGAAGTGGGGGCGGTGGTCGCCGATGTCATCGGCACCACGACGGGGGATGTGCGGGGGGCGGCGCTGGAAACCAGATGGCAGGTGAGCAACCAGACGCTGCGGCGGTTGCTGAAGGCGGGGGAGATCAGCGGGCGCATCACGGGGCACACGCTGTGGCTGAAACGGGAATCGTTGGCGGACTTTTTGGAGAGGCGGAGGGCTTAACAGCGAAGGGGCGAAGGGGCGAAGACGTAGCGAATTTGGAAGGCAGGAAAACAGGAACTTAACGGACCATTAAATGAGCAAGATCGCAAAAACAGTGCCGACGCTGCCGAAGGGCAATGATGCCGCGGTGGCCGAACAACTCCACAAGCTGGTGACCGAGGCAAATGATGGCCTGCGGCGCATCCTGGCGGCGGGGTTCTTCATCGAGTGCATCGCGGGGGAACTGCGGCACGGTCAACTGGGGCCCTGGCTGGAGGCGCATTGCCCCCACGTAGACGAACGAACGGTGCGCCGCTGGCGTGATCTGGCGCGCAACGTCGCGGAGGCCGCGAAGGTCAAAACGGACACGATGTCCGTTTTGGACGGACCGTGGACCGGCGGGAATTTCCTCACGTTGCCGACGGAGGAGTTGCCCAACGAACTGTCGGAGGCGCGGGCGCGGATTGATGACGTAATCAACGGAAAGACGGCGAAACAGCTTTGCCTGGAGTTCAAGCAATTCGAGGACGGCAAGGTGAAGGTGGGCCGGTTGAAGGGACAGGGCGGGCGCGAAGCGGACCGGCCGGCGACGCCGAGCGAGCTGCTGGAACACGAACAGCATTGCGCGACGCGGGATTGCCATCAGGTGTGGCTGCTCCTGGACCAATTGGCGCCGCGGGTGCCGGTGCTGGATGGCACGGACCTGACCTCGACGATCAGCGTTTTCGAGCGGTGGGTCACGCACCTGAAGGAGTGGGAACGCACCCCGATCAACCGCCGCACGGCGGAGGCGGGCAAGGCCCTGACGCTGGCACTGAAACCCTGAATTAAACCAACAAGCATGAAGACATCCATCACGGCTCCCATCCGCCACCTCACCGCCACTAACCAGCCGCTAAAACAGCCCGCAAGGCCGGCGACAATCCTGCCCGCGACACCCGGAATGACACCGCCGCCGGGACACGAATGGGGCGATCATTTTGCACTGGTGAATGGCAAGCCGAGCCGGGTTTTCCTGCGGATCAACTAACCCCGCCCCCCCATGAATTCCACCAACCCCCAACTGGCGGCCGAGATCAAGGCGCGGTTTGTTGAGCTGTTCGGCGAACCGAACGTGAGTTGCCCGACCCGCAGCAACTTCTTCATCACCTGGTGCAATGAGCTGCACCAAGGCCGGTTGGTGACGGTGGACCTGTCGCGGCGCGAGGGGCGCCCGGTTGTCGTGGTGATCCACACCGAAACGACCGCCGCCGCCCACTGAAGCCAAACAACTACCATGATCAAGCAACCCCAACCGCGCGACATCCGCACCGGCAAGGCCCAAATTGCAAAACGGTCACGACTCATTGAACTGCCGTGGGTTGAGACCAGCGGAAGCCCGCAGAGCCCATACCGCTACAACAACGGACTCCACGCAGCGGTCGCCAGTCTGCTCGCCGCCATGCGGTGCCACGAGAAGGAGGATGTTGTATATTGGATGCTGACCGCCGAGGGCCAATTGAGCGACGCGCTTGCGGCCATCAAAAACCCTCGGGCCAAGGTTCCGGCCAGCCGCTAACCCGCCACCCCCCTAGCCCCTTTCCCCATGTCCACGCATCGATCGCTGCAATTGTCCGTCCCCACGAATGACCTGGTTGAGTTCCGCGCCTTGCCGGGCGAGGTGCAGACGGAGGTGGACGTGTGGCTCGCCGAGCTGGGGGCCATGCGCGGCGCCATCGGTCTGGCACTGAGCGCGACGGCGGAACGACTGGGCGTGAGCCGGGCGACGGCGCGGCGCAAATACGACGCGTGGCGGGCGCAGGGTTGGCGCGGGCTGGTGGATTGGCGGAAGGTGCCGGCAACGGTCACGCACGAACGCGGGTTGCCCGCGGCCTTCGTCGAATACGCGCGGCAACGGCTGGGGAACAACCAGCGGAAGTTCGCGCCGGAGTATCGGGCGCTGGTGGAGGATTGGCGGAAGGGCACGGAGATTCCGGGCTATGAGCACGCGAGCAGCTTTGAGCGGAACACGACGCCGGCCGGATGGAGTTACGACAACCTGATCCGCATCGCGCGGCCCGATGACCTGGAGCTGGTGGTCCGGCGCGTGGGCATGGGTGCGGCGAAGGCGATGTTGCCCCAGGTATTCACGACGCGGGTCGGGCTGTGGCCGGGCGCGATGCTGATGCTGGACGACGTGTGGCACGACAACTTCGTGGTCTTCAAGGGCAAGCCGGTCCGCATCCTGCAACTGTCGATGTTGGACGTGTTCACGGGGTGCGTGACGGCCTACGGGACGAAGCCGCGCTGGGAACGGGAGGACGGTTCACACGATCAACTGAAGGAGGCGCAGACGTGTTACCTGGTGGCGCAGCAGTTGTTCCTGCATGGCTACTCGGACCAAGGCACGACGCTGCTGGCGGAGCACGGCACGGCGGCGGTGCGCGAGGATCTGGCGCGGCTGCTCCACGACCGCACGGGCGGCAAGATCATGGTGCGGCGCTCGGGCATCACGGGGCAGGAGCAGGCGATCTGCGGGATGATGGACGGACGCGGCGGCGGCAACTTCCGGTTCAAGAGCGCGCTGGAATCGCTGCACAACCTGTTTCACAACGAGCTGGGGGCGCTCCCAGGACAAACCGGCATGGACGTGGCACGCCGGCCGGAGTCGCTCGACGGCGGGGTGATGCGGATCCGCAAGGACGGCACGTTGCAACTGGGCGGGCTGCTGTCGCACGTCACGGACCTCGGCGAGGCGCTGAAGCTGTTGCCGCCGAACGTCGCGGCCAAGCTGCGGATGCCGCTGCTGAACTACGAGGCGGAGTTCCGGCCGGTGCTGCGGGACACGCTGGAATGGATCAACCGGCGCGGCGAGTGGGCGCACTTCACGCACCAACTGGAAGGCTGGGCGGAATGCGGGCACGTGGTGACGGAATACCGGGCGGCGGCGGCGAGTGACCACTGGCTGGGCAGCGACGAGTTCATGGCGTTGCCCCCGGCGGAACAGCAACTCTTCGTGGCCTTGGCCCGGACCAACGCGGCGACGTATTCGCGGACGCGGCCACTGAGTCCCCGCGAGGTGTGGCAGGCGCGGCGCGGCGAGCTGGTGCGGATCAATCCGGTGATCATCCCGGAGATTCTCACGGGCGGGCGGGCGATCACGGATTCGCCGCTGGCGGAAGAACGTGACTGCAAGGGGGGCTTCTTTGAATTCACCGAACCCGAGTTGACCGAAGGCACGCTGCGCTACGCGTCGCGGTTGCAACGGCCGGACGGGCGCGAGGAGGAACTCCGCGACGACACCTACCTGACGATCCTGAATCCCTACTCGCCGGAATTCCTGTGGGTGCATGACGCCAAGGGCGGGCTGCTGGGCTTGGTGAAGCGGGATCATCGCGCCGGCCGCGGCGACGTGGCGGCGGTGGAGCGCAAGATGGGCGAGGCGGCGAAACGCACGGCGGAACTGCTGGGCGAACTGAAGGTGCGGAACATCGCCGCCAGCCGCGCGGCGGCGGACCGCATGGCGACAAATGCCGAGGCGCTGTCCGAACCCGGCCGGGAACGGGACCGCCTGGGTGCGCTGGCGGACGATGCGCTGGACGACGTGTTCGGCGAAGGCCGGTGAGACTTTCCACAAACAAAGAGACAACCATGAAACTGTGCCAACTTATCATCCTCGCCCTGTTTGTTTGGGGCTTCTTCGCCTCCCTCAGCTCCGACTTTCACGGACGCAAGGCCCGTGAACCTTATGGCTTCCAGGGCGCGGTGATCACCGTCCTCCTGCATGGGCTGATGTTTGTCGTTTACTGGGCGGCCGGCGCCTTCACCGAAGTTTTCCCACGCTAACCCGGAAGCAAACCATGAACCCAAACTCATTGCCCCCCGGTGACCGCGACGAGAACCCGGAGAAGGACCTGACACTGCACGGAGAAACACCGGGCGGACTGGCCGCGGAGCTGAAGACACACGCGGAAACCCACAACCTGACCAACGGCCAACTGGCCCGGTCGCTGGGCTACTCGACGGCGGTCGTGAGCCAATACCTGGCCGGAAAATATCCGGGCGACGTGGCCAAGGTGGACAAGCGGGTGCGCGATTACCTGCGGGCGTATCAGCGCCGCCGGAAGTCGGGCGTGCCGACGGTGAAATGCGACGCGACGCGCAAGATCGCGACGGCCATCGAGGCGATCCGGCGCACGAACGACGTGGGGGTGATCCTGGCGGAGGCGGGCCTGGGGAAGTCGCGCGCGGTGGACCACTACTGCGAGGCGAACCCGACGAGCCTGCTGCTCCAGGTGCGCGGCTGGTGCAACGACAAGCACAGCATCGAGGCCATGATCGCGGCCGAGGTGGGCGGCTACGACGGGAAGAAGAAGCGGTCGCTGTGGCTGACCGAGAAGCTGAACGGCGGCGGGCGCACGCTGATCGTGGACGACGCGCACAAGCTTACGCGGCCGGCGCTCCAATGGCTGTTCGATTTCCATGACGAGACGAATTGCCCGCTGGCGCTCGTTGGCATTGGCGAGCTGGAGAAGAAGGTGCGCGACGATGCGCAGCGGTTTTCCCGGACGGGCCTGCTGGTGCGCCTGGAGGCGGACGAAAGCGACGAGTCCCTGATTGGGCACCTGATCGCGAGCCTCGCCCCGCTGGCGACGGCGACGGAGGTGGCGGAGTTGCACCAACTGTGCAGCCAAGTGGCGGAACAGCACGGGCATTACCGCGCGGTGTTCAAGGAGCTGAAGCTGGCGGCGGAGATCAAGGAGGCGCGGCCGGAGCTGGACTGGAGCAAATGCTTCCGCAGCGCGCACACGCGGCTGTTCCGGGAATACGAACTGGCGAAGAACTAGGACCCAATTTCCAAGGACCAATAACCCAACATCAAACACCGAATCCCATGAGTGAAAACTGTGAAGGTAACAAGACGTGCCGGTCGTGCCGGTGGTGGAAGCCGAGCGCGATGTTTCGCGACAGCCTGCCGCTGGGCGAGTGCCGGGCGAAGAGCCCGCGGACGTTTCAGCGGAACGACGAGCAGGCGCGGCTGATGACGCGCTGGCCGATGACGGTGTCGCTGGATTTCTGCGGGCAGCATCAGGGAAGCCGCGGAGGTGGGCAGTGAGCGCGAGGCTGCACATCGACGATTTGCCGCAGGATGTGAAGCGGCTGGTGTTCACGAGCGACCAGGACCTGAAGTCGGCGCTGGGGCACACGCATCACCTGAACCTGGACGTGCTGAACGTGGCCTTGCACTGGTGCGCCGGGCGCGAGGGTTACAAGACGAAGGCGGGGATGATTGCCGCCGCAATCCAACGCTTGAAGCGGGGAGCAGGGAGCACCGAGCAGGGAGGGGGGCGATGATTGCCACGTTCTCGCCGACGGACGCGGTGCTGGGATTTCTGGCGCTGGGGTTCACGGGGCTCTGGGTGGTGGCCTGCATTTGCTACGCGCATTGCCGGGGCAACGAGGAAATGGGCGTGGCCGACAGCCAAGGCCGCGAGGAGGGACACGACGCATGAACACGGACTTGAGCCGGGCGTTGGCGGTCGCGGAGTCGCTGGTGATCGGCGCGGATGGCAAGGCGCGGTTGCCGGAGGCTAAGCAGCGGGAGCTGCGGCGCCAGTCGGTGCGGCAACGGGGCAACCTGACGCCGCTTTCCCAGGATGAACTGGAGCGGGTGCGCCGGTTGCGCAAGGACCAGTTCAGCTACCGCGAGATTGCCCAGCGGATGCAGATCACGGTGGCCCGGGTGAACAAGGCGTGCCGGATGTTGGCGGACGGATTGTGAGGCGGTGAATCGGGAAATCAGGAAGGCAGGAAAGGAAATCAACATGAAGAAACGACTGAAGGTGACGGCGCCGGTTTTGAAGAGCCGGGCGGAGGCGGAGGAGGCCCTCGGACAGGTCCGGGCGCTGACGATTGAACGCAACACGGCGCAGTGCGCGCGGGAGAAGGAACTGAAGGCCCTGGACGAACTGTTCAAGGCGGAGATCGACGGGTGCAACGCGGAGATCGAGTCGCTGGCGGAACAGCTTCGCGTGTGGGCCGAGGCGAACCCGAGCGAGTTTGGCGAGCGGCGCAGCCTGGAGCTGACGCACGGCCTGCTCGGCTGGCGCACGGGCAACCCGACGCTGAAGACGCTGGCCGGGTTTACCTGGGATCGCGTGCTGGAGAAGTTGCAGGCCAATCCGTTGTTCGCCGGGTTTGTCCGGACGAAGCAGGAGGTGGACAAGGCGAGCATCCTGGCGCAGCGCGAATCGCTGGCGGCGGACGACCTGAAGGCGATTGGGGTGAAGGTGGTGCAGGATGAACCGTTCTTCGTGGAACCGAAGATCGAGGAACCCGCGGCGGGGCGGGTGAAGGAGGGCCAATGAGCAGGGAGCAGGGAGCGCGGAAGCGGGGAGCACCGAGCACGGAGTTCCCGGACAATAGCATCGCGTTTGCAGTTCGCATCATCGGCCCGAGCAAGCGGTGGTTTGCCAGCGCGCAGTTCGGAAGACCGGCGGTGTTCTGGACGCGGGGCGACGCAAAAGCATTTGCCAAACGGCTGCAAGAAGAGGCGAAGCTCAAGGCTAAGGTGGTCAAGGTGTCACTCATCATTCTCGGGGGTGCGCGATGAACTTGGAGATAACGTTGAAGCTGAGCGCGGTGGTGCCGGACGGAACGCTGGGGAATGTGTCCAAGGAGCAGCTCGCGGCGCTGGCGCAGCAGGTGGTGGAGACGCGGGCGCTGGAACGGTTGCAGATCGCGTTCACGGGCTGGCCGTTGCGGTCGGCGCTGACGGTGGCGGTGGACGGTCAACCCATCGTCGAGAAAGGCACGCTGTGAGGGTGCAATCACCGGACAGTTTGCCGGGGCGCATCCGGGCCTTGGCCGAGGGGCAATCGCTGGCGCTGGTGACGGGCTCACCGGACCGGGTCCGGCAGGCGGCGGCGCGGGCGATGAAGATGACGGGCCGCGAATACACAGTCCGAGAGGAGGGCAAGGCGCGCGCAGGTCAACGCCGGGTGGCGGTGTATTGCGGGCCGGCGCCGGCCAACGTGGTGACGGGCGTGGACGGCGTGCGCCGGGTGGTGCCGAAGCACGACAAACATTCGGCGATCTACCAGACGCACTGCGGGTTTCGCGAGGCGCCGGACCGGATCAGCATGGGCGACCTGAAGGAGTCGATCGAGCGCGGCTGGCTGCGGGTGTGCCGGAAGCGCGGGTGGAATCCACGCTGGGACTGAGGAGGACAGGAGACATGGAACAGAGCACACAACGCAATCCGATCCCGTCGCGCGGGGCGAACCAGTTCTGCGAGCTGCGGCGGAAGCTGGAGGCCTTGCCGGTGGACGACGACATCACGGTGCCGGCGGCGCGGAGCATGACGGTGCAAAACCGGGTGAGCTACACGGCGCGGAAGACGGGTCGGCGCTTCGTGACACGCGCGGACAAGGCGACGGCCACGGTGCGCATCTGGCGGGTGGCGTGAGACGGTTTGAACAGAAAGGAACGGAGGGAACGAAGATGAACCAGCTTGAGGCTCTTGAAAACATTTTGGACGCCACCGTCGAGTTGGACCGCATCCCGCAACTAAAACGCGCCCGCAAAGTAATCGCCAAAATGGCCGGGGCTCGCCGGGCAAAGCGGGAGCGGCAGAGAGTCCCGGGTGTCTGGCCATCGGGTCAAAAGGATTGCCCTCACTGCGGCACTGCCGGGGACTCGTATGGTTGCAGCGTGGTGAGCGGGCAATGGGTTGAAACCCTCGGCTGCTCTGCCGGGCATGGCCGGTGGGACCGTCACATATCCGCTGGCGAGCCCGTAACCGTCCTCGCCCACAAATGCACTTCCTGATTCCTGATTTCCTGCCTTCCAGATTGTTCTCCGTTCCCTCCGTTAACTCCTGTTCAAAGCCCCGTTTATGTCCCCGAAACAGACCAAACTTTACTGGCGCGAATGGGCAGCGGTGCGGCGCGTGGATCCGCAGGCGGATCGGCGGGCGTTGACGGTCCGTGCGCTGGGGGTGGCGAAGTCGAGCAAGGACTTCACGAACGCGGACCTGGACCGGGTGTTGGCGGTCTTCCGCGCGGTGTCGCGGCCGGCGGATGTGGACGGGCAACTACGCCAGCAGGCGCAGGCGCGGCAGCGGAAGGAGCATCGCATCTGGGAGATCATGCGTTGCCTGGCGCTGTATCATCCGGACCCGGCGGGCTACGTGGCGACGCTGCTGGCGGACCGGCAGGGGGTGCCGGTGGACGGCTCGCTGACGCTGGAGGACGTGAGCGACGCGCCGACGGTGCGGACGCGGCGCGACGGGGTGCCCTACGCCGGCCCGAGCGAGCTGGAGCAGGTCCTGATGACGCTGTGGGCGCGGGTGCAGCCGATGCGCCGCAAGGCCGGGCACACGCTGCACCAGATGCGGACCGCGGCCGGGGTGCCGTGCGATTGCGCGAAGATTTGCCGGAAACGCCTGCCTGTGGTGATCGCGGGCGAGGCTTGGGACGCCGCGGAGCCGGCGACGGCCGCGGAGGTGCCGGCGGCGGGGGAACTGATGGGGGAACCGTTTTGAAGACTAACGACAAGCTGAGAGATGCCGCCACATGAACGCTCCGAATAACACCCAAGACGCGATGGCGGCATTCTCTCCAGCGACTGGTTCGGCGTCTTCCCCGCGTGACTGGCACTGGTCGCTGCGCAGCATGGAAATCCACGCTGGCCGTCTGTGCGTGGAGTGTGGCGAGCGAGTGCCGGCGGACGGCCCGATGTGTGAAGAATGCGAAATCGAAATGATGTATGACTAAAGCCTACCGATGGAAACCGATGGACGTGGCGTTCGGTGACAACATCCGAAACCCGCGCAGGCTGATCCTTGAGGTCAGCGAGAAATATGAGCACAGCCGCTACACCTGCTGCTCGGAATCGGGCGGCACTGGAAGCCAGTCCGACCACTCGCTGAAAACGCTCGATGAGTGGCTGGTGTGGATAGACCGATTCACGGACGACCTGACGGGCCGTGAAATCCGCGAGGCGAAGGAAGCCGCCCGCGCTCCATTCACCGAGCCGAAGTATTGGGCTGAGTTCCGAAAACGCTACGCGGATACCGGCGACCCGTGGCTACGTGAGACGCCGAACGACCAAGCTGAGCGATGACCGCTGCCCACGACATCCAATCTGCGAATGACCGGCGAAGCGGTCATTCGCTCCAGCGCATGGTTAGGCGTGCGGCTCTCAATCCAAGCGAAGCCAAATGCTGCTGCGCCTGCACTCACTGGCACAAACACGGCGAGAAGGACGGCCAGTGCCGAAATCCAAAGATGCGCCACGGCGTCACCTACAAGGACCAAAACACGGGCGAGGAAACCCACATCCAATGGTGGACAACCGGCTGTTATCATAGCTGTCTGAACTGGACGGATGCGAGCACGCCTAACCACTGATACCGCACCACCCATTGCTATATGAGACAGGACCAAGCGATTGCCAAGTTCCGGGATTACATGCGGTTGCGTCATCTGGCGCTTTCGACGGAGCAGAGTTATCTGGCGTGGTTGAGGCGTTACATGCGGTTCCTGGCTTCGGTGGCGGAGGATTTGCCGACAAGCGAGGAGAAGGTGGAGGCTTTCCTGACGGCGCTGGCCCATCAGGAGGTGAGCGCGAGCACGCAGAATCAGGCGTTCAACGCGTTGGTGATGTTTTACCGGGAGGTGGTGGGCAAACCGTTGGCCAAGGTGGATGCCTTGCGGGCGAACAAACCGCAGCGGTTGCGGGAGGCGCCTTCGGTCGCGGAGACGCGGGCGTTGTTGGCGGCGGTGAAGGATGTGCATGGGTATCCGACGCGGCTGATCACGCATCTGCTTTACGGGTGCGGCCTGCGGGTGTCGGAGCCGTGCAATCTGCGGGTGAAGGATGTGGATTTGGCGGGTCAACGGCTGGTGATCCGGGCGGCGAAGGGGAACAAGGACCGGGTGGTGGCGATTCCGTGTTCGCTCTATGCCGGGCTGCGGGATCAGTTGGAGGTGGCGCGGGTGGTGTGGAAGCGGGACGTGGCGGCGGGGATTCCGCTGCAATTGCCGGAGGCGTTGGGCCGGAAGTATCCGGCGAGCCGGTTTGCCTGGAAGTGGGCGTGGGTGTTCCCGCAGCACACGCCTTGCCGGCATCCGCGCACGGGGGAGACGGTGCGGTTTCGCCTGCATGAGGCGAACGTGCAATTGGCGATCCGGACGGGCTCAGGCGGGGAGATCAAGCCGCACGAGTTGCGGCACGCTTACGCGACCCATTCATTGAACCGCGGGGTGAATCCGCGGGCGATCCAGCAGGCCATGGGGCACGCGTCGCTGGAGACGACGATGGGGTATCTGCACGCGGAGGCGTTGAGCGTGCCGAGTCCGCTGGAGGTGGGGGCGTGAAAACGGTGCGTTTGCCGCGGTCGGCGGAGGGGGCGCTGGAGGTGCTGATCGAGGATCATCGGCGGATGTCGTTTCTGGAGGCGCACCAGGGGGAGATTGTGCGGTCGGCGGATGGGGTGGTTTGTTGGGTCCGCGGTTCGACCGAATTCACGGAGGAATTTCCCTGTGTTTTGACGAAGGCTTTTCCGACGGCGCGCGAGGCGATTTCCGACGCGATGTCGCAGGTGTCGGAGAAGGCCCGGGAGCGGCGGCAACGGGGGGCTTGGCGTCGGCAGATTTTCCGGACGGAGGCGGGCGGGAAATGAGGCCGAAAACGAGGCGTCCGGCGGTCGTCCGGCCGAGGCAGGTGACGAGCAGCGAATTGAGGGATTCGCTGCTCGATTTTTTGCGGGCGAAATTTTACCCGGAGCCGGCGCATTTCGTGACGTTCCAGAAGGACGTTCCGCGGCTGTTGGCGTGGGTGGTTTTGTGGCCGGCGAAGTGGCTGGATGAACGGGGGGTGACGTTGCCGACGGAGCGTTACCAGGAGCTGGTGGTGAACGCGCTGCTGGAGGGGCTGCGGCACGGGGACACGGGGGGGATCAAATACCTGCCGGCGTGGCTGGGCCGGGTGGTGCAAAGCCACTTCGCGCACAATGAGGACGCGATCTACGAGGAGGGCAAGGCGTTGCGTGGCCGGCTGGATCTGACGTTGCGGGGCCTGGAGGCGATTGCCGCGGCGTCGCGCCCGGCGGATCCGGTGCGGGAGATGGCGGCGGCGGCGGAGTTGCTGAAGGCCCGGCGGCGAGACTCGGCGAAGGAGCAACCGTCCCCGAAGGGGAGCACGTCGGCGGCGGGGCAGTTGGGGCTGTTTTAACGGGGGCTTGACGGGCCGTTAAGACGGGGCGGCTTGATTATCAGATCAATTCAAATTCCGGGCGCAACGCCTGGATTGTCGCAGATCGGGCGCCAGACTCGGAACCGTAACGAAAGCCCTGTGTTTGCAGCTTGTTCCGCGAAGTTTCGCGAATTTCGGCAAGACTCATTTTGCGCGCCTAGACTCAGCTTCAATGCCGGCGCCACCCATGCGCTGTGGACCTTGCACGGGCTCAACGCCGTCGGCGCCGAAGCCACGGCCGCCCTAAAGCATCCGTCGCCCAGCGTTCGCCGCGCGGCCGTCGGCGTGCTTCCCCGAACCGAGGATTCCCGCGATACGCTCGTTCGCTCCGGCCTGCTGAAGGACTCCGACGCGCAGGTTCGCCTGGCCGCGCTGCTGGCATTGGCCGACTCGCCGGCCGACGAGGACACCGGCTTCGCCCTCGCCCAAGCCATCCGCGATCCCCGCAACGCCGGCGACCGCTGGCTCCGGGACGCCTTCGCCGCCGCGGGCGCCAAGCACCTTGAAGGATTCGGCAAGGGCATCATCGGCAGCGCAGACCCGCTGCCCGTCGGCGCCCTCGACGTGGTTCGCATCGTCGCCCGGCACTACGCCACCGCCGCGCCGGATTCCGTGGCGACGGTGGTCCGGGCCGTTTCCGAGACTCCAGCCGCCACCACAACCGCGGTGCTCGACGGCTTGATTGCCGGATGGCCCGCACAGTCCAAGCCCGCCTTCAACGACGAGGCCGGCACTCAGTTGGATGAGGCGATGCGCGCCTTTCCGGACGCCGCCAAGGACAAGCTCCTCGTGCTCGCCCAGAAGTGGGGCCGGCTGGACCTCTTCACCGCCCAGGTTTCCGCCACCAAGCAGCGCCTCGCCGCCAAGCTCGCGGACACCGCCGCCGCCGATCCGGAGCGCATCGAAGCCGCCCGCGGCCTGCTCCGCTTGGCCGATGAGATTGGTAATGTCCGGGCCGCCCTCGGCCAGATTTCGCTGCAAGCGTCCCCAGCCCTCGCCGGAGGCCTGTTGGGTGCGCTCGGGGAAAGCCGCCTCCCGGAAACGGGCTCCGAAGTGCTCAGCCATTGGAAAGAATTCACCCCGGCCCAGAAGCGCGCCGCGTTGAACACCCTGCTCCGCCGTGGGCCCTGGGCCGCCGCCGTGCTGGACCAGCTCGCCGCCGGGAACTTGGTCCCGAAGGACCTCGACGGCGGCCAATGGCAAGCGCTACGCAACAACCCCGACCGCGACCTCGCGGCCCGGGCCAAGACGCTTTCCGAAAAGACCGCGAAGCTCAGCAGCGACCGCGAGGCCGTGGTGAAGCAGTTCATGCCCGCCGCGAAGAAGGACGGCGACCTGAAGCGCGGCCAGGAGCTCTACGCCCAGAATTGCGGGGTTTGCCACCTGTTCTACGGCGCCGGCGGCAAGGTCGGCCCAGACCTGAGCGGCATCGGCGTGCGCGCCAAGGACGAAATCCTCGCCGAGATCCTCGATCCGAACCGCTCCGTGGAAGCCAACTACGTGCTCTGGACCGTCGAGACCAAGGCCGGTGACTCGCTCTCCGGCCGGCTCGACACAGAAACGCAGACCAGCGTCGAGCTCTACGACCTCCAGGGCCAGAAGCACGTCTTCCAACGCAAGGACATCGCCAGCCTGACCGCGTCGAACCAATCCATCATGCCCACCGGCCTCGAACAGGTCGGTGAACAGGGCTTGGCCGACATCCTGGCTTACCTTGCGGCGGGCGTGCAGAAGTAGGCGCCCGGCCGACCATTGACTCCTCGGGCGCTCCGTCGCCGATCTCAAAAGCGGCAACGGAACGCCCTTCCGGTGGCAGGCAGGATTTCACAACCAATCCGCGTCAGGCCGTCCCAGTTGCGCCCGTCAAGCCCCGGCAACACCGGTCTTGCCGGGGCTTGACGGGGGGGGCCGGTGTGTTTGCATCCGCGCGACATGAAGAAGTTTTTCGCCCTGGCCGCCGTCGCTTTGGCCGCCCTGTTCGCTTCCGGTTGCTACTCCACCAAGGAAGGCCGCAAGAAAGTCGGCGTTCCGTTCGCCAAGGACACCATCGAGAGCCGCTACGAGCGTCCCGCGGCGCAGCTCTTCGCGGCGGCGAAGGAAACCTTGGGTTTCAACGGCACGCTGACCGGTGAGAACACCATCGCGATGACCTTGGAAGCGAAGGTCGATGAACGCACCGTCTGGGTGAAGGTGGACGAGATCGAGCCCGCCATCAGCCGCATCCAGGTGCAGGCCCGCAAGAAGCTCGGCCGCAGCGACGTGGATCTGGCCTCCGAACTCGACAAGCAGATCGCCCTCCGCCTGAAGTAAGCCGTATCGGACGCCAACGAAACGGGCCGGGAACTCACGTTCCCGGCCCGTTCTGTTTTCGGGTGACCCGTGCCGGCGGGCTCAGTCGAACATCTTGCCCGGATTCAGGATTCCGTTCGGGTCGAGCGCCTTCCGCAGTTCGCGCATCACGCGCATCTGGGCGTTGCCCATGAACTTGGGCAGGAACTCCCGTTTCGCCACGCCCACGCCATGTTCGCCGGTGATGGTGCCGCCAAGCCGGATCGCCTCGTCGAAGATTTCCCGGAAGGCCGCGTGAACCCGTTCCATTTCCTCGTGATTGCGTTCGTCGGTGAGGAAGGTGGGGTGCAGGTTGCCGTCACCCATGTGGCCGAAGGTGCCAACCCGAAGGTTGTATTTCTTCGCCACCTGGGCGCAGAAGCGGACCATTGTCGCGAGCTCGCTGCGCGGGACGGTCGCGTCCTCCAGAATCGTCGTCGGCGCCACCCGGGCGAGCGCGCTGAAGGCGCTGCGGCGGGCGCTGGCGAGCTTGTTGGCCTCCGCCTCGTCCTTGGCGACCCGGACCTCCAGGCAGCCGTTCTTGCGGGCGATCTCGACCATCTGCCGCGCCTCGTCCTCGACCTGCGCCGGATGACCGTCGGTCTCCATGAGCAACAACGCCTCGCAGTCGAGGGGCAGGCCAATCTTCGCAAAGTCCTCCACGCAACGGATCGTCATGCGGTCCAGGAACTCCAGCGTGCAGGGGATGATCTGCGCGGCGATGATGTCGCTGACCGTCTGCGCCGCCGTGTCCATCGCGCCGAAGGTGGCCACCATCGTCTTCTTGGCCGCGGGCTTGGGAATCAGCTTGAGCAACACCTGGGTGATGACTCCGAGCGTGCCTTCGCTGCCGATGAACAGGTCCTTCAGGGAATAGCCGGCCACGTCCTTCACGCACTTGTTCCCCGTGAACATCACTTCGCCGTCGGGCAGCACGACCTGCATGCCCATGACGTAGTTGCGGGTGATGCCGTATTTCAGCCCGCGCAGGCCGCCGGAGTTCTCGGCCACATTGCCACCGATGGTGCTGATCTTCATCGAACCCGGATCGGGCGGATAAAACAGCCCGACGGCCGCCGCGGCATCGGCGACCTGCAGCGTGGTCACGCCGGGCTCGACCAGCATAGTGAGGTTGGCGCGGTCCACTTCGAGGATGCGGTTCATCTTCACCGTGCAGAGCACGATGCAATCCGCAGAAGGCAAGCTGCCGCCGCTCAGGCCGGTGCCGGAGCCGCGCGTCACGACCGCGGTCTTGGTGCGCTGTGCGATTTCGAGCACCGCCACGACATCAGCCGCCGATCGGGCGAACACGACGCAGCCGGGCATCTGGGTCATCGCCGCGGTGCCGTCGAAGGAATAGGGAATCAGGTCTTCGAGACGGGTGAGGACTTGTTCCGCGCCCACCTTGGCGCGCAGCTCTGTGAGGATGGTTTCCGGCAGCGGCATGACGGCGCGAGCCTCGCGAACCCCCATCGGCACGGTCAAGCGGTGTCCCGTCGCAGTTTTCGCTCCCCACCGCCGCGGAACCGCAGTCTGCTGCGGCCATGCACTTCTCCCACCGGCCCACCGGCAACCGTCGGGACTTCCTGCGCGCGGCAGCCGCGACCGCCCTCGCCGCCCGACTCGCAGGCCCCGCCCACGCCCAAGTTCCCGGCGAACGCCCGCCCCGCTCGGCGGAGGTCACCGTGCTTAATCCACGCACCCGAGTTCCCGTCGGGCTCATCATCGACGACTCGACCTGCCTGGTGAACGTGAACCGCTTCGCCATGCCGCAGTTCAACGAGGCGTTCGCCGGGGCGACGGCAACATATCACAAGCCGTGGCGCGAGTGGCCGGTGGAAATCCCCGATGCCTTCGTCCGCAAGTTCGGCGAGTGGTGCGCCGGTGCCGGCGTGAAGGGCAAATACAGCGTGGTTCCCTTCCCCGCCTGCGTCGGCCGGCTCGACCGCGGATTGCCAGGCTGGACCCGCGCCGAGCTCAAGGCCTCCATCGACCTCGTCCGCGAGGTGATGCTGCCCAATTGGGATATCCATCCCGAGATGGTCACGCACACGCGGGTCATTGACCTGAAGACCGGACACCCATTCCCGGACCTGTCGCCGAAGTTCATGGAGAACTGGGAGTGGACCACCGGCCGCAGCGCCGACGAACTGGCCGCCTACCAGTCCTTCGCGCTGGGCATCCTCAAGGAAGTCGGCCTGCCCTGCGAAGGCGTCACCACGCCCGGCGGCTACGGCAACAAGGCGCTGCCGCAGCTCGCCCAGGCGTCGTTTGAATCGGTTCGCAGCGTCTTCGGCGCGGAGATTCCCCACTACTTCCGGCACCTCTACGACCGCGGCGACGATAGCGTGGCCCCGCGCGTCGAGAACGTCAGCGGCCTCGGCACCAACGATCCGCGGTGCGTCGTGAGCATCATCGGCTGCACGGGCGACTGGACCGGCGGCTGGGACAACACGAATCCAGGCGGTGCGGACAAGTTCATCACCGAAGACGGCCAGCGCGGCCGTATGGTGGAGGTGATCCAGCGCGGCGAACCGGCGCTCATGCTGGCCCACTGGACCGGCATCTGGTTCAACGGCCACGAAGTCGGCTTCCAAATCTTCCAGGAAGTCGTCAAACGCCTGAACTTCCGCTTCGATCACCTGCACTGGATGAAGCTCAGCGAAGTCGCCCGCTATTGGGCCGCCCGCGAACTCACCCGGATCGAGCGGGCCGGAACCGCGCTGAAGTTCCAGGCGCCGTTCGCGTGTCCCGACTTCACGGTTCGCTGGCCGGAACCCTCCGGCAAGGCGCCCCGGCTGGTTCACGGGGCCACCGAGACCGAGTTCCGCGAAGTTTCCGCTCCGCTGAAGCTGACCGCCGGGACCTGGTGCCGGGACGGCGGTTCCACGATCGCTTGCTTGGACTTGCCCAAAGGCGCGTCCGAACTCCGGCCAACGGCTTGACGAAAGCGTCCCAATTCGTCAGTGGCACACTGAAGCTTAGCCAAAAGGCGTATTGGATTAGGCCCCGCCCTTGCTACCTTTCGCAAATCTGTCGCATGACCATTGGATCGAAGCCCCTTGCCCGTCACCTCTCCGCGGCCGCCGTCGGACTCCTGCTGGCGACTCCCGCCCGGGGCCTGGACCAAAATGGCGACGGCCTGAACGACATCTGGGCGCTCTCCTACGGCGTGTCCGGCCTGGCGGCGGCGGGCGACGCCGATGGCGATGGCTTCACCAATGCCCAGGAGAGCAATGCCGGCACGGATCCGTTCGCGGCCCAGTCGCATCCAAGCCTCGGCATTGCCGCGGCGGAAGGCGGCGTGCGCCTCGCCTGGCCCAGTGTCGCGGGCAAGGCGTATTCGCTGGTCTCACGCGCGACGGTCGCCGCCGGGATTTGGTCCACCAACGTCACGGTCGTGGGTGAAGGCACACCCATCTCGGTCGATCAGCCTGACACCGAAGCTGCCGCCTTTTTCCAACTGATTCCCGGTGACGTCGACAGCGACGGCGACGGCCTGACCGACGCCGAGGAACGCTGGCTGGGTTTCGACCCGAAGAGCATCCGGAGCGAACGGCGGGACCAACCCGACCTCCAGCGGTTCAACGCCACCGTGAACGCCGCCAACGTCGTCACGCTCGGAACCTTGGACCCATTGCTGAGCGAACGTTGGCCCGATCCGGGACTGGTAGCCGTGCGCCGCCAGGGCGGACTCAAGCCGATCACCGTGAATCTCGCCTTCGGCGGAACGGCGACGCGGGATTCCGACTACACGGCTTCCGCCGGCACCAGCGTCACGCTCCCGCTGGGCGTCCGCGAAGTCTGGGTCGAACTGCACCCGGCGGCGGACCCAGACGACGCCGAACCGACGGAAACGATCACCGTCACGGCGCTGCCCGGCGTGGGTTACACCGTCGGCGCGAGCAACTTCGCCGCCCTCACGCTGGCCAACGAAACGGCCGCCACTGGCCCGTCCGCCAAGGCCGCCGCCCGCTTCCTGATCCAAGCTGCGTTTGGCCCCGACCAAGACTCGCCCGCTGACGCCGACGAGGTTCCCGAAAACGTCGAGGAAGTGATGGCGCAAGGCTTCGCGGGCTGGCTGGACGACCAGTTCGCTCGGCCGTTGGGCCTGTTACAGCCATGGGTGGAATGGGCCGACCAATACGCCCAGGACCTCCAGCTTTACGGCAACTGGAAGGAGTTCGCCTGGTGGGGCCGCGCGATGGGTTCACCCAAGCTGCGTCCCGACGCCGCCAACGAAACCGCGCCCGATCCGCTCCGGCAGCGGATGGCCTTCGCGCTCAGCCAGATTCTCGTCACGTCGGACCGGCCCGAATCCATCGCCACCGAGCAGGTCGGCATGGCCAATTACTACGACCTGATGGTGAAGCACGCCTTCGGTAACTACCGCGACCTGCTGCTGGACGTGGCGCTGCATCCGGTGATGGGCACTTACCTGAGCCATCTCGGCAACCGGAAGGCGGACCCGGTGAACCGAATCTATCCCGACGAGAACTTCGCCCGGGAAATCATGCAGCTCTTCACCATCGGCCTGTGGGAATTGAACGCCGACGGCAGCCGCAAGCTGAACGCCCAGGGTCAGCCCATTCCTACCTACGGCAACGCGGACATCACCGAACTGGCCCGGGTCTTTACCGGCCTGTCCTTCGGTAACAACGACACGTTCCGGCTGCATCCCCGCGACTTCACCGTGCCGATGAAGATGTGGGACGAGGAACACGACTGCGCGGCGAAGACGTTGATCCGCGGCCTGGCGTTGCCCGCCCGCCCGCCGAGTGATGGCAACACGGGCACCGCCGGACTGGCCGACGTGCAAGCGGCGGTGAACAACCTCTTCCAGCATCCGAACGTGGGGCCGTTCGTCGGTCGGCAGCTTATCCAGCGGTTCATCACCTCGAACCCGAGTCCCGGCTACGTCGCACGGGTCTCCGCGGTGTTTGCCGACAATGGCAGCGGTGTGCGCGGCGATCTGAAAGCCGTGCTGCGGACCATCCTGCTTGATCCCGAGGCGCGCGATCCGCAGAAGCTGAATGAGCCGACCTGGGGCAAACTGCGCGAGCCGTTCCTGCGCGTCGTGAACTACGCCCGCGCCTTCAACGCCTACTCGACTTCCGGCCACTACGCGCTGGACCAGTTCACCCTCGACCACATACAGGACCCCATGAGCGCGCCCAGCGTGTTCAACTTCTTCCTCCCCGCCCACAGCCCGCCCGGACCGATCACCCAGCAGGGACTCGTGGCGCCGGAATTCCAGATCATCAACGCCAGCTCCGCGATCACCGGACCGAACTACTTCTGGAACTCAATCGGTGGAGACCTGCATCGCTACGGCCACGGACGCGCCGAATACGTGGTCCGACTGACCCTCGACCACGAGCTGGGCCTGGTCGCGCCCGCAGCCCAGATCGCCGAAAACGTGCCAGCCGGCCCACCCGGCGACATCGACGCACTCCTGCGCCGGCTCGACCTCGTGCTCACCGGCGGCACGCTTTCGCCGCCCCACTTCCAGCTGATCCGCGAGGCGATGGAGCGTGTCGGCCCGCCCAGTTGGCAGTGGCATCGCGAACGCCTCCGCCTCGCGATCTACCTCATCGTGACCTCGGCCGACTACAACGTGCTGCGCTAACCGTTCCCGCTCACTTCGCCATGAAAACGTTCTCTTCCGTCTCGCGCCGCACGTTCCTCGGACAGGCCAGTTGCGCCGCCGTCAGTTCGCTGCCCGTGCTCAACACCCTGCTCGGCCTGCGCCTCGCCGAGGGCATCTCCCAGGCCGCCGCGCCCGCCGCCGGCGAATACCGGGCGCTCGTCTGCCTGTTCCTCTCCGGCGGCAACGACTCGTTCAACCTGCTTGTGCCACGCGAGGCCTCAGCCTACGCAACCTACCGTTCGGTGCGCGCCGACCTCGGGCTGGCGCCGGAGCAACTCATCGACATCCATCCAACCGGCCAGCCGACCTATGCCGTCCACGGCGGCGTGCCCGAAGTGGCCAACCTGTTCGAGTCCGGGAAGGCCGCCTTCGTCGCCAACGTCGGCACGCTCATCGAACGCGTCGCCAATCGCGCCCAGGTCGAGCAGAACCTGCGGCGCCTACCGCTTGGGCTCTATTCCCACTCCGACCAGACCGAGCAGTGGCAGACCAGCATCCCGCATTCCCGCAGCGGCATCGGCTGGGGCGGCCGCATGGCGGACCTGCTCCGCGAACTGAACCCCAACCAGATCGTGCCCATGCAGGTGTCGCTCAACGGCGGCAACGTCTGGCAGACCGGCAACCAAGTCGCCGAATACGCCATCACGCCCGACGGCGCCGTCGGCTTGAACCGCTACAGCTCGACCTGGGAGGAATACCAGGATCTTGGCAATGCCCTCAGCACCGCGGTGGACAGCCAGCTGGGCCAGCAATATTCGAACCTGCTCGCCCAGACCTTCAACACGCGCAAACGCCAGGCACTCGACGCCTACAAGATCTTCAGCGCCGCCACCGCCGCGCCGCTGCCCAATGGCATCACGTTCCCTGACACCTTCACCGGGAAGCGCCTCGAAATGGTCGCCCGCGCCATCCAGGGCCGCACCGGGATCGGCGCCCTCCGGCAGACCTTCTTCGTCGAGCGCACCGGCTGGGACCACCACGACGACGTGATCCTGAACCAGGGCACGATGCTCCCGGAAATCAGCGCGGCCATCGGCGCGTTCCAGAAGGCGATGGAAGCCCTCGGGCTGCAGGACCAGGTCACGCTCTTCACCGCGTCCGACTTCGGCCGTTCGCTCACGAGCAACGGCCGCGGCTCCGACCACGCCTGGGGCGGCAACCAACTCGTGGTGGGCGGTGCCGTGAAAGGCCGGAAGCTCTACGGCGAATACCCGTCGCTGGCCGTGAATCCCGAAACCGGTCCCGAAGTGAACCCGCTCGACGTCGGCCGCGGCCGCCTGATCCCCACGACGAGCTGCGACGAATACTTTGCGGAACTCGCCCTCTGGCTGGGCGTGAGCCCGACCAACCTGCCGCTCGTGCTCCCGAACATCGGCAACTTCTACAGCCCCTCGCCGACCGCCGGCCCGCTCGGATTTCTCGGCTGACGCTCGGGCACGACAGCCTTACACGGAAGCACCGGCAGACAGGGGGCAGCGAGCCCCCCGCAAACGACGTTGCCGCGCCCGCGGCCAAGGGCCAGCCTGACCCGTCCCAGGAGAATTCCACCTCACCTCGGCCATGAACGATCAGGCTTCGCCTCCGTCCGCCCCGCCCGCCCGCCGGCTCCAGTCCCTCGACGCCTACCGCGGGTTGATCATGTTCACGCTCCTCTGCGGCGGCCTTTTCCATTCACTCAAGGGGCATCCGACTTGGAACTGGCTCTTCCTCCAGAACGAACACGTCGCCTGGGCCGGCTGCGTTTACTGGGACCTCATCCAGCCGTCGTTCATGTTCATGGTCGGCGTCTCGATGCCATTTGCCTTCGCCCGCCGGTCGGAACTCGGTGATTCCTGGAACCGCCAGCTGGGCCACGCCTTGGTCCGCGCCTTCAACCTGATGGCCATTGGCATCCTGCTCGACCACTTCGGCTCGGAAAAGATTCAGCTGGGAATCATCCGGGTGCTTCAGCAAATCGCCCTCGGTTACCTCGTCGCGTTCTTGGTCGTCGGCCGGGGCCTGCGCACGCAGGGCTTGGTCGCGGGTTCGATCCTGGTCGGTTACCAACTGCTCTGGATGTTCAACCCATGGAATGGCCCCGGCGGTCCGTGGGCGATGGGCAACGAGAACCTGGGCAGCGCGTTCGACCGCTGGCTGATCGGCCGGAACTATTCGGGCTACTACGTCGGCCTGAACGCCATTCCCGCGGCGGCCACGATCATCTTCGGCGTCATGACCGGGACGCTCATCGCCAATGCGGATTGCGGATTGCGGAACGCGGATTTGAAGAATCAGAACCGCGTGACCTCGGATCCTACGAAGCGGAAGGTCTGTCTTACGCTGCTCATCGCCGGTCTCGGCGGCATCGCATTCGGCCTCGCCGTCAGCCCGTGGTTTCCGCTGATCAAGCGCATCTGGACCCCGAGCTTTGCCCTCTACGCGGGCGGCTGGACGACCCTGATGCTGCTCGCCTTTTACTGGGCCATCGAGGTGCGGGGTTGGCGCGGCTGGTCTTTCCCGCTGGTGGTCGTCGGCACAAACTCCATCGCTGCCTACGTGCTCGGGAACGCCTTCGGCGGCTGGTTCCGGAGCGCCAGCGGCGCGTGGATCGCCTGGCTCAAGGAGCCGCTCGGTGACGTTGGGTTTCCGATTCTTCAACGCGGCCTGTTCGCCGTCGCCGCCTGGGGCGTGCTGTGGTGGCTGTGGCGACGGAAGATTTTCTTCAAGGCCTAGCCCCGCTGTTTCCGGCGCTGGCGTTCGCCCTGTTTCCCCGGCACGCTCGCGCCATTCCTACTCGCTGATGAATCTGCCGAACCAGCTCACCGTTTCCCGTTTCGCCCTCACCGGCCTATTCCTGGTGGTGATGTTCGCCGAATTCCGCGGCCACGAGACGGTGGCGCTCATTCTCTTCAGCGCCGCCGGCATCACCGACTTCCTTGATGGCCGCATCGCGCGGCAGCGCGGACTCATCACCAATTTCGGCATCCTCATGGATCCGCTGGCGGACAAGATCCTGACCTGCTCGGCGTTTATCGCGTTCGTCGGCCGTGGCCTGCTGCCGGCGTGGATGGTCGTCATCATTGTGGCGCGCGAACTCGCCATCACCGGCCTGCGCCTGCTCGCGGCGTCCAAGAGCGTGGTCCTCGCCGCCGAGGGTTACGGCAAACACAAGACCATCTCCCAGATCGTCACCATCGTGGCGATCCTGACCGTGCTCAGCTTCCCGCAATGGGGTCCGCCGGGCGAACTCATCTTCGGCTGGAAAATCGCCGGCCACGCGTGGTCGTGGTGGGTCGCCGAGCTGTCGAAGTGGTCCTCGGTCGGCCTCACGCTGCTCAGCGGCGGCATCTACCTGTGGCGGAACCGCGAACTGTATCTGAGCGACATGTGAAGGCCGCGAACTTCATCGTGTGGCTCGCCCAGGGCTTCGGCGTCGGCCGCATCCGCCCCGCGCCGGGCACGTGGGGTTCCCTCCTCGGCGTGGTTTGGGCGCTGCTGCTCCTGGGGCCCGGATCCATGGCGTTTTTCGTCGCGGGCATCCTCGGGTCGTCATTGGCCGCCGTCTGGATTTGCGGCGCGGCCGAAAAGATTCTCGGCGAACACGACCCAGGCTCCGTGGTGCTCGACGAGATCGTCGCCGTGCCGATCGCCTTGGGCGGCTACGTGGGGCTCTGGTGGTTCCAGGCCGGCGAATTACCCACCCCGGCCAAGCTCGCCGCCTGGTGGCCCGCAACAGTCGCGGCGTTCCTGCTCTTTCGCCTGTTCGACATCTGGAAACCGTGGCCGATCCGCGCGCTGCAAAAGCTCCCCGGCGGGTGGGGTGTTGTCGTTGACGATCTCGCAGCCGGGCTGGTGAGCGCCGTCGTGCTCTGGGCCGGTTCCTACGCGACGTTCGTGCTCAAGCTGCTTCGCGGCTGAATTTCAGGCGGGCCTTCCCGAAGCGCCCCGGATTCCCCACGCTGCCGGCATGAACTGCGTGCGTGTTTGGCGAACCCGGCTTTCCCTCCTCGCCGGGATGGTGGTTTCGCTCGGAATTGCCACCGTGACCGCGGCCGAGCTCCGGTGGCTGGACGTCCGCAACCTCGGCGTCGAAGGCCGCGGCTGGACCAACACCGAAGCCTATTTCGACCGCCTGCCCGCCAGCGCCAAGGGCAAGGTTCCGGATTCCGTCTGGGGGCTCGGCCACCATTCCGCCGGCGAAGTAGTCCGCTTCGTCTCGGACGCGGCCACGCTCCAGGTCCGCTGGGAACTCACCTCGGCCAGCCTTGCCATGCCGCACATGCCGGCCACCGGCGTCAGCGGCGTGGACCTCTACGTGAAGTTGCCTTCGGGCGCATGGCGTTGGCTCGCCAACGGCCAACCGCGCGGCCAGACGAACACGGCGACGCTCGCCAGCGATCTCCCGCCCGGCCGCCGCGAATTTCTCCTCTACCTGCCGCTCTACAACGGTGTTCGGTCGGTCGAACTCGGCGTCAACGCTGGCGCCGAACTGACGGCGGCCGGCCCGTGGGGACCGGGCACCCGCAAACCCATCGTCTTCTACGGCACCTCGATCACCCAGGGCGGCTGCGCGTCGCGGCCGGGCATGGCCCACGTCGCGTTGGTGGGCCGGCGCTTCAACTTCCCGACGATCAACCTCGGCTTCTCCGGCAGCGGGCGGATGGAGCCGGCCATGGCCGACCTGCTCGCGGAACTGGACCCCAGCGTCTTCGTCCTGGATTGCCTGCCCAACCTCAAGGCCGCCGAAGTCGCCGAACGCACCGAACCCTTTGTCCGCCGGCTCCGGGCCGCCCGGCCGCACACGCCCATCGTCCTGGTGGAGGATCGCAACTACGCCGACGCCTTCCTTAACGCCGGCCGCCGCACCGGCAACGAGGCCAATCACGCCGCGCTCCGGGCCGCCTACCAGCGGCTGAAACAAGCCGGCGTGACGGACCTCCATTACCTCCGCGCCGAAGACCTGCTGGGAGCGGACGGCGAGGATACCGTGGACGGTTCGCATCCCACCGACCTCGGGTTCATGCGCCATGCCGACGCGTTTGCCAAGGTGCTGAAACCGCTGCTCACGCGCGCGGCGAAGGGGAAATAACCTCGCTCATGAAGTGGCTGCTTTACGGCTACGCCGCCATGAGCGCGGTGACGTTCGCCGTGTATTGGTGCGACAAACGGTTGGCCCAAGGCGGCGGCCGGCGGATCCCGGAGCGAACGCTCCACGGTCTCGCGCTGGCCTTCGGCTGGCCGGGCGCGCTCCTGGCGCAGCGCGTCGTGCGCCACAAGAACCGCAAGGTGAAGTTCCAGGTGATCTTCTGGCTGATCGTCGGCCTGCACGTCGCGCTCTGGGCCTGGCTGCTGCGCCGGTAGCGGCGTGATCCGGGAGCGCGGCTCTCCGAGTCGCGAAGGGCCAAGGCGGCAACGAGGTGCCTCACCCCGGGTTGAGTCCGGTGGTAACCGACAGCGGGCAGTTCCGGCAGTGAACGATCCATGCCGAACGCCGGCTTGCCGTTGCTCGCCCTTGTCCGCTGACTTCCCACATGCAACGCACCCTGCTCACGTTCGTGGACGACATCTACGAGGACCTCGAACTCTGGTATCCGCTCCTGCGCGTGCAGGAAGCCGGTTTCGGGATGCGCCTCGCCGCCCCGGCCCTGAAGACCTACGCCGGTAAGCACGGGTATCCGGCGACCGCCGACCTGCTGCTCGCCGACGCCCGCTGCGAGGACTTCTGCGGCCTGCTGATTCCCGGCGGCTTCATGCCCGACAAGCTCCGGCGCGACCCCAAGGTGCGGGCGCTCACCCGCGAGTTCCACGAACAGGGCAAGCTGGTGGCGTTCATCTGCCACGGCGGCTGGATTCCCATCTCCGCCCGCATCCTGCGCGGCCGGAAGGCGACCGGCTCACTCGGCATCCGCGACGACCTGGAAAACGCCGGCGCCCACTGGGTGGACGAACCGGTGGTCGTGGACGGCAACCTGATCTCCAGCCGCACGCCCCGCGACCTCGCACCGTTCGGGAAGGCGATGGTGGAATTCCTGGAGGCGAAGTTCGGACCGGCGACCCGGGGGTGAGGGAACCGCTGACTACCTTGCGGCCGGGTCAGCGCGGATTCCAACGCAGCGTTTCCCATTGCCGAACCACAGCGGCATGACCGTCGGCAAAGCCGACCACGAGTGCTTTGACGTGGCTGCCGGGCGGAGCGCCGGCGAGATTCGTGCCCCCGGCCGCGTTCACCGACGGTTCCTTGAGCTCAAACAAAATGACGGTGTCCGCGGGCACCTCATCACGCCGTAGTCCCGCCACGGCGATGTTCAACGCGAGCCGGTTGGTTTGCTGGTGGAAGGACGAAGGGTAGTTGCCTTTAGGGCCCCAAATCAGGAACGGCGAAGCGACGGAGGACCAGTTCGTCGCAGCCGGGAACCGATCCCCATTGGCTTCAGCCGCCGCAAGCAGAGCCCGGGTGTGGACGAGGACGTAGCTCATCCGCAGAATGCCTTCGGATTTGGTCCGGGCCGCGGAAAAAGCCGGAAGCAGCATGCAGGTCAGCTGCAACGCCATCATTCCCCACGCCGCCAATACCAATCCCTTGCCGCGAAGCCAACCGTCGCTCCGGTTGATTTCCCGCCACGCCAAGGCACCGCAATAAACCGCCCCCAATGCACCCAGACCGGTGCAAGCAAGAATGCTTAGCACAAACGCCGTGATCGCCCATCCGGAGGTCAGCGGCACCGGCGGACGTTGTCCTGAATCGTTGGCGGGAGTGGTCACGGCTTGGATTGGACCGGGAAAGGCACCGAGGCGCACGGGGATTTCCACAATCATCTCGACCGCCGTGGGCGATTTGCCCGGCAACCTGCAAGGCCACGGCGTTGACCCGATTCGAACCTTGTCCAGCGGACGCTTGTTCACCGCTGACTCAAGCCCTAATCCTTCATCGAAATGGTTTCCGCTTCGGCAGTTTTCCAATGGCGCAGAGTTGGTCGCACCTTGGCGAGCGTGATCTGCCTGTCTCAGGCATCGGCCGGCATTGCGCTGCCGATCCTTGAGAATACGAACCTAGCGGCGGTCAATTCCGGACCGGGATCCCCTTCCCACCTGACGCTGGACTTGAAGGTCATGCGGGCGTCGGTTTTCACCCCAGTTCTCTACCGGGCAGAATCCGTGCTCACGCCCATTGGTTCTGGGGTTTTGCTGTCGAGTCCCACCAAAGGTCCTGAGGTGACTTGGGGCGAGACCATCCCGAACTCGGATCAGGCTCCGGGCGGCGCCCTGCGGATCCAGACCTTTGACCAGTATTACGGCAGGGAAGGTCCGGAATGGGAATTCTCCGACACGTCGTTGTTTTTCTGCGCTGACTGCCTGTCGGCTCGCATCTATCCGCGTCGTGAGTTTTACCTCGCCTACCGATTTTCCGGGGCCGACGGAAACCACTTTGGCTGGCTGAAGTTTGACGACAAACGGACTCGAATTCTCCTCGAGATCACCGACGGCGCCTCGAATCCCGAGCCGGATGAGCCGATCCAGGCCGGCTACGTGCCGCCCCCGCGGCTGCGGCATTCGCTCCGGCCGGAAGGCCTCCACCTAAGTTGGGCGCCGGGGTTCAACGGTTGGCAGCTGGAATCCGCCCCGGAAATCAGCGGCGAATGGAGCGTGGTCCCGGCCGTTCAGGGGACGGAAATACTGGTGCCCGTCCCTGCGGCCAACCGGTTCTTCCGCCTCCGCCGCCCGCAATAGTCGGCCATTCGTTAAATCACTTTCATTCACGACGGACTTTTCCCTCCCGCTCCGGTCATTTCCCGTCTTTCCTTGGCGCACTGAAATGTTCCCGTCATCTCCTCCGCGGTTCCTGGTGAACCCCTCGCTGTCCGGCCTGTTCGCCGCGTGCGCGCTTGCGTTCGCGGTGTCCGCCGCCGAACCCAACAACCATCCCCACGCCCCGCAGGTCGAGCCGGCCGCCGCCGCGTCCGCCCGGCCCCAGCAGATTGCCGTCCCGGCCGCCGGTGAGCGGATCGTCTTCCTCGGCAACGGGCTCGCGGAACGCGACGTCTATTACAGCCGCCTGGAAACGGAGCTGCACCTGCGGTTCCCGGAGCAGAAGCTGATCGTGCGCAAC
>CAZRRO010000015.1:0-174635 GCA_964602595.1 uncultured Verrucomicrobiota bacterium | reverse complement strand
GAGGACACATTGCCCTGCGCCTCTCCGCTTGTAAAGCCTTTCAGCAGGATTTTTTCGAAAATGATGGAACGGCCAGGATATCAGCTGGTTTCGGCCCTCCAGACGGCGGCCGGTTCCTGTGGCGAGGCTACCCGGGCCACCTTCCCGCCATCGGATCGGATCATCTGCCCCTCTTGCGGGTAGCAGTTTGATCCAGTTCGGTTTTTGCACAGGGCTACTTTCCGTTGGGCTATTCCGGCGTCGAGCCTTTGCCACCAATGTAGGGAAGCGTGTGGCCTTCGCCCCGCCGGATTATTCGGCAATCCCTCGCCCAAGTCTCCTCGACCAACCGAGAGAATGGATCGCCGTTGTAGCAGACCTCCCCGAAGAACGCGAAGATGTCCGAATCCCGGTTGATGAACATCGGGGCCTGCTTACCCGCGGTGGTCGTGTAGCTGAAATTGCCCAATATTTCGGAACGACTGCCGCCCCTCGCCTCCAACAACGTTCCTCCCCGTTCAGTCTTATATCCGAGCACCCACAACTGGCCGGCGTCGTTGGTCAGGTGAACCCCTTCATTCTCGATGTTCAGCTGGCGGGCCCAGACTCTTTGCCGTTTTACCGTCAGTCGATGGGTGACTACGTCTTCGCAGAATATTTCGCCACCTTCCGCCTTGGACGTGGGGATAAGGTCACAATCAGACACGCTGCGCAGAATTAGGGTGCGTTGAGAGGCGATTTCAATTCCGCCGCCGACATGCGACAAGTGCTCCAAGAAGACCGCGGGCTCTTCACCATCTGCCAATCGAAGGTCAGGCTTCAGGCCGGCGCCATAGTTGATAGCGCCGCCGAGACCGACAATTCGACGGACAGCTCCACGGATCGTGACGGTTGATCGGAGCTTGTAGCTACCCGGCATAAACACGGTCGTCGCGCCGGAATCGATCGCGCTCTGGATGGACCTCGACGAATCCTCGCTGCCGGTGGGATCAGCGCCAAAGGAGTCGACGTTCGCCCAGCTTGCCGGGGGTTCTTCGGGCGGGTCCGGCGTTTCCTTGATCGCTAGGCGGGGTGGTCTGGCCATCGTGGGAAATGGCCGTGTCGGTTGTTGGGAGAAATACTCTTCGACTTTTGGGCCTTCGCTCCCGGGCTTATCTGCGCCCCGGACTCGAAGCGCCGCGGCAAAGTCCGGGGATGCCACGTCGGCGAGTGTTCGTGCGTAGCCGCGCGTAGTCACATTGCGGAGCATGATTCGCCCGCCGTTATAGTTGACTACCGCCGGCATGGCCGCGGCTCCGGCATCGCCGGTGACCGTCGCGTCCAACAGGCAGAAGGTGCCGTAGCTCCGGACGGCAGGAACGGAGTTGTCACTGACCAGCCCCCGGAGTGCGATAAACTGGCCCTGATTGTCGAAGCCGAATTCACTTTGGCCGCGTAGCGTCAGGTGTTCGAACGTCTGGCTGTTCACGGAATGGCCGGTCGCCACACCCCGGCGAAAGCCGCTGACCTCGCAACGCCGCACGAGGAGTGGTCCGTTCATGTCCCGGTGCGCCAAATCCAAGCCAACGGCCCCGCTGCCTTCGCGGGCGACAAACCGGCAGTCCCGAACCGCGCCGGAGTTATTCGAGTAGAATTGCAGCCCGGTAGCCCCCGGATTGCCGGAGCTCGCGTCAAACGTTACGCACTCGACGTAGTTGTGAAACCAGTCCGCGGATCCGAAGCCGCCGCACCACATGATCGCCCCTGGTTGCGCCGAATTGGTGAACGTCTGGTCCTTGAGCCGTAGCACAGTCCCGTCGCGCGACTCTCCCCGGAAGATGGTCATGCCCCAGTTCTCCCGGCCATTCCAGCGCTTGGGCCAAGTCAGCGTCCGGCTTACGAGGTAGGTGCCCTTGGGCAGAAATACCGCCCGATTACGGCCCACATTCTCGTTCAGCGCCCGCTGTAGGGCTTCCGTATCGTCGACGACGCCGTTGCCTTTCGCTGAATAGGGCGGGCGGGTCACATCAACCACCATCGGTGATTCCGGCAGGCGTCCGTCCGCCTTCACCCAAACTGACCCAAGGCACATCGACATGATCCCAATCAGCATTTCCGTCCAAACGCACGGGGAACTCGGTTTCATCTGTGGATTGAACGTGGACCTGACTCGAAAGTTCGCACCTTACTTGTTTCGCGGCCGCTCGAATCCGCCGCAGTTCACGCTTTCGCTTGTAACGGATTCTTCTCTAGCGTCGGGGCCGGATGTTTGACCGTGATGACCTGGACAACCTGTGCGAAAAGGCGATCACCGGCCTAGTGCTGGCGGCGATCGCCTTGGCGGCCGTTTTCTTCGGCGGCGCCCGCAACTCCGAGTTCGCCCTGGCCGCCGGCGTGATTGGGGCCGCGCTGCTGGTGTGGCTGGTTCGTTTCTGGGTCAACCCATCCCACCGCTTCCTGCTTCATCCGGCAGTCTGGCCCGTGCTCGGCTTCGTCGCCTATGCCGCTTGGCGCACAACCCAAGCCGAAGTTCCCTACTTGGCCCGGCAGGAATTGCTGCTGGTCCTTGCCGCCGCCGCCGCCTTCCTCCTGGCCCTGCACAACCTCCACGGCCAGGACACCACGCAGGGCGTGTCCCATGTCCTCGCCGGCCTAGGCTGCGTCATCGCCGGCTACGCGATTATCCAGGCCTTGGGGCAATCCCAGCGGGTGCTCTGGCTGGTGCAACCGGCTGATTACTTCAAGCGGGCAGGCGGCACCTTCGTGAACCCGAACCACTTGGCGGCGTTCCTCGGCCTCATCGTGCCGCAATCGGTCGCCCAATTCCTGGTCGGCCGCGGTAAGCCGGTGGTCAAAATCCTGCACGGCTACGCCGCGCTGATGATGCTCGGCGGCATCGCCTGCACGATGTCCCGCGGCGGCTGGTTCGCGGTCGCGGCTGGGCTCGGCGGCCTTCTGGTTTGGATTGGCTTCCGCCGGCGGGAACTACGGTTGCCCATCGCCGTGCTGGCGGCGCTGTTCCTCGGCGGGGCCATCTTTTTCCTCCGCACCTCCGACAAGGCCAGCAGCCGACTCGCCAATGTGACCAAGCAGGACAACAAGGATGCCGGCATGGGGCGGCCTTGGATCTGGAAACCCGCCCTGCGCATGTGGAACGACCACCGCCTCCTGGGCGTCGGTCCGAGCCATTTCGACGTCCGTTTCCCCGGCTACCGTTCACCTGAGATCCAACGCAACCCTGGCTGGGTTCACAACGAATACCTAAACCTGCTAACCGACTACGGCGTGGCTGGCGCCGGCCTCGCGGTCCTGGCCATCGGTGCGTTCGCTTGGGGTGCCGTCCGGTCGGTGAAATACGTCGAACGTGGCAGCAGCGACCTGGGGAACCGCGGCAGCAACCGCACCGCGTTTTTCGTCGGGGCCATCGCCGGCCTTGGAACCCTCGGCGTCCATTGCCTCGTGGACTTCAACCTCCATCTACCGGCCATCGCCCTGACAGGGGCCGTCGTCGCCGGCTTGCTGGCATCGAATATCCGCTTCGCCACGGAACGCTTCTGGCTCTCGCCCCGGCTCGCCGGCCGGTTGGCCATCTCCATCGCCGTGGGCGGCGCAGTGGTCTGGGCCGGTCCTTTGACGGTCCAACTGTGCCGGGAAGGTCTCCTCCTGAATCGCGCCGCCGCCATGCCCGGCATTACCCCGGAGCTACTCGCCACCTTGGAAGCCGCGTCAAAGGTAGCCCCCGGCAACGCCCGCACGGCCTTCGAATTGGGCGAAAACTACCGACGCCTCAGTTTTGGCGGCGACGACGACTGGCGGAAGAACGCGGCGCAGGCCATTCGCTGGCTTGAGCTGGCTATCAGTCTCAATCCCTACGATGCCCACGCCCACCTGCGCCTCGCCCAGACCCTCAACTGGACCGGCGACCGCGAACGGGCGACCAAGGAATTCGACCAGGCTCTCCGGCTGGGACCGAACGACGTCGCCGTGGCCAATGCCGTGGCGTGGTTCCTCCTGAACAACGGTCGCGCGGCGGAGGCCAAGCCGCTGCTGGAGGCCTCCCTGAAGTGGAACTGGTGGGACAACTGGGCGGCCCGGGACTACCTGCAAAAGGTCGAACAAGCCGCCAAGGCGAAGTAACGCGGTTTCATCGAACCAAGAGTTTGGCGTCGAGTTAAGGCCCCTTGGCCAAGTGCTGTCGCGAGGTGCTGCCAGGCAGCACGGTCGGTCGCAACGCAGGGCGGGGTGCCATCGGCACCAATCTTTTCGACGTTGCGGGCTGAATCGATTGGAACGCAGTCTCCTCCTCACGGCGACTCTTTGCGAAGGCTCGTCCAACCGCAGCCACGGAGCCACGTGCCGTCCCGACCTGCTGAACCCGCTCGCCCTCGTAAACGAGGCGTAAGGGGCGATGACAAACGCGGCCACGGCGCTCCCACGTCTCCACAATCTTCTCCGGCCAGCCACTCTCTTGGGGAGCGCCGGCGAGCGCGAGTGCCTCGGAGCGACTTATGCCAGCACGAACGTGCTGCCAGCTATCTGGCGCCTGCGGTGTAAACACCCCGGAGAACAGGCACACGGCAAAAGTTCCCAGCGGCACCACGGCAATCAACGCAGCAACGATGATCTTTGAACGCATGGCGGGAATTGGTTGGCACCTGAAGGATCGCCGGCGTGGGCAACCGCGCCCGCCCCCCTTCACACCACCGGCCACTTGAACGTCGACTTCAGGTCCACGTGCCGGCCGGTCGCGGCGGATTCGCGGGCGGCGGTGATGATCTCCAGCACGTGCAGCGCCTGCTCGGGCGTCACCAGCAATTCCTTGCCGGTGGACAGGCATTCGGCGGCCAGCGCCGCGCCCTGTTGCCAGATGTAGCCCTGCGCGTCGGTCGCGTGCCGCACCAACTTCGGCTGGGCCATCGTGGCCACTTCCACGCCCTGCGGTTCCCAGTCGTAGCCCACCATGCCCATGTAACCGTGCGAGCCGGTGATCTGGATCGTGTGGCGGTTCTCGTTTTTGCCCTCGTGCCCGTGCGGGTTGAAGTAGTTGAAGCCGGATTGGACGTGCGAGATCACACCCTGACCGTGGTCCAGCAGCACCATCGCGTTGTCCTCCTCGGCGACCCGGATCTTGCCCTTGTCGTCCACGGTGCGCTCCGGAGTCACGATGCTGAGCAGGGCAGTGACGCGTTTCGCCGGTCCCAGCAGGCCGGTGAGGCTGGTGAGATTGTAAACCGCGAGGTCGGGCATCGAGCCGCCCAGCTTCTCGTAGAAGAACGCCGACCACGACGGGCCCTCGTGGCCGTAGAAGGCGTGGGCCGCCGCCACGCGGCCGAGCGCACCGGCCTGCAGTTGCTTCGCCATGAAGGCAAATTGCGGGCTTTGCACCGTGATCGGCGCGCCCCACAGGCGGACGCCCTTCGCCTTGGCCATCCGCAGGAATTCCTGGCCGACCGCCAGCGTGTTCGCGATGGGCTTCTCGCTCCACACGTGTTTGCCGGCCTCGATGCCGCGGCGGTTGATTTGCTCGTGGGCCTGCATGTCGGTGAGCACCACGAGGAAGTCGAACGGCACGCCTTGGAGCATGGCCTCAATGTTCGGGTAGGTATTCGCCACCTTGAACCGCTCGGCCTGCCGTTTGGCGCGTTCCGGCTTGATGTCACACAGGCTGACCACCTCCACGAACGGCGACTTCGTCAGCACGGGCAGGTAGGCATTCGACACGCTGCCGCAACCGATCACGCCGGTGCGGATGCGGCGGGGCGAATCCGCGGCGGATACCGCCAGCGGTCCGGCGGCGACGGCTGCCCCGGCAAGCAGGGTGGCCTTGGTGAACTCACGGCGGGTCAGCGGAGAGGCAGGGGTGTTCATGGCGCCAAGTGGTGTCGGGGCAGGAGAAAACGCCAAGCGGGCCGGGCATGCCAGCCGGGAATTGCAGCGCCTACAGCTCCATCCGCCGCGGCGTATGGCCACCGGGATTGAGCGGGCCGGCCGTGCTCGCGTTGCGGGCCCGGCCGTCGGCCCAGGCGCGGAGCCGGCTGATCTGCTCGTCCATCGTGCGGGCAAGCGGCACGGTTTCCCGGATGGCCCCGAGGATGTGGTCGGTCGTGAGTTCGCCGGCTTCGGAAAAGGCCTCATAAAGGGCGCTGTTGATCGCCTCCTCGATTTCGGCGCCGCTGAATTCCGTCGCCGCCGCGGCGAGCGTCGCGAGGTCGAACGTCTCGGGGTCGCGGCCGCGCTTGACCAGATGGACGCGGAAAATCTCGGCCCGTTCCGCCTCCGCGGGCAGGTCCACGAAGAAGATCTCGTCGAGCCGGCCCTTGCGCATCAGTTCGGGCGGGAGCTGCGAGATGTCGTTCGCCGTCGCGACGACAAAGACGGGCGCCGTCTTTTCGCTGAGCCACGTCAGGAAGGTCCCGAACACCCGCGCGGTCGTGCCACCGTCGCTCGCGCCGCTGCCCTGGGCGCCGGCGAAGGCCTTGTCGATCTCGTCCACCCACAGGATGGCGGGCGCGACCGATTCGGCGACCGCGATGGCGCGGCGGACGTTTTCCTCCGACGAGCCGACGAGGCTGCCGAACATCCGGCCCATGTCGAAGCGCAGCAGCGGCAACCGCCATTGGCTCGCGACGGCCTTCGCACACAGACTCTTCCCGCAGCCCTGCACGCCCAGTAGCAGCACGCCCTTGGGCGCCGGCAGGCCGAACGCCCGCGCCTCGGCGGTGAAGGCCGCGGAACGCTTCACCAGCCAGTCCTTGAGCACGGCCATGCCGCCGATGTTTCCGAAGCTCTCGGCAGGCGCGCAGTATTCCAGCAGGCCGCTCTTGCGGATGATCTGCTGTTTCTCGGCGAAGACCTCGTCCACGTCGTCGCCGTCGAGCCGGGCGTCCTTCACGATGATCTTCGCGAAGACGTTCTCGGCCTCGCCGAGCGTGAGGCCCAGCGCCGCCTGGAGCAGGCGGTCGCGTCCTGCGTCGTCCAGGGCGAGGTCCACCTGCTTGAGGTCGCGCACGTCGGCGAGGATCCGCTCAAGCAGTTCGCCGAGTTCGTCGCGGGTGGGCAGCGGAAGGTTGAGGACGGTGATCTCCTTCTCCAGTTCCGCGGGGATCTCCAGCACCGGCGAGACAAGGATGAGCGTCTTGAAGCTGTTCTTCAGGTGCAGGGCGATGTCCTTGAGCTTGCGGATGACCGCGAAGTTGGACCGCGCGAGGAACGGGTGGAGGTCCTTGAAGATGAAGATGGCCGGCTCCACCTGGTCGAGCACCAGATCCAACGCCACCAGCGGGTCCTTGGTCGCCGCACCCCGGGTCTTCTGGCTCTGAACGCTGGTGCCGGCGGGCACGATGCCGGTGGAACACGACCACTCGAAGACCTTCTTGCCGCGGCGGCCGGCGATCTCGAGCACCGCGGGCAACACCCGCAGCTCCTCGCTCGTCTGCACGTAGATGAGCGGGTAACGGGCGCGGATGAGGAGTTCGAGTTCGGCGGAAAAGGGCATCGGGGGGGAGTGATCAGTGGCTAAGCAGCTCAGCAATGGGGCTGGGTGACACGACAGATTGGCGGCGGTGGTGAAATTGCCAATCCGCGACCCTTCAGACGCGGCAGCGTCTTGGATTGCGGCAGCGCTCTGCCGCCGTGGCAGCGCGCGGAACGAATCTGCCCGGCGGTTTTCCTCCGAGAGCGCTTTCCCCTCACCCTAACCCTCTCCCTCGGGGAGAGGGAACAGTCGGCTGGGACGCACGGACTCCACACGGATTGTGGCCAGGACCAGCCTGGGTGGTGCTGGATCGAAGTGACCAACGAACGGAGTCTGTGGACGATGCTAGCGTCTCCCTCTCCCTGAGGGAGAGGGCCGGGGTGAGGGGGAAGCGGGCGTCGAATCAAACCGCCATGCTGCTGTTCGCGGGGTGTCCACGCCGACGTGACCGCCCATGCGTTGGACAGGCGACGCCAGCATTCCATGCGGAATCCTTCGTTCACAGGATGCGTTTCCACCACGGCTTCGCCGAGGCCGGTTTCGGTTCGGCGGCGATGGTTTCAACCAGCCGCTCGGCGACGGCGGGCGGAACCTCGGTCTGGGCGCGGTCGTGGCGCAGCAGTTCCTCGGGGGTGGCGAATTCGCGGACCGTTTCGCCCTGCGTGGCGTGGACCTGTTCGGTGGCGGAGTTCTGGGTGAGCCGGGAAGACGGGGGATTCATGGTGCGGACGGGTCAGGCGGTCTTGGCGAAGGCGGCGGTGAAGGCTTTGCGGGCGCGATGCAGTTTGCCGCGGACGGCGTCGGCGGTCTGCTGGGTGAGTTGGCCGACCTGTTCGTAGCTGAGCTCCTCGTCGGCCACGAGCAGGAGCAGCACGCGGTATTCGTCGGGCAGCCCGGCGAGGGCGGCTTGGATGCGTTCGCCGAGTTCCTTGGTTTCCAGAACGCGCAGCGGATTCTCGCTGGCGCCGCCCACGCGGTCGAACACCGCCTCGTCGTCCGCGGTGTGGATGTTCCGGGCCGACCAGCTTTGGCGGAGGTTGGAGCAATGGTTGAGCGTGATGCGGTAGAGCCAGGTGCGCACCTCGGCGTCGCCGCGGAATTCGTCCAGCTTGCGGTAGGCCTTCACGAACACGTCGTGCGTGGCGTCCTGGGCGGCGGTGGGATCGCCGAGCAGCCGCAGCGCGAGGTAGAAGATCGGCTGGGAGTGGGCCGCGTAAATGGCCGCGAAGTCCGCCGGCAACGCCGCCGGGGGCGGTGCCGGCGACGTCTCGGGGGAAGCCAGTTCGGGGGAATCCTCGGCCATGGTGGTCACGGGTGTTGGACCGCGAAGCGCCGTCGGTGTCACGCCGGAAGTTTTTTCCGGCCCCTACTCCGGGTTCGTTCCCTTGGCCGGATCGGGAATCGTGGGATCGCCGCGCTTGAGGCCGATGTTCTTTTCGTAGGTCCCGAGCTTCAGGGTCCGGGTGGCCTCCTTGCCACGTCGATCCAGCCCGAGCAGGCGCAGGCGGGCGGCGGCTTGCTCGGCCCAAGGCGTGCCGGCGAACTGCCCGGTGATACGCTCCAGGGTGAGCTTCGCCGCATCAATCCCGGCTGCCGTCTTGAGCTGGTAATCGGCGAGCTCGTTCAGCCATTTCACAACGTGACGCGCCTGGGCATCGGGATGGCCGATGAGCTGTTCCAACTCGGCCGTCGCCAGCGCGAGGTGTCCCAGGGGATAGGCGTAAAGCCGGGCCAATTCCTCGCGGCGCTCCCAGTCGTCGGGGAATTCGGTGAGGTGCCGGACCAATTCACTGGCCCGTTCCAAGGCGGCTTCGTTCCCGGACTCGGTCGGGGCCGCGAGGTCCTGCAGGCCAACCTTCACGGTGTGCTGCGGCACAGCGAATTTCGGACGGTCCGTGCGTTCGAGCAATTGCCGCTCCGTGGGCAGATGGGCGAGGCGCTGCTGGGCGAGCACGGCGGCCTCGGTGCCCGCAAACTCGGTCACGATCCGGCGCAACGACGCCTGGGCGGCCGCGGAGTCGTTGAGGCGATTGACCTGGAGATCGGCAATTTGGCTGAGCAACAGGGCGACGCTGGCCGGGGCGCGCCCCGGTTCCAGCATGGCCACTTCGAGCCGGCCCAGGGCGCCCTGGGGATCGCGCAGATCGGTGCCCTGGATGTCGGCAATCAGGAGCAGGCCGTCGAGATCGGCGGGAAACCGGGCGAGTTCGGCCTCGGCAGCCTCGATGGCGGCGGCGTATTCGCCGCGTTTACGCAGGCCGATGGCGCGGAAATACATCGGCTTGGTCTCCACCTGTTCGTCGCCGCCGGTCAGCGAGCCGAAGAACGGGCTGAGCACCGTCTCGACGAGGTGGGGCAGCCACATGATCACCAGCGGGAAGGCGACGAGGAGCACCATGAACAGCGCGACGGCGGCCGCCCCGCGGTTGGCCCCCCGGCCCTGGTGAAAAAGGTAGGCCAACATCCCCAGCAGGCCGGCGGTGAGCAGCAGTTTACCGGGCAGGGAAAGCAGCCCTTCGCCGTGGCCGCCGCCCTTGGCCATGCGCCACATGAAGAAGAACGCCAGCCCCAGGATCGCAATGGCGATCAGGATGCTTTCACCGAGGAAGGCCAAGGGGAACATGCGGTGGACGGGAACGAAGCACCGGGTCGGCGGGCTGTCACCCGGGGAATTGGACCGAGCCCGCGACAAAAGCTCACGGCGCCGCGGCGTCGGCCTCGGGTTGGGCCAACCGCTTCAGTGATTGGGGTTATTCCGCGGCCGCCTTCGGGTCGAGGGCATCGCGCAGGCCGTCACCGAGGAAGTTCAGCGCGAGGAGGGTGGATGCCAGCAAGCCGCCCGGCCCGGCGATCAGCCACCAGCGGACCCGCAGCGGATTGATCTGGGCCGCGCCTTCGGCAATCAGGGTGCCGAGGCTCGCCTGCGGCGGTTGGATGCCCAAGCCGAGGAAGCTGAGGAAACTTTCGTAAAGCATCACCGCCGGAACCGTGAGAGTGAGATAGACGATCACGATGCCCAGCACATTGGGCAGGATATGCCGGAACAGGATCCGGACGGGCCCTGCGCCCAACGACTGGCTCGCGAGCACGAATTGCCGCGACCGCAGTGACAACACCTGGCCGCGGACGATCCGCGCCATGGTCAGCCAGGACACCGCTCCCAACCCGACGAACAGGAACATCAGCCGGGCCGTGGGCACGAGCCCCGGGGCCAGGTCGCCCAGGAAACCCTTCACGTAACCCTCCAGCGTCGTGATCAGCACGATCACGAAAACCACGCTCGGCAGCGAATAGAGGATGTCCACCGCCCGCATCATCACGCCGTCGGTTCGTCCGCCCGCATAGCCGGCGACCATGCCCCAGGTGACGCCGATCACCAGGCTGACCGCCGTGCCGACCGCGCCCACGAGCAGGGAAATTCGTGCCCCGGCAAAGGTCCGCACCCATACGTCGCGCCCGTGCACGTCGGTGCCGAACCAATGCCCGGCGCCGGGCTGGGCGAACGGCGTGTCGGCTCCGTGGCTGCCGTCCCCGGCACCGAACAACGGCACGATCAGGGACAACCCGAGCACGATGAGCAGGAACCCGCCCGCGACCAAGGCCACGCGGTTCCGGCGCAGCCGTAACCAGGCCCTTTGGTTGGGCGACAAGGGCGGAACTGGAACGGCGGCGGACACAGGAGTGCGGACGGGCGGCAACCCGTGGGCGCAGGTTTCGTCGGACCGGCCCAAGGGTCAAGCGGGGCGGACGCCGCCGGCGGGTAGCGGTCGGGCCGATGCCACGTTTGGTGTATTCCGGGAAAAAGCGTTGTTTCCCGGCGACCGGTTCCTAGCTTTCGCCGCGTGACGAAGACGTTCGCCGAACTCGGTTTCCCGGGGCGGCTCATCGCGGTGGAGGGGCTCGACGGTTCGGGCAAATCAACCCAGGTGCATCTCCTGCTCAAGTGGCTGGAGCAGCAGGGCGGCAAAGTCTTCTTCTCGGAGTGGAACTCCTCCGCGTTGGTCAAGAGCGCGACCAAGAAGGGCAAGACGCAGAACCTACTCACGCCGACCACCTTCAGCCTCATCCACGCCACGGATTTCGCCGACCGTTACGAACGGCAGCTCGTGCCGCTGCTGCGTGCCGGCTACCTCGTGCTCTGCGACCGGTATGTCTTCACCGCCTTCGCGCGGGACACGGTGCGCGGCTGCCCGCCGGACTGGGTTCGGGGCCTGTATTCGTTCGCCGCGCTGCCGGACGTCACCTTCTTCTTCAAGGCCTCGTTGGAGGTTTCGCTCGCGCGCATCCTCGACAACCGGCCGGTGCTGAAGTTCCACGAGGCGGGCATGGACCTGAACCTGTCGAGCGATCCCTACGAGAGCTTCCGGCTCTTCCAGGGCCGGATTTTCGAGCAATACCTCGCGATGAGCACCGAGTTCGGGTTTACGATGATGGACGCCAACCTCCGGATCGAGGAACAGCAGGGTCTGCTCCGGAAGCTGGTGGCCGCCCGGATCGACCTGCCCAATTTCACCTCCAACAAGGCCCGCTGAACCATGCCCAAAGTTTCCGCGAAATCACCGCGCACCGGCGCCGGCCGGGCTGGCCAGGTGCTGGTGCCCCAGGTCACCCCGAAACGGTTCTTCGGCCACGGCATCCCCGGCACGGAACTCGACAAGCTCACCGGCAAGCTGATCGTGGTCGAAGGCGCCGACGGCTCGGGCCGTTCCACCCAGATCCAGAAGCTCACGGCTTGGCTGGAGGGCACCGGGCACGCGACCGTGCAGGTCGGGCTCAAGCGCTCATCGCTCGTCAGCGAGGAACTCGAACAGGCGCAGAACGGCAACATCCTCTCGCGCACTACGCTGTCGCTCTTCTACGCCACCGACTTCGCGGACCAGATGGAGCACCTGATCCTGCCGTCGCTGCGGGCCGGCTTCATCGTCCTCGCCGACCGTTACATCTACACGCTCATGGCCCGTGACCTCGTGCGCGGCATGGACGAGGCGTGGCTGAAGAATCTCTACGGCATCACCCTGATGCCCGACGCAGTCTTCTACCTCGAAGTTTCGCCGGAACAGCTCGTGCAGCGGGTCTTCGCCAAGAACCAGACGCTCGATTACTGGGAAAGCGGCATGGACCTGGGGCTCTCCCGCGACATGTTCGACAGCTTCCTCCAGTATCAGGGCCGGATGCGGGACACGTTCCGGCGCCTCCAGAAGACCTACGGCTTCACGATCGTGGACGCCGAACGGTCGCCCGGGGAGATCAACCGGGAGCTGCAGGAACGCATCGAACGCGTCCTCGCGGGCCGGTGACCTCGTTGTCCTCATGTGGAATTCCATCCACCCGGCTGAGTTTCGGCTCAACAATTTCGGGGCCCTGCGCCTAGGTCTCGCCGCCCTCGTCGTGGTGGCCCACTCCTTCGTGGCGGCCAATGGATCCAACCATGGGGCACCGCTTTTTGAGCTGACAGGAAAACGCCTGGACCTTGGCGCCTTGGCCGTAAACGGATTCTTCATCGCCAGTGGGTTCATGGTCAGCGAGAGCCTCGCCCGCGGCCGTGGGTTCGCGGACTTCATCCGGAAACGCCTCCTGCGGCTCTACCCGGCGTTCATGCTGCTCTGGTTGCTCCAATCGTTCTTGCTGGCACCGCTCTTTTCGGAGGGTTCCTTCAGCGGCTATTCGGCCCGACAATCGGGGACACTCTTTTTCAACCTCGCGACCCTCTCCAGCTATGGCTACCCCTATGGCGGGTTGCTGCGGGTTTTCCCCGAGAACCCGGTGCCTGGAGAGCTCAATGTGTCGCTCTGGACCCTGCGCTACGAGTTCGGTTGCTACGTTTTCCTAGGGTTAGCCGGCGTTGCCGGAATATTCCGTCGTCGTTGGCTGGTCACTACGCTTTTCGGAGCTTTCTGGCTGATGTTGGCCTTGGGCATCAAACTCCCGTGGCACCGGGTTCTGACCGCCCTCCTGGCGGATGGCGCCTACTGGCCCCGCTTCGCAACTTACTTCCTGGCGGGAGTTACTTTTTGGCACTGGCGCCGAGAAATCCCCCGTCACACAGGGCTGGCGGCAGGCGCCTTGGCATTGATCGTTTTCAGTTTCCTGCAGCCAGCATGGATTGAATGGATCTTGCCGCTCGGGTGGACCTATTTGCTGATGTGGCTGGCCTACCTGCCGGTTTCGGGGCTGCACCAGATTGGTGTCCGGACGGATGTCTCCTACGGGACTTACCTATACGCGTTCCCGATCCAACAGATGATCATGGTCCTAATCCCAAAGGCCAATGCCTGGACAGTCGTCGCCCTGAGCCTTCCCGCCGCGCTTGTTGCCGGCTTGGCGAGCTGGCACTTGGTCGAGAAGCACTTCGTCGGGCGGTCACCAACTGGGCAACGGTCATCCGGTAAGCCTGGCCAAGGCGCCTCACCGTCCTAAGTCTTGCCCAGAACTACTCCAGTTGAAGGCGACGGCGATCACTACCACCCGTCGCGACGACGGACTTGAGCGCAGCCTTCAAGGTATCCCGCCGCCGGTCCCGGTGTGCCCTCCTTGGACCGGCCGACGTCATTTTCCGCCAAGCCGGCGGCTGACGGATTCTGGCACTTTGCGGGGCGTCCGTTGATTCACCGTCCACTCCTTGCGCACATGAAGCCCCATTGGTCCGGCGTTTTTCCCGCCATCACCACCCAGATGCACCGCGACGGCTCGCTCGACCTTGAGGCGACCGCCGCGCACGTCGAGGCCCTGATCGCGTCGGGGATAACCGGGCTCGTGTTCCTCGGTTCCCTCGGGGAGAACCAGTCGCTCACCGCCGATGAAAAGCGGCTCGTGATGTCGGAGATGATCCGCGCCGTGGACGGCCGCGTGCCCGTGCTCAGCGGCGTGGCGGAGAGCTGCGTGGCCGAAGCCTGCCGCTACGCCCGGGACCTGGAACGGCTCGGCGCCGATGGCTTCATGCTCATGCCGCCGATGATCTACAAGTCGCCGGACCCGCGGGAATCGCTGCATCATTTCCGCACCGTCGCCCAGTCCACCGGACTGCCGATCATGATCTACAACAACCCGCTCAGCTACGGGCATGACCTCACCCCCGAACTGTTCGCGGAACTGGCCGACCAGAAGAACTTCGTTGCCCTCAAGGAATCGTCCGGCAACACCCGTCGCATCACCGACCTGCACAATGTCTGCGGCGACCGCTACGCACTTTTCACCGGCGTGGACGACCTCGCGTTGGAGGCCGCGATCCTGTGCATCGACGGTTGGGTGGCCGGCAGCGGCATCGCTTTCCCGGCGGAGAACCAGTATTTCTGGGAGCTGACCCGCCGAGGCGAATGGGCGAAGGCCGTCGAGCTTTACCGCTGGTTCACGCCGCTGCTGCACTTGGACACCCACCCGAAGTTCGTCCAATACATCAAGCTGGCCGTGCAGGAAGCCGGCCTCGGCAAGGAATGGGTCCGCGCCCCGCGCCTGACGCTCACCGGCGCCGAACGCAAGGCCGTGCTCAAGGTCATCCACGACGGACTTGCCAGCCGACCCAAGGTTCCGAAGCGGAAGTAGCCGTCGCCTAGCGGCGAGCCGGGCCTAGACCTTGTCCGGCACCACGAAGGGCTTCCGGTATTCCCGGGTGAGCATCTCGTTCGCCTTCCGGTCGCTGGTGAAGCGTTCCTTCTTGGGATCCATTTCCAGGAACTCGCCGAAGGTCAGTTTCGTGTCGGTGATGTCCACCTCGTTGGCGGCCAGGTGGGTGGCCATGCGCTCAAACGTCTCGTTCGCGGCCGAATTGCTCTTGAGTCGTTCCCGGATGGCCTCGGGACCGAGCGGCTGACCCAGCCGCAGGCTGATGTTCCCGGTGTGGCACAGGGCGCTGGAGAGGTGGCCTTCCAGGATGTCCGCGTTGAGGTCGGTCGTTTTCCGGGTGCGCAGCGCCGAGTAGAAGTTCTCGTAGTGATCCTTCGCGCCGGACCACTTCTTGATCTCGGCGCCGGAATTGTCCACGGCGACGGCCGACGAATAGTTCGGCACCAGGATGTGGCCGTTCTCGCATTCGATGATCACGGCGACGCTGCCGCCGCGGTATTTGTCCATCTGCTTGGCGCCCGTCTTCTCCGGGAGGCCGCGGACCTCGAAGATCAGCGGGGCGACGTCGTAATCGTGGAACACAAACTGGGTATTGGGCGTCTGCCCGTCATCCACGTAACCGAGCCGGCCGCCGACGCTGAAGACCTTCGGGGAAAGCGTTTGCTCGCCCAGGAACCAGCGCGCGATGTCCATCTGGTGGATGCCCTGGTTGCCGAGGTCGCCGTTGCCGGTGTCCCACACCCAATGCCAGTCGTAGTGCAACCGGGACCGCATCAACGGCACCATCGGCGCCGGCCCGCACCAGAGATCGTAGTCGATGTTCGCGGGGATCGGCGTGGGTGCGGTCACCTTGCCGATGCTGTTGCGCGGCTTGTAGCACAGGCCGCGGGCAACCTTGATGCGGCCCAGGTTGCCGGCGCGCACCCATGCAACCGCCTCCTTGATCGCGAAGCTGGAACGGCTCTGCGTGCCGGTCTGCACCAGTTTCCCGTATTTGCGCGCGGCCTCCACGATCTTGCGGCCCTCGAAGACGTTGTGGGAAACCGGCTTCTCCAAATAGACGTCCTTGCCCGCCTGCACGGACCAGATGGCACCCAGCGCATGCCAATGGTTCGGCGAGGCGATGGACACGACGTCAATGTCAGGGCTCTCCAGCAGTTTCCGCAGGTCGCGATAACCGGTCACCTTGTCACCTTCCTTCTCGAAGGACGCGACGCCCTTGGCGAGCACCTCGGAATCCACGTCGCACAACGCGACGATGCGGACCTTGTCGCCCTTCTTGCGGAGGCTGCGCACGCCGCCGATGTGGTCGCCGCCGCGGCCGTTGAAGCCGACCACGGCGACGCGGATTTCGTCATTGGCGCCGAGCACACGCGACGCGGACGCGGCGGTCAGGAAGTTCGGAGAAGCGAAGGCCGCCGCGGTGACCGCGGACGTTTTGAGGAAGTCGCGACGAGTGGTGTTCATGGCGTGGTGGTGATGGAATTTTGGATTGTAACAGGAAATGCCGCAACTCTGTGGAGTCGTTTGTCACCCGTATAGGCAAGCTCCTCACTCTCCTGAAAATCGAGAATACGAATGGACTGCGGCAAAGCGTCACCTAGCTCCGGCTTGAGGAAGTGCTCAATGTAGTAAAGAACGTCCGTCGTCTTGAACCAAGTAGTCGCGATGAGCTTTGGCGGTGTGAGATGCGTCCGGATAATGGCGTAGCGACTGGGCGTGTTTCGCGCGAAGCCAGGCGGTATGGCAACGCCGTGTTTTGCGCAGTAATCTCCAATGCGAAGTTTGTATTTCGAGGGCATGGTCAAATAGCCAACATTTGCGCGCAGCCCCGCCTCACTTGGCGCCCTTCACCCACTCCTCGAACGCTGCCGCCACCTTCGCCTGCGTGGTGTCGCCCTGGTGGAAAATCATCCGGTAGCGGAACGTGACACTCTGGCCGTTGGCGATCTTCAGGTCGCCCGCGCCTTTCTCCTTCTTCTCGAAATCATGGAGGCCGAACGGATTTGCGGCAAACAGGCCGTAATCACGCACGTGCCACCACGTCGGGTAACGCGGATTGGCGGGGTGATCGAACATGGCGACGCCAACCGTCTTGGCCCCGACCGGGCCGTAGTAATCCACCCACTTGGCGCGTTTGCCCCAAGTTTCGCCGTCCTTCACGCCCTCGGAGTTCACGATGTGGCCCAGGCCGGATTTGTTCTTGGGCTGGGTCAGCCGCATGGACTCGGCGAGGCGGATGGCCATGGTGCCTTCCTTGGTGTCGCCGAGGACGAGGTCGCCATTGGACGCAAAGACGGTCAACTCCAGGTCCACGATGCGTTCGGTGCCCTTGGGGGCATGGAAGCGCAGCGTGCGTTCGTCGGCCGCGATCACCTTGCCGTCCTTGGCGATCCAACGGTTGCGGGTCGTGAGCGACCCGGTTTCCCGGCCCGACTTCAGGTCCGCGAACGACTGGTGGACGGTCCGGCCGGCCTTGGCGGATTCGCTCCAGAAGTCCTGCCCGTTGGCCTCGCCGTGCGACCACCACACCGAGTGATGATGCGGATGATCCTTCTCCTCACCGCCGGGATCGGCCTGCGGCCATTGGCGGGTGAAATGTTCGCCGTCGGGCCCGAGCACGGGGAACAGGAACGGCCGGGAAACGTCGCGAAAGTGATATTCCGTGAAGAGCTGGCCGTTCAGCTCGACCCGCACGACGTTGTTGGTCTCGAACACCCGCACGCCCGCGGCGCCGGCGCGGGAAGCGGAGGTGGCGCAACCCGCGCTCCCCAGCAGGAGCAACGCGACACCCGACGCGACGAGAGAGCGGAACGACACGGGGAACATGCTGCGGACAAAGTGGCTCCCCGCGCGGAGCAGGGTCAACGGTTTTGTCCCGCCGGACCGCTGGGAATGCATCCGTGAAACCGGAACCCGGGCTACCATTTGGACTGCGCCGGCAAGCCGGCGCTTTGGCTCCACGGTCGGAAAGCTCTTCGCGGCAGGATGGCCGGTCGCGGCAAAGCCAAAGCGGGGTCATGCCCCCCGCACTGCAAAAGGTCCGGCAGCCGCATTCGCCCGTGCAGTTTTGACAAGGCCCGCGTCCGTGGCCCAGAAAACGCCGTGACCTACGCGGACGCGCTCGCCTACTTGCAATCGCTGCGGATGTTCGGTTTCCAGCCCGGTCTGGAAACTACCCGCCGCCTCGCGGCCGCCGTCGGGAACCCCCACGAGCGGCTTCACTTCCTCCACGTCGCCGGCACCAATGGCAAGGGTTCGGTCTGCGCCATGCTCGAAAGCGTTCATCGCGCCGCCGGCCGCCGCGTGGGCCTCTACACTTCACCGCACCTCGTCCGCTTCGGCGAGCGCATCCAGGTCAACCGCACGCCCATTCCCGACGCGGACCTCGCCCGTCACGTCGCGACGCTCCGGGACGCAGTGGCCACGTTGGCAGGACTCGACCCGACATTCTTCGAGTTCACCACCGTGCTGGCCCTGATGCACTTCGCCGAACAGCGCGTGGATCTCGTCGTCTGGGAAACCGGGCTCGGCGGCCGACTCGACGCGACCAACATCGTCACGCCGCTCGCGAGCGTGATCACCAACATCGGCTGGGACCACCAGAAGGTGCTCGGCGCGACCCTGCCGGCCATCGCCGCAGAGAAGGCCGGCATCATCAAGCCCGGCGTGCCCGTGCTCACCGCCACCGCCGATTCCGAGGCCCGCGCCGTCATCGAGTGGAAGGCCCGCGAACTCGATGCGCCCTGCCTGACGATTGGCCCAAGCGAGCTGGCCAACTTCCGTCTCGAAGTCGGGCTGCTGGGCGAACATCAGCGGGTGAACGGCGCCCTGGCCGCCGCGACCGTCCGGCTGCTCCGGGTTTTCCTGCCGGTGTCCGACGAGCAATTGGCCACCGGCCTCCGGGATGTCGTCTGGCCTGGCCGCCTCCAGTTGCTCCGGCGCGGACCTCAGACGCTGCTGCTCGACGGCGCGCACAATCGCGACGGCGTGGCCACGCTCACCGCGGCGTTGCGCGACCATTTCCCCGGGCGGCGCCCCACGCTGGTGCTCGGCGCGCTCGCGGACAAGGACTGGCGGGAAATCGCCCAGACCCTCGTCCCGCTGGCGGGCCGCGTCATCACTGCCCCGGTGGCCAGCGGCCGAACGGTCAGCGCCGAGGAACTGCGGGCCGCCTGCGTCGCTACCGGCGCCGGCCGCCCCGTGAAGGCCGCCGCGTCCGCCGCCGAAGCCCTCCGACTGTGCGCCGCGGACCCCTTCGTGCTCGTCACGGGCTCGCTCTATTTCCTCGGCGAAGTCCTCGAACTGCTGGGCCACGGCCAGCCCGTCGGCACGGAGGAACGTTCGCTCAACGAGTGGTCGCCGCCGAGGTAGGGGGAGCAGGCGAACAGAAGGAAACGGAGGTAACGGAGACTGCCGAACCTCCCTCGCTGGGGTTCGCCAAGGGACGATGTTCGTTGCCCGCAACATCAACGTCCGGCCAACACCGACTTGCCCCTAAGACCGCTCCCTTCGTTTCCTCCGTTCCCTCCTGTTGCTCTCTCCCGGCTCCCGCGGCATTTGCGCTTTGAGCTTCCGAATCCGCTCCTATCCTCCGACGCATGTCCGCGCCGCTGCTGGAATTCCGCGATGTCTTCAAGGCTTATCCCGGGGCCGAACCCGTGCCCGTGCTGCTCGGTGCTTCGCTCAGCCTCGCCCGCGGCGAGAGCGTCGCCATCGTCGGTCCGAGCGGCAGCGGCAAGAGCACGATCCTGAACCTGCTCGGCACGCTCGACCTGCCCGACCGCGGCACGATCACCTTCGACGGGCGTGACCTCACGCAGCTCACGGCCAAGGAACTCGCCACGCTCCGCAACCGGCAGATCGGTTTCATCTTCCAGAGCCATCATCTGCTCCCGCAATGCAGCGTGCTGGAAAACGTCCTGCTCCCGACGCTCGCCGGCGCGGCGCAGACCCCGGCCGACGCCGAACACCGCGCCCGGCAACTCCTCGACCGCGTCGCCCTCGGCCACCGGCTCGAGCACCTGCCTGGAAAGCTCAGCGGCGGCGAACGCCAGCGCGCCGCCGTCGTCCGCGCGCTGATCAACCGGCCCGCGCTCCTGCTCGCCGATGAACCGACCGGCGCCCTCGACCGCGCCAGCGCGACCAACCTCGGCCAACTGCTCGTCGAACTGAACCGCGAGGAAGGTGTCACCCTCGTCGTCGTCACCCACAGCGCCGACCTCGCCCAGCGGATGGGCCGCACGGTGGAATTGCGGGACGGGAAACTGGTCTAGCCGGCAACCGGCAGGACAAGGCGCTGAATGAACTTCGATTTGCGAATGCCGATTTCCGATTGGGCTGGCCGCACGACACGTCTGGCTCGGTGGGGCGAGACTCCGTCGAGCCCTGTCTGCCGGCAGCGCCGGCGCGAGCACAGCGCGCATCTCGGGGTTGCGGTTGAGGATGCTCACTCCGTTCGCCTCGCTCCGCTCGGAAGTGGACTCGACGGAGTCCCGCCCCACCGGGCTCAGGCCCGCCGCCAATCGTCCTTCGCAAATCGACAATCGACATTCCGATGAACCTCCGCACGCTCGCGCGGCGCTCGTTGCGCCACTACTTCCGCTCGCAACTGGGCGTGCTCGCCGGCGTCACGCTCGCCGCCGCCGTGCTCATCGGCGCGCTGGCGGTGGGGGATTCGGTGAAGGGGAGCCTCAAGGAACGGGCGCTGCGACGTGTAGGTGCAATCGCGGCCGCAGTCCAAGGCGGTGACCGCTTTTTCAGAAGGGAACTGCTCGCTCAGGAGATGATCCCGGCTTCCCCAGGGAAACCGGCAGTTCGAACCGCAGCAGTCTTGGAGCTGCCGGCGACGCTTGCTCGGCAAGACGGTGGTGCTCGCGCCAATCATGTCCGCATTCGCGGCGTCCCGACCGAATTCCAGCGGCTGTTGGATGTTCCGCTGCCGGACCAAAGCATGAGCGACTATGCACATGAGTTGAACTGGACCCGGGTCGACAATGGGGTTGGCCACGGATTCGCATCCGTCGATCGGAAACCTGGACCCGGCAACATCGCGCTCAACCGTCACCTCGCCGAAGCGCTTAACGCCCGACAGGGAGATCAACTTGTCCTGAGAGTTCACAAGCCAAGCGCGCTTTCGCGGGATGCTGTCATCACGCCTCGCGATGACCAATCCATCGCTCTGCGCTTGGTGGTTAGCCACGTGCTGCCGGACGCAATCGGGAACTTCAGCCTCGAAGCCAATCAAGCCCCGCCGCTCAACGCGTTCATGGATTTGGATCAGCTTGCCAACGCAGCTGGAATAGAACGACGCGCCAACCTGCTGCTCTACGGTCTTGTGAACGCGCCGAAGTCACCCAATCGATTCGTCACCTGGCTTGACCTTCAGTGCGCAAGGTTTCCGCCTAGGCTGGCGTTGCCTTTCCGTAAATTGCTCAACTCTGCTAAACTGGCGACGATGACTGGTTCGGCGTTTCCGCCAACAGTCGGTCAAATCGCCGGTGCGAAGCAGGCGTTGCACGAACAATGGACCCTTGCCGATGTCGAACTTTCCATCCGCACCGCCGCGCCTGAACCCAAGCGCATCGGCGACAATCCAGAGCCCGTCTTCACCGAACTCACCACCCGTCGCATCTTCCTCGAACCCGCCGTCGTCCGCGCAGCTCCTGCCGAGGAATTCCTGTTCTCAAAGGTGAAGCCGCCCGCTCCCTCGCCCACGCCACTCCTCACCTACCTCGTCAACGGCCTCGCCCACGGCGACAAGCTGGCGCCCTACTCGATGGTCACCGCCGCGGGCGCGCCTTACACACCGGCCGACCTGAAGGACGACGAGATCGTGGTGAACCAGTGGCTCGCCGACGACCTGGGCGTGAAGCCGGGTGATTCGTTGGCGCTGACCTATTACCGCGTGGATGCCGGCACGCAGTTGCAAGAGCATACCAACAGCTTCCGCATCCACAGCATCGTGCCGCTCGCCGGGCTGCACGCGGACCGCACGCTGATGCCCGAGTTTCCCGGCCTCTCGAAGGCCGAGAGCACGCACGATTGGGACGCCGGCTTCGACCTCGTCCACACCATCCGCGACCAGGATGAAACCTATTGGAAACAGCATCGCGGCACACCGAAGGCGTTCATCACGTTGGCTGCTGGCCAGAAAATGTGGGCGAACCGATTTGGCGAACTGACGGCGATCCGGTGGTTTGTCGGCCCGCCTTCACCCCGGCCCTCTCCCCCGGGGAGAGGGGGAAACGCTCCGGGCACCGACAACTCCACCGCCCAGACTCCGCCCGCCGTTGGGGCGACTTCTGCCAACGCCGCACTGTCCTCAGCCACCTCACCTGTGGAGTCCGCTGCGGCCCAGCCGGCGTCCCCCTCTCCAGGGGGAGAGGGCCGGGGTGAGGGCGGGCAACCCTCCAATCTCTCCGTCACCGAACTTCGCGACGCCCTCACGGCCCGCATCCGCGCCAACCTCAATCCCGCGGACGTCGGCCTCGTTTGGCGGCCCGTGCGGGAGGAGGCGTTGCGCGCGGCCGAAAGCGGCACCGGCAATGAGTTCGGCGGGCTGATGATCGGCTTCAGCTTCTTCCTCATCACGTCCGCGCTGCTGCTCACGGCGATGCTGTTCCGGTTCGCGCTGGAGCAGCGCACCGGCGAGGTCGGCATCCTGCTGGCACTCGGCTGGCCGCCGACGCGGGTGCGCGGCCTGCTCTTCCGCGAAGGACTGGCGCTGGCGGTGCCGGGCTCGGTGCTCGGGGCAGTGCTCGGCTGTTACTACGCGAAGGGTGTGCTCTGGGGCCTCACGACGATCTGGCGCGACGCCATCGCGGGCGCGGGCCTCGAGTTTCACCTGACACCCGTGACGCTGTTCACTGGAATCACCCTGAGCATCGCCGTGGCGGCGGGCACGATGTTTGTCGCCTTGCGCCAGCAGGCGAAACGGCCCGCGCGCGAGCTACTCAACGAAGGCGCCAACGAGGCCGCCCTGAATGTCCCCGCCGGCGGATTGCGCCAACCGCGACGACTGGCCCTGGCCGCCAGCTTGGCCGCGCTGGGCCTGTCGGTGGGCGCGTGGTTCACCCGGGAGTCGAATCCCCAGGTGTTTTTCGGCGCCGGCGCGTTGTTGCTGATCGCGGGACTGCTGTGGGTGCGCGTGTGGATCCGCAGTTTGGGTCAGGCGGCCAGCCGGCCCACTTTGGAGAATACTGCCCTCCGATCACTCGCCCTCCGCGCCTTGGCCCGGCGGCCGTCCCGTTCGTTGGGCACGGTGGCGTTGCTGGCCAGCGCGGCCTTTCTGATCGTGGCCATCGCCGCGATGAAGCTCGACGCCACGCGAAATGCGGACCGGCGGGAATCCGGCACGGGCGGTTTTGCGCTGTGGGGTGAAAGCAGCCTGCCGGTCATCCAGGACCTCAACACGGCGAAGGGTCAGGAATTCTACGGCCTGAACCCCGGCGACCTGAAGGGCGTGTCCTTCGTCCAGCTCCGGGTGCGCGACGGCGACGACGCGAGCTGCCTGAACCTGAACGGCGCCCAACGTCCGCGCCTCCTCGGCGTGAAGCCCGAGCAGCTCGGGGAACGCGGCGCGTTCACCTTTACCAAGGTGCTCAAGGGATTGGATGTCACGAATGGATGGCTGGCTCTGAATTCCCAATCCCCAATTTCCAATTCCCAGGCCCGCGAGATTCCCGCCATCGGTGACGCGGCCTCAATCCAGTGGGCGCTGAAGAGTTCCGTCGGCGGCACGTTGGATTTCACCGATGAACGGGGCCAGCCCTTCAAGGTGCGGATTGTCGGCGCGGTGGCGAACTCGAGCCTCCAGGGCAACCTGCTGATTGCGGAGGCGGACTTCGTGCGCCTGTTCCCCAGCGAGAGCGGCTACCGCGGTTTCCTTGTGGACGCGCCGCCCGCCGCCAGCGAAACGGTTTCCGCCGCTTTGTCCCGCGCGTTGCAGGATGTCGGCCTCGAACTGACGCCCACGACGCGCCGGCTCGCGCAGTTCAACGCGGTGCAAAACACCTACCTGAACACGTTCCAGATCCTCGGCGGGCTCGGACTGTTGCTGGGCAGCGTCGGGCTGGGCGTGGTGGTGCTCCGCAACGTGCAGGAACGTCGCGGCGAACTCGGCCTGATGCTCGCGCTCGGCTTCGAGCCCCGGGCCCTGCGCCGGTTGGTGCTGACCGAGCACGTCGCGCTGCTGCTGCTCGGGCTCGGCGTGGGCCTGGTGGCGGCGTTGGTCGCGGTGTTGCCGTCGCTCGGGACGCCCGGCTCGGATTTCCCGTGGCGATCACTCTCGGTCACGCTGGGCCTCGTCCTGGCCAACGGCCTGGTCTGGACCGGCTGGGCAACTTCCCGCGCCCTGCGCGGCCGGCTGGTGGATTCGCTCCGCGAGCTTTAGCCCGGACGATTCGCGCGGCGGACTCTCTTTGGCTGGGCCCGAATCCAGCGTTCCGGCTCATTCTCCAGGAACGAAGAATGAACACCATTCATTAATCCCATTGCCTGCCGGGAACCTCGGCTGGCAGGTTCCGCGGCGCCATTTCCCCACCCGATGAAGAAAATCGACGCCATCATCAAGCCGTTCCGCCTCGAAGACGTCAAAGATGCCCTGCACGAAGCGGGCGTGGTCGGAATGACGGTCAGCGAGGTCAAGGGGTTCGGCCGGCAGAAAGGTCACACGGAAATCTACCGCGGGGCGGAATACACCGTGGATTTCCTGCCCAAGCTGAAACTGGAACTGGTCGTCGCCGACCATCAGGTTGCCACCGCGGTTGCCGCCATCATCAAGGGGGCCAAGACCGGCAAGATTGGCGACGGGAAAATCTTCGTTTCCGCGGTCGATGAGGTGATCCGGATCCGGACCGAGGAACGCGGCGAAGCCGCGGTGTGACGTCGCCGAACCCCAACCTCCCGCTGCGCTTTCCAGCCCATGAAACGCTTCCTCGCCTTCTTCCTCCTGTTTCTCGGCCTGACCGCCTCCACGCCCCTGTTCGCGGCCGATCCCTCCGTCGAACAGCGCCTCGCAGACCTTGAGGCCTACTTCAGGAACAGCGCCCCGGCCAGTTCTCTCGTGGGTGCACCCGGACCCGGCCACAACGGCTGGCTGATGGTCAGTGCGGGACTGGTGCTGTTCATGACGTTGCCGGGCCTGGCCCTGTTCTACGGCGGATTGGTGCGCAAAAAGAACGTCCTCTCGGTGCTGGCCCAGTGCCTCGGACTGGCCGGCATCGTGACTGTGCTGTGGTGGCTATGCGGCTATTCGCTTAGCTTCAGCAAGGGTTCGCCGTTCCTGGGCGGAATGGGTTGGTCGCTGCTGCGGGGCGTCACCGCGGCCCCCAATGCGGACTACAGCCCGTGGGTTTCCCACAACATCTTCGCGATGTATCAGCTCATGTTCGCGATCATCACGCCGGGGCTGATCGTCGGCGCCATTGCGGAGCGCATGCGCTACAAGGCGCTGATGGTCTTCTGCGTTGCGTGGATGTTCATCGTCTATTTCCCGTCCGCCCACATGCTCTGGGGCGCCGATGGCTGGATGAACGGGCTCTGGAACGACTCTGCGAAGATCAAGGCGATTGATTTTGCCGGCGGTATCGTGGTGCACATGACCTCCGGTTGGAGCGCGCTGGTGCTCTGTCTCCTGCTGGGACCGCGCAAGGGCTACGGCCGGGAACCCATCGTGCCGCACAGCATGGTGCTCTGCATGGTGGGCACGGGCATGCTCTGGTTCGGCTGGTATGGCTTCAATGCGGGTTCCGCGGTGGCGGCCGACACCGTTTCCGCGAACGCCTTCGTGGCCACCACCCTGAGCGCCGGGGTCGGCCTGTGCGTGTGGGCCCTGATTGAGCTGATCCTGCGGGGCAAACCGTCCATCCTGGGCATGTGCTCCGGGGCGGTCGCCGGCCTCGCCACCATCACGCCCGCCTCGGGGTTCGTTTCACCGGCCGGGGCGGTTCTCATCGGCCTGCTGGCCGGCGTCGCGACCTACCTCGCTTGCGCCAAGCTGAAGATCGCCTTCGGCTACGATGATTCGTTGGACACCTTCGGCGTGCACGCGGTCGGCGGAACCCTCGGAACTCTGCTTGCCGGATTCCTCGCCACCCCCGAGGTCAATCCGAACCTCGCGGCCGAACGTATCCGGGGCCTGGTTGGAAACACGCTGTGGCTTGAGCAGATCAAGGCGGGCGGCCTCGTGCTCGGGCTTTCGGTCGCGGCCACGGTGGTCCTCTACTTCGTCATCGACCGGACTATGGGTTGCCGGGCCACCGAAGAGATGGAACACCAGGGCCTGGATCTCGCCGAACATGGTGAGGAAGGCTACACCCATTGATCCGTCGTCCGCCGCCGCGACCACTGCCGCCAATTGTCCAACAGGCCCTCGCCCTCAATGGACCAGCACGCTACATTTCCGGAATGTCGCTCCGCATTCTCCTCGGTAGCCTTGCCTGCGCCGGACTTCTGATCGTCGGGCCGGGCTGCCAGTCAGGCTCCGCAATCCTCTCCTCGGCCGAAACCCAAAGCGTCAAGCCGGGCATCAATGACGAGTTCCTCAAGCCCGACCTGAATCCCCGCCAGTGGGTGGAGCGCTTCGAGAAGGAGGGCCGCGAGGTCTTCGACCACCGCCGGGAGATTGTCGCCGCGGCGCAGCTGAAGCCGGGCGCCCGGATCGCCGACGTAGGCGCCGGCACCGGCCTGTTCACGTTCCTGTTCGCCGATGCGGTCGGGGCTCAGGGCAAGGTGTATGCCGTGGACATTTCGACGCCGCTGCTGGCCCACCTGAAGGGCCGCGCCGCGGAAGGTGGCTACGGGCAGGTGGTCACCGTGCTGGGCGCCGACCAGTCGGCCCGGCTCGCGCCGAACTCGGTGGACACGGTGTTCCTGTGCGACACCTACCATCACTTCGAATTCCCCCAGCACATGCTCGCCTCGCTCCGTGAGGCCCTGACCCGGGATGGCGAACTGCTGCTGGTCGAGTTCAAGCGCATCCCCGGCGTCAGCACCGACTGGATGCTTGGCCACGTCCGGGCCGGCCAGGACGTGTTCGAGGCGGAAATCGCGGCTGCCGGTTTCCGGAAGGTCGCCGAACCCGTGACGCTGAAGGACAACTACGTTTCGCGCTTCCGCAAGGCCCGACGCTGACCGCTGGAATTTCCCGTCGCGGATTCCCGCAACTTGGCTCGGTGGCCGCGGGTGGTTAGCGTCGTGAACATGGACGCCGCCGAAATCGTGGGACTCGTGCTGACCCTGCTGCTGATGCTGATCGGGTTGGTCGGCGCAGTCCTGCCGGCGCTGCCGGGCACGCCGGTGGTCTTCGTGGCGGCGCTGGGCCACAAACTCTACTTCGGCGACCACGGCGCCTCGTGGCTCGTGATCATCCTGCTGGGACTGCTGGCGGCCTTCTCGGTGCTGATGGATTTCCTCGCGACGACCTACGGCGCGAAGAAGCTGGGCGCCACCTGGCGCGGCATGGTCGGCGCGGGCGTCGGCGCCGTGCTGGGAATCCTGTGGCCACCGCTCGGGCTTCTGCTGTTCCCGCTAGTGGGCGCGATGCTCGCGGAAATGCTGGGTGGACGCGAATGGCGCGAGGCCGGCAAGGCCGGGATTGGGGCAGCGGTCGGCGTGGTGGCGGGAACGTTGGGCAAGGTGGCGTGCTGCCTCGGGATGATCGGGATGTTTGTGCTGAGCGTGCTGTGGGGCCGGCTGGTGACGCCGGCATGAACGGCAGTCCAACCTCTGAGTCGCCGAGTGCGCCCACACCACACCACCGAGGAATTCAGATTGAGACTGACGAACTGGGGCATTCCCGCAGGCGGCGACAGAAGGGTTTGGCCATGTCCAAGCCGAGGTCGGTCGGCGCCATGAAAGGAGGCGTGGCGATGTTCAGGGCGTGAGTATGGCCATGTTGCTGGCTAGTCCACCTCGCGATACGAACTGTCGCCGCTGAAATGCTTCGGCGACTCTTCGAGTTAGACCGCGGGATGGCGCTCCGGGGGGGGCGGCTCCAGAACCGAGTCTGGGTCGGGGAGACGCGACGAACTCGGGACCGCCGCAAACGCCGGGCGGCCGCCCGGCGCCAACACCGTGCCAGACGGAAAAGCCGCCCAAACCAGCTGGACGGTGGCAACCCCGCGTGGCTCCCCGATACAACGTGACGCGGTCACGAGGTTTGCGCTTTCGCAGGAATTCAGGACCTCTTTAGGCAGGATCCTCGGCGATCAGTTCCTCGGCGGACCGTCAGGCCAGAATGCCCTTCACCACCTCGCCGTGGATGTCCGTGAGGCGGAAGTCGCGGCCTTGGAAGCGGTAGGTCAGCTTCTCGTGGTTGATGCCGAGCAGGTGCAGGATCGTGGCCTGGAAGTCGTGCACGTGGACCGGATCGCGGAGGACATTCATGCCCAGGTCGTCCGTCTCGCCGTAGGTGAGGCCGGGTTTCACGCCGCCGCCGGCGAGCCAGCTCGTGAAGGCGTAGGGATGATGGTCGCGGCCCCAGCGTTTGCGGTCGTCTATGTTGCCCTGGATGAACGGCGTGCGGCCAAACTCGCCGCCCCAGATCACCAGTGTGTCGTCGAGCAGGCCGCGCTGCTTCAGGTCGGCAACAAGGCCGGCGCTCGGCTGGTCGGTGTCGCGGCACTGGTTGTAGAGTTCGGTGGTGAGGCTGTTGTGCTGATCCCACCCGCCGTGCATCACCTGCACGCAGCGCACGCCACGTTCGATGAGCCGGCGCGCCATGAGGCAATTGTAGGCGTAGGTGCCCTGCTCCTTCACGGCCGGCCCGTAGAGGTCGAGCACCGATTGCGGCTCGCGCGACACGTCGGCGAGTTCCGGCACGCTGGTCTGCATCCGGAACGCCATCTCGTATTGGGCGATGCGCGTCGCGATCTCGGGGTCGCCGTGTTCACGCAGCTTGAGTTCGTTGAGTTCCGCCAAGTCGTCCAGCATCGCGCGCCGGGTGGACCGGCTCAGGCCGTCCGGGTCGCCGAGATACAGCACGGGTTCGCCGCTACCGCGGAACTTCACGCCCTGATACCGCGACGGCAGGAAGCCCGAGCCCCAGTAGAAGTCGTAGAAGATCTGGCCGCAGCTCGTGCCCTTGCTCACCGAGGTCATCACGACGAAGGCAGGCAAATTCTCCGTGTCGCTACCCAAGCCGTAGGTGAGCCACGCGCCGAGCGTCGGCCGGCCGGGAATCTGCGCGCCGCTGAGCATCAGCGAGATGCCCGGGGCGTGGTTCACGGCGTCGGTGTGCAGGCTCTTCACGAAGCAGAGATCGTCCACGATCTGCGCCGTGTGCGGCAGGAACTCGCTCACCCACGCGCCGCTCTGGCCGCGCTGATGAAACGGCTCGACCGGCGCGAGCAGCAGCTTGCCATCGGCCTTGCCGGTCATGGTGCTGAAGCGTTTGCCACCGATGTAACTGTCCGGAACCGGCTTGCCGTGGAGCTCCTGGAGCTTGGGTTTGTAGTCGAAGAGATCGACGTGCGTCGGCGCGCCGTTCTGGAACAGGTAGATGACGCGCTTCGCCTTCGGTGCGACGTGCGGGAGACCGGATAAACGCGGTTGCCCACCCGTCGCCGTCGGCGCAGCGAGCAGTCCTTCGCGCCCCAACAAGCCGCCGAGCGCGGCGAGACCCAAACCCGTGGCAGACCGCCCGAGGAACTCGCGCCGGGTGAGGTGAAGGGCTCGTTCGTGAAGCGGGTTCATGGGCAGCATGGAATTCGAAGGGCACACCTCAATTGAATTTCAGTTCACCGAAGTCATCTACAACCAAGACAGTTGGCGAGCAGGTATTGATTCGAAGTTCCTCAAGACAGGACGCGAGTCTCGTCAATTGGTCCACATTCTTGTCCCAACCACAGTCGAATAGCCCACCGATGAAGGTCACATTAATCTGCTGCTTATCCTTCCTGGTTGTGTTCTTGGCCAACGGGTTTGGAGAGGAAACCGAACATGGCTGCCGTCTGACACGCAGCGTCGAGAGATCTCTGACCATTGAGTTTATTCTGCCAAAACAAAAACTGCTTAGGCACGTGGCTTCTTTCCAATGGAATCCGGATGTCGAGGAATGTCCGTTGAACATTCTTGAAGGCGTCAAGTTGGCACGTGCCCATCTGGAAGCCACCCGGGAGAATCTTTCGCAGCTTAAACTGCACGGCGTCTCGATTGGTGATGTCGATGTTCGCCTATTGGCAAACGAAGGTGATGCCAGAAAGTGGCACAAGGTGTGGTTTGCCACCTTCCAGTTCTCCGGGAAATCGCCACAGGTTCCTTACATTCCATGGCCAGAGCTACAAGTGGTCATGCTTCTGGACAAAACAATTGTGGACACAGTCGTCACATCGGGCCAGTTGACGTGTCCGATCGTTCAAAAGTAAGCGCAACCGGTTGTCTTTGGGGCAGCTGTCGCTCATTCCTTCGTCAATGCCTCGTCCGTGTTCAGCAACGTGCTGCACACGACGGTCCACGCGGCATGTTCCACCGGATCGAATTTGGCATCACGGACCCCTTCGCCCACGGCCAACAGCTTGTTCGCCGCGTCGCGATCCGCGGCGTAGTCGCGCCGATGCCGTTCCAAGCCACGGAGCGCGATCTTCACCTCCTCGGCTTTTGGTGCCCGGCCCAGCACGCGTTGATAGGCGAGAGCCAGTCGGTCCGTGTCGTTCGAGGCGCCGTCCAGCACCCGTTCGGCCAGCGCCCGGGCGGCTTCGACGTAGGCCGGGTCGTTCAGTGTGAGGAGCGCGTGCAGCGGGACGTTGGTGCGTGGCGTCTTCACCGTGCAGGTCTGCCGGCTCGCCACGTCGAAGAACATCGTCGGGCCGATGATGCGCCGCCAGAACACGTAGAGGCTGCGCCGATACAGCGCGGCGCCGTGGTCCTGCGTGTAGCGTTTGTTGCCGAAGGTCGCCTCCTCCCACACGCCTGCCGGCTGATACGGCTTCACCGGCGCGCCACCCACGTCCGGCGTGAGCAGGCCGGCCGCGGCCAACGCCGCGTCGCGGATCATCCACGACGGCATCCGGAAACGCGGTCCGCGGGCGAGCAGCCGGTTCTCCGGGTCGCGCTCGAACTGCGCCGGCGTCACCTTGGACGACTGCCGGTAGGTCGCGCTCGTCACGATGAGCCGGACCAGATGCTTCACATCCCAACCCGATGCGACGAACTCGGTGGCCAGCCAGTCGAGGAGTTCCGGGTTGGCCGGCTTCTCGCCCTGCACGCCGAAGTCTTCGGTCGTCTTCACCAGGCCCACACCAAGGAACGATTGCCACAGCCGGTTCACGGTGACGCGCGCGGTCAACGGGTTCTCCGGCGCGACGAGCCACTGCGCCAGGCTGAGCCGGTCCGCCGGCGCCTGCTTGGCCTCAACCGTGAGGCTCGCGGGCACCGCCATCGGGACTTCCGCACCCGGCTTGAGGTAGTTGCCACGGTTCAGGATGAACGTCGCGCGCGGCTTCGGCATGTCCTCCATCACCATCACCCACGGAATGCTCCAGGCGACGGCATTGCGGGCGTCGCGGGTCTGGCGCTGTTCGTCGAGCACTCGCACGTGGGCGGGATCGGTTTCCCTCCAGTGCGCCGCGAGCTTCTCCAACCGGCCGCCGTCCCGGTCGCGCGGCGCAACCTTGAGCTGTTCCAGGATTTCCTTCGGAAGTTCCTTCGCGGCCGGAGCCTCTTCGATCGGTTTGCCGTCAGGGCGGGCGAACTTCACCGCCTCGAACTGCTCCGTCGCGCGGATCACCGAAGCCAGCTTCGCCTCGATCTCGTTCAGGCGCAGCGTCTGCTCCGGTTTGGGCACGGCGAGGTTCGGCGGCGACTGCGGGTTGCCGCCGCTGCCGTCCACAATCGTCTGGTTGAAGAACGCGAGCAGGCCGTAGTAGTCGCGCTGCGTGTAGGGATCGTATTTGTGGTCGTGGCAACGGGTGCAGTTGAAGGTCGCACCGAGCCAGACCGTGGCGACGGTTTCGGTCTGGTCGAAGAGGTAATCAATGCGGTTCTCCTCCGGGATGCGGCCGCCCTCGCCGTTGATCATGTGGTTGCGGAGGAAGCCGGTCGCAAGGCGCTGCTCGTGGGTCGCCGACGGCAGGCGGTCACCGGCCAACTGCCACACGGTGAACTGATCGAAGGGCAGGTTGCGGTTGAAGGCGTCCACCACCCAGTCGCGCCACGGCCACATGGTGCGCTCGCTGTCGCCTTGGTAGCCATTGGAGTCGGCGTAACGCGCGGCCTCGAGCCAGTCCCACGCCATGCGTTCGCCGAACCGGGGCGAGGTGAGCAGGCGGTCCACGAGGCGTTCGTAGGCGGAACTCGGCGATTTAATCTGGAAGGCAGGAAAGCCGGAAAGGGGACGGGGCGGAGAACTGGAACGGTTCCCGTTCGTTCGCCTTCCTGTCTTCCTGCCTTCCAGATTCTCCTCCTCCGCGCATTCGCGCTCGAACGCCGCCACTTCCTCCGGCGTCGGGGGCAGGCCGGTCAGGTCCAGCGTCACCCGCCGGATCATCGTAGCGGGTGAGGCTTCATGCGAAGGCACGAGCCCTTCTTTCGCCAACTGCGCCTGCACGAAGGCATCAATCGAGTTCCGAACTCCGAATTCCGAATTCTGAATTTCCGGAATGGCTGGCCGCACCGGTGGTTCGTAAGCCCAGTGTTTGCCCCACACGGCGCCTTCATCGATCCAACGCCGCAGCAAATCCACCTGAGCGGGCGTGAGCGTTCGGTTCGACTTCGGCGGCGGCATCACGTCGTCCGCATCGGCGGTGAGCAGGCGGCGGATCACTTCGCTGCGGGCGCTGTCCTTTGGCACGATAGCGGGTTCGCCGCTCTTCCCTTTGCCCAAAGCACCTTCACGGGTATCGAGCCGGAGCCCGCCCTTGCGCCCCTTCTCGTCCGGGCCGTGGCAGCCAAAGCAGTTGTCCGACAACAGCGGCAGAATCTCCCGGGAAAAGCGGACCGGTTCCGATCCGCGCAACGGCCCGGCCGCCACGGCAAGTAGCAGCGTGGCAACGGCGGAGGTCATGGATCGGCCCGGGAACATGAAGAGGAATCCGCCGCAACAATGCCGGGCCTTGGCGGTGCGGCAATCCCCGACCCGAGTGAGGCGGTGGCATTGCCGGTGCAAAGCGCGCTTTCTCCGTGGCGCGACCGTCGCCTGCGGCTACACCACGGCCGTGGCGGACATCTATTCGCAGGCCCAGCGCTCCAAGCTAATGGCGCGGATCCGTTCGCGAGGCAACGCGCGGACGGAACTAGCGTTGGCGCGGATCTTCCGGGCATTCCGGATCACCGGCTGGCGGCGCCAGCTCGTCCTTCGCTGCGAAACACCCGCGCCGCGTGGCCGCGGAGCCGCTATTATCCCGCCGGGGCGCGCAAGCTTCCAGGTCCGCCCCGACTTCATCTTCCCGAAACTCCGCCTGGCCGTGTTCGTGGACGGCTGCTTCTGGCACGGCTGCCCGCAGCACGGCACGAAGCCGAAGGGCAACGCGGCCTTCTGGCGAAAGAAGTTCGTCGCCAACGTCGCCCGAGATCGGCGGGCTGACCGGGCCCTCCGCCGCGCCGGTTGGCGTGTGCTCCGCATCTGGGAACACGAACTGGCGCGGAAGCGTGAGACCCAATTGGTGCGGCGACTCCGGCGGTGGTTTTCGTTCGCGGTGGACCGGGCAAAACCATCCCGGGCCAAATGAAAAAGGGCGGGTTGCCTGCGCAACCCGCCCCTTGCAGCTGCCGTCGAACCGGCGGCTTATTCGCCCGGCGTGTGGCCGTGGCCGGCACCGACCGCGGGAGCCACCGGGTTCTTCGCCAAGTAGGCGTCCACGTCAGACGTCACGATCAGGCGACCCCACATCACGGGCCAGTGGCCGGGGAAGGTGCAGACGTATTCGTAGTCACCGGCCGCGGTGGGCGCGGTGAGCTTGAGCGTCGCGCGGGTGCCGGATTCCAGCAGCCGGGTGGCGCCGAGGATGTTCGGGTTCGCCGGCACGAAGGCCCGGCCCTGGCCGTCCAGGGCGGTGGGCTGCATGGTGTCGGCGACGGCACCCACGAGTTCGCGGGACGCCGGCTTCACGATCACCATGTTGTGGGGCATGAAGTCGTCGTTCTCGAGGACGATCTCGAAGGGCTTGCCCGCCTCCACGACGATGCGCGGGGTGTCGTAACGCATCTGTTCACGCACGGTGCGGACGACAAACACGGCAACCCGGAGCTGCTTGAGTTCGCCCCGCAGCACGTTCGCGGCGGCCTCGGGCAGCAGGCCCGCAAGGTCGGCCGCGGTCTGGAGCGCCTCCACGTAGTTGAGGTCGGTGCGATTTTCGGCAGGCACGGCCTTGGCCCATTTCACAAGGGCATTGGCGGCGCTGGCGGCGGGACCGGCCGTCCACGCGGTGCGCGGCAATTGGCGCAGACCTTGGGCAGCGGCATTGACGAGATCGCCCTTGGCCACGAGGCCGGCCAGCGTCGCGAAGACTTCCTCGGGTTTGTCATTCATCGCCAGCAACGCGCGGATGGCAGCGCGGCGGAGACTGCCGGCAGCGTCCACCGCCGCGGAGAGCCGAACGCTTTGGGCGGGTGCCGGAATGGCCTTCTGCGCGAAGACTTCCTGCCGGGCGTTGTCCAGCAGCGTGAGGGTGAAGCCGTCGAGGCGCTTGCCGAGGTCACCCTCGGTGCGATTCCAGACGGACACGGCTTCCACCGGCTGTTCGGAACCTAGGTCCACTTCCCACCACGGATTGCGTTCGCCTTCCTGCGAATGGGTCTGTGAACCCATGCCGAAGATGCCGTGGGTCTTGCCGTCGATCGCCTTCGCGGCGTCACCACCGTTCGAGGTGCTCGATTGCCGGGCGGTGCCTTTGACGGCGACGTTCTGGCCACCGGCGAAGACCTCGACTTCGGCGAGCGTGAGCGTGCCGTTGCGGGGCAGTTCGATGCGGACGTAACGGGCGCCGCCCTTGCCGGCGGCTTCCTTGGTCAGCGGCGAGTCACCGGTGACCAGCGGCTTCACGGAGGCGTAGGCCTTGGCGCGGAAGTCGGCGTCGTTGAGCAACGGGATGCCGCCCAGCAAGTCGGTCAGGGTGGCCGGCGTGGCGCTGGCAGACGGCCAGACGGTGTCGAAGGAATTGTCGGCGGCGGCCAGGGAAGCCCAGGCGGCGGCGCGGGTGGTCGCGTTGCCGCTGGCGCGGCTCAGGCGGACGAGCTGATCACGCACGGCCTTCAGTTCCGCCGGCGCCTGGGTGGGCAGCAGGCGGGCAAGGCTGCCGGTCGCGTCCTCGGCGCGGGAACCCGGATTTTCGAGCAGCCCGAGCAGCAGGCTGGTGCGGCTCGCCTTGCGGAGCGTGGCGAGGTCATTGAGCGCAGTGGCGCGGTCGGCATCCGTGACGCCCGTGCGGCCCAGCAGGTCGGCGATGACGGGTTCGACGCGGGGCAGTTTCATGACCTCGGCCGTGTTCAGGGACTTGAGCAGGTAGCCGAGGCCGGCCGCGTTGTCCTTCGCCACGGGCTGGCCGGCGGCGATGGCCTTGCGCCAATAGGGTTCGAGCTGCCGCAGCGTCTCCTTGAGGCAGTATTCGAGGTAGTAGTCGAGCGGACGCTTGAGCGCGGCGAGCGCTACGTCGGCGGCGGCCGCAGTGCGGTAGAAGCTGGCGCCGCGGACGGCCTCGAGGCGGACGCGTGAATTCTCGTCCTCGGCCAGCTTGGCGAAGCGGGCCAGGGCGTCGGGCACGCGGTCGCGCCAGTAGCAGAGCACGCGGCCGGCGGCGGCGCGGGCGTTGGCCTCGGGCGAAGCGAGCATGCGGGACAGCAACTCGACGTTCACGACGTTGTGCCACTGGTGAACCCAGAGGGCTTCCATCATGTGGTGCTCGTAGGCGGCGTCCTTTTTGTCGAGGCCGGCCGCCCAGGATTTCACGGCGGCGATGACCTGAGCGGTATCGCGTTTGCCGAGTTCGATCTTGGCGAGCTCGCGGGTCTGGTTCTCGGGCTCCTTGAGCAGGTTGAGCAGCGCCGCGATGGGCTGGCCGTCGATCTTCACGGGCTTCAGCAGGTCGCGGCCCGCATAGGTGATCCGATAGATACGACCGTATTGGTGGCCGCGGTTCGGGTCCCGCAGATGGTGCTGCATGTGCCCGATGATGTTCTGGTGCCAATCGGCGAAGTAGATGGCTCCGTCCGGGCCGGTGCTGATCGCGATGGGGCGGAAGTTGGGGTCGGACGAGGAGATCAGGTTCTCCAGCGTCTCACCCTTCAGGCCTGAGCCGTCCTCGCTGACTTTCACGCGGAAGATGCCCTGGAACCCGATGACGTTCAGGTTCAGGAAATTGCCCTGGAACTCCTCGGGGAAATGGCGGCTGGTCAGGATGCCGGTCGCCGGGCAGGGCCGCGACGGGCGGTTCCAGAATTCCCGCATGCCGGGGTGTTTCGCGGGGTAATCCAGCCGGCCGCTGAAGGCGGGGCCGAAGTAGTTGGCGTTGCCGGTGGCGTCGGTGACGAAGTCGTTGCCCCAGTAGTCGAAGACACGGCCGTGCGGGTTGGCGAAGCCGTAGGGGATGTAAGTCTCGAACTGGCCGGTGCGGGGCTCGTAGCGGTAGATCGCCGCATCATTGTTGCGGATCGGGCCGTTGCCGGTCTCGACCTGTGTGCGGTGGAACACGCCGTCGCTCAGGTAGATCGAGCCGCCCGGGTCGAGGCAGATGGCGTTGGCCGTGTGGTGCGAGTCGGCCGAATCCATGCCCATCAGGACGCGCTCCATCTTGTCGGCCTTGCCGTCACCGTTGGTGTCGCGCATGAACCACAGGTCGGGCGCCTGCATCACCAGCACGCCGTCCTGGTAGAACTGGAAGCCGGTGGGGCAGTTCAGGTCGTCGGCGAACACGGTTTCCTTGTCGGCCTTGCCGTCGCCGTTGGTGTCCTCATACACGAGCAGCTTGTCACCCACCTTGCTGGTCGGCGTGCGCTCGGGGTAATTGAGCCAGGCGGCGATCCACAGGCGGCCCTTGGTGTCCCAGGCCATCTGCACCGGGTTGACGAGGTTGGGGAACTGCTTTTCGTCGGCGAAGAGGTTCACCTTCATGCCCGAGTGGACGGTCATCTTGGAAATCGCTTCCTGGCCGTCGAGATACACGGGCGACTTGTCGGCGTTGGGGCCCGGCTTGTTGGACTCGATGGGGGTGACTGCCGGCAGGTTGGAATCATCCACCACCAGGTCGCCATCCTTGGCCACGGCCCACACGCGTTTGTCGCGATTCGCGGTCAGCACGTCGCGCTGCGACATCTCCTCCTGCATGACCTTGTAGTTGGAAATGTAGGGCTCGGCCGGGTTGCGGTCGCTGATGAAGCCGCCCTTGCCCGCCTGATAGGCGAGCGCCGAACGACCGCCATAGACGTTGTAGCCGTCCACCGTCCGGTAGCGCTGGTGCCACTGCCAGTTCTTCTCGTTCACGACGGCGCGGAGCTTCTCCAAGTCGCCGGTGGGCGCCTTTTCGCCGAACAACCCCTCAAACAGCACGGGCGCCAACTGCTTGTCCCCCTCGTCGCTCAGGAGGAAGCCGTTGATCGTCAGCGACTGGCCTTTGGCCGCCGCGGCGGTGAAGAGCCGCAGCGACGGCTCGAACACGTCCACGAACGGCACGCTGTTTGCCTTGGCCACCTCGGCGATGGCGGCGGCGTAGAGCCGGACGTTGGCGTTGTTGGGCGTCAGGTCGGGATAGTTGGCGTCGCGATGCTTCTCGTTGGCGGCCGGCGAGAACAGCACGACCCGGGGCGAACCCTTGCCGGAATAGTTGCCGGCGCGGACGTGCTTCACCCAGGTGTCGAGGTCCGTGCGGAACTTCGGCAGGGCGTCAGCGCCCTGGAACGACTCGTTGTAGCCGAAGAAGGCGAGGATCACGTCGGCCTGCACGCGGCCCAACCAGTCGTCGGGCGATCCGAAGTTCTCCGACCGATGCCGGGTGACGACCTCGTCACCCGCGGCGGCGAGGTTGCGGAAAACCAGCTTGTTGTCGGCGAACCGCTCGTGGACGAGCGACTCGAAGTAACCCGAATGTTGCATCCGGTCGGCGAGGGCGCCGCCGACGAGGGCGACATGGTCGCCGGGTTGGAGCTGGAGGCGTGATTGGGCGACGAGCGCCAGCGAACAGGCCAGCGACAGGGCAAACGCGCGTAGGTGGTTCATGCAGAGTGATTCCGACGGAATTCAGGATGCCGCGACCGCCATGGCATCCCGGACTGCTTCCGGGGAGTCCGGAAGCATTTACGAACGGACGCGGCAGCGGCGACGAAAAATTCAGGGGAGTTGTCGCCGATACGGGTCAGGTCGCATTTGCGCCCGGAGCCAAGCGGCCCGCCCCAAGGGCCAGGCTAACGAACCATCGTCCGGAAAAACCACGGCTCATCCGGCCGGGCCTGAATGAAGGGGGAGACCTGGCTGGATTCAATTGCCTGCCAGTCCACAAAATTGGTCGTGCCTTCCAGTCGCAACGGGACGCCCGGGTGTCCCTCCAGGGAGAGGATCGTCTGGTCGGCCGGCCGGGCCATGCGTAGAAAGCCTTCCAATGGCGGGCGAACCCACAGCGAAACGGTCCGCAGCGGCTGTCCGGCCGACTGAATCTGGAGCGACGTCACCCCGGGCGTCACCCAACCGAAGTCAAATGGGTAGTCCACCGGCCTGAACTGGTCCGTGCAGGCGATGGCCGGACACACCTCGTTTGCGACCAGTTCCAATCGGAATCCGTCGGTGCTCCGGACAAAGCTCCGCGTGTGGCAGTCTGGACAGGTGTCTTCCCAGTCGCGAAACGTTCCGGCCAGGGTCGCCGGGGTTGCCGAGGCGGTCACCACGGCTCCCGCAACCGTGCGGGCCAGGGGATGGTCCGGCAGGAATTCGTCTGCCCCGATGTCCGGGGCGCGCCCCAGCCAAGCGCCTTCGCGGTCCGCGTCTGTGGCGAAGCCCTCCACTCTGGGAACGGTCACGGCATCGCGGGCGGGCGAATCGGCGCGCAAATGCCAGCGGTCATCCGCCAACTTGGGATCGATGAAGAGATTGCGGTTGGTAGGCAGGGAATTGGCCGGGCCAACCGGACCGTTATCGAACAGCAGATTGTCGCGGGCGCGGCTGGCCGAGGTAGCCGGCAGGATGACTTCGCCCCGGTTGTGAGCCACCAGGTTGCCGTAGAATTCGGGCTGCACCGAAAATTGAGTGCCGGGGACTCGGAACACCGAAGGCGTGGTGCTGAGGTCATCATTGTCCACCAGCGTGTTGTGCCAACAGCCGTCGCCGGTGGATGCAGACGTAATCGCACCCGTCGCATAGACCAGCAGTCCCAGCGTCCCGGCACCCGACCGGTTGCCCAACCATCGGTTGTATTCGATCCGGGTCGGCGAGCCGAACCAACCCACCGAACAGCGCGCGGCCAGGTTGGTATTCTGGCGAACCAGGTTACGCCGGAAAATCGCGGGCGGGCCAAAGCCGGTCACATGAATGATGCTCCCTACATCCGTCCGAATTCTGTTGGTGCGGGCATTGGCGATGAATTCGCAGTCTTCGATGAGCCCGCCCTCGGAATACAACGCCGGGCCGGCACTCCAACTGGGGTGGTTTTCAAAGCGGCAATGGTGGATGTGCGGCCAGGAAACGACCGCCGCCACTCCGCCTGGGCTGATGATGGTGACCGGCGCGCCGGACCCGTTCAGGATGATTCCCTCAATCTCGTTCCACCGGCCGTTTCGATCGAGCGACACCAGCACGTTCGTCCGACTGGCATTGAGTTCAGTGGTCAGCAGCCGGCTTCGCTGATCCCGGTTGGTTTCGTGTCCGCCGAAACTCCCCCGCAGCGCGACACCCGGAGGCAACCCCTCGGGTCCACACCCGCCCGCGAAGCTGCCGGCGGCGAACCACAGCTCCGTAGGGCCCGCTACTGCCACACGCCGTATCGCCTCGGCCAAGGTCTGCACCGCTTGGTTCCAAGAGTCGCCTGCGGCCTGGTCATCCCCGCTAGGATGCAGATACACCACGGTTGGCGGGGCGGGCGCGGCGTAATCCGGCGCAAAGGCCAAAGCCCCGGCATCCACCGTGCCGTCGGGATGAACAGCGGATCGGCCCGCCAAATCCAGCGCACCCGGCGGGACTACCGAAGGATCCCCGAAACCGCGGCTCACTGCAGTGGGCTGGAGATGGAAATCCAAGGCATTGAGGCCGCCCACGACCTCATCGTCCGCCCAACCCTCGGGCCGGCCCAGTTGGTAGCGGCGGACCCGCAGCGATTCACCGAGATCAAGGAAGACATTACGCCGAGTGTCCTGGAGCGTTTCGAACTGGTCCCCTTTGTGATGGGCGAGGAACAGGTTGTTGACCACTTCGAGGCTGCGCGCGGTTCCTGCCAGCGGCCCGCTGGTCGCGATTCCAGTGGGTAGACGGCACGAGACTTCGCCGGCAAAGGTGTTGTTGAGCACCTGGACCCGGCCAGCATTGCTATAGGAAACCGAGCCTGGGGGAAACACTGGTGCGCTGACCATGGCCGCATTCCCGGCGAACAGGTTGAACGCCACCAAGTTGGTTTTGGTGACTGACTCGCGGAACTCGAAGATGAACACCGCCGAACCGGCGCCGCCACGGTTAAACAGGAAACGGTTCCGGGTCAGCGCGATCTCACTCAGGTAGACTTCAACCGCTCCGGGAATCCCCTCGCCGACGAGAGAATTCCGCGCGAACAGGCAGCCGGTCACCATACCCCTGCAGCGGTTAAGCTCCAACGCCGAGGCGCCGCCGGCGCGATTGCGCACAAAATCACAGTCCCGGATCTCCACCGGGGAAACGGAATTGCAGCCCACGGCGGCCGCGTAACCGCCTGGAACCGTCGTGTTTTCCGCGAAGGTGGTCGCGGTGATCCGAAGTTTGCCCGCGGTGGCCGAGACCGCCGATCCGGGCTGAGTGAATGTCCCGCCCTTGAGTCGTTGAAAGGCGCAGTCCTCAATCTCCACCGTGGCGTTCGACGCCACCAAGCCGCGCCCGATGGCTTCAGCGGCGGCCCCGGCTTGCAGGGTGAATCCGGCAATCCGGACCACCGCGCCGCTGCTGTCGCCCACCACGCTGAGCACGGGCAGATCGTTGGTCGTCTCCAGCACGGTCAACGCGGCATTGGTCGAACGATCCGCCGCGGTGGTTTCCTGACCTGCAAAGCCGCCCAGCAGCCGGACTCCCGGGACCAAGTTAGCCGTGCCGCCGGAGTAACGCCCCGCGGCCACCCAGATTTCGTCGCCGACCCGGGCACTGGCGGCCGCCTGCGCCGGATGCGCCAGGGCATCGGCCCACGACGAGCCGGCGGCGGCCGCGGAACCATTGGGAGTGACGAACCAAGTGGCGCCGTGGCTGGTGGCCAGACTTCCGGCCAGCATCAGCCACAGGAGGGTGAACAGGCGTTTCATGGGTTGCAGGGAGCGCGGATTAAGGCTGATGAAACCGGCCGGGGAAGGGCCAGAAGAAATGTTCGCAGACAGGCGATCTAACAAGGGCCCGCCCGCGGGAGCCGGTCGGGCTCACTTGGCCGGGGTCACCGTTTCCGCGGGCTTCGCCATGACCCAGGCCTTCATCAGAAAACCGAACACGAGGCCGCCGAGGAACACGGCCCAGAACAGGAGCGGACCCGGCAGGGCCAGCCCGTGGGCGACGTTCATGCCGAACACGCTGGTGATCGCCGTCAGCGGCAGGGTCAGCGCGACCACCACGTTCAGCCGGTGGCTGGCCCGGAGCGCCTCGCGCCCGAGGTGAGCCTGTTCCTCGCCGTCGCGGGCCGTGCGGTAGCTCAGCGCGTTGCGGGCGTCCTCCAGCAGCAGGTCGAGGTTGCGTTCCAGCTCGTAGGCCTGGTCGCGCAGCCCGATCAGGAGGGCGTCGCCCTTGAAAGCCTCGCGGGCGGCCTGGAGGGCGGCGTGCTGGTTCCGCGCCGCCCGCACGAGCGGCGTAAGCTGCTCGATGAGCGCGAACAGCGCCGAGGTGGTTTCGGCGAGCTCGTAGTCGGCGGCGAGCTTGGCCTCGATTTCGGCATACGTTTGCAGGTGCCGCTTCAGGCCGCCGGGGCCGGGTCCGCCGCGGCTGAACTGCCAGTCGCCGCCCGGCGGGCGCCAGAAGAGCAGGCCCTCACGCTTGGCGTCGTCCGGCCCGGGCGGCTGGTGGAGGACCAGGAGCAGATGGCCGTCCTCGATGAGGGCGCGCTGGCGGCCGAAGGTGGATTGGCCCAGGCGGGCGCGGAGGGCATCGGGCAGGTTCCAGGTCGGTGGGATGATCATGTTGGTGTCTCCTTCATTCCGAGTTCTGCCCGGACGCTGCCCGGAAGGCGGCGGGCCTCGACACTGGAATCGGGCCAGGCGGTTCCAGTGCCTCCCTTCGGGGAGCTGGTTCACCGTCGACGGAATCCGTCGTGGGGCCGGAACCCGGCCCGCGCCGCGCCTTGCTCTCGGCCAAACTTCCAGCACTCTCGCCGCATGTTGCTCCGTGTCCTGTTGCCGTGGGTGGCGTCGGCCGCCGCGCTGACGCTGTCCGCCCAGACCGCCACCAACCGGTTTGGCTTTGCCGGTCCCGAGGTGTTCCCGATCGATTTCGGCGTCGCCTTCCTCCACGTGTCCGACATGGACGGCGACGGGCTCAAGGACGTGGTGGTCGTCAACAACGGCCGCTCGAAGATCAACCTGCTCTACAACCGCACCGGCAACACCAACGCCCCGACCACGCCCGAGAAGGTTGGCCGCCGGGACATCAACGAGCTGCCGGCGGATTCCCGGTTCCGGGTGGAGTCCATCTCGTCGGAGAAGCGCATCACCTCGCTCGCGCTGGCCGACCTGAACGGCGACACGCGCACCGACCTGGCCTACTACGGCGACCCCAAGGAGCTGATCGTGCAGCTCAACCAAGGCACGAACGGCTGGTCGCAGCCGAAACGCTTCGCCCTGGACGATGGCCTGCCGGACTACAACGCGCTGACGACGGGCGACGTGAACGCGGACGGCCGCACCGACCTACTGCTGCTGGCCGAGAAACACCTTTACCTGATCCGCCAGCAGGCGGACGGCACGCTGGCCGAGCCCGAGAAGTTGCCCTACGTCGGCAGCGCCAAGGCGGTGCAGGTGCTCGACCTCGACGGGGACAAACGCGACGACCTGCTGCTGGTGAACTGGGACAACGCGAACCCGTTCCGCTTCCGGCTCCAGAACGCCGCCGGGCAATTTGAGCCGGAAGTCCACCTCACGCTGCCGCCGATCCGCAGCTATTGGGCCGACGACCTCGACGGCGACCATCGCACCGAGGTAATCACGATCGCCGCCAAGTCCGGCCGAGCCGCGCTGTCGCAGTTCACCCGCAAGCCGGCCGAGACGCTGGTGGGCGGACTCAAGAACGGCCAATTTTCCATCCTCCCGCTCCAGCGCACCGACAAGGCACGGCGCGGCCTGCTTTGGACCGACCTGGATGGCGACGGTTTGCAGGACCTGCTCGTGGCCGATCCCGATGGCGGGCAGTTGTTCGTCCACTTCCAGCAAAAGGACGGTTCGCTCGCGGCGCCGAAGACCTTCCCGACGTTCACCGGCGTCACCGACTTGGCCGCCGCCGACTGGAACGGTGACGGCAAGACCGAGGTGTTCCTGCTGAGCAGCGACGAGAAGCAGGTCGGCGTGACCTCGCTCGACGCCAACGGCCGGCTGCCCTTCCCGCAACTGGTCCCGCTCAACGCCCGGCCGCTGGCCATGACCGTCGGCGCCCTCAAGGCGGGTGCCGCCTCGCTGGTCACCCTGATCGAGCGCGAGGACAAGAAGCCCGGCAAGGACGGCAAGGAAGAGACCACGACCGTGCGTGAACTCGTCGTCCGCGGCGCCGACGGCAAGGCGTCCGCGCAGAAGCTGGCGGACTCGTTCAAGGGCAATCCCAGCTCCGTGTCGATCCATGACGCCAACCAGGACGGCCTGGCCGACGTGGTCGTGCTGACGCCTTACGAGAAGATCAAGGTGCTCGTGCAGCGCAAGGAGGCGAAGGACGGGGCCCTGTTCGAGGAGGTGGACGTGAATCCGCCCGGCGGCACCAGCGACCAGCCATGGCTCGCGTTGGCCGACGTGGACGGCGACGGCAAGCAGGAGCTGCTGCTGGCCCAGAAGAATTTCCTCCGCGCGGTCGTCCTGACCTCGGACGGCGGCGAGAAGGCCACGTGGAGCTTCACCGTGCGCGAGCAGATCAACGGCGCCTCCAGCAGTTCCCGCATCGTCGCCGCGGCCACGCTGGCCCAGCCCGGCAGCAAGAGCCCGCTCCTGTTCCTCTTGGATGCCGACCGCAAGGCGCTGACCGTCAGCGAGCGCGACGCCAACGGCGTCTGGAAGGTGGCGAAGACCGTCGAGCTGCCCGTGACCGACTTCACCGGCCTCGCCCCGATCGGCCTGGGCACGAAGGAGGCCAACACGATCGCCTTCCTCGGCGGCAACTCGGTCGCCTGGAAACGCTTCTCGGGTGAGCAGTGGGAATTCACCGAACTCGACGGCTACGAGACGCCGATCAAGGACGGTTTCCTGCGCGACGTGACCAGCGGCGACCTCGACGGCGATGGCCGCAAGGACCTGGTGTTCCTCGAAACCGTGCGCGCCTACGTGGACTTGGTGGTGTTCGAGCCGCCCCACCAGCTCACGCCGGGCAACCGGTGGCCGGTATTCGAGGAACGCACGTTCCGCCAGCGCCGCAACGAGGCTTCGGAGCCCCGCGAGGCAGTGGTGGCCGATGTGACCGGCGACGGGAAGAATGACTTGGTCCTGCTCGTGCACGACCGAGTGCTGCTCTACCCGCAGGAGAAGTAGGCCGTTTGCGCGGGGCGCATTCCTCCGCCACCCTTGCCGCCGCGCCGCCGGAAGCTGGCCTTCGGGCGACGCGGCGGAATGAATCTCGACCTGCTTCCGGCCCTTGCGGCCAACCTGCTTTCCCCGGCGGTCCTGTTCTTTGCGCTCGGGGTGTTTGCCACCGTGGCCAAGAGCGACCTGAAGCTGCCCGAGCCGCTTTACGTGACGCTGACCATCTACCTGCTGGTCGCGATCGGCTTCAAGGGCGGCGTGGCCATCCGGGAGGCCGGACTGGGAGCCGTGTGGCTGCCGGCCCTGGCGGCGCTCGCGCTGGGGGCGTTGATCCCGCTCTGGACCTATCCGGTGCTGCGTTTCCTGGGCCGCCTGCCGGTGGCCGACGCGGCGGCGATCAGCGCCCACTACGGCTCGGTCAGCGCCGTGACGTTCATCGCCGCGACCAACTTCCTGAAGCAGGTCAACACGCCCTACGAGGACTACGCCACCGCGTTCCTGGCCGTGATGGAGGCGCCGGCCATCATCGTGGGCGTGGTGCTGGGTCGGTTGGGCACGTTGGCGCCGGGCGGTTCCGTCGGGCCTGCTCTCCGGCGCGCGGTGCATGAGGCGGCGCTGGGTCGCAGCGTGGTGCTGCTCGTCGGGGCGCTCTTGATCGGGTGGGTCAGCGGCAAGCGGGGCTACGTGATGACGGAAGGCTTCTTCGTGACCCCGTTCCAAGGCGTTTTGTCCCTGTTCCTGCTCGAGATGGGCATGGTCGCGGCTCGGCGGTTCGGCGACCTGCGCAAGGTCGGATTCTTCCTGCTGGCGTTCGGCGTGGTGACGCCGCTGATCAACGGCCTGGCGGGCGCCTGGCTGGGCCAGGCGGTCGGCCTCGGCGTCGGGGGCACGACCCTGATGGCTGTCCTGGCCGCCAGCGCCAGCTACATCGCGGCCCCCGCTGCCATGCGTCTGAGCCTCCCGGAAGCGAATCCGACCTATTACCTCACCGCAGCCCTGGCCGTGACGTTTCCCTTCAACCTCACGTTGGGTTTGCCGCTCTATTTCGCCGCCGCCGAATGGCTTCACCGCCGCTGAACCTATTTCCCCACACCGCTCCATGACCACCTACCCGATGAAACGCGTTACCGTGGTGTGCGAGGCCTACGCCCGCTCCCAGGTGGTGGAATTGCTTGAGACCGTTGGCGCGCACGGCTGGACCGTGTTCCCGGTGGAAGGATGCGGCCACCAAGGCACCCGGTTGGGCGACATCCCGGAGTCGGCCAACGTGCAGTTCGAGGTCATTGTTCCGCCCGCGGTCGCGGAAACGCTCCTCCAACGCCTGCACGCGGAGCTGTTCCCCAACTTCGCGATGGTCGCCTACGAATCCGACATCCGCGTCCTGCGGCGGGACAAGTTCTGAACCGGCCTTCGCTCAGGCGAGCGCCATGGCTCCGGCGCCGAGGTAGCTCGCCACGTCTTCCGTCGGTTCGACGGGGAGGACGCCGGCGATCAGCGGTTCCTGCGGATTGCGGAATTGCACGCCCGCGAAGTCGAGGTAATGGCCGAAGATGTCGGTGTTCTGGAGGAAACCGGCGAAGCGTTCGGCACCCGGTCCCGTCGTGAGCACCGGCACGTAGTCGGAGGTGTGGTTGCCGCTGGTGAAGGCGATGCCGAGGTGGTTCGCCAGCACCTGGCCGAGCGCCGCGGTATCCGAATTGAAACCGTCGAAGAGCGCGTAGCCCTTCTTCTTCAGGAACGTGTCCAGCAGGTCCATCCGCCGGGCCGAGGCGGTGTAGCCGGTCGACTCCTTAAGCCGGGCGATGGCCTGGTCGCGGTTCTCGGCGGTGCGCAGGCGGTTCAGGATTTCGCCGCTGGACTGACGGACCTGCTTCACGTGGCGCAACGTCGAACCACTCTTCTCGTAGTTGTCGCCCATGCCGTTGAGGCCGGGATTCGCCGTCGCGTGGTCGGTGGTGACCAGGAGGAACGTGTCCGGGTGTTCGCGCTGGAATTCGAGGCAGACGTCGAGCGCCTCGTCGAAGCCGATCAGCTCGTGGATGGCGGCGGCCGCGTCGTTGTTATGGCAGCCGTGGTCCACCCGCCCGCCCTCGACCTGCAGGATGAAGCGTTCCTCGGTGACCAGCCGGCGCAACGCGGCTCGGGTCATCGCGGCGAGGGACGGGGTCGGCGCCGGCTTCGTGAAGCCGCCCAATTGGTCCACCACGTAGGGAATGTGCCCATCGGCAAACACGCCGAGCCACGGGCGGTCCAAGGGCGCGGAGGCCAGGTCCTCCGGTTTCTGCAACACGGCGTAACCGATCCGGCTGAAGTCGGCGAGCAAGTCGCGCTTGTCCTTGCGCTTGTCGGCGCGGAAATGGTTGCGGGCACCGCCGAGGGCAAGGTCCACCCGGCGTTCGTAGTATTGGGCGGCAATGTCCTCGCCGCTGCCGCGGCTGTTCACGCAGGCGATGAAGCCCGAGGGCGTGGCGTGGGTGATCTCGGTGGTCGTCACGAGGCCGCGCTTCCAGCCGGCTTGCCCGAGCAGTTCGTAGAGCGTGACCAGTTTCCCGCCCTTGCTGGTCTGGTTCACCTTGCCATTGGGGATGCGCACGCCGCTGCCCCAGGCCGACGACGAGGCCGACGAATCGGTGACGAGGGAGTTCTGCGACCGCACGTTCATCATCGCATGGTGGGTCGTGGGCCGGTCCAGCAGGTCCAGCCAGGTCAGGCGCCGACCCCGGCTGAATTCCGAATACTGGTTGGCGCTGGCCAGCATGCCCGAGCTCATGCCGTCGGCGACCAGGTGGATGATGCGCCGCGGCGTGCAGGCCGGCAGCGCCGCGCTCCGCACCGACACCGGTGACCGGGAAGCGGCCGTGGCGCAGCCGGCGGTGACGGCCGGCACGGCCACCAAGGATTTCAGGAACTGACGACGATCGTTCATGGCTTGCGGACGGATACCGGATTGAACCCCGTGGGCCCGGGGTTCGACAACCGCACAGTTGGGTGACAACGGTGACGGCCGGGTTACGCCTCTTCCGACGTCGCGGAAACGGGTTCGGTTTCAGGGTTTCGCATTGCGCCCGGCCGCCGGCCTGCGCTCCCCTGCCCGGCGAGTTTTTACATGGATCGTCCTGCCGAGCTCCCCGCCGTCCCTGGCCGCACGCTGCACGTGTTGGGCACCCGCCTGCTGGTCACCGACTACGCGGCGCTCGGGCGGCAATGCCAGGATTGGGCGCGGCAGCCCGGCTGCGTGGCGCTCGACTTCACGAACACCCAGACCGTCACCATGCGCCGGCACGAACCGGAATTCCGCGCGTTGACCGAGGCGTTCGACCATTTCCCGCCCGACAGCACGCCGCTGCGCTGGTGCCTGAACCTCGCCGGCGCGGGCATGACCGACCGGGTGTATGGCCCGACCTTCATGCGCCGGTTTCTCGAAGCGGTGCCCGGCGAATTTACCCATTACCTCGTGGGCGGCTCGGCCGAGTGCGGGGCGCGGCTTCGGGAAATCTTCACCCGCGCCAACCCGGACGTGCGGTTTGTCGGCGCCTACCATGGCAAATGCGACGCAACCGGCCGGATGGACCCCGCGGAAGAAGCCCGGGTGCTGGCGGAAATCAACCGGCTGGCCCCGGACTTCATCTGGCTCGGCTTGGGCACCCCGAAACAGCAGGCTTGGGTCCACCGCTACAAACCCTCGCTCGGGCGGGGCGTGCTGCTGGGAGTGGGCTTCGGCTTCGACGTGAATGCCGGCCTGAAGCCCGATGCGCCCGCCTGGATGCAACGGACCGGGCTAGGCTGGCTGTTCCGGCTGGCCTCGGAACCCGGCCGGCTGTTCGGCCGTTACGTCCGCTACAACTCGCTGTTCCTCGCGTATCTGCTCTGGGACGGACTCCGCGGCCGGGCGTGGGGCCGGTAATCGGCGGCGCCGGCGGATTCGTCCGCTACGGCTTCCGGCCGCTGAAGCCGTAGTTGCTCTGCAGCCACGGCAACACCGCGGTGGGCGCGACCTTGTTCTTGGCGGCCGTGCCCGCGGCGAGACCGGCCGTCCAGGCGCTGGCCGAGGAGGTTCCCGTGACCGAATAGGTCTGGTCACCGAACTGCACGTAGGCAGTCCCCGGCGCGGCCAAGTCCACAAACCCGCCGGTATTCGCATACGGGGCGATTTGGCCGCCGGGGTCCAGGGCCGTGACGGCGTTCACCCAAGGATCGGCCGCCGGAAACACGAGCTGGGTGCCCGGCTGATTGCCCGCCGCGGCAAAAATGACGCCGCCCTGGGCCGCAATCTGGCGGTTGATCTCGCCCAGCAGTGGGGATGGCGAATAACCGCCGAGACTCTGGTTGAAGAAGGTCGCTCCGTCCTGCGCCGCGCGGATCATGCCGCGGGCGACATCGAACGTGGAGGTGGTTTCGCCGCCGCCGTAAACGTCATAGGAGCGAACTTGGACCGCCTGTCCCGCCTCCTGCATGCCGGCGATCAGGGCCTGGGCCATCGAGGTTCCGTGCAGCAGGCCGCCGCGCGCCGCGGTGCCCGGAGCCAGCTGGGTGCGGGACAACACCAAGGCTTCCATTTCCTTGGGTAGGCCTTGGACCGCGGTGTCGATCAACGCGACGACCGGCCCCTTCTTGTCGCCCAACGGGGGCACCTGCACGCCGGTCCCCGCGGCCCGCGCCTGCTGTTCCGGCGGGAGTTCCGGCTGTGCGAGGCGGAAATTGTCCTCCGCAGTCACGCTGTCGTTCGCCTTCAGGATGGCAGCCCGCGCCTTGTCCGCGGCCTCGGCGGTTGGGAAGCGCAGGCGGTAGGCGCCCAATTCATCGATGCCGGCCACCAGCTCGCCGCCGAACAGCTTGGCGATCCGGGCCACTTCGCCGGCCTTGAGCTTCACGCCGGCCTTCACGCGCAGGATGAACTCCTCGCGGATCGGGCCGGCCTTCGACTCGTCGGTCTCGGCCTCGACCAACTCGGTCGCGCTGTCGCGGGACGAGCGGAAGATCAGCAGCCGGGCCGGCGCGTTGGAGCGGGGGAGCACGGCGAAATTGAGGTCACCCAGCAAGCGGCCGAGGGCTTCACGCTGGCTGAGGCCGGAGAAACCGGCGGTCACGGTCCGCTGGGTGCCGGGTTCCACGCGCACCTCCCAGCCCGTGGCGCGCGCGACGCGGCCCAGCACCTTTGCCAGCGGCCAGCCTTGGATCCGGGCCTCGACCCGATTGGAGGCGGCCTGCCAGTTCAGGTGATTCGTCTGCGCCCGCACGGGCAGAATCGCCGCCGAAATGGCCAGCAGCGCGGCGACGACGAATGGGCGAAGCAGGTTCACAGGCGTAACGACGCGGGCAGCGTAGCAGCCGGTCCGGGAAAGGCGAACGGCGTTTGCGGCACGTTGGGGCGTCCGCCTTGACTGGTAAAACAAAAGGCCCGGCCGCCATCCGCGGGCCGGGCCTGGGAAGGCACAAATCCAAGGAATCACATCACGACCGCCGCGACCGGCGCCACACCCCGAAACCGAGCAGCAGGGCGCCCGCGAACCCGGCGTAGGTGGAAGGCTCGGGGACGGCGGTAACGTCAATCGTCAGTTGATCAAATTCCAATCCCGCCCTTGAGCCTGCGCCGGTCGAGTGAGTTGCCAAGATTCCGAAGAATGACAGATCGTTCATCGACACGGAGGTGTCGGTAGCCGAACCAAGGGAAACACCAGCCGATGACGGCGAATCGGTGGCGATCGCCCCCCCTCCAGTGGCAAGGGTCGATAGGGTATGACTCGAATAAAGCGACCATTCACCGGCCGAACTCCGGGTTACCTTGAGTCCCAGCCCCCAGTCGGTCCGACCGTTGGTAATCGCGTCAGTCGAGGTCAGCACTGTTGAGGCAGTCCCATTGACAAACTTCTGAAGCCGAATCTCGTCACCGCCGCTGTCGTCGCCGAATGTGATGGCATAACCATTCAGGGACGCGCTTTCCAAATTGGCAGCGTCCGCCGCCAAGAAAACGGTCGTCGGATTAGAAGCGGTTGCCGCTTGGCCTCTCCGGCCAACAAAGAATGACCAAGTGGTCGGAACGAAGTCATCGAAACCGGAAACGCTGGTGGACAAATGTTGGGTGCCGCCGCCGGAGGCAACTGCAAGGCGAAGGCTATTCGAATCAGTCGCGCCTGCCGCCACGTCACTAGACGTAACTACCTGCCAACTGGAGGTGTCGCCAGTCCACGCCGGGCTTGAGCTGAAGTTGCCGTCAGCGAATGAATCGGTGAGAACGACCGCGCATTCGGCGCGGAAGTTCGAGCAAACGGCCAATAACGCGGCCGCCAGCGTTGTCTTGTGGTTGATTTTCATCAGGTGTTGTTCCAACGCCGGGCGGGGCATTACCCGGACGCCTAGGGATTTGCTTCCGCCGCCAAAAACCCTCAAGCCGAATGTAGCCAAATGGGGTTACTTTTTCGCGCCGTTCCGCCCGGGACGATGAGGCGGACGCCGGGTCGGTCCGTCCGTCGCGCATTCGGTGGACGACATTGTGCCGGCCGACGCACCTATCGGGCCCCCGGCGCCATCCAGTCGTCCACCGCAGCGGCCAGCGCGGCCAGGTAGTCGTCGCCCCGCGGATGTTGGGTAAGGGCGACCAGCACGTAGTGGCGCCCGGGACCGGTGACCACCGCGGCGTCGTGTTGCCATTGTTCCCATTCGCCCCATTTGCGCCGGAGTTCGACGGGACGGTCGGCAAGCCCGAGGACGAACTTGTGCCGGTCATGCGGGATATCGGGCGAAGCGAAGATTTCCCGCAGGGTTTGCGACACGGCGGGTGAAACCAGCCGGTCCTGTTCCAGCAACAGGAAATAGCGCAGCACCTGCCGCACCGTGGCGGCGTGGGAATGCCCGCCCACGGGGTCGGGATAACGCTCGTCGCTCCGACCGTAATGTTTGCCCACCCACAGTCCACCGCCGCGGGCCGGGTCGTAGAAACCGCGCTCGTTCAGGCACTGCTGGATGAACTTCAACCCGAGTTCCCGGGAATACTTCGCGGCCAGCTCGTTGCTGGAGGCCTTGGCGATCAATCCCAGCTCGTGCTGGACGACCGGGTCCAGCCGCGTGGCGGCCTCGGGATGCCGGACGAAGTAAGCCAGCAGGATGCCGATCTTGGGCAGACTGGCGGCATATTCCACTTGGTCGGAACGGACGAGCGCGAGGCGGCCCGTGAGAAGGTCCAGCACCCCGGCAGCGGTGTGTTCCGGGGCCATGCCCAGTCGTTGGCGCAGTTCGGCGTCGAGCGCCTCCAAACGCGCCTGCCACGCTGGGTCCGTCGGCGCGCCGAAATCGGCCGAACAGCGGTTCAACGTCGGGGTTGGGTCGGGATGCGGATTCACACAGCCGGATCCAAGGTGCAGTAATGCGGCGATGACACCGGCCGACCAAACACGCCGGGGTCCCGTCCAGGCGGAGGTGCGAGCTGAGGCGGGCATCGGCGGGTCACGGTAACGGGTTAACGTTCTTACGATTTCGTCGTTGGAGGCAAACGACGCTCGCAATACCCAAGCTGATGAGCCCGGCGCTGGCCACGGCTTCTGGCACCACCGTTACGGTGAAATTGTCGATCCGGCTAGTTCCGGCAAACCCAACCGTGCCGCCGCCGGCGCTGTCCGTGGAGGTGTTTACCACGCGAAGGAACAAGGTCGTTTCCCCGAGCAGTCCCCCGGGCATGCCGGAGGTGTTCCGGGCAAATGCGTAAATTGCCTGGGCGTTCGAGCCGTTCCACTCGGGACTTGGGTTGCCGTGTTCCAGGACGGAATAGGCAATGCCCAGCGGCGCGTAGGTCGAACCGTCCGTGCTATACCGCAATTCGAAATCCTGCGGGCCGGTCGCGGAGCTGGTTTGGTCCCAACTGATCACCAGGTGTCCGGAGGAATAGGCCAGGGTGCTGACCTGGAATTGGAAGTAGTCGCCCACGGTCCAATTGTTGGCGGACAGCGCATTCGCCGAACCGTTTCCCTGCGGGGTGGTCCAGTCGGTCGCGGCGGAAGCGTGAACCCCGGCGGCCGTGCCCGAGCCCGTGGCCGCCGGCAGGCCGCTGATGGCCGGTGTGTTCGCGAGGTCCGCCGGCGGACTGTTTTCAAACGTCCAGCGGGCGAGCACCGACTCCGCGTGGGCCGATTGGCCAATGAGGCCAAACACGATGGCCGGCAGGGCGGTGGATCGGAGGGCGGGGGAATGGGGGTTCATGGCCTTCGTGGGTTACAATGCGACGGGCCACGCCGGGACGTTTGGGCAGCGCGGCGGCAGAACAAATCGACTCCTCCGTCAGCGTTTCCAGAGCCGATGGGTTGCTCAAGCAAATTTCCGCCGGCCGCCGCCCCGATCCGATTTGCCCCGGTGATCTGAATCCTTCGCCCGCCGTTCACCCAAGAATTTGCCGTTGCCGACCTTGCTACTTTGCGACACAAGGTAGCTTGCTTGGCACTTCTCCGATCCGGGTGGGCTGGGCAACGGAGACAACTGTGCCTCTTCACGCATGAACACCAACGAACCTCCGGGCGGCAAAGCCCCCGCGACCAACAGCTTCAACGCTCCGTCGCCACGCCTGGCCGCCGTCCCGGTCGCGGTCGGCCTGCTTTCCTGGGTGATAATTGCCTTCGGCTTCCTCGGCCTGCGGATGCTGATGCAGGAACGGCCGCAGTTTGTCGGGCCGCCGATGCGTTCCCCGACGAGCGAACTGGTCCAGGAATCGCCCCGCGTCGTTGTTCGCCGGGTGACCGACGACATCGCGGCGATCAAGCCGGAGCAGCCGGAGTCGTCCGAGGTCCAGTTCGACCTGCGCGGGCACCGGGATCATCGCGGCCTGCGAACCGTCGTCGACATGTCGGGCAGCGTGGTGGCGCGGCACGTCCTGACCAATGCACACGATGAGCCGCTGTTCGTCCTCTTCCGGTGCCCGCACCCGCGGGCCGGGGACAGTTCTGGCGAAAGCCTGCAGGCGGGCAGCCTGAAGCTGCAGTCGTCGGTGCCCGGGACGCAGGAGAACGCCAAGGATGCCTGGCTCTGGACCGGCCAGCTAGCCGCGCACGGCTCGGCGACCCTGAAAGTTTCCTACCAGGTGGCCGCGTTGAAAGGCGTGTCCTACCGGGTCGTGGGGCAAGGCGGTGATCCGGTCCGGCGGGTCCGGGTGGAAATTCGTCGGCAGGACCTGGACTCGATGCGCTTCGGAAGCGGCGACGGCGCGATTCCCGCGACCCACGAGCCGGTCGTCTGGGACCGGCGGGATTTCCTCGCGCCGGATACCTTCTCCGCCGCCATCGTCGAGGGGCGCAACCTGCACGACTCGCTCCGGCAACTTCTGGAGATCGGGCCCGCCGTGTGCCTGCTGTTCCTGGTCGCCGTGGCGGCGGTGGTCGGCGCCCGATGGCGGCTGACGGCGGTGCAGATGCTCACGATCAGCGTCGGCTATGCGCTGTATTTCCCGTTGATGATCTACCTGAGCTCGCGGTTCTCCTTCGCGGTGGCGCTGGTCATCGCGGTGGCGGTGCCGGGAGCACTGCTGGTGAATTATGCGCGCCTGCACTGGGGTGCCCGCCTGGGCCTCTTGGGCGGGCCACTGTTCCTCGGGCTCTACCAGGTCTTTCCCACGCTCGCCGCGTTCGCGGGCTGGAACCGCGGCATGGTCCTGCTCTGCCTGGGCGTGGTGACGTTTGCGGTGCTGATCAACCTCCAAAACCAGGCCCTGAAGCGGGCCGTCGCGGCCGCGGCCCTGCTGCTGGGCTGCTACACTGGCGAACGGACGACCGCCGCCGAAGTCCAGGTGATCCTGCCGGCGCAGCTGGCGACTGCGTTGGCCGAAACCAACCGGCCGCCCGCGCCGCCCCTGCTGTCGTTCGCGGCGGCCGCTTACCGGGTGACCCACGAGGCGGGCTACTTCCGCGTGGAGGCAACGGTTCCGTTCCGGGTCCTGCGGCCGGGAGAGGCCCCGGTGGCCCTGTTTGGCCAACCCGTCCATCTGCAGTCGGGAACGCTGGACGCAACACCACCCGAAGCTGCCCAGCTCGTCTCGGTCTCGAACCGGCCGGCCCTGCTCGCCCAAGGCGGTGGCACGGGCACGCTCCGGTTCGGCTATCGCGTTGCCATTGGTTCGCGCGACGGCCGGAAGCAGGTGCAGGTCCCCCTGTTGCTCGGGCCGCCGGGCGACGTGAGGCTCGAATCGGTGCGCGGGGACCTGGAGAACGTCACCGGCAGCCTGTGGGCCAAGCAGCCGCAGGATAAGCTGACGCGCTACGAACTCGGGGTGGCGGGCGAAGACGTGCTGACCCTGGAATGGCGCGAACTGGCGGACGCCTCGGGCACGGCCCCGACGGCGGACGCCGCGAAGGGCCCCTACGGCATCGGCATCACGCTGGCACAGCACCTCACGGTGATCGGCTCGGACGGCAGTTGCACCCACTTCGTCGAGTTTGAACTGCCCGCCTCCCCGGTGGAAGAGTTTCGGCTGCGTCTGCCGGCCGACTCACGACTGATCTCCGTTTCGGTCAATGGCGGCGAAGTCGCGGCGCCGGCGTTGGAGAACCAACTGTGCCGGCTTCGCCTCCCGGAGCACGCCGCCCACGCGACCGCCCACCGCCTTTCCTTCCGCCTGGCGTATCCGCCCGTCCGCCTCGGCTTCGTCGGCACGCTGGAATTGCTGTTGCCCGAAGTGTTCCAGACCACGGGCACGCTGGGCTGGACGGTCGCCTTGCCGGCCGGCTTCAGCACGCAGGTGGTCGCGGGCGGACTGGAGACACAAAAGGCGCCGGCCGACCTGGGCCGCTTCGGAGACTACGGTCGCATCCTGCGGACGAATGCCAATGTTCACCTCGCCAAGGACCTCGCCCCGCCCGGACCGGTGAACCTTAGCCTGCGCTACCGCCAAGCGGTGCCGATGCTGGACGGACCCTGAACGCCGGACTGCCCCACTTGCCATTCAGCGTGGTCGCAATCGCGGCGCGCTGGATGGCGCGGGCTGGCCAGACCAAGCTTCCGAGGACTCGGACTGCCTCTCCGCTCCGACGGAGTGAACTGGGAAGAACCCGGTTTCACCCTGTGGTCCCGGCCCGCCACTGCGGCCGTTCGAAACGGGTGGGACTCTGATAGGAACCAAGGGCGAGCGCCGGGCCGGTGGCGTCCGGCGACCAGTTCCACGGGCGCACCACGGTGAGCTGCCGGCCTTGCAGCGGATAGATCCGCACCGGGCGCCGGTCGATTCGCAGCCGGACTTCTTCGGGTCGGAGTTCCAAGAGCAACTCGTGGGCTTGGCCCGGCACCGTGGTGAAGTCGAAACCATCTTCGCCCTGGGTCGTGCGGCCGTCGATAGACTGCACGCCGGAACGGTGTCGCGACCAGCCGTCCACCTCCGCGGAGCCGAAGCCGGCCGGGTGCCGGAAAAACAACGCCACCGACTCGGAGCCGCCGAGCCGCCGGAAGCTCAGCCGAAGCTCCCCGCTTGCCGGCAGGGACTTCGCCAGCGCCAGCAGGCAAATACCGTCGCCGGAGATCACCGCGTCCCCGTCGCGGCGCCAGGAGCCGGATACGGTCGCGGCGGCCAGGTCCGTCGGCCATTCGAGGAATTGCCAAGCGTTGTCTTCGGGCGTGGCGGCGCGATTTCGGGGTCGCAGGAAATACCAAGCCAGTCCGCCCCCGAGTCCGGTGGCCAGCCCGCCAAACAACAGCTTCCGACGCGGGAAGGCGGCGGCGGTGGCCTCCAAGGCCGGCGGACGCCCGCCGTTTCCGTCGAGCAACTCTTGCCAGGCGACGAGGCTGGCGGGCCGGTCGGCGGGATTCGGCTTCAGGGCGCGAAGAATGGCGGCTTCGACCTGCGCGGGAACTTCGGGCCGCACCGCGCGGGGCGGTTCGAAGCTGCCCAAGGGCAGACGCCCGGTGAGCATTTCGTAGAGCAGCACGCCCAGCGCAAAGAGGTCGGTGCGCGCGTCCGTCTCCGCGCCGGACAGTTGTTCCGGCGCCAAGTAACCGGGTGTGCCCAGCGTCGCGCCGGTGCGGGTGAGCCGCGGTGCGCCCGGCGCGAGCGACAGCGCCATGCCGAAGTCGGTCACCCGGACCTGACCGGCGGCGTCCAAAAGGACGTTCTCGGGCTTGATGTCGCGGTGGATGACGCCTTCCGCGTGCGCCGCAGCCAACGCCGCCGCGACCTGCCGGATCAGCGTCAGGGCCTCGTCCAGCGGCAAGCCGTTCGGGTCGGCGCGCAGCCGGTCGCGCAGGCTGCCGCCCTCGACGAGTTCCATGACCACGGCCGCGGTGCCGTCGGGCAGGCGGAGAAAATCATGCACCGTGACGAGGTGCGGATGCCGCAGGCGGGCGAGCAACCGGGCCTCGCGTTCCAGCCGTTCGAGGAACCATTCCTCGGCCACCAACTCGCGCCGGACGAGCTTCACCGCCACCTCGCGATCCAGGCTGAGTTGACGCGCGAGGAAGACCTCGCCCATGCCGCCTTCGCCCAGCCGTTCGAGCAACTCGTAGCCGGGAATCTCCGGCCGGCTCGCTGGAGCCGGAACGCCCTCACGCGATCCCAGGCCCTGCGCCATAAGCGCGGCCGGATTCAGCCCACGCAAACGGCGGGAATTTCCGGGAGAGGGTGTTTCAGCGGCCACGCGAAGGAGGTTTCCATGAAGGCGGAAGGCGCGGAACTGTTCTTTGTGGGGCTAGCGTCGGGAGTCCTCTGTTGATCCCACTTGCCCTCAGGAACGTTCTCGTCCGGAGGGTTGAAGTTGCGACGCTCAACAGCGAACCGGTGGCGGAACCTACCGTTCGACGATCCGATAGTAGGCGGTGCCCGCCGGCATCGCTGGATCAACAAAGTTGAGTCGTCCTTCGGCATCGGGTCGGAGGGGATTGAGATTGATGGTAAGCCACTCCGGATCACCGAGCGTCCCGGCCCTTTGCACATCGTAGGTCTGTGCAGGGTCTCCTGAGAACGAAAGCGTGACTTCGTTTTCACCGACGCGGAGGTCAGAAATCTTCGTTTCCCGAGGAAGGATTGCCCTGGCGACGTAGGGTGAAACTTTCCCACCCGCGCTGCTGAAATATCCCCCCACCCAGAGTTCCGCCCCAGAAACGGACAAAGCCACCACGCTCCCATTCAGGCCGGCCCCCAAAGCCGACCATTCGGACCCGTTCCCGATGGCGACGTGTTTGGCCAGCACTGTCTGTCCTGCGGCGTTGGTGACTTGGGTGAAGGACCCGCCCAGAACAAGTCTGCTTCCCGCAATCGCCATGGCATTGACCGAGCCGTTGGCGCCGAACCCGAGCGGTGCCCATGCAGTTCCGGTCCATTGCGCCAGCCCGCTTACCGCAGTTTGGATCCCGGTTCCGGCGGTTCGCGTGAATTCCCCTCCAACCAGGAGCCCCCCGTTCCACCAAAGCATTGATCTGACTGCGCCATTCAATCCCTGTCCTACCGGGCGCCAAGCTGTCCCGTCCCACCTAGCGATGTTTTGCACGGAGGTTCTTCCCGTGGTGGTGAATCTTCCGCCTGCGAACAGGCCGCCATCAACGGCAAGCAGGGAATAAATCTCTCCGCTTGTCGAACTGCTGGTGAAACCGGTGCCAAGCAGCCTCCACAACAATCCGTCCCACCGTCCAACTTGGGCTGAAGTGGGAAACGTGGCCACCAAAGCTCCGCCGGCATAGACGTCTTCTCCAGATGTCGCCAAGGCGGTGACTGGAACAATGAACCCCTGACCCACAGGAGACCATCTGCCACCCGACCAACGGGCAATGTTGTTCACCGTGACCGCACCTGCCCATCGGAAATCTCCGCCGGCATAGACGCCGGCACTCGATTGTGCGAGGGCCGATACCGGTCCACTGAATCCGGAACCGAGATTGGTCCACCCCGCGTTGCTCCATGCGACGATGCTGTTGACGGGCTTCCCTCCCGCCGACGTGAAGGAACCGCCCACCAGGAGATTTGTCCCCAATTGGCCCAGGGCCAACACCGGTGCGTCAACGCTCAGCGGAACATCGGTATCCACGTTGGTCCATGAATTGCCAACCAGCTTTGCGATGCCATTCAGTGGGCGCCTGTTCGGCAGCAAGAAATTGCCGCCAACCAGCAGATTCGTTTTCGAAATGGCGAAGGCCCAGGGACCACCTTCGAGGTTCGCTGGGACTGCGGACCAGGCAGTTCCGGACCATTTGGCGAAATTGAACGCAGAGACTCCTCCGGCGGAGGTGAATCTGCCCCCGACATAAAGTGTGTTCCCGAGCACGGCCAGCCGGCTCACTCCAATCCCCAAGTCGGCATTTCCCTCGATTCCGCTCCCGAGGGCGGACCAGGAGGTGCCGTTCCAGCGCGCGATACGTTTGGCAGGCACATCGCCGGCGGTCATAAACGTGCCGCCGGCATAAAGCGTCGTTCCTGATGTCGCCAGAGTGATCACCGAAGAGATTTGGAACGGTTCCCCGCCCACGCCTTTGCCCAAGGCGGACCATACGGTTCCATTCCAACGGGCCACTGAATTGACGAATACGCTGCCCGCGGTTCGAAACACGCCACCTGCATAGAGGGAGAGTCCGGCGGGAACCAACGAATAGACCTCGCCGTTGAACCCTGTGCCCACGGATGACCACGTGACTCCGTTCCAGCGGGCGACGTTCGAGGCGATTATGCCTCCGGCCAGGGAAAACCTTCCACCAGCATACAGGCTGTTTCCCGACACGGCCAACGTATTGATCCTTGAACCAAACCTGCCTCCGCCAGCGACAGACCCCAAGGCCGTCCATGCGGAGCCATTCCAACGGGCAATGCCGTTCGCAATCTCACCGCCGGCGTTGGTAAACGATCCACCGACAAACAGGTCATTCCCCAGCCGGGCCAGAGCGAAAACGGAATGATCTGTCCCTTGGCCCAGAGCCTCCCAAGCGCTGCCGTTCCATTTCGCGACATTGTTGGCCAGAGTGCCTCTGACGCGCGTAAAATTCCCGCCGATGTATAGGGTTCCGTCTGCTTCCGGTAAGATGGCAAACACTTCGCCACCCACCCCGGCCACGCCCCCCATGCTGATCCAGTTCGCGTCGCTGAAGGTGGGGTCAATCCGCACCGGGTAGGTTGCCTCGGCATCGTTGACTACCACGGCCAAACGATGTGGGGCGGCGGTTTCAAAATGGGCGGCAAGCTCGCTCCCCTGGGCATCGGTAACCCGCAGGCGGCTGTAGGCGATTTTTCGGCCGCCCGCCGTCAGAACCACGCCGCTGCCCGGCAACGCCGTCTCGGCGGTGGCGCCGGACAGGGCCAGCTCCAACCGGAGTTCGCCAGTTCCCGCAGGAGGCTCTTGGATGACAAAATCTTGCCGCACACCGTCCACGCTGACCGAGTATTCCTCCAACAATCCGGGACGCAGGAACTGCACCCTGTCTCCCGCCTGCACCACCGAGCCGGAGCTAGGAAGCGCGCTGCCACCCTCGGTTTCGCTCCGTAGGGCGGCGAAGGTGTCGTAATCGTGAGGGAGGTCTGCTGGCCAGAGCCATGCGTCGGAACCGGTTGGTAACGACCTCCCTTCACGCCTGACCCCGCTGGCCAGGACGCGAAAGCGGTGTTGGGGAGTTTCCGGTGAGGTTGAGGTCAACCACAGCCCCTCTCGGGTGATGTCGCCTTCCAATCGCTGAAACGTGCAGCTTAACCGTAGTGATCCGTCCGCCAGGGCTAGCACTTCGAGACCATCGCCAGCATGGGCGGTCGTGGCGTTGGCCCCGACATCAGACCACGGAATTGACCTGGCAGGTGGCGTCAGGTTCTCGCCGGATGGATTCGTCGACGCAGCGGTGGTTCGAGACCCCGGTCCGAGCCCTAGCCAGACCAGGAAACAGCAGCGAAAGACGAGGTTCATGGGGTTCTATTTCGCGAGTCTGGGCCGAGTGACGCTTTCGCCTCAAGCTCCAAGGAAATCGTCCTATCTGTCTAAAACCCGCAGCAGATACGCCATCTCCTCGTCCACACTGCCGTCATCGGGCTGCGTTTCGCGGACCTCCTCGCGCAGGGCTTCGCGGAAGCGTTCGCGCAGGCGGTGCAGCGCGACCTTGAAGGCGCCGCCGCCCAGGCCCACGGCCCGGCCAGCGGCGGTGTAGTCGGCTTCGCTGCCGCTGGCGGTCAGGAACGGGCGCAGGGCGGCGAATTCGGCGTCCTTGCCACGACGCGCGTAGTCAGCTTCGACGCGGCTGAGCGCGCGTTCGAGCAGCGTGAGGGCCCATTGCCGGTCGAAGAAATGTTCCGGCGTTTCCTCCGAGGCGGGTTCCTCGCAGAACCATTCCTCAGCTTCGGCGGCGTCGAAGGAGACCACCCGGCCGCCGCCGCGGCGTTCCGCGCCCGCCTTCACCTGCTCGTCGCGCAGGTGCCGGCGGAACACGGTCAGCAGGAAGGTGCGCAGGCGACCGCGTTCGGCGTCGGCCCGGTCAAACAGGCGCTGGTGCAGCACGGCGGCGAAGAAGCCCTGCACGGCATCCTCGGCGTCGGCCGGCGCGAGGCCGCTGCGGCGGGCCCAGGCGTAGAGCGGGAACCAGTAGGCGGCGCAGAGTTCCTCCAGCGCGGCGTGGGCCGTGGCGCCGTCGCCGCGCGCCTGGAGCACGAGGCTCCAGCGGGTCGGGGCGAAGGCGGCGGGAACTTGGGAGTCGGCCGGCACGCGAAAAAAGTAGGGGCGGAGGTGTAACCGCGCCAGCGGCGTTCCCAAGAAGGGGGTGCACGATGAAGAAGGAACAGTTAGCGACGGTCCGGCGAAACTTGGCACTAGTAGGAGACGAGGCAACGAGGCTCACGCCTCCGAGACCGAAGAAAGCCGTCATGCGTCGGCTCCTACGGGGCGGTGGGCTAGGTAGTGGGACAGGCATCCCTGCCTGTCTGGCGGGCTTCCAGCCCGTGAAATCTGCTGGGGCTGGAAGCCCCGGAGACAGGCTGGAAGCCTATCCCACTACTGGAAGGCCGGGCGGGCAGGCTTGCAGCCTGCCCTACTTTGGCGGCGGCTGGAAAGCCGCCGCTCCAAGCGCGCTGCTGATGCTGACATTGTTCCAGGCGTCGGCGGCGGAATCCCCCGTCACCACGGCCGGCTTCCTGAACCTCGCCCGCCCAGAGGCACCCGGCACGTTGCTCAGCCATCCGACGGCCAACGACTCCGCGACGCTGGGCCGCACGACGACGATCAATTACGTCAACGGCTGGCTCATCATCGGCGGCGAGGGACCCGGTTCCGCCGAGCCCTACGACCTGATCAAGCGGGTCTATGACATTTCCAATCCAGCCAATCCCGTGCGCCGGCATCCGTTGGACTTCGGCCTGGACTACCCCGGCAACCGCTGGATCCAGAACACCGACGGCTGGAACGCCCACGGCAGCGCGCAGAGCGGGCCGTATCTGCTGCCGCTGGTGATGCGCGTGCCGACGTTTGGCGGACCGGTGGAACTGGGCGGTGAAGACGGGATCCCCAACCAAGGCGAAATGGCCCTGGGCCACAATCGCTCCAGCCAGGCCGGGCCGTGGGAGGCCACGATGCTGTGGTATGGCACGCCCAACCAGCAGATGCAGATCCGCCGCGTCGGCCTGAGCCCCGGCGGCGCCACGGAATTTCATACGCTGGCGACGTTCGACCATGTGGGCGCGTTCGGCGGCGGCGACTGGCACCCGATGTTCTTCGGCGACCTCCTGATCTACGCCCGCAGCGGTGGCGCGGCGCGCGACGGCGTTGTGGTTTACCGGCTGGAGTATCACGACCCGAACGCCGACGGGGTGCCGGATTCCGTGACGCCGCATTTCGTGAGTTCGCTGCCCGGTGGCTTCGAGGGCTACTGGCCGAACCTCTTCAGCGACGGCACCGGCCTTTACGTGATCGGTTCGGCGACAGACATCCTTACGTCCGCGGACATCACCGCGGCGGCCAGCGCGGGCGGCGGTCCGGTCGTGGCGGGCCCAACGCTCACGATCCCGGGCTTCTCCAACGCGTCGTATCCCGTCTATCAGGACCAGTTCGGCTTCATCCACAACCGGAAGATCAACATGACCCAGTTCCTCGCCGGGCAGGGAATGAGTTCCATCGCGCTGACTCTCGACGAGGCCGGCACCGGCGTGGACACCACCCAGATCAGCCTGCCGCTGGGCAACCTGTGGATCACCGGCGGCTATCCCAATCCGGGTCGCTCGCAGGGCATGGGCGTGTGGGTTCACCAGCAGGGACCGGACACCAATGCGCCGACCGTGGCGTTCCATGTGCCGCAAGCAAACCGCGCCAACTACCCGCGCCTCGCGCCGCTGAGCTTCCTGCTGCACGAACACCCGCGGCACGGCGGCCTGCGCAACGGCATCGACTTCACCGTGCGGCCCGTCGGCGGCGACGGCGTGACGCTGGGAGCGTTCGTGCCGGGTTACCTGATCCACGACTTCGCCGGCGTGCTCACGTTTACGCCGAGCGGCGGACTTGCGGTGGAAACGACCTACCAGGTGGACTTCCTCGCCGAGACTTCGGACCCGCAGAATCCGGTCGGCTTCTTAGACGCCGCGGGCAACGTCATTGCGCCCTACTCGTTCCGCTTCGCGACCGGCGGCGGCGTGAACGCGCTCCCGGCACCGCAGTTCACCGCGTTCACGGCGAGCGACTACCAGCCGCTGCCCGGCGAATCCATCTCGGTCAACGCGGCGGCCCAAGGCACCGGTGGACTCGAGTTCCGCTTCAACTTCGAGGGGACCTGGTCGGACTGGGCCGCGCACGCGACGACCAATCACGCCTATGCCGGCGCCGGCCGGCAGCGCGCGCTCGCGCAGGTCCGCGACGCCAGCGGCGTGGTCGTCACCGAGCCGCTGAACCTGCTCGTGCTCACGCCGCCGCCGGGACCGTTGCCCACGCAGAGCTCGACGCTCGCGGTCGGCGACGATGGGGCCGCGGGCCGACGCGTGTGGGTGGTGAACCCGGATGCGAACACCGTCTCGGTGCTCAATGCCGCGACCGGCGCCGTCGTGGCGGAACATGCCGTTGGCAAGAATCCCCGCTCGGTGGCCCGGGACGCGTTGGGCCGCTACTGGGTGACCTGCCTGGCGTCCGACGAGATCCGCGTGCTCAACGCCGACGGCAGCGTGGCGCACAGCCTGGCTGTGCCGTATGGCTCCGCGCCGTTCGGGATCGCGCCGTCGCCCGACGGGCAGTTCCTCTACGTAACGTTGTCCGGTTCTGGCCGACTGCGCCGTTACTCGGCGGCGAATCCAGACGCCGCGCCATTGGAGACCGCCACGTTCCCCACGCCGCGGGCGTTGGCGATCAGCGGCGACGGCCAGCGGGTGCTGGTGAGCCGTTTCATCTCGCCGGAACTGGAGGCGGAAGTCGGCGAGTTCGACGGCACCACGCTCGCGCCGGTGCGGACCTTCCGCCTCGCCAGCGCGAACCCGACCGACAACGGCGACCGCGCGTCCGGCGTGCCGAATTACCTCGCGGGCATCGCGATTGCGCCGGATGGCCAGCGGGCGGTCGTCGTGTCGAAACAGGACAACGTGCAACGCGGCACCTTCTTCGGCGTCGGCAACCTCACGCACGAAACCACCGTGCGCTCCGTGCTGTCGGTGCTCGACCTCCAGGCCAACGCCGAGATCCGGCACATCCGGCGCGACTTCGACAACTCCGACAGCCCGACGGCCGTCGCCTACACGCCGCTCGGCGACACGTTGCTCGTGACGCTCCAGGGCAACAACCGCGTCGTGGGCCTCGACGCGCTGAACCTGCTGCCAGCGACCGGCTTCAACGCGAACGGCGCCACCGTGACCTCGCCCGCGGTTAAGACGTTGGAAGCCGCCACCGGCCTCGCGCCGCAGGGTATGGTGATTGATCCAATCAGCCACCGCATCGTGGTCCAGAACTTCATGGGCCGCAGCGTGACCGTGCTCGATGGCCAACCGTTGCTCGCGGAGAACCGCACGTCGCTGCCGACGCTGGCGACACCGACCACGGTCGGCACCGAGCTGCTGGCGCCTGCGGTTCTCACCGGCAAACGCATCTTCTACAACGCGGCGGACCCGCGCATGAGCGCGGACAGCTATATCAGTTGCGCGTCATGCCACGTGGACGGCGGCAGTGACGGACGCGTCTGGGACTTCACCGGCCGCGGCGAAGGGCTCCGTCGCACCACCGATCTGCGGGGTCGCGCGGGCACCGGACACGGCAACGTGCATTGGACCGGCAACTTCGACGAGATCCAGGACTTCGAGCACGACATCCGCGGCGCGTTCGGCGGCACGGGCTTCCTGAACCTTTCGCCGACGGAGTTCACCGCCAACTACCCTTCGCCCGCCTCGGCCAAGGCCGGCCTCAGCGCCGACCTCGACGCACTGGCGGCCTACGTGACGTCACTGAACCAGGCCACGATTCCGCGCAGTCCGTTCCGCGCGGCCGATGGCTCGCTCACACCCGCGGCCGTCGCGGGGCGCGCCACGTTCCTGGCGCAGAACTGCCAGCAATGCCACGGCGGCGCGGCGCTCACGGACAGCGCGGTGACGCCGGTCGGCGCGCCCCAGCTTCACGCCGTGGGCACGACCTCGCAGCTCAGCGGCCAGCGCCTCGGCCAGGCGTTGCCGGGCATTGATTCGCCGACGTTACGCGGCCTGCACACCGCGAATTCCTACCTGCACCACGGCCAGGCGGCGACGCTCGCGGAGGTCTTTAGCTACGCCGGTGGCACGGTTCGTTTCGCGGCGCAGGGACAGTTCATCGGCGCGCCGGCGGTGAACGCAGAAGGTGATACGCCGACCCAGGGTGGCGGCGGAATCCTGCGCGGCGCCTGGGGCGGTTCGCTCGTGAATGTCGGCGGCGCGCCCGGCAACGGTGTTCGTTTCATCAACGTGGACGGCGGCCCAGGCGGTCCCGCACGGATCGGGCTGCGGCATATTCTCCGCGGCGTCAGCACCAGCGTGCTGCGGGTCAACGGCGCCGAGCAAAGCATCCAGCTCCTGCCGCAGTTGCCGAACAACGACTGGATGACCAGCGGTTGGCGTTGGACCACGGCAGACATCACGCTGGGTCCCGGCGCGACAAACATCATCGAGGTTTTGCGCGGCACCCACGAGTTCACCGATTTCCAGCTCAACGCGATCCTTGTCTCGCACGCCGGTGATATGGCGGCGGCCCAGCCGCATCGCGTCGTCGAGTCACTGCCCACGGAGGAGCGCGACGACCTGTTCACGTTCCTGCGTTCGCTGGATGGCAGTGCGATACCCGGCCTGGCTGCAAACCAACTGCCCGTGGCGACGCCCGACGTGGTTAGCCGGATCGTGGGGCGCAGCCTCAAGATTCCCCTCGCCCAGTTGCTCGCGAACGACACCGATGCCGACGGTCCGTCCGCGCTGGTCATCACAGCCGTCAGCCCGACCTCGGCGAATGGCGTGGGGCTGACCGTGCGGGACGGCTGCGTGCTCTACGATGCCGGCAGCAACGCCGCCGCCGACACGTTCACCTACACCGTCAGCGACGGCGAATTGACTGCCGAGGGAACCGTCTCGCTCCCGGTCGAAGCCGGCCCCGACGGGCTGACGCTTAACTTGGTTGCCACCGCAACCGTGGACAGTGAACGCCACTTCACCGCCGCGGGCATTCCGGGGCGCACCTACGTCCTGCAACGTGCCCCCGCCGTGAACGGACCGTGGTTCAACGTGCCGGGCAGCGCGGCGTCTGCCGTGGCGTCCGTCAGCGGGGAAGTGCCCTTGCGCGATCTCACGCCCCCCGCCGAGCCGGTGGCGTTCTACCGGGTCAGCGAAGTCACCACGCCTTGAAACCACTTTGTCCGAAGTAATGAACCCATCTTTCTTTCCGAGCGTCGTCCGGGCCGGAGCGGCAGCATTGACCGTGACGGCTTCCGCCGCGGTCGTTGAATTCGATTCCGGGCCGCTCAACCAATGGCTGCCCGACGATTCGGCGACGGGGTTTGCGTCCACGATCAGCGTGGCGGGTGCCGGCGTCATCACGGCGGTCAGCGTGAGGTTCGAGCTCAGCGTGCCCGCGAACCAGACCGGCTGGCTCGGCGATCTCTACGCCTACCTGCGGCACGACGACGGGTTCGCCGTGCTGCTGAATCGTCCCGGGCGCACGGCCGTGAATCCCTTTGGCTACGGCGACGGCCAATCCATGAACCTCACCTTCGCCGACGGCGCACTGAACGGCGACATCCACGGCTATCGCGCCGCGGCGCCGTTGAATTCGTCGGGCTCGCTCGTCGGACTGTTGCTGGGTGCGTGGGCCCCGGACGGCCGCGCCGTGGATCCCGCCACCGTGCTGGGCACCACACCGCGCACCGCGCTGCTGGACGGCTTCGCGGGCCACAGCCTGAGTGGCAACTGGACGCTGTTCGTGGCCGACCTTTCGGGTGGTGGCCAGCACCGTCTGGACCGCTGGGCCTTGGAGTTTGAAGTCCAGCCGACCGCGGTTCCCGAGCCGGCCACCACCGCGGCGGCGGTAACGAGTGGCTTGCTGGCGCTCGCGGCCTGGCGCAGCCGGAGGCTGCGGTGATGCCACTCATAGCAGGCAAACTTCACCGAGGGCTGACCACGTCCGGTGGGGCGAGACTCCGTCGAGCCCTGCTTGCCGGCTACGCCGGCGCGAGCACGGCGAGCATGTTGGGGCAGGGCAGGAGATGCTCACTCCGTTTGCCTCGCTACGCTCGAAGGTGGGCTCGACAGAGTCTCGCCGCACCCTGCCCCTACGGCGTCGATTAACGCCGGCTTCAACGCATCCACGCCGACAGCCGCCAACTCTTCCGGAATCATGAAACTGTTTCTCCTCCTGCTCTTCGCCTTTACCGCTTGGGCGCTGCACGGCGCCGATGACCTCACGCCGCTGTCGGATGAGTTCCGCTCGCCGTCCTCACGCACCAACTGGCAACGCATCTACCAGACCGAAGGCTGGGGCAACGATGCGCTGGCCACGTTCGACCTCGGCCAACAGCGGCCCGGTCGCCTGCTGATGGTTCCGCACACGAGCAGTTGGTATGCGGAATGGCGCGGCGAACTGACCTACAAAACCGTGACCGGCGACTTCGTCATCACCACCGACGTCGAGGTTTCGCGGCGCGGCGGCGGTGGCGCGCCGAACAGCCTCTATTCGCTCGCCGGGCTCATGGTTCGCGCGCCGCGGACGATGACGTCGCCGGCCCAGTGGACACCCGGCGGACAGAACTACGTCTTCCTCTCGCTCGGCGCCGCGAACACGCCCGGCACCTACCAGCACGAGGTGAAGACCACCGTGAACAGCGTCTCCGTGCTCGACGTCACGCCCGGCACGCCGCGGGCCCAAATCCAGGTCGCGCGCATCGGCCGGCACCTGATTCTGCTGCGGCGTCCGCCGGGCGGAAGCTGGGTGGTGCACCGCCGCTATTCCCGGCCCGATTTCCCGGCGACGTTGCAGGCGGGTCTCACGGTTTACACCGACTGGCCCGGTTGTGAACGGGTCAGCTTCGCGGACCAGAATGTCACCGTGCTGACCAACGGCGCCCGGTTGCCCGACGGAACCTCCTTCTCCGGGGCAAACCCGGACCTGGAAGCGGCATTCGACTATGTGCGTTATGCGCGACCGAATGTTCCGGCAAATCTGACCGGCGCCGACCTCTCGAATCCCGCCGCGGTGAGCGACGCGCAACTGCTGACTTTCCTCGGTGACTCCGCACACGAGCCCGCGACGCCCCTCCGGTTGTTGCGGATCGAACCTGGGGCAAGTTCCCACCGGCTTCGCCTCGCCTATGCCACCGGCGACGCGCTGGAGGCGCACCGCCTTGATCGGCTGCGTATCTGGGCTGCTGGGGCAGTAGATACTGCGCCGGCGATGTGGCGTCCGTTGCTGAGTCCAGTGCAGTCGGACGCCGAAGGCGCCTTCGTTGCCGACACCGATGGCGCCGCGACGACGAGCCAGTTCTACTTCGCAACGGAACTCCCTTAGCCCGCCGTCAGCAGCTTCGCCGCGGCGAAGAGCGCGAAGACCAGCACCAGTGAGTCGAACCACTTCTGCGGCAGCTTAGCGACGGCGGTCCGGCCGAGGAACAGCCCCGCGATGATCGCGGGCACCAGCAGGAGATTGAAGGTGAGGGTGGACACCTGGATGAGCCCGAGCTGGGCGCTGAAGGGCACCTTGATCAGGTTGATCAGCAGGAAAAACCACGCGGCCGTGCCCACGAAGGCGTCCTTCGGCAACGCGACCGCCAGCAGGTAGAGGCCCATGACCGGCCCGGCCGCATTGGCCACCATGGTAGTCACGCCGGCGATGAACCCCATGGACCACGCGAAACCCCGCGTGTGCGGCACCCGGGCGAAGAATTCCGGTTTCCAGTCCCGCCCCAGTTGGGCCAGCGCCAGCGTCAGCACGATACCGCCGATCACCGGATTGAACCGGGCCGCGGAAATGCCCTGTCGCTGCGTCCAGCCCATCACCGCCCAGCCCACGGCGACGCCGACCAACGCCGGCGGGAGCGTGCGGAAGACGTGCGGCCACTGCGCGTGCCGGCGGAACAGCAGCACCGCCCCGATGTCACCCGCGACGAGCATGGGCAATACCACGCCGGTCGAGGCGAGGCCGGGGAACAGGTGCGCGAAGATCGCGACGTGCAGCAGGCTGATGCCCGGCAGCCCGCTCTTGGAAATGCCGATGCCCGTCGCCGCAATGACGGCGAGCAGCCAATGGAGGACGCTGAATTCGGGCAACACGGGGAGGCCAGCGTTTCAGCGGGCGGTCGGCACCGCAAGGATCGCGACGGGCCGCCGCGACAGCAAAGTGCTGCCGGCATCTTGCCGGCAGGGTGGCGAAGCCCGGCATCCTGGAACGACCGGCGGGGGCTCATTCCCTCACAGCAGGTGTCCGATCGACCTTTCCCACAAACCTTGGGTCGGCCGCCGCTGTGGCGGGCTCCGCCCGCCAGGGCTGTGCCTTGGGGCTGCCTGAGGGCGGGTCGGGCTCACGCCCCAATTCGCTGCCCGCCGCGTCCTCTGCCGGCAAGATGCCGGCAGCACTTTTGACCCGAACGGCCGTGCCTCCCGGCTTCCCGTCCCGGCGCGGGGCGGCTTAACTCGCAGCCTTCACCATGCCTTGGCCGCAGAATTACGATCCGTTGGGCAATCCGTGGGCCTCAACCGCCGTGGCGGCGTTGCCGGTCGTCGTGTTGCTCGGGTTGCTGGCCTGGGGCCGCCTGCGGGCGTGGCTGGCGGCGTTGCTCGCGCTGGCTTCCGCGCTCGGCGTGGCGCTGTTCGCCTTCGGGATGCCGGTTTCCGCGGCCGCCGGGGCGGCGGGTTACGGGGCGGCCTACGGCCTGTTTCCCATCGGCTGGATCGTGCTGAACGTGATGTTCCTGCACGCGCTCACGGTGAAGTCCGGCCAGTTCGAGGCGCTCAAGGGCCAGTTGGTCACGCTGGCGCCGGACCCGCGGGTGCAGGTGATCCTCATCGCGTTCTGTTTCGGCGCGTTCATCGAGGGGGCGGCGGGTTTCGGCGCGCCGGTGGCCATCACCGCGGCGCTGCTCATGCAGCTCGGCTTTTCGCCGCTGCACGCGAGCGGCCTGTCGCTGATCGCCAACACCGCGCCGGTCGCCTTCGGCAGCATCGGCATCCCCATCACCACGCTGGCGCAGGTGACGGACCTGGACGTCCTCAAGCTGTCCCAGATGGCCGGGCGGCAACTGCCGGTTTTTTCCGCGATCATCCCGCTGTGGATCGTGGGGGCGATGGCCGGCTGGCGGGGCATCCGGGCCGTCTGGCCGGTGGCGGTGGCCGCGGGCGTCTCGTTCGCGGGGGTGCAGTTCCTGGTGAGCAATTTCCACGGGCCGTGGCTGGTGGATTCCGTGGCGGCGCTCGCGAGCATCGGGGCCGTGATGCTGGTGCTGCGGTGGCGCCGGCGTGGCGAATCCGTCGGTGCGCCCGCGTCCGGGACCGGACCGGTCGGCAGCCGGTTCGCCCCGTGGCGGCCGTGGCTGATCCTGACGGTGTGCATCTTCGCGTGGGGCACGCGGCCGGTGAAGCAGGCGCTCGACGGGATCGCGGCGCCCTCGTTCAAGGTGCCCGGCATCCACGAACAGGTGCTGCGCACGCCGCCAGTCGTCGCGGTGGCCAAGCCGGAGAAGGTGGAATTCAAGCTCAACGTCCTGTCCGCGACCGGCACCGGCATCCTGCTGGCCGGCGTGCTGAGCGGGCTGGGGATGGGCCTGTCCTTGCGCGAGCTGGCCGGAACCTGGTGGGACACCCTGCTGAAGGTCCGCAGCTCGCTGCTGACCATCGCCGCGATGCTGGCGCTCGGGAACGTGACGAAGTTGTCCGGTGCCGACGCCACGCTCGGCCTGGCGCTGGCGAAGACGGGCGTCTTCTACCCGTTCTGCGGCACGTTGCTCGGCTGGCTGGGGGTGGCGCTAACCGGTTCGGACACGGCCTCGAACGTCCTGTTCGGCTCGCTGCAACGGATCACCTCCGAGCAACTCGGCCTTAGCCCCTACCTGATGTGCGCCGCGAACTCCACCGGCGGCGTGATGGGCAAGATGGTGGACGCCCAGAGCATCGTGGTGGCCGGCGTGGCGACGAAGTTCCACGGCCAGGAAGGCAAGATCCTGCGGTTCGTCTTCTGGCATTCGCTCGTGCTGGCCGTGCTCATCGGGCTCTGGGTGGCGGCGCAGGCGTATTGGCCGCCGTTGCAGGGCACCGTGGTGCGGTGAACGGAACCGTCACCCGCCCGAACGTCCGGAAGACCGACGCCGGCTGGAATTGGGAGTGGATTCCGTCGGGCGGAACTCAGGGGGCACCCATTGATCCGCCCGTCCGGCATCAAAACCGCCAGGACAGCGTGCCCGTCACGAGCGCGCCAGCGTCGAGGTCCAGCCGGCCGTAGCGGCCCCCGGCCGTCACGCCGAAGGATTCCAGCGCTTGCCAACGCGCCTTCAGGCCGAGGCTTGCGTGTTCGTGGAAAAGCCAGCTTACGCCGGCCTCAACGAAGCCGCCGAACAGCCAGTCGTTATCGGAACCGACTCCGGTCGCCGTCTGGGGCGCGCCACCGGCGACCGAGCTGTTCTCGGTGAAGGTGAAGTCACCGTCCGCGAACGCCACCAGGCCACCCGCGGCGACGCTCAGCCGAAAGCGGGAGCCGAGGTCCCACTCCAGCGACGGGCCAAGCGCCAGCGGGATCAGGTTGGCGTCGAGTTCCCGGCGGCCGGTGATCGTGAGCCCGTTGGCGACGGTCGCCGTGGTGCGGGTGGGCACGGAGCCGATCAGCGGTCCCGGGCCGACCGCGGTGCCGGAATAGGGCGCGGCGGGAATCGTCAACGCGGTGAGCCCATTCAGGGAATAGGCGTCGGTCGTGCGGAGCACGCTCCCGGCAAGCGTGGCGGACGATTCCACATTGACCTGCTGAAAGCCGAGTCCGGCCAGGAGACCCCAGCGGCCGCCCAGCGCATCGCCGAATTCACTGCGCCAGGTGAGTTCGACGGCGGGATGCGCGCCACCCTCCGCGCGTTCCGTGGTCAATCCAGCCGCGCGATCGCTCCGGAAGAGCAGGTTGGCGCCCTGGACTTGGCCGGCCGACTGGTAACCCCAGTTCCAGGTCGTGTCGCCCCCGTTGCCGGTGACATCCACGCCCACGAAGCCGTTGTCGTAGGTGCGGGCTACGGCTCCGCCGGCAGCCGGGCCGGGATTGGAAGCCGCGGCCAGCACGCCCAGGCCGCCGAATTCGGCCCGGACATTGAGCAGGGCGCCGCCGCCAAGGGTGAGCGAATCGGCACTGGCGAGGGACAGTCCGCCGCCGAGGGCGAGCACCGAGGTGAGGAAGGAACGGTTCATGACAGGAGACATGCGGGGTTGCGTTGACGGTTCAGTTGGCGGTGGGCACGGCAATCACGCGGTAGTAACGCTGACTTTCGCCGTTCGGCGCGGGGAACGTCTTCGGCGGGCCGGAATCCACCCACTGCACCCGCGTCCCACCGGCAGTCACGCCCAGCGGCGACCGGATCCACTCGGCGAGGTTGTCGCCGTATTCAATGAAGTAGCGGCGGCCGGGGGTGGCGGAGAACTCGATGAGCAGCGAGCCCGCATCCAGCGGCACCACCCGGTCCACGGAAAACGGCGTGCCATCCGGGCCCGGCGGCAGCGACACGACCTCCGGACTAACCTCAAAGCGCGGCGTGCCAGTCCACGGGCGGACGCGGCTGTAAAACTCGACCACGAGGTTCACCGCCTCGCCGGCTCCGAGGCTGCGTTGCCAGGCAATCTGGAAGCGGCCGCCACCGGAACCGCTGGCGTTCCACACGTCCACGTCGGGGCTGCCGGTGTCCACCAGCAGCGTGAACCCGGGCAACACCCCGGCCGTCAGGTTCCGCACCGTGACGGTGCGGGTGTAAAGCCCGCTCACCGGGCTGAGCGACTCCGGCGCCATCGGCACCTCCGGAATCTCGGCAAAGGCGGCGGGCGTCACCGTGTAGGCGGTGGAATCGCGGACCCCGAACTCATTCGCGACCCGCACCCAATAGGTCCCGGATTCGTTGACCGGCGGCGTGACGAACGAGGCCGCGTTGGCTTCGGCGAACGGCGTCCCGGTGTCGCCCGGCGCGCCGCGATACCACTGGTAGGTCAGCGGGACGGTGCTCTCCGCGATCACTTCCAACCTGGCGGTTCCGCCCGGCGGCACACCCAGACTGCGGCCTGAAGCGACCAACCGCAGCGGGTGGACGGTGAGGGTCACCGCGTCGCTGTCGGCGTGGCCGACCGCGTTGCTGACGCGCACCCATACCGACGTGTCGGCGACCAGGCCCGCGAGGGCGGCGGCGAAGTCCGTGACCCCGGCGAAGGGATTCGCGGTGTCACCGGCGGCGCCGCGATACCATTGGTAGGCCAGCGGCCCCGTGCCGGTGGCGGTCACGCTCAGCTCCGCAACCGAACCGCGGAGGATCTCATGCGCGCTGGGCTGGGTGACGATCGCGGGGGCGACGGGCGCGCTCTCGACCGTGAGCTTGGCCACCGAACTGGTGATGCTGCCGGCGACGTTGGAGATGACCACGGTGAAGTCGCCCGCGTCGGTCAGCGCGGCGGCGTTGATCGCGTAGGCGGCGGTAGTGGCGCCGGTGATTGGATTGCCATTCCTGCGCCATTGGAACGCCAGCGGCGCCGTGCCGGTGGCCTGGACCGTGAAGTTGGCGGCGGAACCGACCGTAACCGTCCGGCTGAGTGGCTGCACCGCGATGGCGGGCGGCACGTTCACCGTCAAGCGGGCCGTCGCGCTGGTAACGGTGCCGGCCTCGTTGCCAACCACGACCGAGTAGTCGCCCGCGGCGGCCGCGGTGACGTCGGGGAGGCTTAACGTGGCGGCGGTTGCGCCGGGAAGGTTCTCGCCGTCCTTCCGCCATTGGTAACTCAGCGGGGCGGTGCCAGTCGCGGTCACGGAGAAGGAGACATCGACCCCGGCAACGACCGTCTGCGCGAGCGGCGGCTGGGTGATCGCGGGCCCGACCAGGGCAGGATTGACGGTGAGTTTGGCGACTTCGCTGGTGACATTCCCCTGGGCGTTGCTGACGACGACGGTGAAGTCGCCGGCATCGGTCAGGGCGACGCCGTTCAGGGTGAACGAGGCGGCGGTTGCGCCGGGGATGTTCTCCCCGTTCTTGCGCCACTGGTAGGCCAGCGGGGCGGTGCCCGTGGCGGTGACGTTGAAGGTCACGTTGGCGCCGGTGAGGACGGACTTCGACTGCGGCTGCACGGCAATCGTGGGCGTGGTCGGCGCGACGGGTTCCTCCACCTTCACCGTCACAGCGGTGCTGGTGACGGTGCCTTGGCCGTTGCTAACCACGACTGTGTAGCTGCCGGCGTCGGCCGGGACCGCCGGATTGAACGTGAGCGTGGGCCCAGTGCCGTTGGGGACGTTGTTCTCGCCCTGCTTCCACTGATACGTCAACGGCTCCGTGCCCTTGGCCACGACCGTGAGCGTGCCGGTTTCGCCCGCAACTACGGTGAGGTTCGTGGGCCCTGTGACTATGCGCGGGGCAACCGGCCCGCCGGTCACGGTGAGTTTGGCCACCGAACTGGTCACGCTGCCGTAGGGATTGGAGACCACGACCGTGTAATCGCCCACGTCCGACGGCACGGCATAGGTGATCTGCAGCCCCGAGCTGGTCGCACCCGGGAGGTTCTCGCCGTCCTTGCGCCATTGGTAGGAGAGCAGTGGCGAACCCTGGGCAAACGTGCCGAAGAAGGCGTTCGCGCCCGCAGCCACCGACTGGGCGGCCGGCTGGAACTGAATCGTCGGCTTCGTCTTCGGATCCGTCACGTTCACGACCACCGGCGTGGTGGTGACCACCCCGAGCGCGTTGCTGACGGTGAGCACCCAGGTGCCGGCGTGGGTCGTAAGCACGGGAAAGAAGCTGAGGCTCCGGTTGGTCGCGCCGGGCACGACTTGGCCGTCCCTAGTCCATTGGAGCGTCGTGGCGCTGCCGCCCGTTTCGACGTCCGCGCTGAGGTCGGCGTTGTCGCCGGCGCGGAGGTTGCGGGTCAGCGGCGCCGGCTGCTTCAGGATCAACGGTGGCAGCACCACGTCGTAGCCTTCACCCGCGCCGAGTTCGGCCACGAGCAGGCTTTGCTGGGCGCCCGCCACCACGATGTTGCCGAGCACCGCGAGCTGTTCGACAAAGTAAAACGTCCCGCTCGGCGGCGTGCGGACGACCTTGCGCCAGTGTTCGCCATCGGTGCTGCGGTAAAGGGGCACGCCGTTGACCGCGGGCTGGGCATAGAAGAAGCCTTCGCCCGCGTCCAACGCCCGGAAACTCGCGCCGGGCCCCGGCGAAGGCGCGTGCCAATTCTCGCCGTCGGGGCTGACCACGACGCCGCTGGCGCCCGCCACGAAGCGTCCGTTGTTTCCGGCCAGTTCTCGGGCGCCGAACTGCGGCTCCGGAAAGGCGACCTCGCGCCAGGTGAGCCCGTCGATGCTGACATGGCTGCGGTTGCGATCCTGTCCGATGACGAAGCGGCCATTCGCGTAGGCGAGCCGCTCCGGATTAAAGTTCGCCGGCCCGACCGTGCCCAACGCCCAGGACGCGCCGTCGGTGCTGGTGAGCACCCGCACGTCGGCCTGGCCATTCCGCGCCAGCAGCGCCACGTAGCGGCCACCGCCATGCGCGAGGCCAAGCACGCCGCCGTATTTCACGCCCAGGTCCACGACCGACCACGCCACGCCGTCGGTGCTGGAGTAGATGCGGGTGTTGGGGCCGCCGGCGTTGTCACCGCAGACGGAGAACCAGAACCGGCCATCGGCAAAGAACACCGGGTAACCGTAGGTGCGATCGCTTGCCCCGACGCCCAGGTCAATCGGATGCTGGGTCCAGGTGCGCCCGTCGGTGCTGTGCAAGGAAGTCCAACCGGCCGTCGTCGCGAGCGGCGCCGTGGTGGCGACAAATTTCCCGTTTCCGGCCACGACGCTGATCCAGCCGTGGTTCGCCGGCAGGCCGAGCGTGGGCTCGATGTCCGTCCAAGTGGGCAGCAGGTCGCCAAAGCGGTCCGCCTCGAAGCGGATGGTGAAGCCCTCGCCGCCGGTGCCCGTAGTCTGGCTGGCGGTCATCCGCGTGCCAGTCACCTGGCCGCTGGTCACACCGACGCCGGGTTGGTCAAACGTCACCGCACCATCGGCGGCGACGGTTCCCTTGAGCTGGTCGTTGACCTTGAACTTTCCGTCTGGCTCCACCGTGAATTCGACCCGGGAAATCCCGAGCCAGATATGCTCACCGGCCGAGTTGGTGTTGTAGAGCGTGCCGCGATAGGTCCCGGAGAAGGGAATCTGGGCCTGGCCCGAGAAGGCCAGCGCCAGCCCCAAGAGGAGTCCGGCAAGGCGGAGGAACGGTTGGATATTCATGGCAGGAAATCTTGGGCGGTCCCCGGCGTGTGCCCATCCGCGAGGATGTTCACGACGATCAGCACGAAAGGTCCGGGCAGCACGGACCTAGCCCTATCCTGCCAGCGCCGGGCCCGCCATACGTGTAAATACGTAGTTGCCCTCGTCGCCCTGCGACGGCGCCTGCGGGCGAATCGGCGGGACCGGCGAGGCGGACTGAAAATGGCCCGTGGCGCAGGGCGTTGGCATCCGGTTGGGAGGCTCCAGCCGGCCGGATCGGCAGCCCAATCAAGCGCCCGATTCGGCGTGGCGACGAAGTTCCACGGCCAGGAAGGCAAGATCCTGCGGTTCGTCTTCTGGCATTCGCTCGTGCTGGCCGTGCTCATCGGGCTCTGGGTGGCGGCGCAGGCGTATTGGCCGCCGTTGCAGGGCACCGTGGTGCGGTGAAAATAATTTCGATTTCGTGAAAGAAACGGCGGGGCTGGCGCGTGGTCCCTCCGACCGCCCGGGGTGTGTTCCGGGTCGGCCCGAAAATCGTCCGCATGCGCCGCAAAGCCCCCTTGCCGTCTGCCTGGACCGGATTGGCCCTTCGCCGTCCGGGCCGGCTGGGGATTTTCCGCTTGGGCTTGAGCCGGGCCCCGGCGTCCCGGCTCAATTGCGGCATGGCCGCCTCGCCCAATCCGCCCGACGATTCCCTGCGCACCCGTTCCAGCTTGCTCCGCCGGGTGGCGCGCCTGGATTCCGACAGTTGGGACGAATTCCACGCCACCTACCGGCCGCTGGTCCTCGCGCTGGCGTTGCGCACCGGGCTCAACCCCACGGAGGCCGAGGAAGCGGTGCAGGATGTTTTCACGCGGCTGACGACGCTCCTGCCGCAGTTCGATCCGGACAAGGCGAAGGGCTCGTTCCGCAGCTGGTTGCTGGGCCAGGCGCGCTGGCGGATCGCCGACAAGTTGCGGGAACGCCACCGGAGCATCCCCGCCGCCGAGGCCAGTGCCACCGGCACCGCACCGGCGGAACGGCTGCCATCCGAGCCGGAGTTCGAGCGCATCTGGAACGAGGAATGGCGCCAGCATGTCTTGAACGAGGCGCTGCGTCGGCTTCAGGAGACCGCCTCCGCCCGGCATTTCCAGGTCTTCGACCTCTACTTCCGCCAGGACTGGTCCGTGCCCAGGATCGCGCTCGAACTGGGCATGAACCCGGTCACCGTTTACGTCGTCACCCACCGGCTCACCCGCCAGCTCAAGGCCGAGGTGGCGCGGCTCACGGAGGAAATGGGGTGACCGCCGGCGCGTTCATCCCGGAAACCGCGGCCGAAGCCAGCCGGCTTCGCCGTCGCCATCCCGAACGGATGGCGCGCACCTACCGGGACCTCTTCTGGCTCCGGGCATGTTTCTGGCCGCACATCGACCGGCTGAACGGCAGTTGCGGCTGCTTCCTCGGCTTCCGCTGGGATGGCGAGGCCCGCCGGGTGGACCGCACCAAGCCGGCCGTGGTCGTGCTCATGCCGCCGGACCGGGACCGGGCGAATGCCGAAACCGCCCTCGGCGGCCCGGGCCTGATGCTGTTTGCGCCGGCAACGCCGTGGGACGGCCAGCCGCTTTGGTGCTGGACCGATGCGCTGGTGGTGCGCCGTCAACCAGCCCCCAAGCCGGCCGCGGCGGCGCGCTGGCTCGACGGCCAACCCGCGCGGGACGGTCGCCTGCTCAGCGGCGAAGGGATTACGGGCCAATTGTCCGGCACCATTGCGTGTGCCTGGGAGGAATCCGGCCGACGCCTCGCCCTTACGGCCGCCCACGTCGCCGGCGCGGCGGGCGCCCGGATGAAGTCCGCCGGCAAGCCGGCGAAAATCTGGGGCAAGGTCGTCCGCGCGTGCTCCCCGGCCGAGGACGAAACGCTGGCCAGCTATCTCGGCGGGGAATTTGCCGCGGACTGTCCGCAACTGGCCGAAGTCGGCGCCCGGTTCGAGCTGGATGCCGCCCTCGTGGAACTCACCGCGAAGGCGCTGCAACCGGAGAACGCCGTGGTGGGGATGCCGGGCATTGCTCCGGTCTGGCCGGCCATCGGCCTGCAACCCGACACCCCGCTCGCCGCGATCCTTGGCCGCCAGGTGGGCGGGGTCGGGGCGCAGTCCGGCCCGCAGGTCGGGGAACTCATCGGGCTGTCGGTCCAATACCGCGACGCCGAGGACGACCCCAGCGTGCCACCCGTGTTCGCCGACTACCTGATCAAGCCGGCCCGCGGCACCGATTTCGGCGTCGTCAGCGACAGCGGCAAACTGGTCTGCACCGCGGACAACTGCCGTGCCCTCGGCCTTTACGGTGGCCTAGGCAATTTCACCGCCGACTTCGGGCCGGCGACCGAACGCTGGCGCCGGGCCAACGACCTGCGCCGCGTCTTCGCCGCGCTGGGCTGCCGCGGACCGGTGCCCCCGCCGTTCATTCCCGTAACTCCTCCCGTCACATGAGCATCCTCAAAGTCATCAAGGGCAAGAATTACGCCCTGGTCTACACCCAGACCAACGGTCCCGATTACCGGGCCGTCGTGGTCTTCGCGCGCGGCGCCAGCCAACTGGGCAAGCCGGCGGTCAACCTGCAGCTCACCGTCAAGTTCGGTGCGGTCACCGTCACCAAACCCGACGGTTCCCAACGTCAGCTCGCCGCCGGCGGCAAGCTGGTCATTCCCGCGGGGCAAGGCCCCTACTCCTTTGAGAACACCGATTCTGAACCCTGTGTCTGCCTAACCCAAAATGGCGACCACGGCGGTCCGCCTTACCAGCCCCCCAAGCCACCGGGCTGAGCGGCCGCGAACCAACACGGTGGCTCGCCGCGACGGTTCCCAAAGCTGTCGCGGCGCTTTCTTTTTTGCATCCGCCCGGCGCCCGCCGGCGGAAACCGATGCCGGGCGGCCCCGCGCTGAGGTCACCGCCCGCGGGCAGATTTGATTCGTGGGGGAAAAGTCCCCTCACCCTGTTCCGGTTCCCGAGGAGGAAGCGGAAGCTGGCGACAGGGTGAGGGGCATCGGCGCGAGCCCAGGCGGGTTGGGTTCAATCTTGGCGCCAGACGCGCAGCCGGCCGTCCTGACGGAGCAGCACCAGCGACCGTTCGTCGGGCGACAGGCGCAGCGCGGCCACACCCTGTTCGCCGCCGGTCGCGGGCGTTTCCAGGAAACTCCATTCGACCAGCCGGCGGAAGTCGGCCAACGACCAGAACACGAGCTGGCCGTCCGCGCCCGCGCTGATCAGCCGCTGCCCGTCCGCCGTCACGCATAGGCCATAAACAAACCTGCTGTGGGCCGGGAAGGTGGCGAGGCGCCGTCCGGCGACCCAGTCCCACACTGCGATGGAACCGTCCTGCCCGCCGGCGAAGAGCCATCGGCTGTCCGCGCCGAAGGCCAACGCCGTGATGCCTTCGGTGCCCGGCAGCCGGGTCCGAATCGCACCGTCCTGGGCCGTCCGCACGGTGATTTCGCCATCCACGCCCGCGGCGGCATGCCATTGGTCGTCGGGCGAAAATGCCACGGCGTAGAGCATCGACGGGACGTTGGTGCTTTCCCACAGGCGCCGGCCGGCGGTGAGGTCGAAGGCCAGCACGCCGCCCGCGCCGGCCAGGCTGACCCGCGTCTGGGCCCGGTTCGCCGTCCACGCGCCCGGCCGTCCGCGCTCCGCAGGCCAAAGGTTGGGGGCGATGACTTCGGCCGGTCCGCCGGCGGCCTGACGCAATAGTTCAAATGCCCGGCCGAGGCCGACCACGACGTCGGGCGCGGGATTCGCCAACGGATGGAACACCCCCGGAAAACGCCCCCGGACCGCGAGGGAATCCAACGCCCGCACCTCCACGTCGCCGCCCTGGCCGGTCACGAACACGCGCCGGCTGTCGGTCGCGGGCAGCGCATCGCCGAAACTTTCGTCGCCCCAGGCCAGGGGTGGCGCCGGGTCCGGCAGCCGGAAAAGCCGGACCGAACCGTCTTCTGCGCCGGCAAGCAGGCGTTGCCCGTCGGGCAGCCAGGCCACCTTCAGCCATGGCGACGTGCCGCCCTTGAGCCGGTGCAGTTCGCGACCCGAAGCCCAGTCCCAAACGCGGATCGTCTGGTCGCTGCCGGCACTCGCCAGCCAGCGTTGGTCCGGGGAAAAGTGATGATCCTGCACGGTCGCGAGGTGGCCGGTGAGGCGGGCGGCGACGTTCGTGGTGCGGTTGGTCAGCACGAGCACCGAGCCCAGCCGGTCGGTGAACGCGAACAAGTCGCCGGCCGGACTCAGGCGCGGCACGTAGGTCGGCGGCACCCGTTCCCAAATCCACGGTGCGGTTGCGTCCAACGGCGCCCAACACGTGACCCGGTAAACGCGCCCGCCGCCTTCGCCCCGGTGCCAGACCGCCGCCACTTCCCGGCCCGCCGCCTCGGACGTTGCCTGGTAGAGTTCCCAGCCGAGGAACTCCGGCCCGGCGGTCCACGTCGCGGTCACCTGCCGTGCCGCTTCGTCCCACAGCCGGACTGTCCAGCCGCTCGTCGCGGAACCGTCGAACACGGCGAAGCGGTCCGCGGGCGGTCCGTCGGCGATTTCACCGCGCAACGGCAGGACTTCCACCCGGCCGTCGGGGAACCAGCGTTGCAGGACGTGGTCACGGGTCCGCAGGACGTGCGCCGATCCATCGCTCGTGAAGCGGCCCGCCTCCACCGCGTTGGTCAGCCGGGCGCGTTCGGTGCCATCGAGCCGCAGCCAACGGGCGGTGTGATCGTAGTGGGTCCCCACCCATTCGGTGCCCGCGGCGTTCACCGCCAACCCGCCGATCTGGGAAACCGGCCCGGGGAAGACCGCCTCCGCCGGGTCGGCGAATTCGTGCCGCAGGAAATGCCATTCCGGCCCGCGCAGATCCGGTCCGCCCGGCGTCGGTTCCTGCCGGTGCAGCGCCGCGAGACCACCACGGAAATCGTCCACGGCGAGCGCGTTCACCGCGGTCCGTAGGTCCGAAGCGTAGCGGGCCTGGCGTTCCTCGCGTTCGGCCAGTTCCCGGCGGGACTGTTCCTCCTGCCGCGCCCACAGGGCGAAACCCGCCACCAACACCGCCGCGATTCCCGCGACGACGAGGCTGCCGCGTGCCAGCCGCGCAACCCGCCGGCGCAGCGCGGCCAGTTCCTTCAGCGAGCGCCCGGCCTGGATGAGCCGCAATTCCTCAAGGACCGTGGCGGCGTCCGGCTGGCGGCGCTCGGGATTGCCATCCGCCGCCCGCACGAAGACTTCGTTGAGCTCGAGCACAAGCGCCTTGTCCGGGCGCGTGGCCAAGTCGGCGGGCAGGCGCGGGAACTCGGTCTGCGGCAGGCCGGTGGCGAGTTCGAAGAGCACCCGGCCGAGGCTGTAAAGATCGCCGCGCGGCGTGCCCGCGCCTTCCGGCGGCAGGTAAGCCGGGGTGCCAACCGACGTGATGGTGTGCTCCGCGGAGGAGACCAGCCCAACGTCGGCGAGCTTCGGCACGCCCTGCACGAAGATGATGTTGGACGGCTTGATGTCGCGGTGGACGAGCCCGCGGGCGTGCAGGCCAACGAGGGCCCGCGTGAGCTCGGTCCCGATCCGGAGCGCCTCCGCCGCGGGCAGGGGACCGCGCCGGCGGAACAGCTCCTTCAGCGTCAGCGGCACGTAGGTCATAGGATCGACCTCGGAACCGCCCCCGACGTCGTCGGCCAGTTCCATGACGTAATAGAACGCGCCTTCGCCCAATTGCCCGACGTGGAGCAGCGCCAACTGCCGGGTCTCGCCCAGGACCGACTGCTGGAACCGGGTGATCCCGGCCAACTCGCGCGCGAACGGCCGGTCATCGGCGAAGCCGTCCCGCCGCACGATCTTGAGGGCGCGCCAGACGCCGGTCATCGACCGGGCCAGCCAGACTTCGCCGTAACTGCCGCTGCCGATGGGGCGGAGCAGTTCGAAGTCGGGGATGTCCGGCGGTGGATGGGCCATGCCGCGGGCGGTTCTGCCAGCATTGCCCCCGGCTGCAAAGGGCGTTCCGGTTCCGGCAGGGATTGATTTCCGCTTGTGCGAGGGCGCGCGAGCGACGACACAGCGGCAGTCGCAAACATGCCCGCTCCGTCCATGAAACTTTCCCGCCTCCTTGCCCTCGGTTTGACCGCCCTGCCGATCATGGCCCAGATCACCTCGTCCGGCTTCATCGCCGACGCGCCGCCCACCCCCTCGGCCCACGCCTCCACGATCGTCGAGGCCAAGGCCGGACTCAGCGCCGCGTGGTTCGGCGGCACCCGCGAGGGCGCGGCCGATGTCGGCATCTGGTTTTCCCGGCAAGTGGATGGTCAATGGCTCCGGCCGGCCCTGTTGGCCCAGGGCGATGAGGACGGTCGGCAGGTTTACCCGACTTGGAACCCGGTGCTGTTCCAGCCGCGGAATGGCCCGCTCTACCTGTTTTTCAAGGTCGGTCCCAGCCCCCGCAACTGGTGGGGCCGCGTGCTCAAGTCCGAGGACGGCGGCGTCAATTGGAGCCAGAAGAGCGTCCGCCTGCCCAAGGACATCTTCGGCCCCGTGCGCAACAAGGCCCTCGAACTGCCCAATGGCACGATCCTGTGCGGCTCCAGCTCCGAGGACCAAGGTTGGCGCGTGCACATGGAGTGGACCCGCAATCCGCTCACCGGACCGTGGCAACGCACTGCCGCCCTGCACGACGCGATGGAAGTCGGCGCGATCCAGCCCACCCTGCTGGCGTGGGAAGGCGGCCGCATCCAGATGCTCTGCCGCACCAAGGAAGGCCTGATCTACGACGCCGAGAGCGCCAATTACGGCCAGACATGGAGCCGCCCGCACCGGACCGACCTGCCGAATCCCAACAGCGGGATCGACGGCGTGGTGCTGCAGGACGGCCGCGGGGTGCTGATTTACAACCCGATTTCCCAAGGCCGCGGCGAACTCGCGGTGGGCCTGTCCGCCGACGGCCGCGCCTGGAAGAACGTGCTCACGCTGGAGAAGGGTGAGGGCGAATTCAGCTACCCCGCCGTGATCCAGGACAAGGCCGGCAACATCCACGTGACCTACACGTGGAAACGCGAGCGCATCAAGCACGTGGTCCTCGACCCGAAGCAGCTGAAGTAACGGCTCCCGGCGCGCCCCCGGAATGCGGGCTTGCGCTCGCCGGGCCGGCTCGGCGTCCAATCCGGACGCATGATGCGTTCCCTGTTTGCCCGGACCGGTGGGCTAATGCTGGCGGCCGGGCTGTTCGGCCCGTGGTTGCACGCCGAGCTGCCACGCACGTTCCGAGCCCCGCAGCCCTTGCCCGACACGCCGTTTCTCCAGGAAGTCGGCCGCGCATGGACGCATCCGGAACCGCTGACCGCCGTGGCGACGCTCGGGGGCGAAGTATTTCTCGGCACGGCCAAGGGCGTCTTCCAACTCCAAGGCGAAGCGTTGGTCGCGGACGGCGGGTTGACCTTCCCGGTCCGCCGTCTCGTCGTCACCGCCGGCAAACTCTGGGCGCTTACGCCGGCCGGCTTGCATCGGCGCGACGGCACGGCTTGGAAAGCGGTTTCTCCGGCCGCGGTGACGGATGTCGTCGAGTTTCGCGGCGACGTGCTGGCCGCCGTCGGCAACCAGCTCTGGCGCGTGCGGGGCGACGCCCTGGAACTGCTCTCCACGAACAAGGCACGCTTCGGCCTCACGCGCCTCGTTCCGCACAACGATACACTCTACGTCCACGGCCCGGGCCGGCTCACGCCGTATGCATTCGGCGCGTTCGGCGGCGTGGATGCCTACACCTGGCCGGCCGACCTGAACTGGGATTGGGGCACGCTGCCGTCACCGAACACCCGTGACGCGCTCAGCCTCGGTTCCGCGCTGTATCTCGCCACCGACCGAGGTCTCGGCGTGCTGCGCGGCATGTCGCTCACCCAACTCCGCGGGGAACAGGGCCTGCCGTTCGAGGATACGCTCTGCCTCGCCGCTGGTTTCACCAACGACCTTTGGATCGGCACCACCCACGGCGCCATCCGACACGCGGATGGAGCCTTCCAGTATTTCGCCGGCCAACGTTGGCTGCCAGGTGACCGCGTCAACGCCATCGCCGCGAATGGCCGTTCCGTCTATCTGGCCACCGACCGCGGACTCGCGGCCGTCGACTACGAGCCCTACACGCTCGCCAAGAAGGCCGCTTACTTCGAGCGGCACCTGGAGGAATGGGGCCAGAAGCGCCTCGGCTTCGTGCACAAGCTGGAGTGGGACGCACCGACGAAGGAATTCGTCCGCGAGGTTAGCGACAACGACGGCGGTTACACCGGCAACTACCTCGCCGCCCAATGCTACCGCTACGCCGTGACCAAGGACCCCGCAGCCCGGCGCGAGGCGACCAACACCTTCCATGCCCTCCGCTGGCTGGAGGCGATGACCGGCATTCCCGGTTTCCCGGCCCGTTCCGTCTGGGCCAAGGGCGAGCGCGGCCATCAGGCCGGACACGGCTCGGGCAACTACGCCGCCGAATGGCATGACACCGCCGACGGGAAGTTTGAGTGGAAGGGCGACACGTCGAGCGACGAACTGTGCTCGCTGTTCTACTCGTTCAGCCTGTTCCTCGAACTCGTCGCGGAGGGCGACGAAGTCGCGCAGGCCAAGACCCACCTTGCCCGCGTCGCCACCCATCTCATTGAGCACAAGTGGCAGCTCGTGGACCTCGATGGCAAACCCACGCGCTGGGGCCGCTGGGATCCGGATTACTTTCTGACCGACGAGGGCAAATACGACCGCGGGCTCCAGGCCGTCGAACTGCTCTCGTTCATCAAGACGGCCGAAGTGTTCACCGGCGAACCCAAGTTCGCCGCCGCCTACCGCGAACTCGTGGCGCTCGGTTATCCCGGCTACACGCTCCGCGCCCGGAACACCTTCCCCCCCGACAGCGTCCTGCACTTCCTCGATGAACTCGCGTTCTGGAGTTACTGGAATCTCCTCCGCTACGAGCAGGATCCGGAACTCCGCGCCCTCTACCGCCGCGGCTACGAACGCAGCCATGAAGTCGTCCGCGTGGAACAGAACGCCTGGTTCAACTTCCTCTACGGCACCCTGACCGGCCACGACTGCGAACCCGCCCTCGCCATCGAACACCTTCGTGGCTGGCCGCTGGACCTGCGCGTGTGGTCCTACCAGAACTCCCACCGCGCCGACCTCCGCACGCCGCCCGGTTACGTCGCGCTCAAGGGCGGCACGAAGACGTTCCCGCCCCGCGAGACCGAACCGCTCCGGCTCGACCACTGGCTCATGCAGGCCGACGGCGGCGCGGGCGGCAACGACGTGGTCGAACCCAGCGGCTGGCTGCTCGCCTACTGGCTCGGCCGCTACCACGGTTTCATCGCCGCGCCGACCGTGACCGACCCGCAACTGCTCACCGTCGAGCACACCTACGGCCGCGAGCTCGGCGCGAAGCCGTATTTCGGGCCGGGAAGGCCGGCGGGATTCTGAACCCGATGAACGGGCGCGACGGATTCGCGCAGTTTCCTCCCCCTGTCCTTTTTCCGGTTCCCCGTTCGTCGTGTCCCTGATTGCCTGCCCGGGAACTCCAACCACATCACGCCCCGCCCCTCCGCCCATGAAATACCTGCCCACCATCGCCGGCGCCCTGCTCGGCTTGCTCTTCGCCGCCTCCGGTGCCGTCTCGCTCCTGAAGCTCGCGCCGATGCCGTCGCTGCCGGAAGGGTCCCCGGCGGCCCACTTCATGGCGGCCTTCATGCCCACCGGTTACATGACTTTCGTGAAGGTCCTGGAAGTTCTCGGCGGTATCCTGGTCGCGGTGCCCAAGACGCGGAACCTCGGCCTGCTGGTGCTCGGGCCCATCGTCCTGAACATCCTCGCCTACCACGCGTTCGTCATGAAGGGCGAGGGGCTGCTCTCCCCGCCCCTCCTGCTGATCGTCGCCCTGCCGCTTTACCTGCTCTGGGTTGAACGCAAACGGTTCGCCGGCCTGATCGGCTGAAACCGGGCGTCGCCCGATCGCGAACCCACCGCTCGGTCCCCAGTTCCCCATTCCGCGCCCTCCATGAATTCAGTCGTCGCCCCGTTTACCATCCAGCGCACGTTCACGGCCCCGCTCGCCCGCGTCTGGCGTGCCTGGACCGACCTCAGCCAGTTCGAGCAATGGTTCGGCCCGAAGGGAGTCACGTGCGTGGCCGTGACGCGCGATTTCCGGCCGGGCGGCCTGTTCCTCTACCGCATGCGGTCAGGGGACGGACCCGACAACTGGGGCCGGTGCGCCTACCGCGAGATCGTGCCCCATGAGAAGCTGGTCTGGGTCAACTCCTTCTCCAATCCCGCCGGCGAGATTGTGCCGCCGCCGTTCCCCGCGCCCTGGCCGGCCGAAATGTTGACCACCGTGACCTTTGCCGCGGTCGGCGAACAGACCACCGTCACCGTCGAATGGATTCCGCTCAATGCCAGCACGGCCGAGATCAAGACCTTCGACGACGCCCGCGAAGGCATGGCGGGCGGTTGGAGCGGGTCGTTCGAGCAGCTGGATGATTTTCTCGCGCGGCCCCCGCGGATCTCCACTGGGCAGAAGATCACCCCGTTTCTCTGGTTCGACGGCCAAGCCGAGGCCGCGGCGCGGTTCTACGCCTCGATCTTTCCCGACTCCGAGGTGACCAGCGTCTCGCCGATGATCGTGAACTTCCGCTTGGCCGGCCTGGAATTCATGGCGTTGAACGGCGGTCCGCACTTCAAGTTCACCGAGGCCGTCTCGTTCTTCGTGAGCTGCGAGACGCAGGCGGAAGTGGACTACTTCTGGGACAAGCTCTCGGCTGGCGGTTCCGTCCAGCAATGCGGCTGGCTCAAGGATCAGTTCGGGCTCTCCTGGCAGATCGTGCCCACCGCGCTCGGCGAACTGATGGGCAGCCCCGATCCCGCCCAAGGCGAGCGGGTCATGCAGGCGATGATGCAGATGGTGAAGCTGGACGTCGCCGGACTGAAGGCCGCCGCCGAAGCAAGCTAACCACCCCTGCCATGAACCCCGCCAAGGCCAAACCCACGACGATCGACGAGTATCTGGCCGACGTTGCGCCGGCCCAGCGGACCGTCCTCGAAAAGCTCCGGCGGGCCATTCACGCGGCCGCCCCGGGAGCGGAGGAATACATCGGCTACGGCCTCGCCGGGTTCAAACACGGCGGCCGGCCGCTGGTCTATTTCGGCGCCTGGGAAAACCACTGTGCGCTCTACGCCGCGAGCCCGAAGACGCAGGCGGAATTTCAGGATGCGCTCAAGGGCTTCGAGGTCAGCAAGGGCACGATCCGCTTCACGGTCGCCAAGCCGCTGCCGTTGACGCTGGTAAAGGAACTGGTGAAGGCCCGGGTTGCCGAGAACGCCGCCAAGGTCCAGAAGGGTGGTGCGTCCACGAAGACGGCGAAGAAGACCACGCCCACCGCCAAGCCCGCGCCCGGCACCGACGTGACGGCCGTGTTGGCCAAACTGAAGCAGCTCGGTCAGCCCAAATTCCGCGCCGAGATGGAGCCGCGCTACGGGATCGTGGCGAAGGACGCCTTCGGTGTGCCGATGGCCGCGATGCAGGCGCTCGCCAAGAAGTTGGGGCGCAATCACGCCTTGGCCGAGACGCTGTGGGCCACCGGCAACTACGAGGCCCGCACCGTCGCCGCGCTCATCGCCGAGCCGTCGCGCGTCACACCCGGGCTCATGGACCGCTGGTGTGGCGGCTTCGACAACTGGGCCATCTGCGACACGGTTTGCTTCAAGCTGTTTGACCAAACCCCGCATGCCCTCGCCAAGGTCGAGGAGTGGGCCGGGCGAACGGAAGAGTTCCAGAAGCGGGCCGCCTTCGCCCTGCTGGCCTGCTTGGCGCTGCACGACAGGACCGTTGATGAAGCGGCCTTCCGACGGGGTCTCGCCTGGATCGACGCCGCGGCCGGAGACGCCCGCAACTTCGTGAAGAAGGCCGTGAGCTGGGCCCTGCGCGCCATCGGCACCCGCCGGGCCGCGCTCAAGGACGCCTCCGTCCAGCTCGCGCAAAAGCTCGCCGCCTCCGACGACCCAACCCGCCGCTGGATCGGCAAAGACGCCTTGCGAGCACTGGTCAAACCGGGCAAGTAGCGCCAACCATTTCAAGACCGCCAACCACTCCCCTAGAAAGGAAACTCCATGAGCAGCGTCCGCGTCCTCGTCGGCACCAAGAAGGGTGCCTTCATTCTCACCGCCGACGGCCAGCGCCGGAATTGGCAGATCACCGGTCCGCATTTCGCCGGCTGGGAAATCTACCACCTCAAGGGCTCCGCCCTGGACCCCAACCGCCTCTTCGCCTCGCAGTCGAGCGGCTGGTTCGGGCAGATCATCCAGCGCTCCGACGACGGCGGCAAAACCTGGAACCCGCCCGGCACCAAACCCGAGGACCTCATGGGCCCCGACGGCATGCCGAACGGGAAGAGCAACGAGTTCCGCTATGAAGGCACCGTGGGCACGCACAAGTGGTATGACGGCACCCAGCATCCCTGGGAGTTCAAGCGCATCTGGCACCTCGAACCCTCGCTCACCGATCCCGACCTCGTGTATGCCGGCGCCGAGGACGCCGCGCTGTTCCATTCCCGCGACGGCGGCAAGTCGTGGCAGGAATTTGCCGGTCTGCGCGGCACAAAGGGCGCCCTGTGGCAGCCCGGCGCCGGCGGCATGGCCGTCCACACCATCATCATTGATCCCCAGAATCCGCGGCGCATCTACGTCGCCATCTCGGCGGCCGGCGCCTTCCGCACCGACGACGGCGGGCTGACCTGGAAGCCGATCAACCACGGTCTGAAGTCCCAATACGAGCTGCCCGATCCCGACGCCGAGGTCGGCCACTGCGTCCACCGCATCGCGCTGCATCCGTCGCGGCCCGACGTGCTCTACATGCAGAAGCACTGGGACATCATGCGCAGCGACAACGCCGGCGACCAGTGGAGCGAGGTCAGCGGCAACCTGCCCACCGACTTCGGCTTCCCGATTGACGTCCACGCGCACGAACCCGAGACGATCTACGTCGTGCCCATCACCAGCGACTCGCTGCACTACCCGCCCGACGGCAAGCTGCGCGTCTATCGCAGCAAGTCGGGCGGCAACGAATGGGAACCGCTCACCAAGGGCCTGCCGCAGCAGGACTGCTACGTGAACGTCCTGCGCGACGCCATGGCCGTGGACACGCTCGACACCTGCGGCGTCTATTTCGGCACGACCGGCGGCCAGGTCTATTGCTCGCCCGACGGCGGCGACACCTGGCAGACCATCGCGAGCCATCTGCCGCCGGTGCTGTCGGTGGAGGTGCAGACGCTGGCGTGAAGCCAACCAAGGCAACAACAGATCGGCACCGACGATCATGAACCAAGTGGAGATTCAGAACCGCAAGACGCCTGTGGTCTTGGGAAGCCGTGGCCCCATGGTTTCGGAGACATGTGTAGCCAGGTTCGAAGGCAGGCTCGGCTACAGGCTTCCATCTGATTATCGGGAGTTTCTCTTGAAGTATAATGGTGGTGATCCGGTCGTTGGCATCGTCAAAGGACGCGATGACAGGGAAGATATTCCTTACCAGCACGGTGAAAGCGTCAGAAGCTTCCTGATGCTGGCTCCTGACGAAGGTGATGTGCCCGAGTTCCAGGAATTGAAGGCTCCTACGGAATTGGACTGGTTACTTCCTGCGAATCTTCTCCCGATTGCTGATGACGCATTTGGCAACAGCTTCGCCATTGATCTGGAATCCACCGAAGGCCTTGTGCGATTCATCGACCACGAATCTCAGGACAACGATATCACCCAGCACCGAGTCCTGGCCGACAGCTTCCTGGACCTGTTGCTCAGGGTGGTTTCCGTCGAGGAAAATGAAGCGCGTGAGCGTGCCGAGAAGCTGCGGGATCGGCGAAGGATTGAGGCGGGCGAATTCCCTTCACGACTCGCAGCACAGATTCGGATCGTCGCAAAGCAGCATCCAGAGGTTGCTGCATGGTGCCGCTCACTCAGCCTGAAGTTGTTTGACGCCAAGGGTCACTTCTCTGTGCATGACGATAGTCTATCCCGCCTGCTCTTGGATTTGATGTTTTGGATCAACGAGATTGCTCGAAACACTGAAAAGCCGACGCCGCGCACTGAGCTTGCAAAGATCATCTACGACTGGTGGTCCGAAGATGAGGATGCCTTCGGGCTAAAGGGATATGCTCCGGGGTTTGTAGATGAATGGTGGAAGGACAGACTGTCCTCGGGTGCATTGGTGGGGGATTACTCAGCGGCGCGATTCAGTTCAGATGCTTCAGCAGACTTCCTGAAAGAGCTCCAAGCGGAGATTTCCAAATGAACTGTTCGGTCAATCCCCAACCCCTCATCTGCGTAGCCGACGTGGAAGCCAGCAGCCGCTGGTATCAGCGCCTGCTCGGCTGCCGCAGCGACCACGGCGGTCCGAACTACGAGCGGCTCGTCTCGGGCGGCCGGCTGGTCCTGCAACTGCACCGCTGGGACGTGGAGCACCATCACGGCCCCATCGGTGATCCAAAGCTGGCGCATGGCAACGGCGTGCTGCTGTGGTTTGAGGTCACGGACTTCGACGCGGCGGTTGCCCGCGCCGCCGAGTTGCAGGCTCCCATTGTCTTGCCTCGCCATCGCAATCCGCCTGACTGCGACGGCGGCCCAAACCATTGGGAAATCTGGCTGCGCGATCCCGACGATTACACCGTCGTCCTCGCCAGCCCCGACGGCACCGCCGACGGAACCTGGCAGCCCGGCCAGCCTTGATGCGCCATGGTCCGAGCCTTTGCGTGTCAGCACCAAAACGGGCGGATGCACCCCGGCTCACGGAGTTGCGGAGCGTCTTGGAGTGCGGTGGCTGGCCACCGCTTTCGCCTGCCGGACGCGCATACGAACAACCCCGATGTCGTTCTCAAATGCTGCTCCCCGCCAAAAGCGGCAGCTCCGCTGCGCTGCGCCGCCGCACTCCAAAACGCTGGCGCGTTTGACGGTGTGCCACGGCCTCCGCAGCGCCGGCAGATTCCTTCGGCAAGCACAGCCGTTGACTTAACGCATCTTTCGCGATGAAGCCCGAACCGCTCCCCTTCGACGCGCCGCTGGAGCGTTACGAGCAGCAGGCCGATTCGCTTCTGGCTGCGTTCCGCGCGGGCGATCCCGACGCGGTGAGTTGCTTCAAGCACCGTCTTCCACGCTTCCTCAGACCCGACGTTCCCTGGCTTCCCAAGGATCTTTCCGACGCCGCGGTCGCCGCCACCCCGCTCGACGTGAACGACGCCCGCATGGCACTCGCCCGACGCTACGACTTCCGGGATTGGGCGGCTCTGGCGGAACATGTTGCCGCAGTCAGTCAGAAGGATTCGCCGGTGCATCGCTTTGAGGCCGCAGTGGAAGCCGTCGTCGCGGGCGACCTGCCCACGCTGGAGAGCTTGCTGCGCGCCGATCCGGAGTTGGTGCGTGCCCGATCACGGCGGGTGATGCATTTCGATCCGCCAGTTCATGGCGCGACGCTGCTTCACTACGTGGCCGCCAACGGCGTGGAAGGTTACCGCCAGCGCACGCCGGCGAACGCGGTCGAGGTTGCGAAGACGTTGCTGCGCGCCGGGGCAGAGGTGGACGCTTTGGCGAACCTGTATGGAGGCCAATGCACGACCATGAGCCTGCTGGTTTCGAGCTGTCATCCGGCCAACGCCGGGTTGCAGGTCGCCTTGGCGGAAACGCTGCTGGATTATGGCGCTTCCGTTGAGGGAGTGGGCGAAGGCCGCTGGGTGTCGCCACTGATGACCGCCCTCGTTTTCGGTTACGAGGACGCCGCCCAGGCACTCGTCCGGCGGGGTGCGCCGGTGAACGATCTGGCAACGACGGCAGGTTTGGGACGGTTGGAAGACGCACGCCGGATGCTGCCCGCGGCTGATCCGGAAAGCCGGCACCGCGCGTTGGCCTTGGGTGCCCTGCTGGGCCGCACAGAGACCGTCCGGTTGCTGCTCGACGCCGGCGAAGATCCCAACCGGAACAATCCCGAAGGCATGCACTCCGGCGCGACGCCGCTGCACCATGCCGCCTTTCATGGCCATCGCGAGGTGGTGGAATTGCTGGTCAGCCGCGGTGCGCGACTGGATCTCAAGGATTCCACCTATCAGGGCACACCGTTGGGCTGGGCCGAACACGCGGGGCAGCACCATATCGCCGATTTTCTCCGGGCGCAGCTGCTGGCGAAGCCAGCTAAGGTTTCCGGCGCAATTCCGATCCGCGTCGTCCTGCCCTACCATCTCCGCAACCTCGCCCGCGTGGACGAAGAGGTCGCCTTGGACGTGCCCGAGCCGGTGACGATCGCGGCGACGCTCGACGCCTTGGAAGCGCGTTTTCCCATGTTGCGCGGCACCATCCGCGATCATGGCACCTTGAAGCGCCGGCCGTTCATCCGCTATTTCGCCTGCAAGGAAGACCTGTCGCTGGAACCGACCGACACCGTTTTGCCGGATGCCATTGTCGCCGGCACGGAACCCTTCCTCGTGGTTGGCGCGATGGCCGGCGGCTGAAACCCACATGAGCCAGCCTACCGACAACGCCTTCGTCGCGCTGCTCCGCGGCATCAACGTCAGCGGCCAGAAGCTGATGCCGATGGCCGCCCTGCGGGGCCACTTCACCGCCGCCGGCTACCGCCGGGTGCAGACTTGCATCCAGAGCGGCAACGTCTATTTCGAGACCCGCGTCCGTGACGCGCGGAAACTGGAAACGGACCTCAGCCAATTGATCCGCACCGCCTACGGCTGGGAGGTGCCGGTGATGGTCCGCAGCCTCGCGGAGTTGGCGGACATCGTCGCGCGGAGTCCCTTTGCCGCGCCGGACCGGAGTTGCGAGCAGGTCTATGTGGGGTTCCTCCGCGGCGTCCCGCCGGCCGCCGCCGCCGCCGACCTGATGGCCCGGAGCATGGCGACGGATCGGTTCGTGGTGGACGGCACCACGCTCTACGTCTGGCAGCGCAAGGACGTGCCCAAGAACCTACTCGACAAGCTGAACCTCGAACGTGTGCTTGGAACCGACGTGACGCTCCGCAACTGGGCCACCACGGTCCGCCTCACGGAATGGCCGGGACCGAAAGCGACCGCCTGACACTGAACCTCCGATTGCATGACGATGAATTTGGAACGCAGGAATTCAGAAAGACCAAACGGCACGGACGGTCCGTTCTTCCCGGTTTTCCTGTTTTCCAAATTCCCTCCGAATCCGGTTTTCTCCTCCCAGTAACACCACCTCCATCCTCCACCCATATGCCCAACTACGTTGACGGATTTGTCATGCCTCTCCCCAAGAAGAACCTCGCGGCCTACCGGGCCATGGCCGGCAAGGCGGGGAAGATCTGGAAGGAATACGGCGCGCTCGATTACTGGGAGTGCGTCGGCGACGATCTGGAGGGCAAGGGCATGCTCTCCTTCACCCGCCTGACCAAGGCCAAGCCGGACGAAACCGTGATCCTCGCCTGGATCGTCTACAAATCCCGCAAGCACCGGGACCAGGTGAACGCCAAGGTGATGGCCGACCCACGCCTCGCGGCCATGTGTGACCCGAAGAACCCGCTCTTCGACTTCAAGAAGATGGCCTACGGCGGCTTTGCCGCGATCGTTCACCGGTGACGTGCGCCGGCGTGACGGCGGTTCGGTCGCCATCCGCCGCGGCTCCGAGACACCATCGCCGGCGGAAGCCGCGTTGGTCGGTTTGGAAAGACCTGTGGGCCTCGTTACGGAAAATCGTTCGTCCCGATGTCCTGCAACCGCCAGCCCGTTCGTCATCACTGCGAACATCCACCTCAACAAATGGAAAACACCGTGACCGCCCCGAAATCGTCCACCCTCGTCCAACCTTACCTCTTCTTCGAGGGCGCCTGCGACGCGGCGCTCGCCTTCTACCGGGAGAAGCTCGGGGCGGAGGTGATCGCCCTGATGCGTTATCAGGACGGCCCCGAACCCACCGGGGACTGCGGCGGGAAGATCCAGCCCGACAAGGTCATGCACGCCGCGTTCCGAATCGGCGACACCGTGATCATGGCGTCGGACGGACAATGCTCGGGCCAGCCGAACTTCTCCGGCTTTGCCCTGACCCTCACGGTGAAGGACATTGCCGCCAGCGAACACGCCTTCGCCGCGCTGGCCGACGGCGGGCAGGTGATCATGCCGCTGGGCAAGACGTTCTATTCGCCGTCCTTCGGGATGGTGACGGACCGGTTTGGCGTCATGTGGATGGTCATCGTGATGGCGGAAACGTGCGCCTGATTGTAAGAACTGGTTGTCCCTAATCCCCGAAGCCTATGAGCAAACCGAAGAAGAAATCGACCCCGGCCAGCATCGTCTGGTTTGAAGTTCCGGCCGACGACCCGGCCCGGGCCAAGAAGTTCTACGGCGCCCTGTTCGGCTGGAAGATGAACCCAATGCCGCACATGGACGACTACAGCCACATCGACACCGGCGGCGCCGACGCCTCGCCCGACGGCGCGGTGATGAAGCGGATGCATCCCCAGCACAGCATCACCAACTACGTGCTGGTCCCCTCCGTGACCCGCTTCATGGCCAAGGTCGTGAAGCTCGGCGGCAGCGTCTGCAAACCCAAGACTGCCGTGCCGGGCATGGGCTACTTCGCCATCTGTCAGGACACTGAAAAGAACACGTTTGCGCTCTGGGAGATGAACCCCAAGGCGAAATGACTCCTGACGCCCCTCCCGCCATGAACGCGTCCCCCGGCAATCCCCAGCAACCCACCGACGAATACCTCCTGCTCATCCGCGGCACCCACTGGAACCAGGGCCTGTCGCCCGCGGAACTCCAGCGCGTGATGACCGATTTCTACGCCTGGGTCGACGGCCTCGCGCAGAGCGGGGTCCACCGCGGCGCCCAGCCGCTGATGGAGGAAGGCAAACTCGTTTCCGGCGCCCACGGCGCGACGGTCACCGACGGTGCCTTCGCCGAATCCAAGGAAGCCATCGCGGGCTATTTCCTGCTCGCCGTGCCCAACCTGGCCGAAGCGGTGCGGCTGGCCCAGGCCTGCCCGATCCTGGCCTACGGCGCGCAGATCGAAGTGCGCCCCGTCGCGGACCTCTGCCGGCCGATGGCGGAGGTGAAGCAGCAAGCCGTCTGAGCCACATACTTCGCCGCCCCGACACCATGCCCAAGCCACCCAACTCCTCGGATTCGACGGCCAAGCCAAAGAAACCGGCCCGTCGCCGGCAAACCACCGCGGGCGGGTTGGATTCGGCTGCGCCTGTGCGCGTCGGGTCCCCAAAGGTGCGCGCGGACACCAGCGCCTTGGCCAGCGCCATTTCCTCGGAGCCAGACCAAGTGGATGCCTACCTCAAAAAGCAAAAGCACCCACTGATGGACGTGGTGGTCGCCTTGCGACAGATCATCCTCAGCGTGGACCAGGAAATCGGCGAGGGCATCTGGTGGAATTCCCCGGCGTTCCTCTTCATCGGAAACATGCGGCCGTTCAAGCCCAAGGAATACCGGCGCCACCTGGTTGTGTTTAACCTGTATCGGCAGAACTGCATCCGGCTGGTGTTCCCCAGCGGGGCCAAGGTCGATGACCAGTCCGGCTTCCTCGAGGGAGATTACGCCGATGGTCGCCGGCTCGCCCTGTTCCATGATCTGAAAGAGGTCAGGGCCAAGGAACGGGCGCTGAAGTCGACGATCAAGAGGTGGCTGAAGCTGGTGGAACGGTAAGCCGGGGCGGCGATGACCTCATCCTCGAACGACGGCAACACGCAGGTCGGGCCGATCGCCGACCATTTGTTCCGCCACGAAAGCGCCCGGCTCGTCGCGTTGCTGGTCGCCCAGCTCGGGGTGCACCGGCTGCAACTGGCGGAGGACGTCGTCCAGGAAGCCCTCGTCCGCGCGTTGCAAACCTGGCCCTACCGCGGCGTGCCGGACAATCCGGCCGCGTGGCTGACGCAGACCGCCAAACACCTCGCGCTGGACCAACTCCGCCGCGAACAGCGCTGGCAGGACAAGGAAGCCGGCATTGCCGCCGCCCACGAACGCTGGCTGGCCGGCCCAGCGCCCGCCGGGGAAGAAGTCGCCGGGACGTTTGCGGACGACACGCTGCGACTGCTGTTTGTCTGCTTCCATCCGCAACTTTCGCCGGAGGCCCAGACCGCCTTGGCGCTGCGCACGCTCTGCGGTTTCAGCCCCGCCGAAATCGCCGCCGCCTTCCTGGGCACGGAAGCCGCCATCAACAAACGCCTCGTGCGCGCCCGGCAGCGCATCCGGGAGCTGGGCCTCACCTTCGCCGTGCCCGACCCGGCGGAACTTCCCGCGCGACTCGACGGCGTGCTGGGAACGCTCTACCTGCTGTTCAACGAAGGCTACAAGGCCTCGGCCGGCGACCGGCTGGTGCGCGCCGAGCTCTGCCACGAAGCCATCCGGCTCGGCCTGTTGCTGGCCCGGCATCCGGCCACGCGATTGCCGCGCACCCACGCCCTGCTGGCGCTCATGCTGCTCAACGCCGCCCGGCTGCCCGCCCGCACCGACGACGCCGGCAACCTGCTGCTCCTGCGCGAACAGGACCGCTCCAAATGGAATCCGGCGATGATCCAGCGCGGGATCCATTATCTGGGCCTCGCCGGCACCGGCGACACGTTGGGCGAATACCATCTCGAAGCCGGCATCGCCGCCTGCCACAGCACGGCCACCTCCGACGCCGCCACCGACTGGGCACGCATCCTCCGGCTCTACGACCAACTGCTCGCCCTGAAGCCGTCGCCGGTCACCGCCCTCAACCGCGCCGTCGCCGTGGCCCGGGTTCACGGACCCGCGGCCGGACTCACCGCGTTGGACGAACTGACCGCCCGCCACCGGCTCGACGGTTACCACCTGCTTCCGGCGGTGCGAGGCACGTTCCTCGCCGAGTTGGGCCGTTTCCGCGAAGCCGGCGATCAGTTCCGGCGTGCCCACGACTTGGCCGCCCTCGCGTCGGAACGCGAGTTCCTGGGCCGTCGAATTGACGAGTGTCGGCGGCAGTCCGGCTGAAGCGACGGCCGGGGGCGATGTCCTTTCAGTCGCATTGAATCACCGGCAGCCGATTCGGCGGCCTTCAGTGCGCTCGGTTGCTGGGTTGCCTGTTCGCGGTGGCCGTCCAAGACTTCCGCATGGCGCGCACCGTCATCGACCGATTCCAGTTCGAGCGCGAGCTGCTGACCCAGGGCACGCTGCGCCTCGCCGGCGTGGACGAGGCGGGCCGCGGGCCGTTGGCCGGACCGGTGGTCGCGGCCGCGGTGATCCTGCCGGTCGCCTGGATCAACGAAGGCATTCCGGCCGACTTCGCGGACCTGAACGACTCCAAGCAGTTGACCGAAGCCCAGCGGGAACGGTTCTTCGCGCTGCTCACCAGGCAGGCGGGAATTGAGTTCGCGATCGCGGAGTCCGAGCCGGCGGTGATCGACGCCGTAAACATCCTCCAGGCCACCCACCGCGCGATGAACGCCGCGCTCCGGCAACTGCATCCCCGGCCGGCTCACGCGCTGGTGGACGGTCTCCGGGTAAAGTCACTGATCGTGCCGCAGACCCCGTTGGTGAAGGGTGATGCCCGCAGCTATTCAATCGCGGCCGCCAGCGTGCTGGCCAAGGTGACCCGCGACCGCGCCATGGTAGCCGCGGATGTCCGGTGGCCGGAATACGGCTTTGCCCAGCACAAGGGTTATCCCACGCCGGACCACTTGGCCGCGCTCGCGAAACACGGTCCGTGCCCGATCCATCGCCGCAGCTTTGCGCCCCTGCGCCGGCCGGAGCCGGAACTCTTCCCCACATGAACTGGCTGGGCAAACTCAGGCAGTTCTTCGGGCACAAACCGGAGCCAGAACACCTGCGCCGCGGCCGGCTGGGAGAGGCGGCGGCGCGCCGCGAACTGGAGCGGCGCGGCCTGAAGTTCCTCGCCGCCAACTTCCGCTCCGAACACGGTGAGCTCGACCTCGTGCTGCGCGAGGGCGATTGCCTGGTGTTCGCCGAAGTGAAGACCCGGTCCTCCGAGGACTGGGTCCGCCCGGCTGCCGCGGTGGACGCCCGGAAACGCCGCGCGCTGTCGCTGACCGCCGAGGACTACCGACGCCAACTACGCGACCCGCGGGTGAAGTGGCGCTTCGACGTCGTGGAGGTGTTGCTGGCGGACGGCGAGGTCCGCGAAATCCGGCACGTCGTAAATGCGTTCATCGGAGACACCCGGCGGGTTCGCCGCCGATAAACGGAGTCCGTTGCGGGCCTACGGCTTCTCGATGAAGCCGTGGTAGAGCCCGAGATAGTAGGGCAGCAGGAACACGGTGCCGCTGCCGAGCACGTTGCCGGAACCGCCGTAGTCCAGGTCCCACGGGTCGGTGTTCCAGTGGTTGAAATGACGGTTCTCGACCGGCAACACCTGGCCGTTCACCCGGTGGCCGCGGCCGCCATTGCCGGGCTCGTAGAGATCCTTCGACTTCTGGAGCGGTAGCCGGACGACGTCGAGACGGTGCGAGTTCCGGTGGTCCCAATTGAGGCGGTCGAGCGGGAATCCGTAGAGCGTGGCCATTGATTCCTCATGCCAACCGGCCCAAGGCTCCACCGGGAACTGGCCCCACACGTTGGTGATTTTCTGGCCGCGGCCATGGACAGCGAAGGCGAAGTTGAAAAACGGATTCAACTCCGGCGCCTCGTTGGCCCAGTAGGCGAAGAAGGAGTAGCGGACACTGTTCAGCAAGACGGGGTCCTGGCCGTAGCGGAGCAGGTTGTAAAAGCACATCACCGCCATCTCGTCGTCGGAATGGTTCCCCGAGCCCGGGCCATATTGGACCTTGGGGAACATCAGGTTCTGGCCGTAGCCATGCTTTGCGACCAACTCGCGCACGGCGGCGTGATATTTCGCGTCGCCCGTGACATGGCCGGCGGCGGACAGGTAGCTGAGGATGCTCAGCGCATTCAGGCCGCGCTCGGCCCACCAGCGGGGATCACCATTCATCGCGCCGGGCGAATAGACGCCCCAACGGGTCGGCTTGCCATCGTGGTCGGTGAGCGTGAAATCGTGGGCCAGCAAATGGTCGGCAAGGTCGCGGACGACTTCGCGGACACGCTCCTTCTCCGCGGGCGTCTCAGCCACGAGGTCGTAGTAGAGCGGAAAGAAAAAGAAATGGCCGTCCAGCTCGTCGCTGCTGGTGTCAGATTTCCAATACCATTTCCCGTCGGCGCTCTTCGGCCAGCGCGGTTCATACACCTTCCAGAGCCCGTCGTGCTTGGCTTCCTCGCGATCTCTTTCGATGCGGCCGACGTTGGGGTCGGGCCATTCGACCGGCCGGATGGTCCGGGCGATGTAGCCCTTGGGCGGAGCGTGCGGCCCGCCCTGGGTCACCTTCTGGAGGAATCGCAGCGCCTCGAACGCCTTCGTCGCGCGTTCCTTGGCCTTGGCGTCCTTGGTCGCGCCGTAGGCAAAACATTCGCCGGCGCCATACATCGCGGTCCACAGGCCGTCGTTGTCCGAGTCGTCGGGCGCGGCGGTGGATTTGTCCGCGACCCGCTTCAACGGCGCCTCGGCCGTGTAGCCGAACGGCGTGCGTTTCACGTAACGCTCGACTTCGCCCTCATAGAACTCGGCCTTTTCCGCGAGCGTCATTGGCTTCCGCTCCAGCATTCCGAGGCCGCCCGCCGTGGCGAACCACACGCGGTTGGCGACGTCCACCGCGATGGCGCGAACGTCGTCATGGGGCAGCCAACGTTGCCCCTGCCGGTAATGGAACTCGCGGCCGTCCCAACGGATGGCGCCGAAGTGCGTGGCAAACCACATGTCCTCTCCCTCGCCCGCGGCCAGGCCGGTGAAGTCGTTCCAGGGCAAACCATCCTTCCCTTCATGGAACTTCCAGCCCTGCGCCGTCTTGCACCCCACGCCGGCCTTCGTGGCGAACCAGGGTCGGCCCGCGTTGTCAAACGCCACGCCCAGCACGTCGTTCACCGCCCAGGCCCGGCCCAAGCCGTCGAGGACGTCCTCACGGACCCAGCCGTCGCCGACGCGCCGGAACAGGCCGCCGCTGGATGCGACCAGCACCTCGCCCGCCGGACTGGCGGCCAACTGGTTCACGGTCCATCGGCTGGGCCACCCCTGCGAAACGAGCCGGCCGTCCTGCACCAGATACGGATCACCTGCCGTCACAAGCCAGACGCCCTTGGGCGTGCGCACCAACTGCTTCACCGACTTCGCCGGCAGCGGGATCGTCACCGGTTTGCCCCGCGCATCCAGCAGCGTGAACTCGCGTTCCGACTTCGGTGTGAGCGCGTCCAGCGGACCCCAGACGCCGTCGCGCAGCTCGTTCCAACGGGCGCTGGCGAACACGCGGTGGCGTCCGTCGGCGGCGAGGTCGAGCAACTGGATGTCGGCGGCGGGCAAGCCGTTGGTCGTCGTGAAGCGTTGGGCGACTTCCTGCCGGAACCGTTGCGGCGCCGGAGTGAATTCGGCCGCGAATACGGCGGCGCCGGCGAGCCACACGACGCCGAGACGGGTAAGGAGGGGGAAGCGCATGAGCGAAGCGGGACGATGCGACGGGAATTCAACCGGGGGCAGTCCCTTGTTCGGGGCGCATTCCCCGGCCGTTGACCGGGACAACGAACTCCCGCGCCGTAACCGTTGCGCCCGGCCGAGGGAACGCAGGCGGAAAACGGTTGCTCGCCGGGCGGCATTCGCTTCGGCTAAACCGCGGCGTCAGTCCGACGCTCCGCACCAACTCAATTCCCATGAACGCTCAGGATCTTCTGGAGGAACTCCTACCCTTGGGTCGCGACAGCTACAAACGGGTGCTCTTCAAGCACGGCGTTCGCGAACCCTGTTTCGGCGTCAAGATCAGCGACCTCCAGCCGTTCGTTAAACGTCACAAAAAGGACAACCGGCTGGCGCTGGAGCTCTACGCCACGGGCAACTACGACGCAATGTATCTGGCCGGGCTAATCGCCGACGATGACCGGATGACCCCGGACGATCTGCGCACCTGGGTGGCCCAGGCCTATTGCCGCGGCTTGGGCGGGGCGACGGTGGCTTGGGTTGCCGCCGGCAGCCCGCACGGGTGGGAACTCGGTCGGGAGTGGATTGCGTCCGACGCGCCGCTCACGGCCGCGGCCGGTTGGGCGACCTTGGCGAGCTGGGTATCGGTGCGCCCCGACCCCGAGCTGGACCTCGCGGAACTGAAACGCCTCCTGCAAGGGGTCCGGAAAACCATCCATGGTGCCCCCGACCCGGTGCGTTACCAGATGAACGCCTTTGTCATCGCTGTCGGCAGCTACGTGGCACCCCTGACGGAGACCGCCATCCAGACCGCGGAAGCCATCGGCCCCGTGACGGCGGACCTTGGCGACACCGCGTGCACCGTGCCGGCGGCGGCGGACTCCATCCGCAAGATCCAGCAACGCGGAACGATCGGGAAGAAACGCAAGACGGCGAAGTGCTGACCAGCTACGTCCTCGCCCACGCCGATCCGAGTTCCGCATTCGTCCGGCTCATTCGGTATTCCATGGTCGCCTCGGCGCTCTTTACCCTCCATTCGCTGCTCAACTTGGCCCGGATCATCGCCGGCCGGGAGGCCAACGGCTACGAGCGCGGCTTGGCGTGGAGCTTTCTGGGACTGTGCGCGCACAACTTCGTCGTCAGCCTGTATCCACTCTGGTCTCCGCTGTTTGCTCGGGACGTTTAGCTCCCATTGCCCAGGTGAAGCGAGAGGGCTCGGGGATGAAGGAGGGCGAGGTCGACGAGGGCGACAGGCCCGGTGAGGCAGCGGCGGGCATCCTTCGTTCGCTGGGGCATCCAACCCCTGCGGCGTTCCCGCCGTCCGGCAAGACATGGTGGGCTCGTTCGCCGATGCCCGAACAGGGGCTGGTGACCCGGAAACCAGGAACGCTCTGGGAAGGCGCAACGGAAACGGACCTGAGAATGTAACGCCCGCATCCCGCGGCAGATTGACAACCCTCATAGGCGCTGTTCGGCCTAGTTCGTCTCAGTGGCTTCTTTGCTCAGAGAATTCATACCGATCACCTCTCCAGGTCGCGCGCAAAACCCCTGAACGATCTCCGTAGCGATAGGTCACGAGATAGTCGCCCTCGCTGGATGCCAACGACTGAGTCGATAGCTGCCAACTTCCGGCTGAGCCATGGCGGTCGCTCAAATAGATTCTAGATTCTCTCATGGCAGCAATGGCGCCGGGGCCGGACACCGAGACGACAGCCATGATACCCCACGGGATGCAGAAGAGAATCAATGCGACTCCGAGACTCCGGAATATCCGCGGGGCCTTTTCTTCGGGATAGAACCAGCGCATATCGGTGAGGCCCAATGTGCTGACACGCCAGAAGGCTTTCCCAAGCCGGCAAAAAGCAGGCCCAATCCATTGCGCGTAGGCGAGGCAAATGATTCCTGCGAGCAAAAGGACTACCGGAATAGCGAATTCAAACATGGTGCGTAGCCGAACTCCCCACGCTCAGCGACCCGGCGCACGAGACGCGTGGATTGAAACCGCGACGCTCACGCCGGGTCAGATGCCATGAGAGTTTGCGCGGCGCGGGGCGGAGTGGCACCCGGGCCGGGCTATTAAACCCGAAGCAACGCTGCATGACCACGCAACTGCAGCCACTACCCTAGCCCCTGGCAAGCCCAGCGCATGGCTTCTCTAAGCGATGGGGCAGGACGTGGAGCGCATCTGGTGTTTCCCCCACGAGCAGCTCGCCTTGCCGACCGGCGTGGTTCCACCAAGTTCGCGGCTCGACGTATGGCTGTTCAACTTCACTCCTTCGCCGCCGATTCCGACCTCGCCCAGCAGGCCGCCCGCGCCTGGCTCGACTCGTTGGCCTCGCTGGCCGGCACTGGAAGGGCTCCGACCGTGGCGTTGGCGGGCGGGCGCATTACCGGGACGTTTTACGACGCGGTGGTGAAGCTGGCCACGCCCGCCGAGGTCGCCCTCGTGCGCGGCGTGGAGTTCTTCTGGGGCGACGAACGCTGCGTGCCGCCGGACAGCGCGGACAGCAACTTCAAGCTCGCGAAGGATCGCCTCTTCGACCCGCTGGGCGTGCCGGCGGCGCGGCAACATAGGGTTCGGGGCGAGCTGAATCCGGACGACGCCGCGGACCGTGTGTCCGCCGAGCTTCGCCAACTCGCCCCTTTTTCCGCCGGCGGCCGCCCCATCCTGGACCTCGTCCTGCTGGGCATGGGCGAGGATGGCCACGTGGCCTCGCTCTTTCCGGGCGCGCCGCTGGAAGTGCTCGAATCACAGGCGGTTTACCTCCCGGTGATCGGGCCCAAACCGCCGCCGCAACGGGTCTCGCTGAGCTACGCGATGCTGCGCGAGGCGGCCGCGGTGTGGGTATTGGTGGCGGGGGCCGGCAAGGCCGAGCCCTTGCGCGACGCGTTGGCCGGAGCTAGTTCCCACGGGCTGGGCCGGATGCTCGCCCAGCGGTCGCAGACGAAGATCTTTGAATCGGTGGGGCTCGGTAGCCGTTAGGAACCCCGGTGGTCGCCCAAAATGCTTTTGAACAATTTCTGCGCCGCTGCATCACACAGGGCGTAGGTAAGATGGGTGGCTGCTAAGGGTTGGCAGAGAGGTCTTGCTGGTGATGGAGTGCAGCCACTGACTCCAGTTGGCTCCGTCACCGATCTGAGCGTGCGGGTGAGTGCGCTGACGACCTCATCACCAGAGGGCCGGCTTAATCGCCGGTCCTCTTTTTGTTTTTCCGCCTAACGTTCCAGCACGCGGAAGAACCTCGCTCCGCCGCTGAGGTCCAGCGGCACCGTGACGCCGCCGGCCGCCGCGGTGTTGGTCGAGGCGGCGGACCAAGTCACCAAGTCCGGCGAGGCTTCCACCACCACTTGGGAGCCGACGTGGCCATGCAACCGCAGGCGAGGAGTGGCGATCGGTTCCGGTTCAACCACCAGCAGGGGCAACGCGTCGTTCGGGAGCAGGAAATTGCGCATCACGAATTCCCCGATCTTGGCCCCGCTGCGTTTGCCTTCCTCGTTGTCGAAGGCGTAGTGGATGCCTCCGTAGATCCGGCTCATGCCCACTTCATCAGCACAGGCCGCGAGGCTGGTGAAGTTGCGGAATACGCCCGGCAACGAATCGGACCGGGCGGCAAAAGTCACCGCGTCCGTGCCGAGGAAACGGGTGAGCACCACGGAGCTGGATTTGCTGAACGTGCTGTGGCCGCTGGTGTAAGCGGGAAACGGCGGCGAGTTCAGGAAATGGTTCCAGGCCGGATCGGCTTCCGTGGCGTCGTTGCCGTCCTCGGCCCCGCGCTGGATCGCCGTGATCGGACGCCATAGGTTGTAGCGATACTTGGTTTCCCAGCAGAGGATGGCGGAATCGGCCTGGGCCACGCTGATCAGGGCAAACAACCGGGCGGTCTCGGCCAGGGGCAACGCGCGGTCCCGGGCGATCGTCGAGGTGATCTCATGCCAATGTCCCGGCGGCATCGCCGTGTAGCTGAAGTCCGACCAGAAGACCGCAATCTGGCTTTGTTCCGCGGTGCGCACCGTGCTGTTCCTTACCCCCAAAGCCTTCACCTGGTTGTAGGCGGCGGCGTAGTCCGCGCTGCCCATCGGAGGTGGCGGGCCCGGAACGAACGGTTCTAGGCCGTCGAGGCAGAAGGTCTTCACGTAACGCCAGTGGGGGTCCAGGGGCGGCCGGAAAAAAGGCGCGGTTCGGCGCCATTGGCCGGGCTCGGCGCTGGGGATATAGGGCACCTGGGTGTTGGCACCGTCGCTTTGCCGGCTTTCCAATGTCAGCTGGGCGACTTGGACACCCAAATCGAGCCCGTTGGTCAGGCCCGGCGTGGGCGGTTGGCTGGCGACGAAGGTCTCGAATAGTTCATCTGAACGGGCCTTGAACGGCGGATAAAGCGCCAACGCCACGGTATGAGCCGCCGCGGCCGCGGCGGCTTCCGGCGAGGTGCCGGGCTCGACGGCGGGTTGGAAACGATACGGCTGGTGCGTGCGGAGCACGGCATTGACCGCGTCGTAAACCGCGGTGTGGAGGATGGCGAGGTTCCGGGAACTGAGCGTCGGGCCGGTGTTGTCCACGCGGATCGCGTCGATCATCAGGGCGTTCCAATCGAGCACGACGTCCGCCTGGGCGGCACCGGCCAAGGCGGCGAAAGCGACAGTCAGGGCAGGGAGAATTTTCACGGCAGGGGCAGGATGGGAAGCCGTGATGGTCCAAACAAGCCAGCAAACCGGGGCAAAATGCCCGAATTATCGGGCGAGCTGCGCTGGTGATCAGGGCGCGACGAGGTCATCCGAACCGGGCTCGCCGCCGTCGTCCCGGCCATCCGGTCCGACGGAATACACAATCGGGCCGGCTGGATTCGTGAGGATGATGCGGAGGGGATGTTTCCAAGCATCCACCAACTCGCCGGCATCATTCAAACTCCGGCCGGGAACATTGAGATAGACGAGCCCTTGGCGATCACTTCCCCGGAGAGTGGCAGAGACCTGCGCCAGATTACCCGTTGGATAGCTGGCATAGGTGACGTGGAACGCCTTCAACGCTGAAACGGCAATTGCAACTTCGGCCCGTGCAACTGGCGTTCGCGGGGTAACCAACGCCAAAAGAATTGCGGGTGCCAACCAGCCGATCAGCCCGATCACCACCAGTGCCAGGAGCGAAACAATAAGCCGGCTGGGACGATACCCAGCCGGCCGTTTGGCCGCCTCACCAATTCGAGAGCCGGCATTCATCGCACCAATGCTCAGTGAGCCGGCGCACTGCCCGGACCGGCGGTCGCCTCGGTGCTCTTGGGCGGATGGAAGAACAGCGCCAAGGCCACGGCGGCGGCCGATGCCGCGAACAGCGGCACGAGGAACAGGCCCTTGAAGTTCACCACCTTGTTCACCGTGTAAACCGACTGCATCAGCCAGGGGCAGATGGAATTGGCCACCAGCGCGCCGATGCCAAGGATCTGGAGGTTGAACAGGCCTTGGGCGCTGGAGCGGATGTCCTTCGGGAAGTAGGCGTCCACGAAGATGTAAACCGTGGCGAAGAAGAACGCGTAGCAGATGCCGTGCAGCACCTGGATGAGGATGATGGCCCCCGCGCTGTCCGGCACGAAGGAATACACCGCGAACCGGGCCGCGTGCCCGAGGATGCCGACGATCATCGTGGTGCGCCAACCGAGCTTCTTCAGCGTCGCACCGAGCACGAACATGGTCAGGATTTCTGCGATCTGCCCGATGCTCATGATCGGCGTAATCCAGGGCGCGGCAATGCCCACGCCGCCATCCGCCACGGGCGTGCCGAGGAACACACCGGTCCAGTTGAAGTAGCAGTTGTGGACGAACGAATCGACGAACGTGACCAGCCAGAGCACGAGCACGAACGGGTGCTTGAGCAGCTTGACCGCCTCCAGCCAAGCCAGGTTTTCCGTCGCGCCGGCCGCGGCTTTCTTGGGCGGAGTGTGCGGCAGCAGGAAACTGAAGCCCGCGAGCGCGATCGAGGCCAGGCCGGCCACGATGAAGGTCCACTTGGTGGCGGCCTTGGCGGCATCACCCGAGAGCGGGTTGCTGAAAACCACTTCGAGCCACTTCACCAAGCCGGCCGGGTTGGCGGCATTCACGGCCTCCCAGTTGACGAAGATGAAGGTGAACGGCCAGGCGGCGAGGATCCAGCCGATGGTGCCGCCCATGCGGACGATGCCAAATTCCTTCGCCGGGTCCTTCATGTTGGCGAAGGCGATGGAATTGGTGATCGAAATGGTCGGCACGTAGAGCAGGCAGTGCACGAGCATCAGCAGGAAGAAGCTGGTGAAATCACGCGTGAAACCGCAGCCGAGGATCGCAATGCCGCCCACGAGATGGGAGAAGGCGAGGAACTTCTCGGCGGCGAACTTACGGTCCGCCCACTGGTTGCTGAAGAACATGCCCACGATGGACGCCACCGGGAACGCGTTCAGGATCAGCGACTGCTGTCCGGGAGAGAAACCGAGGCTCGGCAAGTAGCCGAAGATCAGCGGTAACCAGGCGCCCCAAATGAAGAATTCGAGGACCATCATGAAGAACAGCTTGAAGCGGTGGGAGGAGTTCATAGCGATAACTGCGGATTGGCGAGCTGACGCGGCAGGCTAACGGAGCCCGGCGGAAACGAACAAGGTGAGACTGCGGGCCGGTTTTGGGTAGGGCCGACCCAATTCGGCAGGCGGCGCCCGGCACGGCGGATTTGGAGCCCGGGCACCGGAACTGCTAGTTTCGGCGGCGTGATTCCCCTTCGGCCAACCTGTTCCGCCAGCCTCCGGGCGCGGATCGTCGGGTGGCTGGCGGTGCTGACTGGAGTCGTTGCCGGTCTCCAGGCCTCGGCCGACGTGCGTCTCCTCATCCATCCGGCGGCGGACATCAGTTTCCTGCTGAATGCGCGGGGCCAGCTCTGGGCGTGGGGCGACAACTCGCAGGGCGCCCTCGGCGACGGCACCCGGGAGTCCCGCGCCCAGCCGCGGCCGGTCATTGCCGAGGGTGTGACCCGCTGGCGGACCGCGGCGGTGGGCCAACGGGTGCTGGCGGTAGACCAAGACCGAAGGCTTTGGACCTGGGGTTACGGCCGCCACGGGGGATCCGACCGGCCCATCCTCCTGAATCAGCCGGGAGTCCGGTGGGCGGCCGCCACCGCCCTCCCCGGGCTCGACGAGAGTTTGGTGCTGGACGATTCGGGTGGGGCCTGGCTTTCGCGATTTGGCGGCAGGACGGGTCCGGGAAATCCGCCCGGGTTTGCCGGGTATTCCCTCGGGCCCGCGCCCGTAATCGCCGCGGTGGGCCGGCTGCACAAGCTCGCGGGCGGCGACAGTCACGCGCTGCTATTGAACGAGTCCGGCCAACTGTTCGCCTACGGTTCCAACCATCTGGCCCAGTGCGGGCCGGCAGTCGGATCGGCCTTTGCCGCGGCCTTGGCGCCGGTGCCGTCGCCGGAACCCGGTCGACGTTGGGTGGATTTGGCGTGCGGTGCCGACACCAGTTTCGGCCGGCTGAGCAACGGCGAGTGGTATTTCTGGGGCGCGGCCTTCGTGCATGGCTCCAACGGTGTCGCCACCGTGGCCACACGCGAACCCATCCGGCTGCGGCGGCCGAAGGAAGTGGCCACTTGGGAACAGGTCGTGGCTGGCCGGTCGTTCATCCTGCTCCGTTCCGAAGACGGCCGGGCGTATGGCCTGGGCGACAACTTCTTCGGCGCCCTGGCGTATCCGTGGCAACGCCAGTGGAGCCTCAGCTACACCAACGAACCGCGCCGCGTCTTTCCGGTGGGCCCTCAGACAAACCAGGTCGCGGTGCTGGCGGCGGGACTCAACCACGCCCTGGCCCTGGATGAACACGGGGAGCTCTACACGTGGGGCAACAACGCGTCGGGGCAAATCGGTCGGCCGGCCAACGGCAGCGCGTGGCAACCGGACCGGGTATTCGGGTTGGAGCCGCCGTTCTCGCCGGCCGCGGAGCCGTGGCCAATGCTGGAATGGGTGGCCGGGCAAACGGCGCTCATTGCCCCGGTGCTGGCCGGGCAGCCGGGACAGGCCGCCCACTTCGAAATCCGGCGTCGGGCCGGACCGCCGATGAGGGTGCCCATCGTCATCGAGCCGACGAGTCCGCACAGCCTGCCGGCGATTCCCTATGATCGGATGCGGCTGTTCCTGAATGGCGTGCCCCAGCCGTTTCCCATGCATCAAGCCTACGCGCTGGAGGCCTATGAAACGAACCTGACGGTGGAGTTGGTCCCCGATCTGTCCCCCTATCCCGCGACGGCGGCGGCCTTGGCGCTCCGCGCAACCGTTCCCAACTGGGTGGTTTGGACCAATACGAACCTGACTCCCCTCTCCGTCACCATCCCCACCCAATGGAGCCAGCCTCCGACTGGGGAGACGTATCTCCGGGGCGGGCCGCAGATGGGCAAGACCAACCAGGTCGAGGTCGTGGGCAGCGATCCCGACGGGTGGGTCAGCGCGGTGGAATTGTGGGCCCAGTGCGATTCCTGCGTTGAAGCGGAGCTGATCGGCCGGCACCGGTTCAGCCGAGGGTTCGCGGGGCAGCCCAATCAAGTCTCCTTTCCCTGGGCTCCGGTAGGACCAGGCTATCGGGCGCAAGCTTGGGTGGCGTTCGTGGCCGTTTTGCGGGACAACGCGGGGTCGGTCGTCACGAACGAGACAAATTGGTCGATGATCGAGCCGTCCGCACCCTTCCCGGCCGACCGCTTCCGGGTGAGTTGGACCGACCCGGCGCCGGTGGTGGAACTGCCCGGCACCTTGGAGCTGCGGGTTGAAGACCTGCAACTGGAAGGCCCCATCACTCCAGCCGTTGTCCGTCTGCTCCTGCCGGACGGGCACGGTGGGGTGGAACAGCACATCCAAAAAGTCCCCGCCACGGTGACGATCCCTCCTACCAAGCCGGGGCGACGCTCTTTTGGCGTGATCATTGAGGTTGAAGGCGCGGGCAAAGAATACCGGCTGCCGGACCGCTGGGTTATGGTCCCGGGTGGCCTGCCCTACGTCGAAATCGAGGCCAGCGATGCTGAGGCAAGCGAGGTGGGCGATCCGGGCACCTTTCGCGTCACCCAGCACGGAAGCGACCTGTCGCGTCCGCTCACCGTGACGCTGACCACGGAAAGCCCGGACCCGGGAGTCGTCCCGGTTCCACGGCGGGGCGCGTTCCCCTTTGCGGAGCTGGAGGTGGACTGTGAGCCTTTGTCGGGAAAATGGGTGATTCCCTACACTTTTTCGCCCGGGCAACGGCAGCTCGAGATTCCCGTGCACCCGCTGGACGATCCGTTCCTGGAGGGCAACGAAGGGCTTGTGCTCAGGCTCGTTCCCAAGCCTGGCATCTACGAGATCATCGAAGAACGTCAGCGGGCCATGGTGGTGATCCGCGACGATGAGCTTCCCGCAGCGCCGACTGTCACGCTGCGCCGTCTCCACCCGGCGGCACCTCAGCGCGCCGGCCAACCGCTGGAACTTGCCTTCACGTTCACGGCCACCCCGGGCTCAGTCGTCGAGGTGCGTGAACTCTTCGCCGACGGGCAGTCGCTCGGTAATCGATCCACGGTCCCCGCCCCGCTGCCGGTCGGGTCCATGGTTTTGCAGGGCCGCGTCACGGACGCCTTCGGCCAGGTTGCCTGGTCTGAACCGCTGACGGTCGAAGTGCTTCCCGAGCTGCGCCTGCGCGGGCGCCAGGCTAAGGCCGATGGCACCGAAGTCTGGCGCCTCGAAGCGACCCCGGACTTCCAGGAACTCCGGCTCGAAACCGCACCGAGCCTCGGTGAATGGCAACCCGGCCCCGATTGGCGGCCCACGCCGACGAACCGTGTCCGCGAAGTGGTCGTTCCCGCCGGCGCGGACGCCCATTTCCTCCGCCTCGTTCCGGCCCACCCGTAGGCGACGGGATCACTAGGTTCCCTGTTGGCTCGGAAGCGAGCGCCGCCCCACAGCGTTATGATACGAGGCGTGTCCAGGTGCCCATGTGCTACCGATCGGGAGATGCGCCAGTGACCCGCTGGAGGTTCACGTGGCCCAGATACAGGAACAGCCAACCCACGCCGACGAACACCGCCTCGCGACCGCGGCGCAGCACCGCGTAGGCGAGGCAGAAGGGCTCCGGCAAACCCGCCCATCGTCCGGCCAGCAACAGCCCGCTTTCCTGCACGCCGAGCGCGCCCGGAATCCACATGCCCATCATCTTGGCCACGCCGGTGAACGCCTCGACGGCGATCGCCTGCAACGGGTTGATCGGCTGCCCCAGCAGGTGCGCGACGAGGTAAATCTCCACGGAATCCAACAGCCAGCCGCCGAAATACGACGCCACGCTCACCAGGAACCGCCCGCGGTGTTCCCGGTAATACGTCCCGATGGTCTGGTCCGTTTCCAGCCATCCCGACCGCCGGTCACGCAGCCAATCCGTCCCGATTTTTAACCGGTCGGCAATCGCGAGGAACGTGCGGAAAACCCCTCGCTGTTGCAGCCAGAAGAGCAACGCGACCGTGGCCGAACCGCCCACGAGCACTACCGCCAACGCGGGTTTCAGGCCGGGTTGATTCGGGGCGATCAGCAGCAAGGCCAGGGCCGCCAGCGCGATGAAGCCGATCTGCGCCACCGTCTGGGCGGACTTGGACACGATGGCGGCCGACGTCGCGACCGGGCCCGGCACGCCCCGTTGCCCAAGCAGGAATACCTTCACCGCCTCGCCGCCGACGTAGGCGGACGGCACGACATTGTTCACGGCTTCGCCGGCCCAGCGGATGCGCAGCAGGGACCAGAAGCCAACGGGAAGCTGCGCCGGCAACGTCCAACGCCAGCCCAGGCAATCCACCAGATACACGACGCCATACGGCACGAGCACCAGCGGCGCCGCCCAGCTCAACTGCCGGAGCGCCGAAGCGATCTCCGTCACGCCCACCCGACGCACATACCAGCCGAATAGGGCGAGCCCGACGCCGAAGAGGAGCAGCTTGAAGGCGACCTTCATCGCGCGGATTCCGCCGCCTTCCCCGGGAACAACTGCAAGCCGAGCGCCAGGACCCAGAACGCATGGCTGCCGATGGCTGCCATCCAGAGAAACCACTCCAGGTGATTCAGGCAGGCCAAGGCCAGCACGAGCACCGAGAAGTCGCGGCTGGTGGCGCCATCGATGAGTTTCTGGAGCCGTCGGTTGGGTTCGCCCTTCTTGGTCATGCCGCGCACGACGACCACGAACGCAATCAGCCCGCCCAGGACCGCGCTGCCGCCGAGCCAAAGGAAGGGCCCATTTAATCCGCTGCGCCACAGTCCGGCCGCGATGCCCGCAAACACCGCCGCGTGGACCACCTGGTCACCGACGAGATCCAGCCACTTGCCGAGCGGCGATTCCTTGAACACCGAGCGCGCGACGTCGCCATCCACGCAGTCCACGATCGCGGAGACTTGGAACAATAACCCCGCGACGACGGACCAGAAGTGCTGCCCAATTCCGAAGAGCCCGCCCGCGATCACCCCGATGACAATGGACGCGACCGAAACTTGGTTCGGCGTGATGGGCGTATGAATGATGAGCTTCGACAGCGGCCGACCGACCGGACGGTTGAACCACTTGTCCACGAATCCGTCGGAAGAACTGTTCAGCGACGCCCACAGGGCGCGTTCCGCAACCTGGGCCTCGGCCAAATTGGAAACGATCTTCGCCACGCCGCTCGCCGGCACGGTGGGCGCAGATTCCAGACTCGCCGAAACGGAGCCATCCCAACGGCTCGTGACGCCGACCGGCATCGGTTGTCCGTCGCTTGTGGAAAGGCGGCCCCGGGCCTGGCACGCCGCCCGGACGTCCCCGGCTTGCACAAGCTGTCCGGTCGTCGCGACCAAAGTCGCGCCGTCGAGCGGCGGCGCCGACCGCACCACCTCGAAGGTCACACTCAAAGCCCGGCTCCGCTTCAGTTCCGGCAATTCTCCCGCGCACACGACGCGGATGGGTCCGCAGCCGGCGCGGTGCACCGCGACCAGCAGCCGGTCGAGCAGCGTCAACGCCGCCACGCGCAGCGCGCCGGTGGCGGGTTCGCAATGCAGCACGGCGGGCAGGCTGGAGGAAGCGTTGGAGGAAGCGTTGGAGGAAGCGGACATCGGAGCGAGCAGCCGCGGCGTGATACGGGGCGACGGCAATACCGGCAAGCACCGGTCGCCTGCGTTAAAATACGTTGGACGGACGACCGGGCGGAGATTTCCGAATTCACCAAGGGCACTGCCTACCTGCATCGTTCGGCCCACTTCCATGGCGGACCAAATTTACCTCGGGATCGACCTCGGCGCGGAAAGCGGTCGCGTGATGGCCGGCTGCTGGGACGGCACGCGCCTCGCGCTGGAGGAGCTGCATCGTTTTCCCAACGCCCCCGTCTCGCTGGCCGGCACGTTGCGCTGGGACGCGCCAAGGCTGTGGCAGGAGATCCAGCAGGGCCTGGGCCTCGCCGCCCGCCGGTTCGGTGACCGAATCGGGTCAGTGGGCGTCGATACCTGGGGCCTCGACTATGTGCTCCTTTCCCGGTCGGGCGAACTGCTTGGGTTGCCCTTCTGCTACCGCGACGCCCGGACTCGCGGCCGCCTCGCCGCTACGGTGCGACAAGTCCCGCGCGCGGACGTTTTCGCCGCGACCGGCGCGCAATTCCTGGAGATCAACACGCTTTACCAGTGGCAGGCCCATTTCGCCGCGAGCCCCGAAGTGTTCGCGGCGGCGGACACATTCCTGATGATGCCGGACTGGCTGAATTGGTGCCTGAGCGGCAGTCGGGTGGCCGAGTTCACCAACGCGACCACCACGCAGTTCTGCGATCCCGTGCGCCGAACCTGGTCCGTGGAACTGCTGCGGCGGCTGGGGTTGCCTACCCATTGCCTGCCCGAGCTGGTTCCGCCTGGCACCCACGTCGGCGAATTGCGCGCCTCGGTTTCCGAACTGACCGGCCTCGGACGCATCCCGGTCATCGCCCCGGCCACGCACGACACCGGCTCGGCCGTCGCCGCGGTGCCCACGGCCCCTTCCGGCCGCACCGACTGGGCCTACATCAGCTCCGGCACGTGGTCGCTGGTCGGTATCGAGTCGCCCTCGCCGCTGCTCTCGCCGCGTGCGCTGGAACTGAACGTGACCAACGAGGGCGGCGTGGACGGCACTTGGCGCGTGCTCAAGAACGTGATGGGCCTCTGGTTGGTCCAGCGGTGCCGGCTCGCCTTCGCGCAACGCGGCGGCACCGACGACTACGCCGGGCTTACCGCCCTCGCCGAAGCCGCCCCGCCGCTGCGCTCGTTCGTGGACCCGGACGATCCGCGCTTCCTCAACCCCGCCGACATGCCCGCGGAGATCCAGGCGTTTTGCCGCGAGACGAACCAGCCGGTCTCCGAGGACGAAGGCGCGCTGATTCGCTGTGTCCTGGAAAGCCTCGCGCTCAAATACGCGGCCGTCCTGAAGCAACTGGAGGAACTCGGCGGCGAAACCATCCGCGTCGTCCACGTTGTGGGCGGCGGTTCGCGGAACCGATTGCTGAACCAGCTCACTGCCGACGCGTGCCAGTTGCCGGTGCTGGCCGGTCCGGTCGAGGCGACGGTGATGGGCAACGTCCTCGTGCAGGCCAAGGCGCTGGGTGAACTGGGCTCCCTCGGACAACTCCGCGAGGTCGTGCGCCGTTCGGAGGACTTGATCCCGTTCGCACCGCGACCCGAAGTCGCGGCCGCTTGGGCGGAGGCGCGCAGTCGCTTTGCCCGGCTGCGAGCTGGCCCGGCGCGGTAGGCGGTCGGGACGAATGTTCGGGCCATACTTGCGACTCAGAGAGTCGCGCCCCTGGCTCGGCAGCGCGGCGACTTTGGCGCAGGCTGCCGCCATGCTTCGCAAGGCCTTCGTCCTGTCTGTCCACGCCGGTCAGGAAGCGGAATACGCGCGCCGGCATCAGCCCATCTGGCCCGAGCTGGAGGCGACTCTGCGCGCCCACGGCGTCCACACCTATTCAATCTTCCTGCATCCGGAGACCCGGCAGTTGTTCGCCTACGTGGAGTTCGCCGACGAGGCCCAGTGGCAAGCGATCGCGCACACGGACGTCTGCCGCCGGTGGTGGGCCCACATGCGGGAAATCATGCCGGCCAACGCCGATGACAGCCCGGTGGCCCGCGAACTGCCGGAGGTCTTCCACCTTGGGCGGCAATGAATCTGGAAGGCAGGAACGCAGGAAGGACTTGTCAACCAGGCGCCGGCCTCATCCTCGGTGACGATACCTTCGACGAGTGGCCACTCGCCCGTGCTGCCTCAGTCCCCTTCCTGCTTTCCTGCCTTCCAGATTCTCCATCGTCCCAGTTCCCGCACCCCAACTCGACACTGGCTTTCCCGGCGCGCCTTTTCATCGTCTGCCCGCTTGGCCGCGAAGTTCACGTTTCATTGCACCAGTGACGACCGTCGCCGCCCGCTGCCGCACAAGGTCCTGTTCGGCCTCGGGCCGAACGAATCGGTCCGCCACATCGTGCTCAAGTTCATCGGCTGGGTCCTGTTCTACCGCGAACGCCTTCAGGTCCAGACCGACGTCGGCAACGACGCGATTCCCTTCGTGCCCGACCTCGCGGAACTCGGCTACGACATGCGGCCGCTGCTCTGGGTCGAGTGCGGCGACAGCAGTCCGGCCAAGCTGCACAAGCTCGCCGTGAAGTGCCCCGACGCGCAGATCTGGGTTGTCCAGCCCTCGCCCGCCGACGGCGAGGCGCTGCTCCGCACGATGAAGAAGGAGGACTTCCGCCGGAATCGCTACGGGCTCATCGGGCTCGAACCGGAGATGTTCGAGGAGCTGTGCGGGCTCGTCCGTGAGCGGAACGTGTTCCACTGGTTCGCCGGCGGCTTCGCGGGCGAACCGGGCCTCGACGAAAACCGGCTTCAGTTCGAGCTGAACGGACTCTGGTTTGAACACTCCTTCACCGTGGCCCGCTTCTGATCCGCGCCCATGATCGCCGTCATTTTCAATCCCACCGCCCGCGGCGACAAGGCGCGCCACCTGCGCCGGCAACTGGACGACCTGAATCGCCAGGCCCGGCTCGAACCCACCCAGCACGCCGGCCACGCCCGCGAGTTGGCGGCCAATTTGGTCCGCGAAGGCTGCGAAACCGTCGTGGCGGCCGGCGGCGATGGCACGGTCAACGAGGTGCTCAACGGCCTGGTCGATGCCGGCACCAACCGGGCCCGGCTGGCCGTGCTGCCGCTGGGCACCGTGAATGTCTTCGCCAAGGAACTCGGCGTCCCGACTGATTTTACCGGCGCTTGGGACGTCGTGCGGCGGGGCGCGGAGCGGACGATTGATTTGCCCTTGGCGGAGTTCGGTCCGGCCGGTGCCCGCCAGACCCGGGCCTTCGTCCAGATGGCCGGTGCCGGCCTCGATTCCCGCGCGATCGGGCTCGTGAGCTGGGAGCTCAAGAAGAAGCTCGGGCCGCTCGCCTACGTGTGGGCGTGCGTGCTCGCGATGCGCGGTCCGCGCCCGCGCGTGACCGTCACGGTCGGCGGCCAAACCCAAACCGGCGACTTGGTCGCGGTCGGCAACGGCCGATTCCTTGGCGGCCGTTACCCGGTGTTTCCGCACGCGCGGCTGGACGACGGCCAGCTCGACGTGGCGCTGGTGCCGCGCATGACGTGGTTCGCGGTTGCACGGATCTTTCCGGCGCTGCTGCGCGACGATTTCGCCCGCTGCCAGGACGTAGTTCACCTGCGCGGCAACCGGCTTTCGCTCGCCTCACCCGACCCGCTGCCAATCCACCTCGAGGGCGACAACGTGGGCGAACTGCCCGCGGACATTTCGCTGCGCCCCAAGGCGCTGCGCGTGGTGGTGCCCCGCGGTTGACCCAACGCGCCTAGGCTCGGCGCCCGGAGCCGAAACGCGAACGTCAGTTCCGCCTGCGCGACGGCGGCGAACACGGTCGCCGCGGATGCCCCCGCGAAGGCGAGTCGCTTCAGTGAGGAAGGGATCTGGGCCAACGGGCGAAGAGCCGGCGCCACGCGGAGATGGGGTCTCGTTGGGGCTGCGCCTGGGAGGTAAACTTACGTTCATGCGGACAACGTTTCTGTGCGCGACGCGGGAGTGACTCGTCGCTCGCGAGCCCTTCAGCACCGCGAATGCCAGCTGGAACCGAGTGAACTTCGGGCCATTTCACTCCGGATTGCCGCGCATCGGTCCGCCACTGGAGCGAACGCCAACCAAGTCCGGACCAAGCCCGGTTCCACCGGCCGGAATCAGACTCTCAGCTCCGTGGTTCGAGGCCCAGTTAGCGGGCGACCGAATCCGGTCGGTTGCCCGCCGGACGCGCGAAGAGCGTCGCCGCGAGCTCCACCACCCGGCGCCCGGAGGCCCGGAAACCCAGTTGGTTCCGGATCCACGACTTTTCGCCCTGGGAGCGGTAGCGAAAGATTTCGACGGCGTGTTCGACCTCGCGCAGGGAACGGCTGCGACCGGCATCCTCAACGAAGGAACGGTCGAGCCGGAACGCGGCGGGCACGATGAGTCCGAACAACCACACGAACCGGAGGCGCCATCCGGGGATCGTCGCGGCAAACAGTTGTTTCCGGGCAATATCGGGCGCGACGCCCTGTTGCTCGGCGAAACGCTCCAACAGGGTCAGCTCTGGCATATCGGCAACCGCACTCAGGGGGATGGACGGACCCTTCACAAGGCAAATGACCCGTCGCGAGCCGGCGGCGGGTCACAGGACGGTCAAATCGGACGGACTCGCGCCTCTCAGCGACGGTTCGAAGCCCGCCGCAGCCAAGTCAGCAGGCCGGCCGCGGCCGGGGCCAGGCCGGCCGCACAGGTGGAGGCTTCCGGCACATCCGGATGAGGTTCCTCGTAGCCTTCCAACTGAAGGCTCCAATCGTCGATCTGGTAGACCGCCTCGCTCGAGAGGTCGGCCAGGAACAGGGTCCAGACCCCGGCCGAGTTCAGCCCGTTGAACTGCGCCAACGTCGCCGTGCGCAGGTCCGACGTCACGGTGACCGCCGGATCAACCGCCCGCCCATCCGGCTGCCACAGCCCGGTCAGGGCGGAGGTGAGCCCGATGTTTTCATCGCCATTCAAGGCGGTGCGGTAGGTGTGGAGGTCGCCGTTCGCGGCGCCATCGGCAAAGGTCACGTTGATGGCCTCGCCATCGTCGTAGCCCGCAATGTTGCCCGTGTCCCGGCCGGGCCGATTCAGCAGCACCGAAAAGCCGCTGTCGTGCTGGACGTAGGCGTAGAGGTCGCCGAACCAGCCGAACGAGCCGGCGGGAACACTGAGATTCAGGCTCAGGCTCACGGAGGTGAGGATGAGCGACTCGGGCACGGTCAGGGTGTAGGCGATGCCGGTGTTGCTCTGGTCGGGGATCGGGTCGTTGAGCGGCCCGGAGCTGATCGAGATCGGAGCGGCGCCGGCGTTGATGGCCAGCAGGACCAGCCCGGGCAGGGGGAGGAAACGGAGAGATTTCATCGGAGATAAGAAGGGAAGGTGAAGACGACGGTTCAATTGGCTTCCACCACCCGGTAGAAGCCCGCGGTGCCGGGGGCGGGATCGACAAACTCCAACTGGCCGTTGGCCGGGGCGATCTGGACCGGACCGACGTTGTTCCAAGTCACCGGCGCGTCCAACGAGACCGCTCCTTGGAGCTGATAACCGCGCCCCGGAATGCCGGCGACGCCGAGATGCAATTCCTCACCGCCGGCTCCGGTGGCAAGGGTCATGGCCGTAAGGTTCAGCGTTTCGGCGTCGGGTTCGGGATCCACGAGGACCGTGACCAGACCGGAGGCCGTCTCGGTGCCGTCGCTCACCGTGTAATGGAACGAGTCCGAGGACAGAGAGTTGGCGGGCGCATCCAGGATGATCCAGGCGCCGGTCCGTTGAATGGGACTGCCGTTCGCCGACGTGGCGTCCACCGCGGTGAGCGTGAGCGCGAGGTCCACAGGGCTGGAGTCGTTCACCAGGAGCGACGCGACCGGGATTTTCAACGCCCGGTTGAACTGCCGGTGAACCGTGTCACCACCGGCCACCGGGGCGGTGCTGACGAACGTATCGAGCCCGAAGTTCGCCACGTAAGTCAGGCTGCTCGTGCCGGGAAATGGCGGTATGACCAGTGTCGGATCGGTGCCGACGACCACCGGTTCCGCGCCCGCCTCGACCACCTGGGTCCAATTGATGAACGCATATCCCGGCTCCGGGCTGGCGATCAACGTGACCTCGGAGGCAAACGGGTGGACGCCGCCGCCGTCCGTGGTCCCCGCGTGCGGCGGGATGCTGCTCAGGTCAATCCGGGTGCCCTCGGCAAAATGGCCGACGAGTTCCCGGTTACCCGTCATGTTGAACTGGAAGTTCGGATCGGTGCTGACCTCGACCCCGTTCTGGGTCCAGTTGACGAAGGAGAAGCCGCCCTGCGGTTTGGCCTTCAGTTTGACGAGTTCGCCCACCTCATACAACGGGTCGCCCTCGACGTCCCCGCCGTCGGGCGGTTCGGCACTCAGCGTCAGCGTAAAGACCGGCTTGAACTTGGCGACCAGCGTCCGGTCGTCCGTCACCGTGAAGCCATAACTGGCGGACGTGCTCACGATGGCGCCGTTTTCCAGCCATTTGGAGAACTTGTAGCCGGGCGCGGGCATGGCGACGAGCGTGGCGGGTGAACCCGTCGCGTAGGCCCCATCGCCCTCGGTCGTGCCGCCGGCCGCCGGCAGCGAACTGGTCGCGATGGACTTGGCCGCTCCCGCCGGAATGAAGTTGGCATGCAAGGTCCGGTCCGCCGTCGCGAGGAACGTGTAGCTCGGTGAGGTGCTCACCGGCGCACCACCCTCCGTCCAGTCGCCGAACACGTAACCCGCCTCCGGCACCGCGCCCACCGAGACGCTGGAGCCGTTCACAAAGGTTCCGGCGCCGCTGGTCGAGCCGCCTGCGGTCGGCACGGCGGTGGCTTCGATGACGTAGGTGGTCACCGAACCGGCACCGAGCGCGAGGGGAGTCAGGTTGGGCGTGCTGACCGCGATGGTGTTGGCCACCGGGTCCACCGTGCCCGGGAGTTTGACCCAGGCCGTGCCGTCGAACTGGTAGAGGCAGAGCACCTCCTCGTCGAAGCCCGGCGGCAGGATGCTGGGATCATAGCCCACGGTCAGCTGGGCACTGCCGCTGAACACGCCACTGAAGGTCACATCCCAAATCTGGGCGGGTTTGCCCGGAGTGGGAAAATCTAGCGGCTCAAACTCATGATTGGCCACCCGCACGGACAACTCATCGTCGTCTGCCTGGGAATACTCACCGAAGCATGCGCCCGGCACATCCACGGAGGGGAATTCGTAGTCGATGCCGCCCGGCACGCTGGAACCGCCGTTGCACCCACCGGTCCCCGGGTCGCCTGGCGTCGCGGGCGTGACCAGCGTGCCGGTGCGCACGCTGAGCAGCACGTCCAGGCTTGCGGACTGTCCGGGAGCGAGGTTCCCGAGGTTCCACCGTTGCGCCCCGGACACCCAAGGATTGGCCGGGTTGAAGTTGTCCGTGCCCTGGCGCGTGCTGTAGGGGGCCGACTGCCAGTTGTTCTCCACCGAGAAATGCACGCCGTCGGAAGGTTTGCCGCTCCAATGATCATCGACGCCGTTCCCCGACGTGCCGTAGGTGCCGATCTCAAAGGCGCTCGGCGCTACCGAGGCGTGGAAGCTCAAAAGATCCTCCAGCCCGGCGCTGGAACTGCCGGCGCCCACCGCCCACGCGTCAATGCCGGCCAGCGTCACGTCGTGCTGGAACTCGCTGAAGACGCCGGGATAGGCCCGGTTGTCGAAGACACCCCGCAACGAATGCAACCCGTGGAGGAACTGGAAGAGCTGCAGGTTGGAGATCGCCTGGCCCGAGGTATTCCGGAGCGTGCAGGTCTGCTTGAGCACATAACGGCTGCTGGCGATGGATTCCGCCGGGTTGGCCGAGGTCTTCGGCGTGATGCCCATGGGGACACCCACGACCGTGTCCACCATCTCGAAGCGCAGGGTAATTTCGAGATCGCCGTTCGAGATTACCGACGACGCGATGGGCAGGCCGGCGGTATTGAGGCCATTCTGGGTCAGCGGCGTCACCACGTGGAACGGCGAGCCTGTGAGCCAGTCCGGATAGGCGAACTGCGGCTCCAGCCACTTCGGGGAAACCGTGGTCGCGCCCTTCTGGTAACCGACCGCGGCGCCCCATTCGCCCGACAGATACTCGCGACCTTCAAACCCTGGAGTGTTATCGAGGAGGAAGTCCGAGTAGCCGTAGTCGGTCAGCGAAATGTTCCAGTGCGGGTTGCCCAGCCACAGACCCTGGGCGGTGACCCAAGTGGACGAGGCTACCAGCAGGCAGAGCAATGCCAGCCAGCGGGCGAACCGGCCCGGCCGGGTGGCAAGATTGTCTTCAGACTGTTTCATGAGGAATTGATCGGAGCCCCCGGTGGAAACTCGGTTGGAGGGCGAGCCGCCCGGGAGGTTTTTCGGGGTTTGCAAAGGGTGTGCCAGCCCGTGGTTTTGCCCACGAGGTTGGCGTTTTGGTCGGTTAAGGCCCGACCGACGGTCCGCTCTCGCGCTGTTTGGTGTCGGTCCGGACCATGCCCCGACTGGACCGATCACAGCCAGAGCGGCGGACGTTCCAATACCCAACTTGGCGGACGCCAACGGCAGATCAGCGGTCGGAATTCGGCGCGGACAAAGAGCGGAGGGGGAGGCGGCACATTTCATGATCATAACGGTCGGGCGGAATATTCGGAGGACGGGTGAACTGCGTCCCGATCGGGAGCAGTTGGGCACGGCAAACACACCGAGCCCGACCTGGGATCAGGTCGGTCGCGGAGCGGGCGTGGAAATCAGATCAGCAGGACGGTCGCGCGAAGCTGCGCAAGCTGGGCTGGCGGTCCCGGCGGCGGGCGCGGCAGCACGGTGGGCATCCGGTCAAATCCGAGGCCAGGCACGATGAAGGCAACCGCAGACACTGGCGCGACCATGCCCGGTTGCGGGGCGATCGAAACGGCGCAGGCCGAGCCCAGTTGGACGGCCGATTCCCCGACCTGAAGCACATGGTCCGTCTCCGGGGACGGGTCGTCGGCCAAGAGGAGCAGCAAGTTCGCCGCGAACCCATGACGATGCGGCGAAGACGCCGAACCCGATGCCCAAGCCATTCGCACGGCGCCGTCGCGGTGTCGCAGGACCAACGAGAAGCCAGCGTCCTGGGCGACAACCTCTCCTCACCAACGCGCTGAAACACGGCCAGGGAACCATCGTGGTCCAGGTCGGTGTCGGTCCGTCGGAAGTCCGGTGCTCGATCGTCAATCCAGTGCCTGATACCCAGTCCGGAAATCCGCCGGGAATCGGTCTGGGGCTCCGGATCGTGACCGCGCTCGCCGCCCAGCATCCGGGAATCCGCTTTGTGTGCGGCAGAGGCCCGGGCGAATTCGCCGGCACCCTCACGTTCCCGCGGGCCGATCTACCGGGGCGCCAAAACTGATTTCAGGGAGATCGGTCAGACGCCCGACACGCCGAGCACCCCACATCCCCAAGCACCAGGCCTTGCCGGCAAACCAGCCCATTTTGAAGCCTCCTGAACCTCAGGGCTTGCGGTGCTCCCGCCTAGGAGCAACAAACCGCCGGCATGTCGGAAGACCTTCCCGTGAAGCGCCGCCCCCGGGTGAAAATCTGCTGCATCGCTTCGCTGGCGGAGGCGCAGGCGGCCATCGACGCCGGAGCCTCGGCCTTGGGCCTGGTATCGGCGATGCCCAGCGGTCCCGGCGTGATTGCGGAGGAGGCGATCACCGAGATTGCCCGTCGCATTCCGCCACCGATCGGCACGTTTCTGCTCACGAGCGCCTCCTCGGCCGGCGCCATCGTTGCCCAACAGCGGCGGTGCGGCACGAACACCCTGCAACTGTGCGACTACGTGGACGTCGCGGTGTATCGGGAGTTGCGGCGGGAGTTGCCCGGCATAGCGCTGGTGCAGGTCATCCACGTGACGGGCGCGGAGGCGTTGGAGGTGGCCCGCGAGGCCGCCGAACACGTCCAGGCGCTGTTGCTTGATTCGGGCAATCCGTCGCTCCCGGTCAAGGAACTGGGCGGGACTGGCCGCACGCACAATTGGTCGATCAGCCGACGTATTCGCGAGGAGGCGGGCATCCCTGTGTTTTTGGCCGGCGGACTCTCGGCCGGGAACATTGCCCAGGCCGTCGCCGCGGTGGAGCCGTTTGGAGTGGATCTGTGCAGTGGAGTCCGAACGGCGGGGCGGTTGGACCCGGCGAAGCTTCAGGCCTTCTTTGCGGCGCTCGGTTGAAGGCCCCCAATCCGCCAACGGGCACTCGGAAACGCGATGGCCGGGAACAGGAGAGAAAATGGTGGAGCCAAGGAGATTCGAACTCCTGACCCTCTGCGTGCAAAGCAGATGCTCTACCAACTGAGCTATGGCCCCACCGAAGCGGCGGGTTAGATGCCAGACGTTCGGAGCGGTAGCAAACACTGTTTTGGACCGGTTCTGGTCTCCTGCGGCCGCGGCCGGTGTCACCCGCCAATGCAGCTCATGGTGCGCGCAGGTTGCACGAAGTCCGGCTGCCCGATCCGGTGGCCGGCCTCCTTGTGGACGACCAGTTCCCGCAGGCGGTCCGCGATGGCTTCATCGTCGGCCCCGCCGCGGAGCAGGGGCTTGAGGTCGTGTTCTTCGAGGCTGAACAGGCAGGTGCGGAGCTTGCCGTCGGCGGTCAGGCGCAGCCGGTTGCAGTGGCCGCAGAAGGGTTCGCTCACGGGCGCGATGATACCGATCTCGCCCCGGCCGTCGGCGAAGGTCCAGCGTCGGGCCGTCTCGGCGGGATTGCCCGATTGGTCCACGGGACGCAGGTCGAAGCGGGCGTGCAGCCGGGCCAGGATTTCGGCGCCGCGGACGACGAGTTCCCGCTGCCAGGCGCGGCTGGAGTCGAGCGGCATGAACTCGATGAAACGCAGGCTCAGGTTCCGTTGGCGGGCAAATTCCGCGAGGGCTTCCAGTTCGTGGTCGTTGAGGTCACGGATGACGACGGCGTTGACCTTCACCGGATGAAAGCCGAGCCGCTGGGCGAGTTCGATGCCGGCCAAAACCTCGGCCAGTCCGTCGCGTCCGGTGAGTTTCTGGAAGTTGGCCCGGTCCAGCGAGTCCATGCTGAAGCTGACCCGCCGCAGACCGGCGGCCCGGAGCGCCTCGGCCTTGGCGGCGAAAAGCTGGCCGTTGGTCGTCATCGCCAGGTCGCGGACGCCGGGAAGACGGGCCAGTTGGCCGACCAAAGTTTCCACGCCTTTGCGGAGCATGGGTTCGCCGCCCGTGACCCGGACTTTGTCCACGCCAAGGTCGGCCGCGATCCGCACGACCCGCTCAATTTCCTCGAAGGTCAGTAGCTCCGTCTTGGGCTTCCAGTCGTAGCGGATCGGCGTGAGCGCGAACGGCTTGGGATTCCGGAGGGCATCGAACTTGGAGCGGTAGAAGTTGGCCGCCTCCTCGGTTTCCGGGAGGCAGTAGAGGCAACGGAAATTGCACCGATCGGTGATGCTGACCCGCAGGTCCCGCATCACCCGTCCATGTGAATCTCGCAGCTCGCCGCGCACGTGGGCGCGACCGTAACGGAAGCCCCGGCCAAAGCCAGCGAAGGGCTAATGCCCGGACTTGGCCCCGGATTGGTGCTTGCCGCCGCAGGCGCCCCGGCCGGAACAGTCGCCACAGGCGCAACCGTGGTCGCGCTTGCGGTGATGAGGCTCGTGCTCATGGTCATGCCGGTGGGTGGAGGCATGGCTGGCGCCGGGCGCCAGCGGGGTGGTCGCGCCGGGAGCCGCGGCAGGAGTGTCAGCCAGTAGTTTCACGGCGCTGATGAAGTCCTAAACCTTTCCTGATGCGCCAAACGCCCTTTGCCGGCCTTGCGCCATGGCTTGCGCTCCGCCCGCTTGCCGAACCGCCCGGCCACGGGCCACGCTCCGGTCGTTCGCATGAAAGCTGTCATCCTCGCCGCCGGCAAAGGCACCCGCATGAAGGACCTCACCCAGGAGGTGCCCAAACCGATGCTGCGCGTGCAGGGCCGGCCGATCCTCGAACACATCCTTGAAGGCCTGCTGGCGGCCGGTATCCGCGAGGTCTGCATCATCACGGGCTGGCGCGCGGACGTGATCGAAGGGCACTTCGGCGATGGCAGCCGGTTCGGCGCCCGGGTTTCGTATGCCCGGCAGGTCGTGCAGGACGGCACCGGCAAAGCGCCGGAATACGCGAAGGACTTCGTGGGCGGCTCCGACTTCCTGCTGACCTACGGCGACATCCTCGTGAAGCCGGAGACGTATCAACGGATGATTGCCCGCTGGCAGGAAGGAACTTTCGGCGGCCTGCTGACTGTGACGGAAGGTCAGGATGTCACCCAAGGCGGGCTCAATTTCTTTGACGACCAGTTCTGCCTGACCCGGTTGGTGGAGAAACCCAGCCCGACGCAACTGGAGGAACTCCGGGCCACCGGCTGGCTCAAAGCGGGGGAACCCGTCTGGTATAACGCCGGCATCTACCTGTTCCGGCCCGGCCTGTTTGAGTTCACGGCCCGCCTGCAAAAATCCCCGCGGGGCGAATACGAGCTCACCGACGCGATCTCGGCGCTGGTGGCCGCCGGGCAAAGGGTGGCCGGCCTGAAGATCGAGGGCCGCTGGGTGGATGTGCGCGACCCGGAAGTGCTCGCGTCGTTGCAGGGATGACCGGGCCGGGGACCAAGGTGGCCGGCTGCGGCAACCGGCGGTCAGTCTTCGCCGAACTTGCCGTTCACGAGCGCAACCAGATCCGCCAGCGCCTGCTCGGCCTTCTCACCGGCGCAGACGATGGTCAGCTTACTGCCGGGTCCGGCGGCCAACATGAGGAGGCCCATGATGCTCTTGCCGTTGATCGTCTCGCCGTCCTTTTCGAGGAACACGTCGCAGGTGAAACGGCTAGCCAGCTTCACGAACTGCGACGAAGGCCGGGCATGGATGCCCTGCTTGTTGGTCACGGTGACCTCCTGCCGGTGAACCGGCGACTTGGATGGCACGACTGAACTCACGTCTGGGGAATCCTGCCCGAAAGCGGGGAGCCTTGCCAACGGTAACCTGATCGGGCTGCGTTGTTCGCTTGGTTTGCCGTCTCGGGGGGCGTGGCGCCCGGCGCAGCGAGCTTCCGGAAGTGTGCCTCAATCAATGCGGAAGGTCCGTCGGCGCCCCTTGTCCAACGAGCAGCCGGGCAGCGGCCCCGGGCGCCGGCCCGTCCGTGTCCCGATGCCTTTCTTTCCCTTCCCCAAGGCCGGTTCCGTTCGTAACACTCCGCGTCGCCGCTTATGCCGAATCGCAAGTCCGCCAGCCCGGTCGTCGCCGAGCCACCCGCCCGTCGTGAGTTTCAGAAGCTCATGGCGGCCAACCGTTCCGAGATCGCCGTCCGCATCTTCCGCGCGGGCACCGAGCTCGGGCTGCGCACCGTCGCCATCTTCGCGCAGGAGGACCGCTTCTGCATCCACCGTTTCAAGGCCGACGAATCCTACCTGATCGGCCAGGGCAAGGGACCGGTCGCCGCCTATCTCGACATCGAGAGCATCGTCGCGACGGCCAAGGAAAAGGGCGTGGACGCGATCCATCCCGGCTATGGCTTCCTGAGCGAGAATCCCGAGTTCGCGCGCGCCTGCGCCCGCGCCGGCATCACCTTCGTCGGCCCACGGCCCGAGATCCTCGACATGATGGGCGACAAGACCGCCGCCCGCGCGGTCGCCCAACGCATTGGCGTGCCCACGCTGCCCGGCACCGAGGATGCCATCGCCGACCGTGACGCGGCGCTCAAGGCGGCAAAGGGCATCGGTTTTCCGCTCATCATCAAGGCGGCCTTCGGCGGCGGCGGCCGCGGCATGCGCGTGGTTAAGAAGGAGAGCGAACTCTCCGGCCTGCTCGACGAGGCGCAGGGCGAGGCGGCGCGGGCGTTCGGCAACGGCGCGGTGTTCCTCGAGCGCTACATTCCCCGCGCGAAGCACATTGAGGTGCAGATCCTCGGCGACCAGCACGGCAACGTCATTCACCTGCACGAGCGCGACTGTTCCGTGCAACGCCGCCACCAGAAGGTCGTCGAGGTGGCGCCGTCGTTCGGCCTGCCGGAACACATCGTCAAGGAGCTGTGCGACGCCGCGGCCCGGCTCGCCCGCGAGATCCGTTACGACAACGCCGGCACGGTCGAGTTCCTCTACGACCTCGACGCGCACGAGTGGTTCTTCATCGAGATGAACCCGCGCATCCAGGTCGAGCATACGGTCACCGAGGTGATCACCGGTCTCGACCTCGTGCGTGCCCAGATCCTGATCGCGCAGGGCCACGCGCTGCATTCCAAGGAAGTCGGGATGCCGGTGCAAAACCAGATTCCGCGCAACGGCTACGCCATCCAGTGCCGCGTCACCACGGAGGATCCGGAGAACAAGTTCACGCCCGACTACGGCAAGATCCTCGCCTACCGCTCCCCGGGCGGGTTCGGCGTCCGGCTCGACGGCGCGATGGGCTACTCGGGCGCGGTCATCACGCCCTTCTACGACTCGATGCTCGTGAAGGTCATCGCCTCGGGCCAGACCTACGAGATCGCCATGGACCGCATGGACCGCGCGCTGCGTGAGTTCCGCATCCGCGGCGTGAAGACGAACGTGCCGTTCCTGGAAAACGTCATCCGCCACGAGCAGTTCCAGAGCGGCCAGGCGACCACGACGCTGATCGACACGACGCCCGAGCTCTTCGCGTTCAAGACCCGCAAGGACCGCGCTACCAAGCTGCTCAACTTCCTTGGCAACGTCATCGTCAACGGCAACCCGCACGCCAAGGGTTACAAGCCGGCGAAGGCCTTCGACGCGCCAGTGGTGCCGAAGCCCATCCTGACTGAACTCCCCGCCGGCACCCGCAATCTCCTGCTCGAACTCGGCCCGAAGAAGTTTGCCGAGTGGACACTGAAGCAGAAGCGCCTGCTCATCACCGACACCACCTTCCGCGACGCGCACCAATCGCTCATGGCCACACGTGTCCGCAGCTACGACATGCTGGCCTGCGCCGATGCCCTCGCCCACCGCGTCGGCGACGCGAAGACCGGCCTCTTCTCGCTGGAGATGTGGGGCGGCGCGACCTTCGACACCGCGATGCGCTTCCTCAGCGAGGATCCGTGGGAACGCCTCCGCCAACTCCGCGCGAAGATCCCGAACATCTGCTTCCAGATGCTTTTCCGCGGCTCCAACGCGGTCGGCTACTCGAACTATCCCGACAACGTCGTCGCCGGCTTCGTGAAGCACGCCGCCGCGTCGGGCATGGACATCTTCCGCATCTTCGACTCGCTCAACTACCTGCCGAACCTCCGCGTCGCGATGGAGGCCGTGCAGGAAACCCACGCGATCTGCGAGGGCACGCTCTGCTACACCGGCGACATCCTCGACGAGCGCCGCGACAAGTTCTCGCTGAAGTATTACGTGAAGCTCGCGAAGGAGCTGGAGCGCATGGGCGCCCACTTCCTCGCGATCAAGGACATGGCCGGCCTCTGCCGTCCCTACGCCGCGCAGAAGCTCGTGAAGGCGCTCAAGGACGAGGTCGGCATCCCCGTCCACTTCCACACCCACGACACCAGCGGCATCAATTCCGCCAGCGTGCTCCGCGCCAGCGACGCCGGCGTGGACGTCGTGGACCTCGCGCTCGCCAGCATGAGCGGCAGCACCTCGCAGCCGAACCTCAACTCCGTGGTCGCCGCGCTCCAGCACACGCCGCGCGACACCAAGCTGGACCTCGAAGCGTTGAACGAGTTCTCCGACTACTGGGAAAAGGTCCGCGAGATTTACGCGCCGTTCGACACCGCGCCGAAAACCGGTTCCGCCGAAGTTTACCTGCACGAGATGCCAGGCGGCCAATACACCAACCTCAAGGAACAGGCCGCCAGCATGGGCGTGTCGCACCGCTGGCCCGAGATCGCCCGCACCTACGCCGAGGTGAATGCACTCTTTGGCGACATCGTGAAGGTCACGCCGTCCAGCAAGGTCGTCGGCGACATGGCGCTCTTCCTCTTCAGCAAGGGCATCAAGGCGGCCGACGTCGTGAACCTCGAGGCCGGGGCCACGCCGTTCCCCGAGAGCGTCATCGACATGCTCAGCGGCGGACTCGGTTGGCCGGACGGCGGATTCCCGGAAGCGGTCCAGCGCGTCGTGCTCGGCGAGAAACGCTTCAAGGAGGCCCAGGCCGCGTTTAAGGCCGGCAAGGTCGGCAACCGCGCCGAACCGGTGAACCTCGACAAGCTCCGCCGCGAACTGTCGGACAAGCTGAAGCGCGAGGCGGGCGACGACGACGTGTTCAGCCATCTGATGTATCCGCAGGTCTTCGCCGACTTCGCCAAACATTCCCGCGAGTTCAGCGACGTCAGCGTGCTGCCGACGTCCGCCTTCTATTACGGCCTGCGCCGCGGCGAGGAAATCAGCGCCGAGATCGAGGCCGGCAAGACGCTGGTGATTCGCCTGATCACCGTGGGCGAGCCCGACAAGGACGGTCGCCGCACCGTGACGTTCGAGCTGAACGGCATGACGCGCGAGACTCACATCACGGACAAGAAGGTCGCGCCGCAGACCAAGACCCGGCCCAAGGCCGACCTCGCGGATCCGCTTCAGGTGGGGGCGCCGATTCCGGGCCTCATCGCGAGCATCTCCGTCACCGTCGGCCACAAGGTGGCGAAGGGCGACAAGCTCCTCATGATGGAGGCGATGAAGATGCAGACCACCGTCACCGCCCCCACGGACGGCGTGGTCGCCGAACTGCACTGCGCCCTCGGCGAAACGGTCGAGAGCAAGGACCTGTTGGTGAAGCTACGGGCGTGACTCAGCACCAGGGACGGGAGTCCGCGGCCGGAACAAGTAATGGCTCACCAGCCATTCGTTGCCGCCGCGGAAGTTCCACAGCTCGGCGCAGGCGAGGTAAAACACCCGCCAGTAAACCCACCACTTCGTCTCGTTCCCGACGCCGTAGGTGTCGCGAAAGATCCGCCGGATCTCCGGTTCGTGCGTGTCCATGTTCTCGAGCCAGTGTTCGGCCGTCTGACCGTAGTGGCGGCCGCTGACGTTCCAGTGGCTCACCAGCTCGACATTGCGCTGGAAGTAGAGCAACAGGTCGTCGCTGGGCATGATACCGCCGGTGAAGAAATAGCGGCTCATCCAGTCGGTCTCGTCACGGGCGACGAAGTGATAGGCAAAGTCCTTGTGGGTGAAGATGTGGACGAAGAGGCGGCCGTCGGGCTTGAGCCAGCGGGCGATGTTCCCGAGCAGCCGCTCGTAGTTCTTCATGTGCTCGAACATCTCGACCGAGACCACGCGGTCGAAGCGGCCGACGCACCGTCCCGGTTCCGCACTCTGCACTCCGCATTCCACATTCGCGGGCGGTTCAAAGCGGTTCATGTCGCACGTGATGATCGTGACGTTCGTCAGTCCGCGCCGGGCGCATTCGGCGTCAATGTGCAGCTTCTGCGTCGCGGAATTGGAGACGCCGGTGATACGGGCCTGCGGATACTTCTCCGCCATCCAGAGCGTGAGCGAACCCCAGCCGCACCCGAGTTCGAGGATCTCGTGGCCGTCGGCGAGCTGCGCGCGTTCGCAGGTAAGTGCGAGCATGATCTCCTCGGCCTGGGCGAGGGTCTCACCGCCCGTCGGATAGTAGCCGGACGAGTATTTCAGGCGCGGCCCGAGGCAGAGCTGGTAGAAGCGCGTGGGCACCTCGTAGTGCTGCTCGTTGGCCGCCGCGGTCTCGATGGCGATGGGCGAACGGCGCAGCTCCTCGACGAGCGCGAGCAGATGGGCGCGGTTCGGTTCGAGTCCGCCTTTGTCCTCCTCGCGCAGGCGCTGACGCAGCAGCCGGCGGATGCCGAAGCGGAGCAGGAAGTCGGGGAAAGCGTCGCGGGTGAGGAGGGAGTCGAGCATGCAGATGCGGAAGACACTGAAGTTACTGATTCTCCAACCAATCAAGAAACTGATTCGCGGTCGTGGGGTTCAGTTCCAGGTTGGCTTTGGCTACCGAATGAAAGCCTTTTGCTGCCGCGACCGCAGCAAGCGAGCAACACAGCAAGTCGTCGCTCCATGGCCGGGTTGAAGCAGCGCCGACAAGCTTCGGCAAGCTGTGCAAAGCGGTGAAATAGTCGTCGGAGAGTTCCCGCGGGATTGGTGTCTTGTTCTGATCGCGTGCGATCTCGATGCAGGCTGGCAACTGAAAGAAACTCGGAGTCGCGTGCTCAGGCGCGGTGGCCAAGATCTGGACAATATGTGGAACCGCCGCGAACGATGCGTCAAAGACATCACCTTGGTGACAAAGGGAACTCCATAACGTGAACCACGGCTCTCGCTCATCACCTTCGGCGGGGAAGTCTTCCAGTCGGCGAAGCAGAGCAGGGATATCGGCTGCGTTGCCGTAAGCATGTTGCAGTTCAGACCAACGCGACTGTTCGAGAGGAATCATGTTTGCTGTGGTAGAGAGTCAGTTGCGAGGGCGCGTTTAGGCATCCACATCCGCAGAGCTTATCCGCTTTAACCACGGCACGAAGGCGCTCGTGGTCCTCTGGTAGGCGCGGTAGGCGTCGCCCTTGCTCTTCACGGACAGCTCCTCAGTCATCGGGATGCCGGTCACGTTGACCAGGAAGTGCCACATCAACGCGGGCGCGAGCACGCCGAGCCAGCCCCACGGCGCGCCGAGCGCGAACACCGCGTAACCGACCCAGACCAGCCATTCGAAGAAGTAGTTGGGATGCCGTGAGTAGTTCCACAGGCCGAGCTGGCACACCTTGCCCTTGTTCGCCGGGTCTGCCCGGAACGCCGCGAGTTGCCGGTCGGCGATCGCTTCGCCCACCAGTCCGGCCAACCAGATTCCGGCGCCCAGCCAGGCGAGCGGACTCAGCGCGAACTGGCGCGTCGGTTCGGTGTCGAGGATGACGAGCAGCCACGGCAGGGAGAGCACGACTTGGAGCGCACCTTGGAGCAGGAAGAAGCCGAACATCTTCCGGTCGGTCTGTGCGCCCCATTCCTGGCGCAGTTTGGCGTAGCGCACGTCCTCGACCGGGTGATGCGACTTCACGCGCACGAACAGGTGGCCTCCGAGGCGCAGGCTCCAAGCCGTCACCAGCCCGGCGATGGTCAGGGCGGCGGGCCAGTTCCACTCGGGATGCGCGTCGAGCTTGGCGTCGTAGGTGCGCCACGCCGACAGGCCGACGTAGAGCCAGACGAGGGGCGTGAAGCCGAAGGACCAGACGACATCCACGATGCCGAAGTTCCAGAGGCGCCGGGCGAGTGCGAAGGTTGCCGTCATCTCGACGATGACGAACACGAGCGCCATGAGAACAAGCAGGAGAAGGAGATTCACGCGTTCCTCGTCGTGAGCAGTTGTTCCAGGGACGCGGTCTTCGGCAGGCGGAAGAGCTGGATCAGCAGGTAAACTGCCATGGCGATGTTGCCGAGCAGCAGGATGGCAACGAGCCATCCTATTCGGCGCGGCCAAGTGCGTTCCTTCCAGGCGAGCCAGAGCCAGAAGGTGAGGAACGCGAAGTAGGTGTCGAACAGCGTGGCGATGAACCACGGATGCAGCGCGACCTCGCGCGGCGTGTTCCACAGGGCGACGATCGAACTGGCCCACGACGTGACCGCCAGCATCGCCATCAGGACGAGCGAGAACGCGAGGCGCAGGAAGATGATCATCGGCTCACATCAGCGAACGGTTGTTCGGTCCGGTCCACGTCGCCTGCACCACGCTGATGTTGCGCCAGGCGAAGGCGGCCTCGCAGTAGGCGAGGTAGTAGTTCCAGGTGCGGATGAAACGCTCGTCGAAGCCTAGCGCTCGCACGGCTTCGAGCTGGCCGTTGAAGCGTCCGCGCCAGAGCCGGAGCGTCTGGGCGTAGTCGAGGCCGAGGTCGTGGAGGTTGTGCAGCGAGAGCGAGCCGGTCTTCTGGATGGCCTGACCGACGCGGTTCAGGGAGAGCAGTAGCGAGCCGGGAAAGATGTGTTTCTGGATCCAGTCCACGCCGTCCCGGAGCCGGGCGTAACGGCTGTCGGGATAGGTGATGAACTGCGCGGCGAACAGCCCATGCGGCGCGAGCAACGACTGCACCTTGCCGAAGTAGGCTTCGAGGTATTGATCGCCGACCGCCTCCAGCATTTCGATGCTGACGATCTTGTCGAACTGCCCCGTGAGCAGCCGGTAGTCCTGCAACTTCACCTCCGCGCGGTCCCCGATGCCGGCGCTGGCGAAGCGTTCGCCGGCGAACTTCCGCTGCTCCTCGCTGATCGTCACCGTGGTTACCCGGCAGCCGTAGTTCCGGACGGCGTGTTCGGTGAAGCCGCCCCAGCCGGAACCGATTTCGAGGACGTGGTCGGTCGGTTGCAGTCGCAACTCGCGACACAAGCGGTCGTATTTGGCGGTCTGCGCAGCGGCGAGGTCCTGGTCCGGGAACTCAAACAACGCGGCCGAGTAGGTCATCGTCGGGTCGAGCCAGAGCGAGTAGAAGGCGTTCCCAAGGTCGTAGTGGGCGTGGATGTTCGCCTTGGATCCGGCGAGCGAATTGCGGTTCAGCGCGTGACGCAGGCGGTTGGCCAGCCCGCCAAGCGCCGCAAACCAGCCGCGGTTCTGCGAGCCGCTGAGCGTGGGCGCCTGCTCCACGTTGGCGCAAAACCAAGCGATGACCGCGCAGAGATCGGGCGATTCCCACTCGCCGGCCTGATACGACTCGCCGAAGCCGATGTCGCCGTCCACTACGCAGCGACGGAAGAAGTGCGACGAGCGAACGCTCACTTCCGCCAGCGGTCCGTCTTCGCCCGTGCCGAACTCACGTAGAGAGCCATCGGGCAAGCGCAAGGTCAGCCGGCCGCGCCGCATCGGGGCGAACGCGCGGAAGATCAACGCCTGGCAAGCCCGGTCGGTGAGCGAAGCGCGGGGTGGTGCGGAAGTTTCCACGGCCTCCTGAACGGTGGAAGTCGCGAAGGCGAGGGGATTGGATTCGATTTCGTTCACGGGACAAGAAGGTCAGAGTTGGGCCGTCTGCTTCGCGCCTACGTCGAGGCACACAAGTTCGCCCTTGGCGTTGCGGACGTAGATCCGGCCGTTGGCGAGGACCGGCGCGGTCCAGCATTTGCCGCCGATGGCTTGGGTGCGGGCAAGCAGCTCGAACTTCGCCGGGTTCGCCTTCACGACGCTGAGCTCGCCCTTTTCGCTCAGCACGATGAGCCGGTCGCCGGCCGCAATGATGGAGCCCTGGCCGAAGCCGCCTTCGCCCCACTTCACCTCGCCAGTCGCGAAGTCCACGCAGCGCAGTTGCTGGTTGGCCGACTTGTAGCCGCCAGTTTCGTGGCCGTAGAGATGGCCGCCGAGCAGCACCGCCGTGCCGGTGAAGGTGGACAGGTTCTTGTTCTTCCAGACGCGTTCGGCGGACTTCGCGGTGACGCGCAGGAGTTCCCCGCCGTCGTCGCCCGAACTGATGAAGACGAGGTCGCCGCTCACGACGGGGTCGGAGCAATGCGTCCGGTAGCCTTGGCCAAACTTGGATTCCCACAGCTTGACGCCGGTGTGCGGATTCACGGCAACCAAGGCCTCGGACATGTGAAAGAGGGCGGCGGGTTCCGCGCCGAGCTGCGTCACCACCGGCGCGGTGAAGCTCATGTCCTTCTTGGTGCCGGATTTCCAGAGCAACTTGCCGGTCGCCGGATCAACGGAGACCCCGTGGGGGCCGTAGTTGATGAGCAGCGTCCGCGCATCCGCCAGCACCGGTGCTCCGGACACGCCCCAGTCGGAAATCTTGGCGTCGATGTCGTCCTTGAGGTTGCGGTTCCAAAGCACTTTGCCGGTGGCGGCCTCGAAGCAGTGAAGGTTGCCTGTCTTGCTGGCGGTGAAGACGCGTTCGCCGTCCACCAGTGGAGTCGAGTTAGGCCCGCCCTCATACATCTTGTCGGCGAGCTTCTCGGCGTAGCGGAACGTCCAGTTAGTCTTCCCGGTGACGGCGTTCAGGCTGACGACCAAGTCCTGGTCGGCGGCCCAGCCCATCGTGAAAATGCTGCCGGCGGCGACGACCATCGACGAGAAGCCCGTGCCGACGTTGGCCTTCCAGAGCTGTTTCGGGCCGTCGGCCGGCCAGTCGTGCGACCACGAAGTTTCCGGGGTGATGCCGTTGCGGTCCACGCCCCGCCACGAGGGCCAGTCCGTGGCGCCGACTTCTGCGGCCAAGGTTGCGGTCAGGAGGAAGGGGATCAGGTGCTTCATGCGCTGGGTCACTTGATGGGCAGCGGGGAAATGGGTGGGGCGGCACGCAGGCTGGCGTGGGGCCGGAACACGCCGCGCTGGAGTTCGGTCTTTTCCGCCTTGCGATGCAAGGGCAGGCGTTTCCACCAGAGCTTGAGCGCGTGCCAATGAATCAGGGCAATGACGTGCAGCGTGACCAGCGGATACCGGGCGGTGAGCCGCAGAAGCTGGCCATCCGTTAGCGGCCGGCGTTCGCCGGTGAGGGTGCTGATGAGCACCGGCTGGCCGTCGGTCCCGACGTCGTTGACGCCGATCTGGAGCTGCCCGCCCGGCGTTCGCAGCCGGAAGTCGAAGTTCAGCTCCAGGTCACTGAACGGCGAAACGTAGAAATGTTTCGGCGCCACCAGGCGGAATTCGGGCGAACCGTCACCACCCGCAGGCACATGGGTAAGGGGAACCAGATAGGGCTTCAGCTCTCCAAAGGTGTTGCCCACTTCGGCGATGGCGCAGACGGCTTCGCCCCCCGCCGTCTCGACGAAGTAGAAGCTGACCGGATTGAACACGTAGCCGAACACCCGCGGCAGCGTGAGCAGGCGGATCCGGCATTCCGGCTCGGTGTCGACGCCTTGTTCCGCCAACCAGGCGCGGATCTCCCCTTTCAGGTCGGGCGAGCCGCTGCCTTGTTCGTCGGTCGGCTTCCGCATCAGCAGGTGGTCGTGGTCACGAAAGTTGTAGGGACGCCGCCGATTCCGGCCGAACAGGCGGAGCGTTTCGGAGAGCGGGTCCAGCTCGTCCAAGTCGAGCAGCGCCATGAAGATGCCGTATTTGAACCGGTGCCGTTTCGGTGCCAGGCGATGGTGCATCACCCGGCACTCGTATAGGCACGAGCGCCAGGCGGCTGGCTTTGCGATCTGCGGGACATCGGGCATCGGGCAAGTGAGGACGGCTCCTGAACGAGGCGGACAGTGTCACAGTTCCCGCGGACTACCAAACGGCGAACCCGACGATCGGCGGGGAAAGGCAGCCGGGCGCACCACCTTCCGGATACTTGCGCCAGAGGCGGGCTTCCACGAATGCTCCCGCCACCGGATGACGGTTCTGCCACGCCATTTCATTTTGCGCTGCCTTTGGGCAGTCTGGCTCGCGGCCGGGTTGGCCACTGCCGCAGACCTCGGACTCTTGGGCACGCAATCGGCGACTGTCCGCGAGCCCGGCGAACGGCATGAAGCGCTGGGGCCGCTGCTGTCGGGTGAAGTGCATGGCAGCCAGCAATGGTGGGCGCTGTCGCCGTTGGTCGTTGATTTGGTGGACCCCGAGATTGGCAGACGCCACTTCGATCTCCTTTACCCGTTGCTCACCTACGACCGGTTCGAGACCGAATCTCGCTGGCAACTGTTGCAGTGGCTGAACTTCGCGACCAGCCAGCCGATGGGCGACGGCACCAACAGCGACACCAAGATCCGCCGGAACCTGTTCCCGTTCGTTTTCTCCCAGACCTCGCCGTCCGGCACCAACGACTACCTCGCCGTGGTGCCGTTCTACGGCCGCATGAACAACCACTTGTTCCGCGACCGCATCGAGTTCGTCGCGTTGCCCTTGTGGGTGGTCACCGAGAAGCGGGGCGTGGAAACCATCAACGTGCCCGCGCCGTTTTTCCATCTGCGTCGCGGTGGCGGAGTCACCGGCTGGCAGCTTTGGCCGGTGTTGGGCCACGAGACCAAGGAGATTACCTGGAAGACCAATCTCCTCGACGAACCGGTGCTGATCCCCGGGCATGAAAAGTGGTTTGCCGGCTGGCCGTTCGCCTTCGCCAGCCGGTTCGGCTTGGGCACGACCAATCCGGTTACCGAACGCATGTTGCTTCCCCTGTTTTCCGTGACCCGGTCGCCGGCCCGCGACAACACCACCGTGCTCTGGCCGTTTTTCGCCCACACTCAGGACCGGGAGAAGGGTTTCGAGGAATGGGGCGCGCCGTGGCCGTTCCTCGTCTGGGCGGAGGGCGAGGGCAAGACCGCCCGACGGGTTTGGCCATTGTTCGGCACCGAAAAGACGCCGACCCGCACCCGCGAGTTCATTGGCTGGCCGTTCTACAAACACCGCCGCATCACCAAGCCGGCGTTGGTGAGTGATCGCTGGCAGAGCGTGTTTTTCCTCTACGACCACTCTCGCGACCTAAGCGTCGCGACCGGCGCCCGCAGCGAACGCCGCGATTTGTGGCCGCTGTTCTACTGGAAACGGGACTTCGAGGGCCGCGAGCGATTCCAGGCCATCGCGTTGCTGGAAACCTTGCTCAAGAACAACGACACCGTGGAACGGGCCTACAGTCCGCTCTGGTCCGTGTATCGGAGTGAACGCAATCCAAGTCGCGGAATGGCGGGTCAATCGCTGCTCTGGAACCTCTGGCGGCGGGACACCTCCACCAACGCGGTCACCACCTCGAGCCTGTTTGGCGCCATCCGGACCCGACGCGACGCGGGTGGCCGCCAGTGGCGCTTTTTCGGGCGGCCGTTCGAGCCGGCAGCAGCAGCACCCAAAGGCAGCCGCGGTGCCCAAGTGGCTCCGGTGCCCCGGCAGCGGGGTGATTTCCTCGGGACAGTGCCGCCGGCTGAGATCCGTCCAGAGGTCGCGACCACCGCCGCGACGAATTGAGCTACGCGACTGGGGATGTCTCGTTGCCAGAGTGGTCCGTTTTGGCCAGCGCGACAGTCACCGCTACCATCCGCACATGGCATGGATTTGGTTGGTTGTTGCCGGACTTCTTGAGATCGGCTGGGCGGTAGGGCTGAAGTTCACCGACGGCTTTACGCGCCTATGGCCCAGCGTCGGGACGATCCTGGCGATGGTCGCCAGTTTCGGCCTGTTGTCGCTCGCCCTGAAAACACTGCCGATGGGCACCGCCTACGCCGTTTGGACCGGCATCGGCGCTGCCGGGACCGCAGCCGTCGGCATGGTGTTCCTTGGCGAACCACGCGAATGGGCCCGCATTGCCTGCCTGGCCATGATCGTGGCCGGGGTCGTGGGACTGAAGTGGGTCACGCGGGTTGGCTAACTGGGCCCAAAACAAAACAAAACGGCGCCCGCTTCGGGCGCCGTTCGTCGGTTGAATTGAAGCCGTCTTCTGGTCAGGGCTGGGCCAGCAGTTCGACGTCGCGGAATTGCACGATCATCGGCGGGCCGACGTGGATCTGGAACGCCAAGATGCCTTCCTTGGCTGCCTTAGCCGTCTGGAAATCCACTACGTCCACGGTCATGCGGTCGTTGATGAAGTGCATGAGGTGGTTGTCCTTGGCGACGATGCGATACTCGTTCCAATCCTCATTCCGGATGACGGCCTGCAAGTTCGCCGACTCGTCGAGCTTGCCGACCACCTGGACCTTGGTCTGGCCGTTGTTGTCCTTGATGAACGTGCGCTGGCCGCGTTCCGCCAAGATGCCCCGACCGCGTTCCTCATAGAGGATGCCGCTGTAGGTCTTGCCGGCCTCGAAATCCGCCTGGTAGCCGCCCACGATGAATTTCTCGGCATCCATCAGTTGGCTCCGGTATTGGATGCCGGAGTTGCCGTTGAAGATGCGATACTTCAGCCGCAGCTCGAAATTGCCCACCGTGCCGTTGGTCCACACGAGGAAGGTGTTGTTCTTCAACGGATTGTTGCGGGTGGTGAAGCCGGTGATGGAGCCGCCCTCCACCTTCCAGTGATCCGCCAGGCCCGACCAACCGGTCAGGGTCTTGCCGTCGAACAGTTTCTGCCACTTGGGTTTCGCAACCTTGGCCGCGGCGTTGGTTTCGCCGGCCTGGGGTGCAGCCCCGCCGTTCATGGGCTTGAGCTGCATGGCGGGCCCGGCGACCAAGGTCGCCGCGGTGAGGAGCCCCAAGGCCAGGGCGAGAGGAGAGGACTTCATGCGGAAAGGGCGGTTCATTTCTTGCCGAACAATTTGCGGAGGTTCTGGAGGCCCACGACCGCGATGTCATCGCGCTTGGGTTCGATCTTCCGCCAGATGGCGGCGGCGCGGGCGATCACCTTCACGTCGGTGGTGAAGGATTCGATCACAACATCCCCCTTGTAACCCACGGCCTTGAGCGCGGCCACGATCTCCTTCCAGTTCAACGAATCGCCGCCCGGGGTGCCGCGGTCGGTGCCGCAGGCGTGGAAGTGGGCGAGGTGCTTGCCGGCCTTCTTGATCGAGGCGGCCTGGTTCTTTTCCTCGATGTTCATGTGGAACGTGTCGAGGTGCAGTTTCAGCGCCTTGGAACCGACGGCCTTGATCAGCTTGAGGCCCTGGTCGCAAGTGTTGAGGAAATCGGTCTCAAAGCGGTTGAGCGGTTCAACACAGATCTGCACGCCCTTCGCCTCGGCGTATTTGCAGAGCTCCTTCAGGTTCTTGACCACGAGCTGCCATTCAACCTTCTGCTGCGCCGGTTCCACGGCGTCGGCCTTGCCGACGACCGAGTAGACGGGTCCGATGATGCTGGGGCAGCCGAGGACCACGGCCTGATCGATCAGGGCCTTGCAGTAGGTCATGGCCGTTTCCTGTTCCTCGGCGGTGCCGCGGAAGTCGCGTCCGGGGCCCATGCACGCACAGACGCTGCCGATGGCCAGCCCGGCCTTGTCGGCCGCGGCACGAACCTTGGCCGGGTCAATGTGGCTGGGGTCCTCGATGGGCAGTTCGACGGTGTCGAAACCCCATTTCTTGAACTTGGGGAAGAGCTTCACGCTATCCGTGGTGAACGGAGAGGTGAACAGGAACGAGTTGATGCCGAATCTCATGGTGACGGTGGAAAGAGCTTAGAAACGGACGGGCGGGCGGAAAGATCTTTCTGGGCTGACGGATCAGGGAACATTTTCCGGCCCGATTACGATGCGCTGCATGCGCTTGAGATCCTCAAGGCTGTTGCCGCCTTTGCTGGAAGCGGCCGGCACGTCGAGGTCCTGATCCACCTGGAGCACGCGCCAGCGGTAAACCTCCGAATGTCCGTCGGCGAAGGAGAGGGCGGCTGATTTGCCGTGCCGGGCGGTGGGGGAATTCTGCCAAGTGCGGCTGGTTGGGCCTTGGGTGGCGTAATAGCCGTCGTCCACGGTCTCCTTGCTTTCGTCCACAAAGACGAGGCAACCGGACGGCGAGGGCGAGATGATGTCGGCGAACTTGTTGAAGAACGGGAACTTGGCGCCAAGGATCCCTTCGAGTCCCGACTGCGACGCCAAACGGCCATTCATCGAATAGGTGCGGACGATGCCCTTGGGAATCTTGGCCCGCTGGGACTTCAAGTCATTCGGCAATTCCAGCGCCGCGGGGTCGCGGTAAATGGCCACCGAGGAATTGTAGGGGAACAGCTTGCCGTTGCGAAGCTCCAGTTCGTTGGTGGCCCCCGGCATGGCCGCGACGTTCCCGCCGATCCATGCGTTGGTCGTTCCGAGGTGATTCAGGATCAGGCGGTCGTTGAAATCGCCGGAATACATGGTCCAAGCCAACGTGAGCTGCTTCAGGTTGCTCAGGCATTGGATGCCTTGGGCCTTCGCTTTCGCCTTGCTCAGGGCCGGCAATAGCATGCCGGCAAGGATCGCGATGATCGCGATGACCACGAGCAGTTCGATGAGGGTGAACCCATGCCGGGCCCGTCGCGGAGAGATGATTCGGTTCATGGCTGATTGCTGCACCGTGTGGGAAGCGTTCCGATTTGTATCGGGCCATGGGACCAAATCCAGCGTGAATGTTGGCACCGCGCGGAATTGGGCACTCCTCAGCCACTAAGGTTATATCCGGGACCCTTAGTCGAGGATCGCTAGTTGGGTCGGGCACCCCGACGACACTTGGGCGAAATCCGCCGTGGTGCGCACAACCAACGACCGATCCCAAGCCGCGGGAAGCCCTCGCGAAGCACCTCTACTGGCTATTGGGCAGGCCGGACGCCGCGACCGATCGCATTGCGGTGGCTGAACCGGGACCATTTTAACCGCGGTTCCTCGCGTGGGCGGACCCCATAAAGCAAAAAGCGGGCTTGGGGGAGACACACGGATTACTCCGCCCAAGCCCGCCAATCCAACCACACGGCTGGATTTAGTTAGGGAGACGGCGCATCTGTAACCAGCGGGACAACCCTTTGACAAGTCCTTAGAAGAAAAAAGTCTCATCCTTTCCGGGCCGATTTTCATCAGTAGTTTGCGTTTGTAATCTTTCAGCGCGGTTGAATGGAGTTTTGTTCCTGTCCAAACCCGGAATTTCGCGTGTTTTGGTGGTTCCAAATCGGTCTTTACGGGCGATAATCCGCCTGTGTTTCGGCTTTAGTGGCGACGGTTCCGACGGCCGATGCTCCGCGCCCCTCAGCGGGCTCGGAATTTACAACGGGTTGAAAATCGACTACGGGCCCTCTTCTGACGGCGGCCGCTCCGGCAACGGCGGTGAACCACCCTTCTGCCAACGCTTCAGTGACACGAGCAGCAGGCTGATGTCGGCCGGAGACACGCCCGAAATTCGCGCCGCCTGCCCTATGGTCCGAGGTTGGATCTTCCCTAGCTTCTGCCGGGCCTCGAGGCGGAGACTGTGGATCGTTCCGAAATCGAATCCCTCGGGAATGACCCGATCATCCAGCTCCCTCACCTTGGCCACTTCGGCGGCCTGCCGATCCAAGTAACCTTCGTATTTGACCAAGATTTCCACCTGTTCGGTCACGTCCGCCGGCAGATCGGTGCGGGCGCCGGGCAGGGCAGCATAGGTGATTTCCGGCCGTCGCAGCAGTTGGGACAACAGCTCCGTTCCCTCCCGATGTTGCTGCAATCGCACCAGTTCGGTTTCAACCGCCGAGCGTTTTTCACTGAATTTCCGGTAGTTGCGTTCCGGCAGCAGGCCGATCCGGTAGCCCAACTCCGAAAGCCGGAAGTCCGCATTGTCCTGCCGGAGCAGCAGCCGGTATTCTGCTCGGCTGGTAAACATCCGGTAAGGCTCGGTCGTGCCTTTGGTAACCAAATCGTCGATCAGCACACCGATGTAGGCTTCGCCCCGTCCCAACACGACCGCCGGTTCACCCCGCACGCTCCGGGCGGCGTTGATTCCGGCCATCAACCCCTGCGCCCCCGCTTCCTCGTAACCTGACGTCCCATTGATCTGCCCCGCCAGAAACAGGTTCCGGCACACCTGAGTTTCCAGACTCGGCTTCAGTTGGGTTGGCAGGCTGAAGTCATATTCCACCGCGTAGGCAGGGCGCAGAATCTCCGCCCGCTCACAGCCGACAATGCTCTGCACCATCCCGACCTGAACCTCGAAGGGCAGGGAGGTGGAGAATCCGTTCACGTAGATCTCATCCGTGGCGATACCCTCGGGTTCGAGGAAGACTTGATGCCGCTCCTTTTCGGCGAACCGCACGAATTTGTCTTCGATGCTAGGGCAGTAACGCGGACCGATGCCCTCGATCACGCCGGAATACATCGGCGACTTGTGGAGATTGGCCAAAATCAGCTCCCGAGTGCGGTCGGTCGTGCGAGTCAGCCAGCACGGCAGCTGTCCTCCGTGCCGTCCGAGGACCGACCCCTGCGGATACTTCCCCTCCGTTCGCCGCCGCCGCTCTTCCGGCGAGTGGCCGCCGTGTTCCACGTGGAACAATTCGTCGGCCCACACGTCGTCCTTCCAGTAGGAGAACCAAGGCACCGGTTCATCCCCGGGCTGGACTTCGCACTTTGTGAAATCAATGGACTGCCGCACCAACCGCGGCGGGGTGCCGGTTTTCAGCCGACCCAACTCCAATCCCAGTTCCGCCAGGGAGCCCGACAGCCCCATCGCCGCCGCTTCACCGGCCCGCCCGCCGCTCTGCTGGTTCGACCCCACGTGCATGAGGCCCCGCAGGAAGGTTCCCGTCGTCACCACGACCGCCTTGGCGAGGAACCGCACGTCCAGCGACGTTTCCACCCCGCACACCGCTCCATCCTCCGTCACCAACCGCGTGGTCTGACCTTGTTTGCAGTCCAGCCGCGGTTGGCGTTCGCACACCCACTTCAGCCGAAACTGATACGCCTTCTTGTCGCACTGTGCCCGGGGCGCCCACACCGAAGGCCCCTTGCGGGTATTCAGCATCCGAAACTGCAACCCCGTCAGGTCCGTCACCTTGCCCATCTCGCCACCTAGGGCGTCGATCTCCCGCGCCAAGTGCCCCTTGGCCAAGCCACCGATGGCCGGGTTGCACGACATCTGCCCGATGGTGTCTAGGTTGATGGTCAGCAGCAGGGTCTCACAACCCATGCGCGCCGCCGCCAGGGCTGCTTCCACCCCGGCATGACCCGCCCCCACGACAATCACGTCGTAACGCTTTGGATAAACGAACATGTAACGCTCGCAGGGTAATCAACCTCCCCACCAAGCCAAGTCAGTGTTCCACGTGGAACAACGGGAAGGAGCTCGGAGCAACGAGCAGGGAGCGCAGAGCTGGCCGCAGGCGCAGGCGATGAGGCCTGAAAAAGGGGAGAGATTCCACCGTTCCAGCATTAGACCGGGCCCGGGGCCAGCTGGATCACCGCGAAAATCGGGATTCAACGAGGCGAACTCAACACCCACCCAGTTCCTCTCGGGCTCCCTGCTCGTTGCTCCCTGCTTCAGCCCGCCGCCAGGACCCCAAGCAGGGCACCCACCGCCAGCAACACCCCCGCCGCCACCATCGCGATGGTCTGACCCGCCAGCGGACTCACTGCGCCGAGCCAGAAACCCACGCCGACCAAGGCCACATCCGCCGCCCACAAGCTCCGGCGAACACCAACCGACCAAGCCGGAGCCACCGCGGTTGCTACCCCCCCCACCTCGGACTCCGCGACGAGCGTTGCGACCGCCGGCGGAGCCGATACCCGTTCCGGCGAGACCGCCGCTTCCGGCTTCATCAGGCGGCCCACGCCCGGCCCGGGCATCGGCACCCCGCGGGTGCCGTTCTCCGCGAGCAAGGAACCCAATCCGCGACCTAGCGCCGAACGTGACATGACGCCGCCACCCTGCCTCCCGCCCCGACCGGACTCAACCCATTCTTACTCACAACCCTTGGGGGTCCACCGTCCGACACCACCCATTAGTGGGGTCCCGCTCCCTGCTCCCCGCTCCCTGCCCTCAGTCCAGCGGACTCCGCACGCCCAGCCCCGGCTTCGCCATCACGTGCGTGTAGATCTGCGTCGTGGCCACGTCCCGATGGCCCAGCAAATCCTGCAGCGTGCGGATATCCGTGCCGCCCTCCAGCAAATGGGTCGCGAAGCTGTGCCGCAACGTGTGCGGCGTGACCCGCGGCCCCAAGCCCGCCTTCCGGGCCGCCGCCTTCACCGCGCGCTGCACGTTATCTTCCAGCAGATGATGCCGCTTCACCACCCCGTCCTCCGGATCACGGGCCGGCTTCCACGCCGGAAACACCCAATACCACCCCCACTCCTCCCCGGCCTTGGGATACTTCCGCGCCAGCGCCCCGGGCAGCCTCACGCCGGCCAAGCCCGCCGCCCGATCCGTCTCATGGATCAGCCGCACCCGGCGCAGATGGGCCGCCAACGGCTCCCTCAGCGACTCCGCCAACACTGTCACGCGGTCCTTGTTCCCCTTGCCCGCCCGCACCGTGACCTGCCGCCGCTCCAGGTCCACGTCCTTGACCCGCAGCCGCAACAACTCCAGCAACCGCAGCCCGCTCCCGTAAAGCAGCTGCGCCGGCAACCGGTAGTCCGCCTCCATCGCGTCCAATAGCCGGGCCACCGACTCCCGCCCCAGCACCTCCGGCAACCGCCGCGGCCGCTCCGCCCGGGCCATTTGCCCCAAGTCGCCCAACGGCCGGTGCAGCACCTGCCCATACAGGAACACCAGCGCGTTCAACGCTTGGTTCTGGGTCGCCGCCGCCACCTGGCCCCGGGTAGCCAGATCACTGAGGAACGCCGCCACCTCGGTTGCCCCCATGGACTCCGGCTCGCGCCAGCCCCACACCTTGCCCCCGCTCGCCGTCCGTGCCACCACCGGGCGGTGAAACCGCAGGAACCGCTCGATCCAATGCCAATACGTTTCCTCCGTGCGTGCCGCGTAGTGGAAGAACCGCATCACCTCCCGAACCTGGCCCCTGAGGTTAAGCTGCCGATTGGGCGCAAACCGAACGCCCGACCGATTCGCCTCATTTGCGGTGTTGGCGGCGGCTTCCGGCGGCGGCTCCGGGGTAACTCTCTGCTCGACAATCACGTCGGGGATTCTTAGACAAACGGCATGAACAATCAAACCGCAAAACTGCGGCTCACCTAGCTGTTAGGCGACTACGCGTATCGTGAGCATCCATCGCAAGAACCGAGTCGAGGATTTCCAGCGTCGTGTGGCTTACGCACCACAGGAGGTTTGCCATCATCGTTCCGGTGGGTGGCCGTATATTCCGATTCATCACTTTGCCGATGAGACCGACCGCGCCGTTCCCGCAGCCGACTGCTGGTGTCTCCTCGGTGCAGATGCTGCACTGTTGGAGTGTGTCGTCAGCGACCACGCGGCGCGCGAGCCAGGACTCTACGCTCGCGTTGACGCCGAGAGTCCATGTTGGCCGAAGCTACACGCAGTGCTACCAGCACCGCTGACACGGTCGGCGGTTGAGACCGCGATGCAGAGGTTTGTGGAGCTTGGCTTTCCTGACGCTCTCACATCGAGATTACCGCCTGGAGGGCCACTGGTCAGACTATCAGCATGACTACGAGGTCGCCTAACCAGAGCGCTGCAGCGAACCGCCGCCCCGCTGGGCAGTCGGACGGTTCAGGTAGTTTGTCAGTGACTGTTGCAGCCGGCCGGGCGTTTCCGGCGGCGGTCGCTGAGCTTGGTCGTTAGGCCGCTTCGACCGGCGTCGTGACGCGCCCTTGCCCAAGGGAGACGCCCAGCCGGCGAAGCAGTCTGACCGCACTCCTATCGCACCGCCCGGACCCGGAGCGGTGCAGTTGTTACTAATAGACAAGGAAGGCGGGGCGGCCGGGCGCGCTCCGCGCGCCGGCCACCCTCCCCTCCCACCGATCAGCCACGAACAACCCACGACGGGGACGGACGCAGGGAGGCAGGGGTTGAAGGTGAACCCGGTGCCATTTCCTGCCGGGCAGTCGGCCCAGTCGCCAACGCCAAGACCGGGAACCGGCGTTGGCACCCGGACCGCTCTTGCCCTCTCCGGGGGCGAACCGACCCACGGGATTCTGGTTCCGGGAATCGCTGGCCCGACTCCTTTTGGGGGCCAGCTCCTCCCGTCCAGGGTTCGACGGGGCCGGGTGGCGGCGGGGTGGGGCGGGGGTTCTACGCCCCGAAAGGCCCTTCGGAGGGGGCCACGCTGAAGGGCGAGCCCGGGACGGCGTGCAGGGGCAACCAGATCCTTCGGTTCTCGACCTCCCGCGCGCAGCCGACCTAACACGCGCTGCAAGCCGACAAATCCCGGCCGGTTCCGCCCAGCTTCCAGACCGACTGGACTTCGGCCGGGTTTGCGGTTGAGCTTCGAGACGTTAGGCATACTATGCCGTCCGAACTCGCCATAACGCTTGGACTTTTGCGGTTCGGAGCATTACCGGCTTCCGAGAAGATACGAGTTTTGGATGATTACCAAGCTCGCAGCAATTCGTCAGGAGGTGGACCTCATGTTTGGAATCCATGCGTCGAGGTGATTGAGTCTTTATGGAGAGACACCAACGCCTGCGCCAATGAGACGAGCTATGATGGCGTTTTCAAAACCGAGGACAGACAGCTCTTGCGTGAAATCGCCGCACTTGCTTGGAGCATGTTAGACCATCAGCCAGCTTTAGTTGACCGCTCTGCATTTCACACGCCCGTCGCCCAGAGGTTGTCTTCGTTGTGCACAGTCGCAGTGACTCGGCTTGCGAGTGACGCCGCAGAAGAGTTGGCGTTTTGGGATTTGATGTGTCATACCTGCGACTAGACCGTATGCCTAACCATGCGCTGCAGCGAACCCGGCGTGAGCGTCGCGGTTGCCATCGTTGCGTCCCGTGGGCCGGGTCGCTGAGCTTGGGTCGTTCGGCGATGCTCGCGCACTCCGAGAATGAACGCCCAATGAAACGGATTCTCGCTTGCTGCTTCATCCTGCTCGGCACGTCGGCAGTCCTCACTAGCCGCGCTGAACAGCGAATCGAGCCACTTCCCGAGGTGCCGACCTTCCCGGTCAATAATGGCCCGGTTGATGTCGAAAACTCCTTCACGAAGCTCAATCCATATTTCAAGCAACGCGCCGGGACATTCTACGAGACCGAGTATCTCGGCTTCTCCGCAGCAAAGCTTTTCAAGCTCCTCGACCTCGATAACGCAAAGCGAGTTGGAGCTTTGGATATATTACGAGGCTTTATCTACGAGTGGCTCGACTTCAAAGTTCGTGATGACGGTCGGATTACCGCTGAGCATTGCGAGGCAGCCGTGAAGTCAATGAACAGCAAGTTCGAGAGACTTCTGTCTCCGCTCCAATTCAAGATTTACCAGGTGTGGCGGGATGACGGCACCGGTGAAGTCAACACGCTCCACTTCCTCATCCACTACGACGCGAAGGCCGTTGCCGAGCGCGAAGCAAAACAGCAATGACCGCAACGCCGAACCATGCGCTGCAGCGAACTGCTCCGGGCGTCACAGCCTGTGCTCCCGCCCGCAGACCTGCCCCCGCCGCCTTTCCGCACAGGCTGCGCCGCCCTCCGCAGTCGCTGAGCTTGGGGTCGTTAGGCGTCGCTCGCGCACTCCCATGAGCGAAGCTCAATCCCAGCAACACTACGCCGACTCCATGTCTCGCAGGCAATCGCTCTCAGTTACCCTTGGGTTTTACGGTGTGGCTTTAGCTACGGGACTTACTTGCGCGATCTGCTCTCGGGAGAGCGGCATCCGTCTTTATCTCATCCTGCTATTCGGTTCCACTATGGGTGCCCTCGCAGTATACTTCATCTGGGTGGTGATCTCCTTTGGCGTCCGCTCCATTCGTCGTCACTCCCCCAATTCCTCGACCAATGACAACACCCGCAACGCCTAACAAAACGGATGCAGGCAGCCGCTCGAATGGCATCTGTCGTGTCAGCAACGTCTTGCGCTCGCCGTCGCCTGATCCGAAGCGCTAGGCCGCTGCCCACGTCATGCCACATCAACTCGAAGAACTTCAAATTCAGATAGCCAGTGCCGTTCGTCAGGCAGCAGCAGAATTGCGAAGCCGTGGCTCAGAGTTATTTGGATTCGCATTATGCACCGACGATGAGGTCAGGACGCTTCACCACCTAGCCTGCACGCGAGACTGGGTGCACGAGGAGGAGGTTGGCGATCCAGACATTGGATTTCTTCTACGTTGAGTGGACTCTCTCGGGGAGCGACGCACCCTTCGATGCCATCAGCCGGCAGTTTGGCACTCTTGCAGATGAGAGCTACGCGGGTGATGCGGATTGGGCCGCCGCGAGAGACCAGCGATTCCATCTGCTCGTTTCGGCCTTACGCGAATGCCGAGAGGCCGGTTCGTTCTCTCCAGACACGTTGCTTTGCGCAGGGAGCACCGATCCCTCGGAGCATCTTGAGGCTTTGGCCATGAGTGGCGTTGATGCCGTCAACGCCGCCGGAATTGCGGACGGGTTTGCGAGGGCACTTGGATATGAGAAGCATCGAAAAAGGTCCTAACCATGCGGAGCTGCGAACTCGGCTTGACGCCAGGGCTGGCAATCCACGCGTCCCGAGTGCCGGGTCGCAGAGCGTGAGTCGTTAGGCCACTCGACCACGCCTTCCAATATGGAGCCACTTTACGTCTCAATAAGCCGAGCTCTCCGCGATGAGCCTTGCCGCTGTTCCCCGGCCTCTCTGGCTCGATTGGCCATTCGAATGATGGGCCCAGACAAGGGGCAGTTCTTCCTTGTTAACGTTTTTGCCGAGGCATTTCCGGCGGTGCCATTGGGCCAGCTAAAGCGGGCAAGCCGATGGCATGAGGTTTGCCCTGGCGGAATGTCTGACGAGGAGTTTGATCAAATGCTGAAGCCGTTCATTCCTGTTTGCGCCATTCACGATGACATTACCGCCTAACCAGACGCTCAATCTAACCCGACCATCGCGCTCCGGTTGCAATCGAACGCCCTCGTAGGCCGGGTCGCAGAGCTTGGGTTGTTAGACCCTTCACGCACATGACCTACCCAGACGATGCCAACGGAGATGTATTCCGCCGGATGGAGAGCAGCGGCTTTGATTTCACGACGCCACACGTCGTCGACTTCCACGCGGTTTTCGCAACGGAGGCGATGGCCGACCAGATTGCGCAGATGTATCTCGCTGACCACAAGGCAGGCGGGAAACTCACCAACATTGAGACGAAGCCTTTTCCGCAGGGCGGCATGGAGCTAACCCTTTCCAAGCGGATGCTCGTCTCTTACGAGGCGGTGGCTGCATTTGAGTCCACTCTGGCCGAGCGTGTCGCGCTCGTGGACGGCTATCTCGATGGCTGGGGAGTCCTACAGCCATGAACAGACCTAACTTGGGGTTTAGGGGAACAACCTGATGTTCATTAGTCCATACGAGAAAGTCGGCGGCCTGGTCTGGATTCCACGCATGCTGGGAAAGATCCGCCTCCACGCCGGCGGACAGTTGCCCGCCGACTATCATCCTTACCTAGGGCTGGGTTTCGATCGCCGGTCCGTTCGGTTTCTCGGCGTGGGTTACGAGGCGTTGGTCGAGCGCGTCGCCGCCGGCGGGACGGACGAAGAGATCCTCGAATGGTGTTTCGCCACCGGAAGGAGACCGTCAGAGGTCGAGATCCACGTGTGGAATGAATACATGATCAAGCGAGGCTGGCGCGATACCGACGCACCCTCGTCCGACCTGCAGGAATACAAGGAGCAGTATGAATTGGGGCATCGCTCCGACATCCTCACCTACTTTGATTTCTATGAGGTCGACGAGGGAAGAAAGCCGTAGAAAACCGGACCAAACGCCAGCCCCTGTGAGCAGGGGCGATTCGCCGCGGGCTTCGGACGCTGGATTTGGACAGCGGGGGGGGGTGACACCGCTTTTCCTCCGCCGGAACCCGTCACCCGACGCCCTCGGTTCCCCAGCCCTTAGACCAAAGCGACGACGCTCGAGGCAAGAACCGCAACCTCGGGTCCGATAGCCAACGGGAATAGGGCATTGCCCATGGGTCGCACAGCCTCAGGGCAGTGGTTCGGCGACCGGAGGAGGATTGGTTGGCTCCGGTTTGGCTTCCGCCTCGGGCTTGGCCGGGGTCTCGGTTCCTTCCTCGGGGAAGAGCGCCTTAAGCGTCTGCAAGGGCCGGAGCGGCGCGAGGATGAAGGACGGCACGTGCCGGAAGTCGGCTTCGGGTTTGCCCAAGCGGCCTTTCACGTCGAATTCGAGGAGCTTGGTGAAGGGCTTGAGCACCGTGCTCACCAGGCCGCCCAGCACCGGCAGGTCGCGCAGGGGTTCCACCTCCATCCGCGTGTCGAGATGGGCGTCGAAGCCGACCTCGCCGTTGAAGCGCATCCTCATGGCCGGCGATTTGAGCTCGAGGTCGCGGCTGATCACCACGCGGTTGGTGATGTGGAACGTCGCGACGCCCTCCGAGAATTTCTGCGCACCCAGGCCGGGGGAGATGGCTTCGAGCGGCCCCGAGAGCACGCCGAACAACGGCAGGCCCCAGAGGTAGCCGTCCTTGAGCCGGGCGTCCCCGCGGCCGGTCCAGGCGCCGTCCTCGCGCGCCGAGGCGCGGTCCACGACCAGGTGGGTGCTAAGCACGCCTTCGAGGCGATTGGTGTTCGGAAGCAGGTCATGGAGCAGGGTGGCGACGTCGAGGTCCTTGCCGGTCGCGTCGAACCCGAACTGGACGTCGTCCTTGTTCTCCGTGTTGACCCAGATGTTGCCGTTCAGCCGGCCGCCGTGGAAGCCGGTGTCCAAGTTCGAGACCGAGATGCGGTCGCCCTGCCAGTGCAGCAGCGCCGAGGTGTTGGTCGTGTTGAAACGCCACCAGTGGAACCCGCCGAGGCTGGCCTCGAACTTCACGTCGGCCTCGTCCGTGTTGCCAACCGGGATCACGCCGTTGACCACCGCGCGGAGCGGCTGGTCGAACTGGTAGGCGCTCATCAGTTGGTGGGTCTTCGGACCGATGACGCGGGTCACTGGCGCCACGTCGAGCGTGGCCATCGCGTTGGTCAGGTAGATGCGTTTCGTCGCGGCGTCGAAGCCGGCCGACGGCACCTGGGCCCAGGTCGCCCCGCGCTTGATATCCACGTTGCGGATGTCCACGAACTGGTTGGTGAACGAGGCCGACCCGCGGAACTCGTCCACCGACTCCCCGCGGAACGTCACGTTGGTCAGGCTCAGCCGGACCGCGAAGCCGGTGCGTTCGCGCGCGAACCAGCGACCCCAGATGTCGCCTTCCAAGTGCGGCGGCTGGGTGAACTGGAACATCTCCAAGGTGCGGACGCCGCCCGGTTCGAGCAGCGGCCGGACGAGGTTCGGATCCACCGAGCTGCGGACGCGGAAATGGTAATCCTGCGTGAGCGTATGGCCCTCGTAATCGAACTCCACCTCGCCCTCGGGCCGCCAGGCGCGCGCGTTGCGGATGGTCCACAGCAGGTTGGTGTGGGCAAACGGGACGAACCCGCGGTCGCCGGGCAGGCCGCGAAAATTGAAGTTGGTCACGGTGGCGGTGCCCGCGATCCGGAGCGTCGGCAAGACTTCACCGCGCCAGTCCGGTTGTCGGTTGGTCCAAGCCGGCAGCACCGCGCTGCCCTCCGCCGCCAAGACAACTGGTTGCTCCGGCCGCCAGCCGTATTGCCGGATCCATTTCACCGCATTCGTGGTCAGGAGCGGTTCCAGCCGGTGCAGGTCAAAGTCGGAGAAAACCTTGGCGGCGGCGAAGCGAGACGCGACGTCCACCCGCGCGTCCGCCCTCACATTGCCGCCGTAGAGCCGGCCGGCGAGATCCCGGACGACGACCGCGCCGTTGCTCCAGCCGACCGTCAGTGCCGCGGATTCCAGCGCCAGCTTTGGCATCGTGAATTCACCCACGCGCAAGGTCGCCTCCAGCTCGAAGGGTTCGAGGCGCGACCACCAGGCTTCCAGTCCCCGGGCGGCATTGGTCGCGGCCGGACGCCCGTTCGCACTCACCGAAAACCGGCCAGCCTGTGCCCACTTGGTGACCACGCCCGCGGCGTCCACAGCGACCTGCGCCTGCTGCGGCAGCCAGTTCGTGGCCGGACCCGTCACCAAGTGCCGGGCTCCGACCTCAAAGGTTGCGTTAGTCAGCCGGGCCCACTCCGTGAAAACCCCCTCCGCCCGGCCCTCCAGGGTCGTGGCGAAAAACCCTGAGGCCGCGTCCGCCGGCACGGAAGCTCCTTTCAGCGCCAGCCGATCCAACTGGATTCCCCGGGCCGAAATCCGCTCCGCGGCCACGGCGAGGCCGACCCGGAGCGGCAGCGGATTGGTGAGCCCGTGCCGGGACTGCAACTCCAGCCTCAGCGATTGAAGGCCGCCCCAGCGGGTTTTGACGGAGGCAGACTCCAGGCGGACGTGCGCGAGCATTTCCGGCGTGCCGTTGGTGGCGCTGCCGGCATCGAGGTTCAGGCGAAGCTGCTCGAAGCGTCCGAGTTCCGACTCCGCGCCGGCCGCCGTCAGCACCACCGCCAGCGTGGATTGCTCGGGGTTCGCCGCGTCGGCGTGGAATTTCACGTCGAGTTCCGGCGGCTGCGAAAAGGTCATGCGGTCGAGCGCCCGCGCGTAGCGCAGCAGTTCGCCGCGAAACGAGCTGCCGGCCGGTTTTGCGCCAGGCTCCTTGGGTTCGCGCCGAAGCCACCGTGAGGCGTTCGCCACGGAGCCCCCCGCCTGGAACCGCCCGCCGTGGCAGGTGCCTTCGAGTTGCTCCAGCGTCCACAATTCCGCCCCGTCGAACCGGAGCCGCCCGCGGAGGTTATCGACCTTGAAGGGAAACGGATTCGCGTTGGTGCCGGTGTCCAGCGGCAGGGAAATCCGTCCGTCGCGCACCGTCACCGCCCGCAACCCGGGCGCCTTGAACGACCGCAGGTCGCGCCAGTCCAGCTTGAGCTGCAACTCGCCGGCATAAATCACCTCGCCCGCGGACTCGCCCTTGCGGGTCACGTTCACGTTCTCCGCCACCAACCCCCGCGTCAGGCGGACCCGCATCCGGCTGAAGTCGAGTTCGACGCCCCGTTCACGTAGTTGGCGGAGGATGGGCTCCTTCACGAAATCGGGCACCCCGATCTGGTTCAGGTGAACGCACAGATACAGCAACACGGCCGCCCCAATCCAGGAGCCATGCCCGCACCAGCGAAGTCCCCGCCGGCACCAACGCCACCAGCGGCGGGGCTTCGGCGCAGCGCAGTCGTTGGGGGCGGCGGGTTCCATGCGAAGGCGCGGGGCCTATTGCGCAGCCAGCTCCCGCTGCAGGTCCGCCGCGAGTTGGCCCGGAATTTCCAGGCGCAACGGTTCCGCCGCGCCATCCGCCTGCACGAGGGCCACCGCCGTGGCGCCTAGGTCGGCGACCAGCCGCAACCGCAACGAGCGCAGCGGCGCAGCACCTTTCAGCGTCAGCGTGACCTCGTAACCGAGCCGCCGGTAACTGGGCAGCCGCGTGAACTGGCTTTCGTCCGGAACCGCGTAACGCACCGATTGCAGCGTGCCGAGCCGGTGGACCGTTTCCTCGACCGCGGCACTGAGGGCCACCGCCGGCGCTCCGCCGCTCGTGCGCCACTCGCCCTGGGCGTCGCGCTCCAGGGTCCGCGTTTTCCCGAGCTGCCGGACCTCAATCTGGGTCACGTTCGTGGCGGCGAAACGCAGTTCGCGGAATTGGCTGCCCGCCTCGGGTTGCTGGAGGAACGCCCCAAGGGCGACGGAATAGACGCTCGGTTCGTCGAGCCGCCGGACGAAGATCCGTTCCTCGCCATCCAGTTTGCCAAACTGGAGATGGGCCACGGTGTTGGTGCCGGCGACAAACCGGTATTCCCGCACCGGGCGATCCAGACCATAGGCCGCGTAGTCGGCCACGACGTCGTTCGCAAAGTCGAGGATACCAAGGCCGGGCAACTGGCCGAGCCAGTAGCGGACCAAGTCGCCATCGGCAGGGAATTCCGTCGGCCCGGCCACCCACCAATTCGTGCCGCGCAATTCCACCGCCGCCTGGTTGGTCCCGGCGCGGAGCTCGACGCGGGTTAGCCCGCCCAGCGGCGGCAGGAGCTGGCGATCGCGGAAATTGGGCAACGCAAGCCGCGCCAACTGACCGACCGCGACCGGTGCCAACACGACGTTCGTCGTCGCCGGGAGGCGCAGGCGGACAAAGTTCGTGGCGTCGGCCGGAATGTTGCCCACCTGGAGGCGGACCACCTCGTTCGTTCCCCGGCTCAGGATGAACTCGTTCTCTGGCGGCAGCAGCCCCAGCGGTTCGAGGTCCAGGTTGGGCGCATCACTGAGGAACGCCGCGACCCGGGCGGTTTTCAGCGCGTTGATCACCGTCTCGATGCGGGCGCCGTCGGCCCGGGCGTTGAGCGGCTTGGTCAGGCGCCAAAGGCCGTTGGTGTCCTTCTGTGCCTCGAAACCCGGGGTCTTGCCGCGCACCTCGAAGCGGTCGAAGGTGACGCCCTCCAGATTCAGCAGGCTGCGGTCACGCCAATGATCCGCGGTGCGCGGCAGGCTCGCGAGCAGGCTGTTGGCCACCACGAAGACACCTTCGGTCCCCGGACGTTGCAGGTAGATCTGTTCGCCCATCGGCGTCGGGCCGCCCAACTTCAGCAACACCGGTCCGGAGGCCGTTTCGAGCTTCACGGTCACCGATCCGCCCTCGAAGCCGAAGGCCTGTTGGAGATTGGTCGTGCCGCCGGCGGCGAGTTCGGCCGCAGACAGCCAGCGGCTTGGGGTCACTTTGCCGAGGTTCTCAAGGAAGGTATCGATCGCCGAGCCCAGCGCCGGATAGGCGACCGGCAACTTCATCGCCCAAGCCTCGCCCTTACGTTCAACGCGAACCACGGTGTTCGACCGCAGCAATTCGACTGCGGTCACATCCCGCGCGATGACCGGACTGAACCTTACCTCGGCGCCGCCGCCGCGATGCAACTGGCCATCGTCCCGGCCGAGCTCGGTGAAAACGACGTAGCCGCCGAGGGCGGTCGCGACGAGGAACAGCAGCCAGGTAAGACGGGTGTTCATGAACGCCTCCGCAGCCAGACCAACCAGCCCAGGGTCAGGACTCCGCCCGGCAATGCGCCGATCAACAACCAGCGCAAGGTGCGAAGCTGGTTCTCGGTTAGGTTGAGCCGGTATTCGCTCACCGGCCGCGGCCCGATCGCCAGCGACTGCGGCCGGTCCAGCAACCAGCTCACGCAGAGCCCGGCGAAGTCTCGGTTGTTGGCGTCACCGAGGGTCTTGTTACCGAACATCGTCGAGTCACCGATCACCACGAGCCGGGTGGCGCCACGGCCGGCCGAGACGCCCGTTACCCCGCCCTTCTCGGCGGCAACCGCCAATGGAACCGGGCCACGTTTGTCCCGCGCCGGATCGAAGGCGGCGTCGCCGTTGGCAACGCGCGACTTGGTCAGGCCGTTTTCGCTGGTCGTGATCAGCGCGTCGGCCTTCGGCGCATCGGCCGCGAGGCGATCGGCGGGAATCGGCACAACGACTCGGGGCAGCGGGAAATAGAGCGAACCTTCCTCGCGACGGAGCGGCGCCATGAGCGCGTGCAGGCCAAAGGACTTCGATTGGACGTCGAGGGTGGTGTAGGTCATCTGCTCGTCGCCGGCATACATCGGCGGGCAGTAGATGGCCCACTTCGCGAGTAGCTTTTCCAGGCCGGTTTCCCGGGCCACCGCGTGGGGATGCAACAGGACCAACAGGCGGCCGCCACGCTGGAGGAACGCTTCGATCTGCGCGAGTTCCGGCGCTAGGAACGGCGAGGTCGGGCCCGCGATGATGAGCAGTTGGCAGTCCGCCGGGATCGTGTTGGTCGTCCCCGCGAGCTTCAGGGCCTCGACCTGCAGGTTCCGTTCGTTGACCAGCAGGCTGTTGAACTTCGCGTAGCCCATGATCGCTTCGTCGCTGTCGCCCGGATGCTCGCCATGGCCTTGCAAGTAGGCCGCCCGGTAAACGACACCCTCGGACACCGAGGCAATGGCCGCGGTGAACCGCTCTTCGCCGCGGAAACCGGCCCGCCGGATCTCTACCTGCTCGCCGGCCATCCGCGCCTTGATGTCGTCGTTGTTGTAGATGGTCAGGTCGGAGACGGTGACGACAAACTGGCGGCCACCGCATTCGAAGGCGACGAGGTCGTTGGCCGCGGTGCCGAGCTTGAACCGCACCTTCGCGAGTTCCGCCAGCCCAGGGCTGCGCAGGTAATCGACGTGCCGAATCGTCAGGTTCGGCTGCCGGACGGCATATTCGCGCAGCAACCGGTCCACGTGGGGAAAGAGTGGTGATTCGCTGTTGAACAGGACGGTGGCCTCCACGCGGTTGGTCAGCCCCGCGAGGGTCTGCACCGTCAGTGGCGACAAGGGTCGCCCGCCGGATTCGGAGAAGTCCCGGCGCCACACCGTGCGGGTCACCGCGAGGTAGTTCAGGGCCGCCACGATGACGACCGCGGAAACCACCGAGACGAATACGCTCAGCGCCGTGGTCAGGCGACGCGCGGGCACAAAGCTCGGTTGATCGGGCACGGGACTCATTTCCAACGGCGGCTTTCCACGACCCGTTGGGTCAGAAACACGAACAGCGCCGTGCCCGTGAGGTAGAAGACGAGGTGCCGCGAATCCAGCACACCACGGGAGAAATCTTCCATGTGTCGGATGATCGAGAGGTGGTCAAAGACCCGGCCCAAAACTCCTTCGGCCGGATTCTCCATCGTCGGGCGCAGGCTGACCACCCAGATGCCCACGCCGAGCAGGAAGCTCATCATCGCCGCGATGACCTGGCTGCGGGTGAGCGACGACGCAAAGCAGCCCATGGCCATGAACAGCGAGCCCACCAGCATCACGCCGAGGAAGGCGATGGCCGTAACCTTTGGGGCCAGGAACTCGGCCTGCCCGCTGACCTGCCGCAGGGTGATGAGCACCGCGAGCAGCGGCAACCAAGTGAAGGCGTAGAACAGGAGCGCGCCGGTGAATTTGGCCAGCACGACCTGCGTGTCGCTGACCGGCGTCGTCATCAGCGCCTCGTAGGTGCCCGAAGATTTTTCGGCGGCGAAGGTCCGCATGGTGATAACGGGGGAAACAACGAGCAGGATCACCCAGAAATAGGCGCTCTGGTAGAACGTCTCGGTCACCGGCCGGTCGTCGGGCAAACTCACCAGCTTGGAACAGATGTCCACGAGCGAGAACCCGGTCAGTAGCAACGTCACGGCAACGACGACGTAGCCGGTGAGCGAATTGAACGACACGCCGAGTTCGCGGCGCACGAGCGTGAGGAAGGCTCTCATCGGTTCGCCTCCTCCTTCCGGCTGCGGGTCAGGTGCACAAAGATGTCTTCCAAGGAATACCGGCGCCGGGTGAGTTCACGCAGCGGCCAGCCATTGGCCCGGGCGGTTTCGTAGACCAACGCCCGGAGATCCGCCCCATTCTTCGGCGTCAGCGCCAGGCGCTGGAACTCCCCGTCGGCCGGTGAAAGGTCCAGCCGTTCCACGTCCGGCAGATCCCGGAAGGCTTCGTTCAGCGCCTCCGCTGAGGCCGCGATCTCGGCGATGACGTGGCCGTCCTGATCCACCCGTTTCCCCAAATCCGCCGTGGCGTCGGCCGCGATTATCTCGCCGCGATTGAGGATCAGCACCCGGGAACAGGTCATCTCCACCTCGCTGAGGATGTGGGTGGAGATGAGCACCGTGTGCTGCTGGCCGAGTTCCTTGATCAACCCCCGCACCGAACGGATCTGGTGCGGGTCGAGCCCGATGGTCGGTTCGTCGAGGATCACGAGATCCGGTTCGTGCACCAGCGCGTCGGCAAGACCGACGCGTTGGCGGTAGCCTTTCGAAAGCTGACCGATGATGCGGTGCTGGACGTCGGTCAGGCTGCACTGGCTGAGGACGGTATCCACCCGTGACCGGCTCCGGGCCCAGCCGAGGCCCTTCAGCCGGGCGCGGAACTTCAGGTAATCCCGCACCCGCATGTCGAGGTGCAGCGGATTGTTCTCCGGCATGTAACCGATCCGTCGGCGCACCTCGTCCGGCTCGTGGAACACGTCGAAACCCGCGATCCGCGCGGTGCCGCTGGTGGCCGGCAGGAAGCCGGACAGGATGCGCATCGTGGTGGACTTGCCGGCGCCGTTCGGCCCCAGGAAACCGACCACCTCGCCGCGCCCGACCGTGAACGAAATCCCGTTCACGGCCGTGCGGCCGGGGTAAGTCTTGGTGAGGTCGCGGACCTCGATCATGGGGACGGCATCCATCCGAGCGAACAGCCTACCGGGTGCGCTCCGGCTTGTCATTCGCCACTTCGTCCGCGCGGCCGGGTTTTGCGTTCAACTGTGGGTGTTCGCCTCGCCATTTCCGTCGGCAGGTCGGCCCGTCGGCAAATTCCGCCTTTGCGCGCCCGGCCCGACCGCTAGCCTTGCCGGCGACATGACTCCGAAGTCCGCGCTATGGGCCCGTTTCCAGCAACATTACACCGAGTTCCCCTCGTTGGGCCTCGCGCTCGACCTATCCCGGGTCAACTTCCCGGACACCTTCCTCGCCACGATGGCGCGGCCGATGCAGCGGGCGTTCATCGCGATGGCCGAGCTGGAGAAAGGCGGCATCGCGAATCCCGACGAACGCCGCATGGTCGGGCACTATTGGCTGCGGAATCCCGCCTTGGCGCCGACGAAAACGATCACCGCCGAGATCGAAAACACCGTGGCGGAATTGAAGGCCTTCGCATCCGCGGTCCAGGCAGGGTCCGTCGCGGGCGTCGGCGGGACGTTCCAGAATGTCCTGGTCATCGGCATCGGTGGCAGCGCCTTGGGTCCGCAGTTCGTGGCCAAGGCCCTCGGCCAACCGGCGAACGACAAGCTCAAGCCGTTTTTCTTCGACAACACCGATCCCGACGGCATGGACAAGGTGCTGGCTGAACTGCAGGGCCAACTGGGCCGCACCCTCTGCGTGGTCATCAGCAAGTCGGGTGGCACGCCGGAGACGCGGAACGGGATGGTCGAGGCCAAGGCCGCTTATGCCGCCGCCGGGCTGGACTTTGCCAAGCACGCCGTCGCGGTGACCGGCCTGGGCAGCGCGATGCACAAGGTCGCTTCGGCCGAGGGTTGGCTGAAGGTGTTCCCGATGTGGGACTGGGTTGGTGGCCGCACCAGCGAGACCAGCGCCGTCGGCCTGTTGCCGGCCGCCTTGCAGGGCCTCGACATCGACGGACTGCTGGCCGGAGCCAAGGCGTGTGATGAGGTCACCCGTGTCGCCGAGGTTAAGGCCAACCCCGCCGCCCAGCTCGCGCTGATGTGGTATTTCCTCGGCGACGGCCGCGGTTCCAAGGACATGGTGGTGCTGCCCTACAAGGACCGCCTGGAACTCTTCTCGAAGTATCTTCAGCAGCTCGTTATGGAGTCGCTCGGCAAGGAGCTGGACCTCGACGGGCGCATCGTCAATTCGGGCCTGAGCGTCTATGGCAACAAGGGTTCGACCGACCAGCACGCCTATGTGCAGCAACTGCGCGAGGGTGTCGCCAACTTCTTCGCCGTGTTCATCGAGGTCCTTCAGGATCGGGCCGGCGCGAGCATTGAAGTCGAACCCGGCGCCACGAGCGGCGATTTCCTCAACGGCTTCTTCCTCGGCACCCGCACCGCGCTTTACGAGAACGGCCGGCAGAGCGTGACCCTGACCGTCCGCGACGTCAGCCCATTCACCGTCGGGATGCTGATCGCGCTGTTTGAACGCGCGGTCGGTCTCTACGCCTCGCTCATCAACATCAACGCCTACCACCAGCCCGGCGTGGAAGCCGGCAAGAAGGCTGCCGCGGCGGTCCTTGGCTTGCAGAATCAGGCGGTGGCGCATCTTTCAGCGAATCCCGGGAAGAGCTTCGGCGCCGCCGAACTCGCGGCGGGTATCGGCCAACCCGATGAGGCGGAAGCCGTGTTCAAGATTTGCACACACCTCGCCGCAAATGGCCGGCGCGTGCGGATCACCGCGGGCGCCGGGTTGTCGGCGCAGTTCAGCGCGGCCGCTTAAGGCTCGACCGGGAGAAACGAAAGCGCGCGAACGACTTCGTTCGCGCGCTTTTGCTTTTGGACCAGCGACCGATTGAATCGCTGGGTGCCGGACTACTTCACGCCCGTCAGGCAGAGCGAGACGAAGCGCCACACCCGCACCGGCAAGGCAGGCTTTTCCTCCAGCGGCTGCAGGTCGGGAACCGCTGGATGCACCGGCTGCGGGAAGGCGATCTTCGAGCGCAGCAGCAGGGTGCCGAGGCAGAGGTCGGCCAACGGGAACACCACGTTGAAATTCTTGTGCATGTAGCGGTGGTGCAGGATGTGGTGGCCGTTCAGGCGGAAGAACACCCCGGACCGCTCCAGCCCACGCTTGCGGGGCAGATGCATGCACCAGTGCAGGTATTCGTAGGTGGCGTAGTAGGCGCCAGCCGCTACCCAGGCGCCGGCGGCGATGCTGCCATGCCCCAGGAACCAAGCGACGAGCGAGCCCGGGGTCGCGCAGATCGCGATCAGCAGCGGACCATTCCACCACGCCATGGGGATCGTCTCCTTGTCCTTTTCGTTTTGCAGGTGGTAGCTCTCGTCCCCCCGGAAAATGCCGTGGTGGACGACCGCATGGGCCTTGAAGGGGTAATCGAACTTGCCGACCGGCCGGTGCATGACGAAGCGATGCACGGCCCACTCGATGAAGGAGGTTACGATGACCGTCCCGATGAAACCGAAAGCAATGAACTGAAGCAGACTCACGACGCGCGACAGTGGCACGGAAGGACCGTGGCAACACAAGGCTGAATTACCGGCGGTTTGGTGACAATTCCGCCGGCCAATCCGCTTAGCTCATGCGCATCGGCATGATCACGTAGAGGAACGGCACGCTGGCCTTCACCACGCCGGGGCTCAGTTCGTCGATCAGCTCGAACGCGATCTCATCCGTCTCCAGCGCCTTCAGCGGGTCCATGAGGTAGGCCGGATTGAAGGCGATGGCGAAATCCTTGCCCTTGTAGTTGATCGCAAGGTTTTCGCGGGCTTCACCGACTTCCGGAGTGTTGGCCGTGATCGAGAGCTGGTTGCGGCTGAAGCCGAGCTTCACCGAGTTGCTCTTGTCGCTGGTCATCAGCTCCGCGCGACGCAGGGCGCCGAGGAACTCCTCGCGAGGCAGGCTAATGCGTTCCTGGCATTCGCCGGGGATGACCTGCCGGTAGTTCGGGTAGTTGCCGTCCACGAGCTTGCTGATGATCAGCACACCCATCTGGCCTTCGCCGGCGGTGGTGAACGAAACCTGATTTTCCGAGTATTTCAGCTCCACCGAGCCCGAGCCGCCCAGCAGGCGATTGACCTCGTTGATGGCCTTGGTCGGCACGATGAAATCGGCCTGCGCCTCGGCGGAAATCTCCGTTTCCTCGTCAGTCAGGGCGAGTCGGCGACCGTCGGTGGCCACCAGCGTGACCTTGTGGTCCTTGAGGCTAAAGAAGATGCCGTTCAGCACGTAACGGCTCTCGTCCGTGGAGACCGCAAAGCTCGTCTTGCGCAACATCGCCTTGAGCTTTTCCTGCGGCAGGGAGACGGCGCGGGCTTGCTTGAAGCTCGGCAGCGGCGGAAATTCCTCTGCGGCGAGGCCGTTGATCTTGAAGAACGAGGCGCCGGCGCGGACGGAGCAGACGGCCTTTTCGTCCACGTCGAGTTCGATCTCGGAGGCCGGCAGTTCCCGGACGATGCCAAAGAGCTTCTTGACCGGCAGCGTGGTGCGCCCAGGCCGCTCGACGGTGGCAACCACCGAGCAGGCGATCGTGACGTCGAGGTCGGTGGCGGTCAGTTCCAAGTGCCCGTCCGCGGCGGAGAGCAGGACGTTGGAAAGGATCGGCAGCGTGGTGCGGCTACCGACCACGTTTTGGACTGCCTGCAACCCGGCGAGCAACTGCTCTTTGGCAATCGTGAGTTTCATTGGCGCCCTTAGTATTGTGTTCCTTCAGAGAGAGGGAAGCTATTAGTAGGGGGTGTGAGCAAGTCGAACAACTACGGGCGGTGCCGGTGAAATTGGCGCGAAATGCGGATTTCCGATTGTGAAGAAGGACCCGGGAAGTTCGGACAACTTGCCAAACCGGCTTTCGGGGGTCGGTTAATCAGGTCCAATCCACCGTTATGCCGAGGTTATCCAGACCAAGACGGCCGGAAATGGAGCGGCGGCTCTAAACTTGGGGCCCAACCCCGCCGATGAGGTGAGAAACCAGCCATGGTTTCGCCATGCCGCCCCTACGTGATTTACCGATCAAACGGAAGATTACCGCCATTCTCCTCGGCGTGAGCGGGGCCGCGTTGGCCTGTTTTGCGGTGGTTCTCTTCACCTTTCAATGGAGTGAAATCCGCTCGGACGTCGTCGGCAGCGTCAAGGTAGCCACCCGGTTGGTTGCCGATCATGCGGCTCGGTCGGTGGCGGAAGGCCGGCCGGCGGAGGTGACGGAGCTGCTAGCCTCCTTGGGAACGGCCCCGGCGGTCCGGTCCGCTTTGGTCGTGGATTTGAGCGGCAACACGCTGGCGACCTTCGGGCCGGAACCAGAATTAACGCGGTTAACCGGTCTAGGGGGGCAAATGTTCGCCGCCGGCGAACTGTATCTGAGCGAACCGATAATCTGGCAGGGCCGCCGGGTAGCTAACCTAAACCTCAAGGCTGACTACAGGGACCCCGCGATAACGTTACTGCGCAACTTCGCGGTCGCTCTCGAAGCTGCGTTCCTCTTTAGCGCGGGTTTTACCCTCCTGATGCTCCGGCCCGCTCGACGCCTGCTCGTTGAACCGATCCAGCAACTCGCTGAGACGGCGGCCACGATAGCCCACAGCCGGGATTTCGGCCTGCGGGCACCGATCCGCTCCAAGGATGAACTCGGAGTGCTAGCCGACTCGTTCAACCAGATGCTGGGCCAAGTCGAAGCCCGGGAAACCGCGCTGAAGGAGGCGGAGCACCGTTATCGCCGGCTATTCCACCGGAGTCCGGTGCCGATGCTGGTCGTTAGCGTGGCCAACCAACGAGTCCTAGCGGTAAACGAAGCGGCCGGGGAGCTTTACGGCTATTCGGAGGAGGAATTCCTGCGGCTAAGCACCAATCAACTCCGCCAGGCAGGTTGCGCCTGCGAAGCGGCGGTTGCGACCGCTGCAGCCGGAGAACCTGTCGAGTGCCAGCATTTGCGGAAGGACGGCTCGGTCCTGTTCGTGGAACTGACCACCCAGGCCCACGACTTCGCGGAGGAACCGGCGCTGCTGGTGCAGGTGATTGACATGACGGAACGGCGGCGCGCAGCAACTGCGTTGAGGGCCAGCGAGGAACGTTTCCGGGCAGTGGTCGAGAACCTGAGCGAAGGCCTGCTGCTCCATGACGCAGTGGGGCGGATCCTTTACGCGAACCCCAGCATGGCGGAACTGCTGGACTGCAGCGCGGCCGAACTCGACGAACTGTCGGCCCGGCAGTTGCTCAATCCGCCGCAGGCCGGCGCGCTTGCGTTTGAGCGGCAGCAATACGAAACCGAAATCCGGCGAAAGGACGGCGCCGCGGTTAGCGTGGCGATCAAGACCTCGCCGCTGACCAAGGCCAACGGCGAGACCATCGCGACCGTCGCGGTGGTCACTGATCTGAGCGCGCGGAAAGCGGCTGCTGCGGAAATCGCGCAAAGCCAGGCCCGTCTGATCGAAGTATCCCGCCTCGCGGGCATGGCCGAGGTGGCCACCGGGGTCCTGCACAACGTGGGTAACGTGCTGAACAGCGTCAACGTGTCCGCCACGGTGGTCGGCGACCGGCTCCGGCAATCCCGCATCTCGGGGCTCCAACGGGCGGTTCGGCTGCTGGAGCAGCACGCCGGGAATCTCGGAACGTTCTTCACGGAGGATCCCAAGGGCAAGTTGCTGCCGGATTACCTCGGCAAGCTTTACTGGCAGCTCGAAAACGAACGGAACGAGCTGGTCGGTGAACTGGCTGGGCTGACCAAGAACCTCGGCCACATCAAGGAGATCGTCGCGATGCAGCAGACCTACGCGAAGGTAGATGGTCTGACGGAGTCGGTCAGCCCGGCGGTGCTGCTGGAGGACGCGCTCCGGCTCAATGAGGAGTCGCTGGTGCGGAACAGCGTGACGGTCGACCGCGACTACGACGCCACCGCCCCCACGGTGACCGTCGACAAACACAAGGTGCTGGAGATCCTTGTGAACCTCATAACGAACGCCCGCCACGCGGTGTGCGACGCCGACCGGACCGACCGCAAGATCCGGGTCCGGGTGTCCCGAACCTGCAACCGGCGGGTCAGCGTTGAGGTCCAGGACAACGGGGTCGGCATACCCCAGGAAAACCTGGTCCGCATCTTCCAGCACGGCTTCACGACCAAGAAGAACGGCCACGGCTTCGGCCTCCACAGCGGGGCCTTGGCGGCCCGGCAAATGGGCGGAAGCCTGACCGTGAACTCGGAAGGACCGGGCCAGGGGGCCACCTTCAAACTGGAACTGCCGGTCGGCGACCCGAAGCCTGCCGCGAACTGAAACCGGACCACCGCGCCGGCCCAACCCATCCGCCACCATGAGTTTTCAGAAAACCTGCCGCATCCTGATCGTGGACGATTCGCCCCGCATCCATGAGGACTTCCTCAAGGTCCTGGGGGCCGACCGCGCCACGGTAAACGAGACCGAGGCGCTGGAATCGGAACTGTTTGGTGACGAACCCAAACCGACCAGCGAAGGCGCGCTGAAGTTCGACATCGACTCGGCGATGCAGGGGGAACAGGCGCTGGAGATGGTGCGGAGGGCGGAGGAACTGGCGGTGCCGTATTCGGTAGCCTTCGTGGACGGTCGCATGCCGCCCGGCTGGGACGGCCTTGAGACCATCGAACGCCTGCAACGGGTATCGCCCGACCTGCAGGTCGTCTTCTGCACCGCGTATTCCGACCATTCGTGGCAGGAGATCCTCGACCGGGTGGGCAAGAACGACAGCTTCGTGATCCTGAAGAAGCCCTTCGACAACCTCGAGGTGCAGCAGTTGGCCCAGACCCTCGCCCGGAAATGGCTGCTCATGCAGATGGTCAACAGCCAGTTGGACAATCTTGACAGCCGGGTGGGCCAACGCAGCGCGGAGCTCCGCTCCGCCAATGCCGACCTCGCCCGGGAAATGAACGAACGCCTCCAGGCCGAAGCGCAGTCGCAGGAGTTGGTGGAGCGATTCGTGAAGGTGTTCGACGCCAACCCGATGCCGATGTCCATCCTGTCCACCAAGGACCTGAAGTATCGCGAGGTGAACGAAGGCTTCCTCCGGCTGTTCGGCCTGCAACGGGACCAAGTTATCAACCGCTCGCCGGCCGAGCTGGGCGTCTGCCACCAGGAACAGCTGAGGGAAAGCGTGCTGCAACCGTTGCTCGCCGGGGAAGCCGTGCGGGAACGGCAGCTCAAGTTCTGGCACCGCGGCGGACACGCCCGGATCGCCGAAGTCTCCGCCGACCTGCTGGAATTCGGCGACGAAACCTGTGTCCTGATGGTCACCCAGGACATCACCGCCCGGTTGGCCCTCGAGAATCAACTGCGGCAAGCCCAGAAGCTGGAGGCGGTCGGCCAGCTTTCCGCGGGCATCGCCCATGATTTCAACAACCTCGTGACCATCATCATGGGCCACGCGGAACTCCAGTTGGCCACCGCCCAGCTCACGCCGGACCTCAGCGCGTCGCTGCACCAGATCAATGCCGCCGCCCAGCGAGCCGCGGGGTTGACCCGGCAGCTGCTTTCCTTCAGCCGGCGGGAACCCGGAACCACCGAGGCGCTGTCGCTAAACACCCTCATTGATTCCGTGGCCCAGATGCTCGCCCGTCTGCTGGGTGAACACATCGAACTCCAGGTGACCTGCCCCGTGGATTTACCTCTGGTTGAGGCTAATGGAGGGGAAATCGAGCAGGTGCTGATCAACCTCGCGGTCAACAGCCGGGACGCGATGCCCAAGGGCGGACGCCTGCGGATGGCCGCCACCGCGGTGCGGGTGGATGCGGGCTGGGCCGGCCGGAACCCGGACGCAAGGGAAGGCTCCTTCGTGTGCCTCAGCGTCATGGACCAGGGCACCGGCATGGACGCTGCCACGCTCAAGCGCATCTTCGAACCCTTTTTCACCACCAAACCGCCCGGAAAGGGCACCGGCATGGGCCTGGCCTCAGTGTTTGGCATCATCCGGCAGCATCGCGGGTGGATTGAGGTCGAGTCGGAGGTCGGCAAGGGCACGACGTTCCGCGTCTTCCTCCCGGTCAGTGACCGGAAGGCAGAGGTTGCGAAGACCGTGGCCAAGAGCAACCCGGCCAACTCCGCCGGGGCGACCATTCTCCTCGTGGAGGACGAGGAGGAACTGCGGACACTCGCGCGGCGTCTGCTCAGCCGGAACGGCTTCACCGTCCTAGAAGCACAGGACGGCCCGGGAGCGCTCAGCGTCTGCCGCGAACGGCACGGAAAGATCGACGTTGTGCTGACCGATGTCGTGATGCCTGGCGGCCTTTCCGGCATCGAACTGGCCGAACAACTCCGGGCGGAGCAACCGACCCTGAGGGTTGTGTTCACCAGCGGTCACAGCGAGGACCTGCTGAACTCCCAGGGCGCCTTCGCCGAGGGGGTTAACTTCATCCAGAAACCCTTCACCCTCAGCTCGTTGCTGCACACACTCCACCGCGTGCTGGCGACCAAGAACTGACAGGCCGGCGCCTTAGACCGGACACGCCGCCAAGTCGCGGTGCAGCGCGATGGCCGCGCGAACCCGGCAGCTCCATGCGAGGAACAACTCGCGGGCAATGTCCGTAGCACGTTCCTCGGGGACCGGCTCCTCGACGACCTCCGTTGCCGGCAACCAATCGGCGGCGAGGTAGCGTTCCGGCTCGTTCAGACGGACCGGCCGAAGGAACGCTTCCATTTCGACATGCAACCGGCCCGCCCGGTCCACGTAGGCGCCCTCGGCGGCCGCGACCACCTCAAAGCGGCCGGCATCGGTTGGGATTTCATCCAAAGTTTGGCGGAACGAAGTGCGGTGGGTCATGGCGGGCAATTCCTGTGTGCGGGTCCAGCGGTCAGCGCCGGCGAACCGAGGCTAAATCTGTGGCGGCGTGAGAATCCGGCTTCGGGTCCAGCCTAACGGCCTCGACACCCCGAAGATGCCGGTGACAGTTCACGCAGCTCACGGTCAGCCGAAAATACGCGACCGAAGCCGCGTCGGCGCTCGCCTTTTTGGCCGCCTTGTCCAAGGCCTCGGCGGACCGGATGAAATCGGTGGTGAACCGCTCGTATTCCGGGGTCGGGCGAACCTTCCATTCGCCACTCCGGGCCAGCTGAATCAGCCGGTTCGCATTGGTCTCCACCAAAGGGAAGTTCTCCGTTGCGATCCCTTCCAGCACGCCTTGGGCGTAGTGCAGCTTGAACCGCATCAGGTCCTTCAACGCCGGCTCGGCTGCGTTAGCGCTAGCGAACAGGAAGAAGCCCAACCCGAGGGCGATCGGCGCTCGCGGCCGGTTACCGAGGATAGTTTTCATGGCTTGTCCCGGACCGTCGCGTCCGGCGGACGGACCCGCGCGTCGTGGGTTGTTGAGTTCCAACCGCGGGTTGTGAATTGGGACGGCAACGACGGTTGCGACCTGGGCGAAGGTTCGGCCGGTTAGCCGAGGACCCGGAATTGGGGTTCCCAACCGCTGGGGCAGCCGAGATAGTGGGCGCCGGGGAACAACCAGTTGACCGACCTTTCGCCAACTGTATTCTCCGCGCCACACAGTTGCCTCCCATCGATGCGTCAATTCGTCGCCATTGCCATGAACGCGTTCATGGAGCTGGTTCGTCAGCCGATCTACCTGATCCTGATGACCGTCTCCGCGGGCTTCTCCGTGTTCCTGGCGGCCGTGCCCTACTTCGGCTTCGGGGATGACCCCAAGCTGGTAAAGGACATGACGTTGGCGACCACCCTCCTGTCGGGCTTGCTGACGGCGGTGCTGTGCGCGTCAGCCTCGGTGGCGCAGGAAATCCGGACAGGCACCGCCCTCACCGTGCTTTCCAAGCCGGTCGGCCGGGTCAGTTTCCTGCTGGCGAAGTTTGTCGGCTTGGCCGGAACCCTGACGCTGATCACCTACACGAACATGGTGGCGACTCTCCTGGCCAGCCGGATGGCGTTCGATGCCTATGGGGAAACAGACACCCAGTCGCTGCTGATTTACTTCGGCTTGGGCCTGCTGGCCTTCCTCATCGGCGGGTTCACCAATTTCTTCCTCCGCCGGACCTTCACCTCGGACGCCGTGGGGGCGTTCGTGGTCTGCACGACGGCCGCGTTGTTCATCGTCGCGAAGTTCACCCATCTGGAGAAGGCCTTCGACGGTGAGGCCGTCGTGGACTGGCGGCTCCTGCCGGCGGGAGTGCTGATCCTGTTTGCTTTGTTTGTCCTCGCGGCGCTGGCGTTGGCCTGTTCGACCCGGCTGGACACCATTCCCACCCTGGCGATCTGTTCCGCGCTGTTCCTGCTCGGCCTGATGGCCGACTACCTGTTCAAGGGCGCGGCGGACGCGGGTTCCTGGTGGGCGAAGATCGCCTACGCGGTCACGCCCAACTGGCAGCAATTCTGGCTCGCCGACGCCCTGGAAGACAAAAAGACCATCCCATGGAGCTATGTTGGCAAGGCAACGGCTTATGTGGCGGCCTATGTCGGGGCGGCCTTGGCGGTCGCGCTGGCGCTCTTTGAGGATCGCGAGCTAAACTAGTCCTTCGGTTTCACTTTCAACTGCATGGAGAAGAATCTTTCCAAGAGCGGCGCGACCAACTGGATCGTTCTGCTGGTGGCCGGCATCACGCTGGAATGGCTGTCGTTGCAGTCCAAGTCGGTCACGGCGGCGGCGGGCGCAGCGCTGTTCCTGGTCGGCTTCCTCGTGTCGCTGGTGAGCTGGTTCCAGATGCGGCTGGAAGCCCGGGAGGAAGCCGAACGGCTGGAAATCGAGGCCCTCGGCCGGTCCCGGAATGACTCGGCGCTCTTTTCCGAATCCGCGGCGGAAACCTTTCCGGCGCGCCGGGCCCGCGAGCAGTTTGAGAAGTGGCTCGTGCCAGTCTTCACCTTCGTGCTCTTCGTGGTCCAAGCGGTGGGCGCGGCTTACTTTTATCGGGAGCTGAAGACCGATTCCGGCGCTGTGGGCAGCGAAGCGGCCACGCCGCTGGCCTTGGCTGTCGCGGCGGCGCTGGGTTTCTTCCTCTTCCTCTTCGGCCGTTACGGTGCCCGATTGGCCCAACTGGAGAATTCCCGGCTGCTCCGCCCGAGCGCCTCCGCGGTGATGTTGGGTGCACTGCTGGCAGCCCTCTCGGCGGTTGCGGCGGGTTTGGATTGGGCCGGGTTTACCCAGTGGGATGCCTACCTCGGTTGGGTCCTGACCGGCCTGCTGGCGCTGGTGGCGGCGGAGACGCTCTTCTCGCTGGTCTTTGAAATCTACCGTCCCCGCTCCAAGGGTCAGGCGCAGCGGGTGCTCTACGAGAGCCGCATCCTGGGCTTGCTGGGGCAGAGCGGCGGCCTGTTCAACACGGCGGCGCAGGCGCTCGACTACCAGTTCGGCTTCAAGGTCAGCGACACGTGGTTCTACCACTACCTCGAGCAGACCGTGGCCGGCTTCGCGCTCTTCTGGCTGGGCATTCTCTGGCTGTCGTCCTGCTTGGTGGTGATCGAGCCGCAGGAACAAGGGTTGCGGGAGCGCTTCGGGCAGCCGACCGCCAATCCCGTCATGGAACCTGGCCTGCATTTCAAGGCGCCGTGGCCGATTGACGCGATCCTTACCTTCAAGGCCCGGGAACTGCAGAGCTTCGTGGTCGGGGTGGTGCCGGACGAGAAGCTGGAAGCCGAACGGGTGCTGGTCTGGACCCGGGCACATTACCGGGAGGAAATGCCGATGCTGGTTGCCAGCCGCGAGCAGGAAACAGGCGGCGCTGGCGGCGAACAGGCGGTGCCGGTCAACTTCATTACCGCGAGCATCCCGGTCCAATTCGTGGTCCGCGACGTCAAGGCTTGGGCCTACAACCACGCCGAACCGGTCAAGTTGTTGGAACGCATCGCGACCCGCGAGGTCGTCCGGCATTTTGCCAGCGTGGACATGGACAAGGTGATGAGCTACGGCCGTCTCGAGGCCGCGGCGGGACTCCAGAAAGCCATCCAAGCCCAGGCCGATTCGCTTAAGCTCGGTGCGGACATCGTCTTCGTCGGCCTGCAGGACATTCATCCGCCGATGGGGACCAAGGAAAACCAAGTGGCCTCGGCCTACGAACAGGTCATCGGCGCGATTGCCCAGAAGGAAGCCAAGATCCTGGAAGCCGAAGGCTACCGGGCCGAGACGTTGCCCAACGCGGCGGCCAACGCGACCCGGAAGCTGAATGACGCGCAGGCCCGGGCGGCGAAGCTGACCGCCGAGGCTTCGGGCCGTTCGGCGCAGTTCGCCCACCAATTGGCCGCCTACCAGGCTTCGCCCAAAGTGTTCATGCAGCGGACTTACCTCGACACGCTGACGAAGTCGCTGGGCCCCACGCGCAAGCTGGTGCTTGGCCCGACCAACACCACCGATGTCATCCAGTTCAACTTGGAGGACAAACTCCGGCAGGACATGACCGACCTTTACTTGGAGGACCCGACCAAGAAGAAATGAACCCGGCCGCGTTGGCCGCCAATCCACTCCCCTTTCAAAATCTGATTTTTGCCCCGTTCGTCCCGTGAAAAAGACCCGTCTCTCCCTCGTCATCGGTGGTTTGTTGCTGGTGATCTTCCTCGCCGTGCTGTTCGCCTTCCAGGTCCGCAGCACCGAGGTCGCCGTGGTGACCACCTTCGGCAAATACTCGACCAGCCACACCGAGCCTGGCCTGAAGTTCCGTCTGCCGTGGCCGATCCAGAACATCTACCGGTTCGACAACCGCCTGCAGAATTTCGAGCGGAAGTTCGAGCAGACCACCACGCGCGACGCCAAGAACATCCTCGTGAGCCTCTTTGTCGGCTGGAAGATCAGCGATCCGAAGATTTTCCTCGAACGCTTCAACGGCGACCCGCTCAAGGCCGAGCAGCAGTTGGAGGGCCTGGTCCGCAACGCCAAGAACGCCGTCATCGGTCGTTACAACTTCAGCGACTTCGTCTCGCCCGATCCGAAGCTCGTGAAGTTTGAGCAGTTTGAGGCCGAGGTGCTGAAGGAAATCCAAGGTTCCGCCAAGGACACCTACGGCCTCAGCGTCGAGGTCGTCGGTATCAAGCAGCTCGGCCTCCCCGAGGCGATCACGGGCAAGGTGTTCGAGCGCATGCGTTCCGAACGCGAACGCCTCGTGAAGCAGTTCACCGGCGAGGGTGAGGCCAAGGCCATCGAGATCCGCAGCGAGGCCAACCGCAAGCGCGACGAACTCCTCGCGAAGGCCGACGCCGACGCGCTCCGCATCATCGGCGAGGCCGAATCCCAGGCGTCCAAGGACTACGCGGTGTTCGAGCAGAAGCCGGACCTCGCCATCTATCTGCTCCAGATCAAGGCCCTCAAGGAATCCCTCAAGGATCGCGCGACCATCATCCTCGACCAGCGCACGACGCCCTTCAATCTGCTGACCGGCGACAAGGCCCCGGCTGGCACCTCCAAGTAACCGGCCATGAGCGACCAACCGAAAAAGTCCGGCCAGCTCAAGCTGACGCCCACGCCGGTGACGAGTGCCGACGACGCGTCGAGCCAGGCGCTGAACGAGGCGTTGGGCAGCAGCTTCCTGCTGGTGCGCGTCCTGGCCGTGGCGTTGGTGGCGGCCTTCGTTGCCTCCTGCGTCTTCACGGTGAACCCGAACGAGGTCGCGGTGGTTCTCCGCTTCGGCAAACCGCTGGGCACCGGCGCGGAGATGCTCAAGCGGCAGGGACTCCACTGGGCCCTGCCTTTTCCGATCGACGAGATCGTCCGGCTTCGCGTTGGCGAGACCAAGACAGTCCGCGCCAGCCACGCTTGGTATGCGATCAGCCCGGAGGAGGAGGCGACCGGTTCGCTGCCCATGGGCAACCCTACGATCTCACCCGCGATCGAGGGCCACACGTTGACCGGTGACGGCAACATCCTGCACGTCCGCGCGACGATGAAGTATCGGATCGCCGACCCGGTGACCTACGCCTTCAAGTTCTCGAACGCGACCAACCTGCTGGTCAATGCTTTGAACAACGCCGTCTATCACGCCAGCGCGCGGTTCTCCGCCGAGGGCGCGCTCTACAAGGACGTGTCCGCGTTCAACGACGCGGTGCGGCAGCGGATGGAACAGTGGATCGTGAAGGAGAACCTCGGCGTGACGCTCGACACGCTGGAAGTCGAACGGTCGGCACCGCTCTACGTGAAGAGCGCCTTCGATGCCGTGATTGCCGCGGAACAGGACCGTTCCAAGAAGATCAGCGAGGCCCAGGGCTACGCCGACGAAACCGTCCGCAAGGCCGACGGTGAGGCGGCCGCCATCCGCGCCGGCGGCATGGTTGCCAGCAACTTGCTCGTCCAGGCGGTTTCCGCCGAGGCGAAGTTCTTCAGCGACCAATTGGTTTCCTACAACCGCGCGCCTGACCTGTTCCGGCAGCGCCTCCTGACCGCGGCCACCGCGGAGGTGCTGACCAATGCGACTGACAAATTTTTCCTGCCGGAGCGCAGCGATTCCAAATCGCGCGAAATCCGCATCCAGCTCAACCGCGAGCCGCTCACGCCGAAGGCTCCCGGCGCCACCGGCCCCGGCGGCCAGCCCGCTCGCTGACGTCGCCTGAACTTCCGAACCTGAATCCCGAGATCCCCTGAGGCCATGCAAGTCACCTCGCTTCTCTCCCAGCAAGAGCACCCCGCCGATTGCGATTGCGGCCATGACCACGGCGGTCTGCAGCATTCGCACACGAACACGAAGCTCACGCAGACGCTCGTCGGCCTGATCCTCGTGCTGAACGCCTTCGTGATCGAATGGGTGTTTCCCAACGGAAAGACCATCGCCGGCCTTAGTGCGTTGGTCGGCGCGGTCATCCTCGGCTACCCGATCATCCTGGTCGCCGTCCGTGACCTGCGGAAGGGGTTGCTCAGCATCAACGAACTGGTCGCGTTGGGTGTGCTGGCCTCGGCGGCCACCGGCGATTTCAAGACCGCGGGCATCGTCGCCTTTTTCATGCTGCTCGGCGAAATCATCGAGACCCGCACCGCCGCCGGCGCCCGGGCCTCGATTGAATCGCTCATCAAGCTCACGCCCACGAAGGCCCGCCGGCTGGTGAACGGCAAGGAGGAGGAAGTTCCCGCCAGCGAACTCAAGGTCGGCGACGTCATCCGCATCCGCCCCGGCGACAACATCGCGGCCGACGGCGTGATCGCGACCGGCCAGGGCTCCGTGAACCAGGCGAACATCACCGGTGAATCGCTCCCGGTGGATAAGGGTCCGGGCGAACAGGTCTTCGCCGGCACCATCAACCTGAACGGCGCGCTCGAGGTGAAGGTGACCAAGGCCGGCGAAAACACGACGCTCGGCCGAGTGCGCGAGCTGATCCTCGCGGCCGAAAAGACCAAGCTGCCGTTCATGCGGATCGTGGACCAATACATCGGCTACTACACGCCGCTGGTGCTGGTCATGGCCGCGCTGGTCTGGGCCTTCACCAAGGACCTCGACCGCGTCATCAGCGTGCTGATCGGTGCCTGCCCCTGCGCCTTCATCCTTGCGACTCCGACCGCGATGGTCGCCGCGCTCAGCGCAGCGGCCCGCCTTGGCATCCTGGTTAAGAACATCGCCGATCTCGAGGCCGCCGCGCGCATTACTGCGTTCGTCTTCGACAAGACCGGCACGCTCACGACCGGCAAACTGGTGGTCAGCCGGCTCAATCCGGTCGGGGACCTGGCGCCGGCCGAACTGCTCCGCTTCGCAGCCAGTGCGGAACGTTTTTCCAACCACCCGACCGCCAAGGCGCTGGTGCAACTCGCCGACGAAGCGGGTGTGCCTTACGCCGAGGTGACCGACTTCAAGGAAGTTGCCGGCAAAGGCGTCACCGCCAACGTGGAAGGCGCCAAGGTCATGGTGGGCCGCGCGGCGTTCCTGCGGGACCAAGGAATTCCCGGTGATCTGATGAAGACCGTGGACCTCGACGAGACGGCCGGCTTCAGCTTGCTCTTCATCGCCAAGGACGGTCAGTGCGTCGGCTGGGTAGGTTTGCAGGACCAGGTCCGGAGCGAGGCAGCGCAGGCCATCCGGCAATTGCAGGAAGCCGGCATCCGTCGCATCGCGATGGTGTCCGGCGACCGCAAACCGGTGGCCGAACGCGTCGCCGCCGAGATCGGGGTGCAGGAGGTCGTGGCCGAGTGCCTGCCGCAGGACAAGGTCGAGTTCGTGAAGGCCAGCAAGGCCAAGGGCTACCGCGTCGC
>CAZRRO010000014.1:0-183774 GCA_964602595.1 uncultured Verrucomicrobiota bacterium | reverse complement strand
AGGAGACCGGGCTGCCCGTCCACATCGCCGACGACCCGCTGACGGCCGTCGCGACCGGGACCGGGCGCGTGCTGCAGGAACTCAGCTTCCTGAAACGCGTGGCCTCGAGTTCGACGAACTGAGCGATCTGATTTCCCCGGAAGTGCGTTCGCCCCAATGACGGGTCGAACGAAGTGCTCAAACGCGCGCATTACTGGGCGCTCGGCATCGTGACGGTGCTGACGCTCCTGCTGCTCAACCTGCCGCCCACCGCGGCCGGTAGGTTGAAGCTTGCCGTATCGGGGGTGTTCCTCCCGCTCTTCGGCTTGGCCGGATCCGGCCAAAGCTTCGTGGACCGGGCCAGCTACGCGTTGCTCACCCGGCGCACGCTCATCTCCGAACTCGAACGCCTCCAGACCGAGAACGGACAGCTCCGCTTGGCCGCCACTCAAGGCCAGGATGCGCTCACGGAAAACACCCGCCTGCGCGCCCTGCTCGGTTGGCAGCCGAAGACGCCGTGGAAACGACGGCCAGCCCACGTCGTCGGACGGGAGCCCACCACCTGGTGGCGCTCGGTCACCATTGATTTCGGGGCCCGCGACGGGGCCCAGGTCAACTTGCCGATCATCACCAACGACGGTTTGGTCGGACGCATCCGGGCGGTCGGGCCCACCCATTCGGAGGTGGCGCTGATCGGCGATCCGGAGTGCGGGGTTTCCGCCATCGTCGCCGAGACCCGGGACAACGGCATCATCCAGGAAGCCCGTTCCTCCGCGGTCGGCGACGGGTTCATTACGTTTCGCACCTTGCAGAACAGCCCGGCGATCATGACCGGCCACCAGGTGCTCACCAGCGGGCTGGGCGGAGTCTTTCCCAAGGGAATCCCCGTGGGCGCCATTGCCGATTCCCGCACGGTCGAGGGCGGACTTTACACCGAGGCCCGGCTCCGCCTCGCCGCCAACTTGAACCGCCTGGAGGAAGTCTGGGTCCTCACGCCATGAACTGGATCACTCCCCTGCTCCTGCTGGTCGTGACGTGGCTGGCCGTCTTTGCCTCGACGCAGTTTGCGCCGCTGGCGGGTTGGCTGGGCACCCCGCTGTCGCTGGTGCCCGCCGTGATGGTTTACGCCGCGCTGACCAACCACCTGATCCTGACCACAGCGTTGGCGGTCTTTGCCGGACTGGGATTGGATTCGCTTTCCGCGAACCGCCTCGGCGTGTCGGTGCTGCCGCTGTTCCTCGCCGGTTTCCTGATCCACACGCGCCGCCATGTCATCCTGCGCAATCAGGCCTATGCCCAGTTCTGGCTCGGACTCGGCACCGCGGTGCTGGTTCCCCTGGCCACGTTGCTGATCATGTCGTTCGGCCAACGCGAACCGATCCACGGCTGGAGCACCGTCTGGCAGTTGCTCATCACCGGCTTGCTCAACGGCGTGCTGTGCCCGGCGTGCTTCGTATTGTTCGACGCCCTGCGGCTGACCTTCGACTACCAACCCGTCGCTGAATCCAGTTTTCGGCCCGACCGCCAGATCAAGCGCGGCCGTCTCTGAACCCACCCGATGCTCCTCTTTGATCAGCTCAACAAAGGTGACCGGCCGCTTCGCGTGGTGGCGTGGGGCATCACTGTGGGGCTATTCATCCTGCTCGGCGGCCTCTGGAAGGTGCAGGTGATGTCCGCCGCGAAGTATCGGGAGAAGCAGGAGGTCCAGAGTTTCCGCACCGTTCGCGTGCCGGCCATGCGCGGCAAAATCCTGGACCGCGCCGGGCACGAGCTGGTGGGCAACTCGCCGCGTTACCGCCTTTCCCTTTACCTCGACGAACTTCGCCCGCAGTTCCAAGACGAATACCGCCGTCAGCGGACTAATCTCCTGGTCGCCCGCCGACTCAATCCCGGCCCTACCGAGGACGGCTTCGTGGCGTGGGTTGCCGCCAAGTTCCGTCGTGAAAAGCGCGGCTCGGGCCTGACGGTGGGCGACATCGACTACCTGAACCGCTCGGCTCGCTACACCGTGGTCAGCAATGCGGTCGTGGCGATCTACACGCGGATGAGCGGCTCCACGAACGTGCGATTCTACGCGGAGGAACAGTTCCACAACTACTGGCTCACCAAGCGGGCGTTGCCCATGCCGATCATTGAGGAATGCACGCCGAACCAGATCGCCTCGATCACCGAACTCGGCTGGAGCGTCCCCGGCGCCCGGCTCGAATTGGTGCCCATCCGCAGCTATCCCAACGGCAAGGTCGCGGTTCATCTGGTCGGCCACCTGCGCCGTGACGATGATTACGACGAGGAGGAAGGGCGGTTTGACTACCGCCAGCGTGACTACGTCGGGGGCATCGGCCTGGAAAAGGCCTACGACACCGAACTTCGCGGCGTCGCCGGCGCCAAAAGCATCATGGTCAACAGCCTGGGTTATCGGCATCAGCACGGCGAACAGGAGCTGGCCGAACCGCAGGCGGGGCAAAACCTTGTTACCACGCTGGACCTTGACCTTCAGAAGGCGGTGGAAAGATCGCTCGACGCCGTGTCGGGTGATGAGCGGGGCGCCGTGGTGGTGATGGACGTTACCAACGGCGACGTTCTGGCGATAGCCTCCGCCCCGGCGTTTGACCCGACCGAATTCATCGATGGTGTAACGTGGCAACGCTGGACCAACGTCCTGATGGCCGAACCCGCCCGCCCCATGTTCAACCGGGCGACCTACGGCGAATACGCCCCGGGTTCAACCTTCAAGATTCTGCATGCCCTCGCCTTGCTGGAGGACGGACTGGATCCGGCGGCGATTTACACCGTTGCCAGCGATCCGGCCCGACCCGGACGCGGCGCCTATTACCTCGGGAGGCGCAAGATCGAGGACACCGCCCCGGCCGGGCAATACGACTTCCGCCGGGCCTTCATTCGTTCCAGCAACAGCTACTACATCGACCACGGCCTGAAGCTGGGCTGGGAGAAACTATTGTCTATGGGGCACCGGTTCGGGCTAGGGGAGGACACGGGCATCCGAATCCAGGAGGTTAAGGACGGGGATTTCCCGACCTTGGACGAAGTGGCCCGCCGCGGCTGGACCCAGGGAAATCTCGCGAACCTGAGCATCGGTCAGGAGATGACCCTTACGCCGTTGCAACTGGCCGTGGCCGTCAGCGCGGTCGCCAACGGTGGCAAGGTCTACTTCCCGCGGATCGTGAATCGGATCGAACCGAGCGACATCTTTGCTGCGGGTGACAAAATCGAAGTCCGTCCCGGGCAACAGCGGTCCGAAATCAAGGTCGCCAAACGCCATTTCGACATCCTGCGGGCCGCCATGCGCGATGACGTAGGCGACGTCGAAGGCACGGGCAAGGCAGCCCGGCTTGAAGGTTTCGCCGTCTGCGGCAAAACCGGCACCGCGGAAATCAAGGGCAACGGGCGCAAGGATAAGGTCACCTGGTTCGCCAGTTTCGGGCCCTACGAAGCCCCGCGCTACACCGTCATCGTCATGGTGGAGAGCGGCGGGTCGGGCGGCGGAACCTGCGCCCCGGTGGCGAAGCGCATCTACGAGTTCCTGCGCGACCGGGAACGCAATCCCGCGAGGAGGCTGGCCCAGCGATGAACCACTTCACCGCCCCCTCCTCCCGCCGCGAGGCGAGCATCCTCTGGCCGCTTTGGCTTGCGGTGCTCGGACTCATGCTCGTGGGCTCGGCTTTCATCTTTTCGGCGACCGCGAACACGGATGCGGCCAACCACCTCCCTTGGTGGCGTTACCGCGTCTTCACGCAGGGTGCCGCCTATGCCATCGGACTCATCGCCGCGTTTGTGCTCTCGCTCCTCGACTACGGCCGGATCGCCCGCTGGTCGCTGGTGGCCTATTGGGCGTCGGTGATCCTGCTGGTGCTTGTCCTAATTCCGGGCATCGGCTCCGACAACGGCTGGGGCGCCATGCGCTGGATTGAACTCGGGCCGGTCCAGTTCCAGCCGGCCGAGTTCGCCAAGCTGGCCTTCCTGTTCTCGCTCGCGAACTACCTGTCCCGTCCGACCGGGGAGCTGGGTTCGCCCTTCATCGTCGGCAAGGCACTGGCGATGGCTCTGCTGCCATTCACGCTCATCGCGGTTCAACCGGACCTGGGCTCGGCGGCGGTCTTCCTCCCAGTTGCCTTCGTGCAACTGCTGGTCGCCGGCGCCCCGCGACGGTTTTTGATCCGCTTTTCCGCTGGCGTGGGTCTCGCGGCCGCCCTGCTGCTGGCCGACGCGCTGCTGGTGCCGGAAGGCTGGCATTTCGTCCCGCTCAAGAATTACCAGCGCGCCCGCATCCAGGTGTATTTCGGGTTCAACCCTATCCCCAAGGACGCAACGCCGGCCCAGCGCGCGGCCGCCCGGGCGGAACTCAAGCGCAAGAGCTACAATATCGAGCAGGCGTTGATCTCCGTCGGCTCCGGCGGCCTGACCGGCAAGGGCTGGCGGGAGGGGCGCCAGAGCGCACTGGGATACCTGCCCCGCACCGTGGCTCACAACGATTTCATCTTCTCGGTCATCGCCGAGGAGAAAGGTTTTCTCGGCAGCGTGACCGTCATCGGCCTTTACGCCGTGGTGCTCTTCACGGGCATCAAGGTGGCCGGCGAGGCCCGCGACCGGCTCGGACGGCTCCTCGCCGTCGGCGTCGTCGCGCTGCTGTTCACGCACATCTTCGTGAACATAGGCATGAACATCCATTTGTTGCCGGTGAAGGGCATCCCGCTGCCCCTGCTTAGCGCAGGCGGAACCTCAGTGATCAGCTCACTCGTCGCCATCGGCATCCTCCAGAACATCCATCTCTACCGGCGCCACTATTGACGCCAACCATTCCCAGTAACTCCCCATGAGCAGTCAAAACTTCAAGCGGGGCAAAGGCCCGATGCGGTTCAAGCCGAACCGCGGGCTCAGCGCCCCCAAGCCCAACCGCGCCGCGGCCAATGCCCGCGCCGAGGTCGTGGGCGCCCGCAACCCTGAGGAAACCCATTTCGACCGTCGCCGTCACGAGGCCGAAATCCGCCGCGCCGAAAACCTCGCCGCCGGACTCCCCGAGGACACCCATGACGACCACGATCACGCCCCGGCCGCCGGCCGCGACCAGCGTTACCGTTCGCCGGACCTGACCCGGCCCGAGGAAACCACCGACCAGCGCGACCATGAGCACGACGAAGAGGGCGAGGGCGAAACCACGCCGGCCAAGCCCGAGCGCGCGCCCAAGACCTTCATGGAAAAGGCCCGGGCCGCCGTCAAGCAGGTGGTCAAGAAGGTCAAGCAACTCATCCGGCCGGAGCCGAAGAAGACCATCGAGGTCATCATCAACGCCGAACCGCTCGAAACCCGCGTGGCCTTGCTCGAGGAATCTCGGCTGGAGGACTACACGGTCGAACGTTCCAACACGGAGCGGCTCGTCGGCTCGATCTACAAGGGCAAGGTCAAGAACCTGGAAGATGGCCTGAAGGCCGCGTTCGTGGACATCGGCTTCGACAAGAACGCCTTCCTTCACTACTGGGACATCATCCCGAACAACTTCGATTCGAGCGTCGAGGTGGTCGAACGCGACACCGACAAGAAGCGCAAGAAGGACAAACCCAAGATCACGCAGAAGGACGTGCCGAAGCTCTATCCCATCGGCAGCGAGATCATCATCCAGGTCACCAAGGGCCCCATCGGAACCAAGGGCCCGCGCGTCACGACCAATCTCTCCCTGCCCGGCCGCTACTTGGTGCTACTGCCGAATTCCGACCAGTCCGGCATCAGCCGCAAGATTGAGAACCACGAGGAACGCCAACGGCTCAAGAAAATCGTCCGCGAGCTGAGCATCCCCGAGGGCATGGGCGTGATCATCCGCACCGCCGGTGAGGACAAGCTGAAGCGTTACTTCATCCGTGACCTCGCGATGCTGCTCGAGGAGTGGAACAACATTCAGGCGAAGATTAAGGACGGGAAGGCGCCCTCCTGCGTGTTCCAAGAGCCCGACCTCATCGAGCGCACGGTCCGCGACTTCCTCACCGAGGAGGTGACCCGGATTGTCATTGACGACAGCCACCAATACGAACGCGTCCGCGACCTCATCGGCCGCATCAGCCCGCGTTCCGCGAAGAAGGTCTTCTTCTACAATGAGGCCCAGCCGGTTTTCGACCGCTTCAACATTTCCAAGCAGCTCGAGAATGCCTTCGGCCGGCAAATCACGCTGCGCAGCGGCGGTTACCTGATCGTGGACGAAACCGAGGCCCTGGTGGCCATCGACGTCAACACCGGCCGCCACAAGGGCTCGAAGGACCACGACCAGAATCTCCTCAAGGTCAACCTGGAAGCTGCCGACGAAATCTGCCGCCAGCTTCGCCTCCGGAACATGGGCGGCATCATCGTGCTCGACTTCATCGACATGAAGTCCCGCGGCGACCAGCAGCGCGTATTCCAGCGCATGAAGGAGAACCTAAAGCGCGACCGAGCCAAGACCCACGTGCTCCCGCTCTCCCAGCTTGGCCTCATGGAGATGACCCGACAGCGGCACACCGAGTCGGTCGCGGCCTCTATGTTACACGACTGTCCACACTGCCGCGGCAAGGGCGTCCTCAAGAGCCCCGAGAGCATGAGTGTGGAGATCCAGCGCAAGCTCACCGCGATTATGAAGGCCCGTCCGCGCAGCGACGAAGACTTCCAACTCCGTGTGCATTGTCACCCGACCGTGCTCGAACGGCTGCGCACCGAGGACGAGAAGCTGCTGATCGAACTCGAGAAGAAGTTCTTCGCGAAACTCTCGTTCCGGCCCGAAGTCGGCTTCCACACCGAGCAGTGGCGCATCATCAACGCCAGCACCAACGAGGAACTCGGGAAGAGCCAACTCTGAGCGTTGCTTCGATCAGGGCCGCGTCCTCCCGGGCGCGGCCCTTTTTGTTTTCCCGGCCGTGGCGGTTCACTGCCCGTTACCGGCGGCCGTCATACCACAGCACGCACTGGTCGCGATCCGATAGGGTCTTCCTGGGCCGCAGCGCTGACTTCAGGAAGAACATCAGTGTTTCGCGTGCGCTGTAGAGTTTGATCTTCCGCCCTGAGGTCAGGAGCGGGTGCCGATGCAGAATGACCACACGGCGGCCCTGCCGGCGGGCTAATTGCTTGAGCCGCGACGAAAATTCCAGTTCCTCCGCGGCGAACAGCTGGGACGAGAATCCGCCCAGTTCGCGGAAGGCCGCCGCCTCCACGCAGACAAACGAACCGGCCATATGTTTCGCGAGCCGGCTCCAGCAGATCCAGACTCCCGCCAGCGCGTGATACCACCAGCTCGGGACGTCCAGTCTCAGTGTGGCACCGCAGCCAATTACGCGGCCCGAAGCGATGGCATCGGCGGCGTCAGCCAAAAGTCCGGGCGAAGGCTGGGAGTCGGCGTCGATGAACAGCAACCAGTCCCCTGTCGCCGCAGCCGCCCCGGCATTGCGCGCACGGGCGATTTGATTGATCGGCTCGAAGACGACCTTCGCGCCGGCGAGCCGCGCTAGTTCCGCCGTCCGGTCGGTGGAGTTGTTGTCGCAGACGATGAGTTCGGTCCGCCAACCACGCTGAAGGAAGGCCGTCTCCGCCTCGCGAATGGCCGCCAGCGTTGCGGGCAGCAACTTCTCCTCGTTAAAAGCCGGGATGATGACGGAGATGACCACAGGTTGTGTCCATTGTCGTGCAGCGCGGACCATTTGCCAATTGCGTCATCAACCGACAAGCTGCGACGTCATTTTCGGGGAAATCCGTTGACGCCCCCGGACTCGCCAACAGACTTTGCCCACGTTTTTCAGACCGAAACCGCATTTTCACGATGAGCAACGCCACTCCAGCCACTCCCTCCGCCGTCTCCAAGGGCCTTGAAGGCATCATCGCCGCCCACACCCGCCTGAGCGATGTCCGTGGCGACGTCGGTCAACTGATCTATTGCGGCTACGACATCAATGAACTGGCCGGCAAGGTCACCTACGAGGAAGTGGTGCATCTGCTCCACCACAATCACCTGCCGAACAAGAAGGAACTCGCGGAACTAAAGGCGATCCTTGCCGGTTACCGCGAACTTCCCCAGGGCGTCACCGAGATGCTCACCAAGCTGCCGAAGGATTGTCCGCCCATGCACGCCATCCGCACCGGCGTCAGCGCCCTCGGCTGCTACGATTCGGTCGCCGACGACGACACGATGGACGCCCAGCGGCGCAAGGCGCTCCGGCTGATCGCGCAGATCCCCGTGGTGATGGCCTATTTCCACCGCGCCCGCCAGGGACTGCCCCTCATCGCGCCGGATCCGACGCTGGGCGAGGCCGCCAATTTCCTGTGGATGATCGACGGGGAGAAGCCTTCCGCCGAGAAGGTGAACACGATGGACATGTGCTACGTGCTCCACGCGGACCACGGCATGAACGCCTCCACCTTCAGTGCCCGCGTCACCATCGCCACCCTGTCGGACATGTATTCCGCGATCACGACCGCAATCGGAACTCTCAAGGGACCGCTGCACGGCGGCGCCAACGAGGGGGTGATCAAGATGCTCCAAGAGATCGGATCACTGGACAAGGTTGACGCCTACGTGGACGACTGCCTCGCCCAGAAGCGGAAGATCATGGGTATCGGCCACCGCGTCTACAAGGTGCTCGATCCTCGCGCACCGCACCTTAAGCGCATGGCCCAGATCCTGTCCTCGCAGCTCGGTGAACCCAAGTGGATCCAGATGTCCGAACGCATCGCCGAGCTGATGCTGGAGAAGAAGACGCTTCACGCGAACGTCGATTTCTACAGCGCCACGGTCTACTATAGCCTCGGCATCCCGACCGATCTCTTCACCCCGATTTTCGCCATCGCCCGCACCAGCGGCTGGACCGCCCACGTGTTGGAGCAATTGGCGGACAACCGCCTGATCCGCCCGCAATCGGTTTATACCGGCCCCGTCGGACTCAAGGTCATGCCGATCGAACAACGCTGACCCACCCTAAGCGACATCCCTGCTTTGCTCGGATGTCCGTCCGTTTCAATAGCGATCAGTCCATTTTCCCATGAACATTCACGAGTATCAGGCCAAGGCCCTCTTCGAAAAATACGGTGTGCCCGTGCCCAAAGGCGCCCCGGCCAAGACCCCCGAGGAGTTTGTCACCGCATTGGCCGGCCTGCCCGAAGGCCCCACGATGGTAAAGTCCCAGATCCACGCCGGCGGCCGCGGCAAGGGCACCTTCACCGATGGGTTCAAGGGCGGCGTGAAGTTCTGCAAGACCAAGGCGGACGCCAAGGAAGTCGCCGGCAAGATGCTGGGCAACACCCTCGTCACGCTCCAGACCGGCCCGGCCGGCCGCAAGGTGCAGACCGTCTATTTCACCGTCGCGAGCGACATCAAGAAGGAATACTATCTCGCCATCCTGCTTGATCGAGCCACTTCCCGCCCCGTCATCGTGGCCTCCACCGAAGGCGGCGTGGAAATCGAGAAAGTCGCACATGAGACTCCCGAAAAGATCTTCAAGGTCCATGTCGATCCTGCCTACGGGCTCGCGGACTATCAGGTGCGCCAACTGATCTTCGGTCTGCATCTGAATCCCGCCGAGGCGAAGAACGCGGCCAAGCTGATCCGCAACCTGTGGAACATGTTCTGGGAAACCGACGCCGCGATGGTCGAGGTGAATCCGCTCATCACCACGCCGGACGACCAGGTGCTGGCCCTCGATGGCAAGGTATCGTTCGACGACAACGCGCTCTACCGTCATCCGACGATCACCGAGCTCCGCGACCTCAACGAGGAGGACTCGAAGGAGATCGAGGCGTCCAAATTCGGCCTGAGCTACATCGCGCTCGACGGCAATATCGCGTGCCTCGTCAACGGCGCCGGCCTCGCCATGAGCACGATGGACATCATCAAGCACTTCGGCGGCAACCCCGCCAACTTCCTCGATGTCGGCGGCGGCGCTTCCAAGGAACAGGTCGTGGCCGCGTTCAAGATCATCCTCGGCGACCCGAACGTGAAGGGCATCTTCGTCAACATCTTCGGCGGCATCATGGACTGCAACGTGATTGCCACCGGCATCGTGGAGGCCGTGAAGGAAGTCGGCCTGAAGCTGCCCCTCGTCGTGCGCCTGGAAGGCAACAACGTTGTCGCGGGCAAGGCCACGCTCGCCGCCTCCGGCCTTTCGCTAGTCTCCGGCGACAGCATGGCCGACGCCGCGCAGAAGATCGTGAAACTGGTCGCCGCCTAAGCGGTCCTGCCATGGTCAAGGTTTCTGAAATCGCCTTCTCCTGCTACGCCGTCACCGACATGGCGCGGGCGCGGTCGTTCTACGAGGGCACCCTTGGCCTGAAGCCCACAATGGTCCACGGCGAACCCGGCGGCATGCAGTGGACCGAATACGACATCGGCGCCAGCACCCTTTCGCTCGGCTGCGCTCCCGGTTGGCTGCCCAGCTCGGACGGCTGCTGCGTGGCTTTGGAAGTCGAAGACTTCGACGACGCCATCGCCGCCCTTAAATCCAAGGGGGTTTGCTTCAAGATCGAACCCTTCCCCACGCCTGTTTGCCAGATGGCATTCATTTTCGATCCCGACAACAACGTGCTCTGCATCCACCAACGAAAACCCGGCGCCTGCAACCCTGGCTGCCAGCACTGACCGCAGCATTCCGTCACCGCCAACTCCCTTTTCGACATGGCCATCCTCGTTACTCCCCAGACCAAGATTCTCGTCCAAGGCATCACCGGTGATTTCGGTGGCCGCCACGCCAAGCTCTCCCTTGACTACGGCACCCAAGTCGTCGCCGGTGTCACCCCGGGAAAGGGCGGGCAATTCTTCGAACACGCCGGGCATAAGGTCCCCATCTTCAACACCGTCGCCGACGCCGCCCGGGAAACCGGCGCGACCGTCTCTGCCATCTTTGTGCCGCCGCCCTTCGCGGGCGACGCGATCCTCGAAGGCGTCGCTGCCGGTCTCGAACTGGCCGTGGCTATCACCGAGGGCATTCCGGTCAAGGACATGGTGCGGGTCAAACGCGCCATGCAAGGCGCCAAAACCCGGCTGGTCGGCCCCAACTGCCCCGGCGTGGTGACTCCCGGCACCGGTGAAGGTTCCAAGGGCGGCTGCCGCATTGGCATCGCTCCCGGCTACATTCACAAGAAGGGCCGCGTCGGCGTCGTTTCCCGCTCTGGCACCCTGACCTACGAGGCAGTCTACCAACTGACCGTGAAGGGCATCGGCCAGAGCACTTGCGTCGGCATCGGTGGCGATCCAGTCAACGGCACCTCGCACCTCGATGTCATCAAGCTGTTCAACGACGACCCCGAAACCGTCGGCATCATCATGATCGGCGAAATCGGCGGCAGCGCCGAAGTGGAGGCGGCCCGCTGGATCAAGGCGAACTGCAAGAAGCCGGTCGCCGGCTTCATCGCGGGTGCCACGGCTCCGGCCGGACGCCGCATGGGTCACGCCGGCGCCGTCATCGGCGGCGCGGAAGACACCGCCGCCGCCAAGATCGCCGTGTTCAACGAATGTGGGATCGAGGTGGCCGTCACGCCGAGCGACATGGCAGACGCCCTCATCCGCACCGCCCAGCGCGCCGGGGTCACCTTGTCCTGACCCACCTTCCGGACCCGTGGGCCGGCCCGCGCCGCCGTTCCGCCGCCGGCCCATCCCGCCATGGCCATCGTTGATCTCCTGCTCAACCTGATCGGCCTGATCCTGCTGCTGGCGTGGCGCAGCGCGGGCAAGCCCGCGGCCGTCCGCGGGGCCGGCACGCTGCTGTCCAATTTGAAGCCGGCGGAATCGCGCCCCACCAAACGCTGGGGTTATTTGCTGGCGCTCGGGGGACTCCTCGTGGCCCGGCCCTTGGCCTATTCCGTGGCCGCGGTCGGCTTGAACTGGACACCCATGATTGGGCTGGGTTCGGCCGCGTTGGCGTTCCGCGCCGATGACCCCAACCGGTTGATCCTTCACTCCCTGCTATCGTTTGGCTGGGCTTGGTTGGTCGCAACCGCTTGGGCAACCGTATTGGTGGCGCTGACCGCCTTGGAGCGTGAGCCGGAGGGTTGGTCAAGGATTCTCCGGGAGTTTCTGGGACGCCTCGGCCGGATGCCCATCTGGCTACAACTGCTCTTTCCGCTTCTCGCGGGCGGATTGGCGTGGGTCCTCCTCACGGTGCCCTTGGCCAACCTTGGCATCCTGCCCCGAATTCCCGCGGGTCCGGAACTGGCGGCGCAGGCGGCGGTCGTCGGTGCCAGTGTCTGGCTGAGCCTGAAATGGCTGCTCGCCGGCGTGCTCCTGCTTCGCCTCGTCAACACCTACATCTATCTGGGCAATGCGCCCTTCTGGGATTTCATCCACCGGGTCGGCGGCACGTTGATTCGCCCGCTGGCCTGGTTACCGGTCCGGTTGGGCAAGCTGGACTTCACGCCGCTGATCACTGCGGCTGTGGTCTGGACCCTATGGTGGGGCATGGAAATCGGGCTCGCCCGGGCCTTTGCCGCCCTCAACCTGTGAACCTGCCGCCGTTTCTACGGGTCCAGGACGGCGCGGTCATCCTCGCCCTGAAGGTTCAACCACGGGCCAGCCGCAATGAAATCGCGGGCCTCCTCGGCAACGAATTGAAGCTGAAGATCACCGCCCCTCCGGTTGATTCCGCAGCCAACGAGGCGGTAGTCGAGTTTCTTGCCGGCCACTTGAAGCTGCCCCGTCGCTGCGTGACCTTGGTGCGCGGCCAAACCTCCACTCACAAATCCATCCGCCTCGACTCGATCACCGCCGAGGACGCGGCCCGCCGCCTCACTTAGCCGACGCCCGGGGCGCCTGCTCCGCGGCCCGGCGACACGCACTGGCGACGAGATCCAACTGCTCCAGGAACGGTTCCCGCTGCCCCTCAGGAAGGCAGGATAACACCTCCGTTTGGAGGGCCACCGCTTCGGCCCGAACGATCTCGTATTTCTCCCGCCCGGACGGCAGCAGGCGGATCCGATACGCCCGGCCGTCGCGCTCATGCGGTCGACGGTCCACCCAGCCGGCCTCTTCCATTCGCTCCAACAGCGACGCCACCGTATTGGGATCGCTCGACATGGCCTGGGTCAGGTCGCGCTGCGTGCTGCCCTCGGGCGAGCCCTCCAGCAACGTGCGCATCGCGGTGAACTGATCGGGCGTCACCCCGGTATGGGCGATGCGCCGCCGGAATGCCTGATTCAAGCCATACCAAGCCCGTCGCAACAAAGGCGGCAAACGGCGACGCTGAGGTGAGTCGAGAGGGATATCCCCGGCAGCCTCACTCGGTTCGGCGGACTTCTTCGCAGGCACAGCCCGTTGGTTTAGCGCCAACCGCGATTAAAGCCAAGGCGTGACCACGGCGGCATGTCCTGTGTTGATTTGCGGCACCGATCCGCCGTCGCGGCGAGGAATTGGCTCTCGAAGTTCGGGCGGGATCGGGCGCATTGCTGACGCGGCGTTCCAAGGGATTAGCGGCAGGTGCTCTGGCCCAGATCCAGCCCCAAGGCCAGCTACACCCATCTCAGACGGCGCCACTGACTCAATCCAATCGCCGCGAACGGCCAACATAACTCCAGGCGTGGATCGTGAACCGCGAAGCCCGCCGAAACTGTTTGCCACCCCGCTGGACCAGAGCGTAATAACCGCCGGCCGGTTTCGTTGGGATGCGCTGAGTCGGCGGAACTTGATGGTTAGCCATCACATCGACGGCTAACCGGCCGTTAGAGATTGGGTGACCACCGGATTTCAGCCGGCATTGCGTGCAAACTTCAGCACGGCAGGCTCCTCAATCTGAACATTTTGCCAGCTTAGCTCAGTGGTAGAGCTACGGTTTTGTAATTTGAACCGGGCGATTTTCCTGAAAAATCCCGAATCATCTACAAGCGTCAATCTTTCGGATTGCTGAGCAAAATAGCGAATCCATGTTGTCGCGTGTAATCCCGAAGCCTCCCCAGTTTTGCCACCGGGTTACATTTTCGGGTTACTTCGTGGAGCCGCGGTTTTTGGATATGGAGCCCCACGATGTAACCCGTTTTGTAACCCTGCCCCGCCCAAACCCATTTCCCCCATTGCCTTGGGTCTCCCTCCCTCGCCACCCTGCCCCGTTCCCGGACGCACTCCATGACACCCGCCGAGTTCAAAAAGAAATGGTCCAAGTTCACCGGCAAGGAATCCTCCGGTTACCAGTCCCATTTCGACGACCTCTGCCGGCTGCTCAAGGTCCCCACGCCCTTGGAAGCCGATCCCGACGCGGAATTCTTCTGCTTCCAAAAGCGCGTGGTGAAAGACGCCGAACTCTTCGCCGTCGCGGAATCGGGCGAGGAAGCCGCCCCGGACGAACGCGGCTTTGCCGACGTGTGGAAGCGCGGCTGTTTCGCGTGGGAATACAAGGGCAAGCGCAAGAACCTCGACGAGGCTTACAAGCAGTTGCTCCGCTACCGCGAAGCCCTCGAAAACCCGCCGCTGCTCGTCGTCTGCGATTTCGACCGCTACGTCGTCAAAACGAACTTCAACGGCACCGTTCAGGAAGTCTTTGAGTTCACCAACGACACCCTCGACCGCCCGGAAAACCTCCGCGTGCTCCGGGCGCTGTTCGGTGACCCCGATTCCCTCAAGCCCCAGCGCACCACCGCGCAAGTTACCGAGACGCTCGCCGGCACGATTGCCGAAGTCGCCAAGTCCCTGCACCAGCGCGAGAGCGTCGAATTGACCGACGCCAAGACCCGCAAGGAACTCAACTTCGCCGCCCGCAAAAACCTCCGCATCGCCCGCTTCCTCAACCGCATTGTCTTCTGCTTCTTTGCCGAAGACACCGGCCTGCTTCCGCGGAACCTCTTTTCCGACCTGCTCAAGACCGCGGTGGCCGATCCCAAGCACTTCGCCACCACGCTGGAAACCCTGTTTGGCGTCATGGCCAAGGGCGGCTCCTTTGGTAAGGACAAGATTCGCCACTTCAACGGCCACCTGTTTGAAGACTCCACCGTCTTTGAGCTGAACGAAGCCGAGCTGACCGCCTTGGCCGAAGCCGGCGACGCCGACTGGCAGTTCATCGAACCCAGCATCATGGGCACGCTCTTTGAACGCGCCTTGGAGCCGGAACAGCGTTCGCAGTTGGGCGCCCACTACACGAGCGAAACGGACATAAAGACCCTCGTGGAACCCGTGCTCATGGCCCCGCTCCGACGCGAATGGGCCACGCTCAAGGGCGAACTCGCCGCCGCCTACAAGAAGGGCAAGGGCACCACCGCCCAACGCGACAAACTAGCTGCGTTCCAAAAGACCTTGGCCGCCACGACGGTCCTCGACCCCGCCTGCGGCAGCGGCAACTTCCTTTACGTCTCGTTGCAGTTGCTCCTGGGATTGGAAAAGGAAGTCCTCGCCTACGCCACGCAACTCGGCTTCACGCTCAAGCCGCAGGTGAGCGTGCAACAGCTTCGCGCCCTCGAAATCAATCCCTACGCCTACGAACTGGCGCAGGTGTCCGTGCAAATCGGCTTCCTGCAATGGCGGCGCGACAACGGTTTCGACAACGACCGCTCGCCCGTGCTCCAGAACCTCGAAGGCTTCGAGAACAAGGACGCCCTGTTGCGCGAAGTCTTCAAGCGCCAGCCCAAGGACTTGAAGGAAGCGCAGGCGGACGAACACGCCCACGACGCGTCAACCAAGGGCTACGTGGAACGCGAATGGCCCGCGTGCGAAGTCATCGTCGGCAACCCGCCGTTCATCGGGAACAAACGGCTCCGCACGGAACTAGGAGATGAATATGCCAAGGCGGTCTTTGATGTTTTTGGCGACCGCCTTCCGTCCACTTCGGATTTTTGCTGCTACTGGTTTGAAAAGGCCCGTGAACAAATCACGGCAGGCAAGTGCGTCCGGGCTGGTTTGTTAGCCACCACCGGATCGAAGCAAGTGGCGTCTCGTCGCGCATTCGAACGCATCAAAGAGAGCGGGAAGATTTTCTTCGGCATCTCTGACCGCGACTGGTTCGACGCCGGAACGGCCATTCGCATCTGCATGGTTGGCTTCAGTCGGAAGGACGACACGACCACGCCTAAGTTGGATGGCGCGGAGGTTCCGGAAATCAATGCCGACCTTTCCGGCGGACTGGATCTCACTGCCAAGCAAATCCTCCGAGCAAATCGGGGCGTTTGCTTTATGGGTTCAACCAAGGTTGGCGACTTCGACCTTGAAGAGTCCGCCGCCCTTCCATTGCTGCCAGTTCCGAACGTCGGGAGAAAACCCAACAGCGATGTTCTCAGGCCCTTTCGTAATGGCAGCGACATCGTCCGGGCTGACTCGAAGCGCTGGGTGATTGATTACGGGGTGACGACTCCGCTTGAAGTGGCCGTCCTATACGAAGGGCCAACGCTCCATCTGGAGAAGTTCGTCCGCCCGTTTCGCGAAAAGAACAACCGGGCTCACTATCGGGAGCGCTGGTGGATTCATGCGGAACCCCGGCCGGGCTTTCGCTCCGCCACTTCCCAATTGCCGCGTTACTTGGGAACCGCTCGCGTCGCCAAGCATCGCCTGTTTGTCTGGCTGGATTCCGTCGTCTTGCCGGACTCCAAAGTCATCGCCCTGGCTTTCGCCGACGATTTCCATTTCGGAATTTTACAGTCCCGCGTCCACGAAGTCTGGACGGAAGCGACGCAAGGGCTGCATGGCGGCGAGCGGCCGACCTACAACCCGACGGAGTGCTTTGAGACGTTCGCCTTTCCTCACCCAACGCAGGAACAGGAAACCGCGATTGCCGCCGCCGCGAAAGAGTTGAACGAACTGCGGGAAAACTGGCTTAACCCGCCCGAATGGACGGAAACCCGCACGCTGGAATTCCCCGGCAGCGTCAACGGCCCGTGGGCGCGCTACGTGGACCCCGCCACCGTGAACGCCAAGACCGGCGTGGGCACCGTGCGTTATCCCCGCCTTGAACCCAAGGATGCGGAGCACGCCGCCAAGCTCAAGAAACGCACGCTCACGAACCTATACAACGAGCGCCCCGCGTGGCTCGCCAATGCCCACAAGACGCTCGATGCCGCCGTCGCCGCCGCCTACGGCTGGCCCGCCGACCTGACCGACGAACAAATCTTGGAACGCCTCCTCGCCCTCAACCTCCTACGCGCCGCGGAGGAAGCGAAGTCCGCCCAAACCACCAAGCCCGCCAAGAAAACCCAACGCGGCAAGGGCGAGGGGGAATTGCTCTGAGCCCGTCGATTTTTCCGCCAGTGCCTTAGTCAGAAACCACCGAACCTTAATGCAATGAGTGCCAACAGCCTTGGACGATTGAAACGGGTTGAGCTTCGCGACATTTGGACTTCCGAGTCTGGGCACTTCACGCCGTGGCTCGCCCAAGAGGAGAACCTTGCCTTGCTGGGGGAAAGCATCGGGATCGAACTCGAATTGGAATCGAAGGAAAAGGAGGTCGGGCCGTTTCGCGCGGACATCCTGTGCAAGGACACCGCCACCGACCATTGGGTGCTGATTGAGAACCAGATTGAGCGGACCGACCACACTCACTTGGGCCAACTGCTGACCTATGCGGCCGGGCTCAACGCGGTCACCATTGTTTGGATTGCCGAGCGCTTCACGGAAGAGCATCGCGCCGCGCTGGATTGGCTGAACGAACACACGGACGACACGATCAACCTGTTCGGGCTCGAAATTGAACTTTGGCGGATCGGCGATTCGCCCGTCGCCCCGAAGTTCAACATCGTCAGCCAGCCGAACGACTGGAGCCGCACGATTCAGCAAGCCGCCACGGCCGGGGCCGAAGTGTCCGAACACAAGCAAGCGCAGCTTCGATTTTGGACCGGCTTCCGCGAATACATGGAGGCAAAGAAAAGCATCGTCCGCTGTCAGAAGCCCTTGCCCCAGCATTGGACGAATCACGCCATCGGCCGGTCAGGGGCGAGTCTCGTTTCCGTGGCCTCCCTCTGGAATTCAAAGACCGATACCAGAAACCCGGAAATCCGCGCTGAACTGAATTTGCATGGCCCGGCCGCGAAAGCGGAGTTTCTGGCCCTTCAACAGCAACGCGAAGAAATTGAAAGGCAACTGGGCTTCGCCTTGGTATGGCACAATCCGCCGAACAAGGCACAGGCTCGCATCTACTGCCAACAGGATGCCGACTTCCTGAACCAGAACCTCTGGCCCCAGCAATTCGATTGGCTGCGCCAACGTCTGGAAGCGTTGCACAAGGTTTTCGGACCAATGGTCCGGAAGCTCAAAGACGAGGGCACCGAGAGCGATTCCGCGCCCCAGCCATGAGCGCCAAAACGCCGTTGGCGCGTTGGTCGCCTTCCCTAGCACGGTTGCCGGTCCTGTCCGTGCGCCAGCCGTGGGCTTGGCTCATCGTGAATGGATTCAAGGACGTGGAAAACCGCCCACGGCGCACCCACTACCGCGGGCCGCTGCTCATCCACGTTGGCCTCAACCGTTCCGCACTGAACCAACGGAGGCAAAACGCAATCGCCAAGCGCCATGGCGTCCGGTTTCCCGATGAAGTGGACATTGGCGGAATCGTGGGCGTGGTGGAGGTGGTGGATTGCGTCGAGAATCACCCTTCGCCGTGGTTTATTCGCGGGAACTTCGCGTGGGTCTTGGCGAATCCCCGCCGGCTTCCGTTCCGCGAGTGCAAGGGGCAGCTTGGGCTATTTCGGGCCGGCTTCGTTAAATGAAATCACTCTGGGGTTTACTGCCGTTTTTCCTGAGCGGACTGGCCGGATTGGTATTGGTCGCCGTCTGGGGCCGAATGCTTCTCGAAAAGGGACGCAGGACGCACCGGCCGCCCCAAGAGGACGACTTGCTCCGTCCCCCGGGCCACGCGTTGGCGGAAAAGCTGGCCGCCCAAAGCGACCGGTTTGGGACTATCGCGTTCGTCGTGTTTCTGGCCAGTTCGACCACTGGGGCCATGCTGTGGGGGCTGGCTTCGATTGGTTGGGCTTGGGCAACCGACCCGGCGACGCGGGATCAGTTTTGGGCCAGCCTTTGGGCCAATCGCGGGGCAGTAGTGACCCTGCTCACCTTGGGCCTGCTGCTCCTTGGCGGGGTCGGTGGCATGGTCTGGAGCTGCCACCAGTTCCGGGAATGGCTGCGCGAGCGCCACCGCCTCCGGCTGGGATTGCGCGGTGAACAGGCGGTGGCGGAGGATCTTCAGGTGGCGGTGCGGGCCGGTTATCATGTCTTTCACGATCTTCCGGGAGAGAAGGGCAACATTGACCATGTCGTGGTAGGGCCGGGCGGCGTCTTCGCCATCGAAACCAAGGCGAGGTCCAAACGCGAAAAGCCGGGCGCGAAGGCGGAGCACTGGGCCGAATTCGACGGGAACCAAATCCGGTTTTCCGACGGTTGGCGGGAAACCAAGGCGGTTCGACAGGCGGAAGCCATCGCCCACGATCTGGCCAAGACCCTCAGCAGCGCCACCGGGCATCCGGTAACCGTGTGCGGCGTCATCGCCTTGCCCGGTTGGTGGGTGAAGCCAAACCAGTTTCCGAAGCTGGTGGTCTGCAATCCGCGCTACTTCGCCAAGGAACTCACATCGGCTCCGCGGGTGTTGTCCGAGCCGGAAATTGCCCGCGTGGTCCATCAACTCGACCAAGCCTGCCGCACCGTAAGCTTTGAGGAGCTGTGAGGCCGCCGGGCGTTTCCCCCGATGGAGTTACAGCGGGTTTTCCGCGGTGCCCTTGGCCCACTGTTTTCCGCAAAGCACTTCGTCGAGAGTGGCCAGCTTGAGCTTGTGGGCCTTGGCGAGGGTCACGAGGTAGGCGTCGGTGACGTCCGCATGGCTGGTCACTGCGGGCACCTTGGCGGGGGAAGCATCATCGGCGAGGAATTCCGCGCCGGCGCGGCCGGTGATGTCTTCCAAGGCCGCGAGGGCGTCGGCGTAGCTGGCCCGGTAGCCGGGACTCAGGCTTACCCGCAGAAAGCCGAGCTGGGAAATGGGACAGGTGGCAAAGGTCTTTTGCCGCGCCAGCCAAGCGGAGGCTTGCGCGTGGGCGGCGTGGGATTTCCACGCACAGGCCAGCAGGAAATTGACGTCCAGCAGATGGCTCACGGGAAATCGGCAAGGAGAGCTTTAACGGACTCCGCGGTCATTGGCGGGGCATCGGCCGGGGCGACGAGCACCTTGCGGCCGTCCTTGCCCTTCACCAGCCGGGCCTTGTCGGACTTGGCCCGCTCAATCACCAAGCGGTCGCCTTCGAGGGCCAGAGCCACCTTGTCCCCGGGTTGGAGATGCAGGGCCAGCCGGAAGCGGCTGGGGATGACCAATTGGCCCTTGGTGGAAAGTGTCGCCGTGCTCACGAAGCGATGTCTTACCCGTCTTACCCTGCTTGGCAAGGGGGAAGCCGGCGGAACGCACCGGCGGGGACAGCCGCCGCGAAGGCCCCGCGGCCGTATTTCCCTCCGCTCAGGCGCGACAGGCGCTACAAGGCCCGTGATTGCTGGGGATTCTCGCCTTTGGCGAAGCGCGACAGCCGGAACCGTGTCGCGGCTCGGATTACCCGACGGAAGGCCCGTGTTCATTGGTTTGTCGCGGGTGTAGCGTTTCCGTCGGTGGGTGGCAGGTAACGCGCAAAGGCGTCGGCGAAGTCTTCGGCGTGGTAGCCCTTCAGAACCTCAATTCCCACGCGCATGTCACGCGGGGAAATCCCGAAGGGTTTCAGCAGTTTGGACAATTGCACCGGGGAGATGGGCCAGCCGTCGCGGATTTCCGGCCATGGGCGGTCCTCCTGCTGGCCCAACGCGTCGCAGATGCGGCGCGACGGCAACCGGGACTCCCCCGTCGCGGCGAACAGGTCGCGGAGATCGGCGAGCAATTGCACGCCGCGGCCATGCGCGGCCAAGTCTGTGCCGGATTCGAGGGCCGCAAAGGCTTGGTGCGCCCGCTCCGGCCACGGGCCGCCGGCCACTTCGGCGAGGGCAAAGAGCGGACGCCAGTTGTCGGCCGTCCGGTTGTGGCAGCCGGCGGGCAATCCGGGGTCGCAGGCTTCAATCTGCGCCCGGTGGTCAGCCGTCCAGCGGGCGGCTTGCCGGCATAGTTTCCCCTCGGAGGACGTGCGCCGGGAATCGAAGCGCACCAAGACTTCCCCCGGCTTGGCCCGCACCAAGGGAATCACGACGCTGCGGTCGTGAAGTGTCGAGGGAAGCTGGCCGATGCCGGCCAGCACGACGGGGGCGAAGACAGTGAAGGCCCGGACGTCGTGGTTGTCGCCCACGCACCGCAGGACTTGTCCCCCGCGGCGGTGCCCCGCGTTCAACAGGCCCCGCAGCTCTTCGTTGCCTTTGAGGAAGCTGTCCGCTTCGTCCACCAACAGCGTGGGGGCGTCCATCTCCACCACCCGAAACAGCGGGGCCACGGAAATGTTTTCCGTCTTCACCGGCTTCGGGACCAACAGCGCGACGAGATCCAGCGCGGTGGATTTTCCGCAGCCCTTTTCCGGCGACCGGAGGTTAAGCCGCGGGGAGCACTGGAAGGCGTCAAAGACGTGGGCATGGCAGCACCAGAGGGCGAGGGCGTAGGCGGCTCCCGCCGGCAACGCCAAGTGCCGGGAAAAGGTTTCCGCCATGGCCGCCAGCATTTCCGCCCCGTTAACCGGTTCGGGCCAAGGTTCGGGCGGTGGAAAACAGACCGCCCGGCCTTGCAGGGGCGCGGACTTTGCCGGCGGTTTGGCCGGTGCCGGCGCCAAGGCCAGTCGGGTGGCTTCGTCGAGAGCTTGGGCGGCCGCTTCGGGTGTCAGTGAGTTCATGCGGGCAAAATGGGCTGGCAGGCGGACGCGGACGGGTTGAGGTAAAGCAGGCGTTGGCGGGTATCCCCCACGCCGCCGATTTTCCGGGAGACGCCGGGGAGACGGGCGAGCCGCGAGGGGTTGCGGTTGGCGGGATCAATTCCCAGCGGGGTTAACCGGCGGAAGATTTCCCCCACCGTTTCCCGATAACTCGCCGCGTCCGGGGCGTTAATCCGCACCCACGCGTGAAGCGAGCGTCCGCCGCTGGCGACGAGCGCGGCGATGGGGAGGGGTAACCGGGAGAACAACCGGGTTTGCAGGGGGAGAGAAACCCCGTCGCACTCCAACAGCGCGAAGCGGAAATCCCCCACGTCGGCATCGGCAACCCCGTTTCCCGCAAGGGGGTTGAGACGAATCCACGCCCCGGCGTCCCCGTGGGGAATCCCCCTTTCCCGGAAACGTGAAAGCCAGTCGGCACCGGGGAGGGTTAACCCTTTCCCCACTGGCCGGGCTTTTTCCCCCTCAAGGGAGAATTCCCAAACGAGGTTAACCCGGTCGGCCGGGGCATAGAGGGAGCCGAGGAGAAGCCCCGCGTCTTCCTGCCAGTCTCCCGACAGGGGAACCGGGGAGGCTTCAAACAAGGCTTCTTCCCCGGCTTGGAAGCCTTGGAGGAAACGCCCGATGGCTTTGGCGGGGTCCGGGGAGGCTTGGGACCGGGCGCGAGGGAGGCCAGGAGGGACGGAGGGAGGCTGGCCGGGAAGCCTCCTAGCCCCTGAAATCCGGCTCCCCGACCAGCGGAGAAGGCTTTCAATCTCCCGGTCTGGCACGTCGGGACCATACCGGGGACGCAGGAGGGCGAAGCATTCCGCGGCGGTTAACCCCTGCCCCACCAAGGCGCACGCCAACCGTTTGATCTGGTCGTGGCGTTGGCCCGGTGGGGCCGGGTTCTCCAGTTCCCGCCGGAGCTTCGGCGGCAGAGGGAGGGAGGCGTTCACGCGGGAATCTCCCCGGTGGTCTCGCGGAGAAAGCGTTCAATCTCCCAGACGGGAAACAGGGGACGCCGGGTGGCCCGCGAGGGCTTGAGCAGACCGCGCTTCACAAGGCGGTCAATGGTGATGGGCGAAACGCCGATGGTTTCGGCGGCTTCGGTTCTGGACAGTGCGAGTTTCTTGTTTTCGTTCATTTGAATCGCCCCATTTCTGCGGGGCGATTCGTCACTTATCAGGAATGGTCTCGGGTAAACTAGGGACAGCCAAATCCGCGCTTGTCCCTTGACTGTCCAAAGTGCGGTTCCCGCTGAACCGCAAACCGAGGCGGTGGCATATCTTTTTCACCCGGTCTTCGCTGCCCACTTCCTGCTTCCCAAGGAGGTCGGCAAGCTGCCGATGGAGGTCCGTCAGCGATGGCGACTTGTTAGCGATGTAACGCCACCCGATGCAGAGGGCTATCAAAACAGGGCTGTTGGAGTTCCATCCCTTGGGCCATCCCATGGCGTCAAACGTCCGCGAAAACGCGAAATTCACCCCCTTCAAAAACTTCTCCGTCTCGTCCACGTCAGGCACCACTCCTTGGGCTAAAAGAGTCCGAAGCGGGTCATAAATGCGGGCGTAAAACCTCTGGACCTGAGGCATGTTTTGGAGATCGGGCTTAGCAAAAATGGCCGTGCCATTTTTGGCATGAGTCGCGAGGGCCAACATGTGGCCGACAAGCCGCCCCGACATTTCGGCATCCACCCGATCAAACCGGAAATCCTTCAAGGTCGGAAAGCACAGGAAGACGACCTGCCTTGCTGCTCTTTCCACCCAAAACGGAAAGCTCGGATATTCGATTGGCAAACCCAAAGCCTTCATGCCCCGAAGCGAAAAATCCCGAATCTCCAGAGGCATAATCTGCCAAATTTCCTCGTAAGCGCGGAGCATTTCTATCGCGGCAAGTTTGACCGGACTGTCAGTCGTCGCTTGCGGCAGCAAATCCCCAAAGCGGAACGTCGCCAAGTTAGGCACCGGAATCAGATTGGGCTTCTCTTGCATTGAAGGTCATGCGCTTGGCCATCTCCGCGGAATGGGTGTCGCGCAAATGGCCGTAGGTTTTCGCCACGAGCACGCCGCCGTCCTTGTGCCCGACCCACGCCGCAATCGTCTTGAAATCCACGCCCTGTTCAATCGCGTTGCTCACGAAAAAATGGCGCAACGAATGGTGCAAAAACTCGGGCAGCCCTGCTTTTTTGCACGCGGACAGCATTGCCCGCTTGGCGCTGGCGATGGGCACCACGAACGCCTCGGTTTCCGGCTCTCCAGCCTCCCGTTGCTTGTCCAAAAACGCCCTCAGGTTCGGGAAAATGGGCACTGCCCGAACCTCATGATTTTTCGTCCCTCTTTCGCCACCGGTCACCATGAAAAGCCCCCGGTCGAAATCAATGTCGCCCCACCGTAGGGAAACCGCCTCGTTGAGCCGCATTCCTGAGTAAGCCAGCAATTCAACCAGCGTCCCGGCATGGCGTGCCCGCGCGTCCAAGGTCTGGATTGCCGACAGAAGGGAGGCAAACTGTTCCCGGGTGGGAATTACCGGCTTGGATTTATCCGCCTTCCGCCGCGGGAGATTTTCCGCCGGGTTGTCGAGGATCACCCCTTCCCGCTTCGCCACGGCAAACAGCGATTGGAGGGTTTCCCGCTCATTGTTGAAGGTGGAGGCGGATATTCCCGGCGAACGCGCCCGCATCCAGTCCTCGCAATCGCGGGGAGCGATTTTTCGCACCGGCATTGGCCCGAAAAACTTCCCGAGGTTTTTCACGCTCAGTTTTTTCCGGACGGCGGACTTTTCCTTGAGCCGGACCACGGCATTTTCGCACCACCGTTCGGCAAACTCGGAGAACGTCACCCGACTGGCGCCAGTGTCGTCGGTCAGTCGGTGAACCTTGTCCCGGTATTCACTAAGCCGGCGTTGGGCCAGTTGGCGATCGGTGGTCCCGAGGGATTTCCGAAACTGTTTGCCACCTCGCTTGAGCAGGGCGTAATAACCGCCGGACGTCTCATGGCGATACAAGCATTCAGCGACTTTGCGAAAAACGGCCTTTGCAACGGGGCTTTTTTCCATGCCGCTAAGCTTCGGGTGATAAAAACGGGTTACAACCTGTTTTTAATGCTCAGAATCCAAGCTGTAACTGCCTGATTTTCAACGTCTTGCCAGCTTAGCTCAGTGGTAGAGCTACGGTTTTGTAAACCGTCGGTCGTCGGTTCAAATCCGACAGCTGGCTCCATTCTTGATCGACGACCTACCGCACCGAACGCGGTTCACCGCTCATTGCCGCGCAACAGCGGCGCAATAGTCGGTTCATGCCTGCCCTGTCCCGTGACTGAGTCGCCGGAGAATTGCAGGCCGGACGCCATCGTGCGCGGCCGGACCGGTAGGTCGAAGTCAGCCGTGATCGGCCCCAGGAACCGCAGTGCCGACGCGCGCAGATTGACGCGCTCACTTGGTCTGCCTCGAAGCAGCGGCCCAAGGTGTATGGCGACCGCATCCAACAAGGCGTCACCGGCACCCTGCCGATTGAAGACGCGTTGTGGCAATTAGCGGCGGTGAACGGCTAGGCAGAGGACGTGGCTCCGGGCGGCCAGATTCTCCGGCCGCGCCCCAAAGTTGCCGCCAGCGGCCGCTTGGCATCGGGGTGCACCGGTGAGTAGCGTTCGGCAACCGACACCCACGCATGCACCGGTTCCGCACTGCCCCGCGAGAAGCCCCCGCACCACGGCGGGTGGCGCTGGCCGTAGCCGAGCCGCCCTCGGCGCGATTCCCCCGATGAACAAGAAGCTCCTCACCGAGGCGGACATCCGCACCAAGTTCATCACCCCTGCCCTAGTCGGCGCGAACGGGGACAAGTGGAATCTGATGACGCAGATCCGGGAGGAGGCCTATTTCACCAAGGGGCGCGTGATCGTCCGCGGCAAGATGGTCATGCGCGGCGAGGCGAAGAAGGCCGATTACCTCCTCTCCTACAAACCGAACCTGCCGCTGGCCGTCATCGAGGCCAAGGACAACACCCATTCGGTCGGTGCCGGGATGCAGCAGGCGCTGGAATACGCCGAAATCCTCGACGTTCCCTTCGCCTATAGCTCCAACGGCGACGCTTTCCTGGAACATGACCGCACGGCGGCGGGCGGCACCGTGACCCGCGAGATCCCGCTCGACCAGTTTCCCGGGCCGGAGGAGCTCTGGTCCCGCTTCCGCGCCGCCAAGGGCTACACCGCCGGCCAGGCCGCGGTCGCCACCCAGGACTATTACCACGACGGTTCCCAGAAATCTCCGCGCTATTACCAGCTCACCGCCATCAACCGCACGGTAGACGCCATCGCCCGCGGGCAAAACCGCCTGCTGCTGGTCATGGCCACCGGCACGGGCAAGACCTACACCGCATTCCAGATCATCTGGCGCCTGTGGAAGTCGGGCGCCAAGAAACGCATCCTTTTTCTGGTGGACCGCAACATCCTCGCCGACCAGACCAAGACGAACGACTTCAAGCCGTTCGGCACGGCGATGACCAAGATCACGAACCGCACGGTGGACAAGTCGTTCGAGATCTACCTCTGCCTCTATCAGGCCGTCACTGGCACCGAGGAGGAGCGGAACATCTACAAGCAGTTCTCCCGCGAGTTCTTCGACCTCGTGATTGTGGATGAATGCCATCGCGGCAGTGCGGCGGAGGACGCCCGCTGGCGGCAAGTGCTCGAATACTTCGCCACCGCCACCCAGATCGGCCTCACCGCCACACCCAAGGAGACCAAGGAGGTCTCCAACATCGAATACTTCGGCGAACCCATCTACACCTACTCCCTGCGCCAAGGCATCGCCGACGGCTTCCTCGCCCCCTACAAGGTCGTCCGCCTCGGCCTCGACAAAGACCTAGACGGCTGGCGTCCCGAGGACGGCCAGACCGACAAATACGGCCAGGTCATCCAGGACCGCGAATACAATGACCGCGACTTCGACCGGAACCTGATCCTCGAAAAGCGCACCGCCGTCGTCGCCGCCAAGGTCACCGAGTTTCTCCGGGCCACCGACCGCTTCGCCAAGACCATCGTCTTCTGCGAGAACATCGACCATGCGGAGCGGATGCGGCAGGCGCTGGTCAACGCCAACGCCGACCTCGCCGCGGCCAACCCGCGCTACGTGATGCGCATCACCGGCGACAATGACGAGGGCAAGGCGCAGCTCGACAACTTCATCGATCCCGAATCCACCTATCCGGTCATCGCCTGCACCTCGCAGCTCATGTCCACGGGCGTCGACGCCCAGACCTGCCGCCTCATCGTCCTCGACAAACGCATCGGCTCGATGACCGAGTTCAAGCAGATCATCGGGCGCGGCACCCGCATCAACGAGGACTACGACAAGCTGTTCTTCACCATCATGGACTTCAAACGGGCCACCGCCCTGTTTGCCGATCCCGCCTTCGACGGCGACCCGGCGCAGGTCTACGAACCCGGGGATGACGACTCAGTGGTTCCCCCGGAGGAACCCGCCGACGCGGCGCACGACGACGTGCCGCCCTACTTGGTGGACGGCCCCGGCCCCGATCCGGACAGCCCGACGGGTCCGCCCCCGGCCAAATACTACGTGGACAACGTCGAGGTCCGGGTCGCCACCGAGCGCGTCCAATACCTCGACGAACACGGCAAACTGATCACCGAGTCGCTCAAGGACTACTCCCGCCGGACCGTCCGCAAGGCCTACGCTTCGCTCGACCGGTTCCTCACGGTCTGGCACGACGCTGACAAGAAGCAGGCCATTCTCACGGAGCTGGCCGCGCAGGGTGTTTTCTTCGACGAACTCGCCGAGCAGGTCGGCCGCGACTACGACGCCTTCGACCTCGTCTGCCATGTCGCCTTCGATGCGCCGCCGCTCACCCGGAAGGAGCGGGCCGACCGCGTGAAGAAGCGCGGCGTGTTCGCCAAGCATGGGGCCAAGGCCCGGGCTGTCCTCGATGCCCTGCTCCAGAAATACGCCGACAGCGGCATCACCAGCGTCGAGTCGCTGGAAATCCTCAAGGTGGACCCGCTCACGGCCTTCGGCACGCCGGTGGAGATCGTCGGCCTGTTCGGCGGCAAGCCCGGCTACCTCTCGGCCCTCCGGGAACTCGAAACCGCCCTCTACCAGCACGCCGCCTGATGGGTTGCCAACCTCCGCCCTCCGCGTAGCCTCTCCATGTCCGACGATGCCGCCAACTTCCGCCAACACGATGCCGGTGAAACCGCTGCTCTCCGCCGAGCAGATGGCGCGGATCTTGTCGGCGCGGCGCTCGATCACCTCCGAGGACTTTCGGCGTCAGGTGGCGGCCCATCTGGGACGCCCGCTCTCGCCCGGCAGACGGAAGGCCTTCGTGAATGGGCGCGAAGTCTGGGTCTGCTGCTGAATCCTGATCGGATCGTTCCGCGCTTGGAACGTGGCGGCCAGGAACATGACTGGTTTCGCGACGGGGAACGCGTCTTCAAGGTCACGCGCGACGGCATCTTCGGCCTGGCTCCCGGCATCGACCTCGCTTTGGTGTCCTCCGACCAGGACGCCCGCCGCTTCCACCTGTGGGAAGCAACCCCGCTCGAATACCTCGAACGGCTACACCTCCAGAACCAGCTCGTTCCCGGCCTGAACCACCTCGAAGGCATCCTCGACCAAGGCGACGACCTCGCCGTCGTCACGTCGCAACCCCGGTTCGACCTCGTGCCTGTCACCCAACCCGAGATCGACGCGTGGTTCGCCCGGCTGGGCTTCACCAAGGTGACCGAATGCGGCTACTATCGCGCCGAGGACAACCTCGGCATCTTCGACGCCCACACAAAGAACCTTGTGCGCTTCCAGGACGACCTCATCCCCTTTGACGTGATTCCCTGCCGGCCCGCCGGAGGGTTCCTCCAGTTCATCGCCGACACACTGGCCGCCGGCCATACCGTTCGCGCCGTCCGCCGCTCCACCACTACTCCGCGCCCTGCCTAGCCCCATGCCCAACGTCTCCAACATCGTCAAAACCATCCAGGACATCATGCGCAAGGACGCCGGCACCTACGGCGACGCGCAGCGCCTGGAGCAGCTCGGCTGGATGTTCTTCCTGAAAATCTTCGACGACCGCGAAAAGGAAATGGAAGTCCTGCGCGACGACTACAAGTCGCCCCTCCCGCAGCACCTCCGCTGGTCCACCTGGGCCACCGACGACGAAGGCATCACCGGCGAGGCACTGCTCGACTTCATCAACAACACCCTCCTGCCCAAGCTCAAGGCCCTCACCGGCGGCGGTGATAAGATCGCCGGGCTCATCCGGATGGCCTTCGAGGACGCCAACAACTACATGAAGAACGGCACGTTGATGCGCCAGGTCATCAACAAGATCAACGGCATCGACTTCAACGCCTCCGATGACCGCCACATGTTCGGCGACATCTACGAAAAGCTCCTCAAGGACCTCCAGTCTGCGGGCAATGCGGGCGAGTTCTACACCCCGCGCGCCGTCACCCAGTTCATCGTCGAGCAGGTCAATCCACGCCTCGGCGAGACCATCCTCGATCCCGCCTGCGGCACCGGCGGCTTCCTCGTCTGCGCCATCGAGCACCTGCGCAAACAGGCGAAGACCGAAGCCCACGAGCGCACCATCCAGGACTGCTTCGCCGGCATCGAGAAGAAGCACCTCCCGCACGTCCTGTGCATGACCAATCTCCTCCTGCACGGCATCGACGTTCCGTCGAACGTCCGCCACGACAACACCCTCGCCCGCCCCCTGCGCGACTGGGGCCCGAAGGAGCGCGTGGACGTCATCGTCACCAACCCGCCCTTCGGCGGCATGGAGGAGGATGGCATCGAGTCCAACTACCCCGCCGAGTTCCGCACCCGCGAGACCGCCGACCTCTTCCTCGTGCTCCTCATGAAGCTGCTCAAGCCCGGCGGCCGCGCCGGACTCGTGCTGCCCGACGGCACCCTCTTTGGCGAAGGCGTCAAGACCCGCATCAAGGAAGCCCTCCTCACCGAGTGCAACCTCCACACCATCGTCCGCCTGCCCAACGGCGTCTTCAATCCCTACACGGGCATCCGCACCAACCTCCTCTTCTTCACCAAGGGCGCGCCCACCACCCACGTCTGGTATTACGAGCACCCCTATCCGCCCGGCGCCAAGAGCTACAACAAGGGCAAACCCATCCGCATCGAGGAATTCGAGGCCGAGCGCGCCTGGTGGGGCGAGGAAAAGGACGGGTTCAAGTCCCGCGTGGAAAACGAGCAGGCCTGGCGCGTCTCCATCGACCAGATCAAGGCCGGCAACTTCAATCTCGACCTCAAGAACCCGCACAACCCCGACACCGGCCCCGGCGACGTGGACCACCTCCTGCCCGAATACGAAAAGCTCCTCTCCCAGATCGCCGCCACCCGCGCCGCGCTGAAACAGGAACTCCACCACGCCCTCACCGCAACCGCCGGGACTGCTGAATGAAGCTGGAAGCCTTCTTCAACAAGTTCGACGAACTCGCGGACACTCCGAACGGGGTGAAGCAACTGCGCGAACTGGTGATGCACCTGGCGGTGGAAGGTGGCTTGGTGCCGCACTCGGCGGCTGAACCTGCTGTCCCGTATGCCTCAGTCGAGGACGCCGAACCCATCAATGTGTCCGACGTTCCTGAAAATTGGCGCGTGGTCCTCCTCGCTGACGCGATCAAAAACCGAAGTGGAAACAGCAAGCTCATCAAAGGAAAGCTCCACGAAGAACCCGCCGCCGGACGCTTCCAGGGATTCAGCGCTTCAGGCGCAGACGTGTGGTGCGACGATTACGAGCACGAAGGCCAAGCAATCATTATCTCGGCGGTTGGCGCTCGGTGCGGCAAAGCGTTCAAGGCTTCCGGAAAATGGTGCGCGATTGCCAACACTAACATCACTCGTCCGGAGCCAAGCTTGTTCGACTTCGATTTTGCCTACTTGGTTCTGAACAACGAACACTTCTGGGTTCGCGGCGGCTCCGCTCAACCTTTCGTTAAGTTTCCACCCTCACTCGACCGCCACTTTGCGCTCCCGCCCCTCGCCGAACAGAAGCGGATCGTGGCGAAGGTGGATGAGTTGATGGCGTTGTGTGATCGGCTGGAGGTGCAGCAGCAGGAACGGGAGACGCGGCACGCCGCGCTCGCCCGCGCGTCGCTGGCCCGCTTCGCCGACGCGCCCACCCCGGCCAACCTCCCGTTCCTCTTCCACCCGTCCTACGCCATCCCCCCCGCCGACCTCCGCAAATCCATCCTCACCCTCGCTGTCCAAGGCAAACTCGTCCCCCAAGACCCCAACGACGAACTCCCTCAAATCCCGAGTGACGGCCAGACGGTCGGAGATTCGGAATGGGTCTCGCGGCTCCAATTACCTGACACATGGCTGTGGGCGAGGTTCGAGTCCCTCTTGGCAGTCCTGAAAAACGGCTTCAACGGAAAGCCCAGCAAAGTCGTCGGCAAATTCAAGATCACGCGAATCGAGACAATCTCCCGTGAGACCGTCGACTTGGCCCGTGTTGGTTATGCGGATGACTTGCCGGCTGACGTTGTGGCGAAACACGCTGTTCTAAAGGGCGACATCCTCTTCAGCCACATCAACAGCGAGCCCCATCTCGGTAAGACCGCTATCTGCACGATCGACGACCCAACACTTGTTCACGGGGTGAATCTTCTGCTGCTCAGGCCAATCGCTGGAATCGATTCCAGATACCTCAATATTGCACTGCGGGAGTTGAGAGCCGCTGGCTACTTCGTTTCGATTGCGCAGCGAGCGGTCAACCAGGCCTCGATCAACCAAAAGAATCTCGGAAAGACTCCGATCTCCATCCCACCCCTCGCCGAACAACGCCGGATCGTGGCCAAAGTGGAGCAACTGATGGCCTTGGTGGACGCGTTGGAAACGCAGCTCGCCTCCTCCCGCGCCACCGCCGCGAACCTCCTCTCCGCCCTCGTCGCCGAAATCACCAACCCGTAACCCCCATGCCTGCCACCCACGAAATCGCTCCACCGCTCAATCATGTCTTCGTGGACTTTGAGAACGTCCATCAGGTCGATGTCTCCGTGATCGGGGCCAAGTCGGTGAACTTCACGCTGTTGCTGGGAGCGAAGCAGACCAAGCTGGATGCCGGACTCGTCGAAAAACTGATGGAGCATGCCACCTCCGTGCAGCTAATTCGGTTGTCGTCCTCCGGCAAGAACGCGCTCGACTTCACGCTGGCCTACTACGTCGGCCGGACCGTGAGTGCCGATCCTGCCGCCTACATCCACATCGTCTCCAAGGACACGGGATTTGACCCGCTGATCGAGCATCTGCGGAGCCGGCACATTCACGCCCGCCGCCATGACAGCTTCGCCACGCTGACTTTCTCCGGCCCACCCAAGGCGGCAGCCAACACACCCAAGGCACCGAAGGCCGGGACTGCGGTGCCGGAGGAGCCTTTGATCCGGGCACTCGGGCACTTGAGGAACAACGTCACCAACCGTCCGAAAAAGAAAGGGACGCTCCTGAGCCATCTCCGAACATTGCTGGGCAAGGACGCCACCGACGCCGATGCGGCCGGCCTGGTGGAAGGGCTTCAGAGGGCCGGACACGTCAGCATCGGAGACAAGGATGCCGTGACTTACCATGTCTAGCACCGGGGAAGACGAACAACGCCGGATCGTGGCCAAAGTCGAGCAACTTTGTGACCTTGGGTGAAGTCCACAAATCCAACTTGATCCCGAATCCAATGCCCGGCCCAGCCATCGCAGCCCAGCGGAGCCGTCCGACCTACGCCTTGGCGATCACGCTGGTGATCGGGATCGGCCTGCTGTGGCGGTCGAGGCTGTTGCCGCTCCCACAGTTCGTCGCGAAATACGGTGGGGACGCCCTTTGGGCGTTGGTCATTTTTCTCTGCTTTGGGTTCACCTTTCCCCGCAGCTCGACGACGCGGATTGCCATTCTCGCCGTCGGTTTCGCGTGGTCCGTTGAGTTCCTGCAGCTGTATAACGCTCCGTGGATCGACGGAATTCGTGCAACCCGCCTGGGGCACCTGGTGCTCGGCAGCGTGTTCAACAGCCCGGACCTGCTCGCCTACGCGGTTGGCGTCGTGCTTGGGGCATGGGCGGAGCGAGCCTTCCAGAAGCAACGTCTGAGGGCCTAGAAACGCGCGGCAGACGGTGCGGTGTTCGGCGCTGGCCAACTGACGCGAGGGTGGAGCCGTTGGCCCCCCAGCCTCAATGGTTCGCCGGCCCCATCAATCGCAGCAGGTTGATTTCGACCGACTGCGCGCCATCGCCCACCCAGATGGATCCGTCCTGCACCGTGACCTGCAACTGCATCGCCCGCTGGGCCAAGGCGGCGAGTGCCTGACTCTCCTTCGCGGGAATCTGCCACACCGTCAGGTTGCGCAGGCGGGTGAGCCGGTTTTCGAGATCCTTCCACCAGATGGGCGTGCTGGAACTGAAGCTGTAGACACTCACCCGATCCACCCGGGCGGACGTCCGCAGCAGCCGTTTCTCGTCCGGCTGACCGACGTCGATCCAGTGCGTGACGCGGCCGGTTGGGTCTTTCTGCCAAAGGCTGGGTTCATCGGGCTCCCACATGTCCTTGGCCAGTTCCAGCGGTGGTTCGTTGGAATCGCCCGGAGCATTGAGGGCAAAGGCAAGCAACCGGACCAACAGCCGTTCATCCGTTTCCGAGGGATGCCGGGCGATGGTCACCGAGTGGTCGCAGTAGACATTGCGATCCAGGTCCGACAGCTGGACTTGGGCTTTGTAGATCGTTGCTTTGAGGGCCATGGACGTGTTTCCGGCCCATACCCTACAACGAGCGGTGGACCGTGGGAATCATGCTGACGCAGGGGCAGCGATTGCCCCGGATCGCCGGCGGACCCCACGGCACTGGGCGGCGGATAAGCCGCCAAATCGGGAGCTCAGCCGACAATTTCATGACCTGAATCGACTCTTTCCGGTCATCACCCGCCGGGTGTTTTGCCGACATTCATTTTACCGAGGCCCCGGTGACGGCGCCAACATGGGGCTGACCGTCTGGAAAAACTGAGGCCCCAAAGCCTCTGCCCAAAGCCGGGCCGCTTCGCGAGCTCCGGTCGCGCTGACGTGGACGCCGTCGGTGCGGTCGGCGGTCCCCAAGGAATCGTAGTCAGGGCCCGGATAGCAGTAAGGATGCTGCCGAATCATCCGCTCCTGAACGCCTCGGACGTTGCCGTTGCCGCCGGGAGGTGACTGGCGGTTCACCACGACGGCGAGGTGCGGGCAGCCGGCATCAATTCTGGCCTGCTCGATCCAAGCGGCATAGTTCGCAGCGATCTTCTCCGCATCCGGTTCCGGCCAGTCGTTCTGCCCTTGGTCGGAAAGGATCGCCCGCACGCCGGTGAGGGCGCCATATCGGGTGAGCGCATGTTCCAGCCGTCGGTAGGGCATCCGGAGCGACGCATTCACGAAAGGGTGGGCAAACGATTCCCCGCGGGCGGACATTGCCCAATGCTCCAGACTACTGCCACCGAAGGCCGCATTCAGCATCAGCACCGGCACGTTTTGGCGGCGGGCCACCTGCTCCGCGAAGGCGGCCCAGAAATAGGTTCCATGCCCCGCGGGCGCCGGTCGAACCTGATCCCCGAACTGCCGGCCGACGGCCGGCGGCAGGAACTGAGGGTCACCGGTTGCCAGATAACGGCGCTCCGCCTCGCGGTCGCCCACCGGCAGCGCGATGGTGTTGACGCGGTCGTCGGTCGCGCCCGGCAAGTTGATGTCGCCGCCGTGCGCGACCGAGTGGCCGACGACCACAAAAACCTCGCCGACGCCTACCCGACCGACCGATGCCGCCCCAGTGAAGCCGTCGCCGCGAGCCCTAACCTCGAGTGAATACCAGCCAGCGGCGGCGCGCAGTTGGCCGCGGAAACCATAGTCCACCTGGACACTGCCGAGCGCCGTCCAGTCCCCCGGCCGGCCCGTAGCGACATCCACTAAACGCGCCTCCACCGTCGCGCCGGGCAGAGCCCCCGTGCCCACGACGGGAATGGTCGCATCGCCCGCAAGGCTACGCTGGAACACCAATCGCGAGGCGGGCGAGCTGATGGTCAGCGGGGACCGGGCCGCGGCCCCGGCGGTCGGGCGCAGGCGGACCCAAGCGACCGCGGGCGCCTTCAACGGCAGTCGCAAGGACGCGGATTCAGCGGGGAGCGTTTCGGTCCTTACCATGGAGAAATCCTGTTCCGTCCCGACGGTGCGGATCTCCGCAGTGACCCCACCGGTCCACGCAAAGCCCTGCCATTGCAGGACAAAGTCCCCGCGCGGGTCGGCAGAATTGCTTATGAGCATGGATGCCTCCCGGCCGTCCGAACTCAGGCCCGCGGCGAACGCCAACCGGCCAGCCACGGCACCTTGGGTCGCCACCCGGCGTGAGGTTTCGCGCAATCCCTGGAAGGCGCGCAGGGCATGGTAAACTTTCAGCGGCGCGCCGTGCTCGGTGAAGAGGCCGAAGCCGCCGAGTTCGCCGTGGAAGAAGTTGCAGACATCCACGGGCTCCTCCTGAAGTTCAATCAGGGCCGTCGCCGCGAAGGCGGCCCCCGGGGCACCGGACATGTCGGCGTAGAAGTTTTGGCGGGATGCCGGCGTGGCGGCGGAACCGAGCGCGGCCCAACTGTTGCCGGGAAGATAGTTCCATTCGTTCAGGTGACTTTCCGTGTCGGTGAAGCCGTGGCCGTCGAGCAACCGGCGAATGGCCCGGGCACGCGCCGTGAGCTCGGCGGGGTCGGCGGTGTAGCAATGCCACGAGAAGAAGTTGAGCGGCACCTGGTCGGTGCGGCACATCGTCAAGAACTTGACGGCAAAGTCGGTCGGCACGAATTCGCCGGGGACAAATTGGCCGCTCGCCCCGAGGGCCGGGCCGCCGACCTTCAGCGACGGGAACTCTCGTTTGATCGCCCGGGCGGCGGTGCGGTAAAGGCGCAGGTAGTCTTCGTCGGTGCCGGTCCACATGGCCGGCCGATTCTCCGGCTCGTTCCAGATTTCCCAGTGGCGGATGCCGTAGTGGAAGCCGTCGGCCCAGCCTTCGTTGTAGTGGCGGATGATCCCGAGGCAAACCGCGGCCCATTTATCCGGGTCGGCGGGCGGGTGGACATGTCGCTTCACCGTCGTGTGTTCGATGCTTTCGCCCAGGCGATAAATCGGCTCGGCCCCTGTGCGGCGCACCGCGGCGAGGTATTCGTCGGTGAGGCGAAAGTCGTAACTTTCCGGCCGGGTGGGATCGGCATTTGGATTAGCGAATACGGCGTGGTGATCAACCACGTAGGGATTGGGCCACCCGCAGTCATGCAATCGCGCGAAAGGGACACCCAGTTCGCGGTGCTCCCGGACCACGTCGAAGAGTCCGCCGGGAACCAGCGGGCCCTTGTTGAGCCCGTGCAGCGGGCGAATTCGGCCGGCGGCAACCGAGAAATCGGCGGTGAGGATCGCTTCGTCCGCCTGCGGCGAAAGCAGGACGACGAGGCTGGTCAACAGTGCCCCCAGCCAACCGATGTTTCCGCGGTGCCGAATCATGCGGGCGCATCCCGCCAGAATCTTCCACGCGTGGCGAGCATGCGCCCGGCCCAAGTGGATTCGCCGTTCCGTTGGCTTGGCAGCCCCTCCGTTCCCTGCGTGGATTCGCCCGTGCCGACCGCCCTTGCAGACTTTGAACCGGACGAACTTGCAAAACAGTTCGTGGACTGGGGCTTCAAGCCCAGCCATTCGGCCCGGGTGCTGCGGGCGCATTATTCCGGCCGGCTGATGCCTGGGTCCCCTGCCCTCCGCCTCCCGGCGGGCCTGACCGAACGCCTTCGGGCGCTGGCCGTCCCGGCGGCGGAATTGGCGGTGCGGCAAGTGGCAGCCGACGGCACGACCAAACTACTGCTCCGCCTGGCCGACGGGCGCACGGTGGAATCGGTGCTGATGCCGGACTTCCGCCCCGACCGGGCGGCGGGTTGCCTGTCGTCGCAGGTGGGCTGCGCGATGGGCTGCGACTTCTGCGCGACCACGAAGACGGGCTTTGAGCGCAACCTGACGGCCGGGGAGATCGTCGAACAATTTCTGGCGCTGCGGCGGGAGGCCGAGACCGCCGGGCGCCGGCTCCAAACGGTGGTCTTCATGGGCATGGGCGAACCGCTGCTGAACCTCGACGCCGTGCTGCCGGCCGTTCGCCGATTGGCCGACAATGCCTTGGGCGCGCTCGGCTGGCGGCAGATCACGGTGTCCACGGTCGGCATCGTGCCCGGCATGGAGGCGCTGACCGCGACCGGCCTGAACTTCAACTTGGCCGTCTCCTTGCACGCACCGGACGACGCCACGCGCGCTCAACTGCTGCCCGTGGGCAAACGCTTTCCCCTCGCCGACATCCTCGCCGCCGCCGACCGCTTCCAGGCCCGCCGCGGCCGCCCGGTGACGATCCAGTATTGCCTCCTCGCCGGCGTGAATGATTCGCCCGAGCACGCGCATCGACTCGCCGAATTGCTCGGCACTCGGCGAATGCATGTGAACTTGCTACGGTATAACCCCACGGGACTCAGCCTGCGTGGGGTCGCCTACGCGCCGTCGCCGGAGCCCGTAGCCGAGGCGTTTGCCGACATCCTCAAGGCGCGTGGCCTGGTCGCCCATTTCCGGCGTTCGCGCGGCAAGGACATCGACGCCGCGTGCGGGCAATTGCGCCGCCGGGCCACCGAAGCAAACCCGGCCACCGGTTGACGGATTGTCGCGCTCCGACCCGCCGACTATCCTCGGCGGCATGCTGTTGTTTCGTGAAAAGGTTCCCGCCGACTGGCTGCCGAAGGTGAAGGCCAATCTGCCCGCGGTGCTGGTGGACCATGCCCACTTGGAGCGCAAGGCGGCGACCTCGGCGTTAAACCTGGAAAAGTTTCGGCAACTGTTTGACCGAGTTCACGAGCTCAACGCGATCGCCATCGAGGAACTTCAGCATTTCGAGTTGGTGCTCGGGCTGTTGCGGAGGCGGGGCATCCCCTTCGGCGAACCCCGGCCGAGCCCGTGGATCCGCGGCCTGATGCGCGCGGTGCGCAGTGGCATCCAAGGCCAGGTGATTGACCACCTGATCGCCTGCGCCCTAATCGAGGCCCGGAGTTGCGAGAAATTCCAGTTCCTCGCCGAGGGACTGCGGGACGAAGTCCCCGAGCTGGCGGCGTTCTACGCGAGCCTGGTGGAATCGGAGGGCAACCACTACGCCAGCTACCTAATCATGGCGCGGCACATCGACCTGGAAGAAACGGACCGCCGCCTGGATTGGTTCCTCGACCTCGACGCCCAACTGATGCGGCTGCCCAACGACGAGCCGATACTGCACTGAGCATTGGGCTAACGGCCCGTTGCCCGACGCTGGGGGGGCAACCGCGCCATGGCGTGTCGCGTCGCGACCACCGTCCTCCGAACGCAGTGGCAGAAGGCGACAAAAAAAGGCCGGGCCTTTCGGCCCGGCCTAACGCGTATTAACCCACCAACGAAACTCAGGAACAACCGAGGCTCGCGCCGCAGTTAAGACATTTGTAGCAGGCTCCGTTTCGGACCGTGACATGGCCACAGGTCGGGCAGGTCGGCGCGTCACCCTGATTCTTGAAAGTGCTGGTCAGCAGCGAACCCGTCGCCCCGGCCGGACTGGCCGCATAGAGGCCGCTGGGGGCCGCGGCGACAGTCGAGGCCTTCACGAGGATTTCGGTGTTGCCTTCAACGACCGGGAGTTCCGGAACGGGCCGATTCACTTTTTTTTTCAGCTCCTCCAGCAGGCCCGGCATGGGCAGCTCAGCTTGGCCGCCGTTCGGCGAATTTGCCGCGCGATACCCGGCGACGAACTGGCAGGCCATCCACCGGAACACATAGTCGATGATCGACGAGGCATTGCGGATGTCCGGGTTCCGGGTGAAGCCGCTGGGCTCGAAGCGTTGGTGGGCGAACTTGCGCACCAAGCTTTCCAACGGCACCCCATATTGGAGCGACATCGAGGTGAGGGCGCCGATGGTATCCATGAGGCCGCCAATGGTGCTGCCTTCCTTGGCCATCGTGACGAAGAGTTCACCCGGCTGGCCGTCTTCAAACAGACCCACCGTGAGGTAACCTTCGTGGCCGGCGATCTCGAACTTGTGGTTCACCGCCATGCGGGTTTCCGGCAACCGCTTCCGCAGCGGCTGGTTGACCATGTCGCGCAGGCGCGTGATCTCGGACTCCAGCTCCTTGATCCGCGTTTCCAAGGTGACCACCTGCTCGGAGGCCGAGCCATTTTCGGTGGCGCCAGCCTTGCTGGTGTTGAGCGGCTGGCTGCGTTTCGAGCCGTCGCGGTAAATGGCGACGCACTTCAGGCCCATGCGCCACGCATCGACGTAGGCGTTTCGGATGTCCGCAGCCGTCGCGTCGTTGGGCATGTTGACCGTCTTGGAAATCGCCCCGGAGATGAACGGCTGGGCCGCCGCCATCATGCTGAGATGCGCCTTGTAGTGGATGCTCCGTTCGCCGCGGTAAGCCTTGAAGGCGCAGTCGAAGACTTCCAAGTGCTCCGGGCGAAGACCGCTGGCGACCTTGTCACCAGCCTTGGCTCGGCCGTCTTTCACGTCGGCGTCGTCCTTGGTCAGGGTGACATCCTCAATGGTGTCGAACTTCTCGACGTGCGCGAGGATACGTTCGCTTTCGCTGCCATTGTAGCCCAGCCGCTTGAGCGCGTCGCCGACGCCGCGGTTCACGATCTTGAGCATGCCGCCGCCGGCGAGGAGTTTGTATTTGACCAGCGCGATGTCGGGTTCGACACCGGTCGTGTCGCAGTCCATGAGGAACGCGATGGTGCCGGTCGGGGCGAGCACCGTGACTTGGGCATTGCGATAGCCATGCTGCCGGCCCTTAGCGAGCGCCCGATCCCAGCAGGCGCGGGCCTCGTCCTTGAGGTAGGCGAAGTCTCGGCTCGGCTGGATGTCTTCGACTGCGCCGCGGTGATGCTGGATGACCCCGCGCATGGACTCGATGTTGTCCTTCTTGAGCGGACTGCTCACGCCGGAGCAGCGGGCATCGGCATAACCCGGAAACGCGCCCATTGCGGTGGCGATTTCGGCCGACTGCTCATAGGCATGCCCGGTCATCACGGCGGTGATTGCCCCGGCCAAGGCCCGGCCCTCGTTGGAGTCGTAGGCGAGGCCATAGCTCATCACGAGCGATCCCAGGTTGGCGAAGCCAAGCCCCAACGTGCGGTAGATGTGCGAATTCTCCGCGATCATCTTGGTCGGATAACTGGCGTTATCGACCAGGATTTCCTGGGCCGTGATGTAGATGCGGACCGCCGCCTTGAAGCGCTCGATGTCAAACACGCCATCGGCGCGCTTGAACTTCATCAGGTTGAGCGAAGCCAAGTTGCACGCGGTGTTGTTGAGGAAGACGTATTCCGAGCAGGGATTCGTCGAGTGAATGGGCTCGGTGCCCTTGCAGGTGTGCCACTTCTGGATGGCACCGTCGTATTGCAGGCCAGGATCGCCACAGACCCAGGTGCCTTCGGCAATCTGGTCCAGCAGACGGGACGCTTCCTTCTTTTCGAGCGGTTTACCGGTAGTGACGGAACGGGTCCACCACTCCTTGCCTTCCACAGCGGCGGTCATGAATTCGTCCGACACGCGCACCGAAAGGTTTTCGTTCTGATACATCACGGAACCGTAGGCCTCGCCGTTGAACGAGCCGTCATACCCCTGTTCGATGAGGGCCCAAGCCTTGCGCTCCTCCTTGGCCTTGGCCGTGATGAAATCCTCCACGTCGCCATGCCAGTCACGGATCGTGTTCATCTTCGCGGCGCGCCGGGTTTTGCCACCGGACTTCACCACGTTGGCAACTTGGTCATACACGCGCAGGAAGCTCATGGGGCCGCTGGGTTTGCCGCCGCCGGAGAGCTTTTCCTTGCTCGAACGGATGGGCGTCAGGTCGGTGCCCGTCCCGGATCCGAACTTGAACAGCATGGCTTCGCTGTAGGCGAGCTGCATGATGTTCTCCATGTTGTCCTCGACGGACTGGATGAAGCACGCGCTGCCCTGCGGATATTCATACTGGGTGTTGGCCCGCTTCGCTTCCCCGAGCTTCGGGTCCCAGTGCCAGTTGCCCTTGTCGGACGCCTTGCCCACGCCGTATTGGCTGTAGAGTCCCACGTTGAACCAGACCGGAGAGTTGAAGGCGCCGTATTGGTTCACGCAGAGCCACGTCAGCTCATTGTAGAAGATCTCGCCGTCCGCCTTGCTGAAGTAGCCGTCCTTGATACCCCAATCAGCGATCGTCCGGGTCACGCGGTGGACCAGCTGCTTCACGGAATACTCCCGCTCCGCCTTGGCGGGGTCGCCGTAGAAATACTTCGAGCAGACCACCTTGGTCGCCAACTGCGACCACGTCTTCGGCACCTCGACATTCTCCTGCTTGAACACGGCCTTGCCGGTGTCATCGGTGATTTCGGCGGTGCGCCGCTCCCATTCGATCTGGTCGAACGGCGCCACCTTGGCGTCACTGAAGACGCGGCTGATTTTCAGGGCTCGGTGGGTCGGCTTGGCCGACTTGGCAGCCGTGCCGCCACGGCGGGCGGCGACGGCGGATTGGGAACCGCGGCGGGCAGGTTTCGCCTTGCTGGGAGTGGCGACAACATCCTGGGCATCGATCATGGCTAGGGCGGGTTGGACTGTTACTAAAAGCTGGGCGGCTCAGGCGCTTTTCGTGTCCGGCGAAATCCCCCTTCGGGCACGTCCGACAGAAACCGCCAAATCCGTCAAAAAACTGGCAAAAACGTGTGTTTTCAACGATTCACACACCCATCATGTAGTGGACGGGGGCACAGCTTGACCCAAGATGTAGTGGTTACAAGCGGTTTTTTGTGGAATCTGCCAACCTGAAATTTGGGCCGCTTTTTGCCGTTTTATGGTTGTGAATCTCGCCGTTGCCGTGGGGGCCGACCGCCTCGCTTGGGGTCGCCGAGGATGGGGCCGGCGCCGCGGCGAACAACGCCAAGATGTTACCGGTTATTCACGGGCCGGTAGGGGCACCAGATTCGCCCGCCTTCCAGCCACCTTGGGTCAATCCAGCCTCGACGGAATTGTCATGCCTTGGTCAAATGTCCCTAGAAAGCCCGGTGTCCGGGACCGCATACGCCGAAATCGCCAGCCGCCACACCTTGAACGAAACAGCCACAGACCCTGCGCTGGACAGCCTCCGGATCCTGCTCGTGGAGGACGAGGAAATCCTGCGCAACTTGGTCGCCGGCCACCTGACCAAGGCCGGCTTCAAGGTCCTCCTGGCGCCGGCCGCCGAGGAAGGCTTCCGGCGCGCCACCAAGGAGAATCCGGACCTAGTGCTGCTGGATTGGATGATGCCGGGAGAAACCGGCGACGTGCTCTGCAAGCGGCTGCGGGCGCATGGTGTCACCTGCCCGATCGTGATGCTGACCTCCAACAACGATCCCGTGTCGCAGGTCGCAGTCTTGGACGGCGGCGCCGATGACTACTGGGTCAAGCCGGTTCCGCTCAACGTCCTGGTCGCCCGGATCAATGCGCTGCTCCGACGCCAGGTGCGACAAGAACGCACCAGCCAAACTTGGGAGCACGATGGCCTCCGGATCGACCTCAGCCGGCATTCCGTGACCCTGCGGGGTGAAAGCGTCGAACTGGGCAGCAAGGAACTGGGCATTCTCGAGACTCTCCTGCTGGCCGGCGGCGTCCCGGTGTCCCGAGACCAGTTGCTGACCTCCGTGTGGCATTACGACTACGCCCCCGATACGCGGACGGTGGATAACTACGTGATGACGCTCCGGCGCAAGTTAGAAGCGGACCCCCTCAATCCGCGCTATGTCCTAACCGTCCGCGGCGTCGGCTACCGGCTGAATCTGGACCTGTTCGCCTCGGCCAATTCCGCCAAAACCAAGGCTTGAGTTCCGGGTCTGGGTCCGCTTTCTCAGCCGTGGTGGTCGCCAAAGAATCAAGCACCAGTCCCCTGCCCCTGCCGCGCCAATTCGGGGATTACGAACTGCTCGCCGAGGTCGGTCGGGGGGGCTTCGGCATCATCTTCAAGGCCCGCCAATGCTGCCTGGACCGGCTCTGCGCGGTGAAGATGCTGCATGCCCAAGATGCCGCGGCCGACGCGGCCCTGACCGCCGAAGCTCAGGCGGCCGCCAGCCTCGATCACCCGCACATTGTCGGGATCTACGAAGTCGGCCGCGAAGAAGGGCGGCTGTTTTTCTCGATGGAATTCGTCGAGGGCCAGAACCTCGCCGCCTTCACCCGGTCTCAGGTTATTTCCGCGACGCGGGTGGCTACCTATGCCCGTAAGGTCGCCGAGGCAATTCACTACGCCCACAACCGCGGCGTGCTGCATCTGGACCTCAAGCCCGCCAATGTCCTCATTGATCCGGCGGATGAGCCCCAGATCACGGATTTTGGCCTCGCGCGGCGGGTCGACCTAGTTGCGGAAGCGGGCCGTGAAACGGATGGCGCCGGTTCGCCCAATTTCATGGCGCCGGAGCAATGCGATGCGCAGTTCGGCGAGGTCAGCGCCCAGACGGACGTCTTCGGGCTCGGCGCCGTCCTCTACTACCTACTGACGGATCGCCCGCCGTTCCGCGGAGAGACTTTCAAGGACACCCTGCGCGCCGTGACCCAATTCGATCCCGTGCGCCCTCGCGCGTTGCGCCCCGGCGTGCCGCTGGACCTGGAGACGATTTGCCTTCGCTGCCTTGAAAAGCGCCCGTCCAAACGCTACCGCGACGCCAAGGAAGTCGCGGATGAACTCGGCCGATTCCTGAACGACGAACCCATCCACGCCCGGGCCATCAATCCGGTGGAACGCCTTTGGCGGCGGGCTCGCCGTCATCCTTGGCTGGCCGGCTTCGCGGCGGCGACCGTGACTTTGCTCGGAGTTGTGGCGGTGGGCTCAACCTTGACGGCCCTGCGGATCGAGAGTGCCCGCCAGGAAGCGGAAAGCGGCCGCCGGGCGGTTACGCTGGCGCAAAAGCGAACAGCGCAGAATCTCTACGCGGCCGACCTGACGCTGGCGTTCGAGGCGTGGCAGGCGGGCAATTCGCAGCGCGTCCGGGAAATTCTCGACCGGCAAAAGCCAGCTCCGGGCACCACGGATTTCCGCGGCTGGGAATGGGGGTTTCTCCACGCCCAGGCCCAGCCGGATTTCATGTCCGAACTGCCGCAACCCGCTGGCGATATCCGCCAGATGGCCGTGCTGGACCAAGGCCGGGCCCTATTGGTGGCCGACACCGCCAATCGGCTGCGGCTTTGGTCGCTCAGCGATGGTCGCCTAGAGCGCGAACTCGCGGTTCGGGCGGGCGGGACGGTTCGCTTCGCGGTTTCGCCCAATGGCAAGCAGGTGGCCATATCCGACCGGCCTGCGCGCGAGGCCGACACCACGGTGCGGATCCTGTCGTTGCCCGCCCTGACGACCAACACGGCGTTCACGCTCCCCGGGGCCGCCGCGGTGCTGGCCTTTGACGCCGCAGGCGACGCCTTATGGACCCGGGTCGGTAACACCCTTCGACTCCATGCGCTGCCGACTGGACGGGAGTTGCGCCGAATGCCGGGCACCGAATCTCCCGTCGTCGGCAATTTCGCCTTTTCGCCCGACACACGACGGGTGGTCATTGCCGAGGATGGCGGAACCTTGACCCTGCGAGACACGGGCGACGGCCATCTGCTCGGGCGCACCATGGCCCACGAACGCCGCCCACCGTGGGAACACATTGCCTATTCCCTGCGATTTTCGCCCGATGGGAAGTTGCTAGCCACCGGTGGACCGGACGGCACGGTCGCCCTCTGGCACGGCGAAACCTTGCAACCAGCAGGGCGCCTGACGGGGCATCAGGACCTCGTCTCGGCACTGGCCTTTTCGCCGGACTCCCGGCTGCTCGTCAGCGCCGGCCGAGATCCCGAGCTTTTTGTCTGGAACCTCACCGACCGCAAATTGCTAGCCCAGCCCCGGGGAAATTCGGACCTGGTCTTCAGTTTGGAATTCCTCCCGGACGGAACGCAGTTCCTGAGCGGCGGAAATGATCGTAGCGTGCGCCGGTGGCGTCCCGAGGTGAGGCCTCGGTGGACTCTGGAGCCCCGCGCGCCGGCCGGCTCAATGGTAGCCCTGCTTTTGCCCGGAATCCGCCATTACCTGACCGCTGAATCGCGCGGCGGCTTGGTCCAGCTCTTCCGCTTGGGCGACGGGCGGGAAATCGCCCGGCTAACCGGCCAGACCAACATCCTCGGCGACGATCTGTGGGTTTCGCCGGACGATCAGGTCTTCGGGGCCCAATACCAGCCGGATGGCCGGATCCAGGTGGCGCGCATCCAACCGCCGGGCGACGCCTTCGAGCTCACGGAGACCAATTGGGTTCGCTACGAGAGCCGGCTGGGCGCGGCCGTCGCGTTTAGTCCCGACGGCCGCAGGCTGGCCGTGTGTGATCCCAGCAACGGGCTGCGGGTCTGGGACCTGGAGAGCCGACGGCTCCTCCGCGATTTCCCGGAAGTCGTTGCTCCCCGGGTGGTCCGCTTCGCGCCGGATGGCAACCGGCTGGTGGCCCTGAGTTCCGCCGGCGAGGTGTTCGCTACCGAGGTGGCCAACGGCGGGGTGCTGCGGTTCGCCGAGACCGTCGCCATCGCCCAGACGATCGCCTTCTCCCAGGACCAGCGCCTCTGCGCCATTCCGGGCTTCGACGGCGGTGTCCTAGTCTTTGAACTGGCCACGGGCAAACGCGTGGCCCGGCTGACCGGACGGACCGGTTCACTGCTTTCGGCCACCTTCAGCCCCGACGGAACCCGCCTGTTTGCCGGCAGTCTAGACGGCTTCGTGAACCTCTGGGACCTGACGACCGGGCGCGAGCTCGCATCCGTGCGGGCGCACCAAGCCAGCGTCTTTACCCTAGGCTTCGCGGCGGACGGGACCTTGATCAGTGCCGCAGTGGACGGGTTTCGCTTCTGGCGGACGGAAACCGAAACCCGGGTTCCGTGAGCCGCTCCGGCCTCACGCACTTCCCGCTTCAACGCCGCCGCCTAGTTTCCTAGGCTGCGTCCGCAATGTTCTCACATGTCGTCATCTTTTGGACCGATCCCGCCAATCCCAACGCCGCCGATGAGCTGATCGCGGGCGGGCAGAAATACCTCAAGTCCATCCCGGGCGCGCTCCAGTTCCACATGGGCAAGATGGTGGGCAGCCACCGGCCGGTCGTGGACCAGAGCTATCAAGTTGCGCTCAACCTCGTCTTCCCGGACAAGCAGGCGCAGGACGACTACCAAGTGCATCCCGAGCACCTGAAGTTCGTCGCGGAATGCAGCCGGCTGTGGAAGAAAGTCACCGTTTACGACTTCGCCTGAGGCGCAGTTACTACTGCCAGTTCTGGGCCCCGCCGCGCAAATCACCGCGCCGGGGCTTTTTTGGTGTTCAGACCAGCCCTTCGAGCTGCGCGGGAATCCGTTCGATCTCGGGTTTGAGTCGGGCAAACGCCGCGGCCAACGTTTCGGGATCGGCCCCAGGCAACAGGATGGACCAGCCGGAGGCGCCCTGCCAGTCGGCCTCGCCCACGGGGTCGTTGTTGCCGCTCGCCCCCACCTTGACCTGATGGAGGATCAGGTTGGCGATCTGCACGGCCGCCACGACTTTGGGATGTTTCCGGGCCAATTCCGGCGTGTGGTGGAACCGGGCGGTTTCAATCATCACTTCCGGCAACGAATGGTGCTGAAGATAGAGCGCCCCGAGCTCGGAATGGTCGATACCCAATACCTCCAGCTCAATCTGTCGAAGATTCTTTTGCTCCAGCGCTGCACGTTGGTGGATTTCGACAAAGCGGTCACCGAAACACGCAGCCATGATGATCTTGCCGACATCGTGGATCAGGCCGGCGACGTAGTCGGCATCCTCCGGTTGCACCCCCGCGACGTTGATCACCTCCCGCGTCAGCAGCGCGGTGGCGATGCAATGCTGCCAGAAGGAGCGCCAGACAAACTGGGTCCGGCCGGTCAGCTTCTGGAAGTCGTCAATGACCGGCGTGATCATCGCGAGTTGCCGGATCTGCCGGGTGCCGAGGTAGAACACGGCCTCCTCAATGCTGTTCACCGGGGTCGTCTGCCGGTGATACACCGAGTTGACGAGCCGGAGCAGCCGGGCCGTGAGGCTCGGATCGCGCCGGATGACGTCGGCGATCTGACCGGTATACCGATTGTCCGCCGACAACAGTTCCCGCAGGGCGAAATTGATGCTCCCCAGCGAGGGTAACCGAGGGCAATTCGCGATTCGGAGTTCTATGGCAGCACGGTCCAAATTTACCGGTGGTTTGGTGGTTTTTATGATCGGAGTCCCGAACATGCCACCCACCGCATCGGCAGGCAGCGGGAAAATTTAACCCGGAATCTCGTAATTCTGCGTCGTCCTCCCCGGGCCGCCGGGCAATCACGCGGAACCCAGTCGGTTCAGCCCAGTTACGGATTGCGCCGGGTGGGCTACCCATTTGTGGCCGGCATTTAAGTGGCCGGCAATTCCTGCCGATGACCTGCCCAACATGATTGAGGACCTCGAGCATTTGGTAGGGTCAGCCGTCACGGAGGTAATGACCACGATGATGAGCTTTCGGGTTCAACAGACGCCCAACACCATTAATTTCGCCAATGGCGAAGGGCACATTGCCAGTGCGGTGGGCTTCATAGGAAAGACCACGGGCGTGGTCTACCTCTATGCCAGCGACACGTTTGCCCGCCAGATGACCTGCCGACTGCTCGGGCTGGAAAACTCCGACATCGACGGCGATGAAATGGTCAACGACGCCATGGGTGAGCTCGCCAACATGGTGGTGGGCCACATCAAGTCCCGGCTCGTGGACCGCGGCCTTGCCTGCGTGCTGACGATACCCTCGATCATCCGCGGCTCCAGCTTCAGCATTGAGCCGGTCAGCTCGGCCGAACGCCGGGTTTACTTTTTCGACTGCGATCAGGCCCGCCTCGGCGTGGAGGTCATGCTGAAACATTCCTGAATTCTTCCCGACACCCTTTTCAAAGATGAAACCGAAAATCCTCACGGTCGATGACAGCAAGACCATTCGGCTGATTGTGACGAAGGCCTTCAAGACGTTTGACTGCGATGTGTTCGAGGCCGCCAACGGCGTCGAGGGCTTGGCCGTCGCCAGTCGGGAACAGCCCGACATCATCATCCTCGACCTGACCATGCCCATCATGGACGGCGCGGAAATGCTCTCGAAGCTCAAGACCCATGCCGACCTCCGGAACATTCCCGTGATCATGTTGACCGCGGAAGCCGGCCGGGAAAACGTGCTCAAAATCGCCAAGCTGGGCGTGCGCGACTACCTGATCAAGCCCTTCAAGGAAGAGCTCATTGTCGAGCGGGTCGGCCGGGTAATCGACCTGAAGCCGAAGGGCGAAACGACGGCAAAAATCCGTCGGTTCGACGATCCGCTGAACATCCTCGTGGTGGACGACAAGCCGGCCATCATTGACCAGATCAAGGCTGGCTTCGCGGACACCCCGTGGACTACCCAGGGCCGTTCCCAGACCGGCGAGGCGGTGGATTACTGCAGCCAGCAGTTGCCGGACCTCATCCTGGTCAGCCTGTCCCTGCCCGACAGCGGCGGGTTCACCTTGTTCCAAATGCTGAAGGCCAGTTCCAAGACGAAGAATGTCCCGGTCTTCGGGCTCAGCGTGAAGACCGCCGCCGAGGAGCAGACTCGCGCGCAACAGGCGGGCTTCTCCGGGGTCATCACGAAGCCGATCGACTTCGAGGAATTGAAGTCCAAGATCGCGCGCGCGCTGCACCTCGACACATCCTACAAGTATTTCGAGCAGCGCGACGGCATCCTCGTCCTCAAGGTTCCGGCGCACTTCACCAACAATGTGGCCAATGAGGTAACCCTGCACCTGCGCAACAAGGTCGCCGAAGCCGTCGATTCCGGCCTCGACCGCATGGTCCTCGACCTCAGCCAGCTCAAGTCGGCCGACGTCAGCGTCATCAAGCTCGGCCTCAGCGCCATGCAGCTCTGCCAGGACCTTTCGCTCAAGCATCGCGTCATCGGCTCCGATGCGGTCTGCAAGGAGTGCCGCAACTACGAGGAATCCAAGGACTGGCACTTTGTCACGTCGTTCGAGGAGGCCGTCGCGGCCTTCAAGGTCGGCTAACCCGGCGGCACCCGGCCGCCGCACACAAACCGGGACATGGGGACAGATGAACATCTACCGGCTCATCATCGCGGGTATGACCGTGGCCGTCGCCGCCCCGGCTTCGGCCGCGGCGCCGTCGGCCCGCGGCACTTACCTGCGGACGTATGGGCCGAGCCCGCTTCGGTTCGCAGCGGTCCCCGGCCCCGGCGCCGCCGCGCCGGTTCCGGTTGCGTTTGTCCTGCCGCCGCTCGCCCGCGGTGATGAGGTGGACCAGCCCCCCGCTCCCCGTTATTTGCCGCTGCCCGGATCGGCGTTGGCCAATCCGGCGCTCGCCGGTGCCGGCGCCCCCGGTTCCCCGGCCGACCCCGGCTCCGTTTACGGACCCGAGCCCCCACCCACCGTCCCGCCGGACCCCGGAACTTCGATTCCCGTCAGCCTGGATCCCAATGACACCCCGCCGGCCGGCCCTGGCCTGCACGGCGCACCGGTTTCGCCCGGGATGCTGATGCCGTTCTTCAGCCAACCCCAGGGTGATGGCTCCCGGGTGGTCGTCCCGTTGCAATTCTCCCCGGCGCCGCCGCCGCCCAGCCGCAGCAGCCGCGCCACCTACACCAAGCAATGAACTCACCGCAGCCGCGACGGTCGGGCGGATGTTTTCGCCAAAGCGGGCTCCCAATGAGCCGGCTGGCGTTGCTTGGCCTCACGTGCGCGGCCTTGGCGACGGAACCGATCCGCCGCCCGGGCAGCACCACCCAGTCCGCGGAGCCGGATGCGGAAAAGGCGGCCCATGCCGAGCCAAAGCCCAACAGCGCCGTGCCGGCCGAGGTGGACCGGGCGCTGCGGGACCGGCAGGACCTACTGACCACGCCAAATCTCCTGACCTCGCCGGTCACGGACGCCCGCCAGTCCCGGATCGAAAAGGCCGAGACCCAGCTGGAAATCGCCCGGCAGCAGCGGGCCCGCAAGGAAAGCGCCTTCGCCAAGACCAACCTCGTGGAACTCGTCACCGGGGACACCCCGACCGAGATCAAGCGCTCGGCCATGCTGGAACTGGCTTTGTTGGCCCAGGACGAAAACGACCTGATCCGGGCCCAGCAGGTCTTTTCCCAGTTTCTCACCAAGTATCCGGATGACCCAAGCGTGCCGGAAGTCCTCCTGCGGCAGGGTTTGCTTTACCGCCAGATGGGCGCCTATCCGAGCGCCCTCTCGAAGCTTTACGCCGTGATGAGCAAGTCGCTCAACATCGACGCCCAGCAACTCGACTACTATCAGCACTTGGTGCTCCAGGCGAAGACGGAGATCGCCGACACCTACTTCGCCCAGGGCCGGTTCACGGACGCGGCGGACTATTTCAACCGGCTGCTCAAGCTCGACGAACCCAGCCTCAACCGCGTTGCGATCCGCGCCAAACTCGTGCGGTGCCTTGCCAACACGGACCGGCTGCCCGAGCTGATCAATCACGCCGAAACGGTCCTCCGGGAAGCGCCGGAAGGCGCGGAGGCGCCCGAGATCCGTTACGAGCTCGCCAAGGCCTTCCGCAAGCTCGGCCGCAACGAGGAGGCCTTCACCCAGGTTTTTGTCCTGCTGCAGCGGCAGGAGGCCACGGCCGGGGAGAACCCGACCGAGTGGGACTTCTGGCGACTCCGCATCGGCAACGACCTGGCCAACCAGCTCTACTCCGAAGGTGACTACCTTGGCGCCCTGCAAATCTATCAGCGCCTGATCGCCCTGAACGCCTCGCCCGCCTGGCAGCTGCCGGTCTGGTATCAGATCGGGCTCGCCTTTGAGCGCCTTCAGCAACCCGCCAAGGCGATCGAAGCCTTTGGCGAAGTCGCCAAGGCGGGCAAGTCGCTGCCCAAGGGAGGCGCCAACCAGAATCTCAACACGATCGTCGAGATGGCCGCTTGGCGGCGCCAACATCTCGAATGGTCCGACAAAACTGAGGCGGCCCGGAAGGATCTGGCTGCCCACACACCCAAACCCAAGGACGGGGCGGACGCCGAAGCCGTCCCCAAATGACCGACCCCACCGCCATCCGCCAAGACCTCACCGAACACCTCGCCCTCTGCCGCCTGATCCTTGAACTGGTCGAGCGAGAGGCGTTGGCGTTGCGCGAGGCCCAGGACGGCGTTCAGTTTGGCTTCCTCCAGGAGAAGAAGGGCCTGCTCACCCGGCTGGAAACGTCGGTCGAAGCCCTCCGGCAACGGCGCCAGGAATGGCTGTCCGCCACCGCCGCCCAGCGCGCCCAGCACCGCGACATTGAGGGGCTCCTCCGGCAAAACCAGGACCTGATCATGAAAATCATCGTCTTGGACCGGGAGAATGAGCAGAGTCTCCTTCGCCGTGGCTTGGTGCCTTCGCGACATCTGCCTCCGCCCAACCGACAGCGCCCCCACTTTGTGGCGGACCTGTATCGCCGCCAAGGCGTCGGGGCCCCGCCCCACGTCGCGGCCACTGCGGTGGAAGCGGAAGCGGGCGCCTGAGCCGCAAAGAGATTTTTGGTCCGATGCCGATCGAGAAAATCATGATCCTGGAAGACGATCCGTTCGTTCGGAAAGTCCTCGAACAGCAGTTGCGCGTGCGCCGCTACGACGTCGCCACGGCCGGCACCCTCGCCGAGGCCGAGGAGCTCATCGCGCGCGACAATTTCGATCTCGCCTTCGTGGACGTGGGTCTGCCCGACGGTGAGGGCACCGACCTGCTGCGCACCCTCCAGCCCCGGGCCGTCAAGCCCCTCGTCGTCGTCATCACCGGGCACGGTTCCATCGAGTCCGCCGTCAGCTGCATGCGCGACGGCGCGTTCGACTACATCATCAAGCCCTTCTCGGCGAACCAGATCGAGGTCGCGCTGCACAAGGCGGAGGAGGTTAGCAAGCTCCGGAAGCTGAACATTTTCCTCAGCCAGGACGAAGGCCCTGATTCCGGCTACGAACTCCTCGGCCGCAGCGCGGTCATGGAGGAATTGCGCCAACTCATCCGAAAGGTGGCCCGCACCCAGGCCACGGTCCTCATCCAGGGCGAAAGCGGCACGGGCAAGGAACTCGTCGCCCGCGCCATCTACCGCGAAAGCCCGCGGGCCCAGGCGCCGTTCATCAAGGTCAACTGCGCCGCCATTCCCGAGAACCTCATCGAGAGCGAGTTCTTCGGGCACGAGAAGGGCGCTTTCACCGGCGCCCTCAACAAACGCGAAGGCCGGTTCGAGCTCGCCCATGGCGGCACCATCCTTCTCGACGAGGTCAGCGAAATTTCTCCGCAAGTGCAGGCCAAACTTCTGCGCGTGCTCCAGGAACGCGAGCTGGAACGGGTCGGTGGTAATCGCACCATCAAGGTGGACGTCCGCGTCCTTGCCACCACCAACCGTAACCTCGAACAGAGCGTGGACCGGAAGGAGTTCCGCCAGGACCTCTACTTCCGCCTGAACGTCGTCCCGATCCTCGTTCCGCCGCTGCGCGAACGCCTCGACGACGTCCCGTTCCTGTCCCAGCAGTTCATGAAGCGCTTTGCGCGGAAGCATGGCGTCCGCGTCGCCGGCATCTCCGACGCATGCTCCCGCGCGCTCCAATCGCACAGTTGGCCGGGTAACGTCCGCGAGCTCCAGAACGTCATCGAACGCGCGGTGATCCTGTGCGCGGAGGGCGAGGAACTACAGGCCGACCAGTTGGGCCTGGCCAGCAACCCCGTCGCCGCCCCGGCCCCGTCGTTTTCCGCGTCCTCCCCCGCAACCCTCTCTGATTCACCCGCCGCCGCCGCTCCGGCGGAATCTGGCGGCTCCGAGGTCGTCTCCCTCGCCGAACTGGAGAAGCAGCACATCCTGCGCACCCTGAAGCTGAGCGACAACAATCGCACCCACGCGGCCAAGAAGCTCGGCATCAGCATCCGCACGCTGCGCAACAAGCTCCACGAATACGGCGTTTCCAGCCGTGAGGACAGCGAGGGCGGGGAATAAGGCCGGCGGGACGCCGTCCTGCTCGCAATTCGCATTTCTCCCGAAGCGGGATGCGTTTTAGCGCGGGAACAGGTGCTCAACTGTCTTAGGCCCAAAGTTCCCACGGGTTGTGAGCTCCACTCGGTTGGAATAAAACCGAAGCCCGAAGATTTCCTGCTCGATGTCCTGCAATGCGTCACGACCTCCGAACAGGAATTGGCGGCTCACTTTTTTGCCTTCAGACATCAGCCTCAACTCAGCGTCGTAGGTTCCAAGGAAACCGCGGACTGACACCAATTCGGCAACCCATCTCCGGTCGTCTGAGGTGACTGAGCGGACCACGGTAGGTCTACCGCAGCCGATAAAGCAGAGGGTGACCGTGCACAGCAGCGCCAAACTTAAGCGTTTACCGATCATCACGCTGTGCGACATAGGATTTCCAGACTACGCGCGCAAACCGGATCGTCGCGCTGATGAACATCGTGGCCACATCCGAATTACAAACTTTGCGCATCGCAAAAACGCCGCGCCGAAAAGAATTATCGTGGGGCTTGATCCAAGGTCACCCGCAAAGTGGAGCTTCGCGTGCAACTGGTGAACAAGGATACTCCAAATGCTGCGCCTGCGATTAGAAGACGACCGGGTGCATAATCTTGGCGGTGCTTGGTGCTGATCCGAAACGGCGAGCTTGAAATCAGGTCACGGCCCAAGCTTGTCGGAGTCGAGCCAGCCTTCCCCAGCAAACGCAGTGAACCAAGGTTCCGGCGGCGAGCTGAACTCCACTTCCCGGCCCTGCCACGGCAGCCACAGCCGGCCGGCATGAAGGGCCTGCCACGGCAGGATCAGCTGGGCGTCCTGCTCCGGCGTCAAGCGGCGCTCCACGAAGGCCAGGTAAAGCAATTCGTCGCTGCCGTAGATCTTATCACCCACCAGCGGGTGCCCGAGATGTTGGAGGTGGATGCGAATCTGGTGTTTCCGGCCGGTGTCCAGGCGCACGCGGAGCAGGGAGAAATCGCCTTCGCCCCGGCGAAACGACTTCACCCGCCACCAGCGGGTGCGGGCGCTTGCCCCGTCGGCCCGCACGCAATCCTTGATCGCGACCCGGCTGGTCTCGTCCTTGCCAATCCGGGCGTTGATGACGCCCTCCTCCGTTGCCACCCGGCCGTGGACGAGCGCGAGGTATTCCTTGGCCACGAAGCCGCCTTCCCAAAGCCGCCGCAGTTCGAGCGCCGCCTCCGCCGTCTTGCCAAAAATCATCACGCCGCTGGTCTCGCGGTCGAGCCGGTGAACCATCTGGGGTTCACTGTCGGCGTGCAGGTAAAGCCGCACCCGGCTGATGAGGCTGGAATACTCGTCGCCCTTGGTCGGATGGCAGACCAATCCGGCCGGCTTGTGCAGCACGAGCAGGTCGGCGTCTTCGTGGAGGACGGGAAACAGCGTCACAGGCCGCGCATTGCGTTTTGAAAATTGGCAAATGGCAATCTCCCGTTAACGTCGCGCCGCCCGTGAAGGAAAGACTGCATCAACTGCTGCCGTGGCTGTTCGCGCTCGTCGTGGCGCTGTCGCGCTGGCCCGGATTGTTGCCGCCGAACTTCAGCATGGTCTACGCGCTGATGTTCTGCGCCGGGGTGTTCTTCCCGGGACGCCGCGGGCTGGCCCTGCCCTTCGGGGCATTGCTGGTCACGGACCTCGCGCTAAACGGCTATTACCAGTTTGCCCGGGGCGTCGACGTCTTCACGTGGGGCGGCGTGGGTTACCTCGCCTGCAACTACGCTGGTTACTTCGGCCTCTTCTGGCTGGGACGCCGCTTTCGCCCGCAGTCGCCGCTGCTGGGCCTGCTCGGGGGCGGCCTGCTGGGTGCCCTGCTCTTCTACCTGATCACCAACACCGCCGCCTGGCTGCTGAACCCGTTCCACAATCCGGAATACACCAAGACGCTGGCGGGCTGGATCATCGCGCTGACCAAGGGCGTCGGCGGCTATCCCGAAACGTGGGAATTCTTCCGCAACACGCTGCTAAGCGGCGGCCTGTTCACGGCCCTGTTCGGCGCGGCCTGGCAGGCGACCGCCGCCGAATCGCCCCAGGAAAAAGGCGAAACGGCCCCTGACGCCGACGGTGAACCGGAGCCGGAAGAAGCCAAAGCCTGACTTGGCCTCCGCCCCGGGTTCGTCGTCTCCTTCGCCCGTGACGATCGGTCTCATCAGCGACACTCACGGTTTCCTGGATCCCAAGGTCGCGCGCCTCTTTGCCGGCGTGACCCACATCCTGCATGCCGGCGACATCGGCGGCTGGCATATCGTGCCGGAACTGGAACAGATCGCCCCGGTCACCGCCGTGCTGGGCAACAACGACCCCGACCTCACGGGACGCGAAACGGAGGTCATCGAACTCGGCGGCCGGAAATTCCTCGTCCACCACATCGTCTCGCCGGACCACCCCGGCTCGGTCCTGCGCGAACGCCTCGAACGGGCCCAGCCCGACGTGGTGATCTTCGGCCACACCCACCAGACGTTCTCGGAACGGCGCGGGGCCCGTTGGTTCATCAACCCGGGTTACGCCGGAAGACCCCGGTTCAACCTGCCCCGCTCGGTCGCCGTCCTCGAGCTCGGCACCGGCGAACCGGCGTTGCGGTTCATGGACTTGTAAATCCGGCAGGCCGGTTCAACTGGGCATTGCTGCGCCCCCCGGGAATGCCCCAGGCTCGCCGGACTGACGTGAGCAATGGCGGCACATTTCCGACGACCCATTGGACCGTCCTCGGCGACGCGGCGGACACCCGTTCGCCCGGCCAGGCGGTCGCCTTGGAGTCCCTGTGCCGCGCCTACTGGATGCCCGTCCACGCCTACGTCGCGACGCTCACCGGCTCGACGGACCGGGCGGACGACCTCACCCAGAGTTTCTTCGCCCACCTGCTCGAAAACCGCGCCCTGGCCGCCGCCCAGCGGGAACGCGGCCGGTTCCGCACCTTCCTGCTCACCAGCCTGCGCAACCACCTTGCCAACCAGCACAAGCACGCTCAGCGCCTCAAACGCACGCCGAGCGAAGGTTTAGTCCCGCTGGAAGAATTGTCCGACGAAGAACTCGACAGCCTCCGGCACGACGAATCGCCCGAGCGCGAATTTGAGCGCAAATGGGCCAAGGCCGTCGTCAACCGGGTGCTCGACCGCCTCAAGGCCGAATGCGCCGCGGCGGGCCAGGCGGAACGGTTCGACCTCTTCAAGCTCGTGCTGGCGGACGGTCCGCAGGCTGAGGCCGGCTACCCCCGGCTGGCCGCGCAGCTCCGGATCACCGAAGGCGCCTTCAAGATGGCCCTCGTCCGTTTCCGCCAGCGGTATCGGGACCTCTTCCGCGTCGAAATCGCCAGCCAAGTCAGCGACCTCCGCGACATCGAGGAGGAAATCCGGCACGTGCTGACCATGCTCCGCGGCTGACTGACCACCGGCCGCAATCCGGAGAAATCAGCGTGGAAGTCGCCCGCCCCCTGGGCGCAAACACCCCGCCACCCTAACCCGGTAGGGCGGCGCTGCCGCGCCGCCGGGAACAACCCAGCGGTTCGGCCCCCAAACTCTGTTCCGTGATCAACCCCCACCGCCGCAAAACGGGTATCCCAAGGACGCCGCTTTCGAGCCCAACGAATTTCCCCAGCACCCATCCTGAAATTTCTTTCACAAATCTTGTTACCGCCGGCGGCAGACGTTGTAGCAGCTAGTGGAGGGGCGTTTTCCGGTTCACCCAATCTTTGGGGGAGGCGGTGCCCGGGACACGACTCCCTCCACGGAGATTTCCAGTCCATTGCTATGAATCAGCCTACCTTGCGCCCTGCCGTTGTTCCCGGCCGGCCCCGTCCCGCCGGCTTCCGGGCCGCCTGTCTCGCGCTCCTGTCCGCCTGCTTGTTTGGTTTCGCTTCGGCCAAGGCCGACCCTGGCCAAGCCCTGAACTTCGACGGCATCGATGACAAGGTGACCATTCCTCACCGCGCCGAACTCAACTCGCTCCCGCTCACCGTGGAGTGCTGGTTCAAGCCCACTGCATCCGGCAGCGGAGTTTCCAGCATCGTGAACAAATACGTGGCCTCTTCGGGCAATGGCTGGGCCATTCATTATGCCGGCGGCCAAGTTTCGGGCTGGTATTACGCCGTGCCTGGCTACGTCAACACCACGCTCCTTGGCGTTACCGTCAGCCTGAACACTTGGCATCACGTCGCCATGGTCGTGGAGACCACCGGCAGCAAGCTCTACGTGGACGGTGTGCTCGCCAGCAGCGCCGTTTGGAGCGGAGCTCCGACGGTGGCCACCACCACTCAGGATGTCACGCTGGGCGAATACGCCGGCAACGTCGCCGGCGGCAAGTTCTTCCCCGGCGCGATCGACGAGGTCCGGATTTGGAACGGCGCCCGCTCACTTGCCGAAATCCAGGCCTTCAAGGACACCGAAATCGCCTCCATGCCGTCCTGCCTGATGGCCTACTACAAGTTCAGCGAGGGTTCGGCCGATGGCGTTAACACCGGCGTTACCGCACTGCCCGACATCGCCAACGCGTTTGCCGACGACGGCACGCTCGCCAACTTCGCGCTCACCGGGACCACGGGCAACTGGACCACGGGTCCCACGTTGACGGCGGTAACCTCCACCTACGCGGCTGCGCCCGACATCAATCTCGTCGGCAACGGCAACCCGATCCTCGACGGCACCACCGCGACCGCCACGGGGAACAACACGGACTTTGGCTCGTCCCTGGTCGGCACCGGCGTGCCCAAAACGTTCACGCTGGAAAACACCGGCACCTCTACCCTGACGGTTTCCGCCCTCTCCTTCAGCGGTGCGAATCCCGGCGACTACGCGGTCTCAGGCATCACCCTGCCGGCGACGGTGGCGGCGAATGCCAACACGACCTTCACGGTCACCTTCACCCCCTCGGCCGGAGGCACCCGCACCGCGACGATCAACGTCGTCAACGACGACTGCGACGAGAGCAACTACGACTTCGCGCTGACCGGAACCGGCACCCTGCCTCCGGCCACCGCGCTGCACTTCGACGGCGTGAATGATACCGTGGACATCCCCCATCAGCCAGGCCAGCTCAGCTTCCCCTTCACGGTGGAAGCGTGGGTGAAAACCACGGATTCTCACGGACTTCTCGTCTCCAAGTATGTTGCGAGTTCGGGCAACGGCTGGCAGATGGGAACGGAGGGAGGAAAGCTGACGGCGTGGTTTTTCCGGCCCGGAGGCGCTGGTGCCATTTTCCCGAGCGGTTCGGGGATCGTGGGTGCAACGACCATCAACAACGACGTCTGGCACCACGTGGCCTTCGTGGTGGACTCGACCGGCGGTCGCCTCTACGTGGACGGCGTCTCCGACGGATTCTCGGGCTGGACCTGGGGCACGCCGGGGACCGCCACCACGACAGCGCCCGTGCGCCTGGGCGACGTGACGATGCAAACGGTTTATCCCTTCGCGGGCACGTTGGATGAAGTGCGCATCTGGGCGGTGGCCCGCTCGGCGGCCGAACTTCAGACCTACAAGGCCGCCGAACTGGCTGTCATGCCTCCGTGCCTCGTGGGCTACTACAAGCTCAACCACGGCACGGTGGGTGCCAACAACGCCGGGGTGGACAGCGCGGTGGACGAGACCGGGGGCGCAAGCGGCACCCTGAACAACTTCGGCCTCACGGGCCCCACCGGCAATTGGACCGACGGCAGCGGAATTACTCCCGAAACTTCCGTGCCGGACCCCACCGCCCCGGAAATCAACCTCACCGGCAATACCCTCGACATCGCCCTGGCGGATACGACTCCAAGACCGGAGGATGACACCGACTTTGGCAACGCGGTCGTCCTGGGCAGCCCGGTGGTTCGGACCTTCACGGTGCAGAACACCGGACCCGGAGCCAGCGTCCTGAATGTTTCCGGCATCAGCGTCACGGGCGCTCACCCGGCGAATTTCGTCGCCGGCCCGCTGAACCCGGTCGGCCCGATTGCAGGCGGCGGCTCCGCGACCTTCACCGTGACCTTCAGCCCCAGTGCCGCCGGCCTGCGTTCGGCCACGGTCACGGTCAACAACGATGACTGCAACGAATCCGCCTACAGCTTCGCCGTGCAAGGCACGGGCGTGAACACCGCCCCGACCGTTGTCGCCACCAGCGCGACCATCACCATCAACGAAGGCACGGCGACCTCGAACGGGCTGACGGTGAATGACGCCGAGAACAACTCGGTCACCGTGACCTCGAGCGTCGGCAGCATCGGCGTGCTGGCGTCCGCCACGTATGTCACCGAGTTCGCCACCACCACCACGCCGCGCCGGTTCGACTTCGACAGCGCGGGGAACATCTACGTCGGCAACCTCGCCGGCGTGGTGACGAAATACGATCCGAACGGCAACCAGTTGCTGCAGTTCACCCTCGCCTCGCCGGGCGTGTTCAATGACAGCGAAAACTTCACGGGCATCGATGTGGATGCCTCCGGCAACATCTACGTCGCCTACTCCGGCCACACGCACACCCGGAAGTATGACTCCACCGGCAACCTGATCGGCAACTTTGGCCCGCCCACGCAGCAGGTCTATATCCGCGGCGGGCGTTTCGGCGGACCGAGCGGCAACTACTACCAGCTCGACCGCTCCCACAGGCTGGTGCTCGTCAATCCGTCGGGCACGGAACTGTGGCGCACCTCGGGCTACAACGCTGGTAACAACGAACCGCCGAACACGGGTCTCAATGGCAATTTGGACGTCGCCATCCATCCGACGACCGGCACGGCCTACGTCGGGGACTCCGGCTTCATCAAAGGCTTCGATGTCACCGGAGCGACCACGGGTTACTTCAACACTGTCGGCGGGCAGAACAACTCGATCGACATGGACGCCCAGGGCAATCTTTGGACCGCCTCCGCCACCACCATCCGCAAATACACCACCGCCGGCATATCCTTGGGCTCGTTCGGCACCGCGGGCACCGGAGCGGGCCAGTTTCAGTTGGTGACCTATCTCCGCTTTGACGCGGCGGGCAACCTCTGGGCACTCGATCAAACCCGGAACAAGCTCATCAAGTTCAACGTCGGCCAGTCCTCCTACGCCTGGCTGCACACGCCGGCCGACGGGCCCGCCGGCCCGACGACCGTGACCATCACCGCCACCGACAGCCTCGGTGCGAGCGGCCAGACGACCTTCACGCTGAACGTCAACAACGTCGCGCCAACGGCCACCTTCTCGCGCAGCGCCGCCACGGCGAACGAAAACACCGTGACGCCCCCGAGCGTAAGCTTCACCGGCCAGGTTGATCCCGGCACCACCGACGTCAGCACGGGCCTGAAATACAGCTACGACTACAACAACGACGGCACCTGGGACGACGGCGACGGCACGTATGCCGGCAGCTTGACGGCGGCCACGAAGACGATCCCCGCCAACTACTTCGCCTCGCCCGCCCCGGCCTCGCTCACGGTCAAGGGCCGTATCCTCGACAAGGACGGCGGCCTCACGGACTACACCGTCAGCATCACGATCAACCACGCGCCGACGGCCATCAACGGACCGCTGACCATCGTGGAAGACTTCGACTACGGCACCTCGGCGGGCACCTTGAGTGGCAATGGGGGCGCGGGTTTCTCCACAGCCTGGAACGGCGGCAGTTACACGCCGACCGGCCTGACCTTCAGCAGCCTGACTTCACCGGGCGGCGCCTGGAACGGTGGCAGCGGGAGCCGCAACTTCGCGGCGTCCTTGGCCGCAGCGGGACCGATCACGGGCGACTTCCTGTTCAGCATGAGCTCCGCTCCTCCGGGCCGCGTGCAAATGTTCGGCCTGGGTGGGTTCAATAACCAAGGCTTCACGATTGCGCTCGCCCCGGCCAACGACTCAACCCCCACCGGCGGCGTTCCCATCGTGGGCTTGAACAGCGGCGGTTACGCCAACGTCACGGCCGGCGCGGTAGCCCTCAACACGACCTACCTGTATCGGTTCGCCTATGCCGGCTCCTCGATCACGGTGTGGATCCTCTCCGCCGCGCAGTATGACAACTTCGCCCCCGGCGGCCTGACGGATGCCGAACTCAACGCCGCCACCATCGGCACCGGCGCCACGCAGGTCACGGGTCGCGTCACCAAGGTGGGCAACGTCACGGCCAACATGGCGAACCTCTTCACCTACACCTTCGGCGGCGGCGGGGTGACGATGGACCGCGTGCGCATGACCGGCCAGCCGGTTGGTGCCTCGCTCGTCGTGGCGGAAAACGCCGCCATCAACACCAGCGTCGGGACGCTGACGCCCTCCGATGCGGATTCGGGAAACACCTTCACCTTCTCGTTGGTCAACGGCACCGGCGACGCGGACAACGCCAGCTTCAATATCAGCGGCAACACCGTGCGCAGCTCGGCGGTCTTCAACTACGAGGTGCGGAACAGCTACAGCATCCGCGTGCGAGTCACCGACCAGGGCGGCTTAAGCTACGAGACGCCGTTGACCGTGACGATCAGCAACGTCAACGAGGCCGTGACCGACGTTGCCCTGAGCCCCAGCTCCATTGCCGAAAACAATGCCGCCAACGCCACCGTCGGCACGCTCTCGGCGACGGACGGTGACACCGGCGACACGCACACCTTCACGCTGGTGACCGGCACCGGCAGCGGCGACAACGGGAGCTTCACCATCGCTGCCAATGCGCTGAAACTCACGCCGAGCGCGGACTTCGAAACGAAGTCCAGCTACGCCCTGCGCGTGCGCGCGACGGATGCCGGCGGGCTGTTCTTCGAGAAGGCGCTCACGGTCACGATCACGGACGTCGCGGAGAACGTTGCCCCGACCGTGGCGCGGGACGCCGCGACCGTGACGGTGCCGGAAGGCACCACCGCCTTCAACTCCGGCACCTTCGCCGATGCGAACAGTGACACAGTGACCATCACGGCCTCCGTCGGCACGATCACACAGTCCGGCGCGGGCACCTGGAATCACCAGCAGACCCTCACCCAAGGGAACACGCCCATCGAGCTGACCCTCGACAGCCAGGAGAACCTGTATGTCGTCAATGAAGGCCAGAACAAGCTCTACAAATACAACAGCAGCGGCAGCCTCGTGACGAGCTGGACGGTCACCGGCAATCCGACGGGCGTGGCCGTGGATTCGGCCAATGGATGGCTGTATGTCGCCCTGAAAGGTGGCCACCGCATCGACAAGTTCACGCTGTCCGGGACGCTCCTGTCCACGTGGGGTTCCCTCGGCAGCGGCAACGGCCAGTTCAGCGGGCCGCATTGCGTCGCCGTGGATGCCGCGGGCGACGTTTACGTTGCCGACTCCGGCAACAACCGCATCCAGGTCTTCAGTCCGGCCGGGGCGTTCCTCCGCAAGTGGGGTTCCGGCGGCAGCGGCGACGGCCTGTTCAACTTCCCGCAGGGCCTGCGCATCAGCCCCGGCGGCACGCTCTATGTCGCGGACCGCGGCAACAACCGGGTCCAGTATTTCGACACCGCCGGCACCTTCCTCGGCAAGTGGGGCACCGGCGGCAACGGCAACGGCCAATTCAGCAGCCCGGCGGGTATCGGCATCGATCCCGGCGGCAACATCGTAGTGGGTGACATCTTCAACAATCGCATCCAGAAATTCACGGCCACCGGCACCTTCGTGGACAAGCTGGGCCCCAGCACCACGGTCGGCAACCTGGCGCTGCCGCACGGCACGGCCTTCCCGCCGTCGGGCCGCAGCGTTTACATCGCCGACTTCAGCAACGGCCGGGTGGTGAAGTTCGCCACGCCGGGCGGCTGGAACTGGTCCTACACCCCCGCGGACGGCGCGGCGGGCCCGACCACGGTGACCATCACGGCCACCGACAACGGCAGCCCGCACCTGAGCAGCACCACGACCTTCACGCTGAACGTGAACAACGTGGCGCCGACCATCGCGCTCACCGGCAACGCCACCGTGCCCAACGGCACGCCCTACACGCTGAACCTCGGCGCCATCACCGATCCCGGCACCGACACGGTGTCCGCCTTCAGCATCAACTGGGGCGACGGCAACACGGAGAACTTCACCGGCAATCCCGCCAGCACCTCCAAGACCCACACCTACGCCACGCTCGGGGCGAAGACGATCACCGTTACCCTGACCGATGAGGACGGCACCTTCACCGGTGGCACCCGGTCGGTCACGGTGGAGAACGCCGCCCCCGTGGCGGGCGCGGACGGCCTGAACCGCCCGAACACCACCAAGGTGGCCAAGGTGCTGAAGTCCGACCTGCTCGGGAACGACAGCGACGCGGACGGCGACTCGCTGACCCTCACCGCCGTGGGCAACGCCCTGCCCGCCGGCGCCACGGTGACGCTCGCCGGCAACTTCGTGGTCTACACCGCCCCGGCGAACAACGCGGGCAACGGCAGCTTTGAATACACCCTGAGCGACGGCACCCACAGCGTCACCGGCACGGTCACGGTCACCGAGACCACCACCTCGGGTGGCGGCGGCGGCACGCCCAACTACCTCACCCTCGTGCCCAGCGGCGACGACTTCATCGTCACCTTCCTCGGCGTGCCCGGCGGCAGCTTCCGCGTGCAATACAGCACCGCCGGCCCGCCCAACTACGACTGGCAGGAGTTCATCTCCCCGGCCATCTACACCGCCGCCCCCAACGGCGTCTTCACCCACACCGACGTCGACCCGCCCGGTCCCGTGCGCTTCTACCGCGCCGTGAGCAATCCGTGAGCCCCGAACACTGGTCACTGAAAACTGAAAACTTCCTGCCCATGAAACTGCTTCGCACCACCGCCGCCGCCCTGCTGGCCGCCGGTTCCGCCTCGGCTGCGCTCGTCACCGAGACCTACACACCGACGATCACGACCACCGCGATCGCCGACAACCAGCCGGTGCTCACCTCGTTCCTCCATAGCGTCACCACCTCGGCGATCCTGTCGCTGAGCGAGGTGACCATCAGCTTCGAACTCCGCGGCACCGGCGCCGGCTTGGGTTGGGCCAGCGACATGTTCGCGTCGTTGCTCAAGAGCCCCGTGGGCGTCGCCCCCACCGTCAGCGATCCCTCGGCGGTGCTGCTGAACCAGGTCGGCGTGACCGGCGGCGACCCGCTCGGCTTCGGCTACGACGGCTGGCAAATCACCCTGCGTGACCAGGCGCCCCCCGGCGATCCGGCCCTCACGGACATCCATAATCAGTCCTTCGTCAGCGGCGTGCTCACCGGCACCTTCCAACCCGACGGCCGGATCGGTCCGACCGACACGCTGCGCCCGGCGATGCTCAGCGCCTTCAACGGCGGCGCCGGCAACGGTGACTGGCGCTTCAACCTCGGCGACCTCGCCGCCGGCGGCACCATGCAGCTCGTGAGCTGGAGCTTCACCCTCACCGGCGAAGACACCGTCTCCCCCGTGCCCGAAGCCGGCACCTGGGCCGCGGGACTTGGGCTCGCCGCCCTGGTGGGCGGAACCTGCTGGCGGCGTCAGCGGCGAATTTAAGCCGGACAGCCCAGTGGCCGGGAGCGCGGACTTTCCAGTCCGCCGCGCGGTTCGGAGCGGAGCGGCCAGCGCCCCCCTGCTCGTGCCAAGGCACTCGGGGGCGGGCAGCAATGCCCGCCCTCCCGGCCGACGCGGGTAGATGATGTTGCCCCGGTGCTTCCTCGACCGCATTCCAGCTTTCCTGCCTTCTGATTCAATCCCGGCTCCGTCGCCAATTCCCGCAGTTTCCTCAACGCGACGAACTGCCTTACCTTCCCGCCCGTGAACACCGCCACCTGTGTCAATTGCCAGCGCGCCCTCGCGCCGGATGACACGCATGGGCTGTGCTCGGGGTGCATGGCGGACAGCCTCGCCGGGGCGTTGGGTGACCTAGGCTCAGCCACCTCCGGGGCGGGCTTGGCGGGTTACGAGCTGATGGAGGAGCTGTCCCGCGGCGGGATGGGGATCGTCTATCGTGCCCGGCACCGCGGGCTTAACCGCTTGGTCGCGCTCAAGATTGTTCACGCGACCGCGGGTGGCGTTCAGGACGGCATCGACCGGCTCCGGCAGGAAGCCGAGCTGGCGGCCACGCTGGAGCACCCGAACATCATCCCGGTTTACGACGTCGGCGAAGTGGACGGCCGGCCGTGGTTCACCATGAAGCTGGCCGAGGGCGGCTCGCTGGCGGACCGAATCGCGGAGTTCCGCCTTCCCAACCCGGCCGCCCGGACGGAACTCAAGGCCCGGCTGAGGCGGCTCGCCGAACTGTTTGCCGGCGTTGCCCGCGGGGTGCATCACGCACACCAGCACGGCATCCTCCATCGCGACCTCAAGCCGTCGAACATCCTGCTGGACCGCGACGGCAGCCCCTTGGTCGCGGACTTCGGCATCGCCGTGCGCTCCGATGTCGACGCCACGTTGACGCTGTCCGGCCAGGCCCTCGGAACCCCGGCCTACCTCGCGCCCGAAGTGGCCCGCGACGGCGCGCGGGCGGCCGCGGTGGCGGCGGATGTCTATGGCCTGGGCGCGGTGCTCTTTCATCTGCTCACCGGCCGGGCACCCTACGTCGGCGCCACCGCGTTCGAGGTGCTGACCCAGATTTCGACGGCGGAAGTGCCCGTGCCCGCTACCCTGAATCCGGGGGTTCCACCCGACTGGGCCACGCTGTGCCTGAAGTGCCTGGAGCGGGACCCGGAACGTCGCTACGCCTCCAGCCTGGAAGTGGCCGAGGAATTCGACCGGCTGCTGCGCGGCCAACCGATCCTCGCGCGGCCGGTGTCCGGGCCGGAACGCCTCTGGCGCTGGAGCCGCCGGCATCCGTTGGTGGCACTGCTGGCGGCGTTGGTGGTGTTCACGGTCGGCCTGGGCGTCACGGGGGTGTTCTGGCAATGGCGGGCGGCGGAAGATGCCCGACGCCTCGCGGAGTTCCGGGCCACCGAGGCGCGCACCGCCGAGGATCAGGCCAAGGACGGCGCCTACTTCGCGTCGCTCGCCCACGCATTGGCGATGCGGCAGCAAGGCGATTTCAGCCATGCCCAGCGCCTGCTGGCGGCGCTCGACACCTCCCGACGCGGGTTTGAATGGCGGCTGCTGAACTGGCTGTGCCGCGGCGATGAGACGCGCCGGATTACCTTCGACGCTTCGGAGCCCCGGTGTGTGGCGTGGGAACCGAATCGCGGCCGCCTGGCGGTGCTGACCGCCGACCGGGTGATCCGCTGGATAGACCTCGCCAATGGAGCCCAGGAAACCGGCCCCACGGTTCCTCCGGCCCCGACGATCAACGACCGCGAGGTGCTGGACCGGGGCTTCCACCACCTCGCGTTCGCGCCGGATGGACGTCATTTTCTCTGCGCCGACGGCGACGTTCTGCTGGTCGCCGAGACCGACTCCGGAACGTTGCGATATTTCGCGGGCCGCCGCCATGTCGGCGCGGTGTGGCTGGACAACCAACGGGTGCTCTTCGCGGGCAACACCGTCTGGGGCGGCGAAAACGGCGCGCCCGGCGCCATTCACGATCTGGGCACCGGGCACGACTTGGCCTTGCCGCGCGAAATCCTCGCTCCGGTCGCCGCGTCCACCGATCGGGCCCGGCTTGCGTGGGTCCGCCATCGTCCCCAGGGCAATTCGGTCGAAGTCTTCCCCGTTACCGCACTGGGTTCGGTCAGCACGCCGCAGTGGCGGCCGGAACGCGAGTTAGTGCCGACCAACGCCTCGCCGGCCATCGTGGCCTTTTCACCCGACGGCAATCACTTGGGTGTGGCGACGGCCCGGCAGACCGGCGTGCCCCGGGCGGTGACCGTTTATGAGCTAGCCGATGGCCGGCCCGTATTCCACCACGAGGCGCAGGCAGTGGTCCACGACCTGGAGTTCTTACCGAAAGAATCCGCGCTTGCGGTGGCCACCGATGATTCGCCGCTTCGGTTGTTCCGGTTCCTCCAACCGACCCCGGACGTTCGCACCTACGACGATGATACCTTTGGCGGCGAATCTCAGCCGGTGCCGGATTCCGGTCCGCGGTTTCCGCCAGCCAATCTGCTCAGCCGCTCCGCGCTCGAGGGCCAGGTCCAGTTCCGATTGGGTCACGGTGAACGGATCCGCGGCCTTGCCTTTATCCCCGATCCGGGACTGCTCGCCAGCGTGAGCGACGACGGCACCCTGCGGACTTGGCCGGGCCATCCCACAATGACGGACCAACGTGTCGGCGGCGTCTGGAGCTGGAATTCCTGGGAACACCCCGCGATGTCCGCCGACGGCCGGTTCGTCCTTTACCGGGCGCCGATGAACCACGCCTGGCTCTGGGACCGGCTGAACCGTCGGCGTCTGCCGCTGGCGGAGATGCATCAGCCATTGGCGATCCTGCGGGACGGCAGCGCCGTGACGCGGCATTTCGACACCGGCGAAATCACCCGTTGGAGCCCGCCGGGCGAGCATGGCGAATCCCCGGAGCCGCGATGGCGGGTGAAAGGTATCCCCTCTTTTCCCGGCTATGGCTTCGTGATCCGCGGCGCCCTTTCCGCGGACGAACAGTCGGTGATTGGCCTGATTCCCGGCATGCTGCTGCGGGTGGATTTGGCGGACCAAACCACCAGCGGGACCGGCGACCAGCGGATGCTCTACGGCGCCAGCGCGGTCAATTGCATGGACCTTTCGCCGGACGGACGCCTCGTTGCGGTTACCGGACTCATCGGGCGTCGGGTTCGCCTGTATCAGGCCACCAATCTCAACGGCGGCTTCGTTTCCCTCGGCGACGCGGACGACTACGACACGGCGGTGGCGTTTCATCCCGACGGCCAGCGCCTCTTCGTGGGCAACGAGGACGGCCACGTCCGCGTGTTTGACGTGAATACCCACCGGGAATTGCCCGGCGAGTCCTGGCGGGCCCAGTCCGGCGCGGTGACCGCGCTGGCCGTTTCGTCCGGCGGCGACGTGGTGGCCAGTTCCGGCGACCGGACGATCACCTTCTGGGACGCCCGGCCGGCGACTGGCCAGTCGCGCCGCGAACGCCTGCGGATCAGCGTGCCCGCCCCGCGCAACTGGATGCGCTTCACCGCGGACGACACCGGGTTCATGCACATCGCGCCCGGCCACGCCTTGGAAGCCTGGGAAGCGCCGAAGTAGGCTCGACTGCTAGCGGACAAAGGTGTTCCGCACACGGACGGACACCAGCACGTAGCTGCCCCAGATCAATGCAGCCATGATTGCCTGCCCCAGTTCTTTGTAGTCCTTTTGTCCCAAGGACGCCTGCACCGCCGGGATCTGGCTGCCGAGCGCAAAGTCCAGCCCGAGGAGGATCATCCGGGCAATCAAGAACGCGAAGTAACCCCAGCGAAACCACCGGTGTTCTTGGAAGAACAGGGGAATAAGCACCAAGCTGGCGGCCAGCAGGCTCAGGTTGGTGAACAGCTCAAAGACTAGGATCGGCGCCCAGAGAACGTGGTAAGACTCGCTGCCTGGCGTGGTCAGGTTATGCCATACCGCCGCCTGAAATGTTTCCGGGTTGTGGAAAGTTCCGAACAGCAACATCACGGGACTCAGGCAAACCTGAATCGCCACCAAGATCAGCCAGCCCCCCACGCCCTGCGGTCGGCCAACAGGCGACACCGCCGCACCGGCACCCGTCGGCAGCGCCGGCGGCCGGCGACGCCGGAAAGCGAGCACTACTACGGCGACGCCCAGGACCAGCAGCAGGAGCGCAAACACCACGCCCAGCAGCACCAGCGTCCAGTTCATCCCGGCCCAACCGCCACCCGCGGCAAGTTCCGGATTCCAGGTCAGTTGGTAACCAATCGCCTCTTCCATCTGCCGCAGCACGTTTCCATGCCGGCGGAAATCAGCCGGCGAAACTTCCGGCGCGGTGGTTTCATAGGTGAACTGAAACACCGCCTGTTTGCCACCCGGCTGACGCACTACGGACAGCCGGTTGGCCGGCCCTGCCAATTCCAGCCGCTTGGCCGCCCAGGTCCACTCTTCCGGCAGGTCGGCCGTCGTCTTCACAGTCACCCGGCGCGGGAAGCGGAGCGCCAGCGGGGTCTTCCGGCTGCTGCCGTCGGGGGCCAAAGCCAAGTCGGTAATTACCGTGGGAAAGAACTTTGCGACCATGCGCTTGTCTTCACCTTCCCCGTCGCGCCGCCACAGCTCAGGAATTCGGTAATACTCACGCACGGTAACGACATTCGCCTCCGGATCATCCTCCAGCTGGATTGGCTTGTGCAGCTCAATGCCCGGATAGGTGCGGTCGTAGTAGTTCAGGTAGGATTTCCCCAAGCTATCCCGGGAGTTGACGGCAAAGCTCTCCCGGAGGTTTTCGGCATCCAGCCCGCGGGCGACGGTTACAACGGTTAGTTCGCTTGGTTCGCTGACTTTGCCGACCTTGAAGTGTTCCCGAATGTCCGTCGTATCCAGACCCCGGGCACGCATGGGCAGCCGGGTCAGCTGGGTCTGCCCCGGGGCAACAAGCAGGCCGGCGCCATAGGCCGGCACATGGCGGGAAGCCAGCGGACCACGCTGAAATTGAAGGGTTCCGTCGAGCACCCATTCGTGTCCATCTGCCCTGGCCAGGACCACGACGTGATTGAACGCGAACGGCGAGGGCAGCCAGTTCGTAAGCGAGGCGCGGCTCTGAGTGTCCACGAGCAGGGGCCAAGCGTTGATCCCCAGTCGGCGCAACAGCGTGACCAGTAACAGGCTCTTGTCCTTGCAGTCGCCGAAGCGACGTTCGCAGACCAAGGCCGGAGCGCTCGGCTCATGCGACCCCGGGCCGACCTCGATGCCAAGGTAACGGATGTCGTCCTGCACGAATTGGAGGGCACCTCGGATCTTTCCCTCAGCCGTCGCGGCGCCCGACCACTCCGTGACCCGGCGGGCCACCTCGTCCGGCAAAGGTTGATCGGCGGGGTAGAGCGGGAGGGCCCACTCGACGACTTCAGACCACGACCGGAAATCCGACAGTTGCACCCAAGGGAACTGTGGGTGCCAGCCCGGTGCCCCATACTCGAATTCCACCGGACGACCGTCCTGCTCTTCCCACCAATATTCCGTGCCCTCGGCAGTCGTCCTCACGGTCGGTGCGGGGGCCGGACCATGCGCCAGCCAAGCCAACGGGCTCGGCCCCGGCCAGATCAGTCGGTGCCGTCGTTTCAGCACCGGCAGGCTGGAACCGACGAAGAATGAACTGGCAAAGCGGTCACGCAGGACGGGATTCCGGCCCGTGATGGTGAAGGCAAACTCCACCCGGTCACCCACACGAACATCGTCCAGCAGCAGCCGCGCCTCATGTTCTCCGTGATACAGGTGCCGGTCGGCCTCCTCTTCCTGCTGGAGCAGCCGTAGCTTCGCCGGGTCCAGGCGTTCCAACCGTTGCTCGCCGCGCCAGATCGCGGCGGTATGCAACACCAGGGTTTGGTATGTCGGGTCAAAACTCGCCGCGAGGGTCGAGCCATCGCTCACGCCCTGCTCGTTGAGCACCTCATGGACCCGGCGGACAAAAACCTCGCGGCGGCCAGCGTGGATCTGCTCATCCACCAGCAACAACCGACGGGTGATGCCTTCCTCCTTGGTGCCCGGCCGAAGTTCAGTGACTGCGGGTTCGGAGACCACCCATTCTGGAATTGGGGCGACTGTCGGCGTCGCGGGCCCCGCCGCTGCGGTCGCCGCCGGCTGGCAGCTCAGCCAAAGCCAGAGGATCATGCCCACGACGAAACTGTGCCCCCGGCCCATTCTGTCTGCGCAACCTGCCACAGCCTGAGGCTGAATGGGGCGCCAGCCTCAAGGCAAGGCCGGTGACGGAACCGGGTCTGTCGCGGCGTTAGCCAAAGCCTTTGGAAAGTTATTCACAGGCAGAGCAGCCCAACATTTAGAGGCCCTGTGAATAACTCACCCCCATTAGTTGTGGGTTTCACCTTGCCGGCCGCCGGGCGGATTCCTTCAATCCAGTTCGCGATGTATCTCAAAAACCTCACCGCGCTCGGGTTCAAGTCGTTTGCCGACAAGACGTCGCTGAACTTCCAGCCCGGCATGACGGCCATTGTCGGGCCGAACGGCTGCGGCAAGTCGAACGTGTCGGACGCGATCCGCTGGGTGCTGGGCGAGCAGTCCGCCAAGGCCCTCCGCGGCGGCGAGATGGCCGACGTGATCTTCAACGGCACCGATACTCGCAAGGCCCTCGGCATGGCCGAGGTGAGCATCACCATCGGAGACGTAGATGCCGATCATCTGCGGGCGGCGGGCATCGAGGTGGAGTTCAACGAGGTGACGATCACCCGGCGCGTGTTCCGTGACGGCGGCTCGGAATATTTCATCAACAAGACCGGCTGCCGCCTGCGGGACATCCAGCAACTCTTTGCCGGCACCGGCATGGGCAAGGCCAGCTACTCGGTCATGGCCCAGGGCAACATCACGCAGATCCTCTCCAGCAAGCCTGACGACCGGCGGCTGGTGTTCGAGGAAGCCGCGGGCATCACCAAGTTCAAGCAGCAGAAGAAAGAAGCGCTGCGGAAACTGGAGAACACCGAGCAAAACCTCCTGCGCGTCGAAGACACCATCAAGGAGGTCAAACGCCAGATCGGCTCGCTCCAACGGCAGGCCGGCAAGGCGCGCCGCTTCAAGGCCATCGCGGCGGAATTGCAGAGCCTCGAAACGCAGCTCGCCCGGCATCAGTTCGACGTGTTGCAGGAGGAAATCCAGAGCCGCGAAACCGAGCTCGGCCGGGCGCGGCTCGACCTGGAAGTCGGCCAGGAAACCGTCCTGCGCCTGGAGGACGAAATCCTCCAGCTCCGCACCCAGCTGTCGGAGCTCGACCAGAACATTTCGCTCCAGCAGCAACGCGGGCTGGAGCTGAAGGCCGAGGCGGACCGGCACCAGAACAAGATCGAGTTCAACGAACAACGCCTCCAGGAGCTGACGTCGCAGAATGAGCGCGCCCTGCACGACATCACGCAGTCCGAGGAACGCCGCAGCATCGCCGAGCAGGAGTTGGAACTCGTCCAGGTCAAGCTCGCCGAATCGCAGGAGCGGGTGCAGTCCCTGCGGTCAGCGTTGGCCGAAAAGCAGCAGGCGCTGAGCGCGGTTGAGCGGGAAGTGTTCCAGAAGCAGGAGTCGCTGCGGGTGGCCCAGTCGCAGGCCTTCAGCGCCGCCCAGCAGGTCAGCCGTGCACGCAACGAGATCAACCAGCTCGACCTCCAGAAGCAGGGCAACATCGTCCGCCTGGAAAAACTGCACGCCGAACGGGCGTCGCTGACCGAGGAAAACATCCGCCTCGATGCTCGCCTCGACGAGTTCAAGCTCCAGGTCGAGACCGAGAAGCTCCACGTCGCCACCAGCCGCGGCACGTTGGAAGAACGCCAGGCCCGCCTTCGTGAGATCCAGCAGGAAATCCACGCCGCCCAGCACGCGCTCGACGCCGTCGTTCGGCAGCAGGCCGAGAAACGCAGCCGGCTGACGGTGCTCGAACAGCTCGACACCCAGCACGAAGGCTTCAGCGCCGGCACCCTGGCCGCCTTGAAGCAGTCGCAGGACGTCCTTGGCTCGCTCGCCGACAAGATCCGGGTGCCGTCCGACTACGTCCTCGCGGTCGAGGCCGCCCTGGGCCATCACCTCCAGTTGGTCCTCACCGAGCAGCCGGAAGCCGCGACCACGATCATCGCCGAGCTCAGCGCCAACAAGAAGGGCCGCGCCAGCATCGCGAGCCTGGGCCTGATCACCGCCGCCCGGCCGGTTGCCGAAAGCACGGTGCCCGAGGGCACGGCAGGAATTTCCGCGCTCAGCGTCACCGAGTCGTCGCCCGAAGTGGCGCCGCTCGTTCAGGCGCTGCTGGGCAGCTTTCGAATCGTTCCCGACCTCGCGATTGCGACCACCGCCTTCCGCGAGACCCAGGGAGCGTTCGACTACGTGACGCTGGCTGGCGACCTTCTCACCCGCTCCGGGGTTTTCACCGGCGGTTCGGGTGGCAGTTCGGGGAAGGCGCCGGCCAGCATCCTTGGCCGCAAAAACCAGATCGCCGAACTCCAGGCCGAGCTCACCGCCTTGGGCGAGCAGGTCAGCGAGGCCAGCCGCCAGAAGGGCGCCCTCCAGTCGGAGCAGACCACCTTGCAGGCGAGCCTGGAGGAAGCCCGCACCGAACTCCGCCAGGTCGAGGTTGCCATTGCTTCGCGCGAGGGTGAATTCCGCGCCATCGAAAACTCGAAACGCACGCTCAGCCACAAGCTGGAGACCGTGACCTACGAGCTCGAAAGCCTAAGCGCGCATGAGGCCGAAGGGATCGACAAACGCAACCGGCTGGCCGCCCAGGTCACCGATTCCGAGGCGGCGGAACAGGATGCGACCGCCTTCGTCGCCCAACTGACTTCCGAGCTGGAAGAACTCCGCACGCACCGCGATTCCGCCAACGCCGCGGTGTCCGAAGCCCGCGTTTCTCTCGCCACCGAGGAACAGCTCCTCGCCAGCCATGGCCGGCAGGGGCCGCCCTTGGAAAACCGCATCCGCGAGCTCACCGCCCTGATCGACCGGCTGACCGCGGAAATGGGGGCCTTCGGGGACCGCCGCGGCAACTTCGAGGCCGGCATCGCGCAGAGCCAGCGCGAGATCGAACGCCTGACGCAGGAACGCGAGACGTTGTCCGGCCAGATTGCCCACCTGTTCGAGGAGAAGCGTTTCCAAGAAGGCGAAATCCACGCGCGCGAAGAGCAGTTGCGCGAGCGTCGCGGGCAGTTGAACACGCTCCAAAGCCGCCGCGGCACGCTGGAAGTCGAGGTCGCCCAAAAGACGATGTCCGTGCAGAACCTGCGCGAACGCATCCAGTCCAAGTATCAGGTCAGCCTCGAAGACATCCGCGGCGAAGGCATCAAGATCACCTTCGCCGACGAAGGTCCCGCGAAGGTCGAGACCGTCTCGCTCGACGAGATGGCTTCCGCCGGCCTGACGACGGATTGGGACGCCGTGCAGCTCCAGGTCGCCGCCCTCCAGAAGCGGGTAGACGAGATCGGCCCGGTGAACCTCGTGGCGATCGAGGAATACGAGGAGACCGAACAGCGCTACAACTTCCTCAACACGCAATACGAGGATCTCGTGAAGGCCAAGTCCGAGCTGATGGACATCATCGGCAAGATCAACGGCGAGACGAAGACGATGTTCGTCGAGACCTTCGAGAAGATCCGCGACAACTTCCGCGCGATGTTCGTGGAACTGTTCGGCGGCGGTAAGGCCGACATCACGCTCGTCGAGGGCGAGGATCCGCTGGAAGCCGGCATCGACATCTATGCCCGCCCGCCCGGCAAACAGCTCCAGAGCATCACGCTGCTGTCGGGCGGCGAGCAGACCATGACGGCCGTGGCGCTGCTGTTCTCCATCTATCAGGTGAAACCCTCGCCATTCTGCGTGCTGGACGAGTTGGATGCGCCGCTCGATGAGTCGAACATCAACCGCTTCGTGAAGGTGCTGCACCGCTTCCTGGAGCAGAGCCAGTTCGTCGTCATCACGCACAACAAGCGCACCATCTCCATGGCCAACGTGCTCTACGGCGTGACCATGCAGGAACAGGGCGTCAGCCGGATCGTAAGCGTGAAGTTCAACAAGGCCGAAGGCGCCCCGGAAAGCCGGACGGAATCCCCTGCCCGGCCGCTCCACGCCGCCGTTGCCGACCGCGAGGAGACTCCGGTGGCCCCGAACCGCGAAACCTCGCCGGCCCCTGCCACGCCACCCGCCGAGTCCGGCGAAGCGGAAGTCGTCATGGTGAAGTAGGCCCCTGAAAGTGCTGCCGGCGTCCCGCCGGCAGTTCCCGGCAAGTAGCCCTGCGGCAAACGAATTCCCGGCTCGCCTTCCGTGCCAGATGGCGGCACAGAACGTCTGTGCATCTTGCCACCCAGCTTGCCCTGTTCCTCGACAATCGCCCCGGCACCCTGGCCCGTGTGTGCGAAGCGCTGGCCGAGGCCAAGATCAACATCCAGGCTTTTTCCACCAGCGACACCGTGGATCATTCGGTCGTCCGCATGGTGGTGGACGATCCGCACAAGGCGATCGCCGTCTTCGAGAAACGCGGCGCCATGGTGGTGGAAAGCGACATCCTGCTGGTGCCCGGCGACAACAAGCCCGGTTCGCTGGCCAACATCGCCAAGAAGCTCGCCGCCGCGAAGGTGAACATCGAATACGCCTACTGCGCCACCGCCCCGAACGCCAAGACGGGCCTCCTAGTGCTCCGCACCAACGACAGCAAAAAAGCCCTGAAGGTGCTCAACACCTGACCGGCCCTCCGAATTCCCGGCGGCGCCGTCACTTTCCGATCGCCCACCGCCATTTGGCGATTGGCCGCCCGGGCAGAGTCATTGAATACTCGGCCCATGCCACTTCGTCGCCTTGCGGCCATGCCCTGGAACCGGTTCCTGCCCGCCGCCGTCGCCGCCACGCTGTTGTCGCTTGCCACGACGCGGGCCGAAGGTTTCCTGCACCCTGCCCCGCTCGCGCCGGACGTGGACGAAGGCGAAATCCTCCTCGGCGAACTCAACTGCGTGGCCTGCCACACCACGACTTCCGAAGTCCGCGGCCGGCTGAACTCCCGCGGTGGCCCCAAACTCGGCACCGACGGCCTGCGCCTGAGCCCCCAATGGTTGAAGCAATGGTTGGCCGATCCGATCGCCCACAAGCCCGGCACTGGCATGCCGCACTTGCTGCACGCCATTCCCGCCGCCCAACGCGCCGAGACCGTTGACGCCCTCACCCACTATCTTGTGTCGATCGCACCCGCCGGGCCGGCCGCCGGCGTAAGCGCCGATCCTGCCCGCGCGGAGGCCGGCAAAGTCCTCTATCACGAACTGGGCTGCGTCGCCTGCCATGCTCCGCTGGAACCACGCGCCGATGTTCCCGACGACGCCTTTGCCCGCGCGATCGCCAAGTCGGTCCCGCTCGGCAACCTCGCCGAGAAATTTCCGGCCGGCGAATTGGTCCGCTTCCTCCGCGACCCGCTGAAGCATCGCCCGGGCGGCCGCATGCCCGGTTCCGGCCTGAGCGAATCGGAGGCGATCAGCGTTGCGACCTACCTGCTCCGGGCGCAGATCGTCGAGGCCACCAAAGCCAATCCGGCCGCCGTCAACGGGCTCCAATACGACTACTTCGAGCACCAGTTTGGCAGCTGCGCCGAGTTCGACACCACGGTGCCCGACGCCTCAGGCGTCACCGAGGGTATCAACACGAAGATGGCGAAGCGGGGCAACGACTTCGGCGTGCGGTTCAGCGGGGTAATCGAGATCCCGGACGACGGCGAATATACGTTCTGGCTCAATTCGGACGACGGCTCACAACTCTTCCTCGACGGCCAACGCCTGATCAACAACGACGGAACGCATGCCCCGGCCGAGAAGTCTGCCAAGGCCACCCTCAAGGCCGGGCCTCACAGCTTCACGCTGCTCTTTTTCCAGGGCGGCGGCGGACTTGAGCTCGACCTGCGCTGGGCCGGGCCGGAAATCACCCGGCGGCACGTCCCGAACGAAGCCTTCAAGCACTACGCCCAGCCAATGCAGCCGGTCGGGCACACCGAGTTTACCGTGGACTTGGCGAAGGCGAAGAAAGGCCGTGAACTGTTTGCGTCGCCGTCGCTGAACTGCGTGGCCTGCCATTCGACGGACGGGCTCGCGTCGATTCCGGTCGAACCGCTGCTGGATCTCGCCGCCCGCAGCTCCGCCGGCTGCCTTGCCGACAACGTGCCGGCCGGCGCCCCCAAGTTTGACCTGTCTCCCGCCCAGCGCGCCGCCCTGCGCAAGACCGTCGCGGCCGCCGCGAAGCTGCCCCAACCGCTCGCCCCCGGCCTGCGCGTGGCCCAGACGATGACGCGCCTGAATTGTTACGCCTGCCACTCACGCGAAGGGCTCGGCGGACCGTTCGAAGCCGGCCGGTCGGACTGGTTCAAGGTTCACGGTGAAGCGGATCTCGGCGATGAAGGTCGCGTGCCGCCGCACCTCAGCCTCGTGGGCATGAAGCTGAAGCCGGCTTGGCTCACAAAGGTCATCGCCGAGGGCCCGAAGGTTCGGCCCTACATGGCCACGCGGATGCCGCAGTTTGGCAGCGCCCACGCCGCCGCACTCGCTCCCGCTTTCATCGAGGCGGATAAGCAGCCCGACGCCCAACCCGAACCATCGCTCACCGAGCGTGACGCCAAGTTCGGCTGGAAGCTCGTCGGGCGCGACGGCCTGAGCTGCATTGCCTGCCACACCTTTACGACCTACGGCTCCATGGGAATCCCCGCCCTCGCACTGGAGGAAATGGCCGGCCGCGTCACCTGGGATTGGTTCCGCCGCTACCTGCCCGACCCCGCCTCGCTGCGCCCCGGCACGCGCATGCCCACGTTCTGGCCGGACGGCAAGGCGGTGAACACCGCGATTCTCGGCGGCCAGACCGATCCGCAGATCAAAGCCATCTGGGCTTGGTTGAACGACGGTGCCAAGGCCGAAGTGCCCAGCGGTCTGATCCGCGGGCGAAAAGAGATCGTCGCCGACAAGGAAGCGGTCATCTACCGCCATTTCATCGAGGGTGCCGGCTCACGAGCCATCGGCGTGGGCTATCCGGAGAAGGCAAACCTCGCGTTCGACGCCAATGAACTGCGCCTCGCGCTTGTGTGGCAAGGCAGCTTCATCGACATGTCCAGCCACAGCACCGACCGCGGCACCGGCTACGAACCACCGCTCGGCGATCATGTCCTGAAGTTTCCCTCGGGACCGGGTTTCGCCTCGCTGTCCGACGCCACTGCCCCCTGGCCCGCCGCCCCCGACCGCTTGTCCGGCCTCAACCATTTCCTCGGCTACCGGCTCGACGCCAAACAGCAGCCGACCTTCCGTTACCGCGTCGGCAGCGTGACCATTGAGGAATTCCCGCAGCCCAAGGCCGGCGAGGTGGACATGACCTTCATTCGCAGCTTCAAGCTGACGGGTAGCGGCCCGCTGTGGTTCCGCGCCGCGACCGGCGAAATCAAGGCGAACGGCGATGGAACCTTCAGCGTGGACGGCAAATTCAAGGTCCGCCTCCGCGGCAGCGGCGAACCGAAGATAGTTGGCAATGAGCTCCGGGCGCCAGTCGCCGCGCCTGGCGAATTCACCGTGGAGATGACGTGGTGATGGAATGACCAAGGCACAATGACGAACGCCCAACTCTCAACCCTTCCGCTTTCAACGATGAAATCTTCCGCCGCCATTCGCCGCTCCGTGACCGCGGTCCTCTCCGTTTGCTCATTGGTCATCGGTCATTGGTCATTCACGTCCAATGCCGCCACCACCGCCGAGCGCGAAGCCGAGTTCTACCCGCTCATCACCGTGCCGATTCCCGAGGGCATCGTGCTGGAGGCCGGCGCGATCGCGGCGCTGCCGAAGCAGCGGATCGCCGTGACCACGCGACTGGGCGACATTTACTTCGTGGACGGCGCTTACCAAAACCCGCCGACCAACGCCAAGTTTACTAAGTTCGCCTCCGGCCTGCACGAGGTGCTCGGCATTTTCCAAGGCAAGGACGGTTGGTTTTACGCCACGCAGCGAGGCGAGATCACCCGCCTGCGCGACACCAACGGCGACGACCGCGCCGACGAGTTCGAGACCTTTGCCGACGGCTGGGGCATCGGCGGCGACTACCACGAATACGCCTTCGGCTCAAAACCCGACCGCGACGGCAACATCTGGCTCGTGCTCTGCCTCACCGGCTCGTTCACCAGCGAGCACGAATTCCGCGGCTGGGGCCTGCGCGTGACGCCCGAAGGCAAGGTCATCCCAACCACCAGCGGCATCCGTTCGCCCGGCGGCATCGGCACGAATCACCTCGGCGACATGTTCTACACGGACAACCAGGGCCCGTGGAATGGCACCTGTTGGCTCAAGCACCTCACGCCGGGCGGCTTCCTGGGCAATCCGTCGGGCTTCAAGTGGTATTCGCTCGCCACGAACCTCGGTGCCGCGCCCAAGGAACCCGCCAGCAATTCCCGTATCGCCACCGAGCGCGCCAAGATGAAGGAGTTCGTCCCGCCCGCGATCGGCTTTCCTTACGGCAAGATGGGCCAGAGCGCGTCGGGCATCGCGAACGACTTCACGGCCGGCAAGTTCGGCCCGTTTGCGAATCAGCTCTTCGTCGGCGACCAGACCTGGAGCACCGTCATGCGCGTCTATCTGGAGAAGGTGAACGGCGTCTATCAGGGTGCTTGCTTCCCGTTCCGCGAAGGACTCGACTCCGGCACGCTGAGCCTGGAGTTCGCCGCGGACGGTTCGCTCTTTGCCGGTGGCACGGACCGCGGCTGGGGCGCCCGCGGCGGCAAACCCTTCGCGCTGCAACGCCTAGTCTGGAGCGGCAAGACGCCCTTCGAGATCCACGAGATGCACGCGAAGCCCGACGGCTTTAAACTCACCTTCACCGAACCCGTGGACCCGAAGACCGCCGGAGACGTCGCGGCCTACACGTTCGAGAACTACACCTACATTTACCAGTCCAGCTACGGTTCGCCCGAAGTGGACCGCGAGAAGCCGCCCATCGAATCCGCGACCGTAGCACCGGATGGCAAGAGCGTGCGCCTGAAGGTGAAACTCACGCCCGGGCACCTGCACGAGCTGAAGGCTCCTGGGGTAAAATCAGCCAAGGGACAACCGCTGCTGCACACGGCGGCCTACTACTGGCTGAACGAGATTCCTGACAAATAAGCCGTTTCGGGCGTTACCCTTCTTGGTGGCTTGCCAAGGCCGATCTCAGAAGACCCAGAAGAGAGGAGCCCCGGCAGCTAGGCGGAGAATTTCGAAACCAACCGCAGGAAGCCCCACCGGTGCGCGAGAAGCCAGCCGAATGTCACAACCCCGCTGCGGGACACGGTTTCGGCGTGATTCTCCCGCGCGCCCGGCCCCGGACTTCGGGCGACGGTTGGGGCAGCAATCCAGTTGCGGGCCAATAGCCGCTTCAGGGTGCCGCGGCGTCCACCCGGTAGATGCGCTGACCGTCCGTCGCCCCGACGTCACGGAAGGTTCGATCCAAACCGTCGCCGCGATAGGTCTCGGCAGTGAGCCACACCGGCGCGGTCCAGTCGGACTTGTAGCGCAGCGAGTAGGTGACCCCGGGCTGGGTCGGGATCGTCACCTGAAACACGCCGCCGGCATGGGCCGCCTGCGTGCCCACGAGTTGGGGCGTCTGCAACTGCTGCAGGCGGTAGACATCGCCATTCGAGGCGACAAGCCAGGGAAACCCGTTCGCCCCCGCCGCCAACCGGATGCCGTTGCCGCCCGGTTGCACCCAGTTGGCCCCGTCCCAGCGATACAGTGGCCGGTCATTGAGGCCGCCGGGAACGTAGCCGATCAGCCAGATGCTGCCGTCGGGGCCACAGGCAATGTCGCTACCCCGGCCCGGAACCTTGACCCACGCATCGCCGGCCCGCCGGAAAATGTCGCCCTGCCCGGTCACGGTCCAGGCTTCGCCATCGGGAGCGACCGAAATGCGCCGGGCAGCCCCGCCCATTTCCGTCCAACCGGCCCCGCTCCAGCGGTAAATCGCCCCGGACAGCGTGGAAAAACTGACCGGATCGCCTGGCCAGCCAACCAACCACACCGAGCCATCCGCGCCCGCGGCGATGTCGAGTCCCTTGCCGGCCACCTTTTGCCATGCCGTCGAGGTCTTCCGGAAAATGCTGCCGTCAGCGGCCACCAACCACGGCGAGCCGTCCGCACCGACCGTGATGCTCATCCCTTTGGCGGCGCCGTCAGCTTCGAAGCCGACTCCATTCCAACGATAAACCTGCGTGTTGGACCAAGCGGCTCCGTGCCCGACGATCCAAACCGAGCCCTCGGGTCCGGCCCCCACGTCGTTCGCGCGGACGGGGAACTTTTCGTAGAAGTAGGCCTGCCCCACCAACACCAGCGGAGCCAGCACGAGTCCGGGTAGCGACAGCATCAAATTCATGGCAGGAGCAGGATCCAACCTCCGTCCGACGGAGATTCAGACGGTCGATTCAGCAACTCTTTGAGGGAACGCGCAGGCGGGGCCCTACCGGGCCCGCAGGACCAAGTTGCGATACTGAACCTTCATCGGTTCGCCGGGGATGATCGGCATCGCCAGCACACCGGACCTGGCGGCCTTGCCGATTTCATGGTCTTCCAGCTCCGAGACGAGCTCGCCGTTGATGCGCAGCGCAATCTTCGGCCCGACCGCGGTGAGGTGATATTCGTTCCACCGCCCGAGCGTGAAGTCCTTCGTCAGGGTTTCGGCCGCGGCGAAGCGGGTCGAGGTTCGTTTCCCGGACTCGTCAATCACCACGCGCTCGCCCCGGCCGGCGAGTGACTGGCGGGGGCCGTATTCGTCCCAGATGCCGCCGAGGAATTTCCCCTGCCCGTCCATGTCGGCTTGGTAGCCGTGGACGAGACCGAACTCCTTCACCGAGCCCCGAAACTGCATTCCGGAATTCGACTGCTCGCCGAAGAGGCGGAACTCAAACTTCAGCTCAAAATCCCGCACCTCGCCACCCTGCCAGACGATGAACTGGTTCCGCGGCGGGTTGTGTTCCCGGGTGGTCTCGCCGGTGATCGCGCCGTCCTCGATGCGCCAGTAGCTCATGTCCGGCGCGGACCAACCTTGGAGCGTCGCTCCGTCATGGATCGAATGCCACGGGTGGCGAAGAAGGGTCGCACAACCAAGCAACAGGGCGCCGAACGTCAGCGCCAGCCCAAACACGAGCACGCCGACACAGCCCGAACGGCTTGAGCGTGACGGCGCAGCCGCCACGCCCTCCAGCGATTCCACGTGCGCCTTGGCTTCCGCCAAGCCCATCCAAGGATACAGCTCCCGGCAGCGCTTGATCGCCTCGATCTTGCGCCCGGGGTTTCCGGCCACCATCCGGCGCAATTCGTCATCCGCGCCGGAAGGTCCCGACGCACGGCCTGAGGCTCCCTGCCGCATCGGATAACCGCACTGAGGGCATGCCTCCGCCTGGTCCGAAATCTGGCGGCGACACTCGGGGCATGGGAGCAAGGCCATTCCTCACTCCTCGCTGCTCATCAGCTTCGCAATGACGCTGAGGTCTTCCAGCGTGGTCGTGTCGCCCTTGATCTCCATGCCGCTGGCAATCTGCTTGAGCAACCGCCGCATGATTTTGCCGGAGCGGGTCTTGGGCAGGGCGTCCGCGAAGCGCACTTCGTCCGGCTTCGCCACGGGCCCGATCTCCTTGCCAATGTGGTTGCGGAGCTCGTTCTTCAGTTCTGGCGTCGCCTTCACCCCGGTCTTGAGCGTGACGAAGCACACCAGCGCCTGCCCCTTGAGTTCGTCGGGACGGCCCACGACCGCCGCCTCGGCGACGTTCGGGTGGCTCACCAAAGCGCTTTCCACCTCGGCCGTGCCGATCCGGTGGCCGGCGACGTTGAGGACGTCGTCAATCCGCCCGACGATCCAGAAATATCCATCCTTGTCCTGACGGCAGCCGTCGCCCGTGAAGTAGCTGCCTTTGACCTCGCTCCAATAGGTCTGCTTGAAGCGCTCGTTGTCGCCCCAGATGCCGCGCAGCATCGACGGCCAAGGCTTACGGACAACCAGTTTGCCGCCGGAATTCTTGGGCACGGCTTTGCCGGCGTCGTCCACGACCTCAGGCAGGATGCCGAAGAATGGCAGCGTCGCCGTGCCGGGCTTCGTCGGGGTCGCCCCGGGAAGCGGCGTGATCATGATGCTGCCGGTCTCGGTCTGCCACCAGGTATCAACGATCGGGCAGCGGCCGCCGCCGATGACCGTATGATACCACATCCAGGCCTCGGGGTTGATGGGTTCGCCGACGCTGCCGAGGAGGCGGAGGGAGGAGAGATCGTGCTTCTTCGGCCATTCATCGCCCCACTTCATGAAGGCGCGAATCGCGGTCGGCGCGGTGTAAAGGATGGTCACGCCATACTTCTGGATAATGCGCCAGAAGCGGTCGGGCTCGGGCCAGTTTGGCGCGCCCTCATACATCAGCGCGGTGGCGCCGTTGGCGAGCGGGCCGTAGACGATATAGCTGTGGCCAGTGACCCAGCCGACGTCGGCGGTGCACCAATAGACGTCCTCGTCGCGCAGATCGAAGACGTATTTGGAGGTTAGCTTCGTCCCGAGCAGGTAGCCGGCCGTTGTGTGCAGGATGCCCTTCGGTTTCCCGGTGGAACCGGAAGTGTAGAGAATGAAGAGCGGGGCTTCGGAATCCATCTTCTCGGCCGGACACACATCGGGAACATACTCCAGCTCACGGTGCCACCACACGTCGCGGTTCTCGGTCAGGTGAACCTCGTTGGCGCAGCGACGCAGCACGATGACCTTCTCGATCGTCTTGGTGAGGGGCTGGCCGGCGGCGTCATTCAGCTTCAGCGCCTCGTCGACGTTCTTCTTCAACGGCACCACGGCACCGCGGCGATATCCACCGTCGGCCGTGATCACCATCTTGGCGCCGGAATCCTGGATGCGGTCGGCCACGGACTGCGCGCTGAACCCGCCGAAGACCACGCTGTGAACCGCGCCGATGCGGGTGCAGGCCAGCATGGCGATGGCGGCCTCGGGCACCATCGGGAGGTAAATGATGATCCGGTCACCCTTCTGGATGCCGTTTCGCTTGAGCACATTGGCAAACCGGCAGACCTCGCGGTGAAGTTGCTTGTAGGTCAGCACCCGTTCCTCGCCGGGCTTGCCGTCGGTCGCAGGCTCACCTTCCCAGATCAGCGCGGCCTTGTTGGCGGTCGCGGTGCCCAGCCATTGGTCGAGGCAGTTGGCCGACACGTTCAGCTTGCCGCCGGTGAACCACTTGGCGAACGGCTCCTTCCATTGGAGCACCTTGGTGAAGGGCTTCTGCCAGACGAGCTCGGTCTCGGCCTGCTTCTTCCAGAATTTCTCGGGATTCTTCACCGACTCCGCCCAGAGCTTCTTGTATTGGGCCATGCTCTTGATGTGGGCCTTGGCCGAGAACTCCTTGGCGGGCTTGAAGACGCGGGATTCCTTGAGAAGCGATTCGATGTTCGCAGCGGGGACGTTGCTCATAGTGCGGAAGTGCGCGGAGCTTGGGATGTGGCCATGACGCCGTCAATGCGCCGACGAGAATCCCGGTAGCGCGCCGTCGGGTCGGTGGCGGTCCAGCCGCTCCAGTCGGGGATACTCGATGATTGGTTCGCCATTGCCCGACAACAAATGCCCGGCAACCGGACGAAGGCCCGACTGGTCCCGGCACAGCTTGGCGGCCACCGGGGTCTCCGTATCAGGCGGCGATCAACGAAACGTGGGCCGAAGTGATCCGCCAGCCTTCCGGAAACTTTCGCCACAGCTGGCTTTGTCGGCCGATCCGCGGCTCACCCTGCGCGGTGCGGCGGAACTCCATATTCACCGCGCCGGTTTCGGCCCCAAAGGTGACGATTTCACGCCGAACTACCTGGCGGGCGAGACCAGTCGGAGGACGGGCATTCCGAAATGCCTCAATCTCGGCATACCCATACAGGTTCTCCGTTGCGCCGTAGCGGATCGCGTGGGGGGAATTCCAGAACAGCTCCTGCAATACGGGGACGTCGTTCGCCACCAAGGCGGCCTCATAGCGGTCGGAGGCCGCGGTCAACTCGGCCAATGGCTGCGGCAGGTTCAATTCTCCGCTCATGGCGTCGGCGAATAGGCGGCGAAGTAATCGCGCACCGCCGCGATCGCCTCATCGGGCCAGTCCTTGAAGCCGCCCATTTTCGCGGTGGGATTCACCGCCTTGGGGTCGCGGACATACCGGCGGAAATACCCCGGATCGGCCTTGGCCCAAGTCGACAGGATGGCCCAGGGCCGCTGTGCCAACGTCCCTCCGAAGTCTCCGGCATGGTGGCACGAAATGCAGGCCGACAAGGCCAGCGACTGGCCGACGCGGAGCGAATGGTTCGTTGCAGCCCCACCCACCTTCAGGCGGTCGAGCGTTTCCGCCGCGCGGCCGAATTCCACGCTGACGACGGCGTAGGGAATCTTCGGCGATTCACGCAAACCCGGCAGCAGCTCGGCGCCCTCGAACTTCGGGTGTGCCACCAGATAGGGCCCCAGGGCGGCTCCGTAGGATGTCTTGGGCCAAAGTGACGGAACCGCCCCATCCACCCGGACCGCGAAGAACGGCTGATGTCGGGCAATGTAATCCGCCGTGAAGAAGCTGAAGTAGTTGTCCGCCGCCCGCATGAGAATCAAGTCGGCCGCGGGTGCGGCGCCGAGATGAGCGGACAGGTCGGCGAGAGGAATTCCTTGGAACTTCGCCGGCCGGCCAAGCTCCGGATCGTGCTCCACTTTCACGTTCAACGACGCCTTCGAGAGCAAGGTTGGGTAATCAACGATCGCGTTGGTCTTGCCCCCAGCCAGCAGCCCGAAAACCCGGAGGGGCGTTTCATCGGCGAAGGCCTCAGCGACCGCCGTCATCCCCAACAGAAGTGCACCGGCTACTGCGCGGAGCCGGGCCGCGAGCTTCACGGTTTTCCTCCGTTCGGGAACAAGTGGCGGGCCAAAGTGCCCGTGACGGTGATCATTGGCTGGTTGACGCATTGGCTGATCTTAAGGTCGAGCGCGACGCTGCAAAGGATGTAGGACTGCTGTGGACTGAGCCCGAACCGCGCGACGAGAAAGTCGATGGCGTGGTGGATCACATCCCGCGCGGCATCCATCGCCTGCTCCGCCGACGCGATGAAGGCGAACGAGCCCAGGTCCGGGAGAACCGGCGCTTGGGCCGGCGGAAACTCGGCGAAGGGTTGGTCAAACCGCAGGTCGCGGCGCAGCGTCAGTTGCAACTCCACGTTGACCGGCGCCTCAATGCCATTGATGCACACTTCGCCGTCTCCCTGGGCGGCGTGGGCGTCGCCCGTGGAGAAAAGTGCGCCGTCATTGAACACCGGGAGGAAAAGGGTCGTGCCCGCCACCATCTGGCGAATGTCCAGGTTGCCGCCAAAGGTTCCCGGCGGGCGGGTGCGGTGTTCGCCTTCAACCGGCGGCGCCACGCCCATGATCCCGAGAAACGGAGCCAGCGGAAGCGTGATCGGCGCCAGCGAGCGGCTGATGTTCGCTTCCAGCTTCCAGATGAAGAGGAACAATTCCGGAAACCGGTCAGGCAACGCCCCCAGCCCAGGAACCAAGCTGGTCCAGCCCCAGCCATGGTGGGTGACCCGGCGAATGTTCACTTCGAGCACGTCCCCGGGCTTGGCTCCCTTGACGAAAACCGGTCCGGTGATGGTGTGAATGCGCCCACGATCAATCTTCGCGTAATCATCCACTGTGCTGACCGGAGTCACCTGGCCGCCGCTGGAGTCGAAGCATTCGAACTCGACGATATCCCCGGATTCGATTTCCAAGGCTGGAGCAAGCCCACGGTTCCACCGGGTGTGGACGTTTGCCTTGGAGAGAAAGTGTTCCGCCATAACTCAGCGCAGCTCCACCGTCATTTGGACCTCAACCGCCGCCCCTAGGGGCAAGCCTGCGACCCCGACGGCGGCGCGAACATGCCGGCCGGCCTCCCCGAACACCGCAACGAACAGATCGGAAGCGCCGTTGATAACCTTCGGGCTGGCAGGGAAATCCGGGACGCAATTGACGTAACCGTTCACACCGACCACCTGTTTGACGCGGTCCAAATCGCCGATCGCAGCACGGAGGTTCGCCAATAGATTCAGGGCGCAGATCTTGGCCGCTTCGTAGCCTTGCTCAACAGTCAGGTCAGAACCGACCTTGCCTTTGTGGGTCAGGGTTCCGTTCCAACTCGAAATCGCGCCGGGAAGGAACACCAGATTGCCCACGATCCGGAACGGCAGGTAGTTGCCGCCGGACGCCGGCGGATCGGGCAGCGAAAGGCCCAGTTCGGCCAACCGTTGGAGGGCGGCGCTCAAGTGGTTTCAGTTCTTGGCCGAGGTGGCATCCGGGACGCCGGAGGCTTTGTTGATCTCGAAGGCCACCTTTTGGATTCCAGCCAGCTTGACCTTGTCGAGCACATCGATCACCGAGCCGAAATAGACCTCCCGGTCGCCGCTGATGTAAACGCGAGTTTCGTTCGTCCCCGCCTTGCCCAGCTTCATCAGCTCAACCAGGAGCGCAGCCCGGTCCATGGGCTTCTTGTCCAAATAGACGTCGCCCTTCTTGTCGACGCTGATGGTGTAGAAATCCGACTTTTTCTCCGGTTGAGCCGTCGAGGCCACCGGCAGGTTCACCTTGATCCCCTTCACTTCGATCATGCTCAGGCTCACCAGCATGAAGCAGGCGAGCAGGAAGAACATGATATCGATCAGCGGAATGATCTCAATCCGTGCCTTGCCACCATGGCCGTTACGCGAGCGACGCGAGCTTAGCTTCATTCTTTTTGAACTTATAGGCTTCGACGAGAACCTCGACGTTGGTCGCCACGGTCTCCAGCTCCCGCTGGAGGCGGTCGACCTTACGGTTGTAGAAATTGTAGGGCACGAGGCAGAAGATCGCGGTGCCCAGCCCGTAGGCGGTCGCGATGAGCGCCTCCGCGATGCCGCCGGACACCTTGGTGGCCGCGAGCTCGTCGCTGCCAACGAAGTTGAACGAATGCATGATGCCTGTGACCGTCCCCAGCAGGCCCAGCAGCGGCGCGAGGGTAATGATCGTGTCCATGACCGGCAGAAACCTCTCGGCCCGCTCAATCTCGTCGGAGGCGGCAACCTGGAGCGCCCCGGGCAACGAGTCAGCGGTGTGGGCATAGTTCAAGCCTTCCCAGATCATCCGCACGGCCGGGTCCTCCGAGGACCGCGACATGCTGGAGGCAACCGCCAAGTCACCCGCCTTCAGCGCGTCGAAGACTTTGTGCCGCCGCGGCATATCCGTCTTGGTCCGCTGCTGGCTCCACCACAGGAAGCGCTCGCCCACGACGCCGAGCGCGATGATGGAAGAGATGAGCAGCGGCCACATGATCGGCCCGCCTTTGACGAATGTGTCGATTACTACGTTGGCCAGCATAAGTTGGAGTGGGCGACCACCTGGTTCGCCATCTACCTACATCGCGAAGCAGACCATCTGCCATCGGCGAGGCCGAATGCCGCGGGCGCGGCTCACGGGCGAAAAATGGGCGCAAATCCTTTCCGGGAGATTGCGCCACGCTGCTTCGCGCATCGGTCGCCGTGATGCAGATTTGTGACTCTGCCAAAAAAGCTACAGGCAGATCGGGGCAGCTGGTCGAACCTGACCGCTTTCCCGGCGCCTGCGAACCGCCCGTCCGGGTGGACGAAAACCTGCTCTCGCCTGCGCATGTCGTTGGCACCGCTTTCCCGGCGACCACTGCGCGTGGTCGGGTCTTTCATCGTCGGCACCCTCTGCGCGCTGGGAGTCTGCCGACTAGGTGAACCGAACGCCCAGGAGGTTCTGCCTCCAACTTCGAAAGCCCCAGCTGCCGGCGTCCCGGAAGTGCGATTCATCACATTAGCGCCAAGTCCGTATACCAAACGGTTTGACTGCGTCCGTGCGGGGCTGGGCATCGCACTCCATTTGAAACGCCTCGCGGACGAACACGAACTCCCGGTGAGGATCGGCTTCGTCAACGGCGTTCCCGCGCTGCGCAACGAAGGCGAGGCGCGAGCCCTGTTGCGTGGGGCCCCTGTTCTGGTCATCGGCGGGTCCACGTGGTCCCAAGGCTCGGCCTCTCCGCTGCGACGTTTCTTCGAAGTCACGGGTTCGGAATCGCTCTGGGGCGTCTCGGCCTCCGTTTGGGCGACTTCCGGCGGCAGCCACACGGGCGGGGAAGTCGTCGCCACGGATTCGATGCGTTCGCTGATGGGCATGGGCGCGCAGGTCTTCACGCTCGGGCAAAAGCTGATGGTATTCACCACGGATGAACGCACCGGCGTTGCAGCCGGCGAGTTCACTCTGCTCGACTGCTGGTATATGGAGCAGTTTGCGAAGACGCTGCTGCTGACCGCACATGCCAAGGGCGATCCGGAAAAGGCGAAGGAACTGGCGCAGAAGCTAAAACTGACCCATGCCTACTACTTCGGCCATCCCAAGACCAACGAGGAGCTGATCCCGCGGCACGAGGAAATCCGGGGCTTGGTCAACTCGGCGGCCGATCGGAAGACTACTTACCTGTCTCTCATTGCAAACCGACTGGGCCTGACCACCGAAACCTTGAAGCCGGCCCTACCGGGAATCGGCGAATAGGCCACTGGTCACGGCGGCAGGAATTCCGCCGTGAACGCAGTTTTGTAATCGAAGCCCTTCTGGATCAGCCCGAGGTCCTTGAGGATGTCGTATTGGAACTTCCAGCGGGCATCGGCGAATTGTCCTACTGAGTCTCCCTTCTCCGGATTGCCCAACACGAACTTCCCATCCTTCAGCGCCTGCCAGGAGAACTTCATCTTCTCCGGGTTCAGCTCCGGATTCCGCTTCTGCAGCTCGGCATGCACGATTCCCGGTGCCTCCATGTAGTCCTTCCAGCCACGGATGGATGCGGTCACAAATCCACGGACCACCTCGGGGTTCTCCTTCGCATACTTCCGCGTCGTGAAAAAGATGCGGTAAGGGTCGTAGCCGGTTTGCTGGAGAGGCAGCACCCGCGCCTTCATCCCCGCCTTGGCCACGAAGAATGGCTCGGACGTGACGAAACACTGGGTGATGTAGTTGGTGTCGGCCAGGAACGGGGCGACGCTGAAGGTCAACGGGCGTTCCTTGACGCCCTTGAGGTCGAAGCGTTTGACCATGTAGGTGAACCACGCGGAGCCCGGGACCACGGCGATCGTCCGCCCGCCCAGGTCCTCGAACTTCCGGACGGGGGAGCCCTCGTGGACCATGATTCCCTGCGGGTCATGCTGCATCGTCGCCCCGATTGCGAGCACCGGCAGGCCCCGTTCGATGGCGAGGAGGAGGTCCTCCGTCGAACTCATGCTGATGTCGGCATGACCGGTGGTGATGCGCGGCATAGCGAACGAATTGGGCCCGCCCGCGATGATTTCCACTTCCAATCCGGCTTCGCGGTAATAGCCCTTGAGGAGGGCGTGGTAGAATCCGCCGTGCTCCGGCTGCGGATACCAATCGGTGAGGAAGCGCACCTTGGTCAACGCCGCGGCCGAGGTCGCAGAAGCCAAGGCGAACAGGAGCAAGAATCGGAACAGTAGGCTCATGGGGCAGATCAGCTTAACGACGCTCGTGGATGCGGGCCGCGGTCTTCCGGTGTTGTTCCAGCAGTTTGGGCAAGTCCACGCCGACGAGCTGGCCATCCGCCACCCGCACCTCGCCGTGAACAATCAGGGTTTCGACGTTGCGGGGGTGACAGAGGAGCAGAGCGTGGACCTTGTTTTCGGCCCCATTGCTCCAGAGATCTTCCGCCGGAAAGACAGCCAGATCCGCGCACTTGCCCACTTCAATGGAACCGAGATCAGACGTGCGGCCCAAGTTCCGGGCGCCGTCCAGCGTGGCCATTTCGAGGACCTTCTCCACGGTCATCGTTTCGGCGCCGTGGACCACCCGCGTCAGGAAGAGGGCGAGCCGGGCCTCGTTCAGCATGTGGCCGGAATCGTTCGAGGCGCTGCCGTCGACGCCGAGGCTGACCGGGGAACCTCCGTCGCGCAGATCATTGACCCGACAGATTCCGGACCCGAGGCGCATGTTGGAACACGGGCAATGCGCCACGCCCATCCGGTTCCGCGTGAGATGGGCGACTTCCGCGTCGTTGAAGTGGATGCCGTGGGCCAGCCAAATGTCGTCCCCTTCCCATTCGTAAGCCGTCAGACACTCGACGGGACGCATCCCCAACTTGGCGACCGCATCGACGTTCTCGGCGACAGTCTCACCCGAGTGGGTGTGCATCCGGACCTTGAGCTTCCGGGCCAGCCGCGCAGTTTCCCGGTAAAGCGTCCCCTCGCAGCCGAAGACCGTGCACGGAGCAAACGCCACTTGGCTCATCGAACCGGGGCCACCGTCGTGGAATGCTTCGAAGAGCCGTTGGCAGTCCGATAGAATCGCGTCGGTCTTTTGGCACGCCCATTCGGGCATGATGTCGCTCGGATTGTTCACGCTGCCGCGGCAGCCGACGTAGCGGACACCCATCGCCGCGGCGGCGTGAAAGCCCGCGTCTAGGATTTCGCGCGAGGCGGCGGCCGGGAAAAGGTAGTGGTGATCGCTCGAAAGCGTGCAGCCCGAAAGCATCAGCTCGGCAAGCGCCACCTGCGTGGCCACGAACAGCTCGTCGGGCGTGAAACCCTTCCACAATGGCATGTGGCCCGCGAGCCAAGGCAGCAGCGGCAGATTCGCGATCGGGGTGAACGCGCGTGCCAGGTTCTGGAACATGTGGTGGTGCGTATTGATCAGGCCGGGGACGCAGATGCCGCCCTTGGCATCCACGATCTCCGCACCCTCAAACGCCGGAACCAGTCCCGTGCCGACCTCCTTGATCCAGCCACCGACCGACAGGAGGTAGGCATCCTGCAGCACTTCGCGGCGCGGGTTCATCGTAACGAGATGGCCGATGTTCCTGATGACGAGTCTTTTCAAAACACACCTTGAGTTCGGTTGAACGATTGTGTGCGGGGCCAAACTGAATTAATTGCCGCAGTCCGGCAGAGAACTACGCCCGCCACCGGGCTTTCCTCCCTAAGCCCTCGGATCCAATTGAACGGTCGTCACGCACAGCGGCAGATCACAGCGCGGGTGGCGGCAGCTCAGGATTAACCCCGAGTTTAGAGGGGGAAAACGCATCGGTGTAAACGTGGCTACGTTCTATTGGACCTTTGATCAACCGGTGATCCAACAGCAGTTTGTGGAGTTGCTCCCAACGTTCGGCCTTTACGTCGCCCAAGGTTTCGCCCTTGGCCGGATCACCCTCAATCAGCCGCAACTCCCGCATCTTCCGATAACTGAACTTCAATCCTTCAGCCTCCATCGAAGGGCTGATCGACAGGATGTGTTCATGGACAGGCAGCGGCTTCCGGCAATACTCGACCCATCCCCGGTAGGCGCCGATGGAGAACGCCTTCACAATCTCCGGATGCGACTCCACTAACCGTCGGTTCGCGATAATCACCCGGTAGGGATCGAAGCCGCTGTCACTGATCTGGAGCATGCGCGCCTTCACGCCGGCCTTGCCCGCATAGTAGGGCTCGCAGGTAGGATAGGCTTGGGTAATCCAGTTCGGATCGGCGACAAAGTTGGCGACGCTACCGGTGACCGCCCGTGCCCGGGTTTTCTTGAGACCGTATTTGCCCTGAAGATACGAGAACCACGTGTTGCCGATCTGCATCGCCACGTCGCGATCCTCCAAGTCGGCGAACGTCCTGACCGGCGAGTCCTCCCGCACCATGATCCCCTGCGGATCGCGCTGGAAGTAACTGTTCACCGCGATGACCGGCAACCCGCGTTCCACCGCAATGAAAACGGCGTCCCCGCGCACAATGCCAAGCGTGTTCTCGTCCAACGCAACCTTCTTCTCAATGTCTGGGTTGGGCCCACCCGCGACCAAGGTCACGTCCAAGCCGAGTTCCAGCCAGTAGCCCTTGAGCTTGGCGGCGAAGTATCCGCCGTGCTCGGCCTCGGGATACCAGTCGTTTATGAACGTCAGCCGATGAACGTTGGTCGTTCCGGGAGTTTCCACCGACGGGATGGTGGATTCCGGCGAACGGGAACAGCCTCCGAGAACCAGCACGGCGACCACGGCCCCCAGCAGATGGAGGAACCATGCCGCTCTGCCTCGGAGGAGCTGAGGTGAGGAATTCGTGAGAGCAGTCAAATTCATAGCGGCGAACCGTTCAAAGGCCCTCCGCCGGCAATGTCGGCGGAGGGTTTGCACAGGAATAACACACTCAAAACTTGTATTTGATCTGGCCACCGATGCTGAACGGCTTCTCGGGGTAGATCACATCGTTGCCGGCGAAGCTCGGATCAATCGAGGTCCAGTTACGCTCGTCGGTGATGTTGAAGAAATTGACCTGAACCTCCCATTTGGGCTGGCGGTAGAAGAGGAACGCGTTGATGACGAACTGGGTGGGAATGCGCAGGGAACCTTCCTGGTTCTGCCACTGTTCGCCGGTTACTTGCGGACCCACGCTGGCACCGAACCCATTGTCGAACTGGTAGGTCATGTAGGCGTTGAACATCACCTGCGGCACGCTCGCGGCTCGTTGCTTGCCGCCGGCGCGAACACGTCCATTGGCGGAGTTGTAGTTGGGACTGCCGAAGCCGGTGCCCGACTGGCCATCCACGATGAACCCGACCGGGTAGCCATCGAGGTAGTTATAGGTCTGCTGGTAGCCGAAGTCGTCTTGCTTTGCGTCCTGGAAGGTGAAGTTGGCGCTCGCGTTGAACGACCGCGTCGGCTGATAGACCGCTTCCAGCTCAATACCCTTAGTTTCGATGCCAATCGGGGCTCCGACCAGTTGAGGCGCCTGCCGGGTCTGCTGAAAGAGCGCCGCCCCTAGGAACAACTTGTTATCGAGGATACTGGCCTTCGAGCCGAGTTCGATGAGTTCGCTCTCGGATTTCATCGACCGTTTCAGGCCCGCCTGACCGCCCGTGCCATCCACGCCGCCGAAGTTGCCGGACCCCTGGACCGCATTGACCAGGTTGTAGGTCACGTAGGAGGACAGAGTGGGCTGCCACTTGAAGATACCGCTCACGAACACCGAGCCGTTCAGCACGTCGGCCGAAGTGTCGTAAAATGCACCCGCGGGTCGCTCGACGAATATGGGGCTGTTCGCCTCGGCGTCGAAGTAGTCGCCGCGACCACCAACGACAAGACTGAACCGCTCGTGAAGGGCAACGTCCCATTGGGTGAAGAACCCGGTCTGGAACAGGGTCGATTCCTGGTTGCCCGCACCGGGGAACGGATTCCCGCCGTAGCCCGGCGCGCCCGGCACGTTAAATCCGCCGCCATAGCTGGTGCCGGCGACATGACCGGGCAGGATGAAGGTCGAGGGGTTCGCCGTGACGTCGTAGAGGAAGAACGGTTCGGTCGAAAAATCCTGGTAGGACAGGAGGCTCGAATAACGCAGGTCCACACCAGAGATCGTCTTGATCGGAATCTCCTTCTCGCCGAGTGACGGGGTGAATTCCTTATGGAACTCCGTCCGGTTGTTGATCATCCAATTCTCCGGCACCCACTCGGTGTAGCCGTATCCGGACAGCTTCCGGCTTTCCTGCGTTTCGCCGTAGGACCGGTTGATGACTTTTGCCGTCTCGCTGATCGTGTAGGTGGTCGTCAGCTGCGACGTGAACTTATGCCCGGCCGCGCTGTCGAATGGCGCATTGATCGTTTGGTAAGGGTAGACATGAACCCGCCGCGCCTGCGCGGGATCAAGGAGGGCGAAAAACGGCCCGGAAGTGATAGGCGTGCCGAACACGTTGTTGGCTTGGACGGGGCCCGCGAGGTAAATCCAGTCGTCGATAAGCTCCTGGGTTACGCGGTTGAAGCCGATCACCTCGTTGAACCGGGAAGTGTAGAACTGGGCATTCCAGTCCAGCGTAAGCTGATCCGTCGGCGTCCATGTCAGGGCGGCGAAGATGTCCTGCGTGTTGTCCTTTACGTTCTGGTAGTAACCCTCCGCCTCCCGGCCGAGATAGCTCACCCGGTAGGCCAGCTTCTCGCTGATGGGTCCGCCGAAATCCAGCACCCACTCCGGGTTGAAATAAGACTGTCCGCCGGGAACATAGGTGCCCAGGCGCGTAGTGACATCCCCGTGGAAGCCATCGAAATAGGGGGTTTTCGTGACAAAGTTCACGTAGCCGCCCGGCCCCTGCCCTTGCGGCCCGTAGACCGCCGAACCAGGGCCCTTGACGATGTCCATCGCCTCAACCCCGTTGAAACTGGCCAGCAACGAATTACGGCTGTATATGGTCCGCTGGCCGTTCTGGTAGATTTCCCCGAGGTCACCGCGGATGACCGGCACGTTGGCGAGTCCGTAGCGGGACGGCGTATAGACTCCGGGTGAATATTGGTTGAAATCTGTGGCCCGGGATACCGCCCGCGCCTCCATTTGCGCCTTGGTCACCAAGCTCACCGAACGCGGTGTATCGACGATGCTGCGGTCGTCGCCCATGACGGACTGCACCGGCCGCACCGTCGGCAGCACCGTTTCCTCCACCGGCAATCCCTCCACCACGATTTTTGTGGGCTCGTTGGTGGCGACGGTTGAAGGCGCCGGCGCCTGGGCTTGGCTCGTCAACTGAAGCGATGAGGCTGCCACCACGGTGGCGAGGCCACCGAAACGCGCACGTCGCATTCTAAGGTGTCTGGAGTGTCTGGGGTGTTTCATGATCAGGATTGAGGCATGTGAGTGAAAACCGCCTTGGCTGTTCCGTGGCGGAGGAAGAAGTCGCCGATCTTCCAGTAAGCAGAGCGGATACCAACGCCGCGAAACCTTCTGTCGCCCGTAAGGTCCCCTTGGCCGAGATTCCGTTCCCACCAGCCTCGTTCGCCCAAAGAATCCGCCGTTCCGCCGGCTGCGGTGACGCCGAATCACGCCCGACAAAAATATCTTGGCCGGCAGGCGACGGATTCAATGCCCTGTCATTTTTTGAACAAGCTGGGCGGATGCCTTGAGCTCCGGGAATCCGAACGACGCCATCAATGGCCGCTTTGGCGCGCGGCGAGCCGTTCCGCGAATTGAACGAGACGCCACTCGCCACCTCGCGGCGCGATGACTTGGAATCCGATGCCCCCGGCGTCACCGCCCGGCCGCCATGGGACCGTCAGCACCGGCCAGCAGGCCAGGCTCGCCGGGGTCGTCAGACGCAACAGCCGAGAACGGGAATCGGAATGGTCCTGCGCACGCTTCAACCGACTGAACGGCGCGGCCGGCAGGATCAGCAGCGAGCCGCCGGTGAACAGTTCTTCCATCTCCCGACCCAGCCCCTCGCGCCTTCGCTGCAACTCCTCCAGCTCCAGCATCGTGAGTTGTCGCCCCCACTCGAGCCGCGCGCGAACGGCCGGGGAATAATTCTGCGGTGTCGCCTCCAGCCTCGCCCGGTGGACCGTCCACGCTTCCCGTGCCTGGGTCGGTCCAAAGATTTCAAACGCAGCTTCCCAACCCACGGCGGGCGCTTTCTCCACAGCAAAGCCAATCTCCGTCAACTGCTGCCGAAAGGCATCCAACGCCGTGGCGACATCCAGTTCGCAATCATCCAGCAGTGCCCCGTCGAGGAACGAAACCCGGAGCCCATGGTCATTGGGCCGACCGGCGTCCTCACGCGGAAACAACGCCCGGGCGATCATCCCGATGTCCTCCAGGTGGCGATTCATCCATCCCAGCGTGTCCATGGAACCCGCCAACGGGTAGACGCCGCGATGATCGGGAAACCAGTCCCGCGACCGGAAACTCACCAATCCGCAAAGTGCCGCCGGAACCCGCAACGAGCCGCCGGTATCAGTGCCTAGGCCAATGCAGGCCGCACCACCGACAACCGACGCGGCCGCCCCGCTGCTGGACCCCCCGGTCAGGCAGTCCGGCCGCCCCGGAATGGTGCAGTCGCCGAACCATGGATTCTCCCCGGTGATGCCATAGGCGAATTCGTTCAGGTGAGTCTTGCCAGCGAATACTACTCCCTCCTGACGCCATCGAGCGACAAACGGCGCGTCCGCAGTAGCGACTAGGCCGGGTTCGCTGAAAAAGCGGGAGCCACACGTCACCGGCTGGGCCGAAACGTCGAAAAGGTCTTTCACCGAAATCGGGATGCCGCGCAGCGAGCCGACCCGTTCCGGCAATAGCGCGGCGCGATCCAACGCCGTGGCCTCGGATCGAATCCGATCGGCGTCGAAGTGCAGCCAGCAATTGGAACTGCGGATCGCCTCCGCCGCGCCGATCACTTCGGAAGCGACTTTTGTCGGATGAACCGCCCCAGCGGCGATCAGCGCGGAAAGTTCCCGGATGGGCAGATTGGTGAATTTTGTCCGAAGTTGCATTTTTTTGACCGGCGTCCACGGCCTGCTGGGAACTGATGCCGGATGATTTGTCGACGTGGGTGAATGGGTTGGTCGGCCAATTCTTTGAAGCAGGCTTGCTGCCGGGCGACCGAACATCGCTGCAGTCCGGCGAAGATTCCTTCCCCCGGCTTGGCCAAGCCGTCGGCTTGGAATAGCGCCTGCTTCATTGCCTTGAATGAGTTCAACTCGAGCCGACACCAAAGCCACCGCCACCGATCTAGCGTTCATGCTCGATCTGGCCGAAGGCACGGCGGCGCATCTCGGCAAACCCACGCAGACGCCCTTCGGCTCCGACATCGTCGAGACGGCCACGGGAAAACGTCTCCTGCGTCGACTCAACGCGGTCGCGCGGGAGTTCGACACGACCTCGCACGCCGAAGTTCGCGCGCTGCGGGCCGCGACCAAGAAACTCAAGAAACTCTCGTTGAAGGGCTACACCCTCTACACGACCTGCGAACCGTGCCCCATGTGCATGGCCGCCGCGCTCTGGGCCGGCGTCGATCGCGTCGTCTTTGGTGCGACCATCGACGACGCCGCCCGTCATTGTAACCAGATCTACACCTACGCGAAGGACCTCGTGAAGAAGAGCGACCTCAAGTGCGAGGTCGTCGGGCCCGTGGCCCAGGACGAGTGCAACGCGATCTTTGAAGACCCCCGGATGCAGGCCGCCATCCGCCTGTGGAAAACCACCTCGGCCAAAAAAGGGAAGACGAAGTGATGACGACTCAAGGGATGACCGCGGGGCTGACGGCCATTTTGCCGGAAGGACGCGTCGTGACGAACACGGCCGAGATCGACCGGCTCTCGAAGGACTACTATTGGTATTCCCCCATTCTCGAACGCCAACTCCGCGACAAGGTCGGCGATGTCGCGGTCCAGCCCAAGTCGCTCGACGAAGTGAAGACCGTCCTCCGTTTCGCCTTTGCCAACGGCGTGCCCGTCACCGTCCGCGGCGCCGGCACGGGCAACTACGGCCAGTGCATCCCTACGCACGGCGGCATCGTTCTCGACATGGGCGGCTTCGACAAAGTGCTGGAGATCCGTCCCGACGGCGTGGCCGTGTGCGAGCCCGGCGCGCGCATGGGCATGATCGAAACCACCGCGCGCAAGGCCGGCTGGGAACTGCGTTGCTATCCGTCCACCGTGCAGAAGGCCTCCATCGGCGGCTTCCTCTGCGGCGGCTCCGGCGGCATCGGCTCCATAACCCACGGGCTCATCCGCGACGGAATGGTTATCTCCATCACCCTTCTCACGATGGAACCCGAGCCGCGCGAGATCCATCTGACCGGGCCCGACATCTTCAAGGCGCTCCATGCTTGGGGCACAACCGGTGTGCTGGTGAAGGTGGAATTCCATCTCGCGCCCAAGTTCAACTGGGCCCAGCTCGCGGTCAGCTTCGACACGTTCGACAAGTGTTTCTCGTTCACCGAGGCCGCCGCGCAGAACGAGTCCTTCCGCAAACGCCTCGTCACGTGTTTCGAATGGCCGGTCCCGCAGTGGTTCACGCCCCTGCTCAAGTGGATCGAGCCCGGCAATGCGCTAGCCTTCTTCGAGATCGTCGACGACCAACTGAAACGCCTAAGCCGCGCGGCCGAGTCCGCCGGCGGCAGGGTTGTCTACAGCGCTCCCTATTCCGAACCGCGCCGTGGCGCCCAGCTCTCCGACTACACATGGAACCACACGACGCTCTGGGCGTTGAAGGGCGATCCGACGCTGACCTACCTCCAGTGCGGCTTCGACGCCAAGCGCGCCCGCGAGCAGATGCATCTGCTCAAGGCCAAGTTCGGCGACGAGTTCCTCTTCCACATAGAGTTCTCCAAGTCGGCTGGTGTGATCGGACCCGGAAGCATTCCCATCATCCGTTTCACCACCGAGGAACGGCTCCAGGAGATCATCGACTACTGCGGCGAGATCGGCGTGGGCGTGGCCAATCCGCACATCAACTACCTCGAAGGCAGCGGACGTTGGCGGCCCGACGACGCCAAGCTCGTCGCCAAGACCGCCTACGATCCCCGCGGCCTGCTCAATCCAGGAAAGATGATCGGCTTCAAACCCGTCTCCACCGCCGAACCGCTCCCCGCATGAAAACCTGGATTCCCGACGAACGCTTCCTGCCCTACTTCACCTGGAAACAGGTGGAGGCGCTGAACAAGGACAAGTCGCTCGTCATCATCCCGACCGCGGCTATCGAACAGCACGGCCACCACTTGCCGCTCGCGACGGACACACTGCTCAACAACTACATCCTCGGCCACGCGTTGCGGAAGTTGCCCAAGGACCTGCCCGTCTACGCCGCCGCGCCCGTCTGCTACGGCAAGAGCAACGAGCACATTGGTTTCCCGGGAACGCTTTCCCTGAACCGGAACACCTTCATGGCCGTGCTCCATGATCTCGCGGAAAGCCTCCATGCGGGAGGGTTCAAGAAGATCGTGTTCTTCAACAGCCATGGCGGAAACCACTCGATCATCGATGTCATGGCCCGCGATCTCCGGGCGGAGTTCGGTCTGCGCGTTTTCTGCCTCTTCGGCGGCGGCGGCGCTTCCGGCCTCGGTGAACAGGAGGCCAAGTATGGCTTCCACGCCGGCGAGGTGGAGACGTCGCTCCTGCTCGCGGCCACTCCCGAGCTGGTCCACACGGACAAATACACCGTCAACTACATCGCCAAGGTCGGCGATCCCGGCGTGCTCAAGCCCGAGTTCGCCTACGCCACCTACGCCTGGCTCACCCGCGATATTGCCCCCAGCGGCGTCATGGGCGACCCGAATCCGTCGACCGCCGAGAAGGGCCTCAAATGGTGCGATGAAATGTCGACCCGCGTCGCCGCCGCTCTCACCGAAATGCACGCCTACGAAAACCTGCTGAAGCTGTGACCAAGTCCGCCGCAAAATCATCGGCCGCCAAAACGCTCGGAGGTCGCAAGACAACCGCCCGTGCGGTGCGCGTCGGTTGCGGCAACGGCGTATCGGTGGAACGCGGGGTGAAGTTCAAGTTGAAGGACGGCACCGTCCTCGTCTCCGACCACTACTATCCTGCCGGCGATTCCCCGGCCCCTACACTGCTTGTCCGCCAGCCTTACGGCCGCGACATCGCCACCACCGTCGTCTACGCGCATCCGGTCTGGTTCGCGCGGCACGGCTACAACGTCGTCATCCAGGACGTGCGGGGACGCGGTGATTCCGGCGGACGCTTCTACCCGTTCCGCAACGAGGGCAAGGACGGCACGGAGACGATCGACTGGTTGGCCAACAGGCCCGAATGCAACGGCCGTATCGGCATGTATGGCTTCTCCTATCAGGGGACGACCCAGCTTCTCGCCGCCGCCGAGCAGCCAAAGGCGCTCAAGTGCATCGCACCCGCCCAGACCGCCGGCGATCTGTATCACGGATGGTTCTACCACCACGGCGTCCTGCGACTCGCCGGCGCCATCGGCTGGGCCACGCAGATGCTCCGCGGCGATGCGCATCATCTGAAACTGAAGAAGCCCGGGGCCGCACTCGATGCCCCCTGGGCCAATCTCGCGCCCACCTACCAAGCCGCTCCTTACGGTGACTTGCCGCATCTCCGGGCCAAAGGCCTCCCCGCATACTATCGCGACTGGATCACCCACCAGCAGCACGACACCTACTGGTCGTCCCAGGATCTCAGCCGGCGATGGGGCGACATCACGCTGCCCGCGCTCCACGTCATCGGTTGGTATGACATGTATCTCCACGGGAGCATCGACCTCTTCGAGAACCTTGCGCGCCATGCCGGATCCGATTTCGCCCGCGACAACCAATACCTTGTGGCCGGTCCGTGGACGCATATTCCGTGGGGCAACTTCGTCGGCGAAGTCGACTTCGGCCCGAAAGCGCTCCTCGACACCGACGCGCTACTGCTTCGCTGGTTCAACCATTGGCTGAAAGACTCCGGCGAGTTCGCCCAGGAACCGAAGCTCAACCTCTTCGCCCTCGGCGCGAACGACTGGCACCAGCCGAAGAGCTGGCCCGGCTTTTCTCCGACGCCGTCGCAGACGTGGTTTCTCCGCAGCACCGATCGCGCAAACTCCTCAAAGGGCACCGGCCAACTCTCATTGGAAAAGCCGACGACCGAGGAACCCCGCGATACCTTCGTCCACGATCCGGAAGTCCCGGTCATGGCGCCGGGCGGTCCGGCGTCGATGCAGGGCTGCTTCGCACAGAACCGGCTGGAGCTCGGCAACAACCTGCTCGTCTACACTTCGCCGGAACTGGCCCGGCCGCTCCACGTCTACGGCTCGCCCAAGGTCCGCATCTTCGCCCAGTCGTCCCGCGACGAAACCGATCTCGTGGCCAAGCTGGTCAAGGTCGGCAAAGACGGCCGCGCGTTGAACATCTCCATAGGCGCGGCCCGCTCGTCGTTCCTCTTTCCGAAAGACGGACACAAGGCGGACGCGGTGAACTGCTGGGAGTTTCCGCTCGAAGCCACGTCCTGCGTCTTCGCGGCCGGGGAATGCATCCGCGTCGAGATCGCGAGTTCGGCCTTTCCGCTCTACGACCGCCATCCCGGTTCGGACATCCATCCGGCCAAAGCCACGCCGCGTGATTGGAAGAAGGCCATGCAGCAGGTCCTGCATACGCCCGAAGCCCCGTCCGCCATCGAATTCGCCCTCGCGACCTGACGATGACCGCCACGCTTCCAACTCCAGCCGCGGCCGTTGAAACCGAGACGAAACCTTTCGTCTCGGTCGCCGGGTTGACGAAGCGTTTCAGCAACGGCGTCACCGTGCTGGACAACGTCTCGCTGGACGTGGGTCCGGGAGATTTCGTCAGCCTGATCGGCCCGTCGGGTTGCGGGAAATCGACGCTGCTCAAACTGGTCTCGGGGCTCAGCTCCATCTCAGGCGGCGACATCACCGTGGACGGCATGAAGCCGGACAATGCCCGGGAGATCATGTCGTTCATCTTCCAGGACGCGACGCTCCTGCCGTGGCGCACCGTCGTCGGCAACATCGAGCTCGGCCTGGAACTCGAAGGCGCCATGACCGCGCCGCAGCGCCGCACCAAGGCTGTGGAGCTGCTCAAACTCGTCGGCCTCTCCGACGTCGCGAACCACTACCCGCGGCAGCTTTCCGGCGGCATGAAGATGCGCGTCTCCATCGCCCGCGCGCTCGCCACGCGGCCTAAGCTGCTGTTGATGGATGAACCCTTCGGCGCGCTCGACGAAATGACGCGCGACTACCTGAACGAGGAGCTTCTGCGGCTGCGCGAGGAACAGAAATGGACCGCGCTCTTCGTCACCCACTCGGTCGCCGAAGCCGTCTTCCTTTCCACGCGGGTCGTCGTGCTTCAGGCCAAGCCAGGCCGCATCCGCCGCGACATCACGATCCCGTTTCCCTTTCCGCGCCTGCCCAACCTTCGCAGCGCACCGGCCTTCCTCGACATGGTGGGCCAGGTTTCGCAGGCGCTCCGCGACATCTGCCTTGAAGCGAAAGGGGGCAAACCGTGAAACGCTTCCTCCTGCAACTCGGGTGGCCTGTCGGCGTCTTCGTCGTCGTGCTGCTCGCGTGGCACTTCGCCACGAAGGTCTTCGAGGTGCCCGCCTACATCCTGCCAGACCCGCTGCGGGTGCTGAACGCCGGCATCGAGAAGCGGGACAATCTCTTCTCCGCTGTCCGGATCTCGGCGGCTGAGGCGGGCATCGGCTTCATCGCCAGCGTCATCGGCGGCGTGCTCGTCGCCTTCGTTCTGGCGCAGTCGGCCGTCATTCGGCGGTGCATGTTCCCCTACACCATCCTGCTCCAGACCGTGCCGATCCTTGCCGTCGCGCCGCTCATCCTGATGTGGTTCGGCAGCGGGCTGAAGTCGATCGTCCTGATCGTCTTCATCATCTGCCTCTTTCCGATCATTGCGAACACCACGCAGGGCCTGATCAGCGTCGACCAGAATCTCCTGAACCTCTTCCGCATGAGCAACGCCTCGCGTGCCCAGATGCTCTTCAAGCTGCGGTTCCCGCACGCCATCCCGAACTTCTTCGTCGGCCTGCGCATCTCCAGCGGACTTTCCGTCATCGGCGCGTTCACCGGGGAAATGTTCGCCAGCTCGGCCGCCGTGGGCGAAGGCGGGCTCGGTTACTCGATCATCTACGCGAATAGCCAGCTCCAGACCGATTACCTCTTCGCGCTCGTCATCGCCTGCGCCGCGCTGGGCTCGTGCTTCTTCTTCAGCGTCGTCTTCTTCGAGTGGCTCTTCCTCCACAACTGGCACGCGTCCGCCATGAAACCCGACGCCGAGTAACCCATGCTGCGCCAACGTTCATCTGATGGCTGGTATCTGATCCGCCACCCCGACCACGCCAGGCTGGCCGGCGAGTTCGCCAAGCATTGGGGCAACGAACTCTTCCGCCCGCCCGAGCCGCGCGACGACGTGATCCACGGCATCGCCAGCCACGACGACGGCTGGGCCGAGCGCGACAAGAAGCCGCTTGTCACCCGCGCGGGAAAGCCCAGTGCGTTCGGCGCCGATCTCGTCGGCAAATACACCGCCTTCGAGGAGATCGATCTCCAGGACTACCTCGGTGTCCGCGGTAACGCGCTGGAAGTGGTCGCCGTACGCAATCCCTACGCGGCGATCCTGATCTCGATGCACACGTGCAACCTGCTGACCGAGCACGCCGACCGCACGACGATCAAACCGGCCGAACTGCCGTTGCTCGACGCCTTCATCGCGCGCCAGCGTGATCGTCAGATGGAACTGCGCGCGCTCTGCGGCGACTCCGGCAAGTATTCCGACACCGATCTCTCGGCCGAGATGCTCCGCCAGCACTTCTGCCTGCTCCAGGCCTGCGACAATCTCTCGCTGCTCTCGTGCGTCGACTTCAACGGGCCGGCCTCGCTGCTCCATGCGTTGCCGACCAAGGCGGGCGGGTTCCAGACCGTGGCCGTGAAACGCGTCGGCCCACGGCGCTTCAGCCTCGATCCCTATCCGTTCGACGAACCCGCCATGAGCTTCTCGATTCCCGCGCGTCGGGTCATCGGCGAGGCCTTTGCCCAAGTGACCGAGCTGCAGGCGCAATACGCCGTCGCTCCGGAGGAAACCATCATCGTGGAGATCGTGAAATGAAGGTGCTGTTGCCCATCCTCGCATTCGCAGTCGGAGTCGCCCTGCAAACCTCGGCATTCGCCGCGCAGAAGCTCATCCCCATCACGATGCAGCTGGACTGGAAGAAGAACGTCCAGTTCGCCGGCCTGCTGCTCGCCAAGGAACGCGGCTACTACGCCGAAGCCGGTCTGGATGTGACCATCCTTCCCGTCGATAAGGAGATGCTGGTCGCCGAGAACGTCGCCGCCGGAACCAACTGGATCGGTTGTTCGGAAAGCGGCGTCCTCATCAACGCCCGAGCAGAAGGGCTTCCGATCAAGGCCTTCGCCACCATGTTCCAAGGCAGTCCGTTCTGCCTGATGAGCCTCAAGTCGAAGGGCATCACAGACCCGAAGCACCTCATTGGAAAAACCCTCGGCGTCCATCCAGATGCCAACAAGGCGCTCGACATCGTCCTGGCCCACGCCGGCGTCGACCGCGCGAAGATGACCTGCATCGACGTCGAGCACTCCACCAAGCCGCTCACCTCCGGCCAAGTCGATGTGCTCATGGGTTATCTCATCGACGAGGCGGTCGCGCTCGAAACCGCCGGCCACGCCATCAACGTCATTCCCGGCTACGACCACGGCTACGTGGCCTACTCGCAGGTCTATTTCACCGGCGAAGATTTTCTTAAACGCGATCCCGCCACGCTGCGCAAATTCCTCGAAGCCTCGAACCGCGGCTGGCGCGAAGCCTTCAAGGACATCCCCGGCACGGCGAAGTTCGTCGTCGACACCTTCATGCCCGGCGCGGACCTGAAGTATCAGACCAAGTCGCTGGAGAAGATCGCGGCCATCTCCGTTCGGGAAACCGGGCCGGAGAAGCTCGGCATGATGAACTGGGACCGTTGGGCCGAGATGTGCGCGGTCTTTGCGAAGTCGCGTGTCCTAAAGCGATCCGTGACCCCGGCGGAAATGACCGACTTCTCAGTCCTGACGGCCATCTATCCCCCGGACGCGGGCAAGTAGGCGAACACCGATGCCCCGCACCATTCGCATCCTGCACTTTTCGCCGAGCACCGCCACGGCCCGGCATGACAGCCATCGGGCCGCGCTGGGCGTTGTCTGGTTCGCGCAACAGGCGCTGAGCGAGTTCCAGCTTGAACACCGGGTGGAGTTGGTCTGGGCCCTGCCGGCCATTTCGGCCAAGGAACTCGTGCGGGACGTCCTCGTTTCCGCGGACATTCTCGTGATCGCCACCCCGACCTACGGCCAAGGTTCACCTTGGTTCGTCCGAAAGTTCTTTGAGCTGACGCCGGGCGTTGCCCTCTGGGGCAAACCTGCCACCGCGTTTGCGACTTCGGGCGGCCACCACACCGGTGGCGAAACCGCCGTGGGCGACTGCCTCCGGAGCCTCCAAGGCGTCGGAGCGTCCACCTTCAGCTTCGCCCAGAAGACACTCGTGTTCGGCACGAACCAAAAGTTCGCCCGCGATGGCGAGTTCGACCTGATTGACGGTTGGTTCATGCGCCAGTTCGCGCGGACCCTCGTGCTCCAGGCGGTCCTTCGTGACCACCCCGACACGGGCGGCTATTGGGCGGTTCGGCTCGGGCTGCGGACCGACTACTACAATGACTTTCCGTCCCAACCCAACTTGGGAACCCTGGTCGGCGACTGCATCCAGCATCTGAACGCCCCGTTAGCCGACGGTGAAACCGGCTATCCGGAGCTCAGCCAGCGGCTGGGATTCCAATGTCAGCCCCTCGATGCCTCCGACCTCCCCTTCGTCGGGCTTTTGCCCGCACCGCCGAACGAACTTTTGACCGCATGAACCCCGAAACCATGGACATCCCGACCGCCGAAGCTCCCGCCGCGTCTGCCGGCAAAACGGAGATCGATCTCACGGAATTGGTCACCGCCTGCTTGGTGGCGGCGTTGGTCACGCACCTGATTTTTGCCTCCGCAGGCGGAACCTTCCTGTTTCCCTGGCTGGGGCGATTCTTCGCCGAGGCGCCCACACCCAAGGTGGAGAAAAAGGAAATCGTCGAGGTCGAGATGGTGGAGGCCGTCGTCGCGGAACCGCCGCCTCCGGACGTCCAGCCAGCCCCGCCCGACCAGCCCCCCCCGCCGCCTGATGCCATCCAGCCGCCGATGGAGCCGCAGTTGAGCCCTCCAGTGCTGACCACGCCGGCCGAAATTCCCGAACGCACACCGCTGCCGGCGCCGGTAGTGGCCAAGCTCAATCCCGCCGCGTTGCTCACGCCCCGGACCAATGTCACGCCTTACGTCCCCTCCGCCGCGGTCGGCACGACGCAAGCAGCGACCACCAGCGCGCCGCGGGTTGTGCAGGCGCGATTTTACCAGCGCAACGAACCGGTTTATCCCTACGAGGCCCGGAAACGGCGCATCCAAGGCACCGTTATCCTGGAAGCCGTCTTCAGTCCCGACGGCCGGCTGGGTTCGCTGGAGATTAAGGAAAGTTCAGGCCACGCCTTGCTCGACCGCGCCGCCGTTGCCCACGGCACCCAGAGCTTCTATTCCAACACCGGACAGGCGGAGCGAGTCCTGATCCCGGTCGAGTTTCGCCTGATCGCCCAATGATGCCTGCCGCCCGCAACATTTCCCGCCCCGCTCCCGCCGCCGAATTGAATCCCTTCGCCTTCCGCCTCCCAGCGCACCTGAATCCATGAAAGCACTGCACCTCTTCAACTCCCTCGGAATCCTTGTCGTCGCCGGTCTCTGCCTCGTTCAATGGCGGGTGGACCAGCGGCTGACCGGCGAGCTCGCCGACCTGGGGAAAAAGCGGGGCGAACAGGACGCCCTCATCGCCGAACAAACCGGCCAACTGGAGCGGCTGCGCGCCGATCTCGCCGGCGTCCAGGAGCGGTTTGCCGGCACCAGTGGTCGCATCGAGAAGGCCGAGGGGCAGCTGTCCGACGCGACCCGCCAAGTCCGGCTCCTCACCCTAGAACGCGACCAACTCAAGGACAGCATCACCAATTGGATGAGCGCCGTCACCCAGCGGGACGAACGCATCAAGGAAGGCAACACTCAGATTCGCAAGCTGGCCGACGACCTCACCGCCTCCGTGAACAAGTTCAACAGCCTCGCGACCAACTACAACGCCACGGTCCAGCAACTGAACGAGGTGGTGACCAACCGAAACGAGCTGATCACCCGCTACAACACGCTCGTCGAGGAAGTGAACAAGGCCCGCGAGCAGGAGGCGAAGAAGTAACCCGCTGCCAATCGGCGTTGGCCGCACCGCCCGGCAGCGAGCAGGCCGACTTTGTCGCCCCGCCGAATACCACCCGTTACTTCTCAAACAATGGAATTACCTTCATCCCTGTTACGTGGACGAGGCCCATGTCGGTGATGCGGAGTTCGGGAATGACGGAGAGCGGGATAAGGTTGAAACCCATGTAGGGGAGAGTGCAGCCGAGCGCTTCCCAGGCATTCTTCAGCTCGATCGTTTCGCGCTGAACCTCGCGCGCGGGCTTGTCGGAGAGCAATCCAGCCACCGGTAGCTCGATCATTGCGATGACCTTGCCGCCGTCGGCCACGACCACGCCGCCTTGCTTCGCCTTGATGGCTTCCAGCGCCACGCGCATGTCGCGCTCGTTCGTGCCGGCGATAATGATGTTGTGGGCGTCGTGGCCGACGCTGCTGGCAACGGCGCCGCTCTTGAGGTTGAAGTCCTTCAGCAGACCCAGCCCGACACGCTTCGAGCGGCCGTAGCGTTCCACGACGCTGACGAAGCAGAGGTTGTGTTTCTTGAAGTGCTCTTCCCATGAAGCAGCTGGCGAAAGCTCGATGCGTTCGTGGAACGTGAGGATGCCAGGAAGCGCGACGCGGATGGCATTGGCGGTGATGGTCTTGGTTGGCAAGGCGGGCACGAGCTGAACGTCGTCGGCGACCTGGACCGTGCGGTAGGCGTCGGCCGGGTAACGGTAGCGATGCTTGGAAACCTGTTCCGCCAGGAGCGGGGTCGGTTGGCGGTTCTCTACCATCAGCTCGCCGCCATACCACGTGTTCTGCACTTCGAGCGCGTCGTTCAAGAGGATGATGTCGGCCCGGCGTGAATGGCCGAGCGCGCCGAATTCACCGTCGAAGCCATAGCGCGTCGCGCCGTGGAGCGAGCCCATGCTCCAGGCCGTCTCGGGTTTCACGCCGGCGGCGATGGCTTGGCGCGTGACCCAGTCCAGCCCGAAGAGGAACAGGTCGTCGGCGTCGCGGTCGTCCGTGCAGACGCAGACGCGCTTGGGGTTCGCGCCGAGTTCGGTGACGGCCTTGATGGCGAGCGGGAGCGAATGCCACGGCGTCGCGGGATTACCGCCGCGCAGGAAGATCCAGATGCCGGCTTCCAGGAAATCGTTGGCGATCTCGCGGTCGATCGATTCGTGCGTGTCCGTCACGCCGGACGCGGCGTAGGCGGCGACGAATTCGCGGCCGTAGATGTGGCCGCAGACGGGCCGGCCGCGCTTGAGCGATTCGGCGATCAGCCCGTGGCTGCGCTCGTCGCCAAGGCAGACGGGAATGAAATCCATCTTCTCGCCGAGCGAAACGGCTTCCGGCCAACGGTCGAAGAGCGCGCCGATCTTTGCAGGAGTGAGATCGCCACCGGCGGTTTCGAGGTCGGGATTGGTCGCGGGAACGGTGCTGGGAACGGTGAGGAAAATGTTCAGCGGCGCTTGCCGCGAATCCTCCAGCATCCACTCGATGCCCGCCGTGTCGCAGACGTTGCCGATCTCGTGGCTGTCGCAGAAGAGCGTGGTCGTGCCATTGAGCAAGGCAGGTTCCGCGTAGGCGCAGGCGGTCATCATCGAGGACTCGATGTGGACGTGCGGATCAACCAGGCCCGGCGCGAGGATGCCGCCGCGCGCGTCGTAGAACTTGGATGCGAGCCCGAACTTCTTGGCGTCGCCGGCAGCCTTCACCGCGGCAATGCGGCCGCCGCTGATCCAGATCTCGCGGTCGGGCAGCGTGCGCTCCGTGTAGGTGGACAACACCCGCCCGCCGGTGATGACAAGGTCCGGCGCGGTGCGCCCCGAGGCGACGGCGGCGAGTTGGCGGGTCATCTGCCAGAGCGGCGCGACGGAGAAGCGGGTGATCATGGGGAAAGTTGTCCGTGGTCTTAGGGAAGTGTCACGCAATGAACGTCAGGCGGTTCCGGGTCGTCGCCCCGAGCCTCGCCGGGAGCGGAATTCCGGCCGGCGACGTCATAAACTGGAAACTCCCGGAGCCGGCACTTGGGGCGAAAGCTGGTAGATGGGCCCATCGAGACCTTTGCCGGGCCATTCCACCTGATTGACCTCGAAGTGGGCGATCAGGTCGCGGAAGACCGGATTTAGAATCAACTCGAGCGCAATCGGCGCGTGCTCCGCGGGACAATCGAGCGGCACCAACACCGGTCGAAGGCCAATGCTGTTCAGCATGGCGCCGGCCGCCTGCGCCAGCCGCCGATCACCGGCCCGACCACCTTCCACTAGGCAGACGGGACGGGGCGTGCGCGCCAGTTGTTGGAACGGGCCGTGGGCAAAATGCATCAACTCGACGACCGTGGGCGCCGTCCAGAACAGTCCCTCAACGAACTTGCACGCGACGTTCTGGGAGAACTCCGACAACGGCGCAGGTAACAGAACCAGCCCGCCCGTTGCCCACGCGAGCGGATCCGCCATAAGCGCTCCGCGCAGCTCGGCTGCCGCCGCACCGTTGGCCCAACCGTGAATCTGGCCGACGGCATTGGCCAACGGGCCAAGCCGGCTGCCCGGCAGGGATTCCACGAACTGGTGCGCCGCGACCAACCCGCAAACCGGGCCGATCAGGCGAATGAGCACCGTGTATTCGTCCTCCATCGGGAATGGGACAATCTCGGCGTCAAGCGAGCGCAGCCATGCCAGCAAGTCGGCCCGTTCCGGTCGCCCGGCCGAGCGCTGGCCTTCCTCAGTTGCGGCCGTGAACACCACCGTGTGGGCAAACCGTTCCGCCTGCAGGAGCGCAAAGGCGGCGTTCGCCGAGAGTCCTTGGCTGAAAACGACCAGGGTGGATCCCGTGACCGGCCGCAGTGGTGCCGTGAATTCCGCCAGCGGGACGAAACCTGCCGGCACGTCCGTGAAAGTATTGAGCAGCCAGACGAAGTAGCGTGCCTGGGCTTCGGAACTGCCGATGCCGGTCGCCACCACTCGGCTTAGCCGGCCGGATCGGGAGGGGGCCGCCGCAATTGGGCGGGTGAGCATCCGCGTGACCCATTCCGGGGCCGCGGAAGTCCGTTGCGCCACGAGGTCATTGCCTTGCGGGTCCGGCTTCATTCCGAAAGCGAACTGTCGTCCAGGAAGATCCATTTGTGGACATCAATCCCGTGGGCGTTCAGCGCCGACGAGTATTCCTTTTTCCGGACCAGGCTCGAAGGCGAGTTCATCACCATCTGGATCTTGCCCGAGGGATAATGGTGCTTCAGCAGGCGCATGATGGAGTCGTAGTCCCGGCTGTCGTAACCGACGCCGAGACGCCGATACGCCTCATCACTGGAGAACGATTCGCCTTCCTCGGTCAACATCCGGTCGGTGGCGTAGGCGCCAAACCCCGCACCGCGGCCGTCGAAATAGAGCAGAAAAATCGCGCCGGCGCCGTAGCGGACGATCTCCTGGACGGATCGCTTGAACTTGTTGCGGTTATCGATGCTGACGAGCGGGAAGCGATTGAACAGGGACTCGCTTTGCAACCGGACGACGGGCAAGTCGTAGAGCAACGGTTTGCCGTAGGTTAGCACCACCGCCTCCTGGCTGGTGACGATGTCGAAATACACGTGGACCCGAAACCAATAGGGCGTGGTCAGGAGCGCACCGATGGGTGCCTCCGGGTGCTCCGCCTTGTGCCGCAGGACATTGGCCGGATTGATGTGGACCAATAGCCGATTGCCCCGGATGACGTAGTAATCCCGGACCAGTGGCTCCGGGCCCTGCATGTAGGTTTCCATCCGCTCGCCTTGGAGCAACTGGTGAAACTGCTCTTCCGAAAAGACGATTTCATTGTCCACCGGCTTCACCGGCAGAAAATACGACGCCGCATAGATGAAGCGCTGAGCATCGGGCAAAGCGTGCGGCTTGAACGGCGAGACCGGCTCGGGCGGTAGCGCCCGGGCAATGGGCGGTCCGCTGGACTGGGTTAGACTGTGCCCGGAATCGGCCTTGGAACTCAGGTAGGCCGCGTTGAACGGCGACGGTTCAAACTCGAGCGCCTCGGTCCCGGCAACCTTCAGCCCATGTGAGGTCATTGCCGCGAGCTTGTCCGGATTGTTGGTCAGCACGACGAATGGCGCCCTGATGCCCAGCAGGTAGCAAATGTCGGCCACGTCCTCGTAGCTGCGATGGTCCTTGCGCAGTCCCATGGCTCGATAGGCCTCAAAAGTGGAGATTTGGTCCAGGGAGGCCTGGACCACCATGCGGTCCCGCGCCTTGGCGACATAACCGACGCCGCGGCCCTCCTGCATGAGGTAGAATAGGATGCCATTCCCCTTCTCGCCAATCACCTTCAATGCGCCCTCCAGCTGCTGGACGCAGTCGCAGTCGCAACCGCGCAGGGTTTCGCTGGTCACGCAGGAGGAGTGTATCCGCGTGTAAAGCCGGTCCGCGGAGAGGATATCTCCGTGGGCGAGGGCGATGATGTAACCTTTGTGGATGATGTCCTGAAAGACGTAGGCATCAAAGGGACCGAAATGCGTCTCCACCGTGCAACGCGCAAGGAACAACGTCGTGCCGCGGAGCGGACGATCATCCAGGCTCGACCGGTGGACCGCCGCCCCAGGTTCGTGCTGGAGCTGATTGATGAGCAGCCGGAGGGCTTCCTGGGTGGACCAAGGCGGGGTGGGAATGGTGTTCACGGACGGTTCGAGTCGAACTTTCCGGGGCGGAGGCATCTGTCATGCCAGCACTCTCCCGGCGCCGGAAAACTTCTCCGGACGCCGTTAGCCATCGCGGTCACGCCAACTGGAATGGAGCCTGCTTCGGGTCCGCGACGGCAGTTCAGACTGCCGTTCCGGAAAACTGGAAACGCAAAAACGTCAGCGCCTGTCCGTTGTTGGCCATCCTGCCTAAAATGAAACCCCGCAAACGCCTCACCACTACCATGGCCTCGTTGAGTCTAGTTACCCCGCTGCTGGGGCAGACCAACGCTCCGCCCGCACCGGCCCCGGAAAAGACAGTGCTCGACCGCGTGGTCGTCGAGGGAGTCCCCATTGAAGAGCTGATCGTCCCCACGGCCCGCCCGTTCAACTCCGTCTACGGCACGGACCGTTCGATCCTCGATACGCCGCGTAACGTAACGATCATCTCCCGCGAGCAGTTGGACGCGATCAACATCCGCGACGTGCGGGATTTCTCGAAGCTCACCTCGAGTTCCTACACCCGCTCCAACTTCGGCGCCCCCACGACGCCGGACATCCGGACCCAGATCGCCGACACGTTCAACAACGGCATGCGGATCGGGCTCACCTCCAACGGCAACGGCCTGCCGATCAACTTCAACTCCGTGGAGTCGGTGAACATCGTGAAGGGGCCCGCTTCCGTCGTCTACGGCGCCTCACAATATGTCGGCGGTTACGTGGATTACATCACGAAGCGCCCCCAATTCGACGGCTTCCACGGCGAGGTGTTCGCCGAAGCCGGCATGTATGACCAGTATCGTTGGGGTCTCGACGTGGGCGGGCCGGTGAACAACAAGCTGGCCTACCGGCTGTCCTATTCCGGCGAGGATTCGGAAAGCTATTACGTCGACGGCTTCCGGAAATCCCAGGCGATCTACAACGCGTTCTCTTGGATGCCCAACGAGGACTACGACCTGTTCTTTAACCAGGAATTCTTCTGGGCCAACTACACCGAGAACTTCGGCATCAATCGGCCAACCCAGGAGCTGATCGACGACGGCATCTACCAGACCGGCATCAACAGCAACCCGGCGCCCAGCAACGGCGTGCCGGGCGCCCCGACATGGGCCAACGGCTATGTGGACGCCAACGGCAATCCGCTCGGCTTCGGCGCCGGTCCCGGCGGCAGCACCGCCATCGGCGTGGTGGGCGGTCCCGCCGCCCCGATTTCGGACCCCCAGAACTCGCGTTGGGTCGTCTCCGGATTCCCCTTCGTCAACCGCATCACCCTCGGCGACAAGGTGAAGATCGACCGCAGCAATCGCCTCCTGCGGCCGGGCGACGATTCCGATGGCCTTTCCTACAATGCGCAGGTCATCCAAACGGTCCGCCTGTCCGACGACACACAGATCGCCAACAACACCTTCTTCCGATACGTGCGGCGGGATACGATGAGTTCCTACTATTACTCGGAAATCATCGACCCGAGCTGGAGCATCGACAACCGCACCGAGCTGCGGATGAATTTCGAGCACCATGCGCTGAACACCGGCCTTTCGGTCCGCTACCAAAGCGTTCGCGCCTTCAACGACTTCTTCAACGAGCCCGCGAACGTCTGGGACCTGACCAAGGACCACAGCTTCATAAACTACTACAACTCGGTGAACTTCCCCAATGGGTTCACCTCCGTGCCGGTGCCCGGCTGGCCCGGCCGCTACTACACACCCGACAACGGCGACTCCGGCACCTCGCAGTCCGTGTTCGTTGGTCCGTTCCTCCAGGAGGACTGGAAGATCACCGAAAAGCTCTCGCTGCTGGCGGGCGGCCGCATCGACATCCTGTCCACCGATTACCGGCTGGGGTGGACTGATCCCTTCGGCGGCTCGCAGTTGCTGGCTGACAGCACCGTGGTGGGCCTGCCCAATGCGAACGGTTCCCTCATCTACAAGTGGACCCCGGAGTTTTCGACCTACGGCACCTACAACTACAGCCAGAACCCGGCCGGCGCGATTGGCAATGGTGGTGGCATCACCACCGGGGGCAGCGCCAACTACGCGATTAGCAGCCTGAAGACGGAAGCGATCCTCTATGAACTCGGAGCCAAGCAGACCCTGCTGAACAACCGGCTGTTCCTGAACGCCGCGCTATTCCAGCAGGAGCGGGTCCAGCTCCAGTTGGATCGCTCCACCGTCGAGTTCAAGACCCAGGGCATCGAGTTTGAGCTCAATTACCAGCCGAACCGGAACTTCTTCCTTACCTTCGGCTATTCCTACACCGACTCCGAGGTCAACCGGCCGGAATTCGCGGTCAACAACACCGACCTGCCGTTCTACTCGGGCGCGGGCCAGTATGCCGGACCCGGCCCCTACAAGCGGCAGGGCGTGCCCGAGCATCTGCTGAATTTCCTGGCGTCCTACAAGTTCGACTTCGGCCTCGGTTTCAGTGCCAACATTGTCTCGACCAGCGAGGTCAACAACAACGCCTCCGGAACGCTCGTCATCCCGTGGCAATACAGCCTGGATCTCGGCGCCTTCTACCAGGCCAAGCGCTGGGAAGCACGGGTGAGCCTGCTCAATGTCACCGACGAGGAGAACTGGAGCGCCCCTAACGCGGTCTACGGCAATGAATCCATCCTCGCGGAACTGCCATTCCGTGCTGAAGGCCGGGTAACGCTCAAGTTCTGAGCCCACCAAATCTCAGGACCGCCGCCTCCGCGCGGCGGTCCCCTTCCTTTGACTCACGTATCTCGATGAGTTTTCACCGCCTGTTGGTCGCCGCGATCGTCTCGTTGGTCCTGTCCGCGGCCGTGACCCGGGCCGATCCCATCCGCCCCAAGGTCGTCGTCGTCGCGACGTTCGAAATCGGCGCGGACACCGGCGATAAGCCTGGTGAATTTCAGCTCTGGGTCGAGCGTGCGAAGTTGACCAATTCCATCGTCGTTCCCGGTGTCGACCGGCCTCTGCGCTACAACGACGCGGGCGTCTACGGCTTCGTTTCCGGAACCACCGTTCGCAGCGCCGTGCAGGTCATGGCCCTGCTGGCCGATCCGCGGTTTGATTTCTCCAAAAGCTACTGGCTGGTGAACGGCATCGCCGGTGTCGATCCCGACAACGCCTCCGTCGGCAGCGCGGCGTGGGCGCGCTGGATCATCGACGGCGACATCGCCTACGAGATCGACTCGCGCGAGACGCCGAGCGAATGGCCCTACGGCGTCGTTCCCATCGGCGGCAAGAAGCCGAACGAGATCCCAAAGGACGCCGAATGGGCGCCCAAGCCGATGGCGTGGAAGCTCAACCCGTCGCTCGTGAACTGGGCCTACGGCTTGACCAAGGACATCGCCATTCCTGAAACGGAGACGGCGAAGAAGCATCGCGCAACCTTCGCCGGATTCGACAAGGGATCGGCTCCGCCCAAGGTAATCCTCGGCGAGAGCATGGGTTCCTGCCGCTACTGGCACGGCTCCGTCATGACCAAGTGGGCCAACGATTGGACCAAACTCTACACCCAGGGCGAAGGCGACTTCGTCATGACCAACATGGAGGATCATGGCATCTGCACCGCGCTCGAAAGGATGGGCAAGCTCGGCAAGGTCGACTTTCAGCGGCTGCTTTTCCTCCGCACCGGCAGCAACTACTGCACGCCGCGCCCCGGCCAGAAATCTTCCGAGAGCATGACCGAGGAATACAGCGGCATGGAGCCCGCGTTGGAATCTGCCTGGCTTGCCGGCAGCAAGGTGATGAACGCCCTGGTGGAAGGTTGGGCCAAGTTCGAGAAGGAGATTCCCCGCTGATGACGCGCCCCGAAGTTCACCCGCTTCGGCGGTTTGCCCTAGCGCTCATGGCGTCGTCGGTTGCCCTGCTCTTCGCATCGTGTGCAACCTCGGGCGGGGAGTCGGCGGCGGCCGGTGCGGCACCGATTCCGGTCAAGGTCGTCATCGTGACGCTTTTCGAGATAGGGGAAGACACCGGGGATAAACCCGGTGAGTTCCAGTTCTGGGTCGAGCGCGAGAACCTCATCGGCAAACATGCCGTCCCGGGTTCATGGCGCCCCGTTCGCGAGGGCACCAACGGCGTGATCGCAATCTGCACCGGAGTCGGGAACATCCGTTCCGCCGCGAGCATCACGGCGTTGGGATTGGATCCGCGCTACGATCTGACGAAAGCCTACTGGCTCGTCGCCGGAATCGCGGGCATCGACCCCGCCGACGGCACGCTGGGGTGCGCTGCGTGGGCGGAGCATGTGGTCGACGGCGATCTGGCCCATGAGATCGACGCGAGAGAGATTCCCGCCGGTTGGCCCGACGGCTACGCGCCATTGGGAACGGCCGATCCGGGCGCCGCACCATCCGCCCGGCGTTCCGACCAGGTCTACTATCCGCTCAATACCGACCTGGCGCGCTGGGCCTTTACGTTGACCAAGGACACCGTGCTTCCGGACGACGACAAGATGCAGTTCAACCGCGCCCGCTATGCCGGCTTTCCCAATGCCCAACGGCCGCCCTTCGTGCTCATCGGCGACAATCTGGCCGGCAGCACCTTCTGGCACGGCAAGCGGATGAATGCCTGGGCGAACCGCTGGGTGAAGCTCTGGACCAAGGACCAGGGAAACTACGTGACCACCGCGATGGAGGAATCCGGGACCATGCAGGCGCTCACCTGGCTTGCGCGCGACGGCAAGGTCGACACCAACCGCGTTTTGGTTCTCCGCACTGCCAGCAACTTTGACATGCCGCCTCCGGGCATGGACGCCGCCGCGAGTCTCGCCGAGGAAAACGGCGGCGCCTATTCCGCCTTCCTCCCCAGCCTTGAAAGCGCCCACCGGGTCGGCAGCAGGGTGCTCCACGAACTCGTCGGCGGCTGGGACCGCTACCGGAACACACCGCCAAAGCCATGAAGCACTTCCTCCATTTGTTTGCCGTGCTCGCGATGAGTGCCCTTCTGCGGGCGCCGGCGGGTGCCTCGGAGTTCGCCGCGCGCTTCGACCAGTTCAAGACCAACGCCTCGAAGGCCGATCTCTACCGCTTCCTCTACGCCATGCCCAAGGCCGGCGACCTGCATCATCACGCGGGCGGCAGTTGGCGGATGGAGGATCTCTTTACCGTCGCCACCGATCCAAAGCGCAATGGCGGAAATCGCTTCTTCACCCGTTTGAAGGCGGGCGGCTGTCCCGAGGAGATGAATTCATGGCGGAAGTTCCAGACCATCGCCGAGTTCACTTGGAAGACGCTTCCCGAATGCGCCCGAGCCGAGTTCACCGCGCTCGACGCGCTAAGCGCCGCTCAGCGGGAGGCCTTCATCAATTCCCTCCGCCTCGATACCCCCGGCGAAGGCCGCAACGAGTTCTTCGAGGAAATCTGGCCGCGTCTCGGCGCGATGGGCCGCAGCATCGACGTGTTCCTGGAGATGACCGTCGAGACGGCCAAACGCTACGGCGCGGAAGGCGTGCGCTACATCGAGCCGCAGACGATCCCGGTCGGGCTGTTGGACGCCAAGGGCGCGGCGATTGACCCCGAGGAATTCCATCGCCGCCTGAAGGCCCGTCTCGATCAGCCGGACGCGAAGGCAACCGGTGTTGAGATGCGTTGGCAGGTCGTGGTGCTGCGGTTCACGCCGGTGGCCGAAAAGATGGTCGAACAGGCCTATGACTTCGTCAGTCGTCATCGTGATCTCTGGGTCGGCATCAACATGGCCGGCCGCGAGGACAACGACAAAGGGCACCCGCGCCGCTTCCTCGAAACCTACCGGAAGATGCGCCACAAACATTCTGGCGTCGGCTTGGCCATCCACGCCGGCGAAGTGGACGAGGCCAACCCGCATATGCGCGACACGCTCCTGCTGGGCGCCACGCGCCTTGGTCATGGAAACAACATCCTGACCGACGAAGACCTGTTGCTCCAACTGCGTTCCGGCATCGCGATGGTCGAGATCAACCTCGTGAGCAACCTGCTCCTCGAATACGTCGACCGCTATTCCCAGCACCATTTCCCCGAGCTTCTCCGCACCGGCGTTCCCGTCGCGCTCTCAACGGACGACTCCGGCATGTGGGACTCGAACATGACGGACGAATACATGACCGCCGTCACCGAGTTCGACCTGACGTGGGATGAGTTGGTCCAATGTGGCCGCAACTCGCTGAAGTGGTCCTTCGCCGAACCTGCCCTGAAGGAAAAGCTGCTGGCCGACTTCGACCGCGACATCAAGGCCTTCGAAACCACCCTCGGCTCCGATTGGAACGCCGCGTTGAAATCGAAGAAGCCCGTCAGCTACGGCTTCGCCCAACGGCGGTGGGGAATTTCGAACTAGCCACCGATGGACCCAGATCAACACAGACGGGTTGAGTCCGGTTTGCAGCATCTGTGCCTGTCTGTGGTCATCCGTGGCTGAACCTCCATGCTCCCGCGCAACTGCACCTTCACCGAATCCGACTGGCGGACACTGGCCGCGTGCTGGCATCCGGTGGCGTTCGCCGACGAGGTGCAGGACAAGCCGCTCGCCCGCGTTCTCCTCGATGAACAGCTCGTCGTTTTCCGCACCGCGAAAGGCGTCTGCGTCGCCAAGGATCTCTGCATTCATCGGGGTTCACCGCTGTCGCTGGGCTGGGTGCAGGGCGATGAGATTGTCTGCGCCTACCACGGCTTCCGCTACGCGACCGACGGCCGCTGCACCAAGGTGCCCGCGCTGCCCGACCAGCCGATCCCGGCAAAGCTTTGCCTGAAAACCTTCCCCACGGTGGAACGCTTCGGGCTGATCTGGACTTGCCTCGGCGGCACCCCGGCCCGGCCCTTGCCGGACTGGCCGGAAACGGAGGACGCCAGCTTCCGCTATCTCCATCTGCCCGCGATGGAATGGAACGCGTCGGCCGCCCGGGCCATCGAAAACTTCCTCGATGTCGGCCACTTCGCGTGGATCCACGCCGGGACGTTCGGCAACCGCGACCTGCCCGAAGTGCCCAAGTATGAGGTCACGCGCACCGACGGCGGACTGCGGATGGAATATCCGTATCTCGCCGCCAACCCGGAACACTCGCCGCTGACGGAGAAGCAGGTGATCCAACGCTGGATGGTTTACGAACTCGCCTTCCCCTTCGCCTGCCGGCTCGGGATCAACTACGACGGCGGCCGGCGTTACGTGATCTGCGAAGCCTGCGCCCCGGTTTCGGCGAGGAAGGTCCGCATCCATTTCGCCGTCGCCCTGAACTTCAATCACGACAAGTCCGCCGAGGAACTGCTGGCCTGGGAGCACAAGGTGGTAAGCGAGGACAAACCCATCGTCGAGGCGCAGCGGCCGGAGGAACTTCCGCTCGACCTCACCGAAGAATTCCACCTCCGGTGCGACCGCATGAGCACGGCCTACCGGCAGGGGCTGGTTGAAATCGGACTTGGCCGCGATCTGGCCAGCTGACGCAATTCGCCCATGCAAGAACCACCTCACCTACCGCTCGGCGGCCGTCTGGTTCGCTGGCTCTCCCTTGTCGGAACGTGTGCCGTAATGGCCGCCTGTGGCCAGGAATCCGCCGTAGTTTACCTGACCGACTTCAGCCTGCGCGACGGCGCGGTGTCGGCGATGAAAGGCGTGGCCTTCGGCGTCAGTCCGAAGCTGGCGCAGTTCGACCTCACGCACGAGGTGCCGCCCTTCAACATCTGGGAAGGTGCGTGCCGGTTGAAGCAAACTGCCGCCTATTGGCCCTCCAACACGGTTTTCGTCTGCGTCGTGGATCCCGGCGTTGGCACCGAACGAAAGTCCGTGGTTTGCCGAACCCAGTCCGGGCAAACGTTCGTCGGACCGAACAACGGTCTCTTCACCTTTCTCCCCGAGACGCCGGGCTCGACCATGGTGCGCGAGATTGATCTGGCCCGTCATCGCCTGCCCGGCAGCGCGGAGAGCTACACGTTCCATGGGCGCGACGTCTTCGCTTATGTCGGCGCCCGGATCGCCGCCGGCCAACTCACCTTCGACGATGTCGGCCCGATCCTGCCCGAAGGGGTCGGGCGGATTCCTCATCAGGCGCCGGAACTGCGCGACGGTTCCCTGCATGGCACCATTCCAGTGCTCGACGTCCAATATGGCAACGTGTGGTCCAACATCGATCGCGACACCTTCGCCCAGCTCGGAGCGAAGCCCGGTGACCTTTTCTCGGTCCGCATCCGCCACACCGGCAAGACGGTCGCTCGCTTCACGGCACCCTATGTCGCAACGTTCGGCGACGTGCAGCAAGGCAAGCCGCTCCTTTTCCTCAACAGCCTGCTGGAAGTTTCCGTGGCGCTCAACCAAGCCAGCCTCGCTGGCAAATACCACATCGGTTCCGGACCGGAGTGGCGCCTCGAAATTCGTCCATTGCCGCGGAAACGCTGACACCCAATTCGCGTCATGCCTTGGAAACCTGACCCAGACCTGGCCGCCTTCATCCAGTCGTTGCCGAAGACGGAGACGCACCTCCACCTTGAGGGCGCCCTGCCTTTCGACCTGCTCCAGCAGGCGTTCCCCGGCCGCTTTCCTGCCCCGCCGGAGTCGTGGGCGGATGAATATCGCTTCGATTCGTTCAACCAGTTCATGGAGTTGTTCGTGCGCTACTGCGCGGACTATTTCGTGAGCGCCGATCGTTACCACGAGGCGGCCAAGGTCGTCCTTGGCAACTGCTGGCGGCAAAATGTCCGTTATGTGGAAACCAGCTGGCACCTGCCCGTCGCCGCCCACACGGGCGTGGACGGACGGGAGATCGTCGAAGCCATCCGCTCGGCCGCGCCGTCCGGCATGGAAGTGCGCGTCTTCGCGGGGATGTGCCACAATGATTACGTCGGCCCTGTGAAGGAGGTCATCGACGACGCCGTCGGCTGGACCGAACTCACCGGGCTCGACCTCCACGGCTGGGAGGACATCCCGCTGGAACCGTGGACAGCGAAGGTGTGGGAAAAGGCCCGCAACGCAGGGAAGTTCAACAAGGCCCACGCCGGCGAATTCATGCCGGTGGAATTCATCACTCTCGTGCTAGATGAGCTGAAGGTAAGCCGCATCCAGCACGGCTGCAGCGCCGCCGAGGCCCATGAGGTGATCGCCCGGCTGGTGCGCGACGCAGTGGCCCTCGACATGTGTCCCATCAGCAACCTCAAACTCCGGGCGCGAGGCCTCAAGTCCCTGCGGGAACACCCCCTGCGGGCATTTCTCCGGGCCGGCGTGTGCGTGACCGCCAATTCCGACGACCCTTTCTTTTTCGGCAACACCCTGACCGAAGATTACGCCGCACTCGCTATGGAGGCTGGCTTCTCCAAGCGGGATCTCCTCGCGCTCGTGCGCAACGGTTGGCGGGTCGCGCTGCTGACCGACGCGGCCAAGGCCCCGTTCCTTGCCCAACTTTCCACGATCGAAGCCACTCTCTGACGCCACACCCATGCTCAACCGTTTCTTCCAACTCGAACAGCACGGCACCACGGTCCGCCGCGAGGTCATCGGCGGGATCACCACGTTTGCCGCGATGGCCTACATCCTGGCGGTAAATCCGGGGATCCTTTCGGCCAGCGGCATGGACAAGGGCGCGCTCATCACCGCCACCGCGCTGTCCGCGGCGCTAATGACCCTGCTGATGGCCCTGATGACCAATTACCCGATCGCGCTGGCAGCCGGAATGGGGGTCAACGCCTTCGTCGCCTTCACCGTGTGCGGGGCCATGGCCATCCCGTGGCCCGCCGCGCTCGGATTGGTATTCTACAGCGGACTGATTTTCCTTGTGCTGTCGGTCACCGGCATCCGGCGAAAGCTCATCGAAGCGATCCCCGCCGAACTCAAACTGGCGATTACCTGCGGTATCGGGCTGTTCATTGCCTTCATCGGCCTGAAGGGCGGTGGCGTGATTGTCGCCGACGCGGCCACCTTCGTAACCTTGGGTGACTTCCATCAGCCCGCGCCGCTGCTGGTCCTGTTTGGCCTCGTGCTCACGGCGGTGCTCGTCTGGCGCAAGGTCCCAGGCGCAATCATCATCGGGGTCCTGGCCCTGACGGTGATCGGCCTTTTCCTGCCCAATGCTGACGGCAAGGGAACACTCACGGTGATGCCCGATCGGCTCGTCGCCCTGCCCGCGTCGTTGGCGCCGACGTTCCTGAAACTGGACCTCGGCTACTTCTGGGCGAATTGGCAGAAGTGCCTGCCGGTCGTCCTCGCGCTGCTCTTCGTGGACCTGTTCGACAACATGGGCACGCTCATCGCCGTGTGCCAGCGCGCCGGCCTGCTGGATGAAAAGGGCAACCTACCGCGCATCGGCCGTGCCCTGACGGCCGATGCCACCGCGGCAATGGTCGGCTCCACGTTGGGCACCTCGACGGTGACCAGCTACATCGAATCCGCCGCCGGGGTGGAAGCCGGTGGCCGCACCGGGCTCACGGCGATCGTCACCGCCGGATGTTTCCTGCTCGCGCTGCTGTTCAACCCGATTATCGGCATCATCCCGGCGGCCGCGACGGCCCCCGCATTAGTCATCGTGGGTGTCTTCATGATGCAAAGCGCCGCCGAACTCGACCTGCGGGACTTCGCCAAGGCGGTGCCCGCCGTGATCACAATGCTGGTCATGCCCCTCGCCTTCAGCATCGCGGAGGGCATTGCGGTGGGTTTCGTCGTCTACGTCGCCTTCATGGCCGGTTGCGGCCGGCACCGCGAGGTCTCGCCGCTCGCCTACATCCTCGGCCTGCTCTTTCTCGCCCACCTGATATGGAACTGATTCATCCCAAACGAGTAGGCCTGCTCGGCCTCCTCATCGCGCTCCTGGTTGCCGGTTGCGCCTCCCCGCGCCCGGCGAAGCCGCTCATCGCGGTGATGGGCGCCTATTCGACCGAGATGAAGGCCCATCGCGAAGTGCTCCTCGGCACGAATACGCCACACACTGACACGGTGATCAACGGCGTGACCTTCACCCGGTTCAAGCTGGCCAGCCACGACGTGCTGCTGTTCCCGAGCGGCGTCAGCATGGTCAACGCGGCGATGACCACCCAACTGGCACTCGACCGGTTTCCCATCACCCATGTGCTGTTCGCGGGCATCGCAGGCGGGATCAATCCGTCCAATCACATCGGCGATGTGGTCATCCCGGAGAAGTGGTTTCATCACAGCGAGGCGGTCTACGCCAACCCCAAGCCCGATGGTGCCGGCTACCTGCTGCCGGAGTATTTCAAGCCGCCTTACGAGAATTTCGGCTTCATGTTCCCGGACAACGTGAGCGCAATCCGGGCGGGCATGGAAAAGCCCGAAGACCAGCCTTCCTTTCCGGCCGATCCCCAACTGCTCGCGGTGGCGCGGGAGGCGTTGGCGAAGATGCCGCCTTTGATCTGGTCCACCAACACGGCCCGCGTCAGCGTGGGCGGACACGGCATCGCCGGGCCGGTGTTCATGGACAACCGCGAATACCGCAAGTGGACGTATCGCGTGTGGCGGGCCGAATGCCTCGACATGGAATCCACCGCCATCGCGCAGGTCTGCTGGGCGAACAAGGTTCCGTTCCTGATTGTGCGCAGCCTCAGCGACCTGGCCGGCGGCCAGGAAGGCGTAAACGCCGCTGACACCACGGAGGTGCCCATTTCCAGGCACGCTTCCCTGGTGCTGCGCGAAATCATCCGTCATCTCGACTGAACACCCTGTGCCTGGCCGGCCGCCGCTCCCGGTTGATTAAACCCTAGGTTGACGTGCATTGGTTTCGGGTTTCCGACCATTGGTGATTTGCTTCCCCCGGTCCCGCTGCTAGCAACCGCGCGTGCAAACGCCTTCGAACAATCCCGCGGGGATCTCGCCCGGCCTGCGGCAGTTTCTCTTCCTGACCGCGATGGTCAACGGCGCCGCGATCATGATCATCGAGATCCTGGGCGCGAAGATCCTCGCGCCGTTCCTGGGCACGTCCCACTTTGTCTGGACCGCCCAGATCGGCGTGGCGATGGCCTCGTTGGCCGTCGGCTATTTTCTCGGCGGACGTTGGGCCGATTCGGCCACCGGACTGGGGCGGCTTTACGGGGCGATGTTCGGGGCGGCCGGCTACTTGGCGGTGGTGGTTTTCGGGGTTCGCGCGGTCGCGGCCAAGTGCCTTTCGTTTTCGTTGCCGGTCGGATCACTGTTGGCCTCGGCGTTCCTTTTCTTCGTCCCCTTGGCGCTGCTGGCGATGACCTGCCCGTTCCTCGTCCGCTTCATCACCGGCCACCTGAGCGGTGTCGGCGGCACCGTCGGCCGGTTGACCGCGTTGAGCACGGTCGGGAGTTTTGTCGGCACCGCGCTGATCGGCTATGTGCTTATCCCGCTGGCCCCGAACTCCGTCACGTTGATCGCCACGGCCAGCCTCTGCGCGCTGCTGTCCCTGGTCTATTTCACGGTGTGGGGTGGTTCGCGGGCGACCGCCGCGGGGACGGCTGCGGCGGTGTTCGCGCTGGGCTGGAGTGCGGTCGATGCCGATACCAGCCGCCGCTACAAGACGGCCATCGAACTGGTCCGCAAGAACTCGAACTTCGGCCTCATCGAGGTCATCGACTCCCCGGACCGGCGCTTCCGGTTCTACCTTAATGACTACCTGTCGCAGAACACCTACGACCGCACGAGTCGCCAGAGCGCGTCGCTATTCACCTACGGGCTAGATGGGTTGGCCACGATCTACACGCGGAAGATTGAAACCGCCTTCTGCATCGGCGTGGGGATCGGAATGGTGCCCCGCCAACTGGCGGAACGCGGCGTGAAGGTCGACGCGGTCGAGATCAACGCGGCGATCATTCCCGTCGCGGAACGTTTCTTCGACTTCGACCCGACGAAGCTGAACCTGGTCATCGGGGATGGCCGCCAGGTCATGCACAGTTTCACCAATCGCTATGACTGCGTGATGCTCGACGCTTTCCTCGGCGATTCCTCCCCGTCGCACCTGATGACCCGTGAGGCCTTCGCGGCAATGCGTGACCGGCTCCAACCCGAGGGCGTGCTGGTGATCAACTGCTTCGGCGACCGCACCGCCGGCCGGGACTTCTTCGCCGGCTCACTGCAGAAGACATTGCGCGCCGTTTTCGCCGACGTGCGCCTTCATGCCTCCGGCAATGGCAACATGTTTTTCGTCGCCTCTCCCGCCCCGCTCGTCCGGCACCGCGACTTCGACGCGGAGCAAATCCATCCCAAGGTCCTTTCGGAGGCCCGGACCGTCCTGGCCGCCGCCGCCGAACCAATCCATCCGGACGCCGGCACCGTGCTCACCGACGACTTCAATCCGGTCGACTTTCATGACGCCCGTAATCGCGAGCGTTTCCGCCGGTTGCTGGCGAGTTCCGTGCTCGGACTCTGACAGAATCCGCGGGAGCCCTGCCTTGTCGCGGGAGAATCCTCCGTTATGGTAAGCTCCTAAATGGAGCCCGCCGATTTCACGAGTTTCGACACGGTCGCCGCGCAGCAGTTTCTCGACGAACTGCCGCCGGAGACCCGCAAACGCGGCGACGCCCTCGTTAATGCGGGCGCGGTGAAGGAATTTCGCTGCGTCGCGCCCGGCTTGGAATACGTCGCCGACATCGAGGGCGACACACTGCTCCAGACGACGTTGACCTTCGATCCGGAGACGAAGTTCTGGTGGGAAGCGTGTTCCTGCGTCGCCGGCGGTGGCTGCGAGCATGCTGCTGGCATGATGAAAGCCCTCCTGGCGGAGCACAGCGTCGCCAGCGTCCAGAAGCTCAGCGCGGGCAAGAAGGCATTGAAGCGCAAGGCCGAGTCCACCGCCATCGCCTCGGGTGTGCTGGCCCAGAAAGCCCGGGCAGCCATCGGGCGCGACCTCTCCAAGGCGGAGGCGGAATTTGTCCGGAAGATCGAGGAACGTTTCGCCAAGCTGAAGGAACGCCCGTGGCTGACTGGCGACGACCTGATTTCGTTCGGCATCAAGTTCCAGGCCCAGCACACTTGGGAAAAGCTGGACCTGTGGCCGGTGGCGCCGAAGGACGAGCACGAATTCTGGCTCTACATCGCGCTGGCCGCCGAGGGCCAGGGGCTGCACTGGCCCGAGTTTCTTCGCGCCATCACCGCGCTCGACGAGGTCCGCGAACGCGTGACCCGCTGGCGGCGCGGCCGGGACGTGGACCGCTGGCGCAACCTGCTCAACAACCTCCAGCTCGGCCCGACTGACGACGCCAAGCCAGCCGACGAGGTTGAGCTTCGCCTACGCCTCACCGAAACCGAGGCGCTGATCGAATACCGGAAATCCGGCGCGCTGGACTGGACCGCCATCAAGCCGGGCAAGTTCAAGGACTTCGACGAGAAGTCCGGCGACCAACTTGCGCCCGAGGTGGCTCTGCTCTGGCAACCGCTGGCCCAGCGCGCCCGCTACGGCTACCAGATCAACCTGGTTTACCACGACCAGCAAACGCGCCGCCTCCTGAACCGCTTCCTGCGCCTGCCAACCTTGCAACCCTTCGTCGTCGGCGCCGAAGGCGATCCGTTGCGCCGACCCGACGAACCGCTGCGCTGGGATCTCGCCGCCGCGACCGACGACGCCGACGATTACCGGCTCCGGCTGGTCCAGCCGGACGGCAGCCATGCCCCCAAGGCGCTCATCGTCTTGCCCGGCAAACCTACCCTTTACCTTACCCGCGACACCCTTTGGAACAGCGCCCCGATCGAGGATCGCGCCGTGGATCCGGCCATTGAGACGCCGATCCCGGCGCCCGCGCTGGAATCCGCCGTTGGCATCCGTTTCCTCCAGCACCACCAGATTCCCCTGCCCCAGCGCCTGGCTGAGCGAGTTCAAGTCGTGCCGCTCAAGGCCGTGATCCAAGGCGAACTCCGCACCATCGCATTCGGCAACGACACGGAATACGCCGTGCTGGACGCCCTCGGCATGGCCCTCGACAACAGCAACTACGTCGAGCGGTGGAATGGCAACGCGTGGCTCGATGCCAAGTTCAACGCCACCGGGCAGGCCACGACCGCCGCCACGGCGATCCCGGACGAGTCGTCGTTGGTCACCTACGACCGCGCCCAGCTCGGCGACGTGCCGAAGTTGCTGGAGCCGGTCGGCTTCAAGTGGGATTTCGCCCGGCAGCGCTGGCTGATGCGCGTGACGGCCCGTTTCCCGGACCAGTTCATGAACTGGCTGGCGAGCGTGCCGCCGGGCGTCCAACTGGAGCTCAAGGGCGAGCTGGGCGCCTTCACGAATGCCACTGTTGCCGGCCGCGTCCGGCTCGACGTCCAACAGTCTGAGGGCGGCACCGACTGGTTCGACCTCCGCGTGGTGCTGGATGTCACCGACACCCAGCTCACCAAGGAGGAGGTCAAACTGCTGCTCGACGCCCGCGGCAAATGGGTCCGTCTCGGCAGCAAGGGGTGGCGCAAGCTCGAGTTCAAGCTGTCCGCCGAGGAAGACGCCCAGCTCGCCAAGCTAGGCATCAACCCGCACGAGCTGACCTCCGAGCCGCAACGATTGCACGCCCTGCAGCTCGCCGATTCGGCCGCACGGCAGTTCGTCGGCGAAGAGAAATTCGCACTCATCCAACGCCGCGCAGCCGAGCTTCAGGCCCGCGTCACACCGGAAGTTCCGACGGAGGTCAACGCCGAGCTACGTCCCTACCAGCGCGACGGCTTCCACTTCCTCTGCTACCTCACCGCGAATCGCTTCGGGGGCATCCTGGCCGACGACATGGGTCTCGGAAAGACGCTCCAGACGCTGACTTGGCTCGCGTGGCAGGACAAAGAACGTCGGGCCAATGCGGCCGCAATCGAGGTCCCCGCCGAGCCCGTTGCTGCGGCTCCGGCCAAACCCGCCCGCGGCAAGAAGAAGGCCGCCGAGGTCACGCCCGTGTCCGGGCCACCGCCCTTCCTGGTCATCTGCCCGAAGTCCGTGACCGACAACTGGCGAGTGGAATCCGCCCGGTTCGTGCCGCACCTGCGCGTCCGCACGTGGTCGGGCGAAGAGGTGAAGTCGCTGCCCGCCCTGATCGGCGCGGCCGACCTGCACATCATCAACTACAACCAGCTCCGCATTGTTGGCGAATCGCTGAGCCAGGTGGAGTTTCACACGATCATCCTCGACGAGGGCCAATACATCAAAAACCCCACGAGCATCACCGCCCAACTCGCGCGGGCGCTCAAGGCCCGTCACCGGCTCGTGCTCTCCGGCACGCCGATCGAGAACAAGCTGCTCGATCTCTGGAGCCTCATGAGCTTCGCCATGCCCGGCGCCCTCGGGAACCGGAACGAGTTCCAGAAGCTGTTCGACTCCAAGGCCGACCCCCTCGCCCGCCAACGTCTCGGCGCCCGGGTCCGGCCCTTCCTCCTGCGCCGCACAAAGTCGCAGGTCGCCAAGGACCTGCCCGACCGCATCGAGGAAGACCTTTTCTGCGAGCTCGAAGGCGAACAGAAGACGCTTTACCGCGCCGAACTGAAGCGCGCCCAGGCCATGCTGCTGCGCGTCAATACGCCCGCCGCCCTGGCCAAGCACCGCTTCAACTTCCTCACCTCGTTGCTCCGGCTGCGCCAAATCTGCTGTCACCCGAAACTCGCCAAGCCGGATTCCAAGGCCGAATCCGCCAAGGTCGAGGCACTCATGGAAACGCTCGAGCCGCTGATGGAAGAGGGCCAGAAGGTGCTCGTGTTCTCGCAGTTCGTGGAAATGCTCGACCTGCTCCGGGCCGGCATCACCGAGCGTGGCTGGTCCAGCCATTACCTCGTCGGCGGCACAGAGAAGCGTGGCGACCTCGTCCGCCAATTCCAGGCCCACGAAGGCGCGTCGGTGTTTCTCATCTCGCTCAAGGCCGGTGGCTTTGGCCTGAACCTGACCGCCGCCAGCTACGTGGTGCTCTTCGACCCGTGGTGGAATCCCGCCGTGGAGGCCCAAGCCATCGACCGGTCGCACCGTATTGGCCAGCAGCAGAAGGTCATCGCCTACCGGCTGCTGATCAAAGACTCCATTGAGGAGAAGATCCGCGCGCTCCAGGGCAAGAAGTCGCAGCTCGCCAACGACATCCTCGGCGAGGAGAAGTTCGCGCAGAGCCTGTCGCTGGACGACCTCAAGTTCCTGCTGGCGGATTGACCGCCGGCGCCGGGAAGCAGTTCAGCGCTTCACGGCCAAGTTCTTCATCAACTCCCGCACGCACAGTTCGGCAAACGCAGGGTCGTTGATGTTGCCGTCATATTCGAGCACCGGGATGTCGGTTCGCAGATGGCGTTTCCACTCACCGAAGAGCGCCGCGTCGGCTTCCGGCCAGTGGAAAGGCTGTCCCGGCGCACTAATGACGCTGATGCCACGGAGGGGCAGCAGCACGCTGACCGGCCCGGTCGAGAGGTTGCACTTCGCCGCCAAGATGCGGCCCAGCTCGGCGCATTCCTCGGGATTGGTCCGCATCAGCGTCACCTGGGCGTTGTGCTGGTAGAAGCGCCGGTCGTTGAACTTCTCCGCCACGCTGGCCCGCTCACCGAAGTTCACCATGTCGAGGCAACCCGGGGTCACGATGGCCGGCACGCCGCCGCGCGCGGCCGCTTCGCAGCGGGTTGGCCCCGCGTTGAGCACGCCGCCCACCAATTCGTCCGCCCATTCGGTGGTTGTGATGTCGAGCACACCCGCAGCCACTCCGGACTCAATAAGTGATTCCATCGTCCGGCCGCCGTTCCCGGTCGCGGCGAAGACCATGACCTCGTAGCCGGCGGCTTCGAGCAGCGTCCGCGCATGGGTCACGCACGGCGTCGTATTGCCAAACTGCGAGGCGACGATGACCGGTTTGTCCGCGGCGCCGGCCGGAACCCGCGCCTCGACCATGCCGCAGATGGCGCCGGCCGCCTGGGCAAGCAGCTTGCGCGAGAGCCGGTTGAGCCCGGCGACATCCACCACGCTGGGCATCATGACAATGTCCTTCACGCCGACGTAAGGCGCGGTGTTGCCGCTGGCGAGGGTAGACACCATCAGCTTTGGGAAGCCAACGGGCAGCGCCCGCATTGCCGCGGAACAGATCGCCGTGCCGCCGCCGCCGCCGAGCGAAATCACGCCGTCGATCCGGCCTTCCCGTTGCAAGCGGGCCAGCACGATGGGCGCGCCCTTTGTCATCACCGCGACGGCTTCGCCGCGGTCGCGCCGGGCCACGACGGCCGCCAGATCAGCCTGCGCGGCGAGCGCAATCTCGCTGCGCGGCACATCGGGTTGGAGCTTGGGCGCCTCCAACGTCCCGACGTCGATCAGGAACGGCTGATGTCCGCGCTGGCGGATAAGGTCAGCGACGTAGCCGTGCTCTTCGCCCTTGGTGTCGAACGTGCCGAGAACTGCGATGGTGGCCATAGGTGTTGCCGAAGGCTAACGACAGTTCCCGCCGGAGCACAACCCGACAGGCTCACCCGGAGCCGACAAGCCAGTTCAGATTCACAGCCGGCGAACCAAGCCGTCCCTAGGTTGGACGGCCGCAAAGTCGAACCGGTCCGTCGCGAGGCACAGGGCCACGTCCGGGGCGAAGTCGGGCAAACTGAGGAGCCGGCGACCGTTTCGGGCAAACTGCATCGCGCCGACCAAATCTCCGCGGGCGGCGAGGAAACAGTTCCGCGCGACTTGGGCCGCATCATCCACCTTGGCCCCGCCAAGTGCGGGCCACAGCCGGTCGGCCAAGGCACCAGCGCCGAGCACGTCCTCGTAGGACGTATGATCGCCGGTGCCAGAACACACCACGCAAAGATGTTCCGGCGGATCAGCGGTCAGGCGGGCCGTAATCGCGCCCAGATTGGCGAACGAGGCGACCAGCACCTGCCGCGCGTGCGCACAGGCCCGGAGCGCCCGGGTTCCGTTGGTGGTCGTGATGGCGATGCGCCGGCCAGCAACACGATCCCGGGTGAATTCACGGGGCGAATTGCCGAAGTCAAACTCGACGCCGCCCGTCAACGCGGCACCGATGCGAAAACCACCCCGCTCACCGGCCAGCAGGACTTCCGGGTCCCGCCGCCGGCAGGCCAGTGCCTCCTCAAGGTCGAAACACGGAATCATCGCCTCCGCGCCCTGATCCAGCGCGGCCAGCATGGTTGAAGTTGCCCGGAGGACATCGAAGACGACGCAGGTGGTCCGGCTCAGGTCGCGTTGCGCCAGCGAGGAAAAATCAGCCGGGGTAAACAGGGCTTCCAGGAATTTCATGGCGGTCCAAAGCAAACAGCCGCGCCAACGGCGCGGCTGTTCGGAATTCAGCGGGATTGCTTAGAAATCATCCTCGTTCGGCTCCAGCGGCGGGCGGACGCCATACTTCTTCTTGAGCAACTCGACCTGGGCCAGCGGCTTCATGCCGCCGGTGCAGGTCGCGTCCGTAAGCGAGGCCGCGGCGGCGCAGACGCCGGTCAGCAGCGACTTCTGGAGTTCCCAGCCTTCATGCAGGCCGAGCAGAACGCCCGCACAGAACGCGTCACCGGCGCCAGCGGTGCCCGCAATCTGCTTGTCCGGCACCTTGAGGGAGGGCTGCCAGTGGTCTTTGCCGTCGCGGGTGCGGGCAAAGCAGCCTTCCGGGAAATGAATCACGATCAGTTCCTTCACGCCCATCTGGAGGATGGCGCCGGCGGCGTGACGCAGGGACACGGTGTCCAGCACGCCTTCCTTGCGGATCTTGAAGCCAGTGACCCCGGCGGCCTCGAATTCGTTGATGATCGCGTAATCGCAGTGCTTGAACGCCGGGGTGACGACGGCCTTGAAGCGGTCGCTGGACTCACTGACGGTGTCCACGCAGGTCTTCATCCCAGCAGCCTGGGCGGCCGCGAGGAGCTTGGCGGCGCCCGTGATGCCTTCCTTGTTCGGCACGTCGAGCTTGTCGAGCAACAGCAGGTAGCCGAGGTGGAAGATCCGGGCCTTGGTCTTGGTGAAGTCGAGATCCTTGGCATCCCAGAGGGCATTTGCCCCGCGGCGATGGAAGAAGGTCCGCTTGCCCGTGCCGGCCACGGTCATCACGTCAGTGTAGCTCGTCGGCGCGTCCGCCGTCTGCTTCAGGAACTTGGTGTCGATCTTGTGCTTGGCGCAATCGGCCAGGATCAGCTCGCCGGCCGCGTCCTTGCCGACCAAGCCGGCCCCATGGAGCGGGAACTCGACGCCCAGCTTGGCCAGGTCGAGGAGCACATTGTAAGGGGCGCCGCCGGTGCCGTTGGACTCGCTCTTGATGTTCGCCAGCGTTTCGAGGGCGGGATAGGTGTCGATCGTCTTGACGTGGTCGATGATCCAATTGCCCCCGGCAAGGATGCCGGAACGCTTGGATGCGGGAGATGCTTTCATGCCTTAGGGACGGATAGGCCACGACGAGGGAATACCCCGAACAGCCGTGGTTACGGGGAGATTACGAGAAAGGCCCCGGGGTTGTCTCTAACGATTTGTCCCGCCGCCGTCCAAACTGGGCCACAACTGCGCCGACACCGAGGCCCGGCTACTCGCCTTCCCCGCGGAGGTAGGCGAGCAGGTCCGCCAGTTCCTGCCCGGTCATGGCCTTTTCGAGCTCTTGCGGCATCAGGCTGAGGGAACTCGGGGCGAAACCCTTGAGCTGGCTCCGCGGGATCGTTTCCTCCAGTCCCTGCCCCTGCCGCAAGATGATCGCCCCGGCACCGTCCGCCGCGAGCAGTCCGGTGAAACTCCGGCCATCGGTCGTGGTGGCGTCGTAGGCCAGGAATTGCGGCGCAACCTCCTGCTCGGGAATCACGAGGTGAAGCAGGATGGTTTCCTTCGACTGGTTGCGGATGTCGAACAGGTCCGGGCCCACCGCCACCCCCTCCCGGTTGAACCGGTGGCAGCCCGCGCACAGCCGGGTGAACACGGCGTGCCCGTTCGCCGGCACCGGCTGCAGCCTCAGGCTTGCCTTGGCCGCCTCAAACGCCGCCTTGCGGTCGCTCGGAACGGCCGCGGCAAACAGGGCCTCAGCGCGGCGGCTCACGCTTTCGTCCGGCGATTTCCGCAACTGCTCGCGTTGGGCCGGCAGCAACGTCGCTGCCCGAATGACGCCTTGTTCCACGGCGGTGATCAGCGCGGGATGATTGGTGGTCGCCGACAGCAAGCCGGCCACCGCCACCGCTTGGACGGCCGGGGCAACCTTTGCCCAAAACCGACCGCCCAGCAGTTCTGGGGCGCAGTTCAATGGGCCGGGCCGGCAGGCCAACGTCACGGCGGCGCGTTGCAGCTCCAAGGGTTCGTCCGGAGTGACCACGTTAAGCAGCCGCCCACGGTCGAAATCACCGGGAAATTCACCGAGGAAACGCAGGGCTGCCAACCGGGTTGCCAACGGAGCCAGGCTATCCGCCAAGGTGTGCGCGGCCATGATGTTCAGGTCGCGGACCCGTTTGGGCTCCAGGCCAAACCGCTCGGCCAATACGTCCGTTGGGACGGCTGGGCCACCGCCTCGTAAGCCCTCGGCCACGCCGGCCCACAGGGCGAATTTCCAGTCGCTGCCGGGCCCACCCATCCAAGTCCAGTGACGTTGCCCCAAATCCCGCGGGCCACCGTCCAGCAGGCGTCCGAGCGCAAACATGAAGTCCGGATGGGGCGCTGCGGCCGGATTCTCCATCAGCTTGTCCAGGAAGTGCAGTTCGTTGCCCTTCAATCCGCTCAGGATCGCGGCGCGAGTCCATTTGTCGGCGCCATCCAACAGAGCAATCCGCCCCAGGCCCTCGATCCGGCCGGACACGTCCCAATGTCCCAGCATGACCGCCACCTGGAGCCGGACGGTCGGGTTAGGGTCGAGCGACCACAGTTCAATCAAGCGATCGCTGATCGAGAGACCCGGCGCCAGCCCGAGGTGCCGAAACGCCGTCTGGCGGACGGCCGGTGACTCGTCCAGCGATCCGACCATGAGGGCGAAGACGACTTCTAGCAGGCGCTGTTTTTCCAACCCAGGTGGCGGATCCTTGGGCGAAGGGGCCTTGGCCCAGTTCGCCTCGGTCCAACCGATGGCCCCGGTCAGGAGGTTTAGCGCGTGTGCCCGACCCGCGGCCGCTGCGGACTGCGCGGCGCTGGTTTCGGCGTAGCGCGGCAGCTTGCTCAACTGATTATCGTCGCCGGTGGGCCGGGGAAATTTTGTCAGCAGGGCGGGCACCATTTCCGCGGGCATGCGTTCCCGGAGCAGTCGCGCCGCGGTGTCCCGTTTCCAGGGCGTTTCCGCGGCCAAGGCGTTCACCACCCCGGTGACGTTCGTCGCCAAACCAGACGTCCGAATGCCTGTTCCTTGGTGGCTGCCCCGCAGGCGCCAGATGCGTCCCTTGTCTTTGCCGAGGTCGAAGTTGCTGCGCTTCCGCACCTCGTCCGGCAGATACACGGGATGTTCGATCACACCCCGATACATGTCGGCGACGTAGAGCGCACCGTCCGGGCCGTCGGCGAGGAAGACGGGGCGGAACCAGTTGTCCCGCGACCGAAACGCCTCGGTGCCGTCGTGGATACGCTGCGCCGCAAAACTGCCGCCCACGGGCACGAGGCGATCGCCTCGCACCAAGTTGGCCGTCGGGTCACACGAAAACGCCGCGCCGTGATACTCCGGCGGCAAGGCGGTGCCGCGGTAAATGTGCACCGCGCACGCCGCGCTGTAGGTGCCCTCATGACTGTCGGCGGTGGTGACGTTGCCGCTGATCGGGAACAGCCGCGCGCCGGAGTTGTGGTGCTTCACCAGCAGGCGATTGGGCACCATTTCAGGGCAGTCCTGCAACGGCCCGGGCGACACGACCGCCGGGTTCCGCGCCAGCACCTTGGCCGGCAGGGGCGCGTGCTGGACCGGCACCCGGTTCATGCAGGCAAAGCGGTTGCCCGCGTCGTCGAACGCCAGTCCGAACTGGGACTTGCCGTCAGTCAGCTCGATTTCCCCGGTGCCGGGGTTCAACCGGACGTCGCCGCGCCCGAGGTCCAGCTTCACCTCGGGATGTTTGGGTGAAAACACGGATCCGCCGCTGAGGCCGCCCGCGAAGTAAACCAACCCGTCCGGCCCCAAGGTGGGATCGTTTACCCGCAACTGCGACGACCCGCCGAGCGAAAAGCCGCTGAGCAGCACCTCGCGTCGGTCGGCCCGGCCGTCACCGTCCGAATCCGCCAGCCAAAGCACGTCGGGAGCGGCCGTGACGATCACGCCGCCGCGCCAGCACATGACGCCATTCGGGAAGCCAATTCCCGTGGCGAACTCGGTCCGCTTGTCCATGCGGCCGTCGCCATCCGAGTCCTCCAGCAACGCTACGATGCCGGCCGGTTTGCCGTCGGGCGCTCCCAGCGGGTAATCCCGGTTCTCGGCGACGTAGAGCCGGCCGTTTTCATCGAAGGCGAGCGCCACGGGGTCCACGACGAGCGGTTCGGCGGCGACCAGTTCGACCGTGAAGCCGGGTTCCGTTTCGAACGCGTTCAAGGCCTCAGCCGGCGAGAGATTGCCGAGCGGTTCGGCAGCAGCCCCGATGATGAAGCTGGCGACAACGGAGGCGGAAACACAGCACCTTCGGACCGTTGTTTTTCTGATCCGCGATCCGTCCGGATACTCTAAAGCATTTGGCGGCTTCTGGGGCAAAACCGTGGCGAGTCTCGACGTCCAATCCACCTGCCAGCAACTTCGATTCCTCATTTTTGAAGCAACTCCACTTTGTGTCCATCCGGGTCAGCAACGACGGCCCGGCGTCCCCACTCAGAATCTGCGGGCGGGGAAAGAACCGCTCCGGGAGAATCGGCAAGGGCTGCGACTACCGAGTCGATATCGGCGACGCCAAAGCCGATCCGGGCGCCAACGCTACTTGGGCCTCCAGCCGCAAGCGGATACAGCTCAAAAACTCCGCCATTCAGCTCAGCCGCATAATGTTCAACGCCTTGACCATGCCGGTGGAGACGAAACTCCAGGCCTAAACGGGAATAAAACTTCACTGCCCGGTCCAAATGGTTACACCGGAGAACAACAAGGTTCAGAACAACTCGATCCATTTGATTCATCCGCACGGTTAGTCCCGGGCACCTACCAGATAGGCCAGCAGATCTGCCGCTTCCTGGGCCGTGAGGTTGGCGAGCAGTCCTTCCGGCATGGCGGAACCCGCCACCGGGACATCCGAGGCGATTGCCGAACCCTTCAGTGATTTCAACTCGCCGGATTCAATCCGCAGCTGGAGTCCGTCGGCGGCCTTCCCCTGCACAAAGCCGCTCAGGCTTTCGCCGTCGCGCGTCTCCACGAGATGGAGCTGGAACTCGGGGGCAACTTGCTTGGCCGGATTCACGATGTGGTCCAGCACGTCGGCCGCCCGTGGGAACTTGCGAACCAAGCCGGTCAGCTCCGGGCCGTAGGTCCGTCCGCGGCCGACCACGACGTGGCAGCGGGCGCACTGCGGGCCGGATTCGCCGTGGAACAGTTCGCCGCCACGGCGCGCATCGCCTTTCAGCGCCAACACCAACCGTGGGTCGAAGTCGGCGCCGAGGACGTGGCGACGTTCCGAGGCCGGCAGGAATCGCTCGAACAGGTCACGGACAAAGGCATTGGTGGACTTGCGGGCCTGGGCTACATAGCCGGGCAATTTCGCTGCGTCCTGTTGCGCGGCGCGCAGGGCGGCCAGGGCGCCGGTGGTGGAATTAAACTCCGGGGTGGCCCGCCGTGCGTCGGGGGCGAGGGATTCGATCCACTCGGCCAGCAGGCGGGAGGCGTCTTCATCCACGGTGCGGCTACCGAGGTGCGGCATGTGCCCCTGCCCCTCGGTGTTGAGCCGGAACCAGAGTGTGCTGCGTTCGGGCAGTCCGGGCTTGATGACACTGGCGTCCGTGAGGCCAAAGGTGCCGCGAGCCGGCGGGTAGTTGAGCAGGCGGGACTCGCTGAGTTTGGTGTCGAAGTTGAAGAAGCTCGCGACGCTGCCACCTGCGCCAAACCGGTGACAATGGGCGCAGTTGGCGTGGAGCCAGGAACGGGCGCGCGCTCCCAGCGGCGCCACGGGATCACCGAACGCCGCCAATTGGGCACGCTCCGCGGTGTCCGCCGGCGCCACGACTCCACGCTGGACGAGACGCTTGAACTCGGTCCCTTCACCTGTGGTGTGCAGCAATTGCTCCAGATTGAATCCGAGCGCATTGCCCGACCACGGGTTATGGCAACGGAGGCATTCGGATCGGCTGAAGAAGCGCCAATTCAGCTCCCGCGTGCTGCCGGGGGCGCCGAGATCCTTCACAGTCAGCGTGGCGTTTGCGCCGTCCTTGGGGACCAGCTCCGCGTCGGTCTGCTCCTCGTTCCACCGGTAGCTGTAGGCTGCCCATGCCTCGCCGTTGAAATGGAGAAGCTGGGTTTCCAGACGCCGCCTGGAGGCAGGATTGCCGGATTCGAGTTCGAGCGAGTAGGTCTTCGCCAGCACGCTGTTGCGGGGGAACTGCTTGTCCCGCTGAACACCCTTGCCGGGAATCGCGATCCAGCGTTCGCCCAGCGCGCCATCGGCCCAGCGAGGCACGGTGACCCTGTAGGGCTCGACGCCCGGAGCCGGTTCCTGTTTCGCAGTGTCGGCAAACAGCCCCGTTTCGCTCAGCCGGCGGGGAAAGTCGCTGGATTTGCCCGCGTCCGCATTGGGCACCAGCCGGTAAAGGCCACAGTTGGATGAATGGTCGGCAAACAGCACCTCGCCGTTCCGGTCGTTCGCAAAGGCGACGACCCGTTGGCTGGTGTCCACCAGTTCCTCCGGCAAGGCGTCCGGGCGGTCGGCCAGCGCCCAGATTTTCCCGGTCTCCCAGTCGCCATAGATGAACTGCCCGGCAAGCCGCGCCATCCGCTGGCCCCGGTAAACCACGCCGCCCGTGATCGACGACGCCTCGCTATGCGCGTGGCTGGCCGCCGGTTTGGCGATGAGGGTCGGCCCGATCTTCACGTCATTGCGGACGGCGGGATTCGGCCCTTCGACAATGGCCCAGCCGCCATTGTAGCCGGCGGTGACGCGGTGGACGGTTTCCCACAGTTCCCAGCCCACGTCGGCGACCCAGAGCACTCCATTGTCGCCGAAGCCCATGCGCCAGGGATTGCGGAAGCCATAGGCCCAAACCTCGCCGCGGGCACCGGAGCGGTTCACGAACGGATTGTCGGCCGGAATCCGGTAGGCCAAGCCGGCGTCGGCATGGTCCACATCGATGCGCAGGATGGACGCCTGGAGATCGCTGATATCCTGGCCGGTCTTGCGGGCATCGGGCGGCTCGGGCGACGTGGTGTCGCCGATGGAGGCGTAAAGCATCCCGTCGGGGCCGAACCGGATGCAGGCGCCGTCGTGACCGCCCGCGTAAGTCCGCAGGATGATGGCTTCACTCGCCAGATCGAGCTGGGGCGGTTCCGTGGCGGTCAACTGGTAGCGGGCCAGCACCCAGCTGTTGGTCGTTCCCGTCGACTCGAACAGCGCGACAAAAACCAACCGATTGGTGGCGAAGCCCGGGTGAAAAGTGAAGTCGAGGAACTGTCCCAGCTTCGGATGGCGGGAGCGCAGATTGCCCACCTCATCGGTCCGTTCGACGTCCTCGCGGTCCGGGAACGACAGCAACTGGCCGTTCAGTTGGCCCACATACCACCGCTTGGTGACGGGTTCGTAAACAAAGCCCGCGGGCTCGTTGAAGTTAAGTTTGGGGAAGGCGCGTTCAACCCGGCACGCCAGCGGCGGCTCCGGCGAGCCGACGATCCGGGAAGTGGTCCACGGAGTGCGCTCGGCCGCGGCTGGGAGAATGCCCAAGAACAACCCGACCAACCATGTCCATGGCACCACGGCGGGACGTAGGAAACTCTGGATGCAACCGACGCGGTGGTCTGAAACGGGGCGACGGGCGTTCCTCATGGACATGTCGGAGTTTGCGGACGAGCGGGCAGGTTCAACGCTTCACGAACTTGTAGGCTTTGGCGGCGTTCTCGTGGAAATACTTCGCGGCGACCCGTTCGCCTTTGCCGGCGAAGAACGATTCCACGATCTGCTGCACGGTCGCATACGACGCGAAATGGGTGCAGACCGGCCAGTTGCTGCCGTAGATCAGGCGATCTTCGCCGAACGGCCGCCACAACCAGTCGATCACCTTCAGGTAATGCTGCGGGTCGGTCGGCGCCTGGCCGCCGCGGCGTCCCGTGCCTTCCACCAGTCCGCTGACCTTGATCGACAGGTTGTCGGCGTAATGGCCGGCGGCGAGACCGCCAAACCAGTCGTTGGGCGGTCGTTCCCCCACCGGGGCATTGGCGCAGTGATCCACGATGATCCGCAACGATGGCAGGTCGCGTCCCAACTGGGCGGCGGCGGGAAATTGGTCGGGCGGAATCAGGACGTCGAGCGCCATGTCCAGGTCCGCCAAACGCCGGAGATCCTCGAACACCTTGGAACCCGGCTTGGCCTGCTGGAGCGAGTCGTTGCCGATGCGGAGGCCGCGGAACAGCGGGTTCCGGGCGAAGCGATTCAGGTGGGCGGCAAACTCCGGTTCGCCCGGCTTCAGGTTGCCGACCACGCCCACGATGAGCGGGTCGCGTGCGCCAAGATCCAGCAACCACTGGTTGTCCTCCACCCATGGACTGGCCTCCACCACAACGGTGCCCACGACGCCGTGCGGTTGTGCGAGCTCCCGGTATTCTTTCGGCAGCACCGACCGGTAGAGCACCGCGTCGTCCTTGGGCGGCCACGGCACCCCTTGGACGCGCCGCGGATCGTAGAAGTGAGTGTGGGTGTCGATGATACCGCCGAACGGTTTCAGCGGGACGACGGGGGCGGAAGTGGCGCAACCGGCCAAGGTGACCGCCCCGCCGAGAACGGTAGCGGCCAAGAATTCGCGACGGTCCAGTCGGGACATGCGCGCGAGTGTGGGCGCAACTTCGACCGGATGGGAAGCCGGGCGTGGGAAACAAATCACGCGGCGGGACCGCGGTCCGGTGCGCGCGGCCGTAGCCGGCGGAATCGTTCAGGCTCCGATTTGCGCCGAATAGGCTTCGGGCGTCAGCAAGGCGGAAACTTCGTCCGGATTGCTGACCTTCAGCTTGAAGAAGAATCCGTCGCCATACGGGGCGGTGTTCGCCAACGCCGGATTGTCGCTGACGGCGGCGTTCACCGCGATGACCTCGCCGGCGATGGGCGAATAGATGTCGCTTGCCGTCTTCACGGATTCCACCACGGCGCAGGCTTCGCCGGCGGCCACCTTGCGCCCGACCGCCGGCAATTCCACGAACACCACGTCGGTCAGCTCATGCTGCGCGTGGTCGGTGATGCCGACCGTGGCAACGTCCCCTTCGAGGCGGACCCATTCGTGAGACTTGGCGTAGCGAAGACCGGCGGGAACTTGCGAACTCATTTCCGTGGAGTGTTGGAAGCGGGCGCCACCGGGTCAATGCCGTTCCCGTCGACGGTGAAAAATGGGTTCCCTGCCCCTTCGGCTGGCGGGCACCCGGCTAGGCGCTACCCCGATAAAGGCAGCCGGCCGCGGCCGCCATGCTCCGGCTGCCCCACAACGCCTGTTTGCCGCGGGACAAGTTCCTGCTTAGCTCGCGCCGATGTTACTGACTGCTGACCTACGGCCGCGGCTCCGGAGGATTCGCCTGTTCCTGACCGACGTGGATGGAGTGCTGACCGACGCCAGCGTCCTGATGGGCGCCGGCGGCACCGAGCTGAAGCGCTTCGACATACGCGACGGGCTCGGGCTCAAGCTGCTCCAGCAGGAAGGCATCAAGGTTGGTTTCGTGTCCGCCCGCCCTTCCGCCGCCACCACCGCCCGGGCCGAGGATCTGGGCATTGATTTCCTGCACCAATCGCCCGCCCCGAAGGTGGAGGCCGTGGAGGAATTGCTGGCGAAGACCGGCCACGACTGGACCGAGGTCAGCTTCATGGGCGACGACGTGCTCGACCTGGGTGTGCTCAAGCGGGCCGGGTTTGCCGCGGCGCCCGCCGATGCGCATGAGTCCGTGAGAAATGCGGTCCAACTCGTAACCCAAGCCCGCGGCGGCTATGGCGCGGTCCGCGAAGTCGTGGAGCACATCCTGAAAGCGCAGGGGCGTTGGCCGGCTTTGCTGGCGAAATTCGCTTCCTAACGCCGCCGCCCGCCAACAACACTGCGTCACCGTGAAGTTGCCCGCATCCTTGGTCGCCCTCGTGGCCCTGCTTGCCTTGCCCACGTCACGCGCCCAAGGCCCGGCCGGCGGCGGTGCGGGCGGCTTCAGCATGCCCTTCAAGAAGGATGGGCGAACCTACCTGTGGTTCAAGGGCTCCGGCACCGAGGCAATTTCCCCTTCCGTCGTCCGCATCCGCGATTTCCGGGTGGAGACCTTTCGCGAGGACGAGACGCCAGACTTGGTTGGCGAAGCCCCGGACTGCCTGCTGAACCTGACCACCAAGAGCGCCTCATCGGCGGGCCCAATCCGGATTTCCCAGGCCGGCGGACGCTTTACGCACGGGGGTGTCGGTTTTTCGTGGGACCACGAAAATGGACGCCTGGTGCTTTCCAATAGCGTCCATTCCACAATTCGGATGAATCCCTTTGGCCGTCCCCAGAAATGAACCGCTTCCGAGCTTCCATGAAACGATTCACCGCCCTGTTGCTGGCCACCTTCGCCGGCACCGATGCCTGGGCCCAGGCCGCCACGGATGATCTGGTCACCTCGGAAATCACTTCCGATGCCTCCATATATGATCAGAAGGCCAATAGCCTGCACTACTGGGGCCGGGTGCACTTGAACTCTCCCGGCACGCTGGACCTGCGGTGCGAGGACTTCCAAATCCAGCTGAGCACAGGGAACAAACTCGACCAGATCGTCGCCAGCACCAACGTCGTGCTCCTGCTCGTCCAACCGGCGACCGCCGGCCGGCCGGCCCTCACCAATACCGCATTTGCCCACCAGGCGATCTTCGACGGCACCAGCAACTTGGTGACGTTGGCGAAGTCTCCCACCGGCGTCCAACCCCGCTTCGAGGGGCCTGACTTGGTCGCCGAGGCGGACGTGATCATTTACAACCGCAGCAACGAGCGGTTCGAGCTGAAGGGCAATCACCGCACTCGTTTCAAACCCGGCAAGCTGCCCAAAGGCGGCTTCTTCGCGCCCAACAGCAGCGCCACCCCGGCCGCCAAATAGCCTGCCTGCCCTGTGTCCGTTCCAGCTTCCCAACCGAATCGGCTGCTAACCGTCGAGAAACTGGCCAAGACCTACTCCGGCCGACGCGTGGTCAACGGCGTGTCGATCCACGTCGACGCCGGGGAAATTGTCGGACTGCTCGGGCCCAACGGTGCCGGCAAAACCACCACCTTCAGCATGGTGGTGGGGCAGGTGCGTCCCGACGAAGGGAAAGTGCAGTTCCGGGACAAAGACATCACCCGGCTTGCGATGCACCTGCGGGCCCGCGAAGGCATCGCCTACCTCACCCAGGAACCGAGCGTTTTCCGCAAACTGACCGTCGAACAGAACATCCTCGCGATCCTGGAGGTTTGCGAAAGCGACCGTCAGGAGCGGGCCAAACGGCTAAAGAGCCTGCTGGAGGAGCTCGACCTCACGCCGTTAGCAAAGAGTTACGCCTACCAGCTCAGTGGCGGCGAAAAGCGCCGGCTGGAAATCACCCGCGCCCTGGTCACCAGCCCTCGATTGCTGCTGCTCGATGAGCCATTTGCCGGCATCGACCCCATCGCGGTTTACGAGGTCCAGAAGATCATCCGCCGCCTGCGGGATCGCGGCCTAGGAGTGCTGATCACCGACCACAACGTCCGGGAGACCCTGAAGCTCGTGGATCGCGCCTATCTGATCCACAAGGGCGAGGTTGTTTACGCCGGCGAAGCCACCCGCATGGTGGACGATCCGAAGGCTCGGCAAATCTACCTTGGGCCCGATTTCAACCTCTGACGCCATGAGCGAAATCCAGGTCACCGTCGAGAAGTTCTACCACCAGCATCGCACGGATCTCGGCCTGAAACTGATGGCCGGCGCCGACGGCCTCAAACGGGTCATCCGGGAGCCGACCGTCAACCGGCCCGGCCTCGCTCTCGCCGGGTTCGAACGCTACTTCGCCCCGAAACGCGTCCAGGTCATCGGCAACGTCGAGACCGCCTACCTCCGTTCATTGGCCCCCGACCTTCGGGCCCGGAGAATCCAGGAACTGTTCCGCCACCGGATTCCCTGCCTGGCCCAGTGCCGCGACCTGAAGCCCGACAAACTGTTCGTCCAAGCGGCCGAGGCGAACAACGTGCCGCTGTTCACCACGTCGCTGATCACGATGAAATTTATCAGCCGGGCGACGCTGGCCCTCGAAAATCTGTTCGCCCCGCGCGGCCAGTTGCACGGCTGCATGGTGGACGTGCAGGGGGTGGGCGTGATCATTCAGGGCGAGAGCGGCATCGGCAAAAGCGAGGCGGTGCTCGGCCTGCTGGAGCGGGGCCACAGCCTCGTGGCCGATGACGTGGTCCAGCTGCGCGTGGAGGAAGGCACGGAACTCTTCGGAAGCTCCAAGGAGCTCGGCCAAAACATGATGGAGGTCCGCGGCATCGGGCTGATCGACGTCGCGGCCATGTTCGGGGTGGCAGCCATCCGGCACGACAAACGTGTGGACTTGGTGGTCACCTTGAAGCGCTGGGAAGACGTCGAGGAAGTCGATCGCCTTGGCCTGGAGCAGAAGCAGAAGTCCATTCTCGGCATCGACGTCCCGCACATGGAAATCCCGGTTCGCCCCGGCCGAGATCTGGGAAACTTGGTCGAAGTCGCCGCTTTCCAGACCAAGTTGCGCCTCTCCGGCTACAATGCCGCCCAAGAGTTCAGCGCCCGCTTGAGCCGGCAGATGAACACGCCGCTCTGACGCTGATCACCGCGCAATGTCGCGGTGCCACTGGATCGTCCGCTCAAACGCTGCCATCAAACGCTCTACATAGGCTGACGGATGAAAGTAAGCGTAGCGGGCCTTGGCCGCGGCGCCCATCTCGGCGCAGCGTTCCGGCGACAGCAGCAACTCGCGGACGGCCGCCGCGAACGCCTCCGGGGTTCGTTCGTCCACCCGCAGACCGGTTTCACCCGGCCACAGCCATTCCTCCACTGCGCCGCCGGCCACGGCCACAATGGGCTTCCCGTGTGCCAAAGCCTCCACACCGACAAGGCCAAACGGCTCCGGGCGGAGGACCGGGAACAAGACAAGTCCCGCCCGGGCATACCAGTCTGCCAACCCGTCGGGCGACAGTTCCCCAGTGAAGAGAACCTGTCCGACAGTGCCCAATTGGCGGCTCAGCCGTTCCAAGGGTTCCCGCTCCGGTCCGGCGCCGGCTACGACGAGGCGCGCGCCGGGAATTGCCAGTTGAGCAAATGCCCGTAGGGCCAGGTCCACGCCCTTGGAGCGGACTAGTCGCGCGGGCACCAAAAGCAATTTGGCTTCAATGGCCACACCGGTCTCCGGGGGCTGCTCGGCAAAAAGGGGCACCAAATCAATCCGTTCGGCCGGGAAGCGGTTTTCCAGCAGCCCGGACCGCATGAACTTCGACGCCACCTGCATCCGGGTTCTCGGGAGTCCCCAAGCCGTCATCCGGTCGGGAATGGTGCGCCAAAGCCTCCAGTTATTCCGGGGATCCTTGCCTCCGCAGCCGCCCAGATAATGCCAAGCGAGGCAACCAAGCCCATGCGGGCGGTGACAAGGCTGCCACCCCCGGAAGCTACGATCCCCGCCCGAGCAGAACAGGCTTTGGTCATGGCAGAACGTGGCCAGGGGAAATCGCTCCGACAGTGCGGGCAACAAGGGCAGTATCTTGGTCGAGTGATTGTGAATGACCTCCGGCTGGAATTTCGCGATAGCGGCATCCAGTGCCCCCTTGCGAGCCGGCATAGGCTGGGCCTCGGGCACGTGAAAAACCTGGCACGACACGGTGGCCGGATGCGTGTCGTGGTAGGCGATCGCCACTTCGTGCCCCGCGCGCATCAGCCCGGAACAGGTCTCCACCACCATCCGGTTCATTCCCCCGGTGTGGGGACTGGCACCATCGTTGATCAGCAGGATTCGCAACGGCGAAACCGTTTCAATCCGCACCCACCGCGTCAACGCGCAGCCACAGAATTGCGCTGGCTGTCAGGAATCTGCCGCGGGTAGCCTGTCCCTGCGGTTCCGGTTGTCCGGCCGCCTTGCCGGATGAATTCACCGCTTCGAGTCCTCCGCATTGCCGACGTAACGAACAATCGTTCCGGCGGCATGAGCCGCACCATGCACTCAACCGGTGACGAGCTGATCCGCCGGGGGCATCGGGTGGAATACCTCTTCTGCGAAGACCTGAACGTCAGCTGCCGGCCCCAGTTCCGCCGCTTCCAGGTTCCCCGGCGAATTTTGCAGCAGGTTCGGCAACGGATTGCGAACGGGCGCCCGGTCGATGTCGTCGAGATTCATGAACCGGCATCCGCCGCTTACGCTTGGAACCGCGCCAGCCTTCCGCCGTTGGTGATCTTTTCCTACGGCCTGGAAGACCGGTCGCACCGCGCAACCCTGGCCTATCAGCGCAAGAAGGGGTTGCCCGTCACGCTCAAGAATCGGTTCTCACCGCTGACGGTAGTCTGGCAGGCCATGTATGCGACCCGCCGCGCGGCCCATGTCATCTGCTCCAACTCGGAAGATGTTGAACACTTGGTGGGACGGGGGGTGCAGCGAACCCGGCTCACCCGGCACCATAGCGGAGTCGAACCCGAGTTTCTGGCCGCCGGCTTGGAGTTGCCCGCAGCCACTCCGCGAAAGGGACTGCTGTTCCTCGGAAGCTGGTTGCACCGGAAAGGCATCCTCGACTTGGTGCCCGCTGCCAGCGAGGCCCTGAGGCGACATCCCGGGGAGCATCTGACCATCGCTGGCTGCCATGCCGGGCCGGAGCAGATCTTGGCAGAGTTTCCGGAGGCGGTTCGGCCGCGAATTCGGGTAATGCCTCGCGTCGACGGGAACCAAGCCCTGATCGACGTCTACCGCTCCCACTCGGTGTTCGTCCTGCCATCCTACTTTGAAGGCCAACCCTTGGTAATGATCGAGGCCGCGGCGCTGGGATTGGCAGTCGTGACCACTCCAGTCTGCGGCATGCGCGACTTCATCATCCCGGAACAAAACGGACTCACGGTTCCGGTCGGCGATCCGGGTGCGTTGGCCGAGGCATTGGACCGGCTGCTGGCGCAACCGGTCTTGGCCCGTAAACTCGGCGAAGCCGCCCAAATCCGAGCTAGAACCCACACTTGGGCGACGGCTGCGGACAAGATTGAGGCCGCGTATCAAGCCGCTGCCGGCGCTCGCTGATTCGAAGACCGGCCGACCTGGCCGACCGCCAAGTCACTTCACAAAGCCTTGGGCCTTCAGCCAATACACAAGGTCGGCGGCCCAAGGGTGCGGGTTCGCGAACTCGGGCGGCTTGGACGCCAAACCGATCCCGTGGCGCCCTTGCCGGTAGATGTGGAGATCAAACGGCACCCCGTGCCGTTCCAAGGCGGCGGCGAATTCGAGTGAATTTCGCACCGGCACCGCCTGATCCTCATAGGTATGCCACAGGAAGGCCGGCGGCGTTCCCGGGGAAACCTGCTTTTCGTTCGACAGAGACTGGAGCTGTTCTGCGGTGGGGAATTCCCCGAGCAAGTTGCGTCGCGAACCGGCATGGCCAAACGTTTCCATCGTGATCACCGGATAACACAAAATCCCCAGGTCCGGCCGGGAGCTCATTCGGTCAACCGGATCTCCCGCCTTCGGATCGCCGAGGTCGAAATGGGTCATCAGGGTGGAAGCCAGGTGTCCGCCAGCGCTGCTGCCCATGATCCCGATCCGCTTCACGTCGAGGTTGTAGGTGGCCGCGTTGGCCCGCACCCACCGGACCGCCCGGGCCGCATCCTGGAGCATCGCCGGATGCCGGTAGCCATGTGAGCCCAGCCGATATTTCAGCACGAAACAGGCGACCCCTTCGCGATTCAGGAACAAGGCGTAGTCATTACCCTCATGCTGGGCCAATCCACCGTAGCCGCCGCCCGGGCACACCACGATCGCGGCGCCGGTCGCTTTCGCCGGATCCGGCAAATAGGGAGTGACGACCGGCACATCGTTGGTTCCCCCGCCAAGCGCACCGGGCGCACCGGCAGGCCAGAGGGGCACCGGCGGCTGGGCATCCGCAACGCCGGACATGGTGGCAACAAGCATGGCGAGCACAGTCAATACGCGTTTCATGGGGGCGCGTTCACCGTGCCATCCATGGGGTGCGCGGTTCAAGCCGTGCTTCGGACCACCCAGTTTCGGGTCAGGATTCCGCGGTTGCCGGCGCAGCGGGCACATCGCCGTCCAACCTGAGGATCTCACGCTGCCAAGGGAGCAGCCGTGCCAATTCTTCCTCGTCGTTCCGGGCCAAGGCGAACAACGTCGCCCGGGCCGCCACGATGGTCGGGTCAATTTTCAGTTCCTTGGCCCGCGCATCGCGCCGCTCCCGCAATTGCTCGGCGTAATCCAACTCCGCCCGGGTCATGCGCCGCATCCGCACCCGCAGGGGCTTAGGCCGACCATCTTCCGGCACGGCAAGACCTGCCTTGACGGCATCCAACACCCCGGCCCGGCGTTTGGACGTCAGATACGGCGGCAAACGCACCGCGCGAACTCCCGCAGCGCTGGCCTGCGCGGCCATTTCGCTCAGGGTCTCGTGCTTGAGGATGAAGAACGGCGGACGCCCCGTGCGCAGCGCATCCTTTTCCCGCCAATGCCAAAGTTCCCGCAAAACCGCCAAGCCCGTGTCGTCCAGCACGTCGTGTCCCTTGATGCGCCAGACGGCGTCGGGGTCTGGCTTCGACGGTTGGGCGGCATCGGCAATCAGCCGGGCACAAATTTGCCGGTGCCACTCGAGCCGGCCCGCTTCCTGTAGGCGCTCGACCAATTTCTCCTGCAACGGCCGCAGGTATTTCACGTCGTTGAGCGCGTAGGCCACCATGCGGGGAGTCAGCGGGCGTTTCCCCCAGTCGGCTTTCTGGGCGCCTTTCTCCAATGTGACCCCAACCAACCGTTGGAGCACGTCGTTGAGCCCAAACTTCGGTTCCCCGAGCAGACGGGCCGCCCACATCGTGTCGAAAATGGCCGTCGGCCTGAAATGGTGGCCGGTGAACAGCAGGTGCAGGTCGTAATCCGCGGCGTGGAAGATGAGTTCGTGCCGGTCGAAAGCCTCCCAGAGGGGCTCCAAGTGCAAATCGGCGAGCGGATCAACCAGCACCTCCTCGCCCGGGATCGAAATCTGCACCAGGCACAGTTTCTCCGGGTAGGCATGGAGGCTGTCCGCCTCCGTATCCACCCCTACCCAAGGGGCAGCCTGAATCCGCTCTGCGAGACTTTTTAACTCTTCCGCCGTTTGAATCACCGCGGACAGCATGGGGAAAAACCCGCCGAGGGCCAAGCGGACAAATTCACCGTTCCCGCCGCCGCCCGCGTTTGCCTTGTCCTTCCAGTCGGGCGCAGACTCACCGCCATGCTGCGTCGCGTCATCGGCCGCCTGCTCCTGCTTGGCATTGGGTTCACCTTTGTCACGCTGCTCCAGGCGGCCACGCCCAATGTCGTCCTCATCTTCTGCGACGACCTCGCCTATGCGGATGTTGGTTGTTTCGGCGCCCAAGGCTACCGCACCCCGAACGTGGATCGCCTGGCCAAACAAGGCACGAAGTTCACCAGCTTCTACACCGCCCAGCCGGTCTGTTCGGCCGCCCGCGCCTCGATCCTGACCGGTTGCTACGCGAACCGGATCGGCATCCACGGCGCCTTGGGACCCAATTCCAGGACCGGGCTCAGCGCCGACGAAACCACGTTGGCTGAAGTGCTCAAGGGCCGGGGTTACGCGACGGCAATTGTCGGCAAGTGGCACCTGGGGCGTGCGCCGCAGTTCCTGCCGACGCGCCACGGCTTCGACCGCTATTTCGGGCTCCCCTACTCGAACGACATGTGGCCCAACCATCCGGAAGCCGCCCAGGGAACCTACCCACCGCTCCCGCTGATCCAGGACGAGGAGGTGATCCAGGAGATGCCGGACCAACGTCAACTCACGACCCAATACACGGAACACGCCGTCCGCTTCATCGAGGAGCACCGGGCACAGCCGTTTTTCCTCTACCTCGCGCACTCCATGCCGCACGTGCCGCTGTTCGCCAGCGACAAGTTTGCGGGCAGGACCCGCCGCGGCCTGTTCGGCGACGTCATCTCCGAGATCGACTGGTCGGTCGGCCAAGTCCTTTCGACCCTTCGGCGGCTCAACCTAGAGCAAAACACCTGGGTCATCTTCACCTCGGACAACGGTCCCTGGCTCAGCTACGGCGACCACGCCGGTTCAGCCGGTCCTTTCCGTGAAGGGAAAGGAACCGTCTTCGAGGGCGGTGTGCGCGAACCCTGCCTCATGCGCTGGCCCGGAAAGATCCCCGTCGGCCGGGTGTCGGAAACCCCGCTGATGACCATCGACCTCCTGCCGACCATCGCTCAGGTCGTCGGGGCCCCCCTGCCCGATCATCCGATCGACGGCCGCAATGTCTGGCCCGTGCTGGCCGGCCAGCACGGCGCCACGAACCCGCATCCTGCCTACTACTTCTACTACAACACGGGCGAGCTTCAGGCGGTTCGCAGTGGCGATTGGAAGCTGATGCTACCCCACACCGCCCGTTCGGTGAGCCACCAACCGCGGGCGACGGGCGGCATCCCGGTCCGTTACCGTGCCCTGCCTGTCGGCTTGGAGCTTTACGACCTTCGTGCCGACCCCGGTGAAACCAGGAACGTCGCCGCGGCGCACCCAACGGTGCTGACCCGAATGCTTTCGCTCGCGGAAGATGCGCGTCAGGACTTGGGCGATTCGCTGACCCGGCGCACCGGCAATGGCGTGCGCCCTCCGGGGCGAATCCCATAGCTCCGGGTCATTTCACCAACACCGGCCCGATGATCGGCTTCCACAGTTCGTAGCCCTTGCGATTCATGTGCAGGCGGTCGGCCACGAAAATGTCCGGCTTAGGCAGGCCATCGGGTCCCAGCATCGCGGCAGTCACGTCCACGTAGCGCCGGCGCGGATCCTGTCCCATGAATTCGGCGATAGCCGCGTTGGCGGCGACGACCTTCTCGCGTTGGTCCCAGCGCGCCGGATTCAGGGCGATCGAGACAAACGCGACCTGGGTCCGTGGCAGCTCCCGGTGGATGCGGTTCACCACGGCCTTCAAGTCGGCGACCACCTCCGCCACCGGCTTCTTCGCCGCCAAGTCATTGCCACCGCAATACAGGACCACCTGACGGGGACGATAACGCAGGATGAGGCGCTCGAAGTGCTCGCTGACATCACTCAACTGCGAGCCACCGAATCCGCGGTTCATCACCCGAAGCCCCGGAAAATCCTCGGGCAGCTCCTTCCACAGCCGGAACGAGGAACTCCCCGTGAACACGATGGGGTGACGCGGCGGCGGATTGGTGGCGTCCTGCGCATCGAAGGCCCCAATCTCCTTGGCCCACCGGTTGGTGGCGGCCAGCGGCGGTAGCGAGACTGGGCGAGGTGTCCGGCAGCCGGACGTGAGCAAAAGACTCCCGAACAGGGCCAAAGCCAGCCGGCATTTCAGGTTCATCGGAAGACTCTGCCGGAACCCGGGACGCGCGACACGCGAAGAATTTTCCTGCCTCCAACGGGAGCCCTGGCCTACCAGAGGAAGGATTTTTCCTCGGCCAACTCCGCATCGCCCTGGCGCAACGTCGCCCGCCAAGCCGTCACCTGGCCCAAATCCTTGAATTGCGCCGGCGTCAGTTTCAGCCGGGACCAACCGCGTCCCCGCCAACCCGGCTTCAGGGGGCTCTCCAAAACCAAGGAATGGCCCTCGTTGCCGCTGCCGGAACGGAGTTCCAAGCGTAGGCTCACGCCCTCGCGTTGGGGACCCGCCAGGCGCCATTGAACGTCATACCGGCGCCCTTGGGCCAACCCCGGCTCGCTGCGCAGCTTCGCCTGGTAGGCGTCCCGTTCGTAGAGGGAGGGCTGGAGGGCATGCCGGCCTTCGGCATCCAGCAGGTAAGGCAGGACCTTGAGAATCCGCGATTCGGCGCCATGGGCGGCTCCAATGCTCAACAGCCAGCCGACGACGGCGATCAGGCAGGTTTTCCGCATGTTCAGAACGTGGTGCGTGGAATGGGAGAGAAACCACCGCCGCCGTTCCGCAGGAAATCGGTCGCCCGCGATCCTGTCCCGGATGCCGCGGCGGGCGCGGCGAAGGGCCGGACCAAATCCGTGCCGAGCGGCTTGTCGAAGAAGCTGCCGGCGGCGGTCGCGGGTTTGGAGAGCGACGGTAGCGACAACCCGGAATCCGTGCCAGTGGCCAGGCCGGAAAGGCTGTTGCCGGTTGTGCCGCCGAGGGCCTGGGTGAATTGGTCAACCCGCATCTGACGTTCCTGCCCCAAGGTGTCCACCCGGGCGGCCGGCTCCTTCAGGATCGAATCGGCCGAACCGGTCAGCCCGAGGCGTTCCATGCGCCGGCTGTAATCCACCTCGGCCGACTTCAGGGAGGAACCGAAGTCCAAGTCGGACTTGTCGATGAATCCCGGCTGGTGGCCGCCGACCCGCTCGTTGAAGGATGTCTTGTTGGCGGCCTCAAAGGGATTGAGCGATTTCTCGGCCGGAAAATTGAAGCCCGGGGCCTTCTCCCGTTCTCCCCGGTAGGTGAATCCTTCCTCTTCCTTGTCGGCGTCCGGTTTGCCCCGGCGCGGCGTGCGGCCTTCCTTCGACGGGTTGTCCCGGTCGCGGGAACCTTCCTCGCTGCGGTCGCCGGACTCACGGTCCTTGCTCCGCAATCGGCGCTCAATGGCACTCTTCCGCGGCGCCTTGGTATCCCCAAGTTCCCATGCCTCCTCCAGCGCCTTGGCGCCGTCGGTCGGTTCGGCCACCCCGTCTTCCAGCAACCAGTCTTTCTCCTTCTCAATGCGATCGCGAAGCTGCCGGGCGGCCTTGGGGTCGATGGACGGGACCGTGGGCAGGGGAATTGCGTCCACGTTCACCCCGGTGTTGCCCGACTTGAAGGAACCGAGATTGGATGGCGCCTCCGCCTGCTTCTTATTCGACTGAACCTTCGGCGGCGGAACCGACGGCGCGGTGATGATCGCCCTCTCGCTGGCTACCGCGGGCAGCGACAGGCTGCCCAGCAGGGAAGCCAAGCCGACCGAGAACGTCAGCCGGTCCCGAAGCATCCGAGGAATCATGGCGGCAGTCTAGGCAGTGACCGCAGCGCGTCAAAGCCGGAGTCAGCCCAATCGCGCACGGAGTTGCCGGGCCACCGCCAGGAACGCGGCTGCCGGCGCGCCGTCCGGATCTCCCGCCACTACCGGAACGCCCGTGTCGCCCCCTTCTCGGATGGCGGTGTAGATCGGGACTTCGCCCAGGAACGGAACCTCACGGCGACCGGCTTCGATGCAGCCCCCGCCGTGACCGAAAATCTCGATCCGCGATCCGTCCGGCGCGATGAAGTAACTCATGTTCTCTACGATGCCGAGGATGGGCACGTTGACCTTCTCGAACATCGCGATGCCCTTCCGCACGACCCCGAGGGAGGCTTCCTGCGGCGTGGTGATGATCACGCCGCCGTCCAGCGGCACCGTCTGGCAAAGCGACAACTGCGCGTCGCCCGTGCCCGGCGGCAGGTCCACGATCAGGTAATCTAGCGTGCCCCAATCCACCTGATGGACGAACTGCTGGATGGTCTTCTGGATCATCGGCCCCCGCCAGATCACCGGCTGATCATCTTGGAGGAGCAACCCCATGGACATGACCTTGACCCCGTGGGCAACCGGCGGGACCAGCTTTTCCTCGTCGTTGATCAGGGGCCGGTCGCGATAACCCATCATCAGCGGAATGCTGGGCCCGTAGATGTCGCAGTCGAGCAGTCCCACCGAAGCTCCCAGACGGGCCAGCGCACACGCCAAATTCACCGAGCAGGTCGACTTGCCGACCCCCCCCTTGCCGGACGCTACCGCCACGATGCGGGCCAGGCCGGGCACCTTGCTCTTGGTGGCCACGCCAGGAGCCGCCGCCGCGGCCTGCTGTGCGGTCGGCACCCGCACTTGCACATGGGCATCCTTCAGGCGCGGGAACTGTTCCTTCAACGTCAGCCGCGCGGCGTCGGCGATCTGTTCGCCCAGCGCGGCGTTGGGCGTCGTCAGCTCAATCAGCACGCCGACGGCGTCGCCATCGACCTGGATCTCCTTCACGAGCCCAAACGAGACGATGTCCCGGCTGTAGCCGGGGTATTTGACGAGGCGAAGGGCGGCAAGGACGGCATCCTGGGTCATGGGCGGATCAATGTTTCGTGGAGCGACAGACTAAAAGCCCCCGGCCGAACTGCAACCGGCCGGGAAAAAAGAACCCGCACCTCGCGGTGCGGGCAGGAATGTTGGGATCGAAAACCCAGCTCACGGTTGGCCGGAGCTCGCGGCCGCAACCGACTTCGGCGCCTTGCGGCCCTTGTCGCTCATCGCGTTCAGGAACGCGACGATGGCCCTGACCTGGTCGTCGTTGAGCTTCTGCCCCAGCTGGAGCCGGCCCATTTCCCGGACCGCGTCCGCCAGCTCGCCGTGCTTGCCGTCATGGAAATACGGGCCCGTCAGCGCGATGTTACGAAGGCTCGGCACCTTGAAGACAAACTCGTCCGCCTCGTCCTTGGTCACCTCGACCCGGCCCTTGTCGGCGGTGTTCGAATACGGTTCCAGGATGCCAATGCGACGGAATCCATTGCCGCCGACCAGCGGGCCGTTGTGGCAGGTGGTGCAACCGACGGTAAGAAATTCGTGGAGTCCTTTGCGCTCCCAATCGGTGAGTGCGACGTCCTGCCCCTTGAGGAAGTCGTCAAAGCGATCCCGCGTGATCAGCGTGCGCTCGAACGCCGCGATGGCCTTGGCGAGGTTGTCGTAGGTCACCGGCTTCGCCTCGCCGGGAAAGGCCTTGGCGAACTCACGGACATAACGCTTGTCCCCGTTGAGGCGGGCCAGCACCTCATTCTGGTCGGGCATGGCCATCTCGATCGGGTTCAGGATCGGCCCCTTGGCCTGGGCCGCGAGATCCTCCGCGCGGCCATCCCAGAATTGGGCCGTATGGAAGCCCGCATTCAGCACGGTCGGCGAATTGCGGCCGCCGCGCTTGCCGAAGGCACCGAGGGAAGTCGGCTGGTTGTCCACGCCGCCGCGGCCCTTGTCCACGGCATGGCAGGAGTTGCACGACTGCGTGCCATTCTGCGACAGGCGCTTCTCGAAGAAGAGCCGTTTGCCGAGCGCGATCTGAGCGGGCGTATCGCTTTCGGCGCCGGGCATGCGCTCGGGAATCGGCGCAATCACCTCCAGCGCCTTCTTGCGCAGCTCCGTCGGCTCGGCGGCGCGGAGGGACAGGGTGCCGGAAGCCAGCAGGGCGGCGGCTCCCACAATCAAAAGTTTGGTGTTCATGCTAAGAATGCGTGCAGTGGAACTCTCAGTGAAGTTCACGGCCAGCAGGTCCGCCATCCACATTTTTTGCCAATGAGGCAGCGGCCCGGCGCGCTCACCCGTGGATCGGCTTGCCCGAAACTTCGGCCGCGTGCTGGGAGAAGGATTTGCCGCGACCGGTAGGGGCGATGACGGAGTCGATGATACCCCGTTCAAATTCGTCCCACATCGGCGACATCCCACGCAGCTTAGTGACGATCTTGGCAAATGTCTCGACGGTGTAGTCCACGTCCTCGACGGAGTTCCCCTGCCCCAGCGTCATGATGAGGTTGCCCTGGGCCAATGCGTGGTCGAGCCCGATGGCTCCGAGGACATGGGAGATCTTCAGGGACTTGCTCACGCAGCTCGAACCGCTCGCGACCGCCACGCCCATGTGGTCCAGCATCAGCAGTTGCCCCTCGCCCTCGATGAACTCGGTGGAAATGTTGATGTTCGTGGAAATCCGCAGTGGCCCCGGCTCGGGTCCGTTGAGCTTGATGAACTTGATCTGCGACTTCAGGCCGTCCCAGAGCCGGCGCTGCAAGTCCGCCGCGTGGGCGATCCGCTGCGGCAGCTCCGTCAGCGCGATTTCGGCCGCAACCCCGCCGCCGACGATGGCCGGGACGTTCTCGGTGCCCGCCCGGCGGCCGCCTTCCTGCACTCCACCGTGGATGATGCTGACCAGCCGGGCCTTCTTGTTCCGGTAAAGCACTCCGACGCCTTTGGGACCGTAGAAACGATGGGGGGAAAAGCTCACCAGGGCCGCCCCAAACTCCTTCACGTCCACCGGGAGCCAGCCCGCGCTGGCTTCGCAATCCACGTAGAGCGGCACACTCTTTTCGGCGCAGATCTTCCCGACCTCACGCATGGGTTGGATCGTGCCAATGTCATGGTTCACGTGGTGCACCGCCACCAGCACGGTCTGCGGCGTGATCGCGGCCCGCAGTTCGTCCAAATTGATTACGCCTTCCGGATTCACGCCAACCCGCGTGCAGGTCCAGCCCTGCTTCTCCAGGAACTCGACGGAGTTCATCACGCTTGGATGCTCCGTCGCGGACACGACCAGATGCTTACCCTTGCGTTCGTTGGCGTAGGCCACGCCCTTGATTGCCAAATTGGCCGACTCGGTTCCGTCCGAGGTGAAGAAGATTTCCTCCTCGCTGTCCGCGTTGATCAACGCCGCCATCTGTTGCCGGGCCTGCTTGATCGCGTCCCGCACCCGCAGCCCATGCTGATGCAGCGACGACGGGTTGCCAAAGGCCTCGGTGAAGTAGGGACGCATCGCCTCGAAGGCCGCGGGCAACATCGGGGTGCTGGACTGGTGATCGAGGAAAACGTGGCGCATCGGAAATGGAAAGTGGGACGGAAACGGGCTTCGGGGCAGGAAAAATCCCCTGGTAGCGAGCGGCCTGCGCCGGGCTCACCGAGGGGATTGCAGGACCGCCGCCGGTTCAGGCAGTCACGGCAACGGCATCGCCCGCGCAGGCCTTGGCCGCAGCCTCGGGATGTTTCTTCACGTAGTCTTCCAGCGCCGCCTTCAACGCCTCTTCGGCGAGCACGGAGCAGTGGATTTTCACCGGCGGCAGGCCGCCCAGCGCGTCCACGACTTCCTGGTTCGTGAAATCCATCGCCTCGGCGATCGTGCGGCCCTTGATGAGTTCGGTGGCCATGCTGGAGCTGGCGATCGCGGAACCGCACCCGAAAGTCTTGAAGCGGGCATCCTCGATCTTCCCGTCCTTGATTTTGAGGCTGATCTTCATGATGTCGCCGCAGGCGGCCGCGCCAACTTCGCCCACGCCGTCGGCATCCTTGAGGTCGCCCATGTTCCGCGGGTTCATGAAGTGTTCCATGACCGTCGGATTGTAGAGTGTGTAGGTATCGCTCATGGCTCGAATCAGTTTCTGGTAATTACTGTTAAAGGTTCAACTTGTCACGCTGGCGACCGGAGTTCGGCTGCCGTCGGGACGGAAAACGATCGGGGTGCGTTCCCGGGCGGCCCGCACTGCGCCGCCGGGAATGTGACGGCTCGCCAATTCGGCGATGGTCGCCTGCGCGAACACTTCCCGGACCCGTTCCTGGGCCGCCGAAAACAAACCGCAGAGCGCGCAGCCGCCGGCGTGTTCGCAGCCCAGTTCCTCGTCGAGGCAACGGGTCAGCGCCAAAGGCCCTTCCACCGCTTCCAGGACCGCCAGCGCGCTGATCTGCGAGGCCGGTTGGGCGAGGGCGAATCCCCCGCCGGAACCACGAGCCGACTTGACCAACCCGGCCTTGGCCAGGCTCTGGAAAATCTTCCCGAGGAAACTCGGTGGCACGTCCTCTTCCTGCGCCAGCACGTCGAGCATGACCACTTCGCCCTGCGGGCGGCGGGACAGGGCGATCAGCCCCAGCACGGCGTATTCACTGGCACGGGTAACTTGCATTTTTTTCCTAAGCGGAGCGTTTTCGTCTGCTTGAGGGCAAATTAGAAACCGCCAGCCCCTTGTCAAAGGAGTTTCGGACACTTTTTGTCCGCTTAACTCAGCCGCTAGCGTGGACCCATTGCGAGCCAGCGAGTTACGTAGGGATCAACCCGCGCCAGCAGGCCAAACGCCGCGGCGTCGCGCAACCGGCTGAACCACGGGCGCGAATGGCGCCATTCACCCCAGTTGACGGCCTTCGATCGTGCCCGCAACAGGTCAAACAACGCCTGCCCGCCGGCCACCACCGCCGGTTCAGTCACCCGCAGCATCAGCTCGTAGTTGATGTGCAGCGAGCGGGTATCCAAGTTGGACGAACCGACGTAGGCCGCCGCCTCGGTCACAATCAGTTTCGTGTGCATGATTTGCGGTTCGTATTCGTAGATTTTTACTCCGGCCCGCAGCAGGCCGCCGTAGAGGTGGCGGGCCGCCCGCTTCGACCACACGACGTCCGTCTTGCCCGGCACCACGATTTCAACGGGCACTCCCCGGCGGGCCGCGGCCCGGAGCAATTTCCGCTGCCGCAACGTGGGGAGGAAGTAGGCCGAGGCGATCTGGATACGCGTTGCCGCGGCCAAATCCTCGCGCAGCCGAAGTTGGAAGGCGCTCGCGTTGCGCCCGGGGCCGCTGAGCAACAACTCCAGTTCGGGCGAAATCCGGACGGCGGCGGGCCGCTGTCCCCGCCGCAGCCGGGCAAACCACTTCTGCGGTTCGGCGGCCCCTTGCCACATGCGGTCAAACTCCGCGGCGAGGCGTTTCGCCACGGGTCCCGAAACCGCGAGGCCGACGTCGGCCCAGCCCTGCGTGACCCCGTCCCCGGTGTATTCCGACGCCACGTTGAAGCCCCCGACGCCGGCGTGGGCCTCGTCGATGACGACCAGCTTACGGTGATCCCGGATTGGCAGGCGCCGCAGTTCAACCGGATTGAACTCCCGCGCCTCGCCGCCGGCCGTCCGCAGCGGCGTCCAGAAGCCGGCCGGCAACAGGTCCGAACCCAGCGCATCGACCAGGACCCGCACTTGCACCCCGCGGCGTGCGGCCTCCACCAACGCCTCGCAGACGGCGTGGCCTGCGTGGTCCGGCGCGAAGATGTAGAACTCCAGCCGGATGGAATGCTCGGCGCGGGCAATCATCGCCAACAGGCGGCGCAGGAACTGGCGCCCGTTCTGCAGCCACCGATACTGGTGCCCGGGACTTTCCATGGTGCGGAATCAGACGCGCCCGAGGAGCGATTTTGCCCGGCTGACCCAGACCTTCTCGCGCTGACGCTGGAACTTCGGCGCGTGCTGGTCGTCCTCGATGACTTCCGCCAATTCCCGCCGGGCCGTCGTCTTGTCGCCCCGCTCGATCAGCAGCTCCGCATACTGCACCTTGGCTCGCGCGTAACCGTGGTTCGCCAGCACCCGTTGCCATGATTGGAACGCCGCCGTCTTGTCGCCGAGCGCCGTCTGCGCCTCCGCCAAGGCCATCAGGGTGTGACCGTAGTCATGCCGGGGATCGCCGCCGACCACCTGCTCCAGCAGTGGGCGCGCCTCCGCCGCCTTGTTCTGCCGCAACAGGCATTGGCCGAGATGGGCCACCGCGTCCACGTCGCTGGGATCGCGCTCCAAGGACGCCCGGTAGCTGGCCTCCGCCTTCGCCAGCTTCCCCTGCGAAAAGTAGATGTCCGCCAGATCAAGGTGATCCCGCGCCTTGTCGAGGTGGTAAATGCGCCCCTGCAGTTCCTTGATCCGCCGCCGCTCCCCCGCCCCGGGCAGTTCAAACCCACGCAGGCCGGATCCACCCGCCGGTCCCGCCTGCCGGTAAACCATGAAGAAGTAGAACACTGCGCTCAGGATCGAGAAAAAGAAGATGAAGGCCGCCCAAATCCATTCCTGCCGCCGGACGGCGTCGATGAACATCCAGACTTGGAACACCAAGACCACCCACGTCAGCGGGTTGCTCAGCACGTAGCCGAGATTGGTCAGGTCGGAGTAGATCGCAAGCACGCGGCTCAGCCTACCGCGGGACCGCCGGAGGTCCACCCGGATTCCGCGGCCGCCTCGCCCCCCGGAGGCCGCATCACGCGCCCCGGGCAACCGGACGCGCCGGATCGCTGACCCACTCGCTCCATGAACCGGTATACAGCTTCGAGCCGCCGAGCCCGGCATATTCCATGGCGAACAGGTTGGCGCAGGCCGTGATTCCCGATCCGCACTGGTGCGTCACCGCCGCCGGCGCCACGCCGCCCAGCAGCTCGGTGAATTCTCGGCGCAGTTCTTCCGCCGGCCGGAACGTAAGGTCGGCGCGGAGATTGGTTTTGTAGAAACGGTTCCGGGCGCCCGGAATGTGGCCTGCCACCGGGTCCAGCGGCTCGACTTCGCCCCGGTAGCGTTCGGCCGCCCGGGCATCGATCAGCGCGCAGGAAGCTTCGCCGATCCGACGCCCGACCTCGGTCGCGTCCACGCGCAACGTGTTATCCACCCGCGGCAGTAACCCGGTAGGCACGGCCGGCCGCGCCGGGATCACCGTGGTCAGCGGACGTCCCTCGGCGGCCCACTTCGGCAACCCGCCATCGAGTAAGGCCACCCGGGACAGCCCGATCCAGCGAGCCAGCCACCAGAGCCGCGCCGCGTATTGCCCACCCACGTCGTCGTAGGCCACGACGGTGGTTTTCGTGGTCACGCCGTGCGCCGCAAAGAAGGCCGCCAACGCGTCCGGCGACGGCAGCGGATGCCGCCCGCCGCCCGCACCCTTGGGCCCGGAAAGATCGCGGTCCACCGCGGCGAAGAACGCACCCGCCAGATGCGCCTCGGCGTAAAGTCGGGCGCCCTTTTCCGGGTCGGCCAAGTCGTGTCGGCAGTCGAAAACGACCCACGACGGGTCACCTAGATGCGATGCCAATTCAGCGGCGGTACCAACAGCATGCCCGCGATGGTCGGCAGCTCCGGGTTCGTTGGACAGTGCAAAGGGCATCGTCCGTCTGGGCCGGCAGAGCTCCCTTCGTTTGATCCGCCCGTGCCAAAACGGGTCCACCGTTTCGAGGAATTCTCCCGAGGTCCGGCCGACATTCCCGGCCACAGCCACACCGCTGTGCGGGTTTTACCCCATGGCCACCTGCCCCTGCTCCGCCCAGCTTCGACCCGGACTAGCCACCTTCCGTAAGGCGGCTGCAAAACCACATCGGAACCATTGAACGAACCAACCATGAAAACAGGAACATTTGCCCTGCTGGCGGCCACCTCGGCTTTGACGCTGTCACTTCTGACAACGGGCTGTGACCGCACCGTTTCACACACCGAATCGGAAAAAGTGAAACGCGACGGCACCGTCGAGAAGAAGGAAAAGACCGTCACGGAGTCGTCGGACGGGACGATCAAGAAGGAAGAGAAGAAGACGATCGATAAGCCCTAGCCGTCAGCGCGTGCTCCGTTGAGGAATGGGCGGGGATCATCTTGGGGCAGCCCCGACACCGGGGGCGGTAACCACCGGCGGTGAAGGGTCTGGAATCGCAGATGGAATGCGGCGCCACGCGATGTTCCCGAAAGCGATGCGTCCGATCCGGGCGTCTCCGCCGTCCCACCCACTCCACCGGCGATGAAGCCCGAGGCACACCCACTCCGGCCGGGGTCGCGTCAACGAGGGCCGCGGTAAAGGCGTGGGAAAACGACCCGGAACGTCGTGCCCGTTGCCGCCGAACTCGCGATTTCCAGGCTCGCATCGAGCAGCTCACACAGCCGTTTCACAATTGAAAGCCCGATGCCTTCACCGGGCTGATGCTGCGAAGGCCGGGTGGGGGCGACAGCCTCTTTTGGCGTTGGCAGCACCTGCGAGGTTTCACCTTCGCTGGCGGCGGATTTTTCGTCGGACTCCTTCGCACTCGCGGTGGCTTCCTGCAGGCCGTCCACCATGGACGTGCCCGCATCGGTCAACATTCCTGGACCGGTGTCCTTGACCATCAGCCACCAATTCTCCTTCTCCTCGCCCCAGCTCACGGTGACGCCACCGGTGTCGGTATATTTGAGGGCGTTGACCACGAGGTTTCTCGCCACCCGCCGGACCTTGTCGGCATCGCCCTCGACCGCAATGCGCCCCGCCCCATCCGCCCTCAGGAACAGGCTGCGTTCGCGTGCGAAGGGTTGATTGGCCTCGCACAGTTCCGTGATCAATGCGGCTGCGTCGAAGGCGGCGATCTCCCGGTTCTCCTGGCCCGCTTCCAAACGCGCCAAGTCCATCAATTCACCCAGCATCGTGGTCAGCCCCTGCGTGGCCCGCTGGAGAAACACCGTCGATTCCGCCCGGTCGGCTTCGTCCAGGCCGCTCCGGCCCACCATCGTTGCCGCCATGCTGACGCCGAGAACGTCGCTGTTCAGGTCGTGGACCGCCTGGTGGATCAGCGCGGCGCGGCGCTGTTCAAGCTCATCCACCGTCGCCAGCGCGCTCATCAGGTCAACCACCCGGCTGGCGGCTTCCGCCTGCTGCATCCGCTGGTATTGGCCGGCGCTCTCGCTGATTGTGTCACCGATCAGGTGGAGCAACTGGCGATGCGCCTCCAGCAACGTCGCCGGCTCCAGTTCGGGATGCGCGGCGACGATTCTGCCCAGCTCTTCAAACACGCAGAGCTGGAGGTGCCCGCACTCGCTGATGAGTTCCTGCAGGCGGTAGCCCTGCTGCCAGCGGTGCAAGCCGTGCTTCACCCCTTCCTCCTTCTTGTCCGCATCGGCCGACTGGGCATCCGCCCCGCCCGGCCGGGAGCGCAGCTTGAGTTCGTAGGCGTCGAGGATCGCCGGAATGTGATCGAGGAACTGCCCGAGCGTGAGCGAGCGCCCGGTCATCTGCTCGGGATCGGCGCGGTCCAGCGTGCGCCAGGCCACGAGGATGGCTTCCCGGCGCGCGGCCAGAAGGTCACTCAAGGCGGCCAGTTGCTGGCTCGGGGTCAGAGGCATGTTGGGAAAGAGCGTTGGAAAACCATGTGTCTCCACGCTGCCGATCATTGTGATTCCCCAGCATGGCAGAGTCAACGAGCGGCGTTGCCTGCGCTGTTTTCAGCCTGCGGAGTGGTGGCTCCGTGAAAGCGCTTCAAAGGCAAAGTCCGTCCCGCACGCTTGCGAAAAGGTGCTGCGGGATCCGCCCGAAATCACTGAACGAACCAACCACGGAAACAGGCAAGCATGCACTGCTGGCGGCAACCTCGGCTCTGAGTTGTCCTTTCTGACGACGGGCTGTGATCGCACCGCTTCCCACACGGAGACGGAAAAGGCGAAACGCGACGGCACGGTCGAAAAGCCCTGATGGCCGCGGGCCAGCGGGCCAACTCCAACGGAGTCGTTTCATTCAATCCAGGGCGGGTGCGAGGGAGGAGCGGGTGCGTCGGATAGGCAGGCAAAATTACAGAAATACCGAAGGAGTTGTGGCGTGGGGTTGGCGGAAGGGATGTAGCGGCTTCAGCGTTGAAAACACTTTAATGAACGTAAGCCAGGTAGGCGCAACGCACCAACGTTGGGCTCACGGCTTTGAATACGGTTAGGATTCGGAAAAGATGAAATCCGTTGCGCTGCAGGTCGTGGTTCGCGAGTGAGCTACAGAGGCTTATTGGGTGACAACTGGCTTCGGGCCAGCCACACGAGAAACTCTCGCCCCTGTTCAGTGATGACGTATTGCCCTTCGAGAATTTGGACCAACCCATAGTTCACGAGGAACGACAAGTAACCTTCACGTGTCGCGGAAGAATACACATCAGGAAAGCGCCCCTTAACCCCATCGAAGTAAGCTTGAACCGCCTGTTCTGGTAATGGACGTGCGTTGAGCTCTTGAAGAAGCGCGATCTGTGTTCCGAAAATGAAGTTGAAGGCTTTCCAAAAATGGTTTTCCAGCTGCAGACCAGCGACCACCACTGCGCCAAGCTCCATCTTTTGAGGGTCAGTGAAACTCGCCTTCTGGAGGTTTTCGAGTATTTGAGCGGCGCGCTGTTTAACCAAAGCCGAGGATGAAGCTTCTGCCTTAACTTTCTCGAACTCTTGATGATTGCCTGTGATCTCCGGTTCTTTCGGCGTGCCAGCAGAGGCCTTTTGCTGCTCGCTCATCGCCGGCGCGAATTCAACAGACACGTTTTCCCCACCTTTGACAGAAGTTACATTGGCAAGTTTACCGCGGATTTCTTTGCGATAAAACCAAATCACCGCTGCTACCAAACCTGGCCAAATAATTAGCCGCAGAATCGGGATTACCCATTCGTCGGCTACTGACTGACCTGCATCCTGCGCGGGTTTGGCTGCCGGAATAGCGTTTTGAGTAATTACAATTGTCCCAGCCCTTACGACCTTCTCGTTGTCCGGTGGCAGATTCGTTGTATCCGCCAAAACCAGTTTTCCTGACAGGCACAGCCCCGAAGACAACAGCAGAATTGTCGTCAGCTTGTTCATAGATTCATTTAGCCTGTAGCCGCAAGTTCCTCCTCAAAATCCACAATCTCTTTGATCTGAACCAGAAACCAGCGGTCGATCTTAGTGAGGCTGAAGATCTCCTCGATGGTGAAGCCGGCGCGCAGGGCGTGGCGGATGAAGAAGATGCGTTCAGCGTTGGGCACGCTCAGCTTGCGGCTGATGACCTCGCGCGGAAGCACGTCGCGGTCGCCATAGACCTCGGTGCCGATGCGCCAGGCCTTGCCGTCGCCGCCCAGGCCGCTGCGGCCGATTTCCAGCGAACGGAGGCATTTCTGGAGCGATTCCTTGAAGGTGCGGCCGATGGCCATGGCTTCGCCGACGCTCTTCATCTGCGTGGTGAGCGTGGGGTCGGCCTGCGGGAACTTCTCGAAGGCGAACCGGGGAATCTTGGTGACGACGTAGTCGATGGTCGGCTCGAAGCTGGCCGGCGTCTCGCGGGTGATGTCGTTGCGGATCTCGTCGAGCAGGTAACCGACGGCCAGCTTGGCGGCGATCTTGGCGATGGGGAAGCCGGTGGCCTTGGACGCGAGCGCCGAGCTGCGGCTGACGCGCGGGTTCATCTCGATGATGACCATGCGGCCGGTGTCGGGATTGACGCCGAACTGGATGTTCGAGCCGCCGGTCTCGACGCCGACGGCGCGGATCACGGCGAAGCTCTGGTCGCGCATGATCTGGAACTCCTTGTCGGTGAGCGTCTGGATCGGGGCGACGGTGATGGAATCGCCGGTGTGGACGCCCATCGGGTCGAAGTTCTCGATGGAGCAGATGATGACGCAGTTGTCCGCGCGGTCGCGCATGACCTCCATCTCGTATTCCTTCCAGCCGAGGAGGGATTCCTCGATGAGGACCTCGTTGACCGGGGAGAGGTCGATGCCGCGCTTGGCGATTTCCTCGAACTCCTCGCGATTGTAGCCGATGCCGCCGCCGGTGCCGCCGAGGGTGTAGGCAGGCCGGATGATGACGGGGAAGCGGCCGATCTTCTCGGCGACGGCGCGGGCCTCGTCCATGTTGTGGGCGGTGCCGCTGATGGGGACGTCGAGCCCGATGGAGAGCATGAGGTCCTTGAACACCTGGCGGTCCTCGCCCTTCTGGATGGCGTCGGCCTTGGCGCCGATCATCTCCACGCCGTGGCGTTCGAGGGCGCCGTTGTGGTGGAGCTTCATGGCGGTGTTCAGCGCGGTCTGGCCGCCGAGCGTGGGCAGGAGCACCAGCTTGCCGGTGGCGCCGAGCCGGGCCATCTCCTCCTTCTCGCGGAGGATGATCTTCTCCACGGCCTCGGGCGTGATGGGCTCGATGTAGGTGCGGTCGGCGAACTCCGGATCGGTCATGATCGTGGCCGGGTTGGAGTTCACGAGGACGACGCGGTAGCCCTCTTCGCGGAGGGCCTTGCACGCCTGGGTGCCGGAGTAGTCGAACTCGCACGCCTGGCCGATGATGATCGGGCCGGCGCCGATGATGAGGACGCTGTGGATGTCAGTGCGCTTTGGCATGGACGGAAAAAACTGGGCGGCCAACGCACCGGCAGCAGGCGGGTGCGCCTGCCCTCACGGTCCCGGCGAATTTGCCGGTGCCACTAGCCTCGGTCTGCGTCGGCATGGTCGAAAAGCGGCGCGATGGAACACGGCGGAACCGGGACAGGCGAAGGAAAATTTGCGAAACCGCGGGGTTCCGGGACGCCCCACCTGCCGGCTGGCAATTCCTCCCGGCCGCGGCGAGGCTGACGCCACATGAAATCCACCTGCCTGTGCCTCGTCGCTTTGGCCGTCCTGCTGGGCCTCGCCGGCTGCTCGGTCCCCCGCGCGCTCCGACCGCAGCCGGACCCGATGGAAATTCCCCCGCCGGTCGCCTCGGCCGATGACCTGCGCGCCCGCCTGGGCGCCGCCAACCAAATTTCCTCGGTGAACCTCCGCGACCAAACGATGGCGGCCCTCGCCCTGGAGGCGGCCAATTCGTCGCTGCCCGAACTTATCCGGCAAGCCTTGCTGGGGATCAACGCCATGAATCTGCGGGACAACGTGGCGGCCGATTGCGCCCTCCGACTAGGCCGGCAGGGCCGTTCGGACCTCGGGCTGGAACTGGCTGGATTGATCAACTCCACCAATCTCCGCGACCAAATCCTCAGCCAGCTGGCGACGGGCAAATGACCGGGGCGGCCCTTGCGGGCTGGGCCCGAGGCCGGAGGCGTTCGCGAAAACGACGGGGCGGGCGCGGTCAGGCGCCGGGCGCAGGCAGCACCACTTGGCGACGGTTCATCTCGGCCAACCGGTCGCGGCGGGCCGTGAAATTGGTTTCGGTGGCGGCCCAGCGGTCCAATTCCCAGAGGTCGGCGAAAACCCGGCCGCGACCAAGTCCCAGCCCAAATTCGAGTGCGGCCTCAAGTTCCGCCAAGGCCGGCGGGATGAATTGCCCCGCCGCGGCCAGGGCTTCCAGGGCTCCGTTTCCCAAGCGGGTTGGAATCAGCGACACCACCGAGGCGCCAGCGGCAAACGCGAATTCGATGGACCGGAAAACCCAATCCAGGCCCGCCACCGGCTCCAGGAACGGCGGCCGCACCAAGACAAACGCCCGGACATCCACACCGCCGTTACGTAAGGTGGCGGCGGCGCGGGCAAAATCATCGGTCGTGATGCCTTTGTTGAGCTTCGCCAATGTCTCTGGGTGGGCGGTTTCGAGGCCGAGCGCCACTTCGAGTTGGGCGGGGCGAACCTGGTCGCGAAACGCCAAGACCGGGGGCCGGACCAGCGTGGGATGGCATTCGACGATCACCCGGGCGAAGGGGCGGCAAAGCTCGGCAATGCCCGGCAATTCCGCGGGCGGAATCGCGCCGGCATCGAAGAAGGAGCCGGCGTTGTAGAGTTTCACCCAATCCCGTCGCTGCCCTTCGGTGGCGGCCAGGGCCCGGCGGATTTGGGCGCTGATGGGTTCCGAGGCCTGGCCGCGGGGCGTCGTGTGCTGCCACAGGTCACAGAACACACATCGCCACGGGCATTCGGGGTTCCGCAGCAGGACAGTGAGACAGTCCCGGGAACGGCCTTCCGCATCGGTTTCGGGCTCGGAAAACCAGCCTGGTCCCTGGCCGCCGGCGGTTACCCGACTCGCCAGCAGCGCTGCGGGACGTAGCGCCAGCACCCAGCGATCACGCGCGGCTTTGGTATCGGGATACATCCGGGCGAGCGTGGGTTGATTCGGAACTGGCCCCGATCCTCGGGCTGCTAGGGCGCGGCAGCGAGATCCACGGCCTTCACCGCGGTCTCCCGCTCCAGCAGCGTCGGATGCGAGTAATGCCAGTCGCTGAAGAGCGGGTGCGGCGTGAGGTTCGAGAGGTTCTTTTCGGTCAGCTTCCGCAGGGCGCCGACCAGCGAGGCGGCTTCGCCCATGGCCTTGGCGGCGTAGGCATCGGCCTCGAACTCATGCCGGCGGGAAAGGAGGTTCGTCAGCGGCGACAGCCAGAACGTCACCGCACCGCTGAGCAACGCAAACAGCAGCAATGTGGGTGCAATGCCGCTGTCCGGAGCAAAGCCGAAGCCTTCCGTGAACCAAGGCGACCGGGCCAGCAGCGCCACCACCCAGAAGCCCGCCAGCGAGCTGAGTGCGCCCCAGACCAGCATCTTCGGAATGTGCCCGCGCTTGTAATGCCCAACCTCATGGGCCAGCACCGCCTCCAGTTCGGGTTCGCTGAGCTGCGCAATGAGGGTGTCGAACAACACGATTTTGCGGAACCGGCCAAAGCCGGTGAAGAAGGCATTGGAATGGCGGGAACGTTTCGAGCCGTCCATCACGAGGATTGTCTTGGCCGAGAAGCCCGTGCGTTCGCCCAACTTCAGGAGACGGTCCCGCAAGGATCCTTCCGCCAGCGGCGTGAGCTTATTGAAGAGTGGCAGGATGACGATTGGGGCCAGGACCATCATCACCAACTGGAACGCCATCATCGCCCCCCAGGCCCACAGCCACCACTGCGCGCCCATCCAGCCGAACAGCTTCACGATCAGCACGAGCAGCGGGTAACCGAGCACGGCGGCGAGCATCAAACCCTTCACGCGGTCGAGCCACCACAGTTTCGGCGTCGTGGTGTTGAAACCGAAGCGCTGTTCCAGCCGGAATTGGCTCCACCAGTCGAAGGGCAGTCCTGGAATCGTCAGCAGCAGGCCGACGCCAAACAGCCAGGCCGCCCCGGCCCAGGCGGATTCGCCCCACCGGCCCTGCACCCATTCGAGGCTCCACGGGAAGAGGCCGCTGAACAGCGCCGCCAGTCCGACCACCGTGGACCAGCCGTCTTCCCAGCGGCCGAAGCACAGCTTCGCCAGCGTGTATTCGACGACGTTGCGGTAGGTTTCCGGCGTCACCGCGTCGCGAAACGCCGCCGGCACCTCGGCGGCGTGGGCCTCCACGTGCCGCTGGTTCAGGGCGCCGAGGGCGGTTTCGGCGAGCCAGCGCGCGATCAGCAGCGTCGCGGCGAAAGGCGGGATGAATTCAACCAAGTCCATGTGCGTCGGCCCCAAGCTACCGGCCCAACCGCCGGGGTCACAACCCTGCCGTCACGTCAGGATGCGGAAAAGCCAATTGCACGTATGCGTATTAACTATAGCCTCGGCGGACAGATCGCATGAAAGCCCTCGGAACACTTCTTCTCATTGCCGCCCTCGCGGTTGGCGGGTGGTTTTTCTGGCAGCAGAAGCAAGGGGCGGCCCAGGCCGCGGCCGGCGCCGCGAATGCCCGGCCCAGCACCGCGGAAATTGAGACGCGCGACATCCGGTTCGCCGTCAGCGCGGCGGGCGAGATCACTCCGGCGGAACAGGTTTCCGTCCGCCCCGAGGTCAACGGCAAGATCGAGGTGCTGACCGTGGACGTCGGCGACACGGTCCCGAAGGACAAATTGCTCTTCAAGCTGGATGACCGCGAACTCCAGACCGAAAAACAGTCGCAGGAAACCGCGGTGGCCCGCACCAAGCTGGAAATCGAGCAAGCGGAACGGAATTACGAACGGTCCAAGGAACTGTTCGAGGGCAAGCTGATCTCCCAGGAGCTGTTCGAGGATTCCAGGACCGCCTTCGAATTGGCCAAGAATTCCTTGGATCGCGCCCAGCGCTCCTTGGACCTCGTGCTCGAACGCCTGCGCAAGACCGTGGTCATCGCGCCGTTCGACTGCACCGTGCTGACCCGCCCCGTGTCCATCGGCCAGGCCGTGAGCGGCTCCGGTGGCTTCAATTCCGGCACCGAAGTCCTTTCCATCGCCAACCTGAACGACCTGATCATCAACGCCCACATCAACCAGGCCGACGTAACCCGCCTGAAGGTGGAACAGGAGGTCGAGGTGACCGTGGAAGCCGTCACCGGCCTCAAGATTGTCGGCCGGGTCGAACGCATCGCCCCGCAGGCCACCATCAAGAACAACATCAAGGGCTTCGCGGCGCGCATCCTGCTGAAGAACGTGGACCGACGCGTGCGCCCGGGCATGACCGCCAACATCTCGATTCCCGTTGCCAGCGCGGACAACGTGGTGGCCGCACCGCTGGCCGCCGTCTTCACTGATTTCAACCAGGAAACCAAGCAGCAGGAACGCTTCGCGTGGGTCATGTCCGGCACGGAATGGGAACGCCGCAAGATCACCATCGGGGTCAGCGACTACTTCTTCGCGGAAGTCACCAGCGGGCTGAAGGCTGGCGAGGTCGTTTCGCTAGAGGACCGCGCCAAGAGTCCGAACAAGAAGGCGGAGCCGGTTCCGGCGAAGGTCGGGGCGGCCGGCAGCGGCTCGACGACGCCCGCCGCCACCAAGACGCAGCAGGCTTCCACCCGCTGACGGCGGGTGTCTCACGTTTCCCCTACCGAATTTCCCACCCGAACTTTCCTGCCGTGGCGCTGCTCGAACTCCGCAACATCAGCAAGATCTACCACCTTGGTGGCGAGGAGATCCGCGCTCTCGACGACGTGTCGGTGGACATTGGCGAAGGGGAGTTCATCTCCATCATCGGCCCCTCCGGTTCCGGCAAATCGACGCTGATGCACATCGTCGGCTGCCTGGACACCCCGTCGAAGGGCACCGTCAAGCTGGACGGGATCGAATCCCAAAACGCCTCGCAAACTCAGCTGGCGCAGCTGCGGAACAAGAAGATCGGCTTCGTGTTCCAGTTCTTCAACCTGCTGCCCAAGCTCAACGTGGTGCAGAATGTCGAACTGCCCATGATTTACGCCGGCGTCAGCGCCAAGGAACGCCGGGAACGGGCCCTCAAGGCGTTGGACGCCGTCGAGATGGGCAATCGCCTGAAGAACCGCCCCTCGCAGCTCTCCGGCGGCCAGCAGCAGCGTGTCGCCATCGCCCGGGCCTTGGTGAACGACCCGAAAATCATCCTCGCCGACGAGCCGACCGGCAACCTGGACACCCACACCGGCGAGGTGATCCTGGCCCTCTTCCGCCGCCTCTCAAAGGAGGGACGCACGGTGATCCTGGTCACGCACAACCCAGAGATTGCCGCGGTCACGCCCCGCCGGATCGAGATCCGGAACGGCAAGATCGCTGACAAGGTGGACGAGAAGCTCGCCGGCTTGGATCGCCTCGCGGAACGCGCAACGCAGAACGGCACCGCGGGTTCCGCGCACTGAATCTCCGGATGCTCCGCAACGACTACATCCTGCGCCTGGCCGAGCAGATCGGCACCGCCATGGCGGCGCTGATCGTCAAAGCCGACCACGGGAAAGGCCCGGAAGCGCTCGACGAATGCCGCGAACTGTGTCGCCAGCACGTCGGGTTAGACTTGGATTTCATCGTCCGCCTCGCGCCCCCGAACCTGCTCCAGTTACTCCAGCAGGGCGGCAATACGTGGAGCGGACGGGCCGCCGGGTTAGTGCAGATTCTTCTCGGCCACGCCCGGCTCGCCGAAGCCACGCTGGACCGCCAGACCGCCCTGCCTTGCTACGTGCATGCTTACTTTCTGCTGCGTGAATTGACGCCTTGGATTGGTCCCGGGGAATCGGCCGGCCACCACGACCTGTTGAACAAGACCGGGGCCAAATTGACCGAGCTCGGACTCGGCGGACTCGTTCAAAGCCACCCCAATCCATGAGCCTCTGGTCCGCCATCCTCGTCGGCCTGAAGGAGATCTGGGCCAACAAATTCCGGTCCCTGCTGACCATGCTCGGGATCATTCTTGGCGTGTCCTCACTGATCGCAATGACCGCGTTGGTGCAGGGCATGGAAAACGGCGCCAAGGAAGCCCTCATCGCCGTCGGCGGACTCCAGAAGCTCCGCGTCGAAGCCCAGCCGCTGCCCATCGAGCAACGCCATCTCCGTGATTTCGCCCGCGGCGTGACCCTCGATGACGTGCAGGCGCTCCAGGCGTCCGCCCCCGAGGTGCTCAAGGTGTCGCCGGAGATGCGCTTGGAACCTCAGCCCACGCTCGCCGCGAACGGCAAGTTCTACCGCACTTGGATGACCGCGGGCGTCTGGCCGGTGCAATTGGAGATGATGGAACACACCGTCGAGCACGGCCGCATGTTCAACGAGGTGGACAACGAATTGGCCCGCAATGTTTGCGTCATCGGCACGAACATCCGCGACGAACTGTTCGGCCGGCCCGAGGAAACCGGCGAGGCCGTCATCCCCGTGGGCCAGCAACTCACGATCAACGGCTACCCCTTCACCATCGTCGGCATGTTCCAGCAATACGAGAGCGAGGCCGACAAGAAGTCCCGCCTACTGCGCGAACAGGAAGAAGCGGCGAAGCGGGCGGCCGGCGTCACCAACTCTGCCTCCGGTCCCAAGCGCAGCCGCGGCTGGGGCGGCGGCGGCCGGCGCGGCGGCAACTTCGCCTTCTGGATCAAGAACAACACCGTCTATGTGCCGCTGAACACCATGTGGCTGAAGCTGAAATCCGGTCAGACCAACGCCCCGGCCGTGCCCACGCTCACCAACATGGAGATCAAAATCCATGACGTCGGCCGGCTCAACGAGGCGCTGACCCAGATCCGCAACGTGCTCATGGTAACCCATCGCGGCGTCGAGGACTTCACCTTCCGCACGCAGGAGGACTGGGCAGAATCCATCAACGTCTTCATCCGCAACGCGCGCCTGAGCGGCGGCATCATCGCCGGCATCAGCCTGCTCGTGGGCGGCATCGGGATCATGAACATCATGCTCGCCAGCATCAGCGAACGAATCCGCGAGATCGGCATCCGCAAGGCCGTGGGTGCCGGCGGTGGCGACGTGTTCATCCAGATCCTGATCGAAAGCACCGTCATCGCCATCGTGGGTGGCGCGGCGGGCCTCCTCACCAGCTTCGGCTTGATCAAAATCATCGGGATGATCACGCCCACGGACAACGCGCCCGTGATCACGATCGGTTCCATGGCGCTCGCGTTCGGCGCCAGCGTCGGCATCGGCATCCTCGCCGGCCTGTTCCCGGCCTTCAAAGCCGCCCGCATGAACGTCATCCAGGCGCTCCGCTACGACTGATGAACCTCTTCAACACCATCGCCGTCGGGCTGAAGGAAGTCTGGGCGCACAAGTTCCGCTCATTCCTCACGATGCTGGGCATCATCCTGGGCGTGGCCTCGCTGGTTGGCATGTCCGCGATCATCAAGGGCATGGAGAACGGCATGAAAGAGGCCATGGTCGCCATGGGCGGCGTGGACAAAGTGCTGCTCCAGTCCCAGCCCGTGCCGGCGTGGCAGGATCACCTCGCCGACCAGGCCCCCGGCCGCACGATGGTGGACGTCATCGCCCTTAAGGAGAGTGCCCCGCTCATCCGGGTCGTCTCGCCGGAGATGTCGCTGGGCGAGGCGGTGGTCAGCCGGGGCGAGAAGAGCACCGTTCCTTCCGAAGTGGTCGGCTGCTGGCCGGAAGTCTTGGAGATGAATCTGCACACGCTGGAGCACGGCCGGTTCTTCAATGACCTCGACGAACGGAACGCCGCCAGTGTCTGTGTCATCGGCACCGGCATCCGGGACGAGTTGTTCGGCAGCCCGGACGACATCGGCCACGAGATCATCCCCTTGGGCGAACGCATCCTGATCGAGGGCCAGCCGTTCACGATCGTCGGCATGTTCCAGCATTACATGGGCGAGGAGGAGGCGAAGCAGCGGCTCGTCGCCAAGCAGCTCAAGGAGAAGCAGGAAAAGGAAGGCGGCCCGAAACGCCAGCGCGGCTTCGGCCGGCGGGGCGGCTGGGCGTTTTGGCGGAAGAACATGACGGTGCTCATCCCGCTGAACACCGCCTACCTCAAGTTCCGCGCCGCCGGCGACAAGGATGGCATCGTGGACCAGCGCCTGTCCGACATCGACATCAAGGTCGCCGACTTCAGCCGGCTCGAGGAAGCCATCCAGCAGGCCAAGAACGTCCTGATGATCACCCACCGCGGCATCGAGGACTTCACGTTCCAGACGCAGGAGAACCAGATCGAGTCCATCGACAAGCAGATCAAGAACGCCCGGCTCAGCGGCGGCCTGATCGCGGCCATCAGCCTGCTGGTGGGTGGCATCGGCATCATGAACATCATGCTCGCGAGCATCAACGAACGGGTCCGCGAGATCGGCATCTGCAAGGCCATCGGCGCCACCGGGCCGGACATCTTCATCCAGATCCTCGTCGAGAGCGTCGTCATTTCCATTCTGGGCGCGCTGGCGGGACTCGTGGCTTCCGAGCTTTTGGTCAGCCTGCTCGCGAACATCAGCCCGACCCAGAATACGCCCGTGATCACCCGCACGGCGGAGCTGATTGCCCTCGCCTTCAGCATCCTGGTCGGCGTCGTGGCGGGCCTGATCCCGGCGGTCAAAGCGGCGCGCCTCAGCCCGATCCAGGCCCTGCGCTACGAATAGCGGCTGGCTGGACGCGCACCGAAGTCCCGGCCAGCCTCGCCGCGTGACCTCCACCCGCCGCCTGCGTTCGCTCCTCCTGTGGGCTTCGGCCGGTTTGCTCGCCTCCGCGCTGGCGCTGGCCGCCTATTGGCACTTCTGGTTGCGACGACCGCCGGGTTCCGGACCGGTCGCCCTGCCGGTGCAGGCCGACTCGTTTCGCCAGCCCTGGACCAAACGGCGCGTGCTGCTGGTCGGGCTCGGCGACAGCGTCACGGCGGGCTTTGGCGCCGCCAAGGGGCGGTCCTACTTCGACCGCCTTGCCGGCCCTAGCGCCCCGGACGAATACCCCGAGCTGCGCGGTCTGAACCTCCGGACGGTCCTCCCCAACCTGTCTGTGACGAATCTCTCCGTCTCCGGCAGCACCTCCCTCCAGCACGTGCGCCAGCAGCTCCCACGGTTGTCCCGGCAGGACCCGGATACGCTGGGAATCATCGTGCTCACGACCGGCGGCAACGACCTGATCCACAACTACGGCCGGACCGAGCCTGGCGAGGGCGCGCTGTTCGGCGCCACCGTCGCCCAGGCCGGGCCTTGGGTGACCAACTTCGCCGGCCGGCTCGGCCAGATGGTCGCGACGACCACCAACCAGTTTCCCGGCGGCGCCCACGTTTTTCTCGCGGACATCTATGATCCGACCGATGGCGTCGGCGACATTGGCCGGGCGGGTCCCCTGCCCGACTGGCCCGACGGGCTGGCCCTGCACACCGAGTTCAACCGGATCATCCGCGACTTCGCCGGCCGCCACGGGAATGTTCATTTGGTGCCCATGCACGCGGCTTTCCTTGGCCACGGAATTCACTGCACCCAATTCTGGCGGGAACACTACGCCGCCGCCGATCCCCACTACTGGTTCCACGACAACCTGGAGGACCCGAATGACCGCGGCTACGACGCCATCCGGCGCCTGTTCCTCCGGGAAATCGCCGCCGTCTTCGGCCCGCGTCCGTAAGCCCTCCGACCGCTGCGCTTGCCTGCCCCGCCCGTAAGCGGGACAGTTCGGGCGCCCAATGAGCGAAATCCTGGTCATCGGCCACCGCAATCCGGACACGGACTCCATCTGCGCCGCCATCGCGTATGCCGACTTCAAGCACCGGATCGGCCTGCGCGACGTGGTGGCCGCCCGTTGCGGCGAAGTCAACGAACGCACGCAGTTCGTGCTCCGCACTTTCAATGTCCCGGCGCCGCGTTTCGTGGCCGATGTCTCGCCCAAGGTCCGCGACGTGATGCAGGCCAACGTCATCTCCGTGCCGCCCCGCACGACGGCCGTCGAGGCGCTGGCCGTGATGGACGAACGCAACATCCGGGTGCTGCCGGTGCTCGACCAGGAACGGCGCTGCCTCGGCCTGCTTTCCGTCTTCAAGGCCAGCAAGTTCTTCTTCCCGTCGCCCAACCGAATTTTCGACTCCCGCCGCGTCGTTGCCTCCATCCGGTCGCTCGCCCGGACGCTCAACGCCAAGATGATCTGCGCCTTCGAGCCGGACCGGGAGGAAGACCTGGTGCTCATGGTCGGTGCCATGAAGGCGGCCAGCTTTGCCAACCGCCTCCCCAACTACGCCCCGGAAAAGATCATCGTCGTGGTCGGCGACCGCGAGGACATCCAACGCCTCGCCATCGACGGCCGGGTGCGGATCATCGTCGTGACCGGCGGCCTGGAAGTGAGCCCGGAAATTCGCGACCTCGCCCGGCGCAACGAGGTGACCCTGCTGCTTTGTCCCCATGATTCCGCGACCACCGCGATGCTCTGCCGGGCCGCCATCACGGTGGACCACGTGCTCCGGGAGGACTTCCTGACCTTCCGTGCCGAGGAAAAACTGCGCGACGTCCAGGCGGTGGCGGCCGCTTCCAGCTTTCAAGCCTTCCCGGTGCTGGACGACGACGGCCGGGTGGTCGGCATGCTGTCGAAGTCCGACTTCCTCAAGAAGGTGAACCGCCGCCTGATCCTGGTGGATCACAACGAGCTTTCCCAGGCCGTGCTCGGCGCCGACCAAGTCGAGATCATGGAGATCATCGACCACCACCGCATTGGCGCCTTCAGCACGAGCCAGCCAATCCTGTTCCGTAACGAGCCCGTCGGTTCCACCAGCACGATCATCGCCGACGGCTATTTCCGCTACGGCATCCCGCTCACGCCCAGCATCGCCGGCCTGCTACTGGCCGGCCTGGTCAGCGACACGCTGAACCTTACGTCGCCGACCACGACCAAACGCGACGCCGAGATCTTGGCGTGGCTGGAGGAAAAAGCCGGGGTCAATGCCGCCGAGTTCACGGCCAAGCTGTTCAGCTCCGGCTCGGTGCTGGTTTCGCAGACGCCGGAGCGGGCCATCACGACGGACTGCAAGGAATACGTCGAGGACGGCCGCCGCTTCAGCGTGGCGCAGATCGAGGAGCTCGGCTTCGACGTGTTCTGGAAGAACCACACCGCGATCCGCCAGGCCCTGGAAACCTACCGCACGGCCAACGGTTACCTCTTCTCCGCGCTGTTCGTCACCGACGTCGGGGCGCAGTCCTCGCTGCTCATCGTCGCCGGGCCGGATAAGTTCATCGGCGCCGTGAAGTATCCCGAAGCGGCCCCGGGCGTCTTCGAACTGGCCGGAATCGTCTCACGGAAGAAGCAGTTGCTGCCCTACCTGACGGAGACGCTCGCCCAGGTAGCGGCCACGGGCCTCTGACCGGAATCAGCGGTTACGCCGCACGAATGTCCGCTCGCCGACCCAGCGGGTGTTGTGGCGAGTGTGCAGGGCGTCACTCGGGAACTTAGGGCGCGGTGCCTTGCCGTAAGTCTGGTCGTCCATGCTGATCCACGGCAACGGCCCCACTTCAGTGCCGCGGGCAACGTGGTAATCGGCGTCCTTGTCCCAACCGACGGTGAACAGGAAGAAGTCCCGGATGGTTCCCGGGGGCTTGGGCGGCAAACGATCCGCCGCAAACCGCAGCGTGAGTTCATCCCCGCCCGCAACCAACGCCAAGGCGTTGTCGGACTGCGTGAGGAGTTCGTCCACTGCGCCATACCGGGTCACCCAACCGGAAGGCGTGATGTGCCACGCGGGAGCAGGCTTCACGCGGTCGTAAACCGGCGTCAGCGGCTCGGTCCACGGCAGGTCCGCAAACTCGCTATAGCCCCGCCAGTGCAGGTCGGTCGCGGCGGGAAGCAGTGACGTCAACGCACCTCCGGACAGCGCCACTTTCTCGGTAAACAATGCGATCCGATCCCAATGAAGCTCGAAGGCCTGGGTCAGCCGCAGCCGCCTCGTGCCGGCGGGCAGCTTGCCGGTGAGGTCGGCGAGGATCGTCTTCGTCTTGCCCGCGGGCGCACCGATAATCGCGGGAACCTTCTGCCAGCCGGCGGCCGTTTCCGCCTCCAGCGTCGGGAACGGGAACGGGAAGTCGGGATTGTGCGCGCCGGCGATGTTCGCCATGCCGCCGCCGAATCGCAGCCAGCCGGTGAGCGCCAAGACCAGCGGCTTCGTCGAGTCGAGTGCGCCGAAGTCCAGCGTCACCGAGAAGGGCTCGACCAACCCCCGATACTGCGGGCCACGCTGCACGAGCGGAGACACCTTTTGCCCGTCCGCCGCCTGCAATGCTGCGGTGACATCCGCCGCGGGCGAGGCTGATGGGGCCATCGCCGACACGCTCGCGGCACGAAGCGGGACGCGTCCGCCGAGCTGCCACAGTTCGTGCGGCAGGAACGGTTTTCCCGGCAACAGCTTGCTGGTCGGATGCACTTCGGTGCCGGGCGGATGGTCCACCGCCACCAACTTGGCGGTGTCGAGGTAGAGTATCTCCCGCAGCTCCTCGGTCAGCTGCAGTTCGTAGTGGCCATCGCGCGGCCGGAAGTTGGCCTCCGAACCAATCCAGGCGAATTCCTCCGGATCTGCCTCGATGTAACGCCCCGGGGCGAGCGGAAGGCCGATCGGCGAAGCGCCCAGGAGGTCCGTGACGAAGCGGAACTTCTCGCCGTCCCACGCGTAGAGGTAAGGGCACGAACCGGTCGGCATCACCAGCTCGAAGACGGTCAGCGGCTGTTGGCAATCTACCTCGACCTCCGTCGTGTCGAGCTTGGTGTCAAACCAGCGCGTGCTCACTGCATCGAGCTGCCGGCGTTTGCCGACACCAATCTCCACCGGCAGCGACTGCACGGTCCGAATTCCATGCCAGCCCGCGCCGGTCAGTTCCGCTTTCACGCCGAGGCCGCTGGTGTTGGAGCGATTGCCGAGCAGGCGCAGCTTCAGCATGCCATTCGCGTTGCCTCCCTCGTTGCGGAGCAGCTTCAAGCCTGCGCCGGCCACCTCGAACACGAGGTCGGTGTCACAGTCGGCGTCGAAGTCCGCCGCCACCAAGTGCCGGACATCCGCCGTCGCCAACGGCGCCAAGCCCAACTCGGCTGTCGTTTCGTGGAATCCGGCGTTGCCGCGGTTCCGCCAAACGCGCACCCCGTCCGCGCCCCAGGCCAGCAGGTCCAGCCAACCGTCGTTGTCGAAGTCGAAGGTGCGGACGGAGCGGACTTTGTTGCCGCGTGCGGGCAGCTTCACGGAATCCCGGATGCCCGAGTAATGGATCTCGATGCTGCGGTCCGTGACCAACGCGACGTCCACCCGGAGATCGTTGTTGAGGTCTCCGGTGGCGAGCGCATTGGCAATGGGCCAATCAGCGGGCTGATTGGTGCCGACCAGCCCTTCGCCGCGCACATTGGAAATCACGAGCGGCGGCGCGGCCACCCGGGTCAGCAAGAGGTCGGGCAGATCGTCGTTGTTCCAGTCGTCCACGGTGAGGCCCGTGATCCCGTTGGTGCCGACCAACGGGAGTGACGTCTTGCGCTCCCGGAAGACGCCCGTGCCCAGGTTCGTCAGGTAACGCAACCCGCCCTCGGCACCGGCCGCGAGCACGCCGAGCTTCCCGGTGAAGTCCAAGTCAGCCAAACCCACCACGGAACCCTTCACCTCGCCCACGCCGGCAATGCGCGTGGCATCCATGAAGAGTCCGTTCGTCTGGAACTTCAGCAGCACCGTGCCGGCGGGACCCGTGAGCAACACGTCCTCGAAGCGGTCAATCTGCACGTCGCCCACGGCCACGCCGGTGGCAGCCGCCACGACCGGGCTGGCCACCGCCTGCCCGCGGGCCGCAAAGACGCCGTTGGAATTCCAGAAGAGCTGATAGCCATCCGGGCCGCGCAGCATCAGGTCGTTCAGGCCGCGCCGGTTGATGTCGAGCACGGCAACCGGGCCGGCCAGCTTGGCGCCCTCACCGGCGAACGCCTTCGCGGAATCATCCACTAACTTCACCGGATTACCGCGCGGGTCCGGCTGTTCCAGCGGGAACGGCGCCTTGATCTGGGTGTAAAGACAGCGTTCGAACAGCGCGGGATTGTCGGCGTTGCCCGCCTTGCCGCCGGCGAGTTGCTGATGCTTCTGCAGCAGTTCGGCCGCCTCGTCGCGCTGGCCCAGCCGCAGCAGCACCTGGCTGAGCAGGTAATGGCTGGCGACGAAATGGACCGAGGCCTGGTTGGTCTCGAACTGCATGACCTCGCGGAATTGCACCGCCGCGTCGTCGAACTGATTCCAACCCTGATACGCCCGGCCGAGCTGGAAGCTGACCGCGTTCACCGTCGGGTCGGCGTCCTTGGCCCGCTGGAGCGACTGCACGGCATTGGAGAACTGGTTCTGCCGCAACTGGGCGCAGCCGAGCACAAACGCGGCCGCCGCGTTGCCCGCCTCGAAGTGCAACGTCTCCCGGGCATGGGTGCTCGCCTGGTCGGGCTGGCCGTTCAGGAGGAAGGCGTTGGCCAGATTGAGATGCGCGTCGGGGTTGGCCGGATTCAGCGCCAGCGCGGACTGGAAGGCGGTGATCGCCTTCGGGGCGTCGCCCTGGTCGAAGAAGGTCTTGCCCGAGGCCATCGCCTGGTCGAACACCTTCGTGCTGTTCTCGGAACTCGGGGCGCCGCCGGCCGCTTGGCGCGCCATCCACCAGGCACCGGCAAAGATCAGGGCGCCGAGCAAAACCATGCCCAGCACCAAACCGGCGGCGCCAGGACCACGACGGGAAGCGGACGAACTCATAGGTCGGAAATCGGTGGTCACGGAAACCGGGCGGCGAACCGGCCGAAGGCTTCGTTGGACCGCGCAGACGGTGCGATGAAAACCGCCCAATCCAAGCCCAAAGAACGGCGGACCCGCGCCGGTTGCGCGGGCCGTCAGGGTGTCGCCGAAGAAGTATGGTCGTGGACGATCCGCCAGCCGTCCGGGAACCGGCGGAACACGAGCGTGAAGAGCCCCTTCGGTCGGTCGGCGGCGCGGTTCAGCTGCCAATGGCCAAAGACCAGGACGGAGTCGGGCGCAAGCACGGTGACCTCCACCTCAGTGAAGGCCAGTTTCCCCATGTCCTCGGCCGTCTGGTAGCGTCGGGCGTAACGATCGAAGACGGTTTGCCAACCGCGGGTCACGTCGCCGCCCGAGGCAAACCGGGTGTCGTCGCCCCGGGCATATCCCGCCATGAAGCCGGCGAGGTCCTGCCGGTTCCAGGCGGCCTGCTGCGCCGCGAGCACGGCGCGAACCGCCGGTTCAGGAGCCAATTGGGCGGCGGGCCGGTGCGCGCAGCCGGACAACACGAGGCTCGCCAGGGTCGCCGCAAGACCAATCCTCCGGGACAGCTTCATCGCGCGAGCTTGCGCCGTCTTGTCCCCGCGTCGACGCGAATCCTCATTCCGGACCGGCACCACTAACCAAACACCACCAACGACTGGAGACCGAGGAAGAGGTTGAAAACCGTGTGGGCGATGATCGCGGGCAGGAGGCTCTGGCTGCGTTCCACCGACCACGCTTGGAAGAATCCGAATACCGCCACCGTCAGGAAACCGGTTACCGGGTAGTAATGCATGGTGGCAAAGAACAGTGCGCTCACGGCCGCGGCCACGGAAAACCGGCACCAACGGCGCAGGGTGAGGAAGAGCACCCCCCGGTAGGCCACCTCTTCGAAAAATCCGGCGCCCAAGGTCGAATCAAGCATCGCGATCCCCCGGCCGACACCGCCGCTCCACATCATGCGTTCATCCGCATTACTCAGGGGCGGGTCGATGATTCCCGCCATCCCACAGAGCGCCGCCATCAGCGGCCAAGCCAAGGAATGAAGCGCCCAAAGCGCCACTGCCTGGCGGCCGATGCCTTTGTCGGCGCGCAGGCCAAACAGGGAATCCAAGGACAGTCCCGCTGGTCGGCTGATTCGCGCCCAAACCAACAGGAGGATGGGCAGTCCCATGGTGGTCGCGGGGAGTGCACTGGCCACCCCGCTGACGAAGGGGATCGCATCCATGATCACAAACGCGAATTGAACCAGCAGGAGGCCCCATAGGAACACGCCCAAACCCTCCGCAAGCGACCAACAGTCGGGCAGTCGGGTCGGCGCTGGCTCTGTGTGCCGGTTCCGGAACATTTCGACGCTCAAGACCAACCCGACGACCAGCAGGATAAACTCCATTCCACCGACCAGTCCGAGTTTGCCGAGACGCGGCTCGAACTCCCGCTTCATCGACCTTCGCCAATCGCTGGCCAAGGCCGTCTCACCGCGACTTAGGGCGAATCGTTCCTGCAAGCGGTAATAGAACCATTGGGGCGGCAGACGCTTGGCCACCTCATATCCGGCCTGCTCCGGCACCGGGCGGGGCGGCGTTTGGTAAGCCTGGCGCATCAGACTGGCGATTTCCGTTGAGGAAGCGTCCGCCTCCAGGATTTTCCAGCGTGATTCGGCCGCCGCCAGATCGCCGGATTCAGCATCCAGGAGGGCGAGCGCGGCAGTGATGAGGGCGCCGTTCTCGCGGTCCGAAGGGTCGCGCCCTGCCAAACCCTCGGCGGCTTCCAGCTCACGCCGAACTTCCGCCCAGGTTTCCGCCTCGGTTTGGGGCACTAAGACATCGGCCCACCGCAGAATCAGGGGCAACCGATGCCAGTTGGCTTCGCAAGCCAGGGTCCGATCGGCGAGGCGAAGCCCGGTTGCCCCGGGATACCAGAGAGACTCTCCGGGTTTCCCGCGGATGACTGCCCAGTAGTTCAACGCCAGGAAGATGCCCAGCAGGACCGCCGCGAAAACGTTGGTTCCCGCCGTGAACCGGGGACCGGGGCGAGGGGGCAACGGCGTTTCCGCGGCAACCGATTCGGCGGCGGTGGTGGCGGACTCGGGCCTTGGAACGTCGTCGTCCATCCGACTCAGACGAAGCCCAGGAGCTTGCCGCCCTGATAGGTGAGGAACGCCAGAACCCACGCGAGCGCGGTCATGTAGGCGAACTGGAACAGCGGCCACTTCCAGCCGTTGGTCTCGCGGCGGACGACAGCGGTGGTGCTCACGCATTGCATCGCGAAGACGTAGAAGACCATCAGGGTGATCCCGGTCAGGGTCGTGTAAACGGCCGAGCCGTCAGCCCGCCGTTCCGCTTTCATCGTTTCAGCCAAGCTGCTGGTTCCCTCGTCCGAGTCGTCGAACTCGCCCACGTTGTAAACGACCGACATCGTGCTAACGAACACCTCGCGCGCGGCGAACGAGGCGACAAGGCCGATGCCGATCTTCCAGTCGAAGCCGAGTGGCCGGATCGTCGGCTCAATCAGATGACCGAGGCGGCCGGCGAACGAATGGCGGAGCTGTTCTCCGGCCTCGACCTTGGAGAGGGAATCCGCCCTGGCCTCAAGCTCGGCAATGGCATTGGTTGAAACCCCTGCGCCCGGGCCGGCGGCGACCTTCAATGCCTCCACTTGCTGCACCGCGGCCGACCGCTCCTGGGCAGCACGGTTAACCGCGTCACCGCCTTTCGGATACGTCACCAGAAACCACAGCAGGATGTTGATCCCAAGGATCACCGTGCCGGCACGGCGCAGGAACAGCTTCGACCTTTCCCACATGTGCCGGAGGATCACCGTTGCGACCGGGCGTTTGTAGGGGGGCAGTTCAAGGATTAGAGGCGGCGGTTCACCCTTCAGCAGCGTCTTTTTGAACAGCCACGCCATGCCCAGCGCGCCGACAATGCCGAGCAGATACATCGCGAGCAGCGTCAAGCCAGGCAGGCCAAGGAACCCGAAGAGCTTTGTCTGCGGAATGCACGCCGCGATCAGCACCGTGTAAACCGGCAGGCGCGCCGAGCAGCTCATGAGCGGCGCAACCAGGATCGTCACCAAGCGGTCCTTGGGCGACTCGATGGTGCGGGTGGCCATGATGCCGGGGATCGCACACGCGAACGACGATAGCATCGGGATGAAGCTCTTGCCGTGCAGGCCCACGCGTGACATCAGGCGATCCATCAGGAACGCCGCCCGGCTCATGTAGCCGGTGTCCTCCAGCAGCGCGATGAAGAGGAACAGCAGACAAATCTGCGGCAGGAAAACTACCACCGAGCCCACGCCCTTGATGATGCCGTTGGCCAGCAGGTCCTGGAAGTCGCCCGGCCCGAGCGCTTCGCTGGCCCTCGACGCCACGGCCTCCACCAGGCTTTCAATCCACCCCATGGGCAGTTCCGCAAAGCTGAAGATGCTCTGGAACATCGCCGCCATGAGGCCGACGAAGATGGCCAACCCCCAGATCCGGTGGGTCAGCACCCGGTCGAGCTTGTCCGAAAAACTCTCGGCCGCGACGAAGGTCTCGGTGGTGACATGCTGCTGGATGGCAAACACCCGCGCGTAACGCGCCTCGATGGCCGCGCTGCGCCAATCCACGCCGGCAGCTTCCAGCCGGGCGCGGGCGGCGGTGACGGCGTCCTGAAGTTCGGCCGGATACAGCTCCCGGTGGGCGGCGAAGACCTTGTCGTCGCTTAGCAGCAGCAAGGCTTCCGCGGCGGCCAGGCGGTCGCGGTGCGGGAACAGCTTCCGCAACTGCTGGGCAACGGCCTGCGCCTCGCGGCCAAACAGCTCCGGCAGTTCGCTGAATTCGCGGGGAATCACCTGCTGCCGGCCCGACTTGGCGGCGAGCGCATTGATCGCCTGCCGCAACTCGGGCAGGCCTTCGCCGGCACTGGCCACCAACGGGAGCACGGGCACCCCCAGGGCCTTGGACAGCGACTCGACGTCAATTGCGTGGCCGTTTTCCTCCGCGACATCCACCATGTTCAACGCGAGGAACGTCGGGTAACCCAGCTCGATGACTTGCGTGGCGTAGTAGAGATTGCGCTGGAGGTTCGAAGCATCCACCACGATGACAACGAGACTCGGCTCCGGCACGTCTGGCAGGCGCTGGAACAGCACGTCACGCGAAATCTGCTCGTCGAGCGACTGCGGGCTCAGGCTGTAGGTGCCCGGCAGGTCGAGCACGGTAACCGGACGATCCACCGCCGCGCCCTGCATGGCGCCTTCCTTGCGCTCGACCGTAACGCCGGCGTAGTTGCCGACCTTGGCGCGCAGGCCCGTAAGGGCGTTGAAGAGCGTGGTCTTCCCGCAGTTCGGGTTGCCGGTCAGAGCCACAGTGAAATTTGAAGCCGGAGCAGCCATTACGAAGTTGAGCGACCTTCGAGGAATTCCTCTCCAAACGCATACAGGGAAAGTTCAATTCCGATGTTCGCCTTACCCGCCAGAGCCAAAAGCGAAGGCGGAAGGTAGTCGCATTGCACTAGGGCATTCGCACGGCGGTTGTAGCCAAAATCTAGTCGGAGATCTTCAACCCCCGGGTATGCCGCAAGCCGTAAGAGCTCTGTCATATTGGTGGACAGCCATATCTCTGCGTCTTCGCATTCCGTCCTCAGGCATCCATCCGCCTGACTCACGTCCACCTTGAGCCCGGAGGATTCATAAGGCTCGCGTCGCGCGCTTGGCCGATCTCCGCGGTGAAAGACCTGGTAGGGAGTCAATGAAGTTTGTGCGACGAACGCATCCACATCGAAGCCCTTGCCTACAGCATGGAAAACACAACCCGGCATAGTTCAGCCTTGGAGTTTCACCATCACCTGCTCCGCCTCGTGCTTCCGCAGCGACAGGTTGTAGCCTCGGATCTTGATCTCCACCGGATCGCCCATGGGCGCGAAGCGGACCAATTCCACCGGCGTGCCGACGAGGAGACCCATTTCCAGGAGTCGCGCGCGGTGCTGCACCGGGACGCGGATTTCCGTGACCACGGCCCGGGCGCCGGGCGTCAACGACGAGAGCGGACAGGTTTCGTTCATGGAAGGAAGGGTGCGTGACTAGGCCGCCAAACGCAGCGGATTCACCTGCTGCACCAGGATGCTTTCGGCAAGCTTCGCGCTGAGGCCCAGCCGGGCGTTGCAGACCTGGCAGAGCACGTTGTTCTGGAGCGTGACCACCTTCACCCGCTGCTCTTCACCGAAGCCCATTTCCCGCAGCCGCTGGTTCGTTTCCGGCGCCGCCGTGAGCTGCTTGATGATGACTACGCAGCCGGCGCGGACCTTGTTGAGCGGGCACAGCACGACCGGCCGGAGGGCAT
>CAZRRO010000013.1:0-196715 GCA_964602595.1 uncultured Verrucomicrobiota bacterium | reverse complement strand
AAGTAACGGTAGGCGACGTCGATGGTGATGCCCTGCTCGCGTTCGGCGCGGAGGCCGTCGGTCAGGTTGGCCAGGTTGATCTGGCCGCCGCCGGTGATGTCGGCAGAGCGCTCCAACGCCTCCATCTGGTCCTCCATGATCGACTTGGAGTCGTAGAGGAGCCGGCCGATGAGCGTGGACTTGCCGTCGTCAACGCTGCCGCAGGTGTTGAAGCGGAGAAGTTCGATGGGGTGCGAACTCGAAGATCGGGAATCGGAGATCGGAGATCGGGTGGGCATGAGTCGAAAATGTGGGATCGAAGTTCGGAAATCGGTTAGTGGCGGTTGTCCAAGGAACGGATGAGGCCGGACAAGAGTTTGCCGTGTTCAGTCAAGCGCTCGCGGTGGATGACGTCGGCCGAGGTTTGGAGTTCCGGGTTCATTCAGCAATCAACGCCTGTGCCTTCGGAACCAAATGAAAGTAGAACAAGCCGCCAGCGCGGTGAGCTTCAGCAAGTCGGGCAAGAGAGGTGTAGCGTTCAAGCCATGGAACGCCCTCGTTCGAAATCGTCGAAACGCACTGCTCCAAGTCTGAAAAAGCAATTCGGTGAAGTGCATTCGACTTAACTGTGGAATCGTCGGCCGGGAGCACTCTGCTCCCATCGGAGACCGAGGGAAGCTGAACCTCATGCACCGCCAATGCCGACACATCAGTTAGGAACGGCGCCACCCAAGCCGCCTTCTCGCTACTCATCCAGTGCAGTTCAATTTGAGAAATCTCTCCGGAAACGTCGCGAAAATCGGAAGGCTCCCTCAACCATGGCGACAGCCTTTTCAGACCGAGTTGCCAGGTGAATCGCCAACAACGCCGGAACGCGTTTTTGGATATGCCGACGGCGGCAAAGGACTCCTCAAAGGACTTTACCAGCAATCCACCAACGGGGTTGTAGCCAGCAGACCTCAGTGCCGAAGCCAACGCGCTACGAACTTCTTTGGTTGTGAGTGCTCCTGCCATTTTCAGAAATACCCGGCCTTCTTGCGATCCTCCATCGCGGCTTCGGACGCCTTGTCGTCGGCGCGGGTGCCGCGTTCGGTCACACGGGCGGCGGCAACTTCGCCGATGATGTCGTCCACGGTCGTCGCCGGGCTGTCGATCATGCCGGTGCTGATCATGTCGGCGATGGTGCGGACGCGGCAGACCATCGACTGGATCGGCTCGTTCGGCTTTGGACGGCCGCCGGCGAAGGGATCGGGCTTGGTCGAATTGGTGTGCGGCGGGGGCACGGGCAGCCATTGGCCGCCGCGGCGGAAGACGTCGCGAGTGTGGCTAAAATAGATGTTCGGCACCTCCAGCTTCTCCTGCCGGATGTATTCCCAGACATCCATCTCGGTCCAGTTGGAGAGCGGGAAGACGCGCATGTTTTCGCCCTGATTGAGGCGCGCGTTGTAGAGGTTCCAGATCTCGGGACGCTGGTTCTTCGGGTCCCATTGGCCGAAGGCGTCGCGGAAGCTGAAGAAGCGTTCCTTGGCGCGGGCCTTTTCCTCGTCGCGCCGCGCGCCGCCGATGGCGCAATCGAAGCGGAATTCCTCGATGGCGTTCAGCAGGACGGGAATCTGGAGCTGGTTGCGGCTGATCTGTCCGGGCGTGGGCGTGACGAAGCCCTTGGCGATGCCTTCGTCCACGGTGCGGACGATGAGCTTCGCGCCGAGCTGCTTGGCGCGGCGGTCGCGGAACTCGATCAGCTCGGGAAACTCGTGGCCGGTCTCGACGTTGAGGAACGGCATCGGAATGTCCGAAGGGCGGAATGCCTTCTCGGCGAGACGAAGGAGGCAGATGGAATCCTTGCCGCCGGAGAACAAAAGGGCGGGCCGCTCAAATTCCGCCGCGACTTCACGCATGATGTGAATCGCTTCGGTCTCCAGATACTGGAGGTGATCGAGATGATAGCTGCTCATGGGGGAGACTCTTGACCGCAGATAGAAACTTCAGGCTTTGGCGACGGCCTTGCCGCCCCAGGCGGCGTGCAGGCCGCACTCGCGCTTCTCGTCGGCTTTGGCGGGATCGAAGTAGTCCCACTCGTTGGGCAGGTTGTGCTGCTTCAGGTAGGCTTCCATCTCGGCGTCGCTCCAGTGGAAGACGGGGCTGAGCTTGAGCGAATTGAAATTCCCGTCGGGGGACACGATGTCGAGGCCGGCGCGATTCGGGTTCTGCACCTTGCGCAGCGCGGTGATCCAGACGGTGGGCGCCAGCTCCTTCATGCCGCGCTGGAAAGGCTCCAGCTTCATGGCGGTGCTGAAGGCCTTGATGCGCTCTTCGTTCTCCGGCGTCGGTTCGGGCATGCCGCCGTAAACGGCGTCGTAGTGGGCGGCGGTCAGCTTCGGCAGGTAGGGCTTGATGTTCAGCTTCAAGCGGGCCTTGAGATCCTCGGCGTGTTTGTAGGTGGCCGGACGGTTGTAGCCGTGGTCTACCCACAGCACCGGGATATCCGGCTGCACCTGGGTGACGAGGTGGAGTATGACCGCTTCGTAGGGACGGAAATTGGTCGAAACGATGGCGCGGCCAGCGGCTTGGGCGAGGCCCCACTTCACGATGTCGAGGGCGGACTTGCCGCGGAGTTCGGCGTTGGCCTGGGCGATAAATTCGGGCGATTGGAGGTTCATGGGAAAAGTTCTTGGGCCTTAGTGGCGGTAGTCGGTTCGGCGTGAGCGCCGCTTGCGCGGGACGGAATCGCCAGTTACTTCACGTTCGACTCTATGAGCGACATCTCTGCAATCCGCGTGGGCCAGACGGTCCCCGACTTTGACATGGAAACCTACGATCCGGCCTCCGGGCAGTTCGGCAAACTTTCGTTGGCCGAACAGAAGGCCGCCGGCAAGTGGACCATCCTCGTGTTCTACCCCGCCGACTTCACGTTCGTGTGCCCGACCGAACTGGCGGACCTCGGCGACAAGCACGCCGCGTTGGTCAAGCTGGGCGCGACCGTGGCCGGCGTATCCACCGACACGAAGTTCTCCCACTTGGCTTGGCGCAGTTCCGAGCGTTTGCTCGCCAACGTCCAGTATCCGCTCGCCGCCGACCCCACGGGTGCGGTGAGCAAGCTGTTCGGCGTTTATGATCCCGGCTCCGGCTTGGCGCTGCGTGGCACCTTCATCATCAACCCGAGCGGCGTGCTCGTGGGCTCTGAGATTAATTTCTACAACGTTGGCCGCGATGCCGGCGAATTGCTGCGGAAGATGGAGGCCAACGCCTATCTGATCCAGCACCCCGCCGAGGCGTGCCCGGCCAAGTGGAAGCCCGGCGCAAAGACGCTGGCCCCCAACGAGAAGATGGTCGGCAAGGTCTACGAGGCGTTGAACGGATAGGCTCACTTTCAGAATTTCGGAAGCCAGCCCGGACAAGGGCTGGCTTTTTTGTTCCGTAATCGGGCCGAGTCAGTTGGCAGTTGCCGGTTGCTCTGCCCACAAGACCCGCGCAACCCAGTCGCCGAAGCGCTCGCCGGCCGTGCGTTCGGCGGCGAAGCGGGTCAGCAGCGGCCGAAGTTCATTCAGGATTTCGGCGTCCTTGACCATTTCCTTCCACACGCGGTTGAGGCGGGTGCCATTGGTGTTTCCGCCGAGCCAGACTTGGTATCGGCCGGGCGCCTTGCCGACAAAACCGATCTCCGCCATGTAGGGACGCGCGCAGCCATTGGGACAGCCGGTCATGCGGATGACGATTTCCTGTCCGCCCAGGCCGACTTCGCCGCACAGCCCCTCAATCTGGGTCAAGAGGGTCGGTAGGTAGCGTTCGGATTCCGCGAGGGACAATCCGCAGGTTGGCAGCGCCGGGCACGCGATCGCCGCGGCGTGCAGCACCGAGGTCTGCTTTTCGGTCTTCACGCCATGCTCGGACAGCAGGGCGGTGACCGAGGCCCGGTCGGCGTCGGCCACATTCGCGAGCATGACATTCTGGTTGCCGGTCAGGCGGAATTCGACGCCCGGGAAACGTTCGGCGACGCGCCGCAAGGCCGTCTTCATCTGCCAGCCTTCGGTGTCCTTCACGCGGCCCATCGAGACGAACAGCGTGCAATACCACGAGCCGTCCAGCGCCTTCTGCCAGTCATAGCTGTCGCCGGTCGTGGTGAAGTGGTAGGGGCGAGCAGGGGCCAGCTTAATGCCGGAGCGTTTTTCGACTTCCGCTCGGACGAAATCCACGCCGCGCTCCTGCAGCACGTATTTCAGCCGGGCGTGCTTGCGGTCGGTGCGGTCGCCGAAGTCGCGGTGCACGGTCAGGATGGCCTTCGAAACTTCAACGAGCTGGTCCGGCGTGATGAAGCCCAGCACGTCCGCCAGCCGGGCATAAGTTGCCGCGTTGCCGTGGCTGCGTCCCATGCCGCCGCCAACGGTCACGTTGTAGCCCACGACTTGGTCATTCTCCACGATGGCGATGAAGCCGAGGCAGTTCGTGAAGATGTCCATGTCGTTCACCGGCGGAATGACGAACGCCGCCTTGAACTTGCGCGGCAGGTATTGCCGGCCGTAGAGCGGATCCACGAAGTCCTTGTTCTCCGGCGCGTCGAGGTTCAACTGCACGCCGTCGAGCCAGATGGAGTGGTAGGCCTTGGTCTTCGGCAGCAGTGCTTCAGAAACGAGCTTCGAATGCTCATAAACCTGCTGCCGGGCGCGGGTGCTGGCCGGCGTCGGGGCGGCCATCACGTTACGGTTCACGTCACCGCAGGCAGCCAAGGTGTCCACCATCGCTTGGTTAAGGCCCTTCATCAGGGCACCGAGTCCGGACTTGGCCACGCCGTGGAATTGCACGCTCTGGCGGGTGGTGATGCGCAGCGTGTTGTTGGCGTATTGGGTGGCGAGATTGTCGAAGGTGATCCATTGCGAGGCCGAAAGCACGCCGCCCGGGATTCGCCCCCGGATCATCATGATGAAGGCCTTGCCCTGTTTGCGCCGGTCGCGGTCATCCTGCTGGTAGATGCCGTGGAATTTCAGGAACTGTTCGTCGTCGCCGGAAAAGCAATCGGCCGTCGGATCCGCGAGGGTCGCCGCGATGTTTCCCGCCAAGGTGGGAATGGCGATCTTCAGCAGTTCGTTCTTGGTGAGCGCCTTTTCGGCGGGGGCAGCGCTGGCAGCGGCTTCCGACATAATCCTTAGTTAGTTACTAATGTTGTTCAACAAAGCATGCGCCAAATAGCGCCGGTCGGCAAGTTTCATGTCATCCGGTCCGGTTCCGCAACGGGATTTCCGGTTGCTCCTCACGGGGCGAAACCCGGCACTTGGGCTAGAATTTTCCCCTTCCACGCTCACGCCCGCTGCCGTTCACTCTCGCCCGCTTTTCGAACATGAAAATCGTCCTCGCTTACTCCGGCGGCCTCGACACCTCGGTGCTGCTCTCCTGGATCAAAGACACCTACGGCAATGCCGAGATGATCTGCTTCTGCGCCAACATCGGCCAGGAAGACGAACTCAAGGGCTTGGAGAAAAAGGCCAAGAAGACCGGCGCGTCCAAGATCTACATCGACGACCTCCAGGAGGAGTTCGCCAGCGACTTCATTTACCCGATGCTCCGCGCCGGCGCGATCTACGAGGGCCAATACTTCCTCGGCACTTCAATTGCGCGTCCCCTGATCGCCAAGCGTATGGTCGAGATCGCGACGGCGGAAGGCGCCGACGCCATCGCCCACGGCGCAACGGGCAAAGGCAACGATCAGGTCCGCTTCGAACTGACCGCCGCCGCGCTCGCGCCCGAGCTGCAAATCATCGCCCCGTGGCGCGACGAGCGGTATCGCAAAGACTTCCCCGGTCGCCAGGAGATGATCGATTACTGCGCGGCGAAAGGCATTCCCGTGCAGGCTTCCGCAAAGAAGCCCTACTCGATGGACCGCAACCTCCTGCACATTTCCTACGAGGCCGGCATCCTCGAAGACCCGTGGTATGACAGCTTCGATCCGAAGAAGAACCGCGATTACTTCACCACGCTTTCCGTGCTGCCTGAAGACGCGCCGGACAAGCCGGAGTATGTCGAACTCGATTTCGTGAAGGGCGATTGCGTGGCGGTGAACGGCAAGAAGCTCACGCCGCTTCAGGTAATGAAGACGCTGAACAAGCTCGGCGGCAAACACGGCGTCGGCCGCGTGGACATGGTCGAGAACCGGTTCGTCGGCATGAAGAGCCGCGGCGTGTATGAAACTCCCGGCGGCAGCATCCTGCACTACGCGCATCGCCAGATGGAAAGCCTCACGATGGATCGCGAGGTCATGCACCAACGCGACGCGTTGATCCCGAAGTATGCCGAGCTCGTTTACAACGGCTTCTGGTATGCGCCGGAACGTCTCGCGCTCCAGGCCTACGTCGAGGAATCGCAGAAGAACGTCACCGGCACCGTGCGCGTGAAGCTCTACAAGGGCGGCCTCTACGTCGCCGGGCGCAAGTCGAAGTTCAGCATGTATAACCCGCACATCGCGACGATGGAGGCCGACCCGACCAAGGCATACAATCAGGACGACGCCACGGGCTTCATCCGTTTGAACGGCCTGCGCCTGCGCGTGAACTCGACCGTGAATGGGGCGAAGAATCTCAAGGGCTGAACGCCGCAGCCGCCGAGGTGACGAGGCGGATTCCGAACTTCAACCGCCGCCCCGGGGATTCCGATGCGGCGGTTTTCGTTTCTGATCCCGCCCACACTGAATGGACGACGGCGAACCGGCGCACGGTCTCTGAATATAGCGAATGCCATCCGGCCTTGGGCGATAACCCGAAGCTGTGGCAACAACCCGTTGACAACTGGTCGCTCGCCGATAACGTCGCGCTTCAATTTTCGAGCTTTAGATATGCCGAACACGAAGTCAGCCGCCAAAGCGGCCCGCCAGGCGGAACGCCGCACCGTCCGTAACCGCGCCCTCAAGTCCAAGATCAAGACCTTCGAGAAGAAGTTCTTGGAGGCCGCCGCGTCGGGCAACGCTGACACTGCCAGTGCCGCCCTGAAAGAAGCGACCGCCGCGTATGCAAAGGCGGCCAAGAAGGGCGTGATCAAGAAGGGGAAGGCGTCCCGCAAGCAATCCCGGCTTCAGCTAAAGCTGAACGCGGTCGCCAAGAAGAAGTAGTCGTTGCGACCATGCCAAGCAGGACGGCGCCTTTCGAGGCGCCGTTTTTGCTTTCGGAGGCGCTACGCTGCCACGCAGCTGAGCGGCGAAGTAAGCTGGCAGATTTTCCCGACCGCCTCGGCCAGCGTTCCCACCACGAAATCATGGTGATCGTCGCCAATCCAGGGGGAGCGAACTAACACGCTGGTGCAGCCGACCAACTGGGCGGCTTTGGCGTCCTGCCATTTGTCCGAAACGACGAAACAGCGATCGAGGTCGAGGTTCCACTTGAAAGCCGCCTCTTGAAACATTCCCGGCTGCGGCTTGAAACAGGGATGTGTAGGGTCATCCGAGGCGCACAGGAACAGGTCGTCGAGCGGGAGTCTGCGCCGAAGAATGGCGTGCATGAGGTCCACTTCGTTGCGGCGAACCTCACCCCGTGAGACGCCGGGTTGGTTGGTCGTGGCGATAAGGATGTGCCCCGCGGCCTTGAGTTCTTGGAGCAGGCGGTCCGCGTCCGGCGCAACTTTGAACTGTTCAAGTCGGGTTGGAACGATCTGGTGGCCTCTGGCGCTTTCGCACAGGTTCAGGATGCCATCGCGCTCGAAGAATACGGCAGTCTTCATGGCATCATTAGAAGCATCACGCCTGCCATTCCCAGAAAGCGTTCAGTTCCGATCAGAAAACCAGGTCCGGCCCCACCCGCGTGCGACCGGCCTGCGGAACCGCAGCCGCGGCCTCCACGTCGCTCAGTCTTCGGTGAGACTGCGGGCGGCACCGATCCTCTTTTGCATTTCCTTCAGGGTAGATTCGACGCGGGCGGCGGCGTTGGCCTCCGTCTGTCCGGCGAACGGTTTCAGGTAAAACTGCGCCACGCCCATCGCTTCGCCGTTCCGGTCGCGGAGCGGGGCGGTCACGATGACGGCCGACTTGGTCTTCCCGACGTAGAGTTGGTTTTCCGCAAGCACTTTGGCCTCCAGATCGGTGGCTTTCTGGCCAATGTCGGTGGATACCTTCGCTGCCAGCACGCTGACGTCGGAGGCAGAAGTCTTCTTCCCCAAGATTCTCAGATTAAGCAGTCGTGGCTGGTCCTCGAGCGTCGAATTCAGAAGCTTTTCCGCCAACGTCACCAACGGGCGGTAGACCACCTTGGCGTCGGCAAAGTAGGAAACCGCGTCTGACTTGGTGATGAAGCCCAGCTTGCCGGAAGCGAAGGAATTGTCATTCAGCGGCGGGATGGCCGGTTTGCCGTCGAATCGAACCTGGATCCGATTGCCACTGCATTCCACCTCAAGGGAATGCCATTCGCCCCGCGTCACCGCCATGTCGTTGCCAACCGGGGCTGTTCGCTCGCCATTCACGAACTTGTAGAACCGCACATTCCCATCCAAGGCGTTGGCGCGGACGACATAGAAGTTATTCGTGTCCTGCAATCGAAAGACCAGACCGGCGATCTGTTCGCCGGCGCCTTCCACCAGCTTGAAGCGAGTCGTGAAGGTGAAGTCGCCAAACGTCTCGCCGTCAAAATACGTCGCGGGAAAGCGTTCGTCCGTCTTCTCCTTGGACAACTGGGCTAGCACGGGGCGTTGGTTGATAGACTTGGCCAGCGGCGAGATGGGGGCCAACTCCGTGGGGGCGTCGTCCAGCACGATCTGCCAGACCGCCGGGCCGCCTTGGCCGGCCAGGAAACTCCGAAACGAAGGGGGCAGCTTTCCGGGATCTGTCGCCCCGAAGTCGAACACGTGCTCGGCCGCCGCCGCCGCCACCACGGTCTTCGCCAAGGCCATCATCCAGGAGAACGAACGCATTTGGGCGACGCTAACGAATCACCGGGTCTCGGCAAGTAACGCAGCGGCACCCGAAGCGAAATCCGCGGGGAACTTTAACACGGCCCGAGGGAGAGGGAGGGAAGGTTGGTGCATCCGTGAAGAGTCGAACTTCAAACCTGCTGATCCGTAGTCAGCTGCTCTATCCAATTGAGCTACGGATGCACAACGCGGCGCGAAAATAGGCAGGAGGCGCCCTAGGGCAAGCCGTAATTTGGATTTGGCCGCAAATTCAGCGCGGAAAAGCAGTTGACCCAGTTACTCCTCTGCCGATTGCCCGAGGGCGACGCGCCGAGGCTTGCCTAAGCCGGAACGGATGTTTCACTCGCGGCATCCCATGAAGAAACTCGTCCTTTCGTTCAGTTGCGCCGGACTTACCGCCCTAGCTGCCTTCGCGGCCGATCTGGCGTCGTTCAACGGCATTTGGGTGATCGATACTGCGGAAATGAATGGCCAGACGATGGCGGCGGGCGACGTGCCGGTGATTGACCTCGAACTTAAGGATGGCAACTACGTCTTTCACGGCACGGACAACACGGCGAAAGGCAAGTTCGCCGTGGATGTCTCGAAGAGTCCCATCCTCATGGATGTGGAGGAGGTCGAAGGTCAGAATCCGGGCGCGAAAATCCCTGCTATTGCCGAATTCACCGCGGCCGGGTTCCGGGCGGCCTACAGCTTTCAGGGCAACCGGCCCAGCTCGTTCAGGACCAGTGACGGCGACGGGGTGTTTGTCGCCAACTACAAGCGCAAGCCCGGCACCGAGCCCGCTGTGAAACCGCTGCGGGCGTTGTTGCTCTTGGGCGGTTGCTGCCACGATTACGCACGGCAGAAGGACATCCTGAAGGCCGGACTCGAGGCCCGGGCCAATGTCCATGTGGACATCGTTTTCTCGCCGGACGGCAGCACCAAGCCGCCGCTGCCGATCTACGGGAAGCCCGATTACGCCCAAGGCTACGACGTGGTGATCCACGACGAGTGCGCGGCCGACCAGAATGACGAGGCGGTCGTCCAAGGCGTGCTCAAACCCCACCGCGACGGCCTGCCAGGGGTGAACCTCCACTGCGCGATGCACTCCTACCGCATCGGGGATCCCAACCAGGCGGCGAAACCCGGCACGGCTCACGCCTATTGGTTCGACTACCTGGGCTTGCAGTCTAGCGGCCATGGGCCGCAAAAGCCGATTACGGTCACCTACACCGAGGCAGGCCATCCGGTGACCAAGGGCTTGGAGAATTGGGAGACCATCAACGAGGAGCTCTACAACAACATCATGGTTTGGGGCACGGCCCGCCCTTTGGCCCGGGGCGTTCAAGGCGACGGCGCCCGCGTCGGGACCACGGATTCCGTGGTAGTTTGGACGCACGAATACGGCCCCAAGAAGGCGCGGGTATTCTCAACCACCATCGGGCACAACAACGCCACTGTGGAAGATCCCCGTTACCTTGACCTCGTGACCCGCGGCCTCCTCTGGTCCTGTGGCAAGCTGACTCCGGAGGGCAGGCCGGCGGTGGGGTTCGCGGCCGGTGGCAAGTGACGCACCGGCCCTTACTCGCGCGGTGAACCGGGCAGGTAGGTCCTGGGAAACCGTGGCTGGCGCGACCTGCGGGGAAGACCCCGCGAGGATTATGGGGCCCTGTGGTGTGCGATGATCGTAACTTGGCGGGGCTTTTGGGCCGCTTGACTTGGCCAGCATGGTCGCGAGGCTGCCCCGGCCTCGCTCATGGATTCCATTCCCCCGACTTTGCCTGAAACAAAGGCGCCGCCCGCCGGGTCCTCCGGCAAGACAATGACCGCGGCTCCCAAGAAAAAGCGCAGCCTGACTTGGTTGTGGATCACCCTCGCCGTGCTGCTGCTCGCCGGTGCCGGCGGCGGTGCCGTCGGCTACCAGAAGTTCTCCAAGAAGCCCCTGACCGTGCAGACGGAGAAGGCGGCCCGACGAAACCTGACCGAAATTGTTACTGCCACCGGCAAGGTGCAGCCATTTTTGTCGGTGAAGATCAGCCCGGAAGTGTCGGGCGAAATCATTGAACTCCCCGTGAAGGAAGGGCAGGCGGTCAAGAAGGGTGACCTGCTTGTGCGGATCAAGCCCGACTTCTACATCGCGAGCCGGAATTCGGCGGAGGCGAGCTTCAAGTCGGCCGAATCCGGCCGCGCCACGGCCGTTGCCCAAGCCGCCAAGGCGGAGGCGGAGTTCCGCCGCAACCAGGAGCTCTTCGAGAAAAAGTTGGTCAGCGAGTCAGTATATGATGAGTTCCGCACCGCGTTTGACGTCGCGAAGTCGCAGGCCGCCAGCGCCGGGCACCAGATTGAGATGGCCCGGCAATCGCTGAAGAAGGCCGAGGAAGACCTCCTGAAGTGCACCATCTACAGCCCGGTGGATGGCACTGTCGCCAAGCTCATTTCCGAGAAAGGCGAGCGCGTCGTCGGCACCGGGATGATGGCCGGCACCGAGATCATGACCATTGCCGACCTCAACGAGATGGAGGCGCGCGTCGAAGTGGGGGAGGTGGACGTGGTGCTCGTCCAGTTGGGCCAGCGGGCTCGGTTGGAGGTTGATTCCTTCCGCGACCGGAAGTTTGCCGGCGTGGTGACCCAAATTGCCAATTCCGCCAAGACCACCGGAGCCAACAGCCAGCAGGAGGCCACCAAGTTCGAGGTGCGCATCCGCATTACCGACAAGGACCGCTTCCTGCCCGGCATGAGCACGACGGCCGAGATCGAGACCCGTTATCGCACCAACGTGCTGACCGTGCCGATCCAGTCGGTGACCACCCGCCTGCCGAAAGGCGCCAAGAAGGATGATAAGAAACCCTCCATGGTAAGCGCGGAAGACAAGGAGCTCGACCAGGAACTCGCCGACCTGACCAAGAAGAAGGATAAGTCCGGTCCCAAGCCGGTCGACGTCGTGTTCACGGTCGAAGGTGACAAGGCGAAGACGATTCCGGTGAAGCGGGGCATCAGCGACGAGGCCTATTACGAAATCATCGAGGGCTTGGCCGAGGGCCAGGAAATCGTCACCGGCAGCTACAAGGCCATCGCCCGGGAACTGGAGGACGAAAAGCTGGCCAAGGTGGACAACACCAAGAAGGACGCGAAGCCGGAGGAGAAGAAGTAGCCGGTTGGGAATTGGGAACTGGTCATTGAACCCTGGCACCTGCCGATGCCCCTCATCCAAATCCACGACCTGACCCGCCGCTACGTGATGGGCACGGAAACGGTCCATGCGTTGCGCGGCGTGTCGTTGTCCATCGAGCGCGGCGAATACATCGCCATCATGGGGCCGTCCGGTTCGGGCAAGTCCACGCTCATGAACCTGCTGGGCTGCCTAGATTCGCCCAGCAGCGGCTACTACGAGTTGAACGGAGTGAACGTCGCCCACATGGACGACAACGAACTCGCCGAAATCCGGAACCGCGAGATCGGCTTCGTTTTCCAGAGCTTCAACCTGCTGCCGCGCTCGGACTCGCTCCACAACGTCGAGCTGCCGCTGATCTACGCGGGCATCCCTTCGGACGACCGCCGGGAACAGGCGACCAAGGCGCTGACCAACGTCGGTCTGGCCGAGCGCATGCACCACAAGCCGAACGAACTGTCCGGCGGCCAACGCCAGCGCGTGGCGGTGGCCCGGGCGCTGGTGAACAACCCCAGCATCGTCCTGGCCGACGAACCGACGGGCAACCTCGACTCCCGCACCGGCGAGGAAATCCTCGGCCTGTTCGAGACGCTCTCGCGCAAGGGCAACACGATCATCGTGGTCACCCACGAGGAGGAAGTGGCCCAGCATGCGCGCCGCATCATCCGCATCCGCGACGGACTGATCGCGGCGGACGAGGTGAATCCGAATCCAAGGGCGGCGAAGCGAATGGAGGCGCTAGCAGGGTGATCGGGGGAATAGGCATCACTCCTGTGCTGGCGCACGGCCTCTCACCGGTTTCGTTGACTGTCTTGATTGCCGTGGTTGGGGTGTTTCTTCCTGCTTTTGCCGCATTACTCGTCGGATGGCTGGGAAAGGTGCTCTGCAAACACCACTCGACTGCATGGCGGGTGCCATTTCAGGTGCTGACTGTTGGTGCCTTGGCCGCGGTGCAGGCGATTTGGATAAGGAACTGGTTTGGGCAAGGCGGTTTCTCTAACTTTATGACACTAGGGATTGGCGGAATGGTCGAGGAGCTTATTATGTTTTCGCCGCCGCTGCTGCTCACACCCTATTCAGTCTGGCTCTGGCGTTGGATTGCCAAGGACAGGAACAACGGTGTCTTCCGATGACGCTCCTCGCTGAGTTCAAGGAGTCCGTGATCATCGCCTGGGCGGCGCTCCGGGCGAACAAGCTGCGCGCCGGCCTGACGACGCTGGGCATCGTCATCGGCATCGTCTCGGTGACGCTCATGGGCACGGCCATCACGGGCTTGAACGCCGCCTTCAAGAAGAGCCTTGCCGGCATCAGCGCCGACACGTTGTTCATCGAGCGTTTCTCCTGGATGACCGGCGAAACGGACTGGCGGTTGTCGCGAAATCGGCGTGAGCTCACGATTCAAAATGCCAAGGAATTGGAGCGGTTGGTCACGCTGTGCTCCGCAGTCAGCGTGGCTTCGGAGGGCAGCGGGACGGTTTCCGTCGGGAAAAAGCAGGCGCGGGGTGTCTGGATCCAGGGCAACGACGAGAACAGCCTGGTTGTCCGCGGCCTCGGGCTTTCCGCCGGCCGCTGGCTGACAACCTCAGATGTCCAGTCAGGGCGTCCAGTCTGTGTGCTGGGCAGCTATCTTGCGGAACGGTTCTTCCCCTATGGCGGTGCGATTGGAGGCAAGGTGAAGCTGAACGACGTGAATCTGGAGGTCGTGGGCATCATGGAGAAGCAGGGAAGCTTCTTCACCGGCTTCAACCTGGACAACCAGATCGTAATCCCGATCACGCGCTTCAGCCGGGAATTCAATCGCTGGCCGGACCTGACGATCCAGGCCAAGGTGCGCGACCTGAGCGTGATGGAGGACGCCAAGGAGGAGATCCGCGGCATCATGCGGAAGTTGCGCCGGGTGCCCCCGGACAAACCCGACGATTTCGCCATCAACCAGCAGGACGCCTTGGTCAATTTCTTCAACGCCGTTGGCGGTTCCATCGCAGCCGTGGGGCTGTTCATCAGCGGCCTGTCGCTGTTCGTCGGCGGCATCGGCATCATGAACATCATGTTCGTGAGCGTGGCCGAGCGGACGAAGGAGATCGGCATCCGCAAGGCCATCGGTGCCAAACGCCGGACCATCCTGGTGCAGTTTTTAGTCGAGGCCGCGACCATCACGCTCGGCGCCGGCATCTTGGGACTGATCATCGCCTGGCCGCTCACGCTGGTCGTGGACAAGTTCCTGGCTGCGTCCATGCCGTGGTGGCTGGTGGGCGTTGCCCTGTTGGTGTCGATCATGACCGGCGTGGTCAGTGGTTTCCTGCCAGCTTGGCGGGCGGCGCGCATGAACCCGGTGGATGCCTTGCGGGCCGATTGAGCGGGAGAACGAAGTGAAGCGCATCAACCTCATTTCCGAGCTGCGCGAGGCCTTCAGCATGGCCTTGAATGCCATCGCCGCGCACAAGCTGCGTTCGTCGCTCACCCTGCTGGGCATCCTGATCGGCGTGTTCAGCATCATTGTCGTGATGACCGCGATTCGGGCCCTGCAGGGCAACATCGAGAGCAACATGCAGCAACTGGGGAGCGACACGTTCCAGATGCAGCGCTTTCCGGCCATCCAGGTGGACGACGATTTGGGCGCCAGGGAGAAATACATGCGCCGCAAACGTTTCTACTACCCGAACGCCGCCTACATCCGCGAACGGGCGACGTTGGCAAAGAACGTCAGCGTCAGTTCCGAGGTGGACCTGGGCGAGGTGTTGTCCCGTTTCCGCAAGACGAATCCCACGATCAGCTTTCGGGGGATGAGCCCCGAGTCGTTTGAGACGCGCAACTTGGTTGTCGCCGAGGGACGCCCATTCGTGGAAACCGACCTGTCCGGCGCGCGGCATGTCGCAGTCTTGGGCGCGGATGTCGCGAAACGCCTGTTTCCATTCGGATCAGCCCTCGGCGAGTGGGTTCAGTTCAAAGGGGTTAAATACACGGTGGTCGGGGTCCTGGAACCCAAGGGCAGCATCTTTGGCCGAAGTCAGGACGAATTCATCGTGGTGCCCATGACGACAGTCCTGAACCGTTATGGCCGCGAAACCTCGCTGACCATCCAGGTGCAGGCGCACAACCAGGCGGTTTACGAGGACACGGTGGAACAGGTCCGGGGCATCCTGCGGGCCATGCGGAAAGTGCCCCCAGGCGAGGATGACGACTTTGAAATCGTCTCGAACGATTCCCTCATCAAGCAGTTCCGGACCATCACCCTGGCCGTCCGGGCCGGGGCGGGAATCATTGCCAGCATCGCGTTGGTCGCCGCCGGCATCGGCATCATGAACATCATGCTGGTGAGCGTGACCGAGCGGACGAAGGAAATCGGCATCCGTCGGGCTATCGGGGCCAAGAAACGGAACATTATGACGCAGTTCATCCTCGAGGCGATCGTGTTGAGCGAGTTCGGCGGCATTCTGGGGATCGTCCTTGGCATCCTGGCGGGCAACGTCGCGGCGATGGCCCTGAACACGCCGCCGGTGTTTCCGTGGGATTGGGCCATCATCGGGTTGGTGGTTTGCTCGATCGTCGGCATCGCCTTCGGGACCTACCCGGCGTGGAAGGCCGCGAACCTCGATCCCATCGAGTCGCTGCGCTACGAGTAGGCCGGCGGTGCGGGGGGGCTAAAGCCAATCCCTATTTCTACCGATGGAACCTGCGGCCACCGTTGGGGCCTAATTGGTTCACGGAAACTCCTATGAAGCTCGCCCATTTGGCAGTCCTGACCTCCGCGGTCGGGGCACTTCCCGCCGCCCACGCCGGACTGATCTTCCAGTTCGACTATTCTTACGACACCTCCGGCTTCTTCACCGACTCCCGAAAGGCGGTGCTGGAAACGGCGGCGTCCTACCTGGAAGCACGGATCGAGGACAATCTTAGCCTCATCCCAGCGTCGGGGCCGAGCGGTCAAAGTTGGAAGCCGGTGTTCAACAACCCCACTACCGGCGTCCAAGTCCAGTTGGCGAACGTGTCCGTGCCTGCCCAGACCATGGTGGTTTACGTGGGCGCCCGGGACATTGGTGGCGGAACTTTGGCGCAGGCCACCGCGTCGACCTCGGTGACTCAGTTTGATAATGCGACTCACTCCAGTGCCGCGGGAAATGCGTGGCGGACGACGGTTGTAGGGCGCGGTCAGACCGGAGTGGACATTTATCCCGACTATCCGAGCGGCAATGCGAACACGAGCACCGACTTTGGTCCCTGGGGTGGATCGATTTCGTTCAGCACGGCGTTTACTTGGTATTTCGACAGCGACGTCGCAACCGTGGATGTGCCGGGCAACCGATATGATTTCTTTTCGGTCGCCGTCCATGAGATGGGCCACCTTTTGGGAATCGGAATCGCTCCGTCTTGGACGAAACTCGTCTCCGGCAGCACCTTCACCGGTGCGTCCTCCGTAGCGGCCAATGGTGGCACGGCTCCATCTGTCCAATCGGGGGGCGGCCACTGGGCCAGCGGAACCGACAGCGAGCTTCCCGGTTCCATCACGCCCCAGGAAACCGCGCTGGACCCGGACATCGGCCAAGGTGTCCGCAAATGGTATACGGACCTGGATTGGGCGGCCTTGGAAGACATCGGCTGGCAAGTCACGCCCGTGCCAGAGCCTGGCGATACCTTGGTGTTCGCGGGCTTGGGCCTAGGCGCATTCGTGCTCGTCCGGCACCGGCGCAAGGCGGCGTCCCGGTCGGCTTGGATGCCCTGAAAACCTGGGATTGCCGGTGGAGGTGTTTGCGGTAGTGGGATTCACGGCTTTGGTTGGCTGACGAAAGACAACCGAAACCTCCTCCGCCCCGGGGAAGGCTGTCTGGATTCCGGACCCGCCTTTGCTCAGCGCCTCGCTGGGTGGACGGCCGTTCGCGATCAGTCACACAAGTGGCGTCCGCCTCCGCGGTGGTTCATTCCAGCGGTGCGGGAACGCTGCGCGCGGGATGCTCGCCCGGTAGGCGCCGGTTCCAGGCGAACCACGCACCGATCCCGAACAGGACAAAGCTGGCGAGCAACGCCAAGGTTCCGGCCGACAAATGGCCGCCCAGCCAACGCACCGGAACAACCGCCAACCCGATCGCCCCAGCCAACGCCACCACTTTGGCGGCAGAATTCCGGGCCAGCCGCCACGACAGGGCCGCCAAGGCCAGCAGTCCCAGCGCCTGCCCCTCGGAATTCCAGTTGCCGACGGTCGCGTCAGCGTAGGCTGCCAGCAGCCACAGTCCGGCCGCGGTCCAACGGAGTCCGGCGGCTCCACTGAGCGCAGATGGCCAGCGCAAGCTGTGGGCCAGCACCGTTGCAAGGCCGAGTTGCCAGCCGTCGAGTCCGCCGGAGTCGCCGACCCACTGTTGCCAACCAATGAGCACGATCACGCCGGCGGCAAGCCCGACTCCGGGATGCCGGGAGAAGCCGCTGGCGACGAGGGCGAACAGTCCCAGCAAGGCCAGGGCGAATTCGATCCGGGTCCAGTCGGGCTGCAACGACGTGATCCAATCGGGCGGCAGACCGAGCAGGGCGAGACCGGCACTGACGGCGGCCAATACGGCCGCGTGCCGTTTCAGTTCGGCCCGTCCCCGGAACGCCAGCAGGCTGAAACCCACGAAATTGAAGCTGCCGATTCCCAACAGCAGCGCGGGTTCGCGCCAGGTTAGAACTGGCACGACGGCGATTGCCCCCATCGCGAGACGGCGGGCGAACAGGCTGGGCTGGGGCAGGAAATCGCCCAAGCGGTTGAGCACGGTCCACGCCACCGCGACGAGGGCGGGAGTTGCTAAGGGTAGGGTTAGGGAGGAACCGGTTCCGAGGTAACCCACACTGGCCGCGTGGACCCCGGTGCCAGCGAACCAGCAGCCATGGATCAGAAGCGGCAACCAAGGGCGTTCGGAATCTAGCCCGTCGAACCGCCCGGGGCGCGGCAGCAGGTTGGCGGTGGCGGCCACGCCGGGCAGCGCGAGCAGCCAAAGCCAGCGGTTTGGCCCGACCCAGTCGTGCACCGACTGGTGATCCACCACCGACCGAAACCAAAGGGGCACGACGACGTTGAGCACGAGAATGCCCGCCCCGAGTAACAGCGCCCGATTGGGCAGGTTGAAGCTCGGAAACCAGCGCCGGATCACCCACGCCCGCAAGGCCACAGCGACGGCGCCTGCGGTGATCAGCGCCGCGGCCAGTCCCTGGCCGATCAGCGCGGCCTGGCCGATGAGGATGAACGGGACCAGCACCAACCCGTGTTCCATCACGACCAATAGCGACGAATCATACCAGATTTGCCGCCGGGCCAGCAGCGTGGCGGTGAGGGCCAGCAGGCCGCCGTAGACCTGGAGCGTGCCGAAGTTGAAGAGCAGCTTGGGTTCCTCGCCACCCAGGAACGCGGGATCGAGGGAAAGGCGGTTGATCCCGAACAGGAGCAGGGCGGCGCTGACCAGGAAGAACGGGTTGCAGACCAGCAATCGTCGTAGCCACCAACGCCAGTCGGGCGCGGTTGGCAGCGGAGCCGGGACGGGCAGGGCGGGAACCTCGGACGGAACGGGGGAATCCATGATGACCTCCTGTGGCGTGTGGCGGTTGAACTCGACCGACTTGCTAGCGGGTCCCATGCCGGATTTCCGGGCAGGACATGGGGACTCGGGCTTGGTAGTTTGACCGCGTGACCAAACACTCGTTCCGACCGTGGCTCGCCGTTTGGCTCTGCGTCCTGAACGCGGCGGCGGAAACGTTCCAGCTGAAGGAGCCTTTCCGCCGGGACTACGACCTCGAACCTGTCTCGGGACTGCAACGGGCGGCCGTCGCCGGTAACTCGCGCTGGTTGCTAGCCCGTCCGCGGGACGGCGGGCGGCCGGTCCAGTTTGGTCGACGGCTGGTGGTTCGGTTTCGGGACGCCGCGGCCGCGAACCGATTCGCCGCCGGCTTGCCCATCCTGCCCCAACGGTTGGTCGATGATCGGACGTTGGTTGTCACGTCGGCGAGTCCGCGGGAGGCCTTGCGGCGGGCCGCTGAACTGGCCGGACAGGCGGAGGTGGAATTTGCGCGGCCGGCGGCCCGGTTCATGGCCCGGCGTCATTTCGCCTACGCCGCGGCGCCCAATGACCCCTACTACGCCCGTCAGGAACATCTGGACCCGGCCGAGCCATCCAATGGCGCCGTGGATATCGCCGCCACGATCAATGCGCGGGCCGCCTGGGCCATCACGCGCGGGGAAGGGGTCGTTGTCGGGGTGGGTGATGATGGCCTGGACCTGACGCATCCCGACTTGGCGGCGAACATCGTCGGACCCAGCCAGAACTTTTTCACGGGCGCGGGTTCCGGCGCGCATCCGCGGAGCACCTTTTACCACGGCACCGCGGTCGGCGGCCTGATCGCGGCCCGCGCGGGCAATGGCGTGGGAATCAGCGGCGTGGCACCGGGCGCCGGGCTGGGTGCGCTGGTCATCTGGAGCTCGACCGATGCTTTCCTGGATGATCCAGATACGGCGCTGGACGACGCGAACTTGGCCGGGGTGTTTGGCTTCGGTGCCGACAGGATGGCGGTGCAGAACCATTCGTGGGGCAATTCCGATTTCCTCTACCTCGAGGTGCCGGCGGTGCAGGCGCTGGCTTTGTCGAACGCGGTGACCACCGGTCGCGGCGGCCGGGGGGTGATTTTCGTCCGTTCGGCGGGAAACGTCCGGACAAAGGATTTTACGCGCTTTGAAGGCATCGGCGACGCCAACGTGGATGGCTACGCCAACGACTTGCTGCAAATCACCGTCGGCGCGGTCCGATCCGATGGACGCGTAGCCAGTTATAGCGTGACGGGCGCGTGCATCCTTGTCGCGGCGCCGGGCGGCGAGAATACCGGCGGCTTCGAGGGGTTGGTCACCACCGATCCGAAAGGAACCAAGGGGGACAACCGCTTCGTGGACCCCGTCGATCCGTCATCGGCCGACTATCTCTTTGGCAACAACGCGTTCGTGGGCACTTCCGCGGCGGCCCCCGTGGTTTCCGGCGTCGTGGCGCTCCTCCTTTCGGCCAATCCACAGCTCGGCTGGCGCGATGTGCAGCAGGTGCTTGCGGTGACTGCCCGACAAGTGGATCGCACCGATCCCGACCTAGCGACGAATGGCGCGGGCTGGCGGGTCAGCCACAACACCGGTTTCGGCTTGGTGGATGCCGGGGCGGCGGTCCGCTTGGCGCAGCGCTGGAGCAATCGGCCGCCCGCCACCCGGCACCGGTATCTGGAAACGAACCACACGCTGATCCCGGACGAAGGCTTCCGGGTGCGGCTCAGCGGGGCAGGGGTTCCAGAAGCCTTGACCAGCCTGCCGGCAACGGGCGGCACCGGCCGCTACCCCGACGCGCCCACCGCGGAAGTCCCCCTGAAAGATGTGGACGGCGGCAACGTGACCTTGGCACCCATGGACGGTGCGGGCGCCTTGTTGCGACGGGGTTCGACGACCTTCGCCACGATGCTGAACAACGTTGCCAACGCCCGCGGCGGCTTTGGGGTCATCGCCAACAACTCCGGAACGACGGAACGGGTGCTGATGCTGGACACCGATTTCACCCGCGTGCCCGCCGCGAGCATCGGGGCCAATGACGGGACTGCGTTGCGGGCGCTGGTGGCGACCAATGCCAACGTGCGGGCCCGGCTCGAATTGGATTCCGCCGTCCGCACCTTTGCCGTCTCGGATGCGCTGGCGCTGGAACATGTCCGCCTGCGGGTGCGTTGGCAGCACGCGCGGCAGGGTGACCTGCGCGTCACCCTGCGCTCGCCGGCCGGGACGCTGAGCGTGCTCCACCGGCCCGGAACCGTGAACGAATCGCCGGTCGGGGAATGGACTTACGGAACGACCCATCACCTCGGTGAAAGCAGCCTTGGCACCTGGACCTTGGCCGTGACCGACATCGGCGAGGCGCCAGGAGCCACCGGCGAACTTTACGAAGCCGAGCTGCTGCTCGACGGAGTGCCCATTGAAGATGCCGACGCCGATGGCTTGGACGACAGTTGGGAACGTGGTTGGTTCGCCGGCCTGAGTGGCGGGCCGCGTGACGACCCCGATTTCGACGGGTGGAACAATGCCGCCGAGCAGTTGCAGGGCAGCGATCCGACACGCGCGAACGACGAGTTCACCCCGACGCTTTCAATGCTGTCGGGCGGCGTCCGGGTCAGTTGGCCGACTACCGACGAGGCGACCTACGAGCTTTGGTCCGCCGCATCCGCAGCCGGTCCATGGACCCAGCAGGTCATTCCGGTTCGTTTTCCGGAAGGTGGCGTCTTCCGGCCGCCAGGCGACGCGGGGTTTTTCCAGGTTCGCCGGTTACCGTAGCCTGAGTGGTCCACCGAGTTGCCCTGCTCGCCCGTTGCCACGCGACCCCGGAAGAAGGCCACCTGTGACTGCATCGCTGTGGCTCAGGTTGTGTCCGGACTGGCCTCCAGCACCCGACGGAGTTCGGTGATCAGGTTCGCGGAGTCGAAGGGCTTCTGCACAAAGCCAGCCAGGCCCTTGCCGGAGAACCTTGAGACCACGTCCTCCTCCGTGAAGCCGCTCATCAGCACGATCCGCAGGTCCGCCCGCACGGCGCGCAGGCGGCGGAACGTCTCCTCGCCGCCCAGATGCGGCATGGTGAGGTCGAGGAGAACGAGGTCGAACCGCCGGGGATCGCGGGCAAACGATTCGATCGCCTCCCGCGGGTCGCCGAACATCTCGGTCGTGAAGCCGATGCGGTTGAGCATCCGCACGGAAAGCGTTCGGATGGTTTCGTCGTCGTCGATCACCAGCAGGTGTCCCTGGGCGTGCCAAGGGACTGGCGGTTCCACGCGCGTTTCCAGCGGAGTGGCCGGGCCTTCGACGACTGGGAAGAGCAGCTTGAAGGTCGTGCCTTTGTCCGGCTCGCTGTAGACCTTGATGGCGCCGCGATGCCCCCGGACGATGCCGAGGACCGCGGCGAGGCCGAGGCCGCGCCCGGTAAATTTGGTGGTGAAGAACGGGTCGAAGATCTTGGCCAGCGTGGCGGGCGACATGCCGCAGCCGTTGTCGCTCACCTCCACCCACACGTAGTCGCCGGGAACCGGGGCCGGGGTGTAGGCGACCGTGTTGAGGTAGGCGGCATCCGCGCGCACCACACCTGAACTGATCGCAATGACCCCGCTGCGGGGGCCGATCGCCTCGGACGCGTTGATGACCAGATTCATGATGACCTGCCGGATCTGGGTCACATCCACCTCGATGGCGGGCAGGCCGACGGCGAGGTTGAAACGCAGGATCACGCCCTTGCCGATCGAGATGCTAAGCAGGTGCGTGGTGTCCTCGATGACCTGGTTGACGTTGAGCCGCTGCACCACGAACCGACCGCGGCCGGAATAGGCCAGCATTTGCTTGCAGAGGTTCGCCGCGCGTTCGGCCGCCTTCTCGACCTCGGCGATGGAATCCAGGCCGGGCGAACCGGGCGGCATTTCCAGCCGGGCGAGGCTGGCATTGCCGAGGATGCCCGTGAGCAGGTTGTTGAAGTCGTGGGCAATGCCGCCGGCGAGCACGCCGAGGCTTTCGAGCTTCTGGGTTTCCTGGATCTTCTTTTCGAGGGCGGCGTGTTCCTCGGCGGCCACGCGGGCGGCGGTGATGTCGAGGTGGGTTCCGGCTGCGCGCCGGGGGCGGCCCGTCGCATCGCGTTCGACGATCCGGCCGCGGGCCATCACCCAGACCCAGCGCCCCGAGGCGGATTTCAGGCGGTGGATGCTTTCGTAGAACGGCGTTCGTTCCTCCGTGAAGTAGGCCGTCATCGCGGCTTGGGTCGGCTCGAAATCGTCGGGATGCACCAGCCGTTCCCAGGCGGCGAGCGTGCCCTCGAACGTCGCCGGATCGTATCCGAGCATGGTGACCCAGCGGTTGTTGTAGCGGACGGAGTTGGTGGCCATGTCCCAGTCCCAGAGCCCGAGGTCGCCGCCTTCAAGCGCGAGTTCCAGGCGGCGTTCGCTCTCCCGGAGCAAGAGTTCCGACCGTTTCTGCTCGGTGATGTCGAACATCACGCCGATTAGCCGGCCCGGCGCCTCCTCCTCGTTGAGGACCGACACAATGTCGCGCAGCCAGACCGCATGGCCGTCGGCATGCATCATCCGGTAATCGAGCACATGATCGCGGCCGGCATCGGCTTCGGCCTGACTATGAGCTGGGACCCAGGCGTGATCATCGGGATGCAGGTGGTTTTCCCAGAATTTGGCATCCTGAAGCCATTGGCTCACCGGGTAACCGAGGATGCGCTCGGCCTGGGGGCTCACGAAGGTGAAGTGGCCGTCCGGCGCCAGGTCCCAGACGATGCCGCCGATGGAGTTGACGAGCCCGGAGTAGCGGCGGTTGGCGAGGTCCAGTTGCTGGCGGCTGAGGGCCCGCTCGGTGACGTCGGTGAAGACGAGGGCGAACTGGCCGGGCCGGGGCTGGAATCCGAAGACGTCGAGGTAGCGGTTCAGCGCCCGCGAATGCCGCTCAAATGAAATGGCTTCGCCCTTCCGGGCCGCGAGCTGGCAGCGTTCGAACCAGTCAGGTTCCACGTCGGGAATTGCCTCGGAGACCAAGCGGCCAACCAGGCTGGCGGCCGGGCGGCCCGTCAATCGTTCGAAGGTCGGATTGACCTCCAGAAAGCGAAAATCGACGGACTGGCCGTCGCCGCGAGGGACGATCTCGGCGAGCACGAAACTCGCGGTCATGTTCTCGAAGAGCAGCCGGTAGCGGCTTTCGCTGGCCTCCAGCCGGGCCCGGGACTGCCGGCGTTGCGCCACCATCTCGTTGAACGCCCGGGCCGTGTCGGCGACTTCGGCCGGGCCGGTTTCGTTGAGCGGGATCGTCTCGTCGCCGGCGGTGGAACGGCGGGCGGCGTCCGCCAACGCCACCGTCGGGCCGGAGATCCGGCTGGCGAGCCGGTTGGCCGCCACCAGGGCGGTCAGGAGGCTGAAACCGAGCAGGCCGGCCGACAGTCGGATGCCCCGTCGCATCGCGGCATCGGCATCGGCTTTCCGAACTGAGGCACGCATGATCCAAGGTGAATTGGCGATTTTGGCGGCGGCGTAGATTCGTGGGTCCTGGTCGAAGCCCGGAGCCTCACCCTCCAGGCCGCCTGCTTCTAGGCGCACCCGGAACGCGGCGTAGTTGGGGAAATTGGTGCCCAAATAGAAGCCGGGGCGCTGGGAGTGCAGGGCGACTTTGCCGCCTTCCTCGAGGGCCATCACGACGACCCCGGTCCGGGGCCACGTGCGGGCGAGGTTTTGTTCCAGTTGGAATTGGGGACGGGTCAGCAGGGCGAGGGTGATTCCCGTGGGTCCCCGCTGATACATCGGCACGAGCCAGCCACCGAGCGGCGCGCGGAACATCCCGCCGACCTGAAACTCGTTGGTGCCGGCGGCGGCCTTGAACCAAGGCGGCACTGCCCCGGCAGGCAGGTCCGGGTCGGTGGAACTCAGCACGCGGCCGGCGGCATCCAGCCGGGTCAGGCTGTGGTGGGCCGGCGAATCGGCGAACAACTGCGTGGCGGCCTGCTGGAACACGGCCGGGTCATGGGCCACGAGCGCCAGATGACCGAGGCTTCGCTGCGTCTCCGCGAAGTAGCTCTCCAGTTGCTCCGCGGCGGCATCCCGCCAGAAGCGAACCTGTTCGCGCAGGTGGGCCAGGTTGTCCTGGTAGGTCCGGATGATTTGCCAGCCACAGAAGGCGGCCATCGGCAGGCAGGCCCAGAGAGTGAGCAACTGGAGGTGCCGCCGGATGGTCAGGCGCTGGGGGGCAGGCTTCATGGAGCTGAGTTCGGAACGAGCAGTCGCCGGGAAGGGTGCGCCAGGGCCGGTGCCCCCGACAAGTGTGGTGCGCGGGCCGCCCTGGGGCCTCCCCGGAACGGCTGCGGCCCGGCAGGACCATGGTCCCACCGGGCCGCTGGGTTCATCCGCGACGGCGCCGCCGCGGTTCAATTGGGGAGACTCAGTGCTCGAACCGGACGGGTTCGTGGAACAGTTGGAAGAAGCAGGGCTCCTTGATCAGCCGGAGCAGATCATCCTCGCGCCGCTTCAGGTCGGTGAAGAAGCGCGGCGTGGTGTGGTCCGCCGGGTCGAGCTTCGGCATGTTGCGGCCGGTGAGGAAGTCGCTGAGGGCGGCCTCCTGACCTGCGGCGCGAGGGAACACGTGGGTGAACGGCGTGCCGGTCTCGCCGGCATGGCAGCCATTGCAGGTGTTCAGCGAGAACTTGTGCCGGACTTCGCCGGGGATCGTGCCGGTGGGTTGCGGGCCGTCCCAGAAGAACTTGTCCGTGGGCATCGGGGCATCGCCGCCGAGGAAGGGCTCGCGCCGGAACTGGAGCGGCACGACGTGTTTCTCGGCGAGGATGTCGCCGGCGTTGGCGAGGCAGTAGTCGACGATCTTCTGGCCGAAGTTCAGGTCGAAGTCGGGGGTCTGCTTGACGGTGACCTCACGCAGCCAGCCGGCGTCGCTGTCGTTGTTGAACAGGCGCCATTCGCGGAGATCCCACGGTTCGCGGAGCAGTTCGTTGGCACGGAGCTGATTTAGCGCGCTGAGGTTCGGCTTACGGGAAGGATCGGCGCCGGCGCGGGCGAACTGGTCGGTGATGGCCTGGAGGGCGGCATTGAACGCGGCACCGAAGGGCTTCTGCGAGAGCGAATACCATTCGAGGGCGAACTGCTTGATCTCGGCGCAGGTGCGCTTGGGGATGCAGTATTCGAAGATCACCGTGAACTGCGACGCGTCGCACGAACTTTGGGTCACGCCTTCGCCGCCGCCACCGTAGCCGCCGCCCCCGCCGCCGGTCCGGCGCAGGCCGGGCACGAGGGCGAACACGAAGCGGCCTTCGCCGCCGATGCAGCTTGGGTTGCAGGGATCGTTGTCATTCACGCCGCCGTAGCCGGGGTTGCCCCGCAGGTCGAGGCGGTTGACGATGGCCAGCAGTCGGAAGGGCGCGATTCCGAGGTCGAGCGGGGCGTCGGGACCACCGCTGGCCTGTTCCCAGTCGGCGATGACCTGGGCGACGATCTCAGGATTCCGGTCGGCGACGCCGTCGAAATTGATCGAGAGGTCATGCTGCCACGAGCGGAGCCACCGGCGGGTGAACTCGCTGGGATCAATGCCGGTCGCGGCCTGGTTGCACATGTCGATCATCAGCCGACCAAAGGTCCATGGCCCCAGCCGCGTGCTGCGTTCGGGATGGCACGGATCGAAGGTGCGGGCCGGGTCCTCGACCACCGAAAGGTCGGTGACGAGCAGGCTCTTGCCCCAGAACGGCGGGCGGTTGAGGAAGTCATCGATCGGCAGCTCGATCACGTTGGTGTCGCCGCCGCCCACGATCACGTTGGTGCAGGTCAGGTTGGTGGTGAACACGATGTTGGTGAGGAACACGTTGGTGAAGAATTCCTGCGGGGGCAGGGTCACCACGTTGGTCCGGCACTCTTCGACGAAGATGGGGTCCGGCGTGGGGTCCACCGTCACGTTGGTGGCGCAGACGAGCTCCGTGATCGGGAACGAGGTCGGCACGAGGTTGGTCGAACACACCAGTTCCAGGATCGGCGTGGGCGTGGGGTTGGCCATCACGTTCGTGACGCAGACCAGTTCGGTGACAGGAACCGGGTTGGGTTCCGTGAAGATATTCGTGCGGCAGACTAGCCGTTTGACCGGTTCCTTCGGGATGCTGATGACGAACTGTTCGCAGAACACGTTGGTGATGAACTCCACCGCCTCGGGGATCGCGGTGACGTTGGTCACGCAGGCGCCGATGAACGGGGCCTGCGTGGTGATGAACGTGCCGTCCAGATTGGTGCCGGTGAAGACGAGGTTCGTGGCCTTGGGGTCGAAGGTGAAGGAAGGGCAGACCACATTGCTGATGAACCGCAGCGGATTTATCACCACATTCGTGAAGCAGACGTTCGTGATGCCGGTGGTGAGGCCGGGATCAACGATGACCTCGAAGCACTCCACATTGGTCACGCTGCGCGGTTCGTGGAAGCCGATCACGCGGGGTTCGCAGAACACGTTGGTGACGAACTGGTCGCGGAAACCGACGACCTTCTGTTCGCAGGTGACGTTGGTCATGAAGCCATCGCGGAAGCCGACGACCTTCGGCTCGCAAAAGACGTTGGTCAGGAACCGTTCGCGGAAGCCCTTCTGCACCAGTTCGCAGAAGATGTTCGTGCTCATTCCGCCCGGCAGGCTGACCAGGCGGTTGGTGAGAATGATCTCCGGGCGGGAGACGATGTTCGTGAAGCAGACCTCCTTCACGACCGGAGACGTGGCGCGGCGCGCCGAGGCCCGGCTGATCCGGCCGTTCGCCCCGTTACCGCCGAGGTCCGGGATGAGCCCGCGGCCGTCGAAGGGCGACGGATGCACCTGGATGCGCTCGCCCTTGAGGAAGGCCTCGATGTCGAAAAGCGTTGGCAGGATGCCGCTCTTGGCTTCGCGGCCGGAGAAATTGCCGACGACTTGGAAAGCTGGCGGCATCGACTTGATGAACTCGTTGGCCGCGATGAAGTCGTTTTCGTCGATGAACAGCGGGGCGGTGAAGGTTCCGTCGCCTGCGGTGGCGTCACCCGCCTGGCCGTCGTCGCGGAACACCAGCACCCGCTCGTCCTGCAACAGGGGAAACACGCTGGGAGGATTCTGTCCGCCCTCCAGCTCGGCTTCGATCACGGCATTGCCGTTGTCGGTTGCCGTCTTGCGGAGGAAGCCTTTCGCAATTTTGAAGGGCCGCGAAGGATCTGAATTCACCAGCGGCATGGCAGCGGTGGGCACGCCGTTGTCCACCACCCGGAAGAACTTGTGGCCCGGCACCACCGGGATCGTGGCCGCGCTCTGCCGCAGGGTCGGCGCGTCAATGGCTGCCCATGGGCCGGCGGGCGACGGCGCCGCCTCCAGCAGGCCGCCGGAGTTCCAGTTCAGTTTCACCTGGCCGCCCAGGAACTCCGGCTGGGTAATCAGCGTGCCGGAAGTCCCCGGTTCGGCGGCCTGGCCGAAGCCGATCCAGGCGGTGGCCAATGCCATCATGGCAAGGCGCAGCCCGGATGTAGGATGTGCTTTCATAGTCGAGGGTGTTTGATTCCTTGGCGGAAACCTCGCGGTTCCCGGATCGCCGCACCCGGGGCTCAACCTCCCTGACGCGGTATCCGGGAACGCCCTCGCAGCCCGCGGGCCGTTCGCAAAAATGAGGACGACCCCGCTTAGCGGCCGGTCGGGAACCGCAGCTCAACCCGGGGCGCCCCCTGAAGCCGCAACTGGAGGACTCCGGTCTCGGCATCAAATTGGTTGGCGCCTTCCAAAGACGTTTCCACCCCGTTCAAGATGAGTTTCGGCTCGCGGGGGCAACCGTTGACGAGGACGTGCCACGGGGCTTGCCGCCACGACCGAACCCGAAAAGCGACGCCGTTGGCCGTCTCGCTGGCTTCACTGATTGAGCCAGGCGCATGGACCCGCAGGCCGTGTTGCCGGAAGACGTGGAAGTCATACACCGGTGGTTCGCCGTAGGCTTGCAACGCCAGGGGCAGCAGTGTCGCCGGATTGATGGGCACGGGATTTCGGAACTGCGCCCGTAGGTCGAAGCTGTCGGGTAGCAGTCCCACTTTGTCTGGCTCTGCCGCCGTGTGAGTGTGTTGCACGCCGGCCAAGGCGATGCCGTCGGCCAGACGAACCCACGGTCCGGCGGTATCATGCCGGGCGAGACGCCGGATCGCGTCGGCGTAGACCAGTCCGCACCACTGCACTGGAAGGCCGATCCAGTTGGGTGCGACAAACTGCGTCGCCCCGAGCACGGCAATGGTGGAATAAGCGCCGACGGGTTGGTCGTTGGGCGCCGTGAGATAGACGAACGGCACGCCGGTCCACGCCCAGTAACGGGCCTGCTCCAGCAACCCCGGCTCGCCGGTCAGTTCGTAGCCGAGCGTGTAGGCGCGGCAGAGGTGGGCGCTCGCCAGGATGTCCGGCGTGTGCAGCGGCACTTCCCAAGTCTGCGCCCCGCGCGGAACGGTGCCGGCAAACTTGTCCAGGGCCCGCAGCAGCCGCAGCGCGTCCTGGATCAGCCCGGCGTCGCCACTGAAGGCGGCCCGTTCGAGCGCGGTCGCCACGAAGGTTCCGGCGAGGCCATTCGCCTCCTTCGACCAATGCGTCGAACCCAGTTCGCTGCCCGCCGGGGGCACAAATGGCAGCGAACCATCGGGCTCGAATCGGGCGATAATCTCCCGTGCTTCTCTTCGGGCCGTCGCCACGTTCTCGGTGAGTTGCCCGTAGATCAGCACCGGGACCGGATACCGCACATGCCCGACCGCGGCGCTGTTCCAAGCGGCCGGCGGCACCAAGGCGAGGGACCGTTTCGCCTGAGCCACCAGCCGTTCGGTCAATGTCTCGTCGCCCACGTGCGCACTCAGCCAGTCCAGGTAGAACGCCGCGTCCGCCGCCGGCGAACTGCTGAACGTGGGCCCCACGGCGTGCCGGAAGCGGTCGCCGTCGCGGATCGCCGAATCAAGCCAGGCGCGGGCTTCCAGCCGGTAGAAGTTCATTGCCGCGTAACTTGGATTCGGCAAGGCCGGCAGCCCGCGCCGGGCGACGAATTCCTGGACGGCAGGCACCACGGAGTTGCCGCGTCCGCCCAGCAAGGTGGCACGCACCACTAGGGGCTTGTTTGCCCGCAACCAACTTCCCTCGTAAGGCAGCACGTTGCCGTCCTCCCGGAACGACGGATCGGCGCCGGGGAACAACAACGCCATGGCGCTGCCGCCCGAGCGGAACACCCGGTCGGGCGTGTCGTGCAGCGCGGCGAGGTTGGACGAGTTTTCCCACATCAGTCCTGCCCAACGGCCGTCCGCGGCCAAAGCCATCAGCGGAAAGGTCACCTTCAACGAATCCGGCACCTGTCGCCGCGCCTGCGCTCCCCGCAGGTCCCGTTCGGAGCTACTCTCCTCGTTTTCCAGATACTCGACGCCGGCAAACAACCCCTGCGTCTTGTTGGTTCCGAACGTCGTCCCGACTCCGGCCAACAATGTGAACACCGGCAGGAAAATCACCTTTCGGTCCCGGTCCACGGTGAGCCTGGTCTCGACGACGAGCCCGCCTTCGCGGGCGGCCGGTGCAAAGCGTTGGGTAATCCGCCACGTGCCGCCGTCCCCATCCGATGCCGTCAGCGTCACGCGGAGCGCCGCTCCGTCCCGCGCGACCTGGGCGGGGTTCGTCAACGTCAGCCAACGCGGGCCGGCCTCGGTTTGGTAACCCAGCTGGGACACCGCGTTGCCTGAGGCGAAGTTCGTGCCGTCAACCCGCAGGCGGAAGGCGCCGAAGCCGTTCCCGTGGGTTAGTTCCAATTGGCCGCTGCTCACGGTCGGCGCGTCGGCATTCAGGACCGGCGCGGTGGGCTTCGGCCAGCTTGGCACCGGCAGCAGCGTCCGCGCTTCAAACGTCAGTCGGCCCAGGACGCACGAGCCGCGGTCGCCGGGCGGATCGATCCGCAGGCGGAAGTTCGGCCCCAACGCGGGCACTGGCACCCGAACGGTGGTCCAATCGCCCGCCCGGGCCACGAAGCGAACCGACTTGTCCTCGCTGGGGCCGGTGTCGAAGTAGAAGACCTGGCCGTTGCCGCCGGACTCTGACTTCACCCGCAGGTTCAGCCACAGGGCTTGCCCGACGGGAAAGTCCCGCGCCGGGCCGAAAAAGTAGGGGTCGCCCCCGGTTATTTGCACCGGCAACCCTTCGCCGGCCTTGGTTTTACCGAGCCGGCATTCGTGGGGCGAACCCCACTCGCCGGCCACCGAACCGACCGAGAAATCAAACTCGGGCAGCGCGGCGCGGACCAGCCCGCCTATCGAAAGCAGCAGGAACCACCCGGCCCAACTCCGAACGGAAAACATACGCGCAGACTGCGGACTCACGCGCTGGCAGACAGCATCAATTTTCCCCGGCGACCCGGTTCGTCCGAGTCTGACGAAAGGTTGTTACCGGTTTCCCGGTTGCCTAGGCTCCCGCCACTTTTCATGAACTCCCTCAATATCGCGATCATCGGGACGGGCGGCATTTCCTTGCAGAACCACCTCCCGGGCCTGGCCCTGTGCGCCGGCGTCCGCATCCACGCGCTGTGCGATTCCAATCCGGCCACGCTTGAAGCCGCCCGCCAGCAGACCGGCGCGCCCGTCGCCTCGACGAACTGGCAGGACATCGTCACCCGCGACGACGTCCACGCCGTCATCATCGCCACGCCCAACTTCCTGCACCCCGACATCGCCATCACCGCCGCCCGGCACGGCAAACACATCCTTTGCGAGAAGCCCCTCGCCCTGAACGCCGATGACGCGCAACGCATGGCCGACGAGGCGGACAAGGCCGGCGTGCGCCACATGACGGCGTTCACTTACCAGTTCGTGCCCGCGATGCGTTACCTCCGGCACCTGATCGACCAGGGCGAACTCGGCCACCCGTATCATTACCGCTGCCTGCGGCTGCAAGACTGGGGCACGCGCAATCTCGGCTGGCGGCAGGTGAAGCAGCTCGCCGGCACGGGCGAAATCGGCGACATGCTTAGCCACCGGATCAACTTCGCCCACCACCTTGTTGGCCCGATGAAGCGGCTCGTGGCGAACCTGAAGAACCACACCCCCGTCCGCGACGGCGCCCCCAACGACACCGACGACTGGGTGGGCATCCTCGCCGAGTTCCAGAACGGCACTACCGGCGTCCTGGAAAGCTCCAAGCTCGCCAGCGGCCACAACGAGTCTTGGCGCAGCCTCGACTACGTGGAACTGAACGGCAGCGCCGGCACCTTCCAGTTCACCACGGGCAAGTGGAACGAACTCCAGCACGGCAAGCTCGGCGGCCCCGGCCTGAAGCCGCTGTCCGTGCCGCCGGAATTCTGGGTCTGGCCCGGCAGCCCGCGCGATCCTGGCGTGGGCGACCCGCTGGTGAGCTTCCGCTACGACCAGGCCGTGGAGTTCATCAATGCCATCCGCGAGCAACGCCCCTGCGCCATCACCTTCCACGACGGTGCCAAGGCCCAGCGGGTGATGGACGCCGCGGTGAAGTCGGCCGAGATCGGGCAGTGGGTGGAGCTGTGAGTGGGCAGTCGACCAGACTAACCTGCGCTCGCCAGCTGTTTTCTGTCGGAACTCTCCTGCTCGCGGTTGTCGCCGTTCTCGCGTGGGTGTGGCATCGACAAGTCCCTGGTCCCACGATCGGAGCCAGATCACTGCAACAATGGCTGGCGCTCAACCTGGAGGACCTGCCGCCGGAAAAGGCGCGCTCACTTCACAGGGAACGAGTTCAAGCGTTCCGATCGGCCGGGGAAACAGGTGTGGAGTTTCTTCTGTCCGCCGCAGAGCTTCGCCACCTTGACACTTGGCGATGGCTACTTCTGGACCTGTCAGCCCGGATAAGCTTCCGGGCGGAGACTTGGGTCCGGCAGAGAATTATCGAAAGGCCCACCGGGGCGGTGTCCATCCTATTTGAGGTGGTGGCCGATTCCGACGCCGCAACAAAGGTCCTTTCGCGAAGGCTCCGGGAAGTGGAGGTCGATCTGCTCCGCACCAACAAGCCGCGGTGGATGAGGGTCCAAAGCTGGGTTGACCTGGAACTCCTGCGAATGGACCAATACCGAAGGCTGACCTATCTGATTGTTCCGGCCGCCGGAACAGCTCGCGGTTTGGACATTTTGACCAACTCGCTGGCGGTCACCCCCCCTGCCGTCTATGAGCCCTTGTTGTCCCGTTTGCAGGAGATGGGCACTAACGCCGTTCGAGCGGTCCCTGCGATAGTCGCGATGGCCGAGCAGCCAGAAGTATTTCCCCGTGCGGCCAGCGCCCTGATCGCGATCACGGGCGAGGCTAAACTGTCGCTCGCCACGATCGTCCGGGCGGCCACCAACGGTCATGTAAGTGCGATTTCAGCCCTGGCCGAATACGGTTCTGCGGCGCGACACATCCTCCCGCAACTGCTCCCGCTCACCACGAACTCCGACCCGCAAGTCAGCTTCCAGGCCGAGATCGCTGTGCGGAAAATCTGCGGCGAAGTCGGTGGGAATGGGGCAGTGGGTGGAGCTTTGAGCGAATGAGCCAGCGACGGAAATGGGGCGGAGTAGTCCTGGCCGCGGTGGCGGCCGTGGCCCTGATTGCCCTCGTGGTTCCCGACACCAGGAAGTATCGGGGACGGACCTTGATCCAGTGGCTTCAGCCGACCCGGGTGGACTTCTACGGCCCGGACACGGAGAAATTCTACCAGGCCAGCTCGGTGCTCGCCTTTCAGGAAGCAGGCCGAGCGGGGATCGAACTGCTGCTTCGGGAAACGGCCCTCCGTGACACTAGCTGGAATTGGCGAGTCTTTGCCACTTACGACGAACTTGAGAAACGCGGCTGGCGCCTTGGCCGCCGACCACGGGCCTTTCTGTGGCCTTACGAACGGCGTTGGCGCGCCGCGTGGATTCTCGCCCAGCTTCAGGTTTCTGAAGGCGATTTCCCCCTGGTTGAAGCCGGTTTCCTGAAGCATGAGCAAGCCCTGAACACCCTGGGAACCAACGCGCCATCGGCCCGGGTTTCCAATGGGGCCGCCCGCAGGGCCCTATGTGGCGACCTCCGCCTCCTCGCTACGGCCGTGGCTCGGACTGGTGTCCAAGGGATGGCCGCCGTCACGAATGCGATGGCCCGCACGACGGACCCGGAGCGCTTGGTGACTCTGGCAGGAGCCCTGCAGGCGGCGCGCTACGCGGCGTCGGACAATATAGTGCTCGAAACCCTGAACACCGCAGTGCTCAACACCATGATCGGCCTGCACGACGAAGCCTCTGTGCCGTTCGTCCTAGCGGCCGCCACCAACGGCCACATCGGAGCCATCGCCGCCCTTGGCGAATACGGTCCCAAAATGAATCACCTACTCCCGCATCTGTTCCCGCTCACCACGAACTCCGATCCGCAGGTCAGTTTCCAGGCCGAAATCGCGGTGCGAAAGATCCGCGGCGAGGGCCAGTAGATCCTACCGGCGCGTTGGACCGGCAGGAGGCCTGCCCGACGTTGCCGGATGCCTTGGCACGCCCGGTTTCCCAGCCCTCAGAATTGCGCCGCCGAAACCGTCGTGGTCGTGGGAACTAACGCTTGCACCCGAAATGTTCGCTGTTAGGGTCAACCCACACACTACTCTACTGGTTAGCAAAGCTGTATCCTATGCACACGAACATCCATTTGCGTCGAACGGGGCGGCGGGGGTTTACCCTCATTGAGCTGCTCGTTGTCATCGCCATCATCGCCATCCTGGCCGGCATGCTGTTGCCGGCGCTCAGCAAGGCGAAAACCAAGGCCGAGGGCATCCTCTGCATGGGCAACACCAAGCAGCTCATGCTGGCGGTGCACCTCTACGCCGGCGATAACCGCGAAGAGTTCCCCTATGTGACCCACGGTGGATCCGCCCAGAGCGGCGCAGTGATCAATGAGGCGGTCGCCGGCGAGCGCCCTTGGGTCATGGGTTGGCTTACTTGGGATACGAGCACGCACAACACCAACACCCTTTACCTGACCGATCCACGTTACGCCGTGTTGGCCCGTTATTCGGGGAATTCCGCCAAGCTCTACAAGTGCCCGGCGGACAAGCTGTTGCACCCCACCCAGAGGGCTAGGAAATGGTCTGGCCGGGCTCGAAGCATCTCCGCCAACGGCGCCATCGGACGGGGAAACAAAGGGAGTCCGACGCCGCTGCAAGATGGACTCCTTCAGTGCGAGAAGCTGTTCATCAAGACGACCGACGTGACCCGGCCGGCGCCTTCGGAACTGTGGATGTTCGTGGATGAGAACCCGGATTCCATCAATGACGGCGCGTTCTTCAATGCCCAGCGGGATCGCCGCTGGATCGACATGCCGGCCAACTATCACAACGGCGCGTGCGGTTTCTCGATGGTGGACGGCCACAGCGAGATCAAGAAATGGAAGACCACCGTCAACTTGGAGAAGCCGAATTTCACCTACAGCCCGCCGACGGTAAGAGCTGGTGACCACGATTGGGGTTGGGTCATGGACCGCACTTCGTTCAACGAACAGCGAGTTCGCTAAGCCCCGCAGCGATTCAGTCAACGAGCCCGCCCGAAGTGGCGGGCTCTTTCATTTTCCGCGGCCGCCTGCGGATGGACTTTGGTCCGTTGCGGGGATGAACTCGTAGATCAGGACGTGTTGCCGGGAAAGCCGGTGGTGCTGGATGCGGCGCAGGGGATGCAGGGACATTTCCAATTCGACCTGGGCGGCGGTCATCTTGTGCAGTGGTTTGATGGGAACCCACTTCTCCTCGCCACGATATTCCACGAGCACAATTCGTCCGCCGGGCCGGAGCGCGGCGCAGAGGGTGGAGATGATTTCCTTGGGGTGGTCGCATTCATGGTAGACGTCCACGAACAGCGCCAAGTCGAGCGAGCGGGCGGGCAGGTTCACATTGGTCGTCGAGCCGAGCACGGGGGTGACGTTGGTCACGCCGCGGGCCTGGAGATTGGTCCGAAGGATCAGCAGCATCTCGGGCTGGATGTCCGTGGCGAATACCTTGCCGGTTGGCCCGACCTGCTTGGCCATGCGCCACGTGAAATATCCGCTGCCGGCGCCAATGTCCGCGATGGCCTGACCCGGCCGGAGACTGAGCAACTGCAGCAATTCGTTGGGCTGCTCTTCCTCCTCCCGTTCCTCCCGTTCCAGCCACATCGCCCCCTGATGGCTCATGAAGTGCGCGATTTCGCGGCCCATGAACCATTTGCCGATGCCGTCGAATGACCCCGGGCGGAATTCGTAGGCGGCATCCGCAGGGGGCGGCGGCACCGTGGGAAGGGTCTGCGCGACCGGGTGCATTGTCCCTGCGGTCGTCAAGGCTGCGAATAGGGCCAAGCCTGAGCAGAGGCGGCCTCGGTTTTGACCCGCGGAACGGGCGCCGGCTTTGGTGGGAATAGAGGCGGCGGTGTTTCGAGGGCGTGGCATTGTGGGGCAACCCAATCCCAACCGCGGCCAATGTAAAGGGGACAGGTGGGAATCGGGTTGGTTCGGATGGTCAATTGACGCCCTGGGGAGCATCGCCCGGTCGTGGGGGAAGGCCGAATTTCCACGACTAGCGATGGGTTGCCCCTCACCGGCGAACCGCCTTGACCCAGTCATCGCATCCGCCCGAAAGGACTCTTGCCCGGAAGTGCGGTTCGCACCCAGAGTTCCCGCGCATCCCAGCGAATCACTCAAGGCTTGAATCGGTCGGTGCATGTGGCCGTCCGACGAGTCGCACAGCAAATCTATGAAAGAGTCGTCGATCATTCCTCCCGTCACCCGCCGAAGCTTCATCTCCTCCACCAGCGTGGCTGCCGTTGCGGCCCTGTCCGCGAGCCGTTTTGCGTTCGCGCAGTCCAGCGACACGCTGAAGATTGCCCTGATCGGCTGCGGTGGCCGCGGGTCAGGGGCCGCCAACCAGGCGCTCAACGTGCCCGGCACGAAGTTGGTCGCCGTGGCCGACGCCTTCAAGGACCGGCTCGACGGCGCGCTCAACAGCCTGAAGCAGGCGCACCCCAACTCGGTGGACGTCCCGGCCGACCGGCAGTTCGTGGGCCTGGATGCCTTCAAGAATGCCATCTCGTTGGCGGACGTAGTGATTCTGGCCACGCCGCCCGGCTTCCGTCCGTTCCACTTCGAGGAGGCGGTCAAGCAGGGCAAGCATGTCTTCGCGGAGAAGCCGGTCGCGACCGACGCCCCCGGCGTGCGCCGATTCCTCGCGGCCGCCGAAGAGGCCAAGAAGAAGAACCTGAAGGTCGGCATCGGCCTCCAGCGCCATCACCAGCCCGGCTACCTGGAAACCATCCAGCGCCTCCACGACGGAGCCATCGGTGACATCCACACCCTGCGGGTCTATTGGAACGACGGCGGCGTATGGGTCAATCCGCGCAAGGCTGGCCAGACCGAAATGGAGTTCCAGATGCGCAACTGGTATTACTTCAACTGGCTGTGCGGCGACCACATCTGCGAACAGCACATTCACAACCTGGACGTCGCCAACTGGGTCAAGAACGGCTACCCGGTGAAGGCCCGCGGCATGGGCGGCCGCCAAGTCCGCACCGCCAAGGAATACGGCGAAATTTATGACCACCATGCGGTGGAATATTTCTACGCCGACGGTTCGACAGCGTTCAGCCAGTGCCGCCACATTCGCGGCGCCTGGAGCAGCGTGAGCGAGCATTGCGTGGGCACCAAGGGCAACGCCGACGTCAGCGGCCACGTCATCCGTGCCACCGGCGCCGAAGCCTGGCGTTTCCGGGGCACCAAGAACGTGGACCCCTACCAGCAGGAACACGACGACCTGTTCGCCGCCATCCGGGGCAACAAGGACTACAACGAGGCCTTCAACGGGGCGAAATCCACCATGACCGCCATTCTCGGCCGCATGGCGACCTATTCCGGCGCGGAGATTTCCTGGGACGACGCGATCAATTCCCAGATCGACCTGTTCCCGGAAAAGCTGGCGTGGGATGCGATGCCCAAGTCGTTGCCCGACGAAAACGGCTTCTACAAGATCGCCGTTCCCGGCCAAACCAAGACCGTCTGATCCGCTGGTTTTGACTTTCGACCCGCATCGCGACCCGGTGCGGGTTTTTTGTTGGGCGGAATGCGGCTGAGAAGCCGCTTGCGGCTGGGGGGCTCCCCCTTAACTTGGCGCCCGCATCGGCCCACGCTCCGTGGGCCGATGCGGGCTTTTGGATCATGGATGTCGCGCAATACAAACCTCGGAAAAAATGGCCGCTGATCGTGGGTGGCTTGGTGGGACTTTTGGTGGCCGTCTACGTGGTGGGGACCAGCGGTTGGTTCATCAAGTCGGCGGTCCTGCCGCAGGTGGCCGGCAAACTGGGCGCCGAGATTGAAGCGGGGGAGATCAGCGTCAGCCCGTTCTCCCAGCTGGAGTTGCGCAAGGTGAAGCTCACTCCGCTCGGCAGCGACACGTTGTTCGCGGTGGACCTAGTCCGCGTGCGCTATGGCCTGTTCGCCATCCTCGGGGGCGACATCAAGGTGGATGAAATTACCGTCGAGGCGCCCACCGTGACGGTGGTTGAAAAGCTCAACGGCGACAGCAATCTGGCGAAACTGCTGGCGGGCCTGAAATCGGAACCCAAGCCAACCCAGCCGGAATCAACCGAGCCGGTTCGGCTCAACTTACGGAACGTCAGCCTCAAGAACGCGACCCTCCGCTATTCGAAGGAAACGACCGGTGGAACCGAAGTGAGCGAGATCACCGGGTTGAACCTCAGCCTCGACCAGCTCGGGAACGATCAGACGGGCAAACTGCTGCTCGGGCTCACCGGTTCGTCGGTCCAGGGAACCAACCGGATTGCGGTGAAGGGCGACGGCTCGTTCGACCTCGGGCTCGACGCGAAGCTGATGCCGTCGACGGTGGCCGGGCAGTTGAAGTTGGACATCGGAACGGCTGCAGGCGCCTTCAAGGAGCTCGCCAATGCCGGCGCGACTCTGGCGCTGGATCTGTCCGCGACCGAGTTGAAGCAGTTCAAGTTGGCATTCAGTCGGGGCAACCAGGCTTTGGGCAGTGTGGCCCTCAACGGCCCATATGACTTGGTCAAACGCGAGGCCCGCATCAATTACTCCGTCGACGGGATTGATCAGCAGGTGCTCGGAATCGCTGCCGCCGCCACCGGAATGGGATTCGGCAAAACCTCCGTCAGCGCCGCTGGGCGAGTCGACCTTGCGCAGTTCGGCCAACTGTTCGCCTCCTACGGCAAACTCTCCGTAAATCAGTTCGGCTTGGTGCTGACCAACGGTGCCTCGCCGGTCTTGGATCTGGCGTTGGATTACAAGTTCAGCGTCAATTTGGCCGACAAGACCGCCCTCGCGGAAAAAGTGGACCTGCAGGTTCGTCAGGCCGGACGTGACTTGGTGCGGGGCGGCTTGGACCGCCCGATGAATCTCGCGTGGGACCGCACCGCCCCCGGCTTCCGCGAGGCGACGTTTACGCTGAACTTGAACGCCTTGGAACTGGCGGACTGGCGGTCCTTGGCCGGGCCGGTTGTGCCGGCCGGCAAGATGAACCTTACGGCCAAGGTCACTGCCGACCGCGACGGGCGATTGCTCAAGCTGGACCTCACCGGTGGCATCGACCGCCTCACCGGCGAGGTGGCCGGCGCGAAGTTCAATCAGCTTCAGGTCACCTTTGGAGCCGCTGGAAGCTTGGAAGATTTCATGGCGGCTACCTTGGATCGGTCGGAACTGGTGATCCAGAATGGCGGCGAGCAGGTGGCGAAGCTGACGGCCTTCGCCAACCAACATTCGCAGCAGCAGATACTAGGAGTGCAGGCGTCGGTGGACGTTAGCCTGCCCCAGGTCCTGCGCATCTATCCGGTGGCCGGCGTCGAGTTTCGCCGCGGATCGGCCGTGGCCTCGTTTCAGGCGGGCATCCGCCCCGGGGCGACCAATGTTTCGCTCAACGTTTCCGCTTCCGACCTGAACGGGAAGGTGCAGGACGCGGTGCTGACCGACTATCAGGCGCGCATCCAGGCGGCTGCGGACCTCACCCTCAATTCGGTCACGCTTCAACGCCTGACGCTCGCGGCCCAGAGCGGCACGGCTCCGGGTGGTTCCATTGACCTGGCGGGCAAGTTTGATCCGCAGGCCAAGACCGGAAGTTTCAACTTCAAGTCCGTGGGCTTCAATGAAAGCGCACTCGGGCCTTTTGTGGCGGCAGCGCTGGCGCCCAATCGGCTGCAATCCATCTCGCTCGACGGCGAAGGCGCCGGGACGATTGCGTTGGCCGGCGAATCCAGCTTCAAGGGGCAGTTAAAGGTCCAGAATTTCGTCGCCGTGGACCCGGCCGGGAAGTTGCCCACGACGCCGCTTGCCATCGGGTTTGCCGTGGATGCGGCCCAGCAGGCGCAGACCGTCAATCTTCGCCAGTTCAAGCTAGATCTTGGCGCCACGGCCCGGGCGGAAAACACCCTCGTGGCGAGTGGCAAGCTGGACCTGGGCACCAACAATCCGGCGCCCAGTTCATTGAACCTCCAAAGTTCGGGCTTGGATCTGACCCCTTTGTTCAACCTGTTCGCGGGGAGCGGGACCAATGTTGCCGCCGCGCCCGCACCGGCCAAGCCGGCGGCTGTTTCCCCAGCCGACCCAAATCAGGAACCCGCGGCCATGGACCTGCCGCTGAAGCGGTTCGATCTGGACCTCAGCATCGCAAAGATATTCCTGCGTGAGTTGGTGGTCTCGAATTGGGTCACCAAGGTGAAGCTCGACAACAACACGGTCGCGCTGGAGCCGTTCTCGCTGCTCCTCAACGGGGCGCCGGTGCAGGCCAACGCAAAGGCGAATTTGGGTGTGGCCGGCTACACCTACGACGTCAGCTTCGGCGCGGATGGCGTGCCGCTGCGCCCGTTCAACAACACATTCCTGCCTGACCAGGCCGACCGGTTGGGCGGCGCCATCATCGCGAAATTGCAGGCCAAGGGCGCGGGCATAACCGACGCTTCCTTGCAGAAGAATCTGACGGGCTCGTTCGGGGTCACGACGACCAACCTCAACCTCGCGATTTCCAGCATCCAGAGTTCGATGCTCAAGACGGTGATCAACGCGATCATTGCCATCCCGGAAATGATCCGGAATCCCGGCGCGGCCCTCGGAAACTTGGTGGGCAAATTGACCGGTGGCGGTGGCGCGAATCCTGGGTGGGTGGACGAAATCACCAAGTCTCCCATCGAAGCCATCAACCTCGTGGGCACCATGGGCGCGGGAAAAGTCCTGCTGGAAAATGCCCTGATCCGGAGCGCCGCGTTTGAGGCGACCGCCAAAGGCACCGTCACCTTGGCCCCGGTCCTGAGCAATTCGGCGTTGCAGATTCCGGTGGGCGTCGCCTTGCGGCGGGAGTTGGCGCAGAAGAGCGGTTTGGTGTCGTCGGACACGCCGACCAATGCGGTTTACGTTGCCCTCCCGGACTTCCTGACCGTCCAAGGCACCGTGGGCAAGGCCGATTCCAAGATCAGCTACACCGCCCTCGCGGTTTTCGCGGCGCGTGTCGGCGGCGGGTTGATTGGAAATACCGGCAAGGCCGTGCTGGAGCAGGGAGCGAACCTCGCTGAAGGCGTGGGCCGCATCTTCGGCGGCGGGAACAAGACCAACGCGCCCGCTGCCACCAACTCTCCCGGCGGCGGCTTGGGCGCGGCCTTGGGAAATCTGCTGGGCGGTCCTCGCAGCACGAACTCACCGGCCACTAATCAGGCGGCTCCGCTCAACCCGTTTGACCTGCTCAAGCCAAAGAAACAGCCCTGATCTTCAGAATCCTTCCCGGACAACATGGACTCCATTCTCAGTTATCTTGCGGCCGGCGAAGAGCGGTTCGTCGGCGAGTTGCTGGCCTACGCGAGCATCCCCGGCGTGAGCGCCCAGTCGCAGCACGCGGCCGATCTGCGCGCCAGCGCGGATTGGATCGCCCAACGTTGCCGGTCGGCGGGCCTGGAAACCGCGGTTCACGAAACGAAAACCAATCCAATCGTCGTGGCCAAGACGCCGGCCCACGATCCGAAGAAACCGACCTTCCTCGTCTACGGCCACTATGACGTGCAGCCGGCGGAACCGTTCGACCTGTGGACCTCCCCGCCGTTTCAACCGCGGCGCGATGGCCGGAACGTCTACGCCCGAGGCATCAGCGACAACAAAGGGCAGCATCTTGCCCACTTGATCGCGGCAGAGGCGTGGCTGAAGTCCGGGAATCCATTGCCGTGCAACCTGACCTTCCTGATCGAGGGGGAGGAGGAAGTGGGTTCCAAGGCGCTGTATGAGTTCCTGCCGCAGCACGCCCGCGCCCTCGCCTGTGACGCCGTGGTGATTTCCGACAACGGAATTCCTTCGCTCAAGCATCCGGCGCTGACTTACGCGTTGCGCGGAATTGCCGCTTTCGAGATCCGGCTGGACGGACCGTCCCGCGACCTTCACTCCGGGATTTACGGCGGCAGCCTGGAAAATCCTGCGATGGCCCTTTGCCAGTTGCTCGCCCAAATGCGGGACAAGAAGGGGCGTATCACCGTCCCCGGTTTCTACGACGACGTGGCCAAACTATCGGCTTACGAGCGCAAGCAGTTGGCGCGGGTGCCCTACAATGAGGCGAAATACCGGAAGTTCCTCGGCGTGCCCGAACTGTTCGGTGAAGTGGGTTTCACCGCCGACGAACAACGCTCCGCGCGGCCGACGTTTGAAATCAATGGGCTTACGTCGGGTTACCAAGGCGAGGGTAGCAAGACGATCATCCCGGCGTGGGCGACTGCCAAGATCACATTGCGGTTGGTCCCGGACCAAGAACCCAAGAAGGTCATCGCGGCGGTAAAGAAACATCTGCAGGCCCTTTGCCCGCCGTCGGTGCGAATCACGATCAAGCACGGCCATGGAGGCGAACCCTATCTGGTGGACCCAACCGGGCCGCTGGCCCAGGGGGCACTCAAGGCACTCAAGGCCGGCTTTGGTCATGATCCAGTTCTGCTCCGGGAAGGTGGCAGCATACCGATCGTGTCCGCCTTCAAAAAGCACCTGAAGGCGGAGACCCTGTTGCTGGGGATGGCCTTGCCGGATGACAATCCGCATTCGCCCAACGAGAAGTTTTCCTTGGATGCATTTGCCGCCGGGATGCGCACCAGCGCCCTCCTGTGGCCACAACTGGCGGCAGCCTGAGTCCCTTTGCCCAATGACTGCTCCCAGCGTATCCCGCACGGCCAAGATCCAGCGGAAGACTTCGGAGACCGATATCCGGCTGACGCTGGACATTGATGGCAAGGGCAAGGCCGACGTCCGGAGCGGCATTGGGTTCTTCGACCACATGCTGACCGCGTTCGCGCGCCACTCCGTCTGCGACCTGAAGCTGCGATGCAAGGGCGACCTGCACATCGACGCCCACCACACGGTCGAGGATTGCGGGATCGCGCTGGGGCAGGCCTTTGTGCAGGCGCTGGGCGACAAACGCGGAGTCCGGCGCTACGGCAGCGGGTTCGATCCGCGTAACCCGTTCACCGGCGAAGCCTTTGTCCCCATGGATGAATGCTTGGCCCGGTGCGTCATCGACTTCAGCGGCCGACCGTTTCTCGTCTGGCGGGGCATGGATGACCTTGCCCAACGCCGAATTCCGGTGGCTGACAAGACGCAGGACATGTCCTCGGCCTTCCGGTTCGGCTTGGCCCGCGAGTTTTTCCAGGGCTTCACCAACGAGGCGCGCTGCAACCTGCACTTGGAGCTGCTTTACGGCGGAGAGCCCCACCACGTCGTGGAAAGCCTGTTCAAGGCGTTTGCGCGGGCGGTGGATTTCGCCTGCCAACGGGATCCGCGGATTGCGGGCCAGATTCCGAGTTCCAAAGGCAAGCTTTAGCCATGGCAAAGGTCGGCTCCAGCAAGGCCCCCAAGGCGGATGGTCCGGCGGTGGTCGCCCACGGGAACGGAGGCACCGGCAAAGTTGGCCTGAATAACCCGGCCAGCCCGGCGTCAGTGCCTGTGTCGTTGAAGCACGAATACACCTCCGCACCGGATGAAGCATTGGTCAAGTGGTCGCAAGGCGGTGACACCGAAGCGTTTGAACAGCTGGTCTACCGCCATCGGGACAAGATTTATGCCCGGGCGCTGCTGATGATGCGCAACGAGGAGGAGGCGCTGGATCTTTCGCAGGAAGCATGGGTCAAGTCATGGCAGCGGCTGCATCAATTCCAGGGTGATTCGTCGTTCGCGACGTGGATGACCCGGATTGTCATCAATTTGTGCCTCGACCAGATACGGCGGCACAAGAAGGTGCGGGCCGAGTCGATCGAACAGTTGGACGAAGAAGCGGGCGGGGTGGAGCGGCAGATGCCGGTCGAGCACACCAACCCGACAGAAGGATTGGAAAAAGATGAGCTACGCAAACGCATCGACGAAGCGATGGGCAAGCTCACCGAATCGCACCGCACCGTGCTGGTCCTCCACGAATTTCAGGGACTCGAATACAAGGAGATCGCCAAGAAAGTCGGCATTTCCATCGGCACCGTGATGTCCCGCCTATTTTATGCCCGACGCCGGATGGCGTCCCTGCTGCGGGGATTGCAGCGCGAACGAACCGAAGACTGACCTATCGACATGAAACTAGAACAAGCCTTGGAGATTCAGGCGAAACTGGATGGCCAACTGGAGCCCGGCCGCGACCGGGAAGTGGACCGGATATTGCGCGAAGACCCCGCCGCGGCGTCATTGCGGGACGAGTTGTCTTCCGTCCGGGCGGCAATCCGCGCCTATGAGCCCGCCGTTTCGGTGCCCGAGTCCCGTGAATTCTACTGGGCGCAGATTCAGCGCCGCATCGCCGCGGAGGACGCGATCAATTCCCGGGGGGCGAAAACCGGTTCGTTGGTGAGCTGGATTCGGTGGCTGGCACCGGCCCTTGGCGTGGCCGCGCTGGCCCTGATCGTGACGCTTCGGTCAGGATCAAGTTCGTCGCTCGCCGACGCATCCGTGATGACGTTTCATTCCGACAATGACGCGCTCACCATTCACTGGATTAACTGACTCATGACGGTGAACGCTTTGGCAACGCTGCGGTCGCTTCCTTCTGTTATGTTTACCCGCTCTGGATTTGGTTCCCGTTTGGCTGCTTTGGCGGCCTTGAGCCTTTGCGCATCCGCTTGGGCTGGCGAATTCAAGGTGCGAACCCAACTGGTCTGGGGCACCGACGAAGCCCGGCCGGCGAACAAGGATTACCGGCAACTCAGCCCTGAACTGAAGGCCAAGCTGTTGAACAATCTTCGATGGAAAAATTACTTTATCGTTAATAGCCGCACCGAGGCGGTGGCGAAAGAGGCGGGCCGGTTCACGCTCAGTGAACGCTGCTCCGTGGGCTTGAAGCCGGCGGGCAAGGGGCAGATCGAGGTTCAGATCTTTAACCCGATGGCTGACAAGCCTTTGGAACCCGTTTTTACCAAGGAAGTTTCGATCGAAGCCCTGCGGAAGGGCGAAACCGTGGCGATTGGGGCGAACTCCAAAGACCGATGGGATGATGCGTGGTTAGTCTTGGTGACGGCCGGAGAGTGACCCCCTACTAATCAGGTAATAGGCGAATCGCCTCCCCAACATCTTGGGGAGGCGATCTGCTTTTGGGGACTTTGCTGTTGTGCGGTTTGGATCACCGGATAGGCTCCCCGGCGAAGCATTTTCCGGAAGCTTTTCATCGTTTCCGTGCATCGCCATGGCTGAACCATCAAACGCAGTTAGTTCGAATTACGACGCCAACAAGCTAGGGCAACTCAAGGGCTTGGAGGCCGTCCGCAAGAAACCCGGCATGTATATCGGCGGCACCGATGAACGGGCGCTGCATCACTGCGTCTCGGAGGTCCTCGACAACTCCGTGGACGAACATCTGGCCGGCCATTGCACCAAGATCGAAGTCACAATCCACGTGGATGGCTCGATCAGTATCCGCGACGACGGTCGCGGCATTCCGGTGGACATCAACAAGGACAGCGGTTTGCCGGGCGTCGAGCTGGTGCTGACCACGCTCCACTCGGGCGGAAAATACGGGCAAGGCGGCTACAAGTTCTCCGGCGGAACCCACGGGGTCGGCGCCAAGTGCGTTAATGCCGTATCCGAGTGGTTCGAGGTCGAGGTGAGCCGCGACGGCAAGGTTCACCACATGGAATTCGAGCGGGGCAAGACGATGAAGAAGCTCGAAGTCATTGGCAAAGCCAAGGGCACCGGCACGCTGATCACCTTCAAGCCGGATGTGGAGATCTTCCGCGAGACCATCGAGTTCAAGGCGGACCGAATTGGCCAACGGCTGCGCGAACTCGCCTTCCTCAACTCGGGGCTCGAAATCGTCTTCACCGACGAGCGGCAGACAGAGCATCCGCCCGAAGTGTTCTTCTACAAGGACGGCGTTGAGGAGTTTGTGAAGCAGCTCAACAAGAGCAAGACCGTCATCCATCCCAAGCCGTTCTCGATCCGCAAGGAGTCGAAGATGGTCACGCCCGACAAGGAAGTGGAGATCCACCTGGAGTTGGTGGCGCAATACAACGACTCCTACAACGACCAGGTCCTCTGTTACACCAACACGATCCACAACCCCGACGGCGGCGCGCACCTCTCCGGGTTCCGGAGTGCCCTGACCCGGGCGATCAACCAATACGCCAAGGCCAACAGCCTGCTGAAGGACAAGGACCCGCAGATTACCGGCGACGACGTTCGGGAAGGGCTTACCGCGGTCGTCTCCGTGAAGCACAGCGACCCGAAGTTTGAATCGCAGACCAAGGTGAAGCTCATTTCCCCCGAAGTGGACAGCTATGTCGGTTCTGCGGCCTACGAAGGGCTGATGAACTACTTTGACGACAACCCGGCCGTTGCGAAAAAGATCGTGGAGAAGGGATTGAACGCCGCCCGCGCCCGTGAGGCCGCCCGCAAGGCCCGCGAGGCTGTCCGTAAGTCTGCGCTCTCCGGCGGTGGGTTGCCGGGCAAGCTGGCGGACTGCTCCGACCGCGATCCGGCCAACACCGAGCTTTACATCGTCGAGGGCGACTCCGCAGGTGGCTCCGCCAAGCAGGGGCGTGACCGCAAGTTCCAGGCGATCCTCCCCATCCGCGGAAAGCTCATCAACGTGGAGAAGGCCCGGCTCGATAAGGTGCTCCAGAACAACGAAATCCGGACGATGATTACCGCAATCGGCACCGGGATCGGTGGTGGCGAAGGGGAGGGTGCTTTCAAGCTCGATAACCTGCGCTACCACAAGGTCATCATCATGACCGACGCCGACGTGGACGGTTCGCACATCCGCACGCTGCTGCTCACCTTCTTCTACCGGCAGATGACGCAGCTCATCCGCGATGGCTACGTTTACATCGCCCAGCCGCCGCTTTACTCGATCACCCGCAAGAAGCGCACGGACTACGTCGATGACGACGCCCAGTTGAACCGCATCCTGCTCCAGAACGGCACCGAGGAAGTCCGCCTCAAGAACTTGGCCGACGGCAAGGAAGTCCCGGCGAAGCAGCTGGAAGAGATCCTCGGTTTGTTGGAGACGCTCGACAAGCACGCCACCTACATCAAACGCCAGGGTGGTGACTTCGCTGACTACGTGGACAAGCGGGCCGCCGACGGCACCTTGCCCCAGCACCTCGTCAAGGTCCGCGAGGGCAATGCCGAGTCCGTCCATTACTTCCTGAGCAACGAGGTGTTCGAACAGTTCAAGACCGACAACCCTGATCTGTTCGGCGATGCCGAGGCCAAGGAGAAACTGGAGAAGGCGAAAGGGCAAAGTCGCCGGGCTGCCCACGCCGACCTTCACTTGGAATCGCGTGCCATCGCCGACCTGCTGGGACGCCTTGCGAAAAAGGGGCTCGCAGTCGAGCACTACGCCGCGCAGGACAAGCCGTTGTTTGAGCTGATCGAAGGCGAGGGCGAAAAGGCCGTCACCACCCCGATCTTCTCGATCCCGGAAATCCTCAGCGGCGTGAAGTCCGTCGGGAAAAAGGGCATCCAGATCTACCGCTTCAAGGGGTTGGGTGAAATGGACGCGAAGGAGCTCTTCGAGACCACGATGAACCCGGCCAAGCGGAAGCTGCTCCGGATCGATCTGACGGACGCCGTCGAGGCCGAGGAGATGTTTACCCGGCTGATGGGCGACGAGGTCGAACCCCGCCGCCAGTTCATTGAGGACAACGCCCTCAACGTCCGCAACCTCGACGTCTAAGCCTCCCTTCCGCCCAGCCATTTTCCGTTCCCGCCATGCCCGAAAACGATTCCAACGGTCCGCAAGCCAGTGGTGGTGCCTACACTGGCAACGAGAAGATCCACAAGATCAACGTCGCCGATGAGATCAAGGCCTCGTTCCTCGACTACTCGATGTCCGTCATTATCTCGCGCGCGTTGCCGGACGTGCGCGACGGACTCAAGCCGTCCCAGCGCCGTATTCTCTTCGCGATGGAGCAGCTCTCGCTGTTCCCCGGCCGCAAGCACATGAAGTGCGCCAAGATCTGCGGCCAGACTTCCGGTGATTACCATCCGCATGGTGAAGCGGTCATCTACCCGACGCTCGTCCACATGGCCCAGGCGTGGGCAATGCGGGAGAAGCTGGTGGACGGCAAGGGCAACTTCGGTTCGGTCGAAAACGATCCGCCGGCCGCCATGCGTTACACCGAGGCGCGCCTCACCCACCTTGGCGCGGCGCTGATGACGGACATGGATCGGGACACCGTGGACTTCGTCCCGAACTACGACGAGCGCCTCATGGAGCCCTCGGTTCTGCCCGCCGCCTTCCCGAACCTGCTCGTCAACGGCGGCACCGGCATCGCGGTTGGTATGGCGACCAACATGGCGCCGCACAACCTCGGTGAAGTGATCGACGGCATTTGCGCCCAGATTGATAAGCCGACGATCACGATTCCCGAGCTGATGAAGTTCGTGAAGGGGCCCGACTTCCCCACCGGCGGTTTCATCTGCGGCATCGAAGGCATCAAGAACTACTTCACCACCGGGCGTGGCAGCGTGAAACTGCGCGGCCGCATCGGTGTGGAGGAGATGAAGGGCAACCGCGAGCAGCTCGTCATCACGGAGATTCCCTACAACGTGAACCGGGCGGGCCTGGAGGAACAGATCGCCGGCCTGGTGAACGAAAAGATCATCACCGACATCTCGGCGATGCGGAATGAGTCGGACGAAAACTGCCGCCTCGTCATCGAACTCAAGCGGGATGCGAACCCGAAGGTTGTCATCAACAACCTGTTCAAGCACACCCAGCTGGAGACCAGCTTCAGCGTCAATGCGCTCGCCATTGACCACGGCAAGCCCAAGACGCTGAACCTCAAGGAAATCATCCAGTGCTACATCGAACACCGCCGTGAGGTCGTCGTCCGTCGCACTCGGTTCGAGTTGAACAAGGCCGAGGAGCGCGCCGAATTGCTGGAGGGCTACGTCTGCGCTCTCAACAACCTCGACGAGTTCATCCGGATCATCCGCAACTCCAAAAACCGCGAGGAGGCCAAGGTCAAGCTGCTCGCCTTCGAGTGGACCCGCGCCCAGGTCGAGCGTTGGGGCATCCTCATCCGCAGCGAGGAGCGCCTCAGCCAGTCCGGCCGCTACGCGCTGACCGAACGCCAGGTGGATGCCATCCTCGAACTCCGGCTCTACCAGCTCACCGGCCTCGAAATTGACAAGGTGAAGGCCGAATACGGCGAGCTGATCGAACGCATCAAGGACCTGCTCGACATCCTCGCCAAGGAATCGCGCGTGCTCTCGATCATCAAGCAGGAGCTCAAGGCGATTAAGGAGAAGCACGCCACGCCGCGCATGTCGGAGATCGTTCCCGACGAAGGTGAGATCGCCATCGAGGACCTGATCGCCAACGAAGGCGTCATCGTCACGCTGACCCACAACGGCCTCATCAAGCGGACCAATGTCTCCAGCTATCGCGCCCAGCGCCGCGGCGGCAAGGGCGTCATCGGCATGAGCACCCGCGAGGCGGAGAAGCCGGAGGATGCCGACTTCATCAAGCACCTCTTCACCTGCAGCACGCACGACTACCTGATGTTCTTCACGAACCTCGGGCGGGTTTACGTGGAGCGCGTGCACGAAATTCCCGACATGGGCCGGGCTGCCAAGGGACGCTCCATCGCGAATATCCTCGAACTTCGCGCCGAGGAAAAGATCCAGACCTTCGTCCGCGTGGAAGCCAAGTATGGCGCCAACAAGGAGGACCAGACTTGGCAGCAGGCGCATGAGCTTTTCTTCGTCACCCGCCAGGGCACGGTGAAACGCACCGCGCTCAGCGACTTCAAGAACGTCCGCCAAGGTGGCATCATCGCCATCACCCTGGAGGAAGGGGACGACCTCGTGGAGGTGAAGTTGACCACCGGCCAGAACGAGATCGTGCTGATCACCAAGGAGGGCATGAGCATCCGGTTCGTCGAGGACCAGGTTCGCTCCATGGGCCGAGGCGCCGCGGGCGTGAAGGGCATTGAGTTGGAGAAATCCGATGCCGTCGTTGCGTGCGCCATCGTGGACCCGCAGGCGACGTTGTTGGTCGCGGGTGAAAACGGCATCGGTAAACGCACCGACTTCGAGGAATACCGCGTCCAGAGCCGGGGCGGCAAAGGCATCATCACCATGAAGACCGGCGACAAGACCGGAAAGGTGGTCGGCGCCCTGACCGTGCATGACGCGGATGAGCTGATGCTTATCACCAATGGCGGCCAGATGGTCCGCATCCCCGTGCAGGGTATCCGCGAAGCCGGCCGGAACACCCAGGGCGTGAAGCTCATCGACTTGGCGGAGAAGGATCGCCTCCAAGCCATAGCTCCAGTCATCTCCGAAAAGGATGAGGCGGTGGCCAGTGGGGACCAACCCACCGAATAGGCATCCCGATCGCATCGGTTTGAGGTGACCGGCAGTGGAATGGCTCGGCCTGCTTGGGCAATGGCGGTGGGCCGGCCGCCAGCATCCTCAGCGAGTGCCACGTCGCCGGCCCAGACAATCGCAAAACTCGCAGGGGCGGGTGATGCCGGTAGACATCTTGAAGACTCCCTCGGATGTGTTCGGCTTCATCGGTTGGCCTTTTTCGAAGAGCGGAAACGATTGGACCGCGAACGATGGGACTTGGAATCGGTTGCAGCGGCGATCGCCGCGTGTGGCGGCGACCAGGAAGTGCCGTCTCAGAACCGGTGAACCTCCCCGCGGCGGCAGGGAAACATTCGGTGCGCCGCGGTGCACGGGTTTCCCTTTGTCGGCTCTTTGCGTAGCGTGTGGCCGAAATTCATGGAGCACCTGATTCCCGAAGCCGCCGATGTGGCGGAGCCTGCACGCTGTCTGGCATTGGACGAGGTGGCGTTGGATTTCACCGAGGAAACCGGGCGGGAACTATTCTGGACTTGGGAATCACCGCGCCCGTGGGTGGTCGTCGGGTTGGGGCAATCCGTCGCGCAGGAGGTCGAGGTGGAGTTTTGCGAAGGGTCAGGCCTCGACGTGTTTCGCCGGTGTTCGGGTGGAGGCGCGGTGGTGCAGGGACCCGGTTGCCTGAATTACGCGGTCACGCTGGTCATGGACCGGACGCCCGAACTGTCGTCAGTGACGACGACCAACCTGTGGGTGATGTCACGGCTGCGGGCAGCGCTTCAGCAGGCCGTGGACGGGGAAATTGCGATCCACGGGCACACCGACCTTGCATGGCAGGTGGGCGGTTGCTGGCGGAAGTTCTCGGGTAACGCGCAGCGCCGTCGGCGCCGGGCTTTGCTTTTTCATGGCACGCTTCTCCACGCGTTTGACCTGTCCCTCATCGACCGCTGCCTGCGCCATCCGACGGCGGAACCCGCTTACCGCCGCGGTCGGAGCCATGCCGGATTTGTGACCAATCTGGCCGTGCCGGCGGCGAAATTGCGGGACCACGTTCGGGCGGCTTGGCCGGTGGAACGGATTATGGAAGATTTCCCGTCCGCGCGGGTCGCCGCGGTGGCCGCGGCCCGGTATCGGCTTCGCGAATGGAACTTCCGGAAGTAATGGGCTGGCGTTAATCATTCCGGGGCAGTGAGTTGCCACGGAGGTGCCGGGCGCTGAATTGACACCCGGACCCCAGACTCTCAACCTCCCACCTACTTTGAACGGTCTGCCCCGGGCTGGCCAACACCACAGGATACGTCATGGCCGAAGGATATTGTGTTCGCTGCAAGGCGAAGAAACCGATCGCCGATGCGGTTGAGGAAACGATGAAGAACGGCCGCAAGGCCGTGAAAGGCAAGTGCCCGACCTGCGGGGCCGTGATGTTCAAGATCCTCGGCGGCAAGTCGGCCGCGGCCGCGGCGTCGGCGCCGGTGCCCACGGAGAATTCCGCCACCCCGACCGAATCCGGCGCGCCAGCGTGACCGGGGCATTCCGGCCGGACCGCTTCAGGGAGCAGGTTTGTTGTCGCGTTCCGCCTGCCCCAGCACGCGATAATCGGTCACAATTCCCAGTTCGTTGCAGGTGACCACAAACGACTGGGTGGCGTAGGTCTGGATCCACAGCGAGAATTTCTGGCGGCCCGCCCACCAGATCAGGCGGGAGCCGCCATCCACGGTGAGGGTTTCCACGAACGGCGGGCCAAATTCGGCGATCACTTCCTCGCGGCTCATGACCGGCTTCATCTTGGCCACGATCTCTTCCCGCGGCAGCAGGCGGCCGAACTCGTCGGGCTTGAAGAACCGGCTAGTATAGGCGACTTGGCTGTCGTGGAGCAGGCGTTTTTCGAGCCGGAAGGCGGGGCTGTAGATGAGCGACAGCAGGCGGAGACCCAGGCCTTGGCTGCCGTGCGCTAAGGCGCCGGTGCCATGCGAATACACTGCCAAAGTCCGGCCATTCCCGCCGGTTTCGAGGGTCTCCGGCTTGCCGAGAACCTTCTCCACCTCGGCGCGGGTTTGCCCGACTTGGACTAGGGCGGTGACTGCCGGATCCAGTCGACGGGCCGGCGTCATGCAACCGGTCAAGGTCAGCACGGCGAGGCAAGCCAACAGCAGGCAGGGTTTCATGCGCCTCAAGTGCCCGGGCGGCGGCAGGACGGTCAAGCTCGCTTTGGACTTTGAGCCGGCCGGTCATTCCGCCACGCTCCCCGCCGCTTTATGAGTTCCGCTACGTTGAAGATCGCCGCTTTGGCCGGCGACGGCATTGGTCCCGAAGTCATGCGCGAAGCCCTCAGGGTGCTCCGCGCCGTGGAGAAGAAGTTTTCCCTGAGCCTCCAGATTACCGAGGCGCCCGTCGGCTGGGCCGGCATTGACGCCGCGGGCAAGGCCCTGCCCGACGCCACGCTGGAGCTCTGCCGCCAATCCGACGCGATCCTCTTCGGTTCCGTGGGCCTGCCCGACCGCGACCCGACCATTCCCAAGGAACAGCGTCCCGAACGCGCCGCGCTGCTGCGTTTGCGCAAGGAGTTCGCCCTCTTCGCCAATCTCCGCCCGGTGCAGTTGCCCAAAGTGCTCGCCTACGCCTGCCCGCTCCGGCCCGAACGTCAGGGTGATGGCCTCGACCTGCTCGTCGTGCGCGAGTTGACCGGCGGGATGTATTTTGGCCAGCCGAAGCTGACCGAGGAGATCACCGACGGCGCCCGCACCTTCCGTCGCTCCATCGACACGATGGTTTACACCGAGCCCGAGATCGAACGCATCGCCCACGTCTCGTTTCAGGCGGCGCAGCTTCGCCGGAAGAAGGTCACCAGCATCGACAAGGCGAACGTGCTGGAAAACGGCGTGCTCTGGCGCGAGGTCGTCACCCGCGTGGGCAAGGCGTATCCCGACGTGGCGTTGGACCACATGTTCGTGGACAACGCGGCGATGCAGCTCGTGCTCCGCCCGACGCAGTTCGACGTCGTGCTCTGCGAAAACATGTTCGGCGACATCCTGTCCGACGAGGCGGCGGCGCTGGCGGGTTCGCTCGGCATGTTGCCCAGCGCGAGCCTCGGTTCCACGGCGGGCGAGAAGACCTTCGGCCTCTACGAACCGGCCGGCGGCACGGCCCCCGACATCGCGGGGAAGAACCTGGCCAATCCCATCGCCCAGATCCTCAGCGCGGCGCTGATGCTGCGTTACAGCTTCAAGCAGGAAGCCGCCGCCCGGGCGATTGAAGCCGGCGTGAGCGCGGCTATCGCGCAGGGCCTGCGCACCGGCGACATCTACAACTCGGCCGATCCGGCAGCGAAGAAGGTGGGCACGAAGGAGATGGGCGACGCGATTGCGGGGGCGATTGCAGCATAACTCAGTTACCGAAATGCGCGGGACGGACTGTCTTAGACTGCTCATTGTTTTCGGCGTCACCGTCATTTTGTTCGCGTTTGCGGATTCCTTCGCGAGGTATGCGAGGTTGCCCGGGTGGGTTTTTGTCAGCCTGTTGCTGGTCAGTTTCGTGGGCTATTGTGTCACGATTCTGCTGATGCCTTGGGGACGGCGCGCGAAGCGTTGGGAACGTATTTGTGTCGCTTGTGGAACCAGCTTCCTGCTTACCATCTTGACCCTTGTCGCAATCACATTGTGGACTTTGGTCGGGGCGGCCGATGGGTTGGCAAATTGAAGCGGCCCGATTGCAGCGGCGACAATCGGAGACAACTTGTATGCGCGGAAAGCAACGCAAGGATCAACGGCAGCAACAAGCCAGCGCCATACCTGCCAATGAACCCAGCGGGTTGCCGACCTTGGCAGACATCAACGTCTACGACTCGCTCGACGAGCGCTGGTCAGTCGGGAACTTCCTCGGCAAGACACTGGAACAGGCTGAAGAGCTATTCCGTGAGAGCGCCATGACCTATCAGGAAGACCTCCAGCACATGGGGCCGGTGGCATTTCGCTTCTACGTGCCGGCCTTCGTGACTTACCTGCGCAGCTCGGCGTCCTCGGGCGATTCATACGCAGTGAATGCGTTCGCCAGTCTGGTGCGGCATCGTTGGGAATCCGAACCGGAGGAACTGGATCCAGTCCGCGAGCTGTTAGCGGATGCCTGTCGAGCCGTGCTCGCCGAATACGACCGGTTCGGGGGGACGAAGAGATCTATTGCGGCCACAGCGGATTGGGGCTGCGACTTGATTACGAAGCGCTCCTCGCGCAGCTCTCCGTCGCCTCGGATGGCCGCCCCTGACCGGCATCCGTCCCGCCTACCTCGCGCGACGCAGCGGTTGGCAGCGCGGGCAGAAATAGGTGCTGCGCGCGGCCTGGACGCAGTGCCGGATTGGTGTCCCGCATTGACCGCACGGTTCGCCCTTGCGGTCGTAGACGCGCAGTCGCTCTTGGTAGAAGCGGGATTCGCCCTCGCTGGCCGAGCCGTAATAGAAAAGTCCGTCGCGGCCGCCGGCGAAATCCAGCGGAATGGTTGAGCCGCATTCGATGGCCTCGGTCAGGACTTCGCGGATGGTTTGGCGAAGGCGGTCCAGTTGTTCCGGCTTCACGCGGTTGGCGGGCTTGAGCGGGGAGATGCCGGCCCGGAAGAGCGCCTCGCTGGCGTAAATGTTGCCAACGCCGGCAACGACAGTCTGGTCGAGGAGCTTCACCTTGATCGGTTGCCGGGAGCGGCTGAGCGCCGCGGCAAAACCCGCTGCCGTGAAATCGTCGGTCAGGGGTTCAGGCCCCAATTCGGCCAGGCCCGCCGTGGCGAGGTTGAAGCGGCCGAAGTAGCGGGTGTCCTCGAACACAAACCGGCTCGACCCAAGGTCGAGCGACACGGCGGCGTGCTTGGGCAAGGCTGCTCCGGTCGGTTGGAGGAACATTCGTCCGGTCATGCCCAGGTGCCCGACCAAGGTAATGGGAGGATCGCCGCTGGCCGGGGCCGTCAGCTCGAAAAGGAGATACTTCGCTCGCCGGGTCACCGGGCCGAAGGTGCGGCCGGTCAACGCCGTGGTCAGGGCTTTCACCGAGGTGGGGCGGACGACCTTTTCGCGATGCACCCGGACTCCGCGGATGGTTTTGCCGCGCACCAACGGCGCTAAGTGACGGGCGAGAACCTCGACTTCGGGCAGTTCGGGCATGGCGACGCGGGGGCTGTCAGGAATTAGTGGGTCGCTCGTTAGGCGTCGGGCCGGCCAGTGCGGCGACCGTGTGCAAGGCGAAGAGCGTCAGCCCGAAGTAAACGAACTGCTGGAAAGCTCCGTTGAATTCATCGGTGAGCCATTGGCCGAACCCGAGCTGCAGGAAAACGAACAGGCTGCCCACGAGTGTCGTCGCCAGCAGGGCCGGCGGCTTGCGCCCCAGGAACTCCAGGCGAAGCAGCGCGGCAGTCGCGATCAGGGCGACCAACACCTCGCTGATTGCCAGAATCCAGAAGGTCGCCGTCAGGCCGGGGACGCGGGCGAGGAAAGTGGCGCCGAATTTGCCGGCAAACCAATCGGGCACACCCGACTTGAGTTTGCCCAAGGCGGCGAAGGCCCAGACGATGAGAAACAGTAGGTTGATCGCGAGCAGGGTGGCGGATCGCAGCCCTCCCGGAAGTTGCGCCATCATGGATTGAGGCTGCCGGGCGGCGGCGCGCTTGGCGAGCGTTCAGCCCCGGGAATCGCTACTGCGGCTCGACCCAGAAGCTGCGGAACTTGCGAGCGGCCGCCTGCTTGGACTGTTTCCGGTTGCCGTCGTCGCTCAGCACCAGCAGTCGCGGATGTCCGGCGGCTCCGAAGGCCGTGATCGCCTCCGGATTGAAGTGTTTGAAGCTCCCGTGCTCAACCGGTTCCGGCATCTTGCCGGGGCCGGCCCAGCGGAAGAGTTGCTGCTTGCCCCCGTCCGTCGGATGACCCGCGATCAGGAAGTATTCCCGGCCCGTCCACACCAGGTCGCGCACCCCCTGGCCGCCAAGGTCCAACTGAATGGGCTCGCCTAGCCGGGCCGGTTTGCCGGCGCCGAGCTCCGCGGGATTCGACAGCGGCACGAGCAGGGCTTGGCCCTCGGGCAAAGGGCTGCGCAAGGCGATGAGCAATCCGCCTTCGGGCGTGGCGGCCAGGCCCTCGATGTTGAGGCCGCCGTCCTTTTCCGGACTGAGCCGCGCGGCTTTGGCGAGGCCGAACCGGGCCAATTGCGGCGCCGCGGCAAAGTCGGCCAGCAGGCCGCCGTAGGCCGGGCCGGCGGGTTCCAATTGGACGGCGCCGTCGCGGACGGTCAGGCGGGTGGCCAGCAGTCGTTGCCGGGCGGGACGACTTTTGCCGTCCTTGTTCCGTCCGTGGGAGCCTATCCAGTAAATGACATCCCCGATGCGGGCCGCCCCTTCAAAATCGGCTTCCTCGACCTTGCCGCCGCGAAACCCGAGCCACGCCGTAGTATCGAATGACGCGCTGGGTTCCGGTGCGCCGGCGGTGGCGTAGAGCCGGAGCACGTTGTCCTCGTCGCTGGCGGCGAGAAACTGGGCTTCGCCAATCGCGATTGCGGCCGAGGCGTTGGCCATCCCCAAGTGCGTGGTCGCCGCCGGCGGCGCCGCCTGAAGGCAGCCAGCCATGACCAAGAGGCCGAGCAACGGTGGAATTGGGGCAAATCGCGGCATGTTTACTGGTGTCTGTGACAAACTGTCCGGCAAAGCACGGGCCGTCAAAGGAGACACTCGGAAAATGGAGTCACCGTGCATCCAGTTGGATCGCGGTTGGAATGTCACGGCTTGTCGGGGCTCGCCTCCAGATTGGGGGCGGTTCAGATTCAACGGGTGGAGCCAATCAACTCTCATTTCAAAGGCTGGGCCAAACCGGGACCGATTCCGCCTGGCTTGGCGTCGGGCGTGGTGGTGGAGGCGAACGAAACGCTCGATGCGGTGGCGGGGCACTTTCGGCTCTTCCAACTGCGCGACGGGCACCGCTTCTCCACCGACGACGTGCTGACCGCGTGGTATGGCACGAGTTGGTGTCCTACCGCCCAGACCGCCCTCGACCTTGGCAGTGGCATCGGCACGGTGGGCACGGTGGTCGCCTGGCGACTGCCGGGAGCCCGGTTGGTGACGGTCGAGGCGCAGGAGGTGAGCGTCGCGCTGGCGAGGAAGTCGGTCCGCTTCAACGGCCTTGAAGCCCGCTACGAAATCCGGCTGGGCGATTTCCGGGACCCGGGGGTGCTGCGCGCCGACGAACACTTTGACCTGGTCACCGGCAGCCCCCCGTATTTCCCGCCGGGCTCCGGAGTCGAGAGTGAACATCCGCAGAAGCTGGCTTGCCGCTTTGAGCTCCGCGGCACCGTGGCCGACTATTGTGCCACGGCGGCCAAGCACCTTGCGCCCGGCGGCTTCTTTGCGTGCGTGTTCCCGAATGAGCCTGCGCAACTTGCGCGGGTGGAAGCCGGGGCCCGCGAGGCGGGGCTCGTCATTATGCGGCGACGCCCGGTGGTGTTCCGCGAGGGAGATCCGGCCTTGATCGGACTATTTGGGCTGATGCGCGCCAACGATCTGCCGGAGTGGTTCCGGGCGCAGACCTGGGTGGAGCCGGATCTCATCATTCGCACCCGCGAAGGGAAGATTCACCCGGAGTATTCCGCCGTGAAACTGGCGATTGGCTTTCCGCCCTGACTCACCGGACCGCCGCCGCTGCCCGGCAACAAAAAGGCCCGCGGATCACTCCGCGGGCCTGGTAGGGAAAACGGGCGCGAGGCGCTCAGTATTCTGTGTTCTTCTTCAGGCCGGGTTGCGGCACCGGATAACGGCCGTCGGCGTCGGGCATGACCGGGGCGGGGCCGTCCGCGGTCAGGTTCTCGACGTTGGGCGCCAATTCCTCGGTGCCGTTCCAGATTTCGTCGTAAGTGATCTTCTGGCCGGTGTGCGCCGCCTTACGGCCGAGCACGCAGGTGAGGCTGGCTTGCACGGCCCGCTTGACCTCGTTGTAGGGCGTGTTGTTGCGGATTGCGTCCACGAGATCCTGCCACTCGACCTGGTAGGGATCGAGTTCCGGGCCTTCCTTCGGCGCGCGCCAGGCAATGTCGGCATTGGTCATCTTCTGGCTCTTGTAGATGCGGGCGCTGGACGGCCAGTGCGAATTGGAGGAGATGACGGCCAAGCCCTTCGAACCGTGGGCGTAGCTGGCGAACGCGTCGTTGCAGCCTTCCATGCAGCGGCCGTAGAAGAACAGCTTCGAGCCGTCGGCGTAGGTGTATTCCACCGAGTAGTTGTCGAAGTTCTGGTCCACGTTGTCGCCGCGGAAGTGGCGGCCACCGGAAGCCTCGGCAGAAACCGGCCAGGCGTCTTTCATCCAGCAGCACTCGTCGATGTTGTGGATGTAGTAGTCGCTGAAGCAGCCGCCGGAGGCCCACAGGAAGCTGTGGAAACGGCGGATCTGGAACAGGGTCTCGCTCTCGCCTTCGGGCTTACGGGTGGAGCGGAACGAGGCGACCGGCCCGTGCATACGGTAGGCGCGCATGGCGATGATGTCGCCGATCTGGCCTTCCTTGATGCGGTTGAAGAGCTCCTGCCGGGTCTTGCAGTGACGGATCATCAGACCGACGCCGACCTTGAGGTTCTTGGCCGCGGCCTGGTCAGCCAGGTCGAACATGCGGCGCCCGCTCGGTCCGTCCACGGCAATGGGCTTTTCCATGAACACGTGCAGGCCGCGCTCGATGGCGGCCTTGAACATGACCCAGCGGAAGGCTGGGGGCGTGGTCAGGATGATGATGTCCTTGCCGGGGCGGAGGACATCCATCGCCTTCTTGTAGCCATCGAAGCCGACGAACTTGCGGTCGTCCGAGACGTCAACCTTGTCGCCGAACTTGCCCTTCAGGCCCTCGTAGGCGGACTTGATGCGGCTGTCGAACACGTCGGCCATCGCCACCAGCTTCATCGGGGCGGACTCGACGGACAGGGCGTTGGCGCAGGCGCCGGTGCCGCGGCCGCCGGGACCAGCGACGGCGATGTGCATCGTGTTGTCTTCAGCGGCGAAGACGTGGGGAAGTTTGACACCGGCCAACGCGCCGGCGGCGGCGATGGTCCCGGTCTGTTTGAGGAATCCACGTCGAGACGTGGATAGGGCTGAATCTTCGGAAGGGGAATCGTGCATACGTGGTAAGAGTCAGTGACGTGGCCGCGCGCCGTCAACTTCGAGCTTTTAGCAAACTTTGTTGAAACCACCCCACACCCGGCCGGGTGTTCCGATCAGTCCGGGCAGATAGCCCGAAGAAAGAAATAACCTCGCATGAAAACCGCATTCCACTCCTGTTTGGCCGCCGCCGTGATCGGCATGGCCGTTTCCGCCGCCGCCATTGCCGAAACCACGTCGCCAGGATTCGTGGATTTCGGAAAACTCACCCCGACGGCCGCGGGGGGCGAATTCGTCGAGGTAAAGCTCAGCCGCGGGCTCATCCAGATGGCGTCGAAGTTTACCCGGAAACATGAACCCGACGTCGCGGATCTGCTCAGGAATATCGAGTCCGTGCGTGTCAACGTCGTGCCGCTGGGCGACGACAACCGAGGCGAGACTGAGAAGAAGGCGGAGTCCATCCGGACCGAACTCGAAGGCAAGGGCTGGGAACAAATCGTAAGCGTGCGGGATAAGCACCAGAACGTGGCCGTTCTGCTCAAGACGCGGAACGCCGACACCGTCGAAGGCGTGGTCGTGACCGTCATCGAGGGCGGGAAGCAAGCGATCTTCGTCAACGTGGTTGGCGACGTGAGGTTGGAGGACATTTCGCGGCTCGGCGAGAAGCTGAATCTGGAGCCGCTCCGGCAGGTGGGCGAGGCGATCTCCAAGGAGGCCGGGAAAGAAGCGGCACCCAAGCAACCCTGATCACCTCACGTCGCCCCGCAGTTGCCGATCCCGCCGTCGCCGATGAATTCCAACCCCGAATCCACGCCCGTCGCCGCTGCCGCGCCTCGCCGTCGGTTCAAGTGGCGCTACCTGTTCCTCGGCGTGTTGGCGGCGGGCGCGTTGCTCGTCGTGGCGTTGGTGCTTTCGCTGTTGCCGGGGCGTGAGGTGCGGGCCATTCGAACCGCGGTGGCGAGCGCCCATTCGGCCGGCGTCGAAACGAAGATTTCCTTTGGCTTGGGCCGAGTTGCACTGGGTTTAGCACGGTTCGTCGGCGGGTTTGGCCCCCTGGATGCCGACGCGAAACTGGCCATGGGCGCCATCCGTGGTGCGGACGTCAGCATCCAGGAGCTCCGGGAGAAACTCGCCCCCGGGGAGCGCCTGAACGTGCTGACGGCCACCGACGAGGCGATGGCACGCAAAGGCTGGGAACGGGTGGTCGGCGTCGTGGAAGGTGACGCCCACATGGGGGACGAGATCATTGGGATTTACGCGCCGCGGACCCTGAAATCCGACGATGAGCTCAGCCTAGCCCTCTTCGTCCTGGAGGACCGGCAACTGATCACCGTTGCCGCGCGCTGCCGACTGGAGCCGCTCATTGAGCTGGCCAGCCGGCACGGCGCCTTTCAGCGGCACGCCGACGAAAATTAGGCGTGCAGGTTCAACTCGGGCCATCCGTGCCGGGAAGTTTCACGACGATGCGGATGGGCGAGTTCTGCCGGGCCGTAGCGGCTTGGGCGGCGAGGGCGTTCTGCTCCAGCGTCCAGAGTTGCGAGCTCGCGCCAAACGCCTCGGGCGTTTGCGGGTATTCCCGGATGAGTTGGTCCAATAGCTTACGCGCGGCTGGTTCGTTGTTGCGGAACTTCAATTGCCATGTTGCGAGGTGGGACAACCAACGCGGAACGCAATCCGGCGGCCGATCGGGCCGTGCGAGCAGGGCCTCGATTCCCCGGATGCCGGCGACGGCGTCGCCCAGTTCCTCGGCCTGCAGAATGGCGGCGCGCTCCAGCAGGCCCAAGTCATCGGGCTGAAGTCCCAGGCGGATGTAGAGGCGACTGAATTCGCGTCGCGCCTCTTCGCGCCGGTCGCTGGCCGGCTCGGCCGGGCGGGCTTCGGCGCTGGCGTCGCTGAGGGACGGCAGCCGCAGTTTTTTGGGAGTTCGCTGGGCGGTGAGTTCTTCCCGGTCGAGGGGGAGCTGCGCCAGCCGGTGTTCGGCGGTCCGCGCAAACGGCGTGCCCTCGCAGCGGGTGATCAGTTCGCGTAGGGATTGGCGGGCGGATTGGGGATCCTCGGCGAGCTTGAGCTGCCAGTCGGCGAGGCGGTTAAGCGCCTGGGAAATCTGGAACGGGGTCAGATTTGGCTGCTCGATCAGCTCGCGCAGCGTGGCTTCGGCCGATTCGAGGTCCCGGAAATTCTCCGCATACAGGGTGGCTAGCATCATCCAGCCGTCGACGTCGTCCTCGCATTTCTCCAATTCCTCGATGACGGCCGCCTCGGCGTCGGAGTATTTGCCCAACTTCATCCGGCCCACGGCTTTGGCGTAGCTGAGGAACGGTTTCGGCTTGGGTCGGCCCAGGACGTGCAGGAGAGGGCAAAGGCAAAGGACCGTGGAAAACCCGCCCGCGCCGGGCCCGACCCACCAGAGCAACAGCCCGGCCGGTGGCAGTATGAAAAGCGCATAAACCGCAATCCACACGTTGCGGTTCGGCCCAAGCAGATCGCCGAGAGGCAGTCGGGGAATGAGCTGGGCGAGGGCAAAGGCCGACCAGAATGAGCTGACTAGCAACAAGGTGATCCCGACGGCGGTCATGAGCGCCGGTCCGGCGGTGACGTATTGGCGGGTATTGATGATGGCACCCGGCATCAGGGGGACCACTTCCTGCAACACGCCGAGGTGGACTAGGAGATTCCAGATCACCAGAAACAGGATTGGGGTGGCGAGTCCGCGGAACGCCCAGCTCGCCAGCTCGCGCCGCGCTTCGGCGTCCTCCTCGCCGCGGACGCGCAACCAATGGTGAATCGTCAGCGCGATGAGCAAGGCGCTCAACGCCACTCCCGATCCGAGGATGGCAAACCCGTTGGACACGTCCGGATGACAGCACGCACCCGGAATCCCTCAAGGCGGATTGTCGTCGGGCGGCGCTGGACGATGGGATCAGACCAGACGGAGCGGCCCGGCTCACGGCCAGAAACGAAAACGGGGCGCCGAGGGGCGCCCCAGAGGGTCAAAAGGAGGGAACGATCAATTGCTGCCTTCGATGGCCAGCAGCTCCACCTCGAAGATCAGCGTGGCGCCAGGCCCGATCTTCGGGCCCGCTCCCCGGTCGCCGTAGGCCAACGGCGCCGGGATCACAAATTTGAACTTCTCACCTTCCTTCATGAGCTGAACGCCTTCGGTCCAGCCCGGGATAACGCCGTTCAGCGGGAAGGAAATCGGCTCCTTACGGTCGACGGAACTGTCGAAGACGGTCCCGTCTATAAGCGTGCCGTGGTAGTGGACTTTCACGGTGTCGGTTGCCTTGGGGCTCTTGCCCTTGCCGTCGCCGGCCTTGAGCACCTGATACTGGAGCCCGGAAGCGGTGGTCTTGACGCCTTCCTTCTTGGCGTTGGCGGCCAAAAATGCCTCGCCTGCCTTGCGATTTCCCTCACTGGCAGCTTGGTCTTCGGCATCCTTCTTGGAGGCCGCCTGCCGTTGGAGGGCGGTGAGGGCTTCCTGCACTTCGGCCTCGGTAAGGGCGAGCTTGCCGGCAAAACCATCGGTGAGGCCCGCGGCGACGGCCTTCGCGTCGAGTTCGAAGGGCACTCGTTTCAGGCTCTTCGCGATGTCCGCGCCGATGGCGTAGCTCGAGCGGTTTTTGGCGTCTTTGAGGTCGATCGTGGTTTCAGCCATGGTCGTGGTGACCACGGCCGCAGCCGTGATGACAGTAAGCAGGGTGTTTTTCATTTCACTGGTGCGCCTGGCCATCCGGCGAAACGCGGCGCGCACCCTCCCGAAGGGGGCAGGGGTGGTCAAGCCGCGTCGCCGTCGAAATACGGACCGCCGCCGCTCACAACGTGACCACCGCCAGCCAGCCTTCGCTGCCGAACTGGTGGCGAAAACGTTCTGCCGCTGTGTCCGCCGCGTCACGGTTGTCAAACAGCGCGAAGGTCGTCGAACCGCTGCCGGACATCAGCGCCCCAATCGCCCCGGCGGCGCGCAGGAAATCCTGATAAAGCTGAAGGATGGGATACTTGCCGAACACCGGCACTTCCAGGCTGTTGAACAGGGTGCCAGCCGCGGCCGCGAGACCGGATCCGGTAAATGCGGCCACCGAATCGGCGACCCTGCCTGGTTTGCCGTTCAATGCCTCCGGGAATTTCGCCAGTTCCCGGAACGCCCACGGCGTTGAGACCCCGAATCCGGGCCGAAACAGAAGCAAGGCGCGCTGGTTCAGCTGGGAGAACAACGGGAGCGGACAAACTTTTTCGCCGCGTCCAGTAGCACTCGCGGGAAAGGGTTGAAGGAAGAAATTTACATCCGAGCCAAGGCCGGCCGCGACCGAGTCAAGTTGGGTGGCGGACAGTGGCGCGCCGAAAAGTTCGTTGAGCAGCAGAAGGGTCGTGGCGGCGTTGGCACTGCCGGCGCCGATGCCTGCCGCGATGGGCAGGTTCTTCTCGAGATGGAGTCGCGCGCCAGCGGAAATCCCCGCTTCGGCGAAGAAACGCTCCGCCGCCCGCCAAACTAGGTTGGTCGGGTCGCAGGCGAGGTCCGGATTGGAACAGGTCAGCTGGATTCCGGCGCTGGTCGGCTCCGCAGTCAGAACGTCGTGCAGCGGCACCGGGTAGAACAGGGTTTCGAGTTCGTGAAAGCCATCCGGTCGTCGTCCCAGGATGTTAAGGACGAAGTTGACCTTGCAGGCAGACGTTCGGGTGAGGCGCACGGAAAAGAAAAACGCGCCAACCGGGGTTGGCGCGTCAAAATCAGGAGTGTCGGTTCAGTAGTCGAACACCCGGAACCGGCTGCCCGGAATCATCGGCGCAATGTCGCCACCGGACATGCCCATGCTGGTCTCAGGGCGCAGGATCGAATTGTCCAGCGCGGCCGGCTTGTAGGAGTCCGGATAGACCTTCGTGTCCGGGAACACATACGGATCGCTCGGCAGCGGGAAGGTCAGCACTTCGAAGGCGCCAACCACGGTGCGGCCAACGGTGCGATTGAAACCATGGATTACTCCGCGGGTCCCGCCGCCAGGGCCGTCGAACAAGGTGGATTGCTCCACAGAACGGTTCATTTCGCCCAAGCGGATTGGCTCAGTCAGGTTGGTGATGCCACGGGCGAGCTTTTTCTCGGCGCTTTGGCAGCCAGTCAGCGCGAGGGCCGCCACGGCGAGCAGGGGAAGGGGTCTCAGGAAACGCATACGTCTTAGCTGGATGCGCGAAGCGTATGCGGTGTCGCGGTCGAGGCAAGCGTTCATTTGTGAACGGTCGAGTTATTCTTCATCGGCCAGCGTTTCCTGGGCGGCTTCCTTCCGTTCGCCCCAGCGCGCGATCACGACGGTGAGTTCGTAAAGCACGACAAGCGGCGTGGCCATGAGGAGCATGGTCAACGGGTTGCCGTCCGGGGTGACGAAACCGGCGATGACAAGGATCACGACGTAGAAATAGGCGCGGAAGTCGCTCAGCTTGCGGGCGTCCAGCAGCCCGATCTTGACCAAGGTGAGCAGCACTAGCGGAAGTTGGAAACTGATGCCCATGCCTAGCATGAACCAGCACATGAAGCTGATGTATTCCGTCGCCCGCCAGATGTCGGCACCCAAGCCGAGCCATTTCGCGAACTCCACGGTGGCGCTGAGGGTGACTACCATCATGACGAAATAACAGAACGCCACGCCCGCAAAGAAGAGCAGGCTGGCCGCCCCGGCGATCCGGAACAGGAACTTCTTCTCATGAACGTGCAGCGCCGGGAGGATGAATTGGCCAAGGAAATAGATAATGAACGGCGCGGCTATCGTCAGCCCGCCGTAGATCATGATCTGGATGGCGACATTGAACGCCTCCGCCGGCCCGAGGACCTGGACGCTGACCCGCATGCCGTAGGTCGCTTCCTTGGGCGGATTGGGTTCGGGCACGACGGCCAAGACTTGGTTGGTCCCGATTTCGACCGGCTGAATCCGGAAATACGAGTCGCGATTCGTCGGAATGCCAACGAGCGGGAAGTTCGTGGCGGAAAATTTGGCCAGTTGGTTCGTGCCGAGGATCAGCGCGATTTGCGGTTCGACCGTGAGCCTTTTTTCCTGGGCCTTCTTCAACGGCCAGAACAGGAAATCGAAGATGTAATTGCTGCCGCTGAGGCAGACGATCATGCCGATTACGGCCGAAACGACCACCTTGACGAGGGTCCAGCGAAGGTCCTCAAGGTGTTCCAGAAAGCTTTTTACGGGGCCACCGCCCTCGGCCTCTTCGGGGTCCGCGGGCAGCACTTCCGTCTCGTCAGCCATGCGGGCAGGATGCGGACGCGTTAGGCCTTGGGCTCAGTCGGCGCCTTGTCGGACTGAGCCACCGTCTCGGCCGCGGGGCGAGGTTGGGTGGCAGGGCGCGCCTCCTCCTCCATCGACCGATGCATTTCGTCCTGCACGTCACGGGAAGCTTTCTTGAACTCCTTGATGCCGGTGCCGACGCCCTTCATCAGTTCGGGCACCTTCTTGGCGCCGAACAGGATCAGGACGAGCACGCAGATGACGATGATTTCGGTGGTGCCGAGGAAGGCGAATTGGAAAGTCATGTGAGGAATGGGGCTGGATTCAGGGTTTGGTCTGCTCGTTCCGTGCGTCGCGGGAAGCACGCTTGAATTCGCGAACCCCTTCGCCGAAGCCCTTCATGAGCTGGGGGATTTTACGGGCGCCGAATAGCAGGATCAGCAATCCGAGAATCACCAGAATCTCGGTGGTGCCCAGGAAAGCGAGGGAAGGAACAGGCAAGCTCATTGGCGGCGTCAACCTATTGGTCGTTGCGACGGGGGTAAAGATTCAATCGGCCGGCAAACAAAAAGCCCCGCCGTGGGGCGGGGCCTGAAATTCGAGCCAAAGTTACTTCACCGAGGGCAGCAGGATGATGAATTCCCCGCGGCGGTTCTTTTCCCAAGCCTTGTCGTCATGACCGGGGTCGGCAGGTTGATCTTCACCGAAGCTGGTCGTGGTGATGCGAGAACCGGAGATTCCCAAGCTGACCAACGCCTCGCGGATGGCCAAGGCGCGGCGCTCGCCGAGCGAACGATTGTATTCCTCGGTTCCGCGTTCATCGCAGTGGCCTTCCACCGCCAAGTCGTGGAGGGGATTGCCTTTCAGGAAATCCGCGACCCGCTTCACTTTGTCCGACTCACTGGCCTTCAGGGTCGCCCGGTCGTATTCGAAATGCACGGTGTCGGCGGCAAACATGGCCCGATCTTCGGAGCGGACGCCGGGATTGCGGATACCATCCTCCAACGGATTCGATTCGCCCGGCTTGACCGACGGATCGTTGGCAAGGTCTTGGCCGCCACCTGTCGGAGTCGTCGGCAGGGCCCGGCTGGAGCCACCAGTGGGGTTCGGGTTATTGAAAGGGTTCGTGTTCCCAATGGGAGGCGGAGTCAAAGGGTTTCCGATCGGCCCCGAGGTGCCGCGAGGAATCGGGGTAACGTTTTTGGGCGTGTTTTTGCATCCCGCTCCAACAACGGAGAGGGCCACGACGAGGGGGAGAAGACCAAACTTGGTCGAAAGCTTCATACGGAATCCTGAGGCGCGAATCATCTGGCCCAACTGGGCTGGGAACAGTTGCCCGTCACCTTCGCGACATCCTTTACGCGGCCCGTGGGCACGTCAAGCAGCGACAGTTTTCTTGAGCCACCCTTACCGCGGGTAAAGGCGAGAGTCCGCGAATTTGGAGCCCATGACGGGTCTTCGCCCGGTGTTATGGCCTTCGCGTCGCCGCCGGCGGCGGGCACGACGTAGATGGTGAATTCGCCGGCACTGCGGGTGAAGGCGATTTGCTTTCCATCCGGCGACCAGTCGGGTTCCGTGCAATGGACCACGCCGCCGACTCTGAGCCGGCTCATTTCCCCGCCGCCGGCCAGGACCGTGAACAGGGTGGGGCGACCTGGATCATCGGAGACGAAACAAATCGTTCGACCGTCCGGCGACCAAGTGGGTGACGCCTCGGCCCCTTTGGTCCGAGTCAACTGCCGTAGGCCGCTGCCGTCGAGGTTGGCAACCCAGAGGTCGGGGCTGCCCGACTTGCTGAGGATCATCGCCACTTTGGATCCGTCGGGAGAGACGGAAGGGCTGATGTTGCTGCCGGCGAAGGCTGCCACGACGTTGCGATTGCCCGTCCGCAGGTCGTGGGAATAGATCGCGGGACCAGCGCCGCCGCGGTAGCTGGCGTAGAACAGCCGCAGGCTGCCAGGCACCCAGGCGGGTGCAGCAACGATCGAATTGTCTTCGGTGAGCTGGACCGAGTTTTCCCCGTCGAAGTCGGCGACGTAGATTTCCGAAACGTTCTGGCCGAGCTTGTTGCGTTGGCCGGTGGCCAGCTTGAAGGCGATCTTGGTGCGGGCGATGCCCGGGGCGCCGGTGATGGTCTTGACCACGTCATCGGCCAAGGTGTGGGCCTGCGAACGCTGGGTGCCGCCCGGATAGACGCGCGCAAACAGCGTTTGCTGGTTGCCGTTGTCCACCAAGGTGCCCCTGACGTCTCCGGCCGCGGCGCCGGTCAGGGTGTATTGGGGATTGCTGCTCCGGACCTCAAAACCAGCCACCGACAGGTCGAATTCCAAGATGGACTGCGTTTCGCGGGAGTATCCGGAAATGGCGATGGGGATGACCTTGGTCGCCTTGCCGTCGATGACGACGTCGGCGGCATGGGCCGAAATGGCAACGAGCAGGCCGGCGGTCAGGCGGCCTACTAAGTTCAGCAAGCGGAGCAGGGGGAAGCGGAGCGTCATAGGGTGGAATCGGCGTCGAGACGGAATTGGATGGTGAAAATTCGTTTGGAATCTTTGGTGGTTTCGGGCAGCGGCCGGAGTTTCGGGTATCGCCGGAGGACTTCGCGGACGGATTCGTCCACGTCGCGAACACCGCTCGGTTCGGTCAGCTTGAAATCAAGGACGGTGCCGTCCTTGGCGACCTCGACGCTGGCGCCAACGCTGGCCCGGGCCCGGGCGACGGATCGCGGGCTTTTCCAGCGTTCGCGGTAAAACGTGCCAAGATATGAGATGTAGGGCGCATAGGCCTGCCCGCCTGGCCCGGGGATTTCTAGTACCGAAGCGGAACCGACCCCGGAAGAAATGGTTTCCGCACCGGATTGGATTCGGCTGGCGATGTTGCGCCGGGCGGCATTGGCGGACTCGATCGCCTCGCGGCGGCGGTCCGAAGCTTCGCGCTCCTCCCGTTCCTCGCGCGCGCGGCGTTCCGCGGCTTCGCGCTCCTTGCGAGTTTCTTCCTCCGTGTTGTTCGGACGAGCGACTTTCTTCCCGGCGACTTGGATTGCCGGTTTGGTGGCGCGGCGGGTGTTGTCGACATCCTGAGCCTTTTCCTTAGGCTCGTTTTTGTTCGCCGGTGGGTCCTTGGCGACCGCCTTGTCGTTCTTCGGCTCGGGCTTCTCCGGTTTGTCTGCCTTCGGTTCAGCCCGTCTTTCGACCTTGGGCGGAACCGGCGGTTTCGGATCCTTGGCGACCTCCTTTGGCGGCGATTTCGGGGTCGCGGGTGGCGGCAGTGGTTGGCTCGGAGGTTGGCTGGATTGGGCGGGCGGCCGCTGCGCGTGCGGATTCCCGCCGCCGAGTTGGTCGCCATCGGTCAGCTTCAGGTCGGTCGGCAGGAGTTCCAGGAACGGAACGCTGGGAATCTCGGGCTTCGGGGCGAAGGCGGCGGCCGAAATGAGGACGACCACCAGAATTCCATGGAACGCCACGGAACCGACTAAGCAGCGTTTTTGGGTGCGGTCCATGGTTAGCGGCGCGGTTCCTCGGTATTCAGCTTGAAGCGGGTGATGCCGTTGCGTTGGCACAGGTCCAGGATCCTGACGGGCAGCCGGTAGGCGCCTTCGGCCGGCGCCCGAATCTCGATGACGCTGTTCGTGTTCCGCCGGTAGGCCTCAATCAGCCCCCGTTCGAGGTCGGCATCGGTCCGGAGTGTCTTACCGTTGATCCGATAGGCGCCCTTGGTGTCGACCTCGACCGAAACGATGTCGCTCCGTTTGGCCAACGTCTTGGTGCTGCCCCCCGCGGGGAGCTTCAGGTCGATACTGCCTTCGAGTAGGGGCGTGGTGATGATGAAGATGATCAGCAGCACGAAGGCGAGGTCGAGCAGCGGGGTGATGTTGATTTCGTTCAACGTCACCAACTGATTTCGCTGGGAAAAACGGCGCATGCTACCAAAGGCGGGGAAGAGGGATGTCACCCAACCAGATGACCAAACCGGCGGCGACCACGATGGTGAGGATGGCGGCGCCGAAATACAGGAGATTGAAGCGTCCAGAGCCCGTCCGGCGCACCCGGTCCTTTACCGTCTTGTGCAACCGGTGCCGGCATTTTTCGCAGCGAGAGATTACCCGTGGATTCTTGTGCCCGCAGCCGGAGCACAGCACGAACAGGTGCGCGCCGCAGCGATCGCACCGTTCCAAGTGCGGGTCGCAGAGGTGTTCGCATTTGACGCATAGGGTGGCTTTCGCGCTGTCGGTTTGCCGGGGTTGGGAGGGCAAATCTTCCTGCATGGTCGTCAGTCGTCTTTGAGGAATTCGGTTTCCATCCGCGAGGCCAGGAGTTGGGCGAAGTTATCCAATTCGACCGTTTGGGTTCGCAAATGGTGGACGAGCCAGTTGTAACCGAACATCGACGGGATCGCCACCAAAAGTCCCGCCACGGTTGTGACCAGCGCCGCGGCGACGCCTGGGGCCATGAAGGACAGGTCCGGCCGAGAGCCCATCATCGCCGCCTTGGCCACGCCGCCAAAAGCGTCCATCACGCCCCAGACCGTGCCGAGCAGGCCCATGAAGGGCGCACCGCTCACGGCAATCGCCAGCAGGATCAGCCCGGATTCCAAGCGCAGGGATTCCCGGGCCACGGCACCTTCCAGCGACCGCTTGATGTGCTCGATGCTCTTGATCGACAAATGCACCTTGCGGGTGCCGTCGGGTTGCTTGAGCCGGGAGTCCAATTCGCTGCACCCATCCTTGTAGACGCCGAAGAGCGGGCAGCCATCGACCTCGATCCGGCGGTCGAAGATGCCGAGGACGGATGCCTGGCCGCGGAATTCCGCCTCGAAGAAGTGGTTCAACTTGCGCGCCCGCTGCATTTGCAGCGCCTTCGAAGCCATCACGGACCAGGCGAAAACCGAGAAAATCATCAGCACGACAATGATGATCTTGGCCTCAAACGTGGCCTGCCCCCAGATCTCCACGAGCGAGAGTTTCTGCGGGTCCGCTGCGGCCAGGAGGCCGGCTATGTGATTCATGTGGCTATCTTCGATGAAATCTTCCAACGCGCGGACTTCGTTTAGACCCCGGCTGCCGTGGGGTCAAAGCCTTTTGGACCGAAGGGCACTTGGACGCTCAGCGAGCCGACGCGGCGGCCCTTGGGCGTGTTCAAACGGGCAGTCGCCGACGGTGAAATCGCAGGAAGGATTTCAGCTCGGCGGGGTTTTCCCGCCAGAATTCCACGAGCGACGCAAACGCTGCCAAAGTCTGGGGCCGGAGGTGGTGTTCGATGTCTTCGACCTCCTCATCGACGGTTCCGGGTTCGAGACCGAGCAGCCCGAACAGGTCGCTCAGCGTCCGGTGGCGCGCCTTGATCGTGACCGCCACTTCACGGCCCGCGGCCGTCAGGGTGAAGCCCCGGTAACGCTCGTAGTTGACGTAGCCGCGGGCGGCCAATCTCCGGACCATGTTGGAAACCGTGGAACGATTCAGCCCGAGGGCTTCCGCGATGTCCGTGACCCGCGCGTATCCCTTGGCCTCCACCAATTCATGGATCCGCTCCAGGTGGTCCTCGGTGGACTCGGAGCGGCGCGCGGAGGCGCCGGCATGATCGGCAGATGTCACCCCGCTGTGTTAGCAGCGGACCACGCGCCCGCCAAGGGTTGCCTGATTGAAAATGTTTTAACCCAAAAACATTATGTTTGACAGCACACTTGTTGCCCACCAACGTCCGCACCATGACGGTCCGAATGCGGTTAGGTTGGAGTAGATTCCTGAAGACGGTCCCCGTGCCAGCGGAGGGGCGACGATGGCTGTGGTTAAACCTTGGGTTGGCCACCTTGTTGGCAGTCGTCGGCTGCCGGCCGCCCGCGACCGCGGGTGGTCCGAAGCGGATCGTGACCACGTTCACGATCATTCAGGAAATGGCCCAGAATGTGGCCGGCACCAATGCGGTGGTCGAATCCATCACCAAGCCCGGCGCCGAGATCCACGAATACGAACCCACGCCGTTGGACATCGTGAAGGCGCAGTCCGCCGACTTGGTGCTCTGGAACGGTTTCGGCCTGGAACGTTGGTTCGAAAAATTCTTCGGCAACGTGAAGTCGGTGCCCGCCGCGATTCTGACCGACGGGATTTCGCCGCTCGGCATTTCGTCGGGTCCTTACGACGGAAAACCCAATCCTCACAGCTGGATGTCCCCGGCCAACGCCTTGGTTTACGTGGAGAACATCCGCAAGGCCTTGGTGAAGCTGGACCCGCCGAACGCCGCGGCCTACGACGCGAATGCCGAGGCCTACGCGACGAAGCTGCGGGCGATTGACGCTCCGATCCGGGAGAAGCTCGCCGAGATTCCGGCTGAACGACGCTGGTTGGTCAGCAGCGAGGGGGCGTTCAGTTACCTCATCCGCGACTACGGCATGAAGGAGCTCTACCTCTGGCCAGTGAACGCGGACGAGGAAGGGACGCCGCAGCAGGTGCGCAAAGTGGTGGACACCGTGCGTGCCCAACAAATTCCCGTCGTCTTTTCGGAAAGCACCATCAGCGACAAGGCGATGCGTCAGGTGGCCAATGAAACCGGGGCCCGGTTCGGCGGCGTCCTCTACGTGGATTCCCTTACCGGACCGGAAGGTCCTGCTCCCACTTACCTGAAGCTCCTCGAATACAACGCGAACACCATTGTGAAGGGTTTCTTCGCCCAATGAGCGCCTCCGTTTCCGCCGGCCGGCCGGAGATCGACGTGGCGGTCGCCCACGTCACGGTAGCCTATAACAACGGAACTGTGGCGGTCCACGACGCGAGCTTCCGCTTGCAGGCGGGCACCATCTGCGCGCTCGTAGGGATCAACGGCAGCGGCAAGTCCACGCTGTTCAAGACGATCATGGGCTTCCTGACGCCCAGCCAGGGCACCGTTTCCATCGGCGGAGGCACGGTGAAAGCGGCGCAACGGCGGAATTGGGTGGCCTACGTCCCGCAGGCGGAAGAGGTGGACTGGACCTTCCCCGTGAGCGTCTGGGACGTCGTGCTGATGGGGCGCTACGGTTACATGAACTTTCTCCGGATTCCACGGGCCGAAGATCGCCGGCTCGCGGAGGAAAGCCTGCGCCGGGTGCAGATGTGGGATTTCCGTGACCGGCAGATCGGGGAACTATCCGGTGGCCAGAAGAAGCGGGTCTTCCTTGCCCGCGCGCTCGCGCAGCAGGGCCGGGTGATCCTGCTCGATGAGCCGTTCACCGGCGTCGATGTGAAGACGGAGGCCGCCATCATCGACCTGCTCCGTGAACTGCGGGCCGCAGGGCACATCATGCTGGTCTCCACGCACAACCTCGGTTCGGTTCCCGAGTTTTGTGACCACACGGTGATCATTAATCGCACGGTGCTGGCTGCCGGTCCCACCTCGGAAGTGTTCACGGAACAGAACTTGGCCAAGGCCTTCGGCGGTGTCCTGCGGCATTTCCGGTTCGACGAATCCACGATCCAGAAGCACGACGGTCGGGCGGTCACCGTGCTGACCGACGACGAACGGCCGCTGGTCTTCGGCAAGGATGGCCACGTCGAATACAGCCAGCGCACCGGCCGCGAGGAAGTTGTGCGGCAGCGGACCGAAGCGGAGGACGACGACTGATGGACGCCCTCGCCGTTCCCTTCCACTACGACTACATGCTCAAGGCGATGTGGGTGAGCGCCTTGGTCGGCGGCGTATGCGGGCTGCTTTCGTGCTTCGTCACGCTAAAAGGGTGGTCGTTGATGGGCGATGCCCTATCGCACGCGGTGGTGCCTGGGGTGGCGATCGCCTACCTGCTTGGTGCGCCGTTCGCGCTCGGAGCCTTCTTCGCAGGACTACTGGCGGCCTTGGGGATGGGCTTCGTAAAGGCGAAAACCAGCCTGCGGGAAGACGCCGTAATCGGAATCGTCTTCACCACGTTCTTCGCCGCGGGTTTGCTGTTGATCTCGCTCTATCCGAGCAACGTCAGCCTGAAGACCATTGTCTTTGGGAACATTCTCGGGATCTCAGCCGGGGACGTCGTGCAGGTCGTCGTGATTTCGCTGGTTTGCCTGCTGACCCTCGCCTGCAAATGGCGGGACTTGGTCCTATTCTGTTTCGATCCGGATCAGGCCCGGACCTTGGGCTTCAATGTGCGACTGCTGCATCTCACGCTGCTGGCCCTGCTATCGGCAACGGCGGTGGCGTCCATGCAGACAGTGGGCGCCTGTCTCGTGGTCGCGATGCTGGTCACGCCCGGGGCGACGGCTTACCTGCTGACCGACCGCTTCGGCCGCATGCTGGCCTTGGCCGGCGGCATGGGAATGGTCGCTTCATTCGCCGGCGCGTATGTCAGCTACTTCCTCGATGGTTCCACCGGCGGTTGCATCGTGGTCTTGCAGACGTTGATGTTCCTTGCCGCGCTGGTGTGGGCGCCAAAACACGGAATGCTCGCCAACCGCGCGAAACGGCGTCGGGGGCTGACGTTGGCCCGGGAGGGCGGCGCATGAACTGGCTGACTCCCTTTCAATACGATTTCATGCTGACCGCCTTTGGCGTCGGGACGCTCGTGGGCTTGGTTTGTGCGGTCCTGTCCTGTTTCTTGGTGCTGAAAGGTTGGTCGCTCATGGGCGATGCCATCTCGCATGCCGTGCTGCCCGGCATCGTGGTCGCCTACGTGCTGGGAATTCCGCTGGCGATCGGCGCCTTTGCCTCCGGCCTGTTCTGCGCGGTCGGGACCGGCTTCATTAAGACCCACAGCCGGATCAAGGAAGATACGGTGATGGGGGTTGTCTTCACGGGGCTGTTCGCGCTGGGCCTGGTCATGTTCACCAAGGTGGAAACCGACCAGCACCTCAACCACATCTTGTTTGGCAGCCTGCTTGGCATCCCGCGGTCACAGGTAATCCAGACCGTCGGCGTGGCCGGCTTCGCCTTGCTGGTCGCGCTGTTGTTGCGGAAGGATCTCATGCTCTTTTGCTTCGATCCTTCGCACGCGCGGACCATCGGACTCAACACGGCGGTCCTGAACTACGTGCTCCTGTCCTTGGTTGCGTTGACCATCGTGGCCGCCCTGCAGGCGGTGGGCATCATCCTGGTCGTGGCGATGTTGGTGACGCCGGGCTGCGTTGGATTCCTGCTGGCCGATCGCTTTGGCCCGATGCTTCTGGTCGCGTCCGGATCGGCGGTGTCCTCGTGCTTGGTCGGGGTCTACGTCAGCTTTTTCCTGAACGGCTCGACCGGTGCATGCATTGTGCTAGTGCAATCAGGGTGGTTCATCCTCGCGTTGGCCCTAGGCTCGAAGCGGGGCTTGCTCGCACAACGCCGGAGGGGCCTTGGTCGTCTAGGCGCAGGGCGGGCGAGCGCCGGCTGAACACAGATATTGAGTGGGCATCCGCAAGGGTTGCGTTTTCGGTTGTGGCTAGTCTTGCGCCGGCACTTTCGTGCAGGCTTCCGCGGTCCTCGTCGGGTTGCTGAATTCGCCTCACCCATGACACCTGAATCCTCGTCGACTTCACCTTTCCATTACCGGCACCGATTGGTTGCCGCAGTGGCGTCGTTCGGGCTGCTGGTGACAGTGTTGATGGCGTTGCTGGTGCGCCCCGGTCCCGATTTCAGCACCCGCCCCTTCCTGCGAGAGACCACGGTCCACCGCGGATGGACGTTTGTGCGATTGGCCGTGACCAATCGGCCGGATGGGACCGTAGAACAGACGACGACGGTTCGCTTGGAGCCGGGTGCAGGTCTGGACCGGGCGAGTGCCATCGCCTTCCAGTTTGACCTCTACCGCGAGGGCACCAATTCCGGGCATGTCATCCTCGAGGCCGACTTGGTTTCTGGCGAAGTAACCACGCCGGATGGCGCCGTGCGGTTCGAGTTACCGCCCAATTCTCGATTGCGAGAGAAGGAACTCGTCCACCTCGCCCGCAAGACTCCTTTTGGCGAAGGATCCGAGGCGAATTCGCTGGTTTTGCGGTTCGTAACCCGAGGCGATCGGAGGTTGACCCTGGAGTCGAACACGATTGGATATTTCCCAGACTCCATTGCGTCGAACCAATGGTCTTGGGTCCGAGGCCCCGGCCAGACCAAGGTGTTCGCCCCACCGGGATCCACCATCTACGCCGCTTTGCCCATCGGCCAGTTTGTGTTTCCGTTGGTGGGGCAGAATGACAGTCGGGCCGGTCTTTTGGCGTTTCTCTGGGACTTGCCTTCGGGCGCGGCGCTCATGGGCCTCGCAATCGGTTGGGCACTGCTTTTCGGTCTTGGTGTGTTGTGTGCGCTGGAAGGCGCGGGAGGGCCGGCTTGGCGGCCTGCGCTCGGCATCGCCTTGATGTTCGCTGCCGTTAGCCTCGGCTATGCGGTGCTTTCGCCTCCGCTGGATGCCCCGGACGAGCAGGACCATTTCCTCAGCTTTCTGGAGGCCGTGCGAGTTCCTGAGGCACGCTCAAAAGTGATGAACTTGGCGGCGCGCAACCATTGGGAGCGTTGGGTTCCGCTGAATTCGCGGTTTGAGAAGATCAGCGCGGATGATTGCCGGGCACAGTATCTGGTTTCGACCCGGGATTGGGCTACCTCCGGACTGGTCGCACAGGAGCGTTCGGGCCTTGGCGGGCATTACTGGCGGGGCATCTCCGGCTGGGTGGTCGACGAATCCGTCCCCCGGATGCTACTCAAGCTGAGGATTACGAACGCGATTGCCTGCGCCGCCTGCGCATTCCTCGGAGCAATGATGTTCCTTCGTCGGGCCGGACCGGGGGGCGGCGCCGTTTGGGCACCCCTGGGGCTCGTTCTGCTTTCTTCAATGGCGTATCTCGCGATGGCGAGTTCCAACTACGTCCTCGTGGTGGGGAGCGGCATCATTCTCGCAGGTGCCGTGAGCCTCGGCCGGCCGGACCGCAAGGTCGAGGAAGCCTCGTGGTTTTTTGCGGCCTTGGCTGCCGGCATAGCTGTCCAAAGCTCACGGAGCGGATTAACTCTGGTCGGCTTCGCCCCGCTCCTCGCGGGACGCTGGCTCATGGCGACGGCAAGGAACGATGGAGTTCGCTGGGGCGAGTCGCTGCGGGTGTGGAGCCTCCTTGCCATCGGGTTGCTCGCTCCTTGGGCAGTTTCGGCTGCCGATTACCGTGCCGATGTGTTGGCCAGCATTGAGCGGTTGGCAGGGGCGCGGGCTAGCGGGTTGATCAGGCAATTCCCGTTTGTTGCTTGGGTGGTGCTGGTCGCGGTTGCGGGATGTGCCAGTGAAAGGCTGGCGGCCCGGATTAGCCGGGGAAAATTGGCAACACTGTTCAATCGCGGCCTAGACCAAGCGACCCAGGTTGGCTGGTTGGTTCCACCCGCGATGGTCGCGGTGGTGGTCTGGTTTCAGTTCGTCAGGCTGCCGCCGACGGCTTCGAACGGGCAGGAGCTTTCCGCATTGGGCCATGTCTTGTTTGGGTTTGGGAAATTCCTCGGCTCGCTGGGGCCTGGGCAGCATGACTATCTCCTCTCCCAGACTTATTGGAACATCCTTGGTTGGGGGGATGTGCAACTGCCCGAATGGGCCGTGGACTTGTTCGCTTCCCTGGCGTTGGTCGGATGGACTCTGACTTGGATTGAGGTGGCTCGTCGTCGCGACGCTTCGGCACTGATCCAGGTCGGGCTGCTGTCGGTGGCCTGCTTTGGCTACCTTGCCGCGATGCTGCTCGCGACAAGGGCGGCTGGTTACACGCTGGTTGGGCGATACATGATCGTTTTTTTCACCGTTTTCCTGACGTTTGCGTGGGCTGGTTGGAGGCCTTGGTTGTCCCGCCTCACTGGGCGGCGGCCGGTTCTGGCGCTGGGACTTTGGGTGGCGTTGCCGGTGGGATTGCACCTGTTTTGCTGGCGCCAGATTCTCAATCATTTCTTCTGAACGCCGTCCTTGGCCAGATTGGACGAGTGCGGGGCGCTCTTCCTGAAGGTTGAACCCGAGGGCAAATCCGGCCAGTCGGTTGGTTGAGTTTATCGCCCGCAACAGCATGGGCCGGAGTCCTGGCATTTCCGGCCCTCATAAAGTTAGAGTGGAGCGCTTCCACTTCTCCTGTGAACGCCGCTGCAGGAAGGGCTCGCCAACCATGGTGCCAACCGCGACCAAAGCGGCTGGGTGGATGCCTCAGGATCTTCCGTGGTAAGGAAAATGACGGCGGCTCTCGCCGCCAAGTCCACATCGTTGGCCGTCGTGGAGTTTTGCGGGCAAAACGTAGAGTTACTCCAGTTCATCAAGTCTGACCCGGTTCCGCTCACATCTTCCCCAAACACCGCATAACAAAAATTGGGGTGCAGGTAGCGACCAGAATCGGTGGCTCGGATGATGACGTTGGCGGTGGTCTGACGCCCAATATCCAGTTTTGCGATGGCTTCCAAGTTTGAGCCGGAGGAAACATCGTGCCGGAAGATTGGCAACCCGGCGCCCACACCACCCAAGGGCGTTAACGAACCGGGCGTTCCTTCGGCTGGCGCTGCCGCATCCATCCCAAGGCGGACAATCCGACGACGAGCAAGCCCGGGAGCGCTGTGGCTTCCGGGATTTCGATCGAAAGGTTGTCTATGGCCAAGCCATGGTCGCCTCCAGGCAGGTCGTCAGGGTCGGCCCACCGAAACATGATTTCTTCGCCAGGATCCAGCAGTTGATTAAATGTCAGCATCTCTTCCAGCAGCACCCGGTTACCGGGAAGGTTCCCATCCAAGGCCGCGGCAGTCGTGGCGCCGACGACGGGGGAAATGAAGTCCAAGTCCACGACCGAACTGAATCCGGCATCGCTGGGGTTGGTAAGCGGGGAACTGCTAATCTTGTAGCCAAACTCCAGCCGCTGGGCGGCGGCGTTGTTTCCCTTGCGCCACTGTTCCCCGAAGAAAGAGAGATCAAAGCCCGGGTAGCTGATGTCGGTGTCGTTGACCAAACGAACCCCGTAAAAAATCCCGCCCGTCGCCACGCCGGCGACCGATCCTAACGCCCGCTCCGTCGATCCGGTGCTGCCGAAGCTGAAGGCGGTCACCGCGCTTGAGCCGCCGGTATCGGCGTTGTAGCTGGTGCGGGAAAGATACCAACCCGGGATGGTCGAATTGTTCACCCACGAATGGCCCGTGCCGGAACTGGCCAGGCTGTTGAAGTTCTGCGTGTAGGTGAAGTTGAGCAGCGAGCTGAGGGGGATTTGGCCCTGCAGCTGGATCACGGCAACGATCGACCCGGCCAAAAAAATTGGTTTGATGCGGCCCACGGCAAAGGAGTTACCAGCCGAACCCAGCGGCGGCAACTCCGCATCGTGATGGCCCACGCATGCAGGTTGGCCTCAGCCGTCGGGTTCCCGCGCGGTATCGACTCAGTGCATCTCGACCGCGCAGGACCCCAGTCCGCCTCGGAAGTAGTTGAACTGCACGTTGGGGTGTTCCGCGAGCAGGGACATGGGCACCGCAGTGTCCACGATCCCCGTTGAGATCATCAGGGCGGTGAGGCGCTGACCGAGCGGGTTGTCGTGGTTGCCGGCGTGCCAGATGGAGACTTTTTCGGCCTGCCAGGTTTCGACCGGACCGACGGTGATCGCGCGGGTGGGGACCATGGTGATGTTGCCGCCGCCGCTTGTCCGGGCGTTCTGGGCGAGGGTCAGCGGATGCAGGTCCACGACGCGGGTGGCGAGCTTCCGGAATTCGGCGGCGGTGGGCGGCTCGTTCTTCCATTTGCCGCGCCGGGGCAGGGGATCGTTGAAGGCCCAGTGCTTTATGTCGCCCTGGCCGCCTTGCATCACGGCGCAGCGGACCCCGGCGTTCCACGACGCGCGGTAAGCCGAAGTGTCGCCCTTTGGGAAGTGCAGGTTGGCATCCGGCGGCCGGAGCTTCCGGTCGATGCGGTTGAAGCACAGCTCCAGGTCGGCCCGTTCGAACGAGAGCGGATGGGTGACCGGCGTCTCGCGCCCTGTTTCCGAGTCGAACCACTCGTCCATGCCCCAGAAGTGTGCAGAGCCGAGCTGCAGCCCCAAGGCATTTACCAGGCGGGCCACCAAGGGCAGCTGTTCGGTTGGCCCGATGGGGCCGCAGATGCCCACCGGGTTGTCTGGCGTGCTTTGGCGCCAGGCGGAGATGTATTCCAGCGCCTCGGCGAGGTAAAAGTCTTCCAAGGTGTCGTAGAAGACGACCTTGAACCCAGGCCGAGATAGCTTCCCCAGTTTCTCCGGCGTCAGTCGGGCGGCGTCGGCGATGAGCTCCGAATCAAGCGTGGTGTAGTCCCACCAGTCGGGGGCGATCGCGCTGAGCTTGCGTGGCATGGGCGGAGCATTGCGAATCGGGCCCGGGCGGGGAAGGCAAAGCTGGGGCGCGGAACACGACGTGCGCATTCCCCGGATTTCTCTTTTGCCTTCCAGCGGACGCGCTTCAACCTCCCGCCCCGTGACCAAACCGTTGGCCATCGTCTTTCACGAATCTTTGCTGCCCGGCAGCCAGATCGCGAACCGCCTCACCGACCAAGGGTGGCGGGTGCAGACGTTGAATATCGCGGCCAACGTCCTGCCGCTGGTCCGCAAGGAAAAGCCCATGCTGCTGGTCGCCGAACTGGCCCTGCGGCATGGTGATTTTTGCGGCGTCATCCGTGACCTGAAGCTGGATCCCGAAATCGCCCATGTGCCGGTCATCGGATACACTGCGCTCAAGAACAAGAAGCTCCAGGACAATGCCGTGGCCGCCGGGGCCAAGCTGGTGGCCGCCGACACCGCAGTGTTGGACCAGCTGCCGCAGTTGCTCGAGCACGCGCTGGCGGTGGAATAGCGCTGCCGAAAGCCCGTCTGCGCTCGGCGCGGGGCTACTCGTGCCGCAAGGCTTCTACCGGGTCCATCTGGGCCGCCCGGAAAGCGGGGTAAAGGCCGAAGATCACCCCGACCAACGCCGAGATGGTGAAGGCCGCCAGCGGCGACCAGAAGGTGACGATGGTCTTCATCCCGGCCGTCGCGGTCACGATGAAGGGAATGGAAATGCCCAGCAGCACGCCCAGCGCCCCGCCAGCCCCGCTGAGTATCACGGCCTCGATCAGGAACTGCGTCACGATGTCGTTGCGCTTGGCCCCGAGCGCCCGGCGGATGCCGATCTCGCGTGTGCGTTCGGTCACGGTCGCCAGCATGATGTTCATGATGCCAATGCCACCGACGACGAGCGAAATGGCGGCGATGGAACCCAGCACGATGTTGAAGATCTGCTTGGTCCGTTCGGCCTGCTTGAGTTGTTCCAGGGGCACCACGACGTCGTAGTCCTTCTTTTTGTGGTTCCGTTCCATCAGGTCCTTGATGGCGAGTGAGACAGGCACCACGCGTTCCGTGCGGTCCACTTTCACGGTGACCTCGTGCAAGGCGACTCGCTCCTGCTCGAAGCTGCCGCTGCGGCGCTTGAACAGGACTTCGCCGTAGCGGCGCTTGGCCGTTTCCAGCGGGATGAACATGCGGTCCACGGCCGGCTGGGTGGAGGTGGACTGCATCACCTCGTCCTTCGAGGCCGTGGAGAGCGGCTCCATGATGCCGACGACGCGGTAGTATTGCTGGCCCACGCGCACAGTCTTGCCGACGGGGGATTCCAGCGGGAACAGCGTCTGCGCCATCCGGTCACCCAGCACGCAGACATTCTCGGCCGAACTTTGGTCGGTGTCGGTGAAGAACCGTCCTTGGGCGACGCGGTGGTTCCGCATCGTCGGATACCACGGCACGGTGCCGACGACCTCGGCGTCCACACGCCAGGTGATGTTCCAGACATACTCCCGCATCACGCGGGCCGGGACGATCGTCGTGACGCCGGGAATGGTGGCCTGGATGCGGGCGATGTCCTCGTATTTGAGCCCGTAATCGAGCACGTAGTTGTTCTGGTTGTTGGAAACCTTCTGCTCCTCGGGCGGCTTGACGCTACGCAGGATGATGTTTTGGGAACCGAGCTTCTTGAGCGCTTCCTGGGCCTCGTAGCTGGCGCCCTCGCCAATCGCGAGCATGGCGATGACCGAGCAGACGCCGAACACGATCCCGAGCACCGTGAGCAGTGAGCGCAGCCGGTGCAGCCAGAGGGAACGGAGCCCAAGGCGGACCGCCCGGCGGAATTTCCCGGACCGGATCGAACTGGTGAGCACTTGGGCCTTCATTTCCGGATGTCGCTTTCGAGGACACCATCGCGGAGGCGGACGAGCCGTTTGGCGCGCTCTCCGGTGTTGGGGTCGTGCGTCACCATCACGAGGGTCTTGCCGGCGGCGTTCAGTTCGTCAAAGAGGCCCAAGATTTCCCGGCCGGAACTGGAATCGAGGTTGCCCGTCGCCTCGTCCGCCAGCAGGAGGATGGGATCGCTCGCCAAGGCCCGGGCGATGGCAACGCGCTGTTGCTGGCCGCCGGACAGCTCGAAGGGGCGATGGTCGAGCCGCTTTCCCAGCCCGACACGGGTGGCGAGCTGGACGGCGATTTCGCGGGCCTCTTCCTCCGGGCGCCCCTGATAGAAGAGCGGCACCTCGATGTTTTCGAGGACGTTAAGTTGCTGGATGAGATTGTAGCTCTGGAAGATGAAGCCCAGCCGGCGGCCACGGATCTCGGAGAGGTCGTCGTCGTTGAGCTGGGAAATGTCATCGCCGCCCAGCAGGTAGCGGCCGGAACTCGGGCGATCAAGGCAGCCGAGCAGGTTGAGCAACGTGGACTTGCCGCAGCCGGAAGGTCCCATGATGGCGACGTATTCGCCGGGCAGGATCGACAACGAAAGCCCGCGCAAAGCCTGAACCGTTTCGCCGCCCATCTGGTAGGAGCGCCGCACGTCGTCGAGTTGGACGATGGGAGTCATGCCCACGTCAGCGGCTGGCCGTGGCCTTGGCGGGCGCGGCGGCGGGTTTCGCCGCGGGATCGGCCGGCTTGTCCTCGCCGGACTTGTTCTCCGTGGGCGTGCGCAGGAGCACCAAGTCACCTGCGGCGAGCCCTTTCCGGATCTCGATGAACTCGTCCGTGAAATCGCCGGTCTCGACCTCGACCGGCTGCGTCCGTCCGGGACGGAAAACCACCTGCTTGCCGTCGCGGGTGGCCACGGCCTGGAGTGGCACATAGACGACGTCATCCAGCCGTTTCACGAGGATCTCGATCTTCGCGCTCATGCCGGGCTTTACCCACTCGCGGGTGCCCTCCAGCGAGATCGTCGTCTTGTAGAGCTTCATGTCGGGGTTCATCCAGCGGTTCTCGGAATCGGGCAGCACGCCGACCTTGGTGACCTCGCCGGTGATCGGATCGTCCGGAAACGCGTCGGCGGTGATCTTCACGGCGAGCCCCTTCTTCACCTTTTTGATGTGCGATTCGTGGACCCCGACCGTCACACCCATCGCCGTGGGATCGGGAATCGTGATGATCGCCTGCCGTTCGTAGACCTGCGCGCCGACGGCGATGCGTTCCTGGTTGCCCCAATACATCCGCTGACTGCCTCCGCCATAGACCACCAGGCCGGGCGTCGTCGCGGCGATGACGCACTTGCCCAACTGCTCGTTGAGTTCGTCGAGGTTGAGCTTCTCGCGTTCGTAACGGCCCTGGGCCCCCCGCAGGCGGGCTTCGGCCTGGGCGAGCTTGGACACGGCTTCCTTGCGCGCCCGGATCAGGCCTTGGAGCGCCTCGTCATACTTGGACAGGAATTCCTCGGCCTGCTTTGGGAAGTCGTAACGGATGAACAAGTCCCGGGCAGTGGCCGCCGCCTCGACCTTCAGGCGCGCCTGGTCGGCCGCGACCTGGTCGTTTTCCAGCTCGCTCTTGGTGACGAAGCCCTTGTCGAACAACCGCTTGGTGCCGTTGAACTTGGTCAGCGCCTGGCCCTCGGCCGTCTTGGCGACCAGCAGTTCGTCGTCCCGTTTGCGGAGTTCCTGCTTGGCCATGCCATCCTCCAGCAGTTCGGCCTTGGCGAAGCGCGTGAAATCTACTCGGGCGACCCGGGCGGCTCCGGTGGCCGGGCTGTTGGTCGCGGCCGGCGAATTTGTGTTCGGTTCCTCGCGCAGACCCAACTGGTCGATCACCTCCGACGCAATCCGGAGGCCCAAGAACTTCTCCAGCTCCATCAGGGCGAAACGGGCCTTCTGTTCGGCCGCCTTAATGTCCGTCTTGTTGAGGTTCACCTGGATCTCGAAGCCCTGCTGGGCCTCCGTCAGGCTGGAGGCCGTGCTCTGGAAGGTGATGTCCTGGCTGACGAGGTTCTGCTTGAGCTTCGAGGAATCGAGTTCCACGAGGACCTTGTTCGTCTTCACGTCCTCCTCGGTCACCAGGTAGCCTTCCTCGACGATCTTCAGGATCTTGACCGGCTCGCCGCGCACCTCCGAGACGATCTCCTGGGACTTGAGCGCCTCGATGCTGCCGCCGACGAGCACCTTGATGTCGAGCGGACCGCGCTTCGCGGTGACGGTGAGGTTCTCGTCAGTGGCCTGCGCAGGGCGAAGCCACAGCCAAAGACCGAGGGCGAGCGCGGCCGCCCCGGCCAGCAATTGCCACGGGGGACGCGAACGGAGGAAGGCGAGCGGGTTCATGGCTTCAGGGCGGGAGCAGGCGGATTGAGGGCGGGGGAATTGGTTTCGGTCGAGGCGGGCGGCACCGGTGCCTCATACCACGAACCGTCGTCGCGGACGAAGAGCAGGCCCATGTCGCGCCAATAGCGGAGGCGCGCGAGCGTGTGGTTCACCACGGCGGCGGTGCGGCCATTGCGGGCGTTGTTGAGGTCGGCCTGGGCATCCAGCAGGTCGCGGGTCTGGCCACGGCCCAGTTGCATGCGGAGTTCCTGTTCCTCGACCCGGCGTTCGGCCAGCTTCACGCCGATCTCGGCGTTCTCGAAGTTCCGCTTGGCCTGCTCCAGCGCGCGCCAGTCGCTGGCGACCTGCAGCCGGACGTTGTCCACGGCCAGGCCAAACTGCCGCCGGGTCTGCTCGACCTGGATCAACGTCCGCCGGAAGTCATTCCGCTGGGCCTTGCGGTCGAGGCCTAGGTCCACGTTCAGGCCGGCGGACCAGTTGTTGAATTTCGGGTCCGGTAGCACAAATCCGTTGGTGCTGTTGCTGGCGAAGCCCGCGGAGGCCGTCGCGTCCACCTGCGGCAACAGGCTGTTCTTCGCGATGGGCACCCGGCGTTCGGCGTCCTGAAGGCGTTCCTTGGCCGTCTGCAGATCCAGCCGGGTGGCCACGGCCACGCCAATTGCCTCGTCCACGGGCACGCCGGGTTCGCGGATCGCGAGTTGGGCCAACTCGGTGTCGGCCAACACCAGTTTCGTGGCCAAGGGCACCCCGAGGCTGATCTTGAACCGATCCAACGCCTCCCGGTAGCCCCGCAATGCCTCCAGCCAGCGGGTCTCGGAATTCAGCTCGGCTTGGCGGAATTGGTCCAGGGAAGCCAGCGGCCGTTGCCCTTCGTCGGCAAAGGCGCGCTCCCGGGCCACGTTCTGGCGCGACCGCTGCAAATCGAGGAAGGCGTTCCGCGCCGTGTCGCGCGCCTGCAGCACCTGGAAGTAATCGCCCGTTGTCGTGACGGTGAAGTTTTGCCGGTATTGGGCAAACTCCCGCATCGCGTAGAGCAGGTTCCGTTCAGCCTGGGTCAGGCTCTCCAAGGTAACCTTGAATCCGGCGCCGCGCAGCAGCGGCTGGGTCAGCGTGCCGCCAAGCCGGGAACCGGTGTTGGGCGTGCCGTTGCCCCCGACAAACCGCAGGAAATCCGCCGTGAAATCGGCGGACAACCGGGCGCCCGTCGCGAGCAGCCAGTCGACCCCGAACAGCCCCCGGCCGGTGGCCAGCTTGTTGCCGTTGCGGACGGCCGTGACCGTTTCGCCGGTGATCGGGTCTTGGCCGGTGACCACCACCGGCGTGGTGCTCTGGATGGCGGCATTGGCCCGGGAGCCGACGATCGGCTTGAGCCGCCAGCGGGCCAGCGACAGGTCCAGCGCCTCCAGATACAGCAGTTCCCGGCGGCCTTGGAATTCCCGGCTTTGGCGCACCGACAATTCCATCGCCGTGTCGAGGTCGAGCACCCGGGCGCCGCGCTCAACTTCGGCCTCGGTGCCGAGGAATTCCTCAGGTTCCGCGGCCAGCGGAAGATTCTCCAGGCGCAGCGGGTCCTTCGCCTCCGCGGTGAAGTTGGTGTCCATGTTGGGCACCGCCGGGGTCTTCTCCCGGATCAGCCGGGCGGCCTCCTTGTCGGCGGAATTGCGCCAATACTTCGACGAGCAACCGGCGACGGTGGTCGCGAGCAGCAGGCCGGACAGGAATCGCAGAATGTGGGGGCGTTGTGGGGGACTCACGCGCTTAGGGACCGGCAGTGGACTCGACGGCAGACGGTTTGTTCAAACAGTAATCCGTGCCAATTGGGAAACGGGGATTGCCCACCCAAGGAGTGCGGGATTGGCACCGACACCGTGCTGCGCCGCGAGGCTCCCAGTGGGCGAGAATACATCGCATCCCTGATTCGCGGCCAGCCCGCGGCCTCTGCCCGCAAGATGCGGACCGCACCTTGGGCCGGAGGCGTGCCAGCCGCGTCCTCCGCCTGCGGCAGGGCGCGGGTCGCCCAGTTGGCAATCCGGACACCGTCTGTAAGGTGCCACGGAGCGGAAAACATGGTGAAACTGTCGATTTTCAAACTGCTGATGCCTGTCCTTGCTTGCGGACTGTTGCTGGCCTTGCCGGGGGCCGCGGCACCGCCGGTTCGGTTCGCCCTTGCCGTCCACAGCGAGGATCCCCATCACGCCGCCACTCCCGATTACCTCTCGGACAAGGCTGCCTTCACGGCGTCACGCGCGGCGTTGCTGGATGTGGCCGGCCGGCTGGCGGGACGGGGCCTGCGCTGGAATTGGCAGAGCGACTGGAACTTCCTGCTCGCGGTGAAGGCATACGAAGTGGACCAACCCGACGCAACGCTACTGGCCCTGACTGGCGGCACCAACGTCGTCCGGATGCTGCGGGAAGGTTACGGTGTGGAGGTTGATCCGCATTCGCACGAGAACGACGGCTACAACTACGCGGACGTGGCGTATTTGCTGACCTTGCTGGGTGTGGAGCCGTCCTCGGTCGTGGGCGGCCACGTGTGGGACCCGACTGACTCCGGCTACCAGGACTGGCCGCGGTTCAGCGAAGGGCTGGCGAGCCGGAAATTTCCCGATGCTTACGTCTGGCGGCCGCGCCTGCTCATGGGCGAGGGCACGGGCCAGCACCGTAATGACGTGGCCGCCAGCGGCATGTGGTTTCCCGACGGCACGAACACGTTTTTCACGCCCGCGGCCACCGGATCCATCGCCGCGTTCGGAACGTGGTCGTCGTTCGCCGATTCGCAGAAGAGCCCGCTGGCAGTGACCAACCTGATTCCCCTCGTCGCGGCGGGAACCCTACCGTCGGAGCACCTGTGGACGACCGGGCTCGTGCTCGCGCAGTCGGACTTCACCAAGCCCGGGTGGCTGGCCGGCACGTTCAACCCGCTGCTAGATCAGATCGTCGCCCTGCGGGACGCCGGCGAGATCGAGGTGGTCCAACTCGAGGAGGCGCATCAGCTCTGGCAAACCCAGTTCGCCAGCCGCGGAGCCGTCTATCTCAAGGGTGGCGCGGTAGTGGTGGCGGGAGAAGCGACCAACACCCCGCCGACCGCCACCGGCCAGGACTTCGTCACCTTTTCGATCAACACGCAGGACTTTGCCTATCCCGAGCTCAGCGCGGCCACGCTGGGGCGCATCCTCGAACTGCACGAACGGTTGCAGGTGCCGGTGGACGTCTTCCTGACCACCTGGATAGTGGACCTCTACGAGCGCGACTTTCCCCAATTGCTGGGGCGGCTGACCAATTCGCCGATGGTCGCCTTGTCCTACCATACCCGGCCGCCGTTGCCCTATCGGACCGGCTTCGATTGGCAGTCGCTGAGCAGCCGCACCGCCGCCGAGGTGACCGCCCTCGTGCAGAACTACGAAACCCACGGCCTCGACCTGACCACGGGGCAACCCACTGCCGCCCCGGGCGGCTACACGAAGCTCGCGGCGCTGGCCGGCTATGCGCCCTTCATTGTGGGCGCGGAGAGCGACGCGGGCATTGCCGAGGCGGTGACCGGCGTGTTCCGCGACTACGGCGCCCGGTTCCAGGTGAATCACGGGCGGGCCCTGAACCTTGGCGCCAACCGCCTCGGTTTGCGCCAGAAGCCCGAGCACGACGACTTGCGGCTGTTTGAGAAGACCAATCAGGAACCGGCCCGGATCATCGCCGATGCGTTTGCGCGCGCGCACGCCACCGCCACCAACGGTGGGGCGGCCCCGTGGTTCGTGGGCGTGAAGATGCACGACAACGACTTCTTCGCGCAGGATTCCGCCTGGCTCACGACCTACCTTCACCGCCTGAGCCCCCCCTGGAATCTGGACCGGAAGTCTCCGCTGCTGGCCGCCGCGGAAACCGCCGAAATGTGGCGGCTTTACGAAGGGGTGGTGAACTACGTCGCCACCAACCGCACGACGATCCAGCCGGTCAATGCCCGCGGTTTGCTTGCCCTCCTTGGCACGAACGGTCCGGCTGCGGTCCAACTCACGCCGGGCACGGTCGCGGAAAACCAGCCGGCGGGCAGTTTGGTGGGCGAGCTGTCGGCCGCGGCTGACGGGGCGGTGAGTTATCGCCTGCTGGCCGGTGAAGGCGACCGCGACAATGGACGCGTCACCGTGGCCGATGGGCGGCTGCTCACGGCGGAGCCGATGGACCACGAGGCCACGCCGGAATTGCAAGTCCGGGTCCGGGCGATGGACGCGAACGGTCTGTTCCTCGACGTGCCGCTGACGATCACCGTGCAGGATGACTCGGGCGAGGATGCGGATGGCGACGGAATGTCCGAGGCGGACGAACGCGTGGCCGGCACCGACCCCGGTGATTCGCGGTCGGTCCTGCGTTCCAGCCTTGGGCTGGACGCCGCGGGAATGACCCTCACCTGGTCGAGCGTCATCGGGCGCACCTATCGGCTCCAGGTATCGCCGGCAGTCGCGGGGCCGTGGGCGGACCTGCCGGACACCGAATGGACCGCCACGGCTACCACCGGAGTCTGGTTGGTGCCGGTGGGGGCGGACCCCAGCAGTTTTCTCCGGGTTCGGGTTGTTCCCTGATGCCTTGCCGGGGACGGTGCCAATTCGGGCTTCCTTCGCCCGCCGGCGTCCGCCATCTGTCTGGGCATGTCGCACCTCGCTCGCGCCCGGGACGTCTTCGCCACAGAAATCGCCGCGCTGAAAGCCGTCCAAGCCGCCTTGGATGCGAACTTCGGGCGGGCAGTGGACCTCGTCGTCGCGGCAATGGCGCAGGGCCGCAAGCTGGTCGTCGTCGGCATCGGCAAGTCGGGCAACATCGGCCGGAAGATCGCCGCAACCCTCAGCAGCACCGGGACGCCGGCTGTGGTCCTGGATTCGGTGGACGCCTTGCATGGCGACCTGGGCATCGTGAATGAGGGCGATGTCGTGCTGGCGCTCAGCTATTCGGGGGAATCGGAGGAACTCATCCACCTGCTGCCGGCCCTCAAGCGGTTCGGTGTCCGGATCATCGCGCTGACGGGCGGGCCGAAGTCCACCCTGGGCAGCCACGCCGACGTGGTCCTGAACTGCCGGGTGCCGAAGGAAGCCTGTCCCTTCAACCTGGCGCCGACTTCCAGCACCACCGCGACTCTGGTGCTCGGCGATGCGCTGGCGATGGCCGTGATGGATGCGCGCGGTTTCAAGGTGAAGGATTTCGCCCAGCGTCATCCCGCCGGCGCTATCGGCCGGGCCATGCTGCTGAAGGTCGGGGACATCATGCGCCGTGGTGAGCGTAACGCCGTTGCCCCGGCCACCCTGACCGTGAAGGAAGCCTTGCTCGTGATGACCCGCGCCAAGTCCGGTTCGGTCGCCGTCGTGGACCGTCGCGGCAAGCTGGCCGGCGTCTTCACGGACGGCGACCTCCGCCGCCGAATGGCCGCGGACGATCAGGCGCTGACCCGGGTGCTGAAGGATGTGATGACCCCCGGGCCGGTCAGCATCCGCGACGACGCCTTGGCGGCGGAGGCGGTCCGGATCTTCAACGAGCGGAACATCGACGACCTGATCGTGGTGAATGCCCTCCGCGAACCCGTGGGCTTGGTGGACTCGCAGGACTTGCCCAAGCTGAAGCTGATGTAGCCGTCGGGACCGCTGCATGGCGCCTACGTCGCGCCCGGCATCACGGGCGGGCCGCCTTCGGGGGCGGTTCCGGGACGAGGCCGTCCACGCACTCGAAGAAGTTCAGCAGGCAGGGGCACTTCAGGCGGTAGAATACGTTGAGCCCGCGCTTCTCGGTCGCCAGCAGGCCGGCGGCGCGCATCAGGCTGAGGTGCTTGGAGACCGTCGAAATGTCGGCGCCGACCAACTCGGTGAGTTCCCGGACACAGCGTTCGCCATCCTGCAAGGCGTCGGCGATGGCCAGCCGGGAAGGGTGGGCCAGCGCCTTGAGCAGGGCGATCCGCCGCGCGTTGCGGGCCGTGGGGTTCGACATCTGGGTGAACATTCGGATTCCCTGCCAGCCGGGCAAGTGCCGTTCTGGCCCGGGGGCGAAGGGTGGCCCTCGGCGTGGCCGCGGAAATTCCGAAAGCCCTCCTCTCCTCGGTCCTCGCTTACACTCCGAGCGGACGATAGGGCGATGGGGCACTGTCTCGAAGCGCTGGCTGGCCCCACCGGAACGGCGGACCCAGAGGCGAAACTTGCCAAAGACCTGTTCACGGCCAGTCTCCGCTCAGTTCCTCATTTTGCTTCACGCCATGAACAGATCCTTCGCCTTGGCCGGCATGCTGGCCGGCTTCCAGTTTGCCTTCGCCTCCGCCTTCGCCCATTCCGCCACTGAGCCCGCGCGGCGGCCGGACAAGTGGTGGCAGGACCGGCACGCCTCCTTCAACACGAACGTCGCCACGCTCGGGACGCAGTCGCAGGTGATCTTCATCGGCGATTCGATCACGCAGGGCTGGGAAGGAGAGGGCAAGGAGGTTTGGGCGAAATACTATGCCCACCGCAAGGCCATTAACCTCGGCATCGGCGGCGACCGCACGCAGCACGTTCTTTGGCGGCTCGAAAATGGCAACTTGGCCGGTCTCAAGCCCAAGGCGGCGGTGGTCATGATTGGCACGAACAATTCGAACGGCGAGGACAACACCCCGGAGCAGATCGTCGAAGGCGTCCGCGCCATCGTGGCCAAGCTGCGCGCGACCCTGCCGGACACGAAGGTGCTGTTGGTGGCGATCTTCCCGCGGAGTGAAAATTTCAGCGTCCAGCGGGGCAAGCTGGCGCAGATCAACCAGGTGCTGCGGCGGGCCGCCGACGAGCAGAACGTGTTCTGGGTGGATTTCGGCCACCAGTTCCTCAACGACGACGGCACGATGCCCAAGGAGCTGATGCCCGATTACCTGCACCTGTCGCCGAAGGGTTATGCCATATGGGCGGAAGCCATCGAGGCGAAGCTGGCGGCCATCGTGGGTGATGCGCCGGTGTCGGCTCCCGCCGCGGCTGCGGGCAGCCTGACCGGGGATTGGGTGCTGACCATTCCCGGCCCCGACGGGCAGCCGATCGATTTCCCGGCTTCGTTGCGGCAGGACGGCAACACGCTCACGGGCCGGGTCGCCCGGGGAGAACAGGCGGGCAAGTTCCTCGAAATCCAGGAAGGCAAGGTGGAGGGGAACAAGGTTAGCTGGATCATCAAACGCGACCGCGAGGGCGGCACCGCAATGATTTACAAAATGACCGGCACGTTTGAGGGCGGAAAACTGACCGGAAAGACGGACACGACCATGGACGGCAACCCGACGAGCACGGGTTGGACGGCGAAACGGAAGTAGGGTGGTCCTTGGGCGCCGGCGCCAAGCGAGGGTGTAGTTGGATTTGGCTATTCTCGGACCGGGCGACACTTCGGCAAAGTAGGGCGCTTTATGAAGGCTGCTCGAAATACCCTCACCCGGCTGGCACCTCTGGTGACAGCGCTCGCCCTTGGATTCCACTTCCCGGCCTTAGCCGGACCAGAAAGGGGGTCGGGTTCGGTCCGCTTCCCGAAGGTTCGGTTGACGGAAAATCGCCGCGGGCAGGTGGCCGTGGATGAACTGCGGGAGCATTTGCCGAGCGTGGCATCTGCCTACGGCCTGAATGGCGCCCAGCTGCGCGTGCTGCTGCTCCAGGATCGTGAGCTGGAAGTGGATCGTTCCGGTCGTCTGCTTTACACCGATCCCGCACCCGCCCTGACGGCCCCGGCGCCCGCCCTGCCGGCGGCAATTGCGCCGGCCGATGCGTTCGTGCTGCACAGCCGCCCGGGCGCCAGCCGGACGATCTATCTCGACTTCACGGGGCGGACGATGAGCGGCAATGCTTGGACCGCGAACTACAACGCCGGCGCAAATATCGTGGCGCCGGTCTTCGATACCGACGGCAACCCGGGCGTGTTTGGCGACGGCGAACGCAGCCTGATCATCGAGGTCTGGCAACGCGTGGCCGAGGATTATGCGCCATTTGACGTGGACGTAACCACCGAGCTGGCGAGCGAAGACCTGCTGACCCGAAGTTCGACGGCCGACACGGTATTCGGCACGCGTGTCCTGGTGAGTCCGATCAGCCAATATTGGGGCGCCTATGGCGGCATCGCCTATGTCGGGACGTTTGACGATGTGGGCGACACTTATAAGCCCGCGCTCGTTTTCCCGGAGAATCTGGGCTGGAGCGCGAAGAACATCGCCGAGGCGGCTTCACATGAGGCGGGGCACAACCTGGGCCTGAACCACGACGGCACTGCCAGCGTCGGCTATTACTCCGGCCATGGCAGCGGCGCGACCGGTTGGGCGCCGATCATGGGCGTGGGCTATTACCAAAACCTGTCCCAGTGGAGCCGCGGCGAATACCTCGGGGCCAACAACGCCCAGAATGACCTCGCGGTCATCAACACCTACGGCCTGCCGACCCGGGCGGATGACCACGGCAACGCGGCGGTGACCGCTACCCCGCTGTCGGGTAGCGCCAGCCTGAGCGGCTCCGGAGTGATCGAAACCGCGGCCGATGTGGACGTGCATTCATTTGCCTTGGCGGGAACCTCGGCGGTGACGCTGAGCGTGGACCCGGTGGCGACCGGCCCGAACCTCGATGTCGTGGCTGAACTGCGGGATGCCAACGGCGTCCTGCTCGGCACCTCCAATCCCACCGCGGCCCTGAACGCAGCGTTTACTGGCACCCTGAATGCGGGGACCTATTACCTCACCGTCGGCGGCACGGGGCTCGGCGATCCGCTGGGAACGGGCTATTCCGATTACGGTTCGCTCGGCCAATACACGGTCACCGGCACCGTGGGGACCCCGAATGCCCTGCCGACCGCCGTGATCACGGCGACCCCGACCAGCGGGACAGCGCCGGTTACGGTCGCCTTCAGCGGCGCCGGTTCGGCGGACCCGGATGGCACCATCGCCAGCTACGCGTGGAACTTCGGCGACGGCACGACTGGCACCGGTGTGGCGGTCAACAAGACCTATTCCACGGCGGGCACCTGCACCGCGACCCTGACAGTCACCGACAACGGTGGCGGCACCGCCGCGGCTACCAAGGCCATCACGGTCAGCGCGCCGGCCAAGGTCGTGAAGGTCAAGTCCATTGCCCTGACCAAGAGCCTTTCCAAGGGCAAATACACCGCCAAGGCGGTGGTAACGGTTGTGGACCAAAACGGCGCCACGGTGGGCGGGGTGGCCGTCACCGGGACGTTTTCGGGTGCGGTGAGCGGAACGAAATCCGGAACCACCGCCAGTTCCGGTAGCAGCGCGGGCAAGGTCACACTGACCTCGAATACCTTCACGGTGAATGGCGGGGTGACCTTCACCATCACCGGCTTGGCAAAGACGGGCTACACCTACAGCGCGGCGAACAACGTGGTGACCACGGTCAGCATCCCGTGAGCGGGAATTTGACCGGAGGTGAAGCGGGGCGGCGAAACTGAGTTTCGCCGCCTTTTTGCTTCCGCCGGGGAGTCTGAGGTCACGAGCCGTCTCCGGCCCGAGCGGCTGCGAAAACTACCTAGTTTTGAGTAGGCCTGGCCGCTTGGAGCGGTGGAACTAATCAGGTTTGACGATTCAAAAGTAGGTGTTTCGCGCGGATAGATTGAGGCGAACAGAACACCCCACATGTTAAGGTTCATCAAATCCCTCTGGATCGCGACGCTGGCAGCGGCTGCGACGTTCACCTCCTGCGTTCGGCTCGATGCCGGTAACGGTTCCGCGGATCCGGCCAAGGCCAGTTCGGCCGCCCCGCTGGTTGCCCCGGCCGTCCCCGGCAGATAGGCCGGACGTCTTCCCCCGGCCGTCCGCCCCTGATCCCAACGATACCCTCCATGGTTTCCCCCCGCCATGAACACACCCTCATTGTGCCTCCGTCTGGCCGCGCTCGCGGCGACCGTCACGCTGCTGATCCCTGCGCCTGCCGTCGCCGGACCTGACCGGGGTTCCGGCCACCGCTCGTTCCCGAAGCTGCGCCTCAAGTCCACGCATCGCGGCCGGGACGCGGTGGACCAGCTTTCGACTCGCCTGCCGGAGGTGGCCCGGGCCTACGGCCTGAACTCGGCCGAACTGCGGCGGATGTTGCTCGTGGACCCTACGTTGGCAGTGGACGTTGAGGGCCGCCTCCATTACGCCGAACCGCTGCCGCAGGCGGCCGGCGAAGTCACGGGTTCGCCGCCGGCCGCGGTGGTTTCGGCGGACCAGGTGTTTCTCCTGCACAGCCGACCGGGCGCCAAGCGGACCATCTACCTCGACTTCGACGGGCACCGACTGTCCGGCGGGTCGTGGAATACCAGCTACAACGCCGGGGCGGACATCGTTGCGCCGGCCTTCGACCTCGACGGCGACCCGACGGGTTTCAATGACGCCGAACGCGCGGTGGTTCAGGAAGTCTGGCAGCGCGTCGCCGAGGATTTCGCCCCATTCGACGTGGACGTCACTACCGAACCGGGCAGCGAGGACCGGCTGACGCGTTCCCTCTGGTCGGATGACGTGTTTGGTGCGCGCATTCTGATCAGCCCGATCAGCCAGTATTTCGGCAGCTACGGCGGTCTGGCCTACGTCGGCACGTTTGACGACATCGGCGACACTTATAAGACCGCCCTGGTCTTTCCCGAACGTCTTTCCGGAAATCCGAAATACATCGCGGAGGCCGCGGCCCACGAATGTGGACATTCCTTGGGGCTCAACCACGACGGGGTGACGGCCGTGTCTTCCTACTACACGGGGCACGGTTCGGGCGAGACGGGCTGGGCTCCGCTGATGGGCGCCGGCTACTACGCCAACCTGACGCAGTGGAGCAAAGGCGAGTATGCGGCGGCCGACAATTCGCAGGACGATCTCGCGGTGATGAAGACTTTCGGGCTGCCGGTGCGGGCGGACGACCACGGGAACGACTCCGCGACGGCCACCGCCTTGCCAGGGGGTGATGCCTGGACAGCGGAGGGACTCATCGGCAGCGCGGCGGACGAGGACGTTTTCAGCTTTTCCACCGCCGGGGGTGAATTGACCCTGACCGTTTCGGCGGCCGCCGTAGGCCCGAACTTGGATCTCGCCGCCGAGTTGCGGGACGCCGCGGGCACGGTTTTGGCAACGTCCAGCCCGGAAGGCGCGCTGGGGGCGGAGGTCGTCCTAGCGGTGCCGGCGGGAACCTATTTTGTCCACGTTCGCGGAGCCGGCCAAGGTGATCCCCTGCTGAATGGCTACTCGGCTTATGGCTCCCTGGGTCAATACGTCCTATCCGGCTCGGTCATTGGCGGGCGTCCTGAGATTTTCCTCGAACCGCAGGCCCCGGTGGCGGTCGCCACGTTCACCCCGACCGAAGGCATAGCCGGGGTCACGCAGTTCACCTTTGACGCTTCGGCGTCCTCCGATCCGGACGGTGCGGTGGTGGGTTATGCTTGGGACTTTGGCGATGGCACCGGTGCGGCCGGAGTTCAGGTCGCGAAGATCTATCCCCAGCCGGGCCAATACAGGGTGACTTTGGCCGTGACCGACGAGGCAGGCCTCACGCATTCGACGACCGGAACGGTGGTGGTGGTGGTGCCGAATGTGCCGCCCGTTGCCGTCGTCGTCGCCAGCCTGAGCGCCGGGGTGGCGCCGGTGACCGTGACGTTGGATGGTTCCGGCTCGTCGGACGTGGACGGCAGCATCGTCGGCCACGCTTGGAGTTTCGGCGACGGCACTGCCGCGAGCGGCCCGATCGCCAGCAAGACCTTCGCCGTCGCCGGCACTTATCCGGTCGTGCTGACCGTCACGGATGACCGCGGAGCCACGGCGACCAGCACGACCACGATCGTGGTCAGCCCGGCCCTGAAGCAGTTGCGGGTGCAGTCGATCGGGCTGGTCCAGCAAACTTCCGGAACCAAGGCGTTCATCCAGTCCGCCGTGCAAATCACCGATACGCAGGGAAGTCCCGTGTCCGGGGCGAAGGTGTCCTTCCGGTGGTCGGGCACGGTTTCAGGTTCGGGTTCCGCCACGACCGATGCGGCGGGGCGGATTCTTGTCAATTCGAAGACCTTCACCTCGGCCGGCTCGGTCACATTTGCGGTCTCCGGCCTCAGCAAGGCGGGTTACGCCTACAACGCCGCGAACAACCTGGTGACGACGGTAACCATCTCCGCGAGCAAGCTGCCCCGGGCCCGCTAGGCCCGGCCATTTTCGGTGACGTGGCCGGTGGCGACCGCCGCCGCACGTTTGCCCAGGACGCCAAGGACGGTGGATTCAATCCACCTGGGAACGGCGCGACGAGGTCCCCCAAACCTCGTCGCGCTTTTCCGCGTCCGCGGTCCGTGGCTCGACGTCCGGCGCCGGACCGGTTTGACTCGGGTCATGAATTCCCTGCGCCGCCTTGGGCTGAGCCTGCTCCTCCTTTTGCCAACCCTTTGGGCCGGTTCGCCGGTCCGCGTCGTCGACCTTTGGCCGGGCACTGCGCCCGGCGAGAAGGGCGACCTCGGGGAAGAACGAGACATGACAAAACCTAGCGACCAGTTGATCGCCGGCCGGCGGGTGATCCGGTTGGGCAGCGTTTCGAAGCCAACCCTTAGCGTCTTCAAGCCCGCGCCCGACCGGGACACCGGCGCCTCGGTGCTCGTCTGTCCCGGCGGTGGCTATCACATCCTCGCGCTCGACCTCGAGGGCACCGAAGTCTGCGAATGGCTCAACTCCATCGGCGTGACGGGTGTGCTGCTGAAATATCGGGTGCCCAAACGGCCCGGCCTGGAGAAGGACACAGTGGCGTTCCAGGACGCCCAGCGTGCGATGGGTCTGATGCGGCAGCAGGCCGGTCAATGGGGCCTGGACGCCCGGCGCATGGGCGTGCTGGGTTTCTCGGCCGGCGGTCACCTGTCCGCGGCCCTGAGCACGCGTTTCGAACGGCGCAGCTATGACCCGGTGGACGGCGCCGATCAGCTGAGTTGCCGCCCCGACTTCGCGGTGCTGATCTACCCGGGTTACCTTACCGACAAGGAGCAGGGCGACCGAGTGGCCGCCGACCTGCCGCTCTCCACCAATACGCCGCCGATGTTTCTCGCGATGAGCCAGGACGATCCCGTTCGCGTCCAGAATGTCCTCCAGTTCAGCGCCGCATTGAACGAGGCCAAGGTTCCGTTTGAACTGCATGTCTATCCCACCGGCGGGCACGGCTACGGCCTGCGCCGGACGGAGAATCCGGTGACCTCGTGGCCCGACCGAGCGGCCGATTGGATGCGGGCCAACGGTTGGCTGAAGCGGCGCTAACACGGGCACGCAACGCCGGCACTCGGGCGGCAGCCTCGCGCCCTGGGGCTACGCGGGAGGATTCACGTCGCGACCGGTCGCCAACTTCACCCGACGGCGCCATTCGTCGGTCGAGACTTCGACCGGTTTGGCCTGACAGATTTTCTCCGCGCCCGGGAAGTTCCACAGATTGGGAAAATCGCGACATTGCTGCGGTTTCACCGGATTCACCCGGCAATCGCCGCCCACGAGGAACACGCACGCGCCGTTGGCCTGATCGGTGAGGGCGAGCCCGCTGCGGGCCGCATTCAGGCGGGTGTAAGTCGCGATGAAGTCCGCCTCCGTCAGCCCCAGATGGGTGGCCATACCGGCCAGCTCGGCTTCGGTGATCTTGACCTGCCCGGGCCAGCGGCAGCAGGCGGTGCAGCGGTCGCATTCGAGGAAGATCGGCACCGGCGGAGAAAAACCGTCCGCGCCGCGGAAGCAAGCCGGGGTTGGTGAACCGCCAATGTAGAGTTGCCACCGGCCGGGCAGGGGTTTTTCTTCCGGAGTCATGAAGCACGAACGTCTTGGCACCCAGTCGGACCTTTTTCCCCGCACCGTTTCCCTGCTCCTGGGCGGAATTTTGATGGCGTCCCCGGCCTCGCTCAGCGCCGGCGTCACCGCCTACGGCGCGTTCAAGGGCGCTCACTTTGAGCAACTGGCCGCCGGAGCCCCCACCGCCGTCAGCGGCGAATCCCACGGAGCCTACTTCTTTGTTAAGGCGGCGGCCGAGGAGGAAATCCTGCTCGCCGCCGCCCAGCCGTCCGGCGCCCTCACGCCCCAAGTTCTGTTTCCCAATTCCGACGACCCGACGCTGTCGGAAGCCGACTCGAGTTTCGCGTCGTTGTCCGCGCTCGACGGGGCGGTGCCCGACGGGGCGATTGCCTTCTCGTTGTTCGACGGTGATTTCAACCAACTGTCGGCGTCCCTGACGTTGACGGGCGGCGCCTTCCCCGCGTCGGCGGGCCTGTCGAACTACGCCGACTCACAGAAGATCGACGCCAAGCAGGACTTCACCCTGCAATGGACGGTGCCGGCCGGAGTGACCGCGCAGGACTATGTGCAGGTCCAAGTTGAAAATTCCGACGGAACCTTGCTGGCAACCGCATTCCCGTGGGCATCTGGCGCGCTGGCCGCGACCACTACCGCCTTCACGATTCCCGCCAACACGCTTACGGGCAGCGACCTGGTAGCGCAGTTGATCTTCATCCATGTCACCGCCCGGAACACAACGGCCATCGCTGGCGCGACGGGCCTGAGCGGATACTTCAGCTCGACGCGCATTCCGCTGAAACTGACGACCGGTGGCGGCGGGGGCGGCGACACGACACCGCCCAGCCTCGTTTCGTCGAGTCCCACGACGATGGCCACCGGCGTGCCGACCAACACCGCGGTGGTGCTGACGTTCAGCGAGCCGATGCAACCTGTGCAGACTGTCAACTGGTTCAACGTGCCCAATGCGGCGGCCATCAATTACGCTTGGAGCGGTGACGGCCGGACGCTGACCTGCACGCTGCCGGGCGGATTTCCGGCCAGCACGCAGGTCATCTGGGGCTTGGACCAGGATTCGTTCAAGGATGTCGCGGGCAACACGCTCGCGGATGGCATGATCGGCGGTTTGTTCACCACGGCGGCCGGCGGTGGTGGCGGCACCCCGTGCGAAAACGGTCCCGCGGAACGGTCCAATTTCTTCTTCGTCTCCAAGGAGGTTGCGCACGTCCAAACTTCCGCGGCCGCACCTGCGCCCGGCGGTGATCCCGTGGCGATGTTTGGCAGCTTCTTTACGCCGGCCGCTGGAGTGAATGTCTCGGCGGCGTCCGTGCGGTTGCCCGGCGGCGAAGTCCGCAACCTCACCGGTGTGCTGGGGCGCTATTTCCTGAGTGCCCCGGCCGCGTCTGAATCCGCCCTGAACACAGCGTTCCCGGCCGGAACTTACACCGCCAGCGTGACTGTGGGCGGCAGCAGCGGCAGTCTGGCCTTACCCATGGTGACCGCCCCACCGGTGCCGCAATGCGCCAACTTCGCGGCGGCGCAGGCGGTTGATCCGGCGGCCGCCTTCACGTTGCAGTGGAATGCCTTCACCGGCGCCACGGGCAATGACCGCCTGGAATTCTCGATTCAGGACAGCCAGGGCAAAACCGTCTTCCAGGCGCCGGACGAGTGCGCTCAACCACCGCGTCTCCTCGCCGCCACGGCGACTTCGGTGACCCTCTCCGCTGGTTTGTTGCAGGCGGGCAAGACCTACGATGTCGAACTGCGATTCCTGAAGGTCGGGTCGGTGGCCAGCAGCACCGCGCCGGCCTTTGAAGGCACCGCCGGCTTCTCCAAGGTCACCCGGTTCACCCTGAAGACGACCGGTGGCGTGAGCGATTCCGTGGTCATCAAGGCGTTCCGTCTGCCCGCGGATAACCGCTTCGAGGTGGATGTCGAGGCCGGTGCCAGCCAGACCGTATTTCTGGAAGCGTGGGTCAACTTCAACCTGTGGGAACCGGTCAACGGCACGGTCACCGGCCCGCTCGGGCTGGCGACGCTAAAGGACCAGCGCCTGCAGGTGCCGGATTCGCAAGTCTATCGCGTCCGCACCCAGTGACGGATCGTTTCAGCGGCATGCGACGGAGTGGCGGCTTTCGAGCCGCCACTTTTCCTTTTGCACTGGCTCGTTGAGAACGGCGGCGTTTGTCCGGCTTACAAATCTGTAATCTTCCGGAAAGCTTCCGGTCATGCGGACGGTGTCTGTTGTTTCCAGATGAACGAAATGACATTCACCATGAAACGCACCAACCAATCCCTCAGTAAGTTTGTCCCGCTGCTCCTCTTGGGCGGCATGCTGGGCGCCCGCACCGCGGTCTGGGCCGGCGGCAAGGGCGAGAAGACCAAACCCGCCGTCGAACTGAACCTCAAGGTGGACGACACGCCGGTGGCCCGGGACAGCCGGATCGCCACCAGCTTTTCGCCGGTCGTGAAGAAGGTCGCGCCGAGCGTCGTGAAGGTGTTCACCAAGCAGAAGGGTAAGGTGGTCACCCAGGGCGGCTTCGGACCCGGCATGGGCAACCCGATGTTCCGTGAGTTCTTCGGCGACGAATCCCCGTTCGGGCCGGGCGGCGGCCGGCAATTCCGGGCGCCGACGCAGAAGGGCATCGGGTCCGGGGTCATCCTCACCAAGGACGGCTACATCATCACCAACAACCACGTCGTGGACGGCGCCGACGAGGTCGACGTCACCTTGAACGATGGCCGGGAACTGAAGGCCAAGGTGATTGGCAAGGACCCGAAGTCCGATGTGGCGGTGATCAAGGTTGAGGGCAAAGACCTCCCGGCGATCCCGTTGGCGGACAGCGACAAGATTGAGGTCGGCGACGTGGTGTTGGCGGTCGGCAATCCGTTCGGCATCGGCCAGACGGTCACCATGGGCATGGTCAGCGCCACGGGGCGCGATGCCCGCGGGTTGGTGGATCTCGACTACCAGGACTTCATCCAGACCGACGCGGCGATCAACCCGGGCAATTCCGGCGGCGCCTTGGTGGACGCCCAAGGTCGGTTGGTGGGAATCAACACCGCGATCCTGAGCCGCAGCGGTGGCAACCAGGGAATCGGATTCGCCATCCCCACGAACTTGGCCCGCGAAGTCATGGACGAGCTGGTGACCCACGGCCAGGTGACCCGCGGTTACCTCGGTGTGCTCATCCAGGACATCACCCCGGGGCTCGCGAAGGAGTTCAAGCTGGAGGATCGCAAGGGCGCCCTCGTCGGCGAGGTGACCCCCAAGGGTCCTGCCGCCAAGGCCGGCGTGGAAAGCGGCGACATCGTGGTGGCGCTTAACGACAAGGAGGTCACCGACAGCCGCCATCTCAAGCTGGAGATTGCCCGAATCAAGCCCGGCGAGTCGGCCACGTTGAAGGTATTGCGCGACGGCGACACCAAGACGTTGAAGGTCAAGGTCGGCGAATTGCCGGGACAGCAGGAACTCGCCAAGAACGAGACCGGCCAGGACGACGAAGGCACGCTCAACGGCGTGACGGTGTCGGACCTGGAACCGCGGATGCGCCAACAATTTGGTGTGCCGCCGAAGGTGAAGGGCGCGCTGGTAACTCAGGTGGAGCCGGATTCCGCCGCCGCCGAGGCTGGGTTGCAGGCCGGGGACGTGATCCTGGAAATCAACCATGAGCCCGTGACCGGGGCCGCCGAGGCGGTGAAACTCACCGAGGATCCGGCGGACAAGACCACGCTGTTGAAACTGTGGACGCGGGGCGCCACGCGCTTCGTGGTGGTGGATGAGTCCAGCCGGGGTTAATTGGCACGCTTTGGGTCAGTGTTCGTGTTCGTTGGGTTGGGACGCCGTCGGCAGGAAACTGTCGGCGGCGTTTTGCGTTGCCGCGGGGTGGTGTTAGCCTGCGTCGCGCTAAACGAAAAACCCCGTGAATTCACCGCATAACGAGCCTGCGTCCGGAACGGAATCCGGTCCCGCCCCCCGTGCCGCGACCAAGCCGCTGAGCGACAAGCAGAGCGAGCCCGACCACCGACAGTTGCGGATCGACAAGGTCGGCGTGCGGGGCCTGCGGTTCCCGGTGCAGGTGCGCGACAAGACGACCCACGCCCTCCAGAACACGGTGGCCACCGTGGGGCTGTTCGTGGACCTGCCGCAGGAATTCAAGGGCACCCACATGAGCCGTTTTGTCGAGGTGCTCAACGCCCATGGCGCGGTCATCCATGTCGCCAACATCCCGGACATGCTGATCGCCCTGCAAAAGAAGCTGCACGCCCAGAACGCGCACCTGGAGATGGAATTCCCCTACTTCATGGTCAAGAAGGCTCCGGTGTCGGGGAAGGAAGGCGTGGTCGATTACACCGTGCGCTTCGACGCCGCCATGGTCGGCGCCCAGCTCGACTTCCTGCTGACCGTGAAATGCAACGTCACGACGCTCTGCCCCTGCTCCAAGGCCATCTCCAAATACGGCGCCCACAATCAGCGCGGCGAGGTCACCGTGCAGGTCCGGTCCGAGAAGATCGTCTGGATCGAGGACCTCATCGCGCACATCGAGGCCAGCGGCAGCAGCGAGATGTATTCGCTGCTCAAGCGGGAGGACGAGAAGGCGGTCACCGAGCGTGCCTACGAGAATCCGGTCTTCGTCGAGGACCTGGTCCGCAACGTGGCGTTGAAGCTGAACGCCCTGCCCGAGATCGCCTGGTATCGCGTGGAGGCGGAGAACTACGAAAGCATCCACAACCACAACGCCTACGCCTGCATCGAGAAGGCGTGAGGGGGGAATCGACGGCCCAGTTCAGCTGGCGGTGTGTCGGGATGGGATTCGAAGTAAGTCGGGGCGCTTTCCCGAATTGGGGCTGATTTATTTCGCGACGCTGATGAACACTCGGCCGGTCAACTCATCAACCGCGGCCCAAGCCGTCAGGGCGCCCCTTGGCTCCCACTGGATAACCGCATTGGTGGCCGATGCTGGAGGATGAAACAGCACCGTTCGCTCCTGGGGCGAATGGTCTCCAGGAGTTGCCAGTCTAACGGGCATCGCGTTGGTCTTCGATTTGCCGCTGAGTTCTGACACCCACGGCCATGCCTGCGCCGGCGGTAAAGTCACCGCGATGAACTCCCAGACGGGCTGCATACCGCCGATGCCGTAGTAGCAGTCGGAACCCTGCGTAGGCAGTTCGATGCCCGCGCGGGCCGCGGATACCCGAGCCGCGGCGCCGTAAGTGTGGTGGAACCCAAGCAGCGTTTCGTCCGCCCCTCCCTGTCTCCGTTCGCCGGACGGTGGTTGGATCAGGGAAGCGAGGAACCACCCGATCCCGAGTCCGCAGGTCCAGAACCCGAAGTTCTTGATGGCGGGCTTCCGTGAGAAAGTTTCCGCCTTCATTGCGCCGTCAATTTGCCGGCCTGGACCTGCCAACGGACGAATTCCTGGCCGAGTTCCGCGGGCCAGTTCTCCGCGGTGCAAGTCATGAAAACCTGGCCGCCGGCACGGCGGGCCTGGTTCAGCAGGGGCAGCAGGCCGGCGCGGCGGCGAGCGTCGAGTTCGCCCATCACGTCGTCGATCAGGAGCACCGGCGGGGTGCCGTGGATGCCGGTGAGGTATTCGGCCTGCGCCATTTTCAGGGCGAGGGCGAGGGTGCGTTTCTGGCCTTCGCTGGTGAACTGGGCCGCCGGCTGGCCGTTCACGATCAGGGCGAGGTCGTCGCGGTGCGGGCCCAGCACGGTGGTCTTTAACACGCGTTCGCGGGCCCGGTTCTGGGCGAGCGCGACGGCGAATTCGCCGGTGACGGAGGGCTGGTATTCGAGCACCAGCTCGTCGGCATCGGCGGCGATCCGGCGGAAGGCGAGGCGGGCCAGCGGGGAGAGCTTCGGGGTGAACGCGCGCCGGGCGGCCATGAGCTGATCGCCGAGTTCCACGAGCTGGGCGGTGAAGCTGGCGAGTTGTTCAGCGTCGGGCTGGGGGTGCTTGAGCAGGGCGTTGCGGTTGCGCAGCGCCTGGGTGTAGCGCAGCAGGAGATTGAGGTAACCCGGCTGGGTCTGTGACAGCAGCAGGTCAAGGAACCGCCGGCGAACCCGCGACGTGCCCTTCACGAGCTGGAGGTCCTCGGTGCAGAAGACGACGGCGCGGAGCGTGCCGAGGTAATCCGCGAGGCGTTTCACCGGGGTGCCGTTGAGCGACAGCTTGCGTTCGCGGCTCGACCAGTAGGCCTTGATCTCGGCGGGGGCGCGGCCAACCACAGTGCCGCCGACGAAGTAGCCTTTAGCCTCGTGCCGGATCATCTGGGTGCCACCGACTCCCCGGAACGAGCGGAGGGTGGCAAGGAGGTAGATGGCCTCCAGGACGTTGGTCTTGCCCTGGGCGTTGTCGCCCAGCAGGACGTGGAAACCCGGCCCGAAATCCGCGTCCAGCCGCATGTAATTGCGGAAGTCGCGGAGGCGAAGGTGGGCCAGATGCACGGCGGCAATCTCCGGATTCATCCGGCAAATTACAAAACCCAACTGGCCGGCCGAAGCGGCGGGTGGGGCAATTCCCTTGAACGGGTGCTTTTCACGGGCGCCGCGCGGGTGGCACCTTCTCCGCATGTCAGCTCCCACGCCTTTTTCTCGGCGCCAGTTCCTTGGCACGTCCGCCCTTGCCGCCACCGCGCTGGTCACCGGTTGCCAGTCGGCTTCGGGTGCCCGGCGAATTTCTCCCAACGAAAAGCTCAACCTTGGCGTCGTCGGTGTCGGCGGCCGCGGAGCGGAGGACCTCGCCGGGGTGGCCAGCCAGAACATCGTGGCCCTGTGCGATGTAGATTCCGGCATCCTGGCCGGGGCCAAGGCGAAGTTCCCGGGCGCCGCGACCTATTCGGATTTCCGGCGGATGCTGGACCGCAAGGACCTCGACGGCGTGGTCATCGGCACGCCGGACCACACGCATGCCGTCATCGCGGTCGCTGCCTTGCAGAGCGGACGCCACACGTATTGCGAGAAGCCGCTGACCCATACGATCTCCGAACTCCGGCAGATGGAGGAAGTCGCCCGGAAATCCGGGCTCCAGACCCAGACGGGCAATCAGATTCACGCGACCCGCAACTACCGGCGCGTGGTGGAGCTGATCCAGGGGAATGTCATTGGTCCCGTGCGCGAGGTGCATCACTGGGCGGGCAGCGTGTGGGAGACGAAGCCTTGGCCCAAGGCCGAGCCGGTGCCGGCGACGCTGGATTACGAGCAGTGGATCGGGCCGGTGAAGGAGGTTCCGTTCAGCAAGGAATTCGTGCCGTTCAATTGGCGGCGCTGGTGGCACTTTGGCGGCGGCACGCTGACGGATTTCTGCTGCCACCACATTGATCTGGGGGCATGGGCCCTGCAGTTGGGCCTGCCCACGGTGATCGAGGCCGATGGCCCGACCCCGGATCAGCACTGCGCGCCCACCGGCTTGCACGTGCGCTACGAATTCACCGGCCGCGGGCATTTGCCGCCGGTGACGATGCACTGGTATTCCGGCGCCGGGCGCCCGCAGATCGCCGGTGTGCCCGACCTGTCGAAATGGGGCGGCGGCTCCCTGTTCATCGGTGATCAAGGAATGCTGTTGGCGGACTACGGCCGGCACATCCTGTTGCCCGAGGAGAAGTTCAAGGGCGCAACCCTGCCGCCGTCGTCATTGGCGGAGTCGGTCGGCCACCACGAGGAATGGATCCGCGCCTGCAAGGGCGAGAATCTGGCGCTGCCGCAGTTCGCGGCGCTCGGGAAGACCAATTCGCCCTTCAGCTACGGCGCGTTACTGACCGAGATCGGCCTGCTCGGGAACATCGCCTTCCGCACCGGCAAACGAATCGAGTGGGACGCTGAGAAGATGCGGGCGAACGGCGTGCCGGAGGCGGACCGACTCATCCACCACGAATACCGGCCTGGTTGGAAGCTGGGTTAAGGATTGGGTGGTCAGGGCCGGCGGGCAACGCCATGGACACTCGTTCCCGGCGGTGGGACCGATGGGCGTCCACTTGGACGGGCCAAAGTTCGATGCAATACTTCCGAAGCCGGATTCGTCACTGAACCGTTCATGAGGCGTCAGATCACAGTCCTTTCTTTGCTGGTGGCCGCGGCCGTGGGGTCCGGGTGGCTGGCGTTCACCCGGAATTCGGGCAAAGGCACGCTGCGACGCCCGGTCCTTGATCAGGCCAAGGCCGGCGCGACCCTGCACGCCGAAGTGCTGCCGCTGCTGAACCGTTATTGCTGGGACTGTCACGGTGACGGCGCCACGAAGGGTGACGTCAGCCTGGATGCCTTCACCAACGTGACGGCCGTGCTGCAGGATCGCCGGACGTGGGAGCGGGTCCTGCGCACGGTGGATTCAGGTGACATGCCGCCCAAGAAAAAGAAGCAGCCTACCGACTCGGAGCGGACGAAATTGACCGGTTGGATCGAGAAGACGCTGTTTCCCGTGGACCCGGATAATCCGGATCCCGGCCGGGTGACGCTGCACCGGTTGAACCGGGTGGAATACAACAACACGATCCGCGATCTCGTGGGAGTGGACTTCAAGCCGGCCGAGGACTTTCCGCAGGACGACATCGGTTATGGCTTCGACAACATCGGCGACGTGCTGTCCCTGCCGCCGGTCCTGTTGGAAAAGTATCTCAAGGCGGCCGAGCGCATCCTAGATGAGGCCTTGGTGACCGGACCACGTCCGACGCCGGTCCGGGTCTTCGATACGGCCAAACTTGAAGGCGGGCAGGATCTCGGGCCAGTGCGGGGGCTGTCGGCCAATGGCGAAATCGTCGTGCCGATGAAGTTTACGGTTCCAGGCCAATACCGATTGGTGTTCGAGGCCTACGGTGACCAAGTGAAGCCGGATCCGGTTAAGGTGGCGGTGCGATTGGACGGGGCCGACATGAAGCAGTTGGACGTGCCGCAGCGGAAGGGCAGTCCCGGCAAGTTTGAGGTGGAGTTCGAAGTCAAACCGGGCGCCAACCACCGGCTGGCGGTCGCTTTCCTCAACGACCATTACGAGAAACGCACCGTCGAGCGCGAGGAGGGGCAGGGGGAGAAGAAGCGCAAGCGGAAGGAGGAGGTCATCGATGATCGGAACCTCTTCACGCAGAAATACGAGATCACGGGACCGCTCGGGGTGGATCTGCCGCTGCCGGCGTCGCATCGGCAGGTGTTTTACAAGCTTCCGGCCAGAGGAAAGGAGACGGCCGTGGGGCGGGAGTTGGTCGGCAAATTTGCCCAGCGGGCGTGGCGTCGGCCGGTGACGCCGGGTGAACTGGACCGCCTGATGCGGTTGTTTGAGCAGGCACGCGGGGACGGAGAGAACTTCGAGGTCTCGGTGAAGCTGGCCCTGACCGCAGTCTTGGTTTCGCCGCACTTCCTGTTCCGCGGCGAAATCCAGCCCAACCCGGACAACCCGGCCCAGGTGCAGGCAATCGACGAATGGGCGTTGGCGTCCCGGCTCAGCTATTTCCTGTGGTCCACAATGCCCGACGACGAACTGTTCACGCTCGCGGGGAAAAACCGGCTGCGGAAGAACCTCGACGCGCAGCTCAAACGCATGCTGCAAGATCCCAAGGCCAAGGCCCTAACCGAGAACTTTGCGGGCCAGTGGCTGCAACTGCGTTTGCTGGACCTGATCGAACCCGACCGGAAGCAATTCCCCGGGTTCAACGACGAGTTGCGTCAGGCGATGCGGACGGAAACGGAGCGCTTCTTCGAATATATCATCCACGAGGACCGCCCGGTCAGTGATTTCCTGCTCGCCGATTATACGTTTGTGAACGGTGCCCTCGCGCACCACTACGGCCTGGACGGCGTCACCGGGGATGAATTCGTGAAGGTTTCACTCAAAGGAACTACCCGGCAGGGCGTGCTTACCCACGGCAGCATTCTGACGCTGACCTCGAATCCGACCCGGACCTCGCCGGTCAAACGCGGCAAATGGGTGCTGGAGAATGTCCTCGCCACACCGCCGCCGCCACCGCCACCGGGGGTCTCCTCCCTGGAGAGCCAGGCGGCGCTCAAGGGCACCTTGCGGCAGCGGATGGAGCAGCACCGGGAAAACGCGGTGTGCGCCAGTTGCCACGAGAAGATGGACGCCATCGGCTTCGGGTTTGAACACTTCGACGGCATCGGCGTGTTCCGGGAAAAGGACGGCAAAGACCCGGTGGAGAGCAGTGGGGAGTTGGCGGCCCAGCAAACCTTCAAGGATCACCGGGACCTCAACGCGCTGCTGATCGACGCCCGTCGGGCAGATTTCCTGCGCTGCCTGACCGAGAAGCTGCTGACCTACGCCCTCGGGCGCGGCCTCGAATACTACGACAAACCGGCGGTGCAGGGCATCGTCCGGCAGTTGGAAAAGAAGGAGTTGAAGTTCTCCGCTTTGGTGAAGGGGGTGGTTGACAGCGTGCCCTTCCAGAAGCGGCGCGGCGAAGGGGATTTGGCCCAACAGGCGGGCAACTAGCCCGGCTTGTTGCCGCGGGGGGAACCCGCTAGGGTGGCCCCGAAGCATGAAGCTGCTTTCACGCGAACCAGACCAAGTCGTCTTCCGCATTTCCAAGCGGGAATACGAGGCGTTGCTGGTCGCCTTGAGGCTGCGGGCACACTTGCCGCGCCGGCCCCGTTCGCTGGCCAGCGATACGCCGCGTGAAGATCGGCTCATCGTTGCCCAAGAGGATTTGGGCGCGGCCCTGAAAGAGCACCGCGAGGAACTTTCCCAAGGGATGGAAGCGCTATTGGCCGATCAAGCGCGCTGCGTGCCCCAGAAGGGCGGAGGCTACCAAATGATTCTCAGGGGTGCGGATGCCGAACTGCTGCTTCAGGCCCTGAACGATGTCCGCGTCGGCGCCTGGGAAAAGCTCGGCTGCCCGGATTTCGAGGCCGGGGATCGCCCGGAGCTTTCGGACGAGAATTTCCTCTGCTTCTGGGCATTCCAGGTCACCGATGTGTTTCAGGGGGAACTGCTCGCCGCCCTGATGCCGGAGGAATAATGGTCGCGCTGCTGGACGATGGACTTTGGTTTCCGGACCCGCGCAAGGCGCGTCCCGATGGGTTGGTGGCGGTCGGTGGCGATCTGTCGGTTGAACGGCTGCTTTTGGCCTATCGGTGCGGGGTGTTTCCCTGGAGCGCCGAGCCCATCACTTGGTGGTCGCCGAATCCCCGCGCAATTTTCGACCTAGAACATATCCATATCTCGCGAAGTCTCGAAAGAACCCTAAGGAAGGGCCACTTTACCGTTACCTACGACGAGGCGTTCGAAAAGGTAATCCAAGGTTGCGCCGAGGCACCCCGGCGCGAGGGGCAAACGTGGATTTCGCCCGAATTCATCGCCGCCTACACCCGCTTGCACTACGCCGGGCATGCCCATTCGGTCGAAGTCTGGCACGAAGGCCAATTGGCGGGAGGAATTTACGGTGTTTCCGTCGGTGGCCTGTTTGCTGGGGAATCCATGTTTCATCGGGTCACCGACGCCTCCAAGGTTGCCTTGGTCCAATGCGCCCGGCGCTTGGCGGCGCAACACTTCACGCTCTTCGACACGCAAATGGTCACCACCGTGACCTCCTCGCTGGGTGCCTTTGACATTCCGCGGACGGAATACCTTGCCCGGCTGGCGAGCGCGGTTTTTCGCACCTGTGAGTTCGCCTGAAGGGGACCCTCAGGTAGCTTTCGGCGACTTTGTGAAAAAAATCACAAATGCGACTTGCCGCTCCCGAACACCAAATCCAAGCTCCGGCCGCCGGTGGCGGTTGCCATCGGTGCCGTTGCTTTTATGGCTACCCCTGTTCCCGCCAGCGCCCCGAACGTGACCGAGTTCGGCTACAACTCGAAGGTTGAAGGCGAGGTCGTCCATACGACCGTGGATGCCGCCATCAACTGGTTCCGCAAGAACTCGCTCTGGCCCATGCCCATGGGTTTGGCGTGCTGCGCGATTGAGCTGATGGCAGCGGGAGCCAGCCGGTTCGACATTTCCCGCTTTGGCTCCGAGGTGATGCGTTTTTCGCCTCGCCAATCCGACGTGATGATCGTGGCCGGCACGGTGACCTACAAGATGGCGCTGGCCGTTCGCCGGATTTACGAGCAAATGGCGGAGCCCAAGTGGGTGATTGCCATGGGTGCCTGTGCCTCGACTGGTGGCATGTATCGCAGCTACGCGGTGCTGCAGGGCGTGGACAACATCATTCCGGTGGACGTGTATGTCGCGGGTTGTCCGCCGCGGCCCGAGGCATTGCTGGACGCGCTGATGAAACTGCAGGGCAAGGTGGCCAAGGAACCGTTCCTCCGCGATTGGAAGAGGGATGCCGCCCCGGCCCAATACGGGCGCCTTGGCCTTGAACTGGGAGAAAGGGGCGAACTGATTCATCGCTAAACCGGAGCTGAATCCCGCCGAATCTGACTCAATCCGACCGAATCCGACTGACCTGTGGCAAAGCCCCTCGAACTGGCCAATCAACTGCGCGACAAGTTCCCGGAACTGCTGTCGGCGCCGACCGAATTTCGCGGCGAAGCGACCTTGGTTTTGTCGGAGGCAGGCCGGATCGCCGAGGTCTGCGGATACGCCAAGACGGAACTCGGGTTCGATCTGCTGCTGGACCTGAGCAGCGTGGACAATTACGGCGACGATCCGCGCTGGACGGTGGTGTATGAACTCTACGGAGTTGCCCACGGTTCCCATTTGCGCCTGAAGACCAGCGTGTCGGAGGAAAAATCCGAGTTGCCGACCATTTCTTCCGTCTGGCGCACGGCCGATTGGCACGAGCGAGAAATCTACGACATGATGGGAATCCGGTTCGCGGGACACTCGGATTTGCGGCGAATCCTGATGTGGGACGGCTATCCGTATTTCCCGTTGCGGAAGGATTTCCCGCTCGCCGGCAAGCCGACCGAGTTGCCTGAAACCGCCTTCACCCGGCCGGCCCCCTTGGACGGTGGGCCGTTCATCACCCCGGCAACTTTGGATGGCGCGGTCCAGCGAGAACCCCGGGCCCGGACTTTCGAGGAATAATTGCATGGCTGTTCAGGAAATCAGCTTCAAGGACACTGCGGCCCGGGCCGCGTCGGTGGCGGCCGACGAACTCCGTGATCTGGAAGGCGACAAGCTTGTCCTCAACATGGGGCCGTCGCATCCGTCGACCCACGGCGTGCTCCGCATCCTGATCGAGATGGATGGTGAGACGATCACCAAGGCGATGCCTGATGTCGGTTACCTGCATCGGGGCGACGAGAAGATCGCCGAGAACATGACGTGGAACCAGTTCATCCCTTACACGGACCGACTGGACTACCTCGCGACCATCGCCAACAACGTCGCATATTCCTTGGCGGTGGAGAAGCTCCTCGGTATCCACGACAAGCTTCCGCCCAGGTGCCAATACATCCGCGTCATTTGCTGCGAATTGGCCCGGATTTCCGCCCATCTGCTAGGATTGGGCGCCTACGCGATGGATGTCGGGGCGCTGACCGTGTTCATGCACACGTTCACGGAGCGTGAGAAGATCTATAATTTCTACGAGGCGTTGACCGGCGCCCGCTTCACGACCAGCTACACCCGAATCGGCGGCGTTTCCCGGGACACGCCGCCCGGTTGGTGTGAGACGATCCGCAAGTTTTGTGACGAAGTGGTCATCAACTTCGATGAATCCGAGAAGCTGCTGACCCGCAACCGCATCTTCGTCGATCGGACCCGCGACGTGGGCGTGATCTCGAAGGAGCTGGCCATCGATTACGGGCTGACTGGCCCGAATCTACGCGGCTGCGGAGTGGACTACGACGTTCGGAAGGCGCATCCGTATCTCTGCTACGCCGACTTGGATTTTGATATTCCCGTCGGTTCGGTGGGGGATTGCTACGACCGCTATCTGGTCCGCATGGAAGAGATGCGCCAAAGCGTCCGGATTATTCGCCAATGCCTCGACCGAATTCCCGGCGGTTTCGACAACGCCAGCAAGGAGCCGGTCAACGTGGCCGACGGCAAGGTGGTGCTCCCCAAGAAAGACAGGGTGCTCACCAGCATGGAGGAGCTGATTCATCAGTTCATGCTGGTGACCCAGGGCGTCAATTGCCCGCCCGGGGAAGTGTATTTCGGAGCCGAGAATCCGAAGGGCGAACTCGGCTTCTACATCAACAGCCGGGGTGGCGGCGCGCCTTATCGGCTGAAGATTCGGGCTCCGTCGTTCGTGAACCTGAGCATCCTGCCGGCGATCCTGCCCGGGCACCTGATGAGCGATGTGGTTTCGATCCTTGGGTCCTTCGACTTCGTGATGGGAGAATGCGACCGCTAGCCGCTTTTTGACGATGGCCTTTACCGTTCCAGCGAATTTGGAAGCCCAGCTCGACGAGTTGGTGACGCACTATCCGGTCAAGCGGAGCGCGTCGCTGATGTTCCTGCACGCTTTGCAGGAGCACTTCGGCCACGTGTCCGACGACGCCATCGAATGGACTGCGGGCAAGCTCGGGCTCCAGCCAATCAACGTCTATGAGTTGGTGACGTTTTATCCGATGTTCCGGCAGAAGCCGCTCGGGAAGACGCACATTAAGGTCTGTCGCACACTGAGCTGCGCGTTGGCCGGCAGCGGGGATTTGCGAGAACACTTCTGCAAGAAGTTGGGCTTGGATTCCCATGCGCACGCTCCGCAGACGACGCCCGACGGCAAGTTCACGGTCGAGTTTGTGGAGTGCCTCGCGGATTGTGGGAACGCCCCGGCGGTGTTGCTGAACGATGACCTGCTTCCCAAGGTCACGCCGGCCCAGGCCGACGAAATCATCGCGAAGGGGAAGGGACTTTGAAGATTGGCTGCCCGACATGGATTTGAACCATGACAAGCAGATTCAGAGACTGCTGTGCTACCGTTACACCATCGGGCAGGCCGGAAGCGGGCCGAAGTTAGTGAGATGAAGGGTTGAGTCAAGCATTGCCATGCCGGAACAGTATAAAATGATTTTGAAGCACGCCGATTCGCCGGGATACACCCCGGACATCGCGTGCTACCTGCGTCACGGCGGCTATGAGGCGCTGAAAAAAGCCTTGGCCACGGCGTCGCGCGAATTGCCCGACGGCAAGAAACTTTCGGCGCAGGAAGTCGTGCGCGAGGACGTGAAGGCTTCGGGACTGCGGGGACGCGGCGGCGCCGGCTTCAGCGCAGGGCTCAAGTGGAGCTTTGTGGACCGGCGCAGCGGCAAGCCGATTTACCTGATCTGCAACGCGGACGAATCGGAACCGGGCACTTTCAAGGACCGCCAGATCCTTCACAAGGATCCGCACCAGTTGATCGAAGGCATGATCATCTCGTGCTGGGCGAACGACGTGAAGCTCGCCTACATCTATATCCGCGGCGAGATGCCCCACGGCGCCCGATTGCTGAATCAGGCGTTGGCGGAAGCCCGGGCCAATGGATTTCTCGGGAAGAATATCTTGGGCACGGGCTACGACCTGGAAATCCACGTCCACCGGGGCGCCGGAGCCTACATCTGCGGTGAGGAGACCGGCCTGATCGAATCCCTCGAGGGCAAACGTGCCTATCCGCGCATCAAGCCGCCGTATTTTCCGGCCGTGCTCGGGCTCTACATGTGCCCGACCATCGTCAACAACGTTGAGACGCTCTGCCACGTGAAGCACATCGTCACGATGGGGCCGTCCGAATATGCGAAGCTCGGGACGCCCAACAACACCGGCACGCGGATCGTCAGCCTCAGCGGCGACGTGGTGAAGCCCGGTTACTTCGAGGTTGAGGTCGGTAAGGTCACGCTCGGCCAACTGATCAATGATCCGAACTTCGGCGGCGGCCTGAAGCCAGGACGTTCGCTCAAGGCGATCATTCCCGGCGGTTCGTCGTCCAAGGTTTTGAAGGCCGGCGAGGTCTTCAAATTGAACCGCAAGGGCGCGGACGGCCAGATGACCAAGGTGGACCTCCCGCTGCTGGACCTACCCTACGATTTCGATTCGTTGCAGGGCGCGGGCACAATGTCCGGCTCCGGCGCGATCATTGTGATGGATGATTCGCGCAGCATGGTGGACGTGCTGGCGAATCTGTCCGAATTTTACGCACACGAAAGCTGTGGACAGTGCACGCCCTGCCGCGAAGGGGCGCTTTGGCTTGCGAAGGGCACCCATCGGCTGGCCCACGGGGACGGCCGCAAGCAGGACGCCGAATACCTGTCGCACATCGCCCAGAACATCCAGGGCCGGACGATCTGCGCCTTTGGTGAGGCGGCTTCCTGGCCAGTTTTGAGCTTCGTGAAGAAGTTCAAGGACGAGTTCGAGGCCAAAGGTGCCGCCGCCGAGGCGGCCAAGGTCGGGAAACCGGCCGCGAGTTCGAACCAGCACTGATTTTCGCCAACATGTCCAACGCCGCGACAACTGCCCCCGCGCCCGCCGCGCCGCCGACGGTCGAGAAGATCAAGATCAAGGTGGACGGCCGCGAGGTCGAGGTGCCAAAGCTGCTGCCCAACTGGCAGGGCAAGTTGGAGCCGACGACCATGCTACAAGCCGTCCAGATCGCGGGCGGCGAGGTGCCGCATTACTGCTATCACCCGAAGCTGCCCGTGGCCGGCAACTGCCGCATGTGCCTGATCGAGTTTGGCACGCCGATGATGGGGCCGGACCGCAAGCCGGTGCTGAACGAGGACGGTTCGCCCAAGATCGCGAAGTCCGTGCTGCCCTACGAGCCGCAGACGCCGCGCGGAGCGATCGCCTGCGCGACGCCGATTTCGCCGGGCATGGAGCTGTATCCGAATTCGCCCGCGACGAAGCAGATGCGCGAGGCGGTGCTGGAATCGCTGCTGATCAATCATCCGCTGGACTGCCCGATCTGTGACCAAGCCGGCGAATGCAAGCTGCAGGAATACTCCGTGCAGCACGGCCAAGCCGGCAGTCGGTTTGTCGAGGCGAAGGTGCACAAGCCCAAGGCCGTGGACCTCGGGCCGCGCATCGTGCTCGACGACGAACGCTGCGTGCTGTGCACCCGTTGCATCCGCTTCACGAAGGACATCGCCGGGGACGACGCGCTCGGCATCGTGAACCGCGGTTCTTACAACACCATCGCGGCGTGGAAGGAAGGGGCCTTCGACAACAACTACACGCTCAACACCGTGGACCTCTGTCCGGTGGGCGCGCTGACGTCGAAGGATTTTCGGTTCAAGATGCGGGTCTGGTTCCTCAAGGAAAACAAGAGCGTCTGCACGAGCTGTGGCACCGGGTGCAACATCACCATCGGTTCCCGCGAAGGCACGATCCACCGCTACGAACCCCGCGACAACGACGCGGTCAACGGGCCGTGGATGTGTGATTCGGGCCGGCTGAACTACAAGTGGGTCGCCCGCGAAGATCGCCTCAAGGACGTGCTGGTGCACGGAGCAAAGTCGGGTTGGGCGACCGCGTTGAAGGAGATTTCCGCGAAGCTGGCCGCCGCCCCCCGGGGCAGCGTGGCTGTCGTTGCTTCGGCCCGCCAGACGACCGAGGAGCTTTACCTGCTCAAGAAGCTGGCGACTAAGCTAGGCGCGATAACGGACTCGGTGCCGCGGCAAGGGCAGGCAGACAAGCTGCTGGTGAGCGCGGATCGCAACCCCAATACGAACGGCGCCATCTTCACCGGCATCGTGGACTGCCACGCCGAGATGGGCCGCAATTTGGCGAAGATCGCCGACGGCATCCGAAGCGGTTCGATCCGGACCCTGATCGTCTTCGGTGAGGACGTGACCAAGCACGGCATTGGCGTGGACCTGCTCGCGAAGTTGGAGACGTTGATCGTCAGCGACATCCTGCCGAATGCGACCACGGCCGCCGCCACCTACCTGCTTCCAGGCTGCGCCCACGCCGAGAAGCGCGGCACGTTCGTCAACGTGAAGGGGCGGGTGCAGAAGTTCATGAAGGCCGTGGAGCCGAAAGGGGACGCCCGCGCCGAGGGGGAGTTCCTCCACGAGTTGGTCCACAATGTCACCGGCCAGAACAGTTTCAGCAGCATCGAAGGGCTGTTCAACCAGATGGCGCATGAAGTTTCCGCCTTGGCCGGACTCGAATGGGCCAAGGTCGGCGACACCGGAGTCACTGTTCAGATCTGACGCGACATGGATTCGATCAAATTTCTCGACCCCACGACGCAGTTCGTCCTCTTCAGCGTGCTGAAGGTGATCTTGGTCTTCTCCATTGGGATGGGCGGAGTTGCCTACTCGGTCTTGGTTGAGCGCAAGGTGTCGGCATGGATTCAGGACCGCCCCGGCCCGAACCGGGTCGCGCCGTTCTTCGTCGAGTTCATCCCGGTGATTGGGCCTTGGCTCGTGCGGTTGGGCATATTCCAGCCGATGGCGGACGGCCTGAAGTCGTTCCTCAAGGAAGACTTCACACCGAGCTACGTGCGGAAGGTCTATTTCTGGCTCGCCCCGGCGATTGCCTGCGTGCCGTCGTTGATGACGTTCGCGGTGATTCCGTTCGGCTCGTCCTTGGGCAACGCAGCGAATCCGATGGTTATCGCCGACCTCAACGTCGGCATTCTCTACACCTTCGGCATCGTGTCGCTGGGTGTTTATGGCATCGTGCTCGCGGGCTACGCGTCAAATTCCAAGTATCCGTTTCTCGGCAGCATCCGTTCGAGCGCTCAGATGATCTCCTACGAGATCGCGATGGGGATGAGCGTGGTTGCGGTGTTCCTGCTGGTCGGTGACCTGAACCTGTCGTCCGTCGTCCAATACCAAAGCGGTGGCCTGCACCAGTGGCTGATCTGGAAGCAGCCGCTGGCCTTTGTCATTTTCCTGATCGCCGCCTTTGCGGAAACCAACCGCCTGCCGTTCGATTTGCCGGAATCCGAAACGGAACTCGTCGGTGGTTACCACACGGAATACAGCTCGATGAAGTTCGCGCTGTTCTTCATGGGCGAATACGCCGCGATGATCGCCGCCTCGGGCATGATGGTGACGCTGTTCCTCGGCGGCTGGAGTTCGCCCTTTGGCAGCGAGGTGGCGACTTCGGTGCTGGGCGGCCTGATTCACATCGGCTGGTTCCTCGCCAAAGTCGCCTTCCTGATGGTGGTCTTCATCTACACCCGCTGGATGCTACCGCGTTTCCGTTACGACCAACTGATGGACCTCGGCTGGCGCCGGTTCATCCCGCTGGCCCTCGCCAACATCCTCGTCACCGCCCTGATCGTGGCCTTCACCACCAAATAACCACCCGCATGAGCACCAAGGTTGTTGATCGCGCGCCGCTGACGTTTTACGAGCGCACCTACCTGCCGGCCATCCTTGGCGGGCTCAAGGTTACTTCGAAGCACCTCATCAACACCCTCGTGAAGGGCAAGGCCGTCACGATGGAGTATCCCGAGCAGAAGTGGGTCGTGCCCGAGGGTTACCGCGGGGCGCCCTACCTCGTGAAGGACCAGGACGGCGCCACGAAGTGCGTGAGCTGTCAGCTTTGCGAATTTGTCTGCCCGCCCAAGGCCATCAAGATCACGCCGCCGGGAACGGAAGGCCAGCCAGCCGACCGGGCCAACGCGGAGAAGATGCCGAAGGAGTTCGAGATCAACATGCTCCGGTGCATCTTCTGCGGCTTCTGCCAGGAAGTCTGCCCGGAGGAGGCCATCTTCCTGCAAAAGGACTATTCGCTCACCGGCCTGTGCCGTGAGGAGATGATCTACAATAAGGAGAAGCTCCTGAAGCTTGGCGGCACCCACGCCGGCACCCAGAAGTGGAAGCACAAGCTGGAAGAGGCGAAGGAGCAGGAAGTTTTCCCCGTCGCGACGAACTAGGTTTCCCGTCATGCCCGCCTTACCAGACCTACTCTTCTACGCCTTCGCCGGCCTGACGCTGCTGTTCGGCTTCCTGTGCGTCGCCAATCCGCTGAGCCGCAACCCGGTGACCAGCGCGATGTTCCTCGTGCTGACGATCTGCTCGATGGCCGGCCTGTTCGTGCTGCTTAACGCCTTCTTCCTCGCGGCGATCCAGGTGCTGGTTTACGCCGGTGCGGTGATGGTGCTGTTCCTCTTCGTGATCATGCTGCTCGACCTCAAGGAAGAGGAACGCCGCAAGCTGAACAAGGTGGCGGTGGGGGCCGGTTCGATAGCGGTCGCCGTCATCGCGGGAATCCTCATCCGGGCGATGACGACCGCCAAACCAATGGCCGACAAGTTGGTGGAAGGCACGACCAAGCCCTTGGGCAAGATCCTGTTTACCCAATACCTGCTGCCGTTTGAAATCCTGTCGCTGCTGCTGCTGGTGGCGATGGTCGGTGTCATCCTGCTGAGCAAGAAGGAGCTGAAATGAGCCTCACTCCCGGACTCCATCATTACCTCGTCGTCAGCGCGCTGCTGTTCAGCCTCGGGCTGTTGGGCGTGTTGGCGCGGCGCAACCTGCTGGTGATCTACATGGGCCTCGAGCTCATGCTAAACGCCGCCAACCTCGCGCTGGTCGCGTTCTCCCGCTATAACTCCAACCTCAATGGTCAGGTGATGGTGTTCTTCATCATCACCGTCGCCGCTGCGGAAGTAGCCGTCGGCCTCGCCCTGATCGTGGCGCTCTACCGCAAACGCCAGTCCGCCCACGTCGAGGACCTCACCAGCCTCAAACTTTGATAATGGACGCTCACGCCGCCCACAACGCCATCACCGCCGCCGCCCCGGCCTTCAGTTCGCGGCCGGAGGATATCGCCTGGTTCATCCTACTGCTGCCGCTGCTGGCCGCCGCCGGCATCACCCTGCTCGTGCGCCGGAGCAATTTCCTCGCGGCAACTTTCTCCATCGCGGCCACGACGACGGCCTTCGTCCTTAGCTTCGTGCTGTTCCTCACTTTCGGCCTTGGCGGTGCTGTCGCCGCGGCGACACCTTTTTCGTGGCTTCATGCGGGTGACTTGGCGGTGAACCTCGGTGTGACGGTAGACAAGCTGTCCACACTCATGCTCCTGGTCGTGACTGGCGTATCGGCGCTCGTGCAGGTTTACAGCGTCGGTTACATGAAGGGCGACCGCAGCTTCCCGCGCTTCTTCATCGGGCTGAGCCTCTTTACCTTCTCGATGCTCGGCATCGTGCTCGCCGACAACCTGGTGATGATGTTCATCTTCTGGGAACTGGTCGGTGTCTCAAGCTGGCTGCTCATCGGCTTCTGGTATGAGAAGGAATCCGCCGCGGACGCCGCCAAGAAGGCCTTCCTCACGAACCGCCTTGGCGACTTCGGCTTCCTTCTGGGCATCATCATGGTCTGGGCCGCGGCTGGCACGGTGAACTTCGCCGAACTGAGCCAGAAGCTGGACGCCCACCCCGACCTGTTGGGTAACCTGAGTTCAGTGGCGGGTCTGCTGATCTTCATGGGCGCAATGGGCAAGAGCGCGCAGTTCCCGCTGCACGTCTGGCTACCGGACGCGATGGAAGGTCCCACGCCCGTCTCGGCACTGATCCACGCGGCGACGATGGTGGCCGCCGGCGTCTACATGCTTTGCCGGGTGTTCTTCCTCTATCAGGCCGAAACTGCCTGGCCCGCCGCGCTCGCGTTCCTTGGAAACATTTCCGCGTTGGACATCATCGGCGTGATTGGAGCGTTTACCGCCTTGATTGCGGCCCTGATGGCAATCCAGCAAAACGACATCAAACGGATCCTCGCCTACTCCACGCTATCCCAGCTCGGCTACATGGTGATGGCGGTGGGCTGCGGCGGGCCGGACGCGGCGATGTATCATCTGACGACGCATGCTGGTTTCAAGGCGATGCTCTTCCTCGGGGCCGGCTCGGTGATCCATGCCTGTCACCACGAGCAAGACATCTGGAAGATGGGCGGCCTGCGCCAGGCGATGCCAAAGACATTCCTCACCTTCGCGCTGGGCACGGCGGCTTTGGCCGGTCTGCCGCCGTTGAGCGGATTCTATTCGAAGGACGCGGTGCTGCTGGCCGCCGTGGAGAATGGGCACCCGGTCCTGTTCGGCTTCGGGGTGCTGATCGCGGCGATGACCACGTTCTACATGCTTCGGCTGGTGTTGGTGGCCTTCTTCGGCGGCAATCGCAGCGAGGCGGCCGGCCACGCCCACGAATCACCCGGCAGCATGACTTGGCCGCTGATGATCTTGGCGGTTCCCAGCGTGGCGATCGCATGGGTGCCCTTGGGCGACTACCTGGCGAGCCATTTCTTCACCGACCACGCTCATCACGCGGAGGTCGGGCCGGCTGAAATTTCCTTAGGGGCCACGATCTCGGCGTTCTTTGGTGGGATCAACCATGTCCTCTTTGAGCCATTCAACCATGCGCCGCTGCCGGCCGTCATGGGCACGGGTGCGTTGCTTATCGGCGCCTGGGTGGCCTTCACGCTTTACTGGAATGCCGACCGCGATCCCCTGCCGAAGCTGCTGGGCGCCTTCGCCCGGGGCATGAAGAACCGGTTTTACTTCGATGAAATCTACGAGGCCGTCTTCATCCCGCTGCACGATCTGGTCGCCCGTTTGGCGGACTGGTTCGACCGCTGGGTCATGAGCGGTCTGGTCGTCCGCGGGGCGCACGGCAGCACCGAACTCTTGGGCCGCGCCCTTCGCATTGTGCAGAGCGGCAATCTGCAAACCTACACCTTCGTCTTCGTGGCCGGCGTCGCGCTGGTCGTCCTGCTCGCCCTCAAGTAGCCTGCCATGTCCTCGCTTACCACGCTTCTCCTGACCCCGTTCATTGGCGCGCTGCTGGTGCTGGCCGTGCCCGGCAATTACCGGGTCATCCTGCGCGCCATCGCCCTGCTGACCGGCGCCCTGACGGCGATCCAAGCCGTCGTGCTGTTCTCTGGCTTCGAAGCCGGTTCCGCAGAGATGCAGTTTGTGCAGCTCGCCCAGTGGATTCCGTCGGTCGGCCTCAACTACCATGTCGGGGTAGACGGCCTGAACATCGGGCTTGTCCTGATGGCTGCGTTGGTCTCGTTCGCGGCGATCTGCGCTGCTTGGGAGATCGAGCGACAGGTGAAGCTGTTTTATTTTCTGCTCCTCGTGATGACCGGCGGAGCCATCGGGGCATTCGTCTCGCTCGACTTGTTCTTCCTCTACTTCTTCAACGAAATCGCCTTGGTGCCCACGTTCCTGATGCTCGGCATCTGGGGCCGCGGCGAGCAGAAGACTTACGCCACGTTCCAGATCACCCTCTACCTGACCCTTGGCGCGTTGGTGGCGCTGACGGGATTGATTGCCCTCTACGTCATGTCCGGCGTGAACACGCTCGACGTGACCGCGCTGAAGGTAGTGCTCGCGGAGAAGCCCCTCGGCGAATCGGCTCAAAAGATCATCTTCCCGCTTCTGCTGCTCGGGTTCGGCACGTTGGTGGGGTTGTGGCCGTTCCACTCGTGGGCCGCCCTCGGTTATGCCTCGGCCCCGACGCCGACCGCGATGATGCACGCTGGCGTGCTGAAAAAGGTCGGACTCTACGTGCTGATCCGCGTGGCGTGGCCCTTGTTGCCGGCCGCGGTGCAACCATGGATGCCAGCCTTGGCGCTGCTCTGTCTGGGCAACATCCTCTATTGCGGTTGGGTCGCGATGCGGCAACGGGACATGGCGCTGCTGCTGGGCAATTCCAGCTTGGCCCACATGGGTTTCTGTTTCCTCGGACTGGCCAGCGTGAGTGTGGTGGGGATCACCGGCGTCGTGGTCATAATGGTCGCCCACGGTTTGCTGGCTGCGTTGAGCTTCGCGTTGAATGGCTACCTTTACCAACGCTGTGGGACGACCGACATGGACAAATTCGGCGGACTCCTGCGGCAGATGCCCTTCGTCGGCACCGCCATCGTCATGGCATTCATGGCCGGTTGCGGCCTGCCCGGTTTTGCGAACTTCCCCGGTGAACTCAGCGTGATGTTCGGCGCCTGGAAGGCGTTCCCTTGGTTTGTGGTCGCCGCCGCATGGGGCGGATTGATCATCGGCGGAGTTTACATGCTTCGGGCCATCCGCAGCGTGGTTCACGGCCCGGCCAAGACCGAGTTCAATCACGTCGGGGATGCCAACTACTGGCGTCGATTGCCCTTCCTCGTCCTGCTGGCCGCACTGCTTTGGTTCGGCATCCGCCCTGACTCGCTCGTCGCCTGCATCCGGCCGAGCGTCGTCGAAATCGTGAAGGCGGCCGCGCCCGCCCAACCTGCTGGAACCGCCCCGGCTGCCGTGGTTGCCGCCCACTGATCCTTTCCGCCCGATGAACTATTCGCTCCTGACCATCGAGATTCTGGTGACCCTGCTGGGGCTGGGCGTGCTGCTGGCCGACCTTTGGGTGCCCGCGGGTGCCCGCAAAGTCGTCGGCTACGGGGCGGCGACCCTCCTTGGTATCATCTTGACCTACGCAACCGGCGGGGCGTCGCCGGTCGACGGCACCGCATTCGGCGGCATGTTTGTCGTGGATGCCATGTCGAACTTCTTCAAGGGCTTCTTCCTGCTGGCGGCGCTGGTGGTGCTACTGCTGTCGCTCGACTGGTCGGAAAAACTCGTCGGTTACGCGGAATATTGCGCCCTCACGCTGTTCGCTCTGGTGGGCATGCTGTTCGCGGCCTCGGCCAACGACTTCATCCTGATGTTCGTCGCGCTCGAACTGATCACGATCACCTTTTATGTCCTGGTCAGCTTCCAGCGGAACAAGGCGGCCTCCATCGAAGCAGGCGTGAAATACCTGATCCTCGGCGCGTTGGCCTCGGGCTTCATGGTCTTCGGCATCGCGCTGATCTTCGGATCGGCCAATTCGACCAACTTCTTCGAGATCGCCGCCAAGCAGGCTGAATTGGTCAAGTCGCCGCTGTTCGTGACGGGCCTACTGCTCACGGTTGTCGGCCTTGGCTTCAAGATCGCTGCGTTCCCGTTCCAGATGTGGGCGCCCGATGTTTACCAAGGCGCGCCGGCACCCACCGTGGCATTCCTGGCCACCGGCTCAAAGGCGGCCGGCTTTGCCCTGCTGCTGCGCATCGCCTTTGGGGTTGTGCCCGACCTGACGGCGCAATGGGGCCGGCTGTTCCTGGGTTTTGGAATAGTCACGATCCTGTATGGCAGCCTGTGCGCCATCCCGCAACGCAGCGTGAAGCGCATCATGGGCTACAGCTCGATCGCCAATGCGGGTTTCCTGCTGCTGGGAATCGGTGCCGCCAGTCTGAATGGTTCCGCGGCGGTGATGAGCTATCTCGGCGGTTATATCTTCACCGTGCTGACGGCCTTCGCCGCCATCAGCGTGGTCGTGGCGCACACCGACAGCGATGACCTCAGCGCCTTCGCGGGATTGGGACAACGGTCGGCGTGGCTCGCCGCGGCGCTGACCGTGGGCATGGTCAGCCTGGCAGGCATTCCGCCGCTCGCCGGTTTCTTCGCGAAATTTTACCTGCTGCGGGCCGTGGCCGAACACGTCGCGACCGACAAACTGTTCCTTGTAGCCCTGCTCGTGGCATGTGTGGGCGTGGTGATTTCCCTGTATTACTACTTCGGCATCCTCCGCTCCGCTTTCTTCCCCCGCATCGCCACGGACCTGACCCGGATTCCGGTCAGTGGCGCGACGAAGATCGCCATTGTCTTCGCCATCGCGGGGACCGTGTATCTCGGCCTTGATCCTGAGCCAATGGTCAGAGGCGCGAAGCAGGCGGCCGCCGGTCTGACGACTTTGCCGGACGCCCCGCAGACCTCGGCCAAGTAGTCTCCACTAATCTGGTGACTCCCACCGCCTCCGGCACCGCCTAAACCGGCAGGTCAGCCTTCCGAGCATTCCGCCCACGTCAGTGCGAAGCGGGCCAGATACTTGGTCAGGCGGTCTGCATCGTTGGTATGCTTGCGGCCGAGGCGCGAGACCTTGAACAGCTTCCGGCCCGCATCCGACTGGCTCTTGGACTCGCGGCAGACGCGAATCACGTAGGCGAGTTGGGCCTGATCGAAGGGATCAATCTCCGCCAGCCGCTTCGGGCCGAGAACGGCGTTCAGGAGCTCCGCCTCGTCGTCTTCCATCTCCGGCTCCGCCCATGCCGCGCGCAACCGGGCCAACTCATCGTCAAGCACCGCCGCTGTGATCCGTCCACCCTCGGCCAGCGTCGCCATGCGCGTGAGGGCGGCGTTCAGGTCGCGGAAGTTCGCACTCCAGCGCGCCTCGGGGGAATGGGCGAAGGCCAAGAACCGTTCCCGCACTTCCTTGCTCAGGGTCACGCGAGTGCCGTGCTTGCGGGCGAACTGCTCCAGTTCGTAATCGAGATTTGGCCCGATGTCCTCCACGCGTTCCCGCAGGCCCGGCAGGCGGAAGGTCCAGAGATTCAGCCGCGCCAGTAGGTCTTCGCGGAAGCGCCCCTCGCGAACCCGTTCTACCAGGTCGCGGTTCGTGCCGGTGATGAGTTGGAAGTCGCTCGTCACCTCGTGGTCGCCGCCGAACGGCGGAAAACGCTTCTCCTCCAGCGCGCGCAGTAGCATGGCCTGTTCGTCGAGACCGAGTTCGCCGACCTCGTCCAGGAACAGCAGACCGCCGTCGGCGGAACGCAACAACCCTGCGCGGTCCTTCAGCGCCCCGGTGAAGGCACCTTTGACATGGCCGAAAAGCGCGCTCATCGCCGCATCGCCGCGCAGCGTGGCGCAGTTCACTTCCACGAACGCACCGGCGATCTGATGCCGCGCCTTCTTCAGTTCGTAGATGCGCCGCGCGAGCTGCGATTTTCCGGCGCCGGTCGGGCCCATGAGCAGCACGGGATCGCGCGACTGGATGGCCACGTGCTCGATCTGCTCGATCAACCGGTTGAAGCGGGCGTTGCGCGTCTCGATGCCGGACTTCAGAAAGCTGCGCGCCTCGCTGGCCTCCTTGCGAAACCGCGCGGCAATCCGGTCGTAGCGGGACAGGTCGAGATCAATGACGCTGTATTTGCCGTCGGGCGACTTCACCTTCTTGTCCTTCGGCGAAGTCTGCACCAGCCGCCCGGGGAAATGGCGGCTCTCCGTCAGCAGGAAGAGGCAAATCTGCTGCACATGCGTGCCGGTCGTGATGTGGACGAGGTAGTCCTCCTTGTCCGGCTTGAACGCGTAGCCGCGGGCAAATTCGTGCAAAGCCGCGAAGACCTCTTCGAAGTCCCAGGGATCCTTCAGGTCGTGCGGATGCAGGTTCACCGTCGTCTCTGGCGACACGCGCCCGATGTCCGCCGCCACGCAGCGGGCCATGTCGAGATGCGAAGTCTGGTGCAGCAATTCAAACCGGCTCACCACCAGGTCGTCGTGCTGGCACAGTGAAACGGTGGGCCGCCACTTCTGCCAGCGCTCCTGGTGGAAGCCCGAATCCAGCACGCTGCCCAAGATGCCCAACACGACGGTCTTCTTCATATCTATGCCCGGTAGGGCGGTGCTGCCGCGCCGCCCCAACGGGCGAGACTGCCACCGGTTGGTAGTCGCCGTAAAGCGAATGTCATCGCGTATAAGCGCCTACTGTCTTCACGCAGTTTTACCGCCCACGCTGAATCCTGAGCAAAACGGCCAATTTGTGCCTGTTTCACCGGTTGGCACGCCCGTTGCATTACGTCGTTTCGAACAAAACGAAAGACTAAGTATGGCAAACAAAACCCTCTTCCAGACCTTGGCTGGAAAATTCTCCAAGGCGGACACGGTGAACGAGGCCGGCGCCAAGGCGTTTGCCCTCACCCCGAAGCACGCCCTCGCGCAATACGCCGTGACGGGTTGCCTGAACGGAACCTTCTACGCCGACGCCGAGACCCAGTTGCAGCGGGTGCTGGAGCTGGCGAGCGCGGCTGGTCCGGAGTTCACGGCCAAGGTCGCGGTTTACGGCCGCGAGCGCGGTCACATGAAGGACATGCCGGCGCTGCTGTGCGCGGCGTTGAGCGTGCTCGACGCGGAGAAGCTGAAGGCGGTGTTCCCGCGCGTCTGTGACGACGGGAAGATGGTCCGCAACTTCGTCCAGATCCTGCGCTCCGGCGTGGTCGGGCGGAAGTCGCTCGGCTCGGTGCCGAAGAAGCTCGTCCAGCAATGGCTGGCCAGCCGCACCGACGAGCAGCTCTTCCGGGCGACCGTGGGCCAGAGCCCGTCGCTGGCGGACGTCGTGAAGATGGTCCACCCGCGGCCGGAGTCGGCGCAGCGGAAGGCGTTCTACGGCTGGCTGCTGGGCCGGGAACATGACGCGGCCACGCTGCCGGAGTGCGTGCGGGCCTTTGAGGCCTACAAGCGTGGTGAGTCCAAGGACGTGCCGGAGGTGCCGTTCCAAATGCTCACGGCGTTGAACCTCGGCCAGGCCGAGTGGACCGCAATCGCACGGCGGGCGCCGTGGCAGATGACGCGGATGAACCTGAACACCTTTGCGCGGCATGGCGTGTTCGGCGACCGCAAGGTTACCAAGCTGGTGGCCGAGCGGTTGCGTGAGCCGGCCAACGTGCGGCGGGCGCGGGTCTTCCCGTATCAGCTCATGGTGGCGCACGCCCAGGCGGAGCAATCCGTTCCCGGCGAGGTGCGGGAGGCGTTGCAGGATGCGATGGAAGTCGCCCTGGAAAACGTGCCCGAGATCGCCGGCCGGGTGGTGGTGTGTCCGGACGTGTCGGGCTCCATGCAGTCGCCGGTGACCGGTCACCGCAAGGGCTCGACCACGGCGGTCCGGTGCCTCGATGTCGCGGCCCTCGTGGCGGCGGCGTTGGTGCGGAAGAACCGCGCCGCGGAAGTCCTGCCGTTCTCGGACGACGTGGTGCCGGTGCGGTTGAACCCGCGCGATTCGGTGCTGACCAACGCGAAGGTGTTGGCCGGCCTGCCGAGCGGTGGAACGAACTGCAGCGCGCCGTTGCGCGAGCTGAACCGGCGGAACGCCGCGGCCGACCTCGTGGTCATGGTGTCGGACAACCAGAGCTGGGTGGACGGCGAAGGCGGCGGCCGCAGCACGAAGACGATGGCGGAGTGGGAACTCTTCCGTCGGCGGAACCCGGCCGCGCGGCTGGTGTGCCTGGATGTCCAGCCCTACGGCTCGACGCAGGCGCAGGAGCGGGCTGACATCCTGAATGTCGGCGGGTTCTCGGACGCGGTGTTCGAGCTCCTGGCGACTTTCGCCAAGGGCGAACTCAACGCCGACCACTGGGTCGGAGTGATCGAAGACGTGGCCGTGTGAGCCACGCGCACGGGAGGGCGGGAAGCGGCCTCGGGCCGGCAACCCGCCCTCCTAGGACGGAACGCCGAGAAATTCCGTAGGAGCCGACGTGAGGAGGCTCTGTTTGGAGAAGAGTGAGACTCGTCACCTCGTCTCCTACGGAACGATTGGCGCTGGTTAACGCGAATTTCGGGGCCGAATGCCGTCGAGACTACATCTGTTAAATGTCCTGTCTCGGCATCCCTACTTGTCGGCCCCAACTTGATCTTTGAAACACGTTTGGACGCAACCCGCCTCTGGGTGGGGCGAGACTCCGTCGAGCCCACTTACGAGCGGAGCGAGGCGAACGGAGTGAGCATCTACGCGCAACCCCGAGATGCTCGCTGCGCTCGCGCCGGCTTCGCCGGCAAATTGGGCTCGACAGAGTCTCGCCCCACCGACGGCACGGATGGACGCGTCCACACTTTGGCTGGCGAATGCCGGTGAGAATACATGGCAGGCCGCAAGGCTCGGGTTCAACTCCCGGTCGGTCGCGCTCCGCAAGGAGAACGGCCGGCGTTCTCACTCTTCTCGTCGTCAGCTTCCCAATTTGGGCAACGAATGCCTGGGGAACTACATGAAATCATTGGTCGCCGGTTCGAATCCGGCCACGGCGGGGAAACCCGTCGCGTAGCTCAGCGGTAGAGCAATGAATCGTTTCCCGACTCCTGGTCGTTGCCCTCCCTTTTGTGACGAATGCCGATGAAACTACATTACAACATGCGTGGTCGCGGGTTCGAGTCCCGCCTCCGGCTCCAAGACGCCGGAGTAGCTCAGTGGTAGAGCACGAAAACGCTTCATCACCCTTGTCGTCACTACCTTTGCCCAAAACCTCATATGAATGATCAACAGCCACGGGCCGTGAACTGGAACGTCCTATTGGAGGCGCTCCAAGCGTTCGACCATAACGCTGCTCCGGTTGGCCTTTACGCCGCCAACGAACTTCGTCGCCCAACGGCTCCGGAGGCGCCCTTCAAGGTCGAGTGGGAGCTCGCGCTTGCACCTGCATTCAAGGCCGCCGGTTGCAATCCTCTGGCCACTGACCAGGACCGTTTGAAATGGGGCTGTTTTGGCCTTCAGAAGAGTGGAGCCGTGGAGATGGTCCAGCTCGCCAGGCTTTCGACGATCAAGGTGCGGAAGTATGGTAACGGGTTCCGCTTGGATCCCCATATTGACCATGCACGGCGCTGGAAGGAATTCGCCCTCCAGACGCGGCTCAAGGCACTCTTCCGTCATTGGCGCGGAGTTCTAATCTTCATTGGCTTCACGGCCGACAAGCGCCCCTTTGCATCTGAATTGAATGACCTCGGGATCAACCAGCAACCGACTGCCCAACGCTTCTGGCCCGATCCGCATGGACGGGGATTCAACACTTTCACAGCACTTTGGACCAATGTCTGAACTCATCCATCTCGACGGTTCCCAAGGCGAAGGCGGCGGGCAGATTCTGCGTTCGGCGTTGGCGCTGAGCGTCATCACCGGCCGGCCGTTTCGCATCAGCCGCATCCGGGCACGGCGGCCCAAGCCGGGACTCATGCGCCAGCACCTGGCCTGCGTGGGGGCGGCGGCGCGCATCGGTTCGGCCACGGTGGATGGCGCCGCGCTCAACTCGCAGGAACTGACCTTCCGGCCCGGTGCCGTCGTGGCCGGTGCGCATGAGTTCAAGATCGCCAGCGCCGGCAGCACGATGCTGCTGCTCCAGACCATCCTGCCGCCGCTGCTGTTGGCGCATGGGCCGAGCGAAGTCGTGCTGGAGGGCGGGACGCACAATCCTTTCGCGCCGCCGTTCCCGTTCATCGAGCGGGCGTTCCTGCCGTTGCTCCGCCGGATCGGTTTCGACGTGGAGGCAGCGCTGGAACGTGCCGGGTTCTATCCGAACGGCGGCGGGCGCTGCCGCGTGGCCATCCGGCCGGCGCAGGAGCTGAAGGCGCTGCGGCTGGACGCCCATGGCTTGCCGGTAGCGCAGGTTGGCAACCTGCAGTTTCGCCGACTGGCAGTCGGCAACACGTCGGAAGAAGCCACGCCTGCGGATTGCCAATCCGCGACACCGCAGACTGCCAGTCTGCGCTGCACCGATGGCGCCGGCGGCGTCGGTGGTGAACGACAACTCTCGGCCACCGTCTGCCTCGCGGGATTGCCACGGCACATCGGCGAGCGGGAGTTGGCGGCCGTCCGTCAACGGCTCGCGTTGGCGCCGGAGCGCTGCACGATTGAGGAGCACACCGAAGCCTTCGGGCCGGGCAATTCGTTGCACGTCTCCGCGGACGCCGATGGTTTCGCGAATGTCTTCACCGGTTTCGGCGCGCCGCGGGTGCGTTCGGAACAGGTGGCGGACGAAGCGGTTAGCGCCGCGGAGGCGTTCCTCGCAAGTGGCACGGTGGTGGACGAACACCTCGCCGACCAACTTCTGCTGCCACTGGCGCTGGCGCGCGGCGGCAGTTTCACCACCACTGAGCCCAGCGGCCACACCCGGACGAACGTCGAAGTGATCCGGGCGTTCCTGTCCAACCGCATTGCCCTGGAACCCGTCGCGCCGGGCCAGTGGCGCATCACTGTTGAACCGACCGACTTCCCATGAACCAAAAGCACCTTGCCCAACTGGGCGTGCCGCCGGGTGAACCCACCCGGGCCGCCCTCGCCTTCATCTCCCGCTTCTGCCTCGCCGGAAACGACAAGCAGCAGATTCCCGCGGCCGTCGAAGCCGTGTTCCGCGATCCGGCGGCGTTCGTGAACGACGAACTGCGCGCCGAGTTTGCGCAGGCGCTCATCGCCATGCCGACGACCTTCACGCCCGGGAACGCCCCGTGGCGGCAGTGGGGTGCCGACCTGGATTCGCAGGCGCTGGCGCAGATGTCGCGGGCGTGCGAGCTGCCGGTGTCGGTCGCCGGCGCGCTGATGCCCGACGCGCACGTCGGCTACGGCCTGCCGATCGGCGGCGTGCTGGCGACGGAAGGCGCGGTGATCCCCTACGCCGTGGGTGTGGACATCGCGTGCCGCATGAAGCTGACGGTGCTCGACTGGCCGGTTTCGGCGTTGAGCGAACGGCACGAGGAACTGGTGCGGGCCATCGAGGCGGAGACGCGTTTCGGTGTCGGCGCGACGTTCAAGCAACGACGTCAGCACGAGGTGTTGGATGCGGACTGGACCGTGTCGAAGCCGACCCAAAGCAACCGCGACCGTGCCTGGGCGCAGCTCGGAACGAGCGGGAGCGGGAACCACTTCGTGGAATTCGGAACGCTCACGGTAAAGCCGCAGGCGGGGACGCCGGTGCCACTAGCACTCCCGCCCGGCGAATACCTGGCGCTGCTCTCGCACAGCGGGAGCCGCGGCACTGGCGCGGCCGTGTGCGACCATTACAGCAAGCTGGCGATGGCCATGCATCCGGAGCTGCCCAGGGAATATCGCCACCTGGCGTGGCTCGGGCTCGATTCGCTCGAGGGCCGGGAATACTGGGCCGCGATGGAGCTGATGGGCCGTTATGCGGCGGCCAACCATGAGCTGATTCACCGGCACATCGCGGCGCATCTGGGCGCGCAGGTGCTCGCCGACATCGAGAATCACCACAACTTCGCGTGGCAGGAGCGCCACGTCGTCAATGGCGTGGCGCGCGACGTGGTCGTTCACCGCAAGGGCGCGACGCCCGCGCACGCCGGCGTGCTGGGGATCATCCCTGGTTCGATGGCGACGCCCGGTTACGTGGTCCGCGGCAAGGGCGGCGAAGGTTCGCTTGGTTCCGCGTCGCATGGCGCCGGCCGGGTGATGAGCCGAACGAAGGCGGTGGAGACGTTCGCATGGAACGCCGTGAACCCGGTGCTGAAGGAGCGCAACGTCCACCTGATCTCCGCCGGCCTCGACGAGGTGCCCGGCGTCTACAAGGACATCCACCAGGTGATGGCGGCGCAGAGCGATCTGGTGGACGTGCTGGCCGAGTTCATGCCGCGTCTGGTGAAGATGGCCCCGAGCGGTGAACGGGCGGAGGACTGAGCCTCGTGGGCCGGGCGGCATTGGGGCACCGGGCTACCGAGGGTAGTTCCGGTGCCCTTTTGTTGCCGGGCGGAGGCTCCGCCACGTGCCGGACTCGACCGAGGTAATCCCTTTTCAGTTGGCGGCCGTGGTCCAATCATGGGCCAGCCGATGGACCCCTTTTCACCCGCGCTCATCGCCCGCAAAAGCACCGATTGCCGCGTCACCGGCGCGACGTTGTGGTTCCTGCCGGTGCAGACGCGGGTGCCGCTGAAGTTCGGCACGGAGGCGCTCACGTCGGTGACCTGTGCCCGGGTGCGCCTGCGGGTCGTGGGACGCGATGGGCGTGTGGCGGAGGGCTGGGGCGAAACCCCGCTGAGCGTGCAGTGGGTCTGGCCCAGCCTGTCGCCCTACGCTCCGCGGCACGATGCGTTGAAACTCTTCTGCGAGGTGCTGGCCCATGCGTGGGCCAATTTCGCCGATTGGGGCCATCCGTTGGAGCTCGGCCACGATTTCACCGAACTGCTGCTGCCGCGGTTGCTGGACGATTTCAATGCAAGCCGGCTGGCCGGCGGTGGAACCGGCGCAGCGGCCTGTCCCGGCGAAGTTCCCTGGCTGGCCGCGTTGGTCTGCGGCTCTGCCTTTGACCTCGCGCTGCACGACGCCTTTGGCCAGCTCCATCGTCGTCCGACGTATGCGACCTATGGGGCCGATTTCCTGAACCGTGATTTGGCGGCGTTCCTCCAGCCGGCTGCCGGTTCCCGGGTTTCGTTTGCCGGCAGGTTCCCGGCCGAGTTTCTCCGCCCCCAGCGGCTCAAGCAGTTGCGGGCGTGGCACCTGGTTGGTGGACTCGACCCACTCGACGCCTCGGAACTTCGCGGCGATGAGCCGGACGATGGTTATCCCGTGCTGCTGGGTGACTGGATTCGGCGCGACGGGCTGAAATGCCTCAAGATCAAGCTCCGCGGCAATGACGCCGGCTGGGACTACGGCCGGCTCGTGAAGGTGGGCGAAATTGCCGTGGCGCATGGCGTGGAATGGCTCACCGCCGATTTCAACTGCACGGTCCGCGAACCGGCCTACGTCTGCGCTGTCCTCGACCGCTTGCGCGATGAGCATCCGCGCCTGTTCGGCATGTTGCTGTATGTCGAGCAGCCGTTTCCCTACGAACTTTCGGAGCATCCCATCGACGTCCACAGCGTCAGCGCCCGAAAGCCGCTGTTCCTCGACGAAAGCGCGCACGACTGGAAGCAAGTCCGGCGCGGCCGGGAACTGGGGTGGAACGGCGTGGCGCTCAAGACCTGCAAGACGCAGTCCGGCGCGCTGCTGTCGGCATGTTGGGCGCAGGCCCATGGCCTGACGCTGATGGTGCAGGACCTCACCAATCCCATGCTCGCGCAGATCCCCCACTGCCTGCTGGCCGCCCACGTGCCGACGATCATGGGCGTGGAAACCAACGCGATGCAGTTCTACCCCGAAGCCAGTGCCCCCGAGGCGAAGGTGCATCCCGGCCTCTACCAACGACGGAATGGCGTCGTGGATTTGGCGTCGGTCGCCGGCGCGGGCTTCGGATATCGGGTGGAGGAAATCGCCCGGACGCTCCCGGCCCAGCCGGCTTTCGAGTCCTGACGGGCTCGTGATTGCGGTAAGGCCCACCCAAATACGAAGGTCTTCGTTGACATCTACGAAAGAATTCGTATTTAAGGGCGCGTGCCTTCCAATCCAATCCCCCGACCCACCGAGTCGGAGCTGCTGATTCTTCGGGCGCTGTGGCGTCTTGGCCCCAGCACCGTTCGCCAGGTCGTCGAAGAGCTCGGAGCCGACACCGGTTACACGACGGCGCTCAAGCTGCTCCAGATCATGACGGAGAAGGGGTTGGTGACCCGCGACGATTCGGCGCGAACCCACGTGTTCACGCCGGCGGTCCCGGAGACCACGACCCAGCGGCAGTTGGTGGATGACCTGTTGGAACGGGCCTTTGGTGGCTCGGCCCAGAAATTGGTCCTGCACGCCTTGGCCGGGCGGAAGCCGTCCGCGGCGGAAGTCAGCGAACTGCGCCGGTTGCTCGACACCCTCGAAGGAAAATGACCATGAACCCAATCTTTGAACTCGTGCGCCATCCTGCGGCCAGCCGCTGGGCCGAAGTCCTGCTGCATTTCCTGTGGCAGGGAACTGCGGTCGCCGCGCTCCTGGCGGTCGGCCTGGCCCGGTTGCGTCAGGCCACCGCCGCGACGCGTTACCAGCTCGCCTGCGCGGCGATGGGACTGATGGCCGTCCTGCCCGTGGCAACCTGGCTAGTCCTCGACGGCTCCGATTGGCTTCCCTTGGTCGCCGGTCGGAGCGGCTCCGGCACCATGGCGGCTACGCCGTCGGGCACGGCGCCCGGAATGGCGCCCGGAGCTTACAATCTGCCGTGGCGAGGGGCCGTGCTGCTCGTGTGGATTCTCGGGGCGGCCGGGTTTGGGGTGCGCCTGATCGGCGGCTGGTGGCAGACCCGGCGCCTCACTGAACGCAACGTCGTCCCGCTGGGCGAGCCGTGGGCTGGCCGGCTGCGGGAGCTGGCGCGACGCCTCGAGGTGTCCCGCCCGGTGCGGCTGCTGGAATCCGGCGTCATCAGCGCCCCGTTGGTGCTCGGCTGGCTTCGGCCGGTGATCCTCGTGCCGGTGGGAATGATGGCGAGCCTGCGCCCCGGTGAAGTGGACGCGATCCTGGCCCATGAACTCGCCCACCTGCGCCGGCATGACTACCTGGTGAATCTGGGCCAGCGGGTGATCGAAGCGCTGCTGTTCTACCATCCCGCGGTTTGGTGGGTCTCGGAACGTATTCGCGCCGAACGCGAGAACTGCTGCGATGATCTGGCCGCGCAGGCCGTGGGCGACGGGCGGGTCGTCGCCCGGGCCTTGGTCGCATTGGCCGAGCGCAACGTCGGAATTCCCGTGCTGGCCCTCGCCGCGGATGGCGGCGCTTTGGGTGAGCGCGTGCGGCGCCTGCTCGGCGCGGAGTCCGCAGGCGGGAGGACCGGGATTGGACGCCGGCTGCTCCAGGCTGCCGGGGTTGGGCTGCTGACGCTGGGTGGCGTTTGGGCGTTTTCCCAAGCCATGGCACCGAAACTGTTCGTCGCCACGGCCCGGCTGCGCTTGGATGCTCCCTCGGTGGCTGTCGACCCGGGCAAAGCCGGTGGCTACGATCCCTACTTCATCCAGACGGAGTTTGAAGTCATCCGTTCCCTCGCGGTGTTGCGGCAGGTGACCGAGCGTTTTGGCTTGGCCAAGGCGGCGGAAGCCAATTCATCGATGACGCCCGAACAAGCTCCTGCTTGGCTGCGCGAAAGGCTCCGCGTTACCCAATATCGCAACACGTCTCTGGTGGAGGTTCAGGTTGCGGCCGGGAATGCCCAACTTGCGGCGGATCTCGCCAATGGGGTCGTTGAAGCTTACCTCGACCGGAGCCGGGCTCGGCGATCGGAGAAGGGGATGAAGGAACGGGACCTCATGGAGCGCGCGGCCCAAGAACGGCAGAACGAGGCGGAGGAAATCAGGGCTGGCCGGCTGCAAATAGAGGAAAAGCTCGCGCAGTTGGCCCCATCCGATCCCACGCGGAGGCAACTCAGCGAGCGCGTCGATAGCCTGCGGCGAGAATACGAAGCGCGCCGGGCAAGCTATGAGTCGTTGGCGGAGCGAATTCGTGAGCTGGGCTTGGCGCTCCAAACCACCGGTGGAGCCGGGGAAGTTATCGATGCGGCGGTGCCTCCGCTCCGTGCCCGTCGTTGGCGGTTGGTGCGAGATTAACGGATCGGCGCGTTACTCGCCGATTAAGTAGATGCCAAACCAGCGCTGGCTGTCGTTCGCGGAACCGGAGATTTCCAGGGCGTTGCCCGCCGGCTTCAGGAGGTCGGAGGCGACTTCGAGTTCGAGCACGCCGTTGCTGTCCTGGCCGCCGTTTTCGCGGACGAGGTAGCGGAGCACCGCGCGGCCGTCGGCGCTGCGCCAAGTGGCGTCGTCGAGGGTTACGTTGAAATCGAGCAATACCGTGCCGTTGAGCCGGAGCGTGAACTTGCCCGCGGGTTGCGACGCGTAACCCATCGCGGCGGCGAAGCGCAGCAGCACCGCTCCACCGCTGGGCGCGGGCGACTCAAACCGGACGGTGAGCCGTGACCGGCCGTCGGTCTGCCGGCAGTAATTCAGCGGCTGCGTGCCTAGCCACGAGGGATAGGGCAGGGGATCGTAGGGCGAGTCCAGTTGCGTGACCTTGGTCGGACCCAGACTGGCGAACTGGCGACGTGCTTCGGCCGCTTGTTCTGTGCCGGCACTGCCGAGGGCGGCCGGGGTGGATTTGATCCAAGCGATCAGGTCCGCGAAGTCGGCGGGCTTGAGGCCCTGTTCCAGGCCTTCGGGCATGAGCGACTGCGCGTTGGGCGTGAGCCCGGCGAGGTCACTGCGGCGAAGCGATTCCATCTGGCCGCTGGGTTGGATCAACTTCAGTCCCGTGGCCGATTCGTCGCGCACGATGCCCGTCAGGGCACGGCCGTCCCTCAGCTCCGCGGTCCAAGCGAGGAAGCGCGGCTCAATGGCGGCGTTCGGATCCAGGATGGCGGTCAGGAAATCACCGGTCGGCTTACCTCGGAACGTCGCGAGATCAGGCCCCACGTCGTGACCGTGGCCGCGAAGCGCGTGGCAGCTTGCACAGAGCCGGTCGAAGTGGCCCGCCCCGCGGGTCAGGTCGCCGGACAAATTTGCGACCGCGGCGAATTTGGCGACGAGGGTGTCGCGGTCGGTCGCGGCGGCGGGAAACAGCTCGGCCGCCCTCTCCCGGATGGCGGCATTGCCATGCTGGCGAAGTTGCTGGCGTTGGCTCGGGGAAATCTCCGCGACCGCAACGGTCCCGGCAGCGGCGGCCGCCAGCAGCGGGAGAGTCCACGCCTCGCGGCCGAGCAGCAGGGCGGCGAGTTCGGCCCGCTGGCCGGCCGGCCGTTGCTGCCAGCCGGCGAGTAACTCCGCGGCGAGTTCCGGCGCTTCCTGGCGGCGCAGCCCGGAGATCAGCGACTGCTGAGCGGCAAAAGGCAGGTCAATCGCGAGCAGGGAGACAAGTTCGGTGCGTCGCTCCCGGTTGGCGCGGGCCGACTCGGCCAGCAGCGTCACGGCCGCGGCGCGAATGCGGTCAGGCTGCGCAGAGTCGGCCGCCAACGCCCGGCCACGATCGGCGAAGCTCTGTCGCCAGGCCGTGAGCACGGGAGCGGCGGCCGGATCGGCTTCCAGCGCGGCGGAAAGTTCGGAACGGGATTGCAGGGCCGCGAGGAGACTGAGTGCTTCCGTGGTGCGCTCCGGCGAGCCTGCCGGAGCGGATGCCGCCCTGAGCCAGCGAGCCAGCGCGGATGCTTGGCCGGCGGCAACAAACGCCGAAAGCACGGCATCACGCAGCGGAGAGAGCGCTGGATCGGTTTCGGGCGCCAACGCGGCGGCGAACGCCTCCGGCGCGGCCATGGCGGAGCTGAGGATTGCGGCGCGGTGCCAAGTGTTGGTCGCGTCGCGGCGGGCGAGGGCGACCAGCGCCGGGCCAACTGCCGGGTCACGGAACTCGCCGAGCGTCAGGGCGAGTTGGTAGCGAACGCCGGAATCGGGATCATTGGTGAGCGTCAGCAAGGCAGCGGGAGCGCGGCTCTCCGAGCCGCGAATAGGATTGTGTGGGAAAGCCTGCGGCTCAGAGAGCCCTGCTCCCGGTTCGGTCAATGTCACGGCGAACCTCCGAACGCCCGAGTGAGGATCACCAAGGGCACTCGTGAGTAGTTCGTCCGACAGCGAACCGAGTTGGGCGAGTGTCGCGAGGGATTGGGCGCGACTGGCGGGATGGGACGAGGTGGTCGCGATACGATTGAGAACCGCAGCGACCGCTGCGGAGAACGTCGGCGCGCCCTGAGCACCCACCTCACCCCGACCCTCTCCCCCCGCTTGGGCGGGCGGAGAGGGGGAAGCTGCGGTGCCAGTCGACTTCACAGGCGAGTCGGACCGGAGCACGCCAGCCTTGGCGGAGAATTTGTCGACGAGCAAGCGGTGGGCGAGATCGCGTTCCGCGCCGTTCGGCGAACCGATGACTTCAGCGAGCTTTGCCGGGGCGAGTTTTGCCAGATTTCGGATCGCGCGCGGCTTGTTCCCGGTCGGGAACACGCGCCAGATGCGCCCGCGGTTTGCACCGGCCCGTGGGTCGAGCTCCTTGAGTCGTTCGGCCGGTATCCAGCGCGGGTGTTCGACGACGAAGCGATACATGTCCACCACCCAGAGTGCGCCGTCCGGGCCGGTGCGGACTTCGACGGGGCGGAACCAGTTGTCGGTGCTGGCGAGAAACTCGGAGGCCGCCTCGTCCGCCGCGCGCTGCGTCGTGTAGCTGATGCCGTCGGGCACGAGCACCGCGCGGCGGACGAGGTTGTGGACCGGTTCGCACACGAAGGCGTTGCCGTAGAATTCGGCGCCGAGGAGCTCGTCGCGGTAGAGTTCCGGCCCGCAAGCGCTGGTGAGACGATTGGCAGCGTGTGGATCGTTGAAACGTTGGAGTGTGCGGGAAGCCGGGAAGACCCGGCCAACATCTTCGCCGGCGGCCGCGGGCAGGACGATGCGGGTTGCGGGTGGAGCGACGTGATTATTGCGGCCGGCATAGTGGTCGGGCAGGGGGAAGTGCCAGAGGAGCGTGCTGTTGTCCTGGCCGAACCATTGATCAAAGTCGTCTCGGACGCGGCCTTGCTGGCTCACGCCGGCGAGAGGCTCGAATTCGCCCGTGTTGGGTTTGAAGCGGAAGTCGCGATTGGAGCAGTCGAATGTCTTTCCGGTTTGCGTGACCGTGATCTTGCCGCCGAAAAGCCCGCCGGAACCGTAAACCCAACCGTCGAGACCCCAGCGGAGGCCATTTACGCGGGCTTGGAAATTGTGGGTGGCGAAACCGGTGAGGAGTTGGGTGGCATACCAGCCCCTTATTGGGACAGGCGCCTCGCCTGGCTTTGGTGGGTCGGGCGTTTTCGTCCGGTCACCGCCTGATGCGACAGCCGGGGGCGGCTTTCCCACCACTTGGCGGCCGGGCGTAGCGTTGGGTCCGAAGAACCACACATCTGGTGCAGCACAGACGATTACGCCGTCGCGCCAAGCCATGAGGCCGGTGGGGAACGACAGGCCGTCGGCAATGATTTGCGCCTCATCGAAACGGCCGTCGCCGTTGCTGTCCGCGAGCACCTTGACGCGTCCGCCGGGTTTGCCATTGCCGTCCAGACCAGTGGGATAGTCGCGCATTTCGCAGACCCAGAGCCGGCCGTCGGTGCCGAAATCAATGGCGACGGGCGATTCGATCAGCGGTTCGCTGGCGACCAATTCGATCTCCATGCCGGGGCGGAACCGAAAGGCGCCCTTGGCTTCGGCCGGTGATTTCGCGGGCGGATTCTCAGATTTCCGTTCATCCACCCGAAACGAGGCGGGAAGCTGGGAACGGACGGCCTCGATGATAAGGTCCTCGGTCTCCGGCGCGAGCTGCTGGGGGCGGTCGTAATACCAGAGCGAGGATTCAGCCTCGTAGCCCCCTTCACCGAGGACGCGCCGCGACGGGATGTAACACGGCACATCGTTGGCGTAGGCGTTGACCCAGAGTCGCGACGCGTCGAGTCCGCGTTTCAGGCGCAGCGAGTAGTCCACGACGACTTCACCGCCGAGAAACACCAGCGCGAGCTGGTCGCCGAAGCACCAAGTCTGGACCGGGTAGGCCAGGGTGGGCGAAGGGGCTTCGCCGTGGTCCAGCCGGGCGAGCCACTTGCGGGCGTGGTAGCCGACGATGCCGGCGCTTTTCGCCCGGGATTCCCACTGGGAGCGGGTGAAATGCGGCTGGAACGGGACCTGGATGGTTTGCAGGCGGCAGGTTGGCGCATTGGTCAACTCGGTGAGCGTGGTGGCGAGCAAGCGGTTGGCTTCGCGGGCCAGCGATTCACCGTGCCGTTCGACCAGCGCCAACGAGCCGCGGGGATCGGGATTGGAATCGGCACCGGCACCGATGGCAACGAGCGCGACGATCCCCGGATGGTCGCGCTCCAGCGCCTGTGCGGCGACACCGGCCCAGTCACCGTGAACGGCGTTTAGTTCGCCACTGAGCGTCGTGCAATGGCAGGCATAGTTCACAAAGGCCGCCCGCAAGCTCCCGTCCGGTGCGGTGATGCGCAGCAAGGGCAGGGCATGGTCCACCGGCCCGCCGGCAGTGCGACGATTCTTGGCGAAACCGACTGAGCCCTGTCCCCAAGCCAACCGGGCCGGACGTCGGTCATTCAAGGCGGCCGCGGCGGCTTCCTCAAGGCGGCCCAGCAGGAAATCGGTGTAAATTCCGATCTGCATGTGATCCTCTGCAGTCATGTCGGCGGCGAAGATGTTGGGCGCGGCTCCGCGCAGGCACGGAGCGCTGTGGGTATGGGTGACGCTCAGCGTGATGCCTGCCTCCGCGAGGCCAAAACGTCGTCCGAGGCGAGTCCGAAGTTCGTGGGTGACCTCGCCCGGCAGGATACAGTTGTCGAGCGTCAGCAGCAGCGCGGTGTTGCTGCCCTCACCGATGGCCAAGGCCCGGGCGTGGATGCGTAGGGCGATGTTGGTGGGGGCGGGCAATTGGGCGCGGGCGGCGTAACCCATAAGCCGAACGGCATTGGTGGGGGAGACGTCCACCCGGGCGACTCCGACGAGAACGTATCCACGTTCCGTGGACCACGCAGCGCAGCCATGGAATAGGGCAAGGGCCACGGCCAGGAGGCCGCAACAGGTGATTCGGGGATTCATGGCGTTGCCGCAGCTTGGAATTGGCGGCGGGAACTGGGAAGCGTGTTCGTGGCGCCAGCGCATGCGCTCTCGACGCTGACCTGCCGGCAACTAGACTGGGCGCCGACATGTCCACGTCTTTGCCGCCCGAGTCTGCCGGAACTGGAGCCCCGAAGAAGGTCAACCTGCGTCGTCCCGACGTGATGGAGGCTGTTTCCGCGCAAGTGGTTGCCCATTACCGGAGCCAATTGGTGGAGCAGATTCGCGCCAATGGTGGGGTCCTTTCCCAAGGAGACCTAACCGTGAAATTGGCGAAGGAATTCGGGTTTTGCTACGGCGTGGAAAGGGCGATTGACCTCGCTTACGCGGCGCGGCGGGTCTTTCCGGAGCCAACCCGCATTTTTCTGCTGGGCGAAATCATCCACAATCCCGAGGTCAACGATCAGATTCGAAACTTAGGCATCGTCTCAATCCCGCCCAAGCCGACGGATGAGGAACTAGCGGCGCTCAACCTCACTTCGGCCGACGTGGTGATCATCCCGGCTTTTGGCACGGAAGTGGCCACGCGGAGGCGCTTGGAGGCGATTGGTTGCCAGACGGTGGATACGACGTGCGGCGACGTGATGAGTGTCTGGAAACGAGTGCGCCAATACAGCAAGGATGGCGTCACGAGCATTATCCATGGGAAGGCCAAGCATGAGGAGACGAAGGCGACCACCTCGCAGGCGACTGCCAACGGCACCGGGCATTACTTGGTCGTGTTCGATCTCGGAGAGACGGACTACGTCTGTGACTACATCGCCAGCGGCGGCAGTCGGGAGCAGTTCCTCGAAAAATTCCGGGGCGCCCATTCTCCGGGATTTGATCCGGATTTGCACTTGGATGCCGTAGGCGTGGCCAACCAGACCACCATGCTACGGGGCGAGACAGAGGAGGTCCAACGGCGCTTCCGTCGGGCCATGGAAGCGAAATATGGGGCGAATCGTGTCAGCGAACATTTCCGGGTTTTCGATACGATCTGCGGAGCTACCCAAGACCGTCAGGACGCCCTCCAAAAGATGCTCCGTGAACCCATGAACCTGCTGATTGTCGTGGGCGGCTACAATTCCTCCAATACATCGCATCTGGCGGAAATGGGTGAAAAAGTGCTTCCGACCTATTTCATCAAGAATGCCGCCAAGATGAAATCCGCGGGCTGCATCCAGCACTGGAATCAGCACACGTCCCAGGAAGTCGAAACCTTGGACTGGTTCCCGCTGTCGGGAAGCGTGACCGTGGGAGTCACCGCCGGGGCCAGTTGCCCCAACAACCTGATCGAAGACACGATCAAGCGATTGTTTGCGCTCCGGGGGATTCCGCTGCCAAACGTTACTGGTCCCTGACGCGCGAAAAGCTACCGGTCTGACACGAGATCGCGGATCAGTTTCAATTCTAACGGCCGAAGTAGCTTGAGGTTGATCCCCGATGACACGACTCGCGCGTCCCGCAGTTGGTGGTTGGCAGCCAAGACTGCCGCGTAGATGGCCCGGTGATGCGGCTCCGCTGCCGCCCAATCCAATTTTTGCGACTCAATGAGGCTGAGCGAATCCTCCACACGGTTTTGTCGCAGCCGTCCGAACGACAAACCAATTGTCAGATTCGGAGAATCAGGGTGGTTGCCGGCCAGTCTTTGAAAAGTTTCGACAGATTGGTCGATGTTTTCATTTCCCAGCAGATTAAGGTAGGCGTTTTCGGCCTGATATTCGCCGTCCCTTGGTTGCAAACGGGCAAGGGTGCGAACTGCTCGACGCTCATAGTCGGCGAATGATCGGTCCGGCAGGTGACCCATAATTCCGGTGGCCGCCGTGAACGCAAACCGAGGTTCGTCCAGCAAACGATTCCAAGCGTTCAAGGCAACATTGGTGTGCCCTAACTGCAAGGCATAGTTGGCGATGAAGTTGACGCGGGACCACCGAGTTCCGGCACTCTCAAGGGCGGACAGGAGGTGGGTCGCTACGTGGTCACCCCAACCTCGGGCGGCCGCCAAGGTCGCCTTGGCGCAAGCTGTCGCTTCCGGTGGGAATCCCTTTCCAGCACTTGAGACCAAACTGTCGGCCTCTTCCCACCGGCCTAAACTGGCGAGCGTTTCGATCCGTGCTAGGAAGATGGGCTCGCTTTTCACCGCGCCGGCGACGGGGAGCAACTCGTTCGCTTGGGCGGCGGCTTCATGTTTCCGCATCCAGTCGGCTATGGCCACCAAGTCAACGTCATCGTGTTCAGCTGAGAGAAGTTTTGGAACTGATGCCACCACTTCGCTTCGTTGGGCTGGGTCTGCCTGCCACAGGACATCGTGGGCGGACAACTTGTCTGCCAGCGTCGCTCCTTCGCTCGTGGCAAGGGTCTGGGCGTAACGCAGGCGTTCAGGTAGCTGCACGGAATCCTCAGCAGCCAGGATGGCAAGAGCGCTTATTTTTTTGTCACCGACGTCGTTTGCCAGTCGTCGCAATTGCTCCAACCCAAGAAGGCGGACCTCGGAGGAAGGATTCTTGAGCCGAGCCCGTCCCTGAATGAGCAGTGCTCCCCAGGAATTCGGGTGCTGGCGGAGAACCTCGGCGGCGCCGGCCTCGGCCGCTGACCAACTTTCCGACGCCGCCAACAGTTCCAACGCCAACTCCTGTGTCGTCAAATCCGAGGAATCAAGACGCAATAATTCCGCCAGTTCGGTCTGGGCCACATCGGGGCGCGACACCATCAAGGCAAGCCGGACCATTTCTTGACGATCTGCCAGTGTCGATGAGCCGCTAGCAATCAATTGCTCCCAGTAATTCAAGGCCTTGGCATGTCCGTTGAGCGAAAGGAATCGGGCCGAAACGCGCAACACTTCGGGATCATTGGGAGCGAATCGGACTGCGGACTTAATTTTGTCAGAGCACGCGACAAGGAGGCGGTTATCCATTGCGACCTGAGCTTCCCGAGCCAACTGGTGCGCGCGCCTGACGGTGTTCCAATTCCGTGCTGGCCTGTAGGCGATCGCCGCTGCGCCAATCATCACCCCGCCGACGACCAAGCTGATCCAAATCCAACGGGAACTATCCCGGAATCCCGGAAGTTTTGTCATAATTGTGGGCTGCTAACCCGGGTGGCCGAATTGTTGATGATGCCCAGCTAGCCTGATCGTGGCGAAGAAGACAAAAAATTTCTTGCCGGAGGCACCAAGCGTAACTCTAATTGCGTCGCTCCAAGGGGGAGTGGTTTTGAGTTTCTTATGAAAAAGTTATCAATTTTGGGGATTGCGGTTTCGGCTTTCGTTTTTGCAGGGAATGCCGCGTGGCTCCGATCAGGTGGCACGCCGAGTCCGTCTTCTGCAGCAAAGTCACTTTCGGGATTGGCCGCATCAGTTGAATCGAGGGAAGTTGTCTCCGGTTCCATCAAGAGCCAGGCTATCGTGGACTCGAAGTCTAACCTGAGCGCCCTGTCGGTTGGCGGGCTTTCCCTTGCAAAATCGGCTCCGGTTCGTTGGAAGGACAGCACTGCGGGCCCTTCGGACGAGCTCGAAACGATCACTGCTCAAATCATTGACGCTAAGCAGTTTGTGCCTGAGGCTGGGACTTGGGCTGCTGCAGTTGTGGTTGCCGGAGTTGCCTTCGGTAATTGGTATGCCCGGCGTCGTTTGGCGTAAAGCGGAGGACATTGATTGACGAAGGGGCACCCATTGGGTGCCTTTTTTGTTACAAATAACCGGCTTTCAGCCTCACTTTTTGCGCATAGCAGCCGTAAGGATAGCGATTTTGGAACCTGGATCATGCGCCTCTTAACGACAGGCGGGCCGTAGGGCCAGCCAAACACAGCCGGCTGGTGAACCATCTAACTAAGCCGTCTGCGAGAAATTTTAACAATTAGTTGGATTTGACGGCGGCGTTGAGTCGTTTGCCTTCGCCGCAGTTTGCAGTTGGCGCATTTATCCTCAGGAGATTCCAGGATAGGCGGGGCGTCAGGTTGGGGTTGGCCGCGCAATGGTCGTTGTGGTCACGACTCTGGTCTCCGCCAAAAACGGCGCCTACCACCAAGCATAGTTGGTTTTCCACCTCGCGGTGGCCGCGGGGGGGCGGACTAAGGTCGCCAGTTTCATTGGTAGGATGCGCCGGTAGTGGCGCCGTTCCCCTGGAGGGGGCTGGCGGTTCGCTGTGCGTCAGGATCTTCGCCAGCGTCTTCCAATGCATCCCCGTCTCTCGCATCACCTGACGGCGACTCACTCCATTGTTCCATATCGGCATACACCCTCTCACTTTGTCCATGGGTGCCGCCTTTTTCGACCGCCTCCTCACACGCGTGACCCCCGCCGCACTCTTCAACCGCCTGCTACTCTAGTTGATGTTGAGGGTTAGCACATGGTCTGCGTCGGATTCGATGTTCTCCCGGGAGATGGTATTCTGACTGGGCCGCGCGTCGTCGTCGGCATTCCAGCCGGTATGTTCGAGCCAGCACGGCTGCGCGGGCACGGCAGCGGTTTTGTCGGTCCTCTTCGCGCCCGCACTGGTCCCTGTTTCAAGCCGATTTCTGTGGCCTAGGGAGACGCTGAATAAAGCGGGTTTGGCGCAACGGGGTGATTTGGCGCCGAATTTGCGTCGCGCGGGAGACCCGATGGGGGTGCTGGGGGTGGTTCGGAGCGGGTCCGGCCAACGCGGCGAGGCCGAGCGGAGCGCCGGGACCGGCTTTGCGGGGCCCGCGCCGGTGGCCCGGCCGCTTTTCAGACCCGGGCCGGGGCCAGCAGCGCGCGCTTGGCGATGACCCGATTGGCCAAGGCGAAGAGCGTGTGCAGTTGGGCGGTGTTCTTGGCCAACCTCCGATAGCGCACCTTCCGGTGGTGAAACAGATTCTTGACGATGTGGAAGGGATGTTCCACCCGCGCCCGCACCCGGGCCTTGAGCGTTTCAAAGCCTTGCGTCAGGTCTTTGACCCAGCCTTCGGCCAAGGCCTTGACCTTGCCCCGTTTGAGGGCCACCAGCCATTCCACCCGGGGCTGTTGGGCTAGGATTTCCGCGCGTTTATCCACCCGGTGTAGCCGGCGTCGGCGTGGGCGGTCTGCTCTTCCCAGTGCAGTAATGCGTGCGCCAGGCTGAGGTCCGACACGTGGGCCGCCGTGCCGACCACCTGGTGCACCAGGCCCGAGTCCGCGTTGGCGCCGATGTGCGCCTTCATGCCGAAATGTCACTGGTTCCCTTTCTTGGTCGGGTGCATCTCGGGGTCGCGTGCGTGCGCTCGGTTCTTGGTCGAGCTGGGCGCGGCGATGATGGTGGCGTCCACCAGCGTGCCGGCACGCAGCAGCAGGCCCCGCTCGGTCAGCAGCGCGTTGACCTCGGCCAAAAGGCTCCGGGTCAGCTCGTGCCGCTCCAACAGGTGACCGAAGTGCAGCAGCGTGGTGGCGTCAGGCACGCCTTCGGCGCCCAGATCGACGCCGACAAACCCGCGCATCGCCTGGCTGTCGTAAATCGTGTCCTCCAGCGCCTCGTCGGCCAGGCCATACCACTGCTGGAGGAAGTAAACGCGCAGCATCCGCTGGCCGCCGAGGGGCGGCCGGCCGCGCCGGCCCTTCGGATAGTGCGGCGCGATCAGCGCCACCAGCCGCGCCCACGGCACCACCGCCTCCATCTCCGCCAAGAACTTGTCGCGCCGCGTGGTCTTCTTCCGCGCATACTCCGACGGGGCAAAACTCAGCTGGCGGTCCATGCCCAAACCTCAGCAATCGCAAGGCCACCCCCACCAAGGCTGGCGATTAAATCAGCGTTTCCCTAGGCGCTGACCACATGCCGCAGACTCGGGCCGTCGAAGGCGACAAACTCGCGCGCCAACCGTTCCTGTCCCTTTGGTCCGTCGCACGAAGGCCTCGGCAAAGACGCCGGGGCCAACCCCTGAAAGAGGCGGTTGAATTTGTCGTGGCTGGGAATGCCGCTAGGCGGGCGCGGGAAGGTATGGAGCCACGCAATACGGACCTAGCCGAAGTTCTCCATGCCGTAAGAGCTCTCCTAACCCACTCGCGACCTGCAGACGGCGAGGGCCATCGGGTCGCCCAATTTGTCTTCCCGGGAGCTTCTTATCCGCGGATCGGGCAGGCCGGAAAAGAGAGCAAGGTGGCTCGACACTGTAGAGATTAGAGCCGTTGCCCACCACCCCGAACGGAGATGCCGCCAAGTCCGACTGCCAACTCGGCCCAATTTTGATCCGATTACCATGGGGAATTTCCGACAGCGCCTTGACCAACGGTTTCTCGGCGTGCTTTGCTAATTCGCGTTCGCGGAGAGGTGGCCGAGTGGCTGAAGGCGCTGGTTTGCTAAACCGGTTTACGGTCAAAAGCCGTAACGGGGGTTCGAATCCCCCCCTCTCCGCCAATTTCTTCAACTGCAACGGATTCAGCTAGTTGCAACTGAACGGGATTGGGAAGTTCGCCCAACTGGGAAGTTTTCTGGGAAGTTTTTTCGGCGGAATTAGCCTAAATCCTTGGCCTGAAAGCGCCTTGGCCACATCGGCAAATCCTGTTTGAACGACCGAACTTCCGGTTCCCAGTTCACCGGGTGAAACGAACTTTTGGGCTATTTTTCTTTGCGCCGCCTGGTGTCGTCCCGCTTCCGTTTGAGCTCTGCCAACACTTTGGTAAAGGCTCGGGCCTGCTCCTCCGGGTTCATTGCTGCAAGTTCTTCCCGCGTGAAGGGGCTTCCCTCCGATCGATGAGGCACAGAGCCCACCTCCGAGAGCCTCTTGAGCCACTCAACCGTCTGGGGTGCGGTGCAGAACCGCACCTTGGCCAGTTGTTCGCGCGGAACCTGCGCTTTCAGCAGTTCCCCGATCCGGTGGCGTTTGGCCGTCGGGTCACACACTGAGACGATGTGTTGGAAACCCGCCACCAGACATTTCTGCAGGTTGCCGACCTCGTGCTCGGCGTTGGTGGTGCCGCAGATCTCGCACGCGATTTCGAGCTGGCCGCGGCTGAATACGAGGTCCACCCGGCCCGTGCCTCCGAGCACGGGCTGTTCCTCCCGGTAGCTGTAGCCCAAGGGCACCGCACCCTGAATCAGCCTCTGCTTGATTGCGCCGGCCTTGTGGTCGTTGGACACCAGGACTGGTTCGGGCGTTGGGGTGGTAAACGGCTCGGATGGTTCCGGGCCAGCCTCAGGTTGCGGCGGTCGCGGCTCCTCCTGCGGTGAAGGCAGGACTGGCGGCGTGGGCGACCCGACGGGTTCGGGAAGCGGTTTATCCTGATCGATGGGTAACGATTCGGCCGGTGGTGCCGATGGCGCGACTGAAGGCAGCGCTTCAACGGGTGCTTTCGCTTCCGGGACGCCTCCTGCCGCCGGGACGGTCACCAAGCCGATGGCCTCGGCATACTCGGCTGCTACTTGCGCCCGGGGACGCGCGTAGAGACACCGCGTGTTGTCCCGCACTTCCGAGAGGGTTAGCTCCCAGTCTGCTTCATGCGCCGGTTCCTCCCAGGGCACGCGCAGGTTGAAGGATGCATCCCGCGGCCCGACCTTCGCGATGGCTTCTCCGACGGCGAGGTTTGTGAAGTCCTTGGCGTCGAAGCCGGCGAAGCCCTCGGCGACCCGCCGGGCGTCATCCTCGCCCAGCTTGAAGCAGACCCGGACCTGGCAGGCCTGCACAGCCCCGAGGATCTGGTCGTCCCCCACCTGAAGCTGCCGCAGATCCTGATGCGCCAGCACCAGGCCGACGCGATACTTCCGCGCACCGGTCAGGATCGGGATTACCGACGGCGTGCGGATGTCGGCAAACTCGTCGAGGTAGAGGAAGAAGTCCCGCCGGGCCGACACCGCCTGCGCCTGCCGCGCCATCGCCGTCTGCTGAAACTTTCCTACCAGCAAGGAGGCGAACAGATGGGCGTTCTCCTCCCCGAGCAGGCCCTTGGGCAGCTTCGCGAGGAACACCTTGCCCGAGTCCATCAGCGAGGCGAAGTCGAGCGAACTGTCCCGCTGGCAGACCATGTGCCGGATCGCCTTCGGCCGCAGGAAACTGTCGAGCCGCGTGACGATGGACGCCTCGGGTTTGCCCGAAATCGTCGGATGCTGCTTTTCCCAGTAGTAGCGGATCTCGGGATCGGTGACCGAACTCAGGAACTGCTTTCGGAAGCCGGGCTCCACTAGGAAGCGTCGCAGATCGGCCAAGGTGCCTCCCCTATCGCTCTCCAGGAAGGCGAGGATGGCGTTGGCCAGCACCGCGTTCATCACATCGCCCCACGTCGTGGCCTGCCGGCGGAAGCTGGCGGTCAGGTCGGAGGCCAGCAGGGTGCGTTCGAGTTCGGAATGGGCCGTCAGGACGTTGAAACCGACGGGCCAATCCTCGTCGGTGGGATCAAACAGGATCACGTCCTGACGTCGCTCCGGCGGCACACAGGCCAGCACCCGGTCCACGAGGTCACCGGCCGGGTCCAGCAGCGCGAAGCCACGGCCGGCCCGCAGGTCCTGGCTCATGCAATTGAGCAGGAGCGTGCTTTTGCCCATGCCGGTGCCGCCGAGCAGATGGAGATGACGGACCCGGTCCTCATCGCTGAGGCCGACTTCCCGTTCCACGCCCTCGTGTTCGTTGACGCCCAGCTTGAAGGCTTCGTGCGTCAACCGCTCGGGGGCGGCCCGCGTCACGCGGATGGAACGCACGAGCTTGGGTTCCCGCAGCGAAGCTGAGGGCGGATGGGCCAGGCCCACCAGTTCGTCCCGGTTGAGCAGCATGCCTGTGCGGTGGGAACGGCGCAGGAGCAGATCACGCAAGTGTTCGACGGGATCGAGGTCATCGTTGGCCAGCGCGATCAGTTGGTTGCCGGTCGGCGCGCCAAACAGGTTCAGGGCGTTCTCCAGGCCGCCGAGCAGTTCGTCGAGACGGTCTTCGCCCTCGGTCAGCACCCCGAGGCGCACCACAGTGGCGAACAGCGGCCCCGTGAGCTTTGCCTCCGCGCCTTTGGCGAGTTCCTCGGCGTTCACGAACACGGGCCGGCCGTCGAAACCGACCACGGTCCGGAGGGCGTGCTCGGCCCAGTCATGTCGCGTGGGCTGGAAGAGCACCTGATAGACGGCGAGTTCGCCCGGTTCGAGGCCGCCCAACACGCCGGCCACGCCGATCAGCGGGTCCGCATCGAGGCTGCGGAAGGTGGCCAAGGGCAGTAGAAACTCATGTTGCAACCCGAACTCGAACACCGCCACCGCGCCTGTCGCACTGTCCTGAAACGTCTCTAGCAGCCGGTTGCCGTGCCGGGTGATGACCGCCTCCGGGAAGTGGGCGCGCAGTTGCCGTTCCACGGCAAAGGCGTCGCCCTCGCCGGTCGTCAGTTGCGCCACCACTTCGTGGGCCGAGCCGACCAGTTCCATCGCCACCGGCTCCCGGGTTTGGCCCAGCGCCGTCAGGAAGCGGCCAAACGCTTCCTGGGACACGACCAGCTTGGGCGGCAACACCAGACGGAACTCGACCAAGTCACGGTCCAGCCCGGCGGATTCGGGGACGGTTTCCTCGGCTTCGTCGTCCGGCTCCGGCTGAGGTTCCGGCGTGCGCTTTGGACTGAAGAGCTTGGAGAGGAAGGTTTCGCGCCGGCCGTCGTCCACCACCGCACCGCGCGGTTTGGTGTAGCCGTTGAAGGGCCGGAACGGCGGCTCCAACTCGACCGGCTCGTCATACAGGGTCCAGCCCCGGCCCCGCACCTCCCAGCGGATGAACTGTTCCGTGAAGTGCTGCGCGAGGTCGGGCATGTCACTGTTTTAGGGTGAGGCGGAAGGTGCAGTCTCGACGTTCACCGGTCCGGGGAAATGTAAATTCAGCACTCCCCTTCAGAGCATCCCCGTCGGGTGCCATTCGGACAATACCCTGCAGCACCACAAACACTTCATCGCCGACCCGATAGCCGCTCGATAGATTTGCCGATGGCTTCAGAATCAAAACCGGTCCCGTCTCGGATTGGCCAAATTGTCCCGAGAATCGTGCCTTCCAACCCGTGCCGACGCTGAAGTCGACCTCAGCCGTGTCCCCAGTGATGGAGAGGGTAAACAGGTTTAGGGTCTTAGTTTTGCCCTGCTCCTCCATGTTTCCATTGTATTCACGCCCGGGTGCGAATCGGCCGCGAAATTCAACCATTCGGGCGAGAGCGGCCTCTTCCGCCAGCCGGCGTTGGCGGATTTCTTCTTCCCTTTCCCTCTGTCGCCGCTCCTCCGCTTCCCGCCGCGCCCGGGCCTCGTTTTCCCGCGCCAATTCCTGGCGGCGGCGTTCCAGCAACGCCTCTTGCTCACGCTTTAGCCGTTCGGCCTCGATTATTGCCTCCCGTTCCGCCTGAGCTCGGCGAGCTTGCTCGGCCTCCGCTTCCTTTGCCTTCCGGGCCAGTTCCAGCTGGGCCTCCTTCGCCTTGATCCGCGCTTGGATTGCCGCTTCGGCTTCGGGTGTGCCCTCGATCACGTAGCTGCCCGGCCAATAGTCCCGCGGGCGCCCAAACGGGGCGGTCGGATCTTTCCGCCACTCCAGTCGGCCGAACCTCCATTCACTCGGCGTTCCCGTCGCGGTCACTGAACCATGCAGGGTCACGCGTTCGCCCGCCGGATGGGTTCGGCGCAACCGAAAGACCTCCTCGCCGGGTGGATTGGCCCCTTCGGGACTGAACAGCGGGACCATGGGGGAAACCTCTAGGTCGAATTGGAGAACCCTCACGTCCCCGCCGTCGTTGCCGGCGACAATGCTCAGCTCATGCACGGTCAGATAGTTGGTCAGGTTGGATTGAACGGCAGCGCGCAGTTTGCCCGCGCTCGGTCCACCCACCCGCCGGAAGACGGGTCCGTCACAGCCGGTCAGGCAGAACAGCAGCAGGCTGAGCAGCACCCGGTTCATACCAGCTCCTTCCCACCCCGCCGGAGGTCGTTGGGATGCATGGCCCGCCAGGTCAGCTTTACGCCCTTGGCGTGCGTAACGCGGTGGACCGATTCCTCGAAGGCTTCCTTGGTCTGCGCCACGAACATCGCCCGCGTGTCGAACTTGTAGTAGGTCTCGGCACTACGCTGAAGCATCCGCACCAACGTGATTACGAACGTCAGCACGGCCAGCGCCGGCACGATCATCAGCACATAGTTCAGGAACATGATCAGGTTCAACAGGGCGCCGACGGCCATGGAACCGGCGGCGATCCCCAGCAGGACGATCAGAATCCGGAGCCACAGCGGCAGGGGCGCCTTCACGACCGCCCGGTAGGAAAAGAAAAACGCCGCCCCGAAGGGAGCGGCGCACACGTCGAAATAGATCTTCTCGCGGCCCAGCCGCAGATACAGCCGGCGGGCGCTGGCAAACCCCGCCTCGCTGTGCTGGATCTCCCGCAGGTCCAGCTCGGGCACCTTCCGCCGCTCGAGTTGCTGCTTCATCGCCGCGTAGAACTCGGTGGGGGCGAGTTCACAGTCGTTGGCGTAGGTGAGGACCTGGTCAATGAGTTCCTCCCGCGCCTTGGACGGAAGGGTCTGGGTCAGGTTCCACAGGCCCACGGTCGCGTGGGCCGGAAGCTCCAAAAATGGACAGATAAGGTCGGCCATAGGAGGGGTTGGTTCTGAAACAACCGGATTCTAACCCGACCCGGCCAAAGCCGGTCAAGCACTGCTCTACCGAAGCCGGTGCAAATCCTCCTCGCTGAGTCCGGCCTTCCGGAGAATCAGCTTCATGAGCCCGCGCTTCACGTCCTTGCCGTGCACGGGCACCACGGTGCGGTGGTTTGTGGTCGGGTGCTTGAGGATGACATGGCTGCCTTCCTGGTCTTGGACGACAAAACCCGCGCGCCGGAGGGCGCGGAGCAGTTGGGTGCTATGGAGCGTCGGCAGGCGGGTCACGCCAGTCGGGGCACCCGCACCGTCACGGGCAGCGCAAAGGCACGTCGGAGCCGCTTCTCGACCGGCAGGGGCTCGCCGTCCCGCACCAGGCTGGTGAGGTAGCATTCGATGGCCTCGGGCACGCGAGACGCGACCTCTTCAGGGGTTTCCCCCTGCGTGAAGCACCCCGGAAGTGCCGGCACCTCGGCCCAGTAGCCGCCTTCGGCCGCCGGGTGGATCTTCACCGTGTAATGGTAGGATTGCATTCCACTATCTTAGCATGCTTCCTACTTGCCCAGCAACCTAGCCACACGGCCGTGTTAAGAGCTTACCCTCAAGGCGGAACCCAAGGAAACGACGAGGGACAAATTTGATGGCACTCGTAAATACCAACAATCCGACGGCTGGTTCTGCTGAACCCTACTGGTTCGAGTGGAAGACAGGTTTGCTGCGACTCGTCGAACTTCTGGATGAAGACTCGGAGGTCGTCGCGGTCGCTTTTCAGCTCCACGGCACGAAAGGATGGGACGATGTCGGCGTGAGATTCCGCGATGGTCGGACGCGGCTGTTGCAGATGAAGCACTCACGGAGCGGTGACCGGCTGACGTTTGGGGACTTGGTTAGCCCGGAATCTGAACAATCCTCCTCGCTACTGCGTGCCCTCGCTGGCGCATGGCGTAGTGAGAAAGAATCCCGCGGAATGGTTGAGTGTGTCCTTGTGACGAACCGCAGCGCAGGGACAAACTGGTATCAAGGTCGCCCACCGCTAACGGAGTTTCTGGACAAGGTGAAAGCGCGGGTGGCGCAAGCAGTGACGCTTGATGACGTGAGCTGGGAAATGGAGGACGAGCGGTATCCAAGGGCATGGGAGATATTCATCACGGAGCTCAACGAGCTGAAGCCTGAGGAAACGCTCGCGTTCCTCCGGGCACTCAGCATCGAAGTGGATGCGCCAGATTTGGAGGTTCTCGAAGCTAGCATTCGCGAACGGCTAGGCTTTCTCACGGGTCTGCCGCTGTCGTCAGTCAACGGGATATTCAATGCTCTCTTAGCAAATCTGAGCAAGTGGACCTGCCAGACACGCCGTAAAAAGGAGTGGATAGACCGTGAAGCGCTGAGTGGGTGTCTCGCTAGCGACGAGAATGCGCCCCCGTGGCTTGGGCACTGCGAGGTGGAAACCCCTGATCCGTTTCTTCCGAGTCGTAATGCGGTGGTTGACTCGCTGCGCATCTCGCTTCTGAGCGAGTCGCCGCACAAGGTGGATTTTCTTGCCGCGGAACCCGGCGCGGGAAAGACGAGCTGTATCAGCAAGCTCGCGCGCAGCGGTGCAGTGCTCTGGAAGGATCAATGTGTTTCGATCCGGTTTTATGCCTATCGCCCAATCCGCCCTGGTCAACCTGATGTCGGCAGCGACGCCGATCTGGGCGTCCAACCAGAAGCTCTGTGGCTGGGCCTGCTGTGGCAGATTCGTGACAATCTGCGAAGGACGCACCTGCTTGCCGAACTCCGCGTGCCCGTGTGGCTCGACGGCATGCGATGGGAAATTGCGCGAGAGCATGTGCTGAGAATTTCCGCCCTACTTGGCGATCGGTGGGGCCGTTGCTTTATTGTCTGCATTGATGGCGTCGATCACGCGGCGCGCGCTCGACGGAAACATCTGCCTCAATTTCTGCACACCCTACCTTCCCCTGACGCGATACCGGCACACGTTCGGTTCCTGCTGGCGGGCCAACCTGCGGACGCTTACCCGGAATACCCATTCTTCCTTCGCCAGGCGCACGACGCCGTGAAACTGCATCCGCTCGATACGCTTGCGGACGAAGACCTCCGCGTGCTTTGGCGTGCCGCGAATCCACTCCTCCCATCACAAGCTGATGACGCGGTGATTCGCTTGCTCGCAGACAAGGCTCAGCGCCGCACGTTGCCGACGGTGTATGCAGTCGAGGACATCCGCACGAGCACTTCGCTGGCGGAAGCGGCCGGCACTCTTGATGCGCGCCCCCTTGCTGATTCGCTCCACAACTACTACGACGCGATTTGGTCCGCTGCCACTGGAACGAGGAATGATGGGCCGCGTCTCGCGGCCGCGTTCGCCCTGCTGCGCGAGCGACCCACGGGAAGCGTGATGGCTTCCGCTTTTTCCGACCTGGGAAAATCAGCCACGGAGTGGACGGACATCCTGCGGCGACTGCGACCGCTCGTGCGCGAAACCGTCGAGGGTTTTGAGCTGGTCCATAACGACCTCCGCGTGCATCTCGACGCCCGTCTCACTGGCGAGCCATTCGCCCGCAGAGACGCTGCGTCCGCACTCGCGGACCATTATCGCAAACCCACGACCAATAGGCTCGCCGCGCATCTTTCCCTGCTCGATCTGCTCACGACAGCAGAACGGCGCGCGGATTTCGCGGACGACTTCACGGTGGATTGGGTCATCGAGGCGGGCTCTCTTGGTCTAACCGGCGAAAGACTTTTCACCGAGTGCAGCGTGGCATTTGCAGCAGCCGTGAAGCGTCAGGACTGGCTGCTGCTGCACTCGGTGGCGTGTGCATCTCTCACCGTGTATCGGCTGCACGAGTGCCTCTCGAATTCCGACCACGAACGCGACCCGCTCGTGACAAAAGTGGTTCCCCTCTTCCTCCCCGCGGAAGGTGAACCGCTTCCGTTCGAGCTTTGGAACAGGGGCGTTTTTTCTGAACTCATGGCCGCGTGCCAGCTGCTCGTTGACTCCGGTGTGCAGTCGCGAGCCGCAGTCGTTCTGGATCAGTGGGTGGGCGGAATCTCCATGGACGATCTGGTGCGGCACCTCAGTAACGCGTCGAAAGTAGACGACGAGCGCATAGGAGGAGGTGAAGTTCTGCGCCAGGAGTTTGAGCGCTTTGGTCTGCTATGTGCGCTCTGCGGTCTTCCGCTCGTATCCACGAAAGCCGACGCCGATAAGGACTCGGGGTATCGCGCGGCCATTGAAACCGGTTGGGTTCGCGGACTCGCCGAGCGACCCGATCGAGGCAAAGCGCTGCGGCTTTGGTGCTGGTATACGCCACGCTATTTCGCGCCGTGGGTTTCCGCCGTTAAGGAAGCTGCGCGCCGAAGTCGGTGGGGTGAAGTGCGCGCATTGCTCAACCGTATGGAGGGATGTGCGGAGAAACTTGGTGCCGCGGACCGTCTGACGCTCGGCTGGTATGCGGCGAGGGCGAAGCCGCGAAACGAGGCCGTTTGGCAGCAGCCCTACACGTTGCCGAACTACAGCCTCGCCGAAGGTAATACGTCACTGACGACACTCCGCATGGTCGCGCAGTGGATCACCTACACCAGCCCGATTCGCGAGCCCGCACAAGTTACGGAGGAACTTTTGCCCCTGCTCGATCAGCGAAATCTGGAATCTGGAATTTCTTCTGCGGTCGCTTTGCTCATCCGCGCCGGTGCGGTGATCGGGCGCCTGTTGCGCTATCGCGACCGGAACGATTTCGCAGGAGCCGAAATCGCAGTTCCTCCCGCAAGTATTTCGCCCCTGCTGGAGGCGCTTTGGTGTAAAGACCCCGATTGGCGGAATTTGCCACACGACGAAGTAAGAACGCCGAGGGAGATCGGGTCCACACTAGCAGAGATCGCTTGGGAGTGTGGCGCACCATACCGCCGACTCCTCCACGACATTGCGAAGGCTAGGTTTACCAAGGCGATGTTGCAGGATGAAGGGACTCGTCTCTTCCACATGTTGTGGGTGTTGGACGAACGTGCGTTGTTACGAGATGCCGTTACGGCCAAGGGGCGCGAAGTCATTGAGCACCTCCATGAGGACGAGCCGTCATCCCGGAACGCAGTCATCGCGAATCTCCTGCATTTCGCCCGTCGCCTGGAGCTTCACGACTTGGCCACGCAGCTTGCAGAGCGGCTTGGTCGAACACGCATTGGCTACACATCCAGTAAGGAATGGGTTTTCCAGCCCTTGGTCCGCTGGTTCCACGTTGTGCGAACGATCTCTCCCACAGCGTGGAGGTCAGATGGGGCGCAGCTCTTGGCGCTCGATAGGATTTGCGATCAGCAACACGGCGACAACAGTTTCAGTCACAAAATGAACGCCGAAATCGGCGCGGCGGCTATGGAGTGCGGCCCAAACGATTTCGAGGCGTTGTTCGAATTCCTTGCGACACGCGAGACCAAATATCCGCTGTCGGATCTTGCGCAAGCCGCACGGGACGGTTTCGAGTTATGCCTAAGCGAGGGGCAGTTGATGAGCGAGGAATCCACGCTTTCCCGTGTTGCCGTCGCCATCGCTCTAGGTCGTTGGCCGCGTGAATCGGCGTTATACACGGTCAGCTCGCTGCTTACGGGCCACGAGGTGCCGCGAGACCTCAAGCAGCAGCCGGCATGGCAGAAAGCTGTGTGCGTATCCGCGGAGATTCAGGGCGTGCCCCCAAAAGTCGAGGCTGGCGAGCCATCGGACGAGCACCGTGGCGTGCCTATCGAATCGAGAAGTGCCGAAGCGATTCTCGACGAGATCATTCGTCCGCCGGATGGGTCGTGGATACAGCCCGAGTCCATCGCGAGTCTTGCGGAACAGGCGCGTGCAGAGAACCACCCCAACCGGGACGGGCTGGTTGCGACTGCTCTCGGTGCTCTCGAATCCGCCGGGATGTTGAGCCGGTGGCTCGAATTTCAACGCTTCGACACCGCGTTGCGACTCTATCGAAGTCTGACCGAAGCAGAGCGCTGGCGTTTGATGGGGGCGCTCACCTCGATCACGGGCGAGATGAGGAAGGAGCAGTCCGACTCGAAGGTAGCTTTCATGGTCGCTTTCTCAGCCGTGGATCTCACCTGCCAGGCTCGCTCTGCAGATGTCGGAAAGGTATTCGCCAGCGAGGTCTTCCACCAATTCCTCGATACGCATTGGAAGTGGCACGGCGTCTCCGCGCCGGCATCTCCAATAACAATCCGTAACACGCCGACCACTTGGATCGATGCCGCGCGTCGCGCCTTGCTCATACTCACACGAACAGATTCGTGCGAGACGCTCTACATGGCTATGTCCGGCATGCGCTTCTTCGCGGAAGTATTTCCAGATCAAATTCCCGCACTCTGCCACGCCGGGCTTCCAGATGAGTGGGCGAAGGACGCGATTCTTTCGCTTGGCCAACTGTGGGCGACAGCGCAGCCGCACTTTCTTCTGACTGCGTTAACCCCCATTTCCGAGCATGAATCGGTTGGCACGCTTGAGGAACGCCTTGATGCTTGGGCAGTGGTTGCATTGCATGCTCTAGTTGTCGGCGACCGCGTAGAGGGCTTCCAGCTCCCACCGCAAGATGGATCTCCAGAAATAGCGTTTCCTGGCGATGGCCCACTTTTTGAGGGTGAGGCACAAATGAGCGGACTAATGCGCCACAACACATTCGCCAAAATGGCGAACTTGCGACTGAGGCGGGCGGGCATCGCGCTAGGCTCCATGGAGAGCGCATTCCGCCACATGGCGCGCGCAGCAAAAATGGACACATTTGAGTTTCCACCAATGGTTCTCACGGCTCCGAAGAGGCTGGCTTTCGACTCATCATCCCCCCGTCAGCGCCACCAGGCCGAACATATCGTAGGCGAAGCGATCCTCCATCAGTGCGCAGGAACAGCTTGGTCACCGGCTGATGCCGCGGCCGTTCGCCTCCTTATCGGTTACGGCATGGACCCGTGGATTGCGTCGTCGACTCCAAATGCATGGCCGAACAAGCATGCATGGCCTTCAGATTTCGATATCGAACGGTGGCTTGAAGCAGGCGCATCGAAAACAAGCGACATTGGACTGCGGCTAACGGCGCTGCTCGAAGGCCACGATCTCGCCCCGTCTCTGCTGCTTCTCGGTGCCGTGCTGCATATCCCGACTTTCCGCCGCGATCTGCAGTTAGCGTTCTGGCTAGTTGCTCCGGACGCGGATGAAGAGCTTAGGCAGCGCAAAAAACCCTCGTCTCCGTCAGGTCGAACACTTTCGGGATGGTTTGCAGGGTGGTCATTCGCTTCATCGCAACCACCTAGTTCAACAACTGTTCATTTCGTTGGTAGCTTAGTGAACTATGTGAACAGCGACTTGGACATCACGCCTACGAGTGTTTGGACTACCCACTGGGGATGGAATACCGACCCTAAGAACAACCTGCGTTTTCGCGCAAAAGATGGGAGCATCGTAGCGTGGCATGAGCGCTGGCTCGGTCCGGACGGATCATCCCGCCGCCTATGCCGCCAGCCAATTCTCAATCGCTGGGTGGCACTGCGAAACGGGATTCCAAGGGAGCATAACGAACTGCGAGCGTGGATTCGGCGGACAGACCTGACCAATGGCCTCCTTGCTTCCTCCGAGTGATGACGAAGGATTCTTCGCATCCGGATCAACAAACCATTCACTCAGCCGATGGATTTATCCACATCGAACCGCTGCAAACCTCGTTAAGGCTACAGGCTCATTTGCGCATCGTGATGGCGGTGCCACCTGTTGTTTTGGCCTGATTAATCTGTTCAAAGTCATGCTTGACCCCGCGGCGCTTCCAAAACTCGTAGTTTGGTTTCCAAGATCCCGTTGTTCCGCGCAGCATCGACAAGTTTGTTGAGCATGGCCTCCCGTTCCTGTCGCAGTTCATCAATGTGTCGGTCCTTGACCCGGTTGGTGATCTCCAGGTCGCGAAGTTGGAACTCGAGCTCCTTCACCCGGTCTGGGTTCGGTTCCGCACGTTCCTGCGCGTGTGGCTGATTGGAGGCGCTCTCGTTCGGAAGGCGTTCCGAAATGGAATCAGAATGAATCGGTTTCGCCTTGGCCTGCTCCTCGGCAATCGCCCGCTCCACGCTCTCGGGCGTGATGAACCAGCGTCGGTCGTTGACGTCGAAGAAGGCGTCCAGCCGGGCCACGGCGTGGGCGTTGGGCTGGCACCAGTTGACGATGCTGCGTTCGGTGCGCGCCACGCCGGCAGTTTCAAACAGCCGGGCGGCTTCCCTGACGGTCAACGTGTGGCTGGATTTCCGTTCGTTGCGGAAGGTTTCGGCAGGATTCGGAACGCTGCGGAACGGTTCCGCAGGGTGCGGAACGTTGCCGAAGGGTGCGGAAGCATTCGGAACAGTGCGGAAGGTTTCCGCAGCTTGCGGAACGGTTCTGGCTGACTCCGGCTGGTTTGGATTGGGGTTGGTTTCAGGCATGTGGGTTTTCGAGCGGCGGACGAAAAGCCCGCTGCGGACACCCTTCATCTTACCATGCCGGCAGAGTAGTGTGATTGGTCCCCGCGAAGCTGTGGTAGAATGAGCGGATGGAAAAGGCGGTGCGTGACTTTAAGGGGGTCTGGATTCCGCGGGAGATCTGGCTTTCGGATGAGCTGTCGCTCATGGAGAAGGTGCTCTTCGTGGAAATCCACTCGCTCGACAACGAGCGGGGCTGCTTTGCGTCGAACCGTCACTTCGCCGAGTTCTTCGGCGTGAGCGAGCGCCAGATCCGCACCTACGTCGGCTCGCTCAAGGACAAGGGCTTCGTCACGGTCACCATCGCTAACCGCAACGAGCGCGTCATCCGCACGGCCGGGAAGTATGCCCGCGCGTCGGAGGCGAAGGTGCAGAAGTTCAAGACCGACTACCGCCAGCTTGTGGACAACTTCAGCCTGTCGGCCCGAGGGGTAGGAAGAAAACTTCCCAGGGGGTAGGAAGCGGACTTCCGGGCACCCCGGAAGAAAACTTCCACAGAGCTAATCCAGTGAACAATACAATGAGGGTATCGGCTCAGATCTTCTTTGAAGGCAGGAACGCTGGGGATAACTCCGGAGCGAGCCCGACCGGACGGTCAGCGGTGACCCACGTCCGTGCCTGAGGCGCGCCGGCTCCGGGATCGCGTTGCCCGGTTGCCGCCCGAACTTCGGCCGGTGGTGATTTCGCTCTGCGACCGCACGGGCATCATGGTGCGACTGTGGGCGGACGCCGGGTTCGAGTGCTGGTGTGTGGACGTGCGCCACTCCATCCGCCGCGACCAGACCCGCCAGGGCATCCAGTTCGTCTGGGGCGATGTCCGTTCTTGGACGCCGCCGGCTCGCGTCCGCGACCGGATCGGCATCGTGTTCGCATTTCCGCCCTGCACGCACATGGCCTCCAGCGGCGCCCGCGACTACCGCCGCAAGGGCACCGCCCTGCTGCGGGACTCCCTGGAGCTGTTTGCCGCCTGCGAACACGCCGCCGCGTGGTCGGGTGCGCCCTACCTGATCGAGAACCCGGTCGGTAAGTTCAGCGACCACATGGGGCGACCGGACTTCACCTTCGACCCGTGGCAGTTCGGTGATCCGTGGACGAAGAAGACCTGCCTCTGGACGGGCAACGGCTTCGTCATGCCGCAGCCATCGGTGACGAGGAAACCGGACAAACTTGTGAGCCGGATTCTTTCACTGCCACCGAGCCCTGATCGGGCCGACGTGCGGAGCAAAACACCACCGGGGTTTGCCCGTGCGGTGTTCGCCGCCAATGCGGACTCCGTGTTGCGGCGCTTTGAACACACCACTGACCGCCACACCACGCCCGACTGCGGGTGTCAAGGCTCCCGACTTTGAAGAGTCCTCAAGGACAGCCCATCGGCTGTCCTTTCTGCTGCCCCTCCGTCCGGGTGTCTGGACAGGAAACGGACCCCCGAAACGGAGACCCAGGGTACGAATGCGCGGCCCAGGGCCGCTGGCACGGGCGCCCCCCACGGCTTCGGGCTAGCGCCCGACTGCGCGCGGTTTCCTCCGGCTATCGGGTTTGGGGCCGGGCTAGCCGCCGTTCCCCAATTCCAAACCACGCGCAGTCGGCCGCACGGCGAATCTCGCCTTAGCCCGAACCCGTGGGGGGGCAGCGGCACTGGCCCATTGAAAACACGACTGCGCTCACGCGGACGACTGGCTCCGCAACGGCGGCTAGCCCGGACTCCGTCTTCACTGCCGGAGGGAAACGCGCCCGCCCCGGCATTGCCGGCCGCGACGACTGGTATAATGAACGGGTTGTCCGCCGGGAGTCCGGCGGTCAGTCACTTTCACCGGAGCCCCTCGGTGATCGAAGTCAGCCGCCGTTACCCCGTCCGCTCGTCCCATCGTTTGCGGACGGGAGTCCAACGACTCAACCGGAACCCCGCCGCCTCAACGACCAGGCCGGGCGGATTCCGGCCGGAGCGGCGGCTGACCTCGATATGAACCTCATCCTAGGAACCCGCACCCAGTGGGAACGGGAGACGCCCATCGTGCTGTCGCCGGAAGACTGCCGCCACCACACCTACGTCATCGGCAAGACCGGCTCCGGCAAGAGCACGCTGCTGCGCAACCTGATCCTCCAGCACCTCGACGCCGGCCACGGCGTCGGGCTCGTGGACCCGCATGGCGATCTCGCCGACGAACTCCTCCACCATCTGCCGCGGCACCGGGCGGACGACCTGGTCTATTTCAACCCCGCCGACCTGGAACACCCGGTCGGCTTCAACGTGCTCGCCCGCGTGCCCAAGGACGAGCGGCACCGGGTCGTTTCCGGCATCGTTTCCGCCTTTCGGAACCTGTGGCCGGATTCGTGGGGACCGCGGCTCGAATACATCCTGCATCACACGCTGGCCGCATTGCTGGAATGCGACAACGTCACGCTGCTGGGCGTGACGCGGATGCTGACCGACGACCGTTACCGGGCGTGGGTGGTGCGGCAGGTCGATGATCCGTTCCTGCGCGCCTTCTGGACCGACGAGTTCGCCCGCTACGACGAACGGTTTCGGCGGGAGGCCATCGCCCCCATCCAGAACAAGGTCGGCCAGTTCCTGACCAGTCCGGCCGTGCGGAACATCGTCGGGCAGGTGCGCTCGCGGATTGATTTCCGGTTCCTGATGGATTCGGAACGGGTGTTCCTGGCGAATCTGTCCAAGGGCCGGCTCGGCGAAGACAAGGCCAACCTGCTCGGCTCGCTGCTGGTGACGCAGTTCCAACTTGCGGCCATGGCCCGCAGCACAGTGCCGGAAGCGGAGCGCAAGCCGTTCCATCTGTTCATCGACGAGTTCCAGAACTTCACCACCGAGAGTTTTGCGGGCCTGCTTTCCGAAGCGCGGAAGTTCGGACTCTGCCTGACGCTGGCGCACCAGTTCACCGCCCAGCTTGCCGAACCCGTGCGGAACGCAGTGTTCGGCAACGTGGGCACCATCGCCGCCTTCCGGGTGGGGCACACCGACGCGGAAGCGCTGGCCCGCGAGTTCGGCACCGACTTTCCGGCGTCGGCCTTCGTGGAGCTGGACCGGTTCGAGGTGTTGCTGCGGCCCTTGGCGACCCAGCGTTCCGCCGTTCCGTTCCGAATGCGGACGTTGTCGCCCTTGAACAACCGGCAGGGGAACCGCGAGCGGTTGTTGCGCCGCTGCCGCGAACGCTTCGCCAGCCCGAGAGGAGAGGTGGAGCGACGACTGGCCAGGTGGCGGGAGGGACGTTGCTGAGTTCGTCGCGGTTTGGTATGCTCAGGGCATGAAGGTCATGGTCGAACTTCCCGAAAGCCTGCTGGAACATCCGCAGGACGCCGGCCGCGAGATCGTGCAGGAACTCGCGCTGAGCGCCTTTGCGCGCGGCCGGATTTCCCGGCACGCGTTGCGCGAACAGCTGGCACTCGACCGCTGGTCGCTGGACACCCTGCTCGCCGAACGTGGGCTCACGCCCCCGCTCACGCTGGCCGAGGCCGAGGCGGATGCCGCGACCCTGACCCGTGTCCTTTCATGACGGCCGTCGTCTCCGACACGACTCCGCTCAACTACCTGGCACTCACCGGCTGCGTGGAGATTCTCCCGCAGCTTTTTGCTGTGGTGCTGATCCCGCCCGCCGTGCAGCGGGAGATGCTCCATCCAAATGCACCCCCAGCGCTCCAGGCACTGGTGCGCCGGCCGCCGCCTTGGCTCAAGCTCCAGGCACCCACCCAGACCGTCATCGTGGCCGACCTCGATGACGGGGAACGGGAGGCGATCACCCTCGCGCTGGAGCTGGGCCATGAGGCGTTGCTGCTCGACGAACATGACGGCCGGGCGGAAGCCGCCCGGCGCGGTCTGGCCACCGTCGGCACCATCGGCTTGTTGCTCAAGGCGGCCGAACTGGGCTTGGTTGACCTGCCGGCCGTGGCATCCCGACTGAAGCAGACCAACTTCCGGGCCGCCCGAGCGCTGTGGCTGCGGCTGGAAGGGAAGTGAGCGGTTGCCCATGGTAGAATGGGGGACATGTCACCCCGTCCGCGCTTCCGGCGTGTGCCGTATCCGGTCCAGCTCACCGAACGCGACCTCGAACTGGTCCGTCACGTTCACCGGCATCGCTTTCTCAGCAGCCAACACCTCCGCCGCCTCGTCAAGGGGAGCGGGCAGGGGATTGAGCGCCGGCTCCAGGCGCTGTTTCACGCGGGCTATTTGGATCGTCCACGAGCGCAGCTCGATCATTATCACCGCGGCGGTTCGCAGCCGCTCGTCTATGGGCTTGGCTCCAAGGGCGCCGACTGGCTGGTCGAACGCGACGGCTTGCCGGCGCGTTCCGTGAACTGGACGGCCAAGAACCGTTCGGTCACGCGTTTCTTCCTGCAACACACGCTGAGCGTGGCCGACTTCATGACCGCGCTGGAGGTCGCCACGCGCGAATCAGATAATGTGCGACCTGCCTCGGCCGAATCATTGACTGCCTCGTTGGGCCGCGTTTCGCGTGCGGAGCTCCGGTGGCAGGTGTCGTTCACGCATGACGGTCAGCCGCTCAACCTCGGCGTGGTGCCCGACCAGGTGTTTGTGTTGAACCCGAATTCCGCCTCGCCGACCTGCTATTTCCTCGAAGCCGACCGCGCGACGATGCCGGTCAGCCGGCACGACTTCACCCGCACGTCGGTGCAACGGAAGCTGCTCGCCTATCATGGCACCTGGCAGCAGCGGCTCCTCGAACGGTTGTTCGGCTGGAAACGCTTCCGCGTGCTGTTCCTGACCACTTCACCCGAACGCGTGGAGCACCTGCGGCAGGCCGCGCGTGACCTGCCGTCCGGTCACGGGTTGTTCCTGTTCGCCCATCGCGGTCAACTGCAGCCGGACGCCGACGTGCTCGACCTACCGTGGCTTTCGGTCGCGGATGAAGCGCCAATCACCCTGCGGGGGCGTTGAACTTTGAAGGAATCGGCTCCGCTTTACGCCACGGCGAGCCCCACCTGTCAAGCTGCCGGCCCCCGGCATTTCGTGGTATGCTGGGGTCATAAAATTACCAGCAACCCCAGTCATTTCCCAGGACTCCCCGGCGATGTTCACCCTCCGCGAATGGCTCAACACCGACCTGATAGCTTTCCACACGCTCGCCCTCTGCCTTCAGAAAGAGATGAACGCACCCCAGATCGCAGTCCGTCTCCGCGCGATCGTCAACGGCATGATCGAGAAGGCGGAGTTCCCCGCCGACCTTGACCCGGGGCAGGTGGACTGGGAGCAACTGGCCCGCGAGACTCCCCGCCTCGTGCGCGAGGCGCAGGCCAGCCTCGGCTTTTAGCCGACCCAAAAGACAAAACGCACCGGATTCCTTCGGTGCGTCTTTTCATGGGTGCAATGCCGTTCAGCGACGCACGCGGCGCAGCAGACCAACGGCCCCGAGGGCCAACCCCGCCACGAGGCCCATCGTTCCGGGTTCAGGCACCGCGGTCAGCGTCACCGCATCCAGGTAGCTGCCGTTGGCAAAGAGCCGGACGCGCAGGGTCTCCGCGGTGGCGAGGCTGAAATAACCCCCGGCATCCAGCGTCCAGTAAAGTTCCGGGTTGAGCGGCGAGCCCGTGGTCAGCGCCTCCGCCGATCCGGTCAACACCGGGCTCCCCGTCGGGCTGAGTGTTCCCCCATCCACCGGCGTCAGTTCGTAGTTCAGAGTGGCGTTGCCCAGGCTCGCAGAGGCGAGATCGAAGCGGAACTGATAGGTGCCCGCACCGAGCGCCACATATTGAGTGAGGTGGGTGGCGGTTCCCGGCTCCCCGGTCGGATTGGCCGGAACGCCGGGCAGATTGAAGCCGGCAAAGAGGCTGCCCTCCGTGGGGAACAGGGCCGCCGCCTGCGTGCGATAATCCACGGCGAGGCCGGTGATCTGCCAGTCGGCCGGACTGACGACCGACTCAAAGCCGCCGTTGAAGAGGAAGTTCTGGGCCACTGCGGCCGGCGCGAAACACGCCAGCCCGCTGAGGACGACGAGGGGGAGAGACGCTTGCTTCATGGATTGCTGGGAGGATTGAGGTGAGTAAGGGAAAACTGGATCACGTCTCGCTCAGGCAGGTGTTCACGAAGGCCACAAGGTCGGCGTCGAGAAGGGGGCGCTTGAGTTCCCACACGCGGCGCGGAACCGGCAGGGCGAAGAAGCGGCGGACGTCCTGCTCAAGTTCCCCCACCGGGACGAACATCTTCGCCCGGGCGGCCTTGAGCGAGGCGTTGAGGTGATTGATGAGAAAGGTGACGAAGAGCAGCTCGGCCGTGGTGACGGGGCGTTGCGCGGGATCGGCCTTGGGATCAAGCACCCGGCCCAGTTCGGGCCGGTCGAACAGTTCCGACCAGATCTCGCGGTGCTGCCGGGTGATGGTGAGCAGGTTCTGGATCTTCTGGGCGCGCTCGACGTGCCGCAGCTCGACGGCGGTGAAGAGCAGGCTGGCGATGATGGCCACCGTGCCGACGGTCTCGAAGCCATGTCCGGTGACGAAATGCAGGAGTTCCATTCCCCCATTCTACCACGGCTGGAAGGGGAGGGGTTCACAACGTGTCGGGGATGTCCCGCTTGGCCGCCACTAGGATGCGGCGCGGTATCCGCACGATGCGTTCATCCGGACCGCAGCCCACCGTGGGCGGGAGTTGATGCCTGGCCAGCTCGGTGATGTCGCCGCCGATCACGGCGAAGTCCCCGTCGGCCAGCTCCAGCAGGTCGGGACAGCCCTGGAGTTGCGGCGTGCGCTGGCCACCGGCGTGCGGATCAGGGCCGAGGCGGCGGAGAATGAACATGAGCAGAAAATAACAACTGTTATTTAGCAAGTCAAGTGACTCCGCCGGTATCACTCAACGGTGGCTTTAGACCGCGAGCACAAGTTGGTTTGTTCCCATGTTGCGCGAATTCTGCGCGAAGAACGCACCTCGCGTGGGTTGTCGATGCTTGTGCTGGCGAATAAAGCCGGCCTCACCCAGCCGATGATCAGCTATATGGAGCGTGAGTTGCGGACCCCCAATCTGGACACGCTGCTCCGTCTCACGGCGGCCTTGGAGGTTCCTTTGGAAAATGTGATTCGGCGCGCTCGTCGGGCCGCTGCGAAGCAGTCGCCAGAGTAGTTCGCCCCCACGTGCTATGATGGATGGATGCCAACGCATCCCCTGCCGGAACTCCCCAATCATCTCGCCTCGATCCTGAACCGCACCGCGGAGGACACTCGCCGGTTCATCAGCCAGTTGGTCGAAGCGCAGGAGCTGCTGCAACGTGCTCGGTTTGTGCCTGACCTCCCTTGGCCGCCTCCCTTCACCAAGGAGTTGCACGCGGCGGAGGCCGAGGTCGCCGCGGCACTGGCCGCGTTGGAGAATGCCCTCGGCCTGTTCCGCCACGCCCGGCGGGGTTTGCATTCGCGCCGTTAGCGCCACCGCATTTGAATTTGGAAGTCAGGATAACAGGAAGGCTCCGATCCGTTCGTGTGTTCCTGCTTCCCAGATTGAGGTTCTTCCCTTTCGCGGCAGCCCATCTGGGGTTCCCCCATTGCCTGTGGTAAACTGAAAGGTTGAAGGCGGCATGGTGCCGCCCCTGAACCTTCCATGAACAAACCACATTCATCCCGGCATTCCCGCTTTGTGGATTTCCGGGCCATCAAGGACCAGGTGTCCTTCGAGCAGGTGCTCCAACATTACGGCCTGCGCGATAGGCTCACCGGCCAGGGCGACAGCCTGCGCGGCTGCTGCCCCATTCACCACGGCACGAACCCAACCCAGTTCAGCGTCAGTCTCAGCAAGAACTGCTGGCATTGTCACAGCGACTGCGCCGGCGGCGGCAACGTCCTCGACTTCATCGCGCGGATGGAGGACTGCTCCGTCCACGATGCCGCCCTCAAGGCCATCGGCTGGTTCCACCTCAAAGAACCGGAAAGCCAGCAACCCAACCGCGAAGACGCGAGGACGCAAAGGCCCGAGCCGAAACAGCCGGAGCCGAAACTTGCGGCCCCGCCGGTTCCTATTGCGTCGCAGCCTACCGAACCCAGGTCGGCGAGCCCACAGCGGGAAACCAATCATCCCCTTGGCTTCGAGCTGCAAAATCTCGACGGGTCCCATCCCTATCTCGCGGAGCGCGGGCTCAAGCCGGAGACCATCGCCGAGTTTGGCCTGGGCTTGTGCAACGCCGGCAAAACGGTCTTTGGCCGGATCGCCATCCCGCTGCACAACTGGAAGGGAGAACTGGTTGGCTATGTCGGCCGCTGGCCCGGTGAACCGCCCACGCCCGAGACCCCGAAATACAAACTGCCGAAAGGGTTCCGGAAAAGTGCCGAGCTGTTCAACCTGCACCGTGCCCTCCGCGAATCGGCCGAGGCGCCGCTCTACCTGGTGGGAGGCGTCTTCGATGTCCTGCACCTGTGGCAGCACGGCCAGAGGAAGGTCGTCGCGCTGCTGGGCAGTTCCCTGTCGGCCGAGCAGGAAGCCCTCCTGTTCGACCGCACCCCCTTCGCGCCGCAGCTGGTGCTGTTGCTCGACGCGGATGACGCCGGCCGGAAAGGCACAGCCGAGATGCTGGCGCGGCTCGCCCCGCGCACCTTCGTGAAGGTGGTCGCGTTGCCCCGCGAGGGCATGCAGCCCGAACACCTCACCCCGGCGGAGATCACCTCCCTGCCGTATCCGGAGGAGTGGCCATGAAGACCGCCCTCGAAGCCTTCACGCCCTACGTCTCATTCTGGGTCACCCAGACCCAGTCGTTGCGCGATCTAGAAGCCTTGCTGGCCCGGCATCATCAGGGCCAATGGGGTGACGCCGATCCCCGCGACCGCGTGGCCAACGAGCACAACCTCGCCCGCCAACGCGGACCGATTGTCTCGGTGTTTTACAGCGCCAGCCACCACCGGCGTCCGCTTCTGGATCATCACCGAGGCGGACCGCTCCTCCACCTGCACTCTGCTGCCGGAGGAATACTGAACCTACACGCCCCACCCATTCGGTGGGGCTTTTCATGATATGCTAGGCGATGGATGCGCCCATTCCCGAGCGCCCGTTCCTTCCACCTCAACCCTCACCGTATGGACACCCCCGAAGACCTCGAATCCCTGCTCAACGAAATTGCCGCCGAAGCCGGTGGCACCGTGTATCGCGACTACAGCGGACGCGGGATGTTCGGCGCCAACTGTGTCGGCATCGAAGGCGATAAGCTCGCCGCGATCCTCGAAGCCGCCGGTGCCCGCGGCCTAGGCGGTGCTTGCCATGATCAGCTGGGCAAAGGCTGGATTGTCTATTGGCCGCACCTGCAACTGCCGGCGGACTGAATGCATTCGTGGTAAACTGGACGAAACCGTTCCTTCCCTTGAATGCCCTGCTCAATGCCTGTGCCGTCTATTCGTCCTCCGCAGCCGTCCGCCGCGTCGGCCCCGATCAACTCGACCTGTGTGTCGAACTGCATCGCCGGTTGGACTGGGGGTATGCCGACGAGCGCACCTGCGCCGACAACGACTACCAGCTGACCCGCGAAGCCGGCGAAGTGGTCTCGTTGTTCCAGACCGCCCGCGGTCATCGCGTCGTGGTAACCAGTGACCTCGACCGACAACTCACGCTCGTCCGCCTCGCGGACGAAGCCTGAGCTCAACGCCCCACCCCACCGGTGGGGCGCTTTTCGTGGTATCATGGATGACTGGAGGCAGCCCGTGTGGGTTGCCCGCAGTTCTTCAAACCCATTCCCCGAAAGGAGTTCCCATGCCCCGTGTCGTTACGCGCCGGGCCACGGCCTTCCGTGCGCCCACCCACAGTCCCCCACCGCCGGTCACCGAAGAGCTCGACGACCGGATCACCGTCCACCGCCGGCATCCGGCGCTCACCGAACTCGGCATCGCCGAGTGGCTGGCCGAGACCTTTGAGCTCGGCATCAGCGTCGATCCCCAGCGCCTGTCCGGCCGCCTGATCTTCCCCGTGCGCAACGCGGCCGGGAAGCTGGTCGGCTACGCCGGCCGTTGGGCCTCCGAGACGGTGCCCGCGAACCGGGCCCTCTACCGCTACCTCGGCTGCGCCGAGGCGGAGGTGTTCAACCTGAACGAGGTGCTGGCCATGCATTCGGACCTGCCCATCGTGGTGGTGACCGATCCGTTCGACGTGCTGCCGTTGCGGCGCTACTTCGAGTCGGTCGTCGCCCTCGTGGGCGACGAGCTCAACGACGTCCAGTTGCGGCGGCTCAGCTATCACTTCCCCCGGCGGTCGTTCCTCGTCCTCTGTGACGAAACACCGGCTGGGAGGAAACGGCGGCACGAATTGGTGCGGCGGCTGAGTCCGTTCCATCCCGTGCGCGCCCCCGAGTTCCTCACGGACGGACGCACCGTCCGCTCGCTCACGCTCACCGAACTGAAGGAGGATCTGTGAACGCCCTCCAGCCGTTCCTGAACAAGGTCACCCAGGGGGACTGCATCCATGTGCTGCGCCGGTTTCCGGACCAGTGCATCGACTTCGTCCTGACCGATCCGCCCTACCTCGTCCGCTACCAGGACAAGGATGGACGCAAGGTGGCCAATGACGACAATCCCCGTTGGCTCTTCCCGGCGTTTGCCGAGGTCTATCGTGTGCTCCGGCCCGACCGCTACTGCGTGTCGTTCTACGGCTGGGGCAAGGTCGAGAAGTTCCTCGCCGTCTGGAAGGAGCTCGGGCTGTTCCCCGTCGGCCACTTCGTCTTCGTAAAGCCCTACGCCTCGAAGGAGGGCCACACGCAGATGCGCCATGAGCAGGCTTACCTGCTCGCCAAGGGGCGGCCGAGGCTGACTGGCCAGGCGCCGGCGGATGTCATCGAGTTTCCCTATTCGGGCAACCAATTGCATCCCACGCAGAAACCGGTGACGGCGCTCACGCCGTTGCTCATGGCCTACAGCGAGGCCGGCGAGATCGTGCTCGATCCCTTTGCGGGTTCGGGCAGCACCGGCATCGCCGCGCGGGAGACTTCCCGCCGCTTCGTGCTGATCGAGAAGGACCCGGCCTATGCGCGCACCGCGCACAGCCGGCTGTCCGGTGGACGCCCCTCCCTTTCCTCAACCCCGCGTTGAAACCAAAGGGGGACCGGGCCGCGGCCAGCGAGAGTCCATCTCCGGCCGCACCTGTTACAGCAGGCTGCCCGATCCCCAAGGAGAGTCCTATGCGTCAACCCGATCTGTTCAAGGCGGAAGTCAAACCGCCGCCGAAGCCAACACAGCCGGTCGAATACAAGGTGGTCGCCCTGCGGGAATGTCCCGCGCCGGAATACCTTCGGTCCTGCGACACCCCGCAGCACGCCGCCGACTACTGGCGGCAGTGCGTCGTGCCCACCCCGCACTACGATCCCGACAAGGAATGTTTCGTGGTGCTGCTGCTCACGACCCGGCGACGGGTCAAGGGCCACCACGTCGTGGGCATCGGTCTGCTGGACCAAGTGTTGGTCCATGCCCGAGAGGTGTTCCGGCCCGCCATCGTCGCGGCCGCGCATGCAGTCGTGGTGATGCACAATCACCCCGGAGGCGACCCCGCGCCCAGCGAGGCGGATATCCGCGTCACGCGCGACCTGATCCGCGCCGGGCAGCTGCTCCGGATCGAGGTGCTCGACCACATCATCGTCACCCCGTTCCGGCATTCCTCGCTCCGGGAATTGGGTTGGTTCCATCAATAGTTCTTCGTTCAGCCCCGGCACAGTGCGTGTCGGGGCTTTTTTGATGCGGGTCAAAGATGATCAGGTTTGATTCAGCGAATCCAGTGCTCCTCCAGTTGTCAAATGCTTGGGTCCAAACTGGCTGCAGCCCAAGTCCTGCACCCGGCGGTCCTGGTCCAACCAGCCCCGAGAGGCCTCTCGACAGTCGGCAAATGCGCTGCTGGACCGATTTCTTGACGTTGGCCCGCTCAGCGGGTGTCAGGGCGGTAAACGAAGCGTCTCATCTTACTGTGGAGATTCGTATTCTCCCAAGTTCTGTCGAAGGATGCTTTGGAGGGCAGCGGGATCGATGACGATGATTTCGCGCCCTTTCACCGTGATGAGGCCGCGAGCGCGGAACTTGGACAAAGTTCGCGAAAGTGTTTCCCCTACGGTGCCGAGTTCGGCGGCCAGCTCGCGTTTGGATATGCCCAATACGACTCGGCAGTGCCCGTGGGCGGCCGGATTCGGGCAGCGACGGACGAGCCAGTGGGTCAGCCGGGTCTCCACGTCCCGCAAGGTCATCGCCTCAATCTGTCCGACCAAGAGCCGAAGGTGGAGACTCATTGCAGCCAGCATTCGCAGCGCGAGCTCAGGATTGCGCCGCAGAAGGTCCACGAAGCGGGCCTTCTGGATGAGCAACACTTGGGAGGCTTCCATGGCTCGGGCGTCGGCCGGGTAACCCTCATCCGTGGCCAGTGATGCCTCGGCAAATGACTCACCCGTGCGAAAGACATGGATGGACTGCTCCTTGCCGGTGGCAGTCACGCGGTGGACGTTGATGGCTCCCGCCTGCACCAGGAAAAATCCCTGGGACGGCGAGCCTTCATGGAACAGGTATTCACCTTTCGCCAACGGCCTAAGCGCCACAAATTCGGTCACCGATTGGAGGTCAGCGGGCGAAAGTTCGCCGAAGAGTTGGCAGGAACGCAACGCTTTCAGGATTACGGCTTTCCTGAACTCACTGGAAGGTGGCGACATCGGCAAACCTTAGCTAGACCGCCAAAAATAAACCAGCCACTCTGCGCCCGATCCCCGTTCGAACCGCGACGCCCAACCCTGTCCCTGCAGCATCTCGATCAGGGGGGATGGGAGAAATGGTGCCTGCACGACTAGGCCCTCGCCGTCGCCTAGCTCGGCAAGGCGTTTTTCGATGGCAGATATGGGGGTGACGCCCCGCGCCAGCAGTGGCCGGACGTCGAAGCGTTTGAAGCGACGATTTGGAGTCATGGGGAGATCGATACTCAGGCAGCAACGCATGGTGGCGGGGTTACGCCCCGCCTCTCGGCCATTTCGGCGCCGACTTGGTGCAACTCCGCTGCGGACAGAATCACCGCCGCCGCTGGAAACACTTCGCCGTCCTCCAGGGCAATATGGGGATGATACAGCGCTCGTAAGCGCGTGACGGCCTGGGTGAACGCTGCCCGACCCGTCGCCGACAGGTGGCCCGCTGCCAGCCACGCCTGTCCGGCTGATTCCACCAAGTTATGGTCGGGGCCGGCAACTGCGTGGTCGGACTCCAATGCCTTGATCCGGGCAATTACCGTTTCCGCCTGCGGGTGTGTGGACCGGCGCAAACGTGGGAACAAGGAATCCTCTTCGTCCGCGGTATGACGCGGGGCCGCCTCGCGGAAATAACGGAGTGCCGTGGATAAAGCCTCGCGCTCCGCCAACGACAGGATCTCCCCGCCCGCGGTCCGTCCCAAATGGTCGAGCAGGCCGAGGAAATACTCGACCCGTCGGTGGCAATCGGACAGCAGTGCGAGCGGTTCTGCAAAGGTGGGCGAAGGAGCTTGGCCAATTTGGAGGTTCATGAATGGACAATCCGTTTGGTGACAGAGCCAAGCAGAGAAGCAGCGGGTGCGCCAGCTTGGCGAAGGCGATGGCTGCGCTGATTGCCGACCAAGGCGGTGACCGTGTTGAGCAGAAACAGGCCCATTGCCACCGCGTTGAGTCCGCCGCCCCACTGGCGCAGCAGCACCGACTCGCCGAGATCGCCGCCGATCCGCAGCGCCAGTGAAACGTGGAGAAGCAATAGGTGAGCGTAAAAGCGCGAGCGCCAGATCGCAGTCAGACCGAGCACCGACGGGAATATCACCGGCGCGTGGCCGAAGATCATTGAGAACACAAAGCCCACGAAGAACGCATGCAACGCCGCATCGTAGGCAAACCCGGCGGCGAGCGGCGCGAAGCCAAGGAACAGCACGCCGGAAACGGCCAGCCACGCGAATCCGCCCAGCAAACTCAAGGCCATGAAGCGTGGCAGTCCCGTCTGGTGCATGGTTCGGCGGGCGAGATCATGCCGCGCCAGCCAAGCGGCGAGCGCGATGAGCCCTCCTCCGAGCAGTTGCTGGCCACGAAGCTCGTGGAAGCTAGTCAGCGTCACCCCGGTCAGGAAGATTCCAACAGCCGCCAGAAACAACGGCCGGGCGAGCGGAGCCGGCTTCTGGAAACGGCTGAGGTCAATCCGTTCGCCCACGATGGTGAGTCCTAGGAAAGCGATCCACCAGGGCACGATCTGCGGAAACGGCCGTCCGGCGAGCCAAAGCACATTGCCCACGAGCCACGTCAGCGCCCCGAGGCTCATGACCACGGTGAACAGTTCGCAGCGCAGCCGGATCACCCGCAAGGTGACCGAGAAAAACAGCGCACTGCCGAATACGAGTTGCGCCACGCCATAATTAATTGGCCCGCCCGCGATGAAGTGCAACCCGGCCGCGCCGATTATGACCGTGGCCGCGTATGGCCAACGATCCGGTAGCCCGACGGCGCGTTCGAGCGAGATCACCGTGCCGAGAAAGGCGCACACCATCAGCGGCCCGTGCAGCAAAACCCAGTCGGCCCGCACGGGCGGCAGGCCCACGGGCAGCCGCGCCAGGCCGCCGAACACGGCGATCACGAGGGCCGCGATGCCGAGGAACAGCAGTGGCACCCGGGACCAGCGGACCCGCGGAGTGGAAGCGGATGCATTCATGGTTGGTCTGCCAGCGGCTTGGTGGCGGCCAGGGATTTCTCCAGGACCTTTACCGATTCTTCGGGACCCGTGTTCAGGCCAACCTGCTGGCGCATGACTTCGCCCTCGGCGTTGAGCAGCGTGATGACGTTGGAGTGGGCGAACTGCCCCCGTGCGTCCTTCTGGTAATTGATGCCGAGCAACGCGGCGAGTTCCCGCACGTCATCCGGCTTGCCGGTCAGGAGCGTCCAGTGATCGGTGCCGAGCTTGTGCGTTTTCCGGTAGTCGGAGAGCACGGCCGGGGTATCGCGTTCGGTGTCGAAACTGATTAGTAGGAAATCCACCTGGCCGCGCAGCGATTCTGGCAGGGCCGCCTGAATCTTCCGCATGTCATTCACGAGGATCGGGCAGGCGTATTCGCATTTCGTGAAGAACAGGCCGACGACCTGTGGTCGGCCGCGAAAAACGCCGAGTCTTACCTCGCGGCCCACGTCGGAAGTCCAGACCGAGTCGAGCTGGAAGAGGGACTTGTCGGTGAAGGCCGCCGTTGCCAGCGGTTTGCGGCAGCACGGCGGGAGGTTGGTGGAGTCGGTGGCGAACGTCAGGCTGCTTAGGAGTATCCAATGACCAGTGAACAATGCCCAAAGCCACCGGTTTAAGCCCGGCCTCGGCGCAATGGTTTGGTCATTGGTCCTTGGAAATTTGTCATTCGTATTCATGGCTTCACGGGGGTGTCGGCCAGCGCGAGTCCAGGCGCGTCTTGGGCGCAGCGGAAGCCGAGGTTGTGGACGGTGTAGGCGGCCTTGAGGGAACTGCGCAGGCCAAAGCGCATGAAGGCGGGATAATTGTTCCGGTCGCTGGCGCCCTGCGAGCCCGCGCCGCAGAAGAGCTGCCGCTCGATGCCGGTGTCGCCGCGGGCGTCGCCGGTGACGAGGGCGGAGTTGAAGTCGCTGGTCCATTCCCAGACGAGCCCGTGCAGGTTGCGCAGGCCGAAGAAATTGGTCGGGCCGGAATTCGCCGCCGGCAGCACCAGCGGCGTGGGCGAGCCATACCAGCGGGTGATGGCGCGGCGGTATTCGGGATCGGTGGCGCCATCCAGTTGCGTGAAGCCGGCGCTCGCGGCGAGTTCCCACTCGGCGGTGGTGGGCAGCCGTTTGCCTCGCCAGGCGGCGTAGGTCTTGGCGGCGAACCACGACACGTTGACGACCGGTTGCGCGGCGAGCGCGTCGGCGTTTGGGCCGAGGTCAGTGTCGCCGGCCCAGTGGGCGAGGTAGGCGGGATCGGCGAAGAGGCGCTTCACCTGCGAGCGTTGCCACTTGGGATTGGCGCGCACGAAGGCGAGGAACTCTCCGTTTGAGACCGGGGTGGTGGCGAGGCAGAAGGCGGGAATGGGAACCTCCTTGAGGTCATCCGGCCCACGAAAGAGCGGCTTGTAAATCCCCGCCGGCAAGACGGCCATGCCGGCAGGGATTGAGTTGGTATTCGCCGTGGCGATACTTGAGCCAAATAGACTGAGCCCGAGGGCAATCCACATGAGAAGACTCCAGCACGTCATCAGCACCCACCTCACCCCGGCCCGCTCACCCCGCTGGGGCGGGCGGAGAGGGAGAACAAGCCCACGCCTGGCAACTCCGTGAGCAAGGCGCATTGAGGCAGCCGGCTCCGGGTGGGAATGACGTGGCGAGTTCATGACGGGTTCGCTGGCAGCGGGTGATTTCGGCTACTGGCTGGCCGACTGGGCGCGGACCTTGCGGACGTCGTCCACCGTGACGGCATCGGCACTGTTACCCCAGGAATTCATGATGTAGGTAACGACATTGCCGATCTGCTCGTCGTTCAGGGCGACAGGCGGCATCACACCGTTGTAGGTCTTGCCATTGACTGTCATCGGTCCGGACTGGCCTTTGATGATGCCACGGATAGCGCGGTCCTTGTCGGCCATTAGGAAGTCCGATTTCGCGAGGGGCGGGAACACTCCGGGCAACCCGAGGCCGGTCGGCTGATGGCAGGCGAAGCAGGTCTGCATATAGACGCGTTTGCCCTTTTCCACCTGCATCTCCTTGGTCAGGCCGGCGATCTTCGGGTCCTTGGCGATGGCGTCCTTCATCTGGGTTTCCAGTTCTGCCACGCGCCTCTCGCTCCGTGAAGAGCCTTCCGCCTGCGAGCCGAGGTAAACGGCGTCCACTTCCTTGCCCGAATAGACGATCAGGTTCTCGTTGCCCTCGACCTTCAGCATGCCGAGCGCGCCCTTGTTGAAGGCCCGGAACAGCGAATGGTCCACCAGGATGTAGGTGCCAGGAACTTCCAGGTGGAACTCCACCATCGCCGACCCGCCGGCCGGCACGAGCGTGGTTTGAACCTGGCGCTGGTTCGGCAGGACGCCTCCTTCCTGGTAGACCTTGTCAAAGATCTCCCCGATGACGTGGAACGACGACGTCAGGTTCGGCCCGCCGTTGCCGAAGTAGAGGCGCACCGTCTCACCGACCCGCGCCTTCATCGCGTTGTCGCCCACGAGCGAGTTCACCGAACCATTAAACAGCACGTAGCTCGGCCGCTCGTCGACGGCCTTGTCTTGATCGAACGACTGCAACCCCTCCTCGCCGAACTTCCCGGACGTGTAAAAGTCACCCTGCACGACGTAGAACTCGCGATCCACCGGCAGCATGCCTTCCTTGGGTTCAACCAAGATCAGACCATACATTCCGTTGGCGACGTGCATCGGCACCGGCGCAGTTGCACAATGGTAAATATAGAGGCCGGGGTTGAGTGCCTTGAAGGAGAACTGCGACTCATGCCCAGGGGCCGTAAACGAGCTGGCGGCGCCGCCGCCGGGGCCGGTGACGGCGTGGAGGTCAATGTTGTGCGGCATCTTGCTCGTCGGATGGTTCTTCAGGTGGAACTCGACAAGGTCACCCTCGCGCACGCGGATGAAGAGGCCGGGCACCTCGCCACCGAAGGTCCAGAAGAGGTAGTCCACGCCATCGGCCATCTTCTTCACGAGCTCCTTCACCTCAAGATCCACGCGGACCTTCATGGGGTGCTTGCGTTTGATCGGTGGCGGGACATTGGGGGCGGCAGTTAGCACCGCCACCTCCTCGCCGCGCATCTCGGGGTCGTTGCCCTTGGCCGCGGGACCCTTGGGTTCGCCCAGTGAGGCCGGGCCTTCGGCGGCGGAAAGCACCGTGGCGCAAAGCACGCCCAGGGCGGCGGCCAGCAGGCGTCGTGGCCAGACCGTCGTTTGGTTAAATGTGTCCGTAGGTTTCATGGCTGCAATTCGTGGTTCGGTTGTCGGGCAGCTGAAAAGTATATCAGTCATCCCGTTGGCCAGACACTACCAGTGCCGTCTGATGCGGCTTTGACTTCGGTCAGTATTTCGGGGCCGGACCGCGATTTTCGGCGCGGACGAGGCGATGAGCGGAGTATTGACCGGGATCAATGCGACGTCGCCGGCCCGTGCTCTGATGGCCCCTTTCGTAATGAGCAATCCGTTGATCATCCAGGGCGGCATGGGCGTCGGGGTTTCGCATTGGCCGCTTGCGCGCGCGGTCTCTCGTCTCGGCCAGCTCGGAGTGGTTTCCGGCACAGCGTTGGATCTGGTCCTCGCCCGCCGGCTCCAGGGCGGTGACCCCGGAGGTCATCTCCGCCGGGCGCTGGAGCAGTTTCCCCTTCCCGGAGTGGCCCGGCGCATCATGGAATCCTATTTCGTTCCAGACGGCAAACCGTCGCACAAGCCGTTCAAGGCCGTGCCAATGGGCTCCACGAGACCGCCGAAGTCGCTAGTCGAACTGACGGTGGCGGCGAACTTCGTGGAGGTGTTTCTCGCCAAGGAAGGCCACCGCGGTCTGGTCGGCATCAACTTCCTCCACAAGGTCCAACTGCCCACGCTGCCATCACTCTACGGCGCGCTGCTCGCCGGGGTTGATTACGTGCTGATGGGCGCCGGGATTCCGCTGGCGATTCCCGGAGCGCTGGACCAGTTGGCGCGCGGCGAGACTGCCAGGCTGCGTCTGGAGGTGGAAGGCGCGCTGCCCGCCGACGAGTTCCATTCTGAGTTTGATCCTAGGGACTTCTGGGGAACGCAGCCTCCCGCTCTTGTGCGGCCCCGATTCCTCGCGATTATCGCTTCGGCGGTGCTGGCGCTGACGCTCGCGCGCAAAGCCAGCGGGCGCATGGACGGTTTCGTGGTCGAAGGTCCGACGGCCGGAGGCCACAACGCCCCGCCCCGCGGTGCCCTCCAATTCAATGAACGTGGCGAACCCACTTACGGTCCGCGTGACGTGCCGGACCTGGAAAAGATCCGCGCGTTGGGATTCCCCTTCTGGCTGGCCGGCTCCGAGGCGACCCCGCATCGCCTCGCGGAAGCGCGCCGGCAGGGCGCGGCCGGCGTTCAGGTGGGAACCGCCTTCGCCTTCTGCGAAGAGTCCGGCATTGAACCAAACCTGAAGGCTCGCGTGCTGGCAGCCAGCCAGGGGGGAATGCTCGACGTGTTCACCGATCCGCTGGCGTCGCCGACCGGTTATCCTTTCAAGGTGGTGCGGCTGGAGCACACGGTTTCGGAACCCGTCGTCGTCGGAGCGCGCCGGCGGATTTGCGATCTGGGCTACCTGCGGCGCCTCTACCGCAAGCCCGACGGCCAGCTGGGCTACCGGTGTCCCGGCGAGCCGGAGGAGCAGTTCCTCGCCAAGGGCGGTGATCCGTCCGAAGCCATCGGCCGCAAATGCATCTGCAATGGCCTGGCCGCCACTGTCGGGTTGGGCCAGATCCAGGCCCACGGCTACCATGAGCCCGCGCTGGTCACTGCCGGTGAGGACGTGAGGGGACTTGCCAGGTTTCTTCCCGCCGGCCGGGACAGCTATTCTGCCGCCGACGTGCTGAAGTTTCTCTTGTCCGGCGAAATCGACTCCGTGCCGCCCAGAATGACATGAGTGCCGACGCTCCGACCTTATTGCCTGTGGTCTACGCCTGTTCCGGCTGCTCCGATGCCGGCGAACTGGCCGACCGGATTGCGCGCCAACTGACCTGCAACGGCTCCGCTCGTATGTCCTGCCTCGCCGGCGTCGGCGGCCGGGTCAAATCCCTGCTCACCACCGCGAAGACGGCGGAACGAATCCTGGTCATCGACGGGTGCCCGATCAGCTGCGCCCGGCACACCCTCATCAATGCCGGCATCACCCGCTTCGAGCATCTGGCGCTACAGGATCTCGGCCTGCGCAAGGGCAGCGTCCCGGTGACTCCCGAGAATCTCGCCACCGCCGTCCGCGCCGCCGAGTCACTGCTCCAGACGCCCGCCGGATACGCGGTAGGCCCGGAGTTCGGTGAACGTCTCAAAAAGTCCCCTGTCATCAAGGTCGCTGGGTGAGGTTGGCAGACCTCTGCCCATAGCCCGGGCGCGTTCGATGCCAAGCCCGAGGGCAAAGAGCAGGTTGTTCTCCTCGTGCATCATCTGATTCAGCTCAACCCGAAGGTCGGCCAAGCCGGCCAACACCTGGACACCCAGCTCACCGGGCGGTTCACGGGATGAAGATTTGCCCACTAATTCTAGAATGTTCCTAAACGTATCGAAGACATTGTCGTGGTCGAGGAACAGAACAGTCAGGGGATCAGAAATAGTTGATCGCGGCATTCCGGACGGCGGATGGGCGTCCGCCCCTGCGAGCTTTAACAGGGGACCGAACCCGTTCACTTGCTCCCGGGCGAAGTGGTCCCTGACCCTGTTGGCGAATGCAACAAACTCCCGGGCAAACAGCGTCAAGGTCAGGCCCGATGCCGGCGTGGATTTGGCCCACCGGACGGTTTCCGGACGTAGCTGATCAAGCATGGTTTCGATCCGACGGTGGTGATATTCGACGATATGGGCTACCAATTCGGGGAGCGTCATGACGTGCGCCCGCGCGCAGGGACAATTCCGCGCGGGCCGGCAGTTCGCGGCTTCGGCCCACCGGCCGACCGAATCCCACGGCACTCCATCCCGATGGCATATTTCTCCGATCGGCCGATGGCCACTACAGGCGATATCTACCCCCCGCGCAGCCAACCACAAAGCCAGGGCCGGGACGGAGATCAGTGCGCTCGCCAACGATTGGCTGGGCTCAATAGTGGTGCGGGTCATGGAAGTTTGGCTGATTCGGGTGGACGCTCGTGACTTCGCAAACAGGTCACCTTGACCGGCATCAATCATTCCGGCGAATCGTGTTCGAAGAGCCAAAGAAATGGCCGCTCGTGGGGAGGACGCAGCCCTTTCGGAGATCTGGTCGGAAAACACATGTTTGATCCAAGTCAAAGCGCCATTGATACGTTTGCGTATCAATGCCAGCACACGCTTGGCGGCTGCCCTGAGCCGGAATTTTGGCCGGTGGGCCGTCCGCTCCTCCTTAGTGGCGCTCCTCCCCGGACGACCGGGGCAGCCCGCCAAGTTCAATCACCCGGTCTAGCCCATGAAAACTCTCCTCACGGCTGCCCAATACGATGTCGTCTGCATTGGCGGCGGCCCCGCCGGCGCCACCCTGGCCACGTTTCTCGCCCGACAGGGACACCGCTGCCTCGTGCTCGAACAGTGTCGCTTTCCCCGGTATCACATCGGCGAATCCCTGATTCCAAATACGTTCGGAATCTTCGAACGGTTGGGCTTCCTGTCCCAACTGCGCGCGTCCGCCTTTCCGGTGAAACACAGCGTGCGTTTTGTCGCGGCGAGCGGCCGGGAGGCAACTCCGTTCTACTTTTCCGAAACGATTCCCGGTGACCGGTCTCGCACCTGGCAGGTAGAGCGGAGCCAGTTTGACCAGATGCTCTTGGAGCATGCGCGCACCCACGGGGTGGAGGTCCGGGAACATCTCCGTGTGGACCGGGTCCTGTTTGATGCCCAAGGGCGCGCCACCGGCGTCCGCATCGCGCTGCCCGGCGGCGGCGCGGTGGAAGTCAGCGCCCAGATCATCGTGGATGCCTCGGGAAGAGCCTGCACCCTCGGACGGCAACTGGGGCTGAAATGCGCCCTGCCGGAGCTGCGCAAGGCTTCGGTGTGGGGTTACTACCGCGGCGGGAAGCGCCTGCCAGGCATTGATGCGGGCGAGACCACGATGTTAATGGTGCCGGGCGGCGGCTGGTTCTGGTATATTCCGCTTCCAGATGACGTCGTCAGCGTCGGCCTGGTGGCCGATCCAGAGTCTGTCTTCGCCGGCACCGACGACATGGAGGCGGCCTTCCTCCACGAAGTGGCGCGGTGCGCGCCCCTGATGGAGCGCTTGGTTTCGGCCCAACGCTTCGGCCCCGTGCGCGGCTCGCGGCACCTCGCCTACCTCAATCGCCGGACCTGCGGCGATGGTTGGGTGATGATCGGCGATGCGCGGGCCTTTCTCGATCCCATCTACTCCTCCGGCCTTTACCTCGCGCTGGGGTCGGCCGAACTGGCCGCCGGCTGCATACACGAGGCACTTGGAGCCGATGACGTGTCCGCGGCGCGCTTAGGTTCGTTCGAGCCGTCCCTCGTAGCCGGGGTAGGCGTGATCCGCCGGCTAATCCACGCGTTCTACGACCCGAACTTCAGCTTCCCGAAGTTCGCGGAGCGCTTCCCGGAACAACGGGCCAACCTGATTGACTGCCTGATTGGCGACGTGGTTAACCGCGATCTTTCCGCCTTCACGGCCGCACTCGCGCAGATGACCCCACCGCCAGCTCCGCTCGGCAGCAATCTGCCGCCGGTGGATGAGGCGGCCCTGCGGCAGGCGATGCAGGACAGCATGGTCCCAGGTGGCGCCGACTTGTGCATCTCCGGGGACGCTGCGGGTGGACTGAGGCTGACGGCCGGATGATTGCCGCTCCGATCGCCCTGCTGCCCGGGTTTCAACCTGCTTCAACCCGAACTCCGCAGTGGCGGCGAACGAAGCCGCCGGCAGTGAGTTGGATTTGATGCGCGTCAAAGCGTCCGGGGCAAATCTCGGCCACGTTGTCTGCGGGCCGGACGATTGGAATCACCGGCCCTCCAGTCCAAGATAAGAACCGCCCCATACCGCCACACTTTCATGAGTCACCAACTTGCTTTCACCTCGTCCCCCAACACGCCGCTGACCGAGCGGACCGTCGGCGAACTGGTCGCCGAACGCCCCGGCCGCTCCCGGGTGTTCCAGACCCACCAGATTGATTTCTGCTGTCAGGGAGGCCGCACCCTGCGGGCGGCCTGCCAACTCCGCGGCGTTCCCCTTGATGCGGTGGTCGCCGAGTTGGCGACGGAAGCCGAAGCCCCGGTTTCCGCCGTCCGAAATCCGGCTGAACTGCCTCCTGCGGAACTGGCGGCTTACCTCGTGGAAACGCATCACGAGTATCTGCGCCGCGAGCTGCCCCGCCTGCATGTGATGGCGGAACGGGTCGCCCGCGTTCACGGCGAGCACACGCCGTCCCTGATCGAGATGCTGGAAGTGTTCCTTGGACTCGAGGCGGAACTCACCACCCACCTGCTGAAGGAAGAGCGCATCCTCTTTCCGGCCATTGCCAGTCTGGCGAACTCCGGACCGGTGCCAGGGCTGCTGGACGGGCCGATTGCGTGCATGTTGCACGAGCATGATGAGGCCGGCGTCGCACTGAAGCGGCTACGGGAACTCACGGCCGGCTACCAGCCGCCGGCTGACGCCTGCAATACCTACCGCGCCCTCTTTGCCGGGCTGCAGGAACTGGAGGAAGATCTCCACCGGCACATTCATCTGGAGAACTCCGTGCTGTTTCCCGCGGCCGAGGCGCTCGCCTGCGGCTGAGGCGACACCCCACCCCGGACCGCACGACCAACATTCCGGCCATGAACCTCTACCTGTGGACCAAAACCATCCACCTGTGGCTGGTCGTGACCTGGATGGCCACCGCGTTCGGATTGCCCTTGATGCTGGAATGCGCCGTCGCGGCTGACTCCGACGCGCAGCGCCGCCAACTGCTGGAGCGCGCTCACCGGCTTTACCGGCTGGGACACCATCTCTTCGGCTGGGCCTTTTTCTGCGGCCTGGTGCTGTGGCTGCACTTCGGCATCACGGGCCCGTGGCTGCATGTGAAGCTCGTGGCGGTGACACTGCTGCTGGTCCATTTCACCCTGAGTGGCCGCTGGATCAAACGGGCCCTGCGACAAGGAGTTCTCCCCCGGCCCGGTGCGCTGAAGTCACTCTCCCGCTGGCCGGTGGCCGTGCTGGCGGGAATCATTTGGCTGGTCGTGACCAAACCATTCTGAACCGGAGGTGCGGCCGGTTGGGCCAAGACTAGTCGCCCTTTGCGGGCCGCAACCTGCCCTCAAGCAACGCAAACGAACTCCCGGGCTCGGCCTGCCCGTCCCACGATTCCCAACTGGGAGCCAATGGGGACGGCTCAAGGTGCTGCTTTTTGCGGACGTCGCCTTCGCTGGTGGCGCCCTTGGGTTGCCAATCGGGGCCGAGCGCCTTGCGGGTCTCTTCCAACAGGACGCGCGCGGCGGCTTGGTCACCCCGTTTCCAGGCGAGGTAACCAAGCAGGAAATGGCCGCCGACGGAGCGGTGGTTGGTGCGGGTGACATCCTGCAGGCGTTCCTCGGCTAGGCGCATGTCGCCGCGGAGCAGCGCGACTTCACCCAACACCAGAAGTGCGCCGGTTTCCTCGGGATTGATGGCTTGAGCCTTCAGCAGCGCCTGTTCCGCGGCGGCGAGGTCGGCGTCGGACTTGGCCGCGAGGGCTTGGATGACACCCCACTGCTGCCAGGCGCGATGGCTCTGCGGGTTGAGTCGCTGCAATTCGGCGAGGGCGGCGAGGGCGGCGGCGGTGTCGCCCTGCGAGGCGAGGCACAGGCCCAGGTAATAGCGGGAATCCTCATGCTGCGGAATCAGGGAGATGGCCTCGCGGAAGAGCGGGATGGCGGCGGCGTTGTCGCCACGGACTTTCATGGCGTCCATGCCGGCACGCTGGGCTTTCCAGAATGCAAGTTGGCGCTGCCGTTCGTCGAGCGGCGCGACGGACTCAAATGTCCGCGCTCCCGGCGAACCCGCGCTGGGCTTCACGAGCACGCGGGGCACCGGATCGCATTCGGCGAGTTCATAGAACGTGTTGGTGGTCAGGCCCGTGAACTCCTGCGTCGCGCCGCCATGCCAGCGGACGGCGAGGCGGGTGATGTTGGTGGCAGTGTCCAGGCCCCAGTGCAAGGTGTGGCTGGCCGGAGAGAGGTAGCCGGGGCTGGCGGAGGCGCGGCGCAACGGCGTTTCACCGAGCCAGACGGTGGCGACCGAGCCTTCGCCGAAACCGGCCGCCTGGCCGGCGGCGTTCTTTGATCGGAGCCGCACCTTGAGCCAGTGGCCGTGCGCGAGGTCGTTGCGGAACAGACGCACGCCTTCGCCGAGATCGGCTACGCCAAAGTCGAGGTCGCCATCGCCGTCGAAGTCGCTGCACGCAAGGCCGCGGCTGCTGTGCTGTTCTGACAACGCCGGGTTGAGCGGAGCAAGGTTGTGGAACATCTGGCCGCGCTCGTTCCAGAAGACGAACAGCTCCTGGGCCTTCAGCCGCTTGGGATACGGGCCGTCCGCTTCCAGCGTGTTGCCATTGGCCACGAGCAGGTCCGGCCAGCCGTCGTGGTCGAGGTCGGCGAATTCCGTGCCCCAGCCCACGAACGGCAGCGCGATCTGGCCCAGTCCGCGCTGGTCGGCCAAATCGAAGAAGCGCAGGGGAAACCTGCCGGTGGCGTTGGTGCCTCTCGCCGCGACCACGTTGGTGCCACCATTGAACTGCATCCAGGTGTTGTCGTAGAGCGCGTTCTCCTGGGCGACCCAGTGCGTGACGTGCAGGTCGTCGTCGCCGTCGCGGTCGTAGTCACCGAGCGCCAGGCCCATCGCGCTGCGGTAGTCGGCGATGAGCGCGGGATGGCTGATGTCCTCGAAGCGACCGCCGCCGAGGTTGCGGAAGAAGACGTTGTCCGAAACGTCGTTCGCCACGTAGAGGTCGAGGTGGCCGTCGAGGTCGAAGTCGTGCCAAATGGCGCCGAGGCTCCGGCCCTCGGGATTCTGCACCTTTAGCTCGGCAGCCACATCGCGGAACGATCCGTCCGGCTGTTGATGCAGGAGCAGATTGCGTCCGGGCGTGAACGAGGCCGGATTCAGCGTGAAGGGCACCGCGCTGCCCACCTGCTGCGAAGTGTTTTCCCGGTCGGACTCGGAAGCGGTGTAGTCCAGGTAGTTGCAGACGTAGAGGTCGAGACGGCGGTCGCCGTCGTAATCGCCCCACGCGAGACCGGTAAAGAAGCCCGGCCGGTTACCGATCCGCGGATCGCGCGTGAATCGTCCCTCGCCGTCGTTGTGCAGGAGCCAGAGCGCGTTGAAGCCGCTCACGACCAGATCGAGGCGTCCGTCCCCGTCGTAGTCGCCCCACGCGGCACCGTAGCCGCGCAGGCGGAGTTCCGGGAACGCGGTGACGCGGCGGAAGGTGCCGTCGCCGAGATTCTCGAATAGAGCGCAGGGTTCGAGCTGTTCGAGGGACAGGTTCAGCGCTCCGCCGGCGGAGACGAGGAACAGGTCATCGTCGCCGTCGTTGTCGTAGTCGCCCCAGGCGAGGCCAGGGCCGATGTCCTCGGGCATCTGCGAGGTGCGGGTGCCGGCGAAGTTGCGGAAGGCCGCGAGGCCGGCGGCGGCGGTGACGTTGGTGAAATTCGGCTGCGGCGCTCCGGCAGGCAGCGCCCGGGAAAGCCCGCTGGTGATGTCGGCCGACGCTTCATCCGGCCGGTATTGGGGCGGGCGGTCCGCGAAGTGCCGGATCAGGCCAATGACCAGGGCGGTCACGGCAAGCAGACCAAGGGTCCACGCGGTGAGGCGCAGCCGGCGACGGCGCGGGGAAAGCGGGGTGTTCACGGCTGGTCGGAGGAATTGACTGCGGCCTGGCGGCGCGGTTCCACGCGCACGGTAGTTTCTGCGCGGGCGATCTCGGTGACGGGCGAGGTGTAGGTGTTGGTCGCGCCAAAGAGGTAATTCAGGAGGAACTGGTCGACCTTGCGGTATTGGAGCGCGGCGGAGATGCGATACGTGCCCGCGCGGGCCGGCGCGGGCAGCGCGGGCGCGGGGATGTCGAGCTGCTCGGGCAGCGGTTCCTTGGGTGGCGCGTTGGTGGCGACCAGACCGGCGCCGCTGCATGGGATGCTGAAGTTCACCGTGTCCGAGTAGCCGGGGAACAGTGAGCGGCGGAAGCGGACCCCGACCATTTCCCAGAGGTTGTGCCGGTCAATGAGGTTGCCGTGCTGGTCCACCGGCTCGGCCTTGAACAGGAACGTGCCGGGTTCGAGGAAGTTCTTCGCATCGCGCTTGCCGGAGGTCCACACGACCTGGCCGGCGTCGTCGGTGACGGTGAGGTCCAGCCAGCTCTGGATGATGTCGAGCGGGCCGGTGGGAAAGTCGTGGCCGACCTTGTTCGAGGCCATAGTCACGCGCAGCGCGATGTTTTCGCCCGGCGCGACCGTGGGCGGCGCGGACACGGCGACCTTCACGATGGGGCCGTGGGCCCACTTGTTGGTGATCTCGGGCACCGCCAGCGTGCCCTTGAGCCATTGCTCGGTGAGCTGGAAATGCTCCCGCCAGCCGGGCAGTTCTGAGCGCTGAAGGTCGGGGATGATGGTGTTCGCCCCGAGGAAGCGGTGGCTGCGGTGTTTTCCGTCACCGGGCGTGCGGTTGTAGTCGAGCGTGTCGCCGGCGGCGGGGTCGCGCGAGTCCACGAGCGGCATGTGGCATTCGCGGCACTCGACGGTCTTGCTGGGGTCGCCCTTCTTGTTCCAGTGGGAGTTGGCCCAGTTGTCGTATTGATTCTGGAGCTGCACCCAGCCGACGCGGTTGACCTCGGCGTCAATGAACTGCTTGTGGCACGCGGCGCAGTATTCCGGCTTCTTGAAGGAGCGCTTGGCGAGCTTCGCGTGCTCGGCAGGATAGCTGCGGATGAGAAAATCCCGCGCGAGCCGGCCGAGGCCGTTGGTCTGCCATTGCCACAAGTATTCGTGCGGCTGCGTGACGGTGTAGTTGGCGTTGCCCTTGATGTCGGTCTCGCGGATCGCGTGGCACGCGAGGCAGGAAATGCCCTCCTGGTAGCCCTGCAGGCCGGTGAGGTTCTCGACGAAGATGTTCTTGGTGCCGCTGAAGAGGGAGATCGGGTCGTGGCAGCCGCCGCAGTAACGGGTGGACTCGGCGCCGTTCTGTTTGGCCATCACCTCCTGGATGCCGAGGAACACTTTGTCCATTGCGGCGTAGCGGTGGGCGCTGGGCCGCCATTCCTGCGCAATCTGCTCGTGGCAGCCGGCGGTGCCGCACGATTCCGAGCCGGCCAGCGACTGTGCGTCGAAGGCGCCGCCGGTGTCGGTTTTGGCGAGGCTGGGGGCGAAGGGGCGGTTCGTGCCATAGAGGAAGCTGTAGTCTTCCGGAAAGCGGTTCACGTAGTCCGTCCCGCGATACGCCGCGCTCAGGGCGAACACGCCCACACACGCGGTGGCCGCACCCGCGAAACTCTGGAGGAAGTAGCCCGCCGCCCCCGCCGTGACGCCCGTCCGCCGTTGCCGCACCAATGAAAAGGCCAGGTGCGGCACCAACCCGGCCAGTAGCCCAAGCGTTGAAATCAGGTGAGCCTGGCGCAACCAACCGCTGGTCCGCAGCGCGAAAACCGCCTCCAAGGTTAACCAGATCCCGGTCGCGGAAACGACCGCCAGGGACCAGAGTGCCAGCCAGCCCAGCACGGTTATATGGGAAGAGGCGTGCCGCCGATATTCGGCGACATGACGGAAACAATACCCGGCGACCGGCAGCAAGGTCAGGGCCCCCAGCGCCGTATGGGCCAGCACGCCCCACTGCACCGCGGGGTGAAACGGGGAAACGGTAATGGCCAATCCCGTGATGATTTCAAACAGCAGGGCGGCGAAGACGCCGCGGGCCAGCCAGGAGATCCAGCCGGGATGCAGCCGCGGGGGGGCAGACAGTTCATTCATGGTTCAACCAATCCGGGAAGGCCGGGGCGGCTTCAGTCCATGAGGGTGACAGCACAGTCGGAATTCCGGGGGCGGGCGGGCGTAGCTTTCCCCACCCTTCCGTTCCTTGACCGAGGTCAAGATGTCTGGCGTCGGCACGCGAATTGGGGACGGAGTGCGGTCCTGCGGGGGCGAACCGCGGTGGCAACGGTGTGCGCCCCGGCCGCGGAGGTGCTGGCACATTTCCGTCCGGATTGCGCCGTTCCGTTGACCTGAATCAAAGCGGATGCCGTTCCGATTCTGCACGATGGCACCATCACTTCGCGCATATGGCTGCCACTCTGAACCCAGTTACCCGGCCCCAGGTGCTGCTGTCTACCACAGCCCGGCCGACCGCTGCTCCCGCCACTGTAGCGGTCTCCTCCGCCCGCCGGATGCTGCAGTTGGCGGTCGGCAGCCTGATCATTGCCGGCTGTCTCAGCCTGATGCTGGTGGGCGGGCGCATTCCCGGGCTGTCCGAGGCGATTGGCGATCCGCTGTTTTTCAAGCGCTGTCTGGTGGTGCATGTGGACCTTGCCCTGGTGGTCTGGTTCGCCGCCTTTGCCGGCACGATGTTTGCCCTACTGCCCGCCACAGCCGCCGAACATCGCCGCTTCAACGCGGGCACTCTGGTAGCCGCCGGCGGCGTGGTCCTGATGATCGCCGGGGCACTGGTGCCCGGGGCGGCGCCGGTGCTGTCCAACTACGTGCCGGTCATCGCCGATCCGGTGTTTCTGGCGGGGTTGGTCATTCTGTTCAGCGGGTTCCTGCTCTGTTTCATGGACGGACGGTTTTTGAGGTCCACCCCGACAGCGCCGGATGGGCACCAACCGGACGCGGCGCTGTGGGTTTCGCCGGAAGCCGCCGCGGGCTTCAAAACCGGCGCGGTCGCCTTCCTGGTGGCCACGCTCACGTTTGTCGCCGGCTGGAGCGGCACCCCCCGCTCCCTGGAAGACCGGAACTATTACGAACTCGTCTTCTGGGGCGGCGGGCACGTGCTCCAGGTCGCCAACGTCGCCGCCATGATGGGCGTCTGGCTGTGGCTGCTCGCCTCGAAGCTGGGGCGGCCGGTAATCCGGCCGGCGACTGCGTGGTGCCTGTTTGCGCTGCTGCTGGCCCCGCATCTGGTCGGGCCGCTGCTGGCCAAGGACGGCACGATCAATTCCGTTTACCGCCTGGGCTTCACGCGCCTGATGCAGTTCGGCATCGCCCCGGTGGTGCTGGTCGTGCTGGGACTCTGCGGGCGCCAGATCCGTCTGGCGTTTGCCGAGGGGCGGCTGACCCGGGCCGATTGGCGTGATCCGCGCCTGGTCGGTTTCGCGCTGAGCGCCGGCATGACGGTGGCGGGGTTTGTCCTGGGCGCAGTGATCCGGAGCTCGAACACGATGATCCCCGGCCATTACCACGCCGCCATCGGCGCGGTGACGATGGCCTTCATGGCGGCCACCTATCCTTTGCTGCGCGGCTTGGAATTCCAGTTCGACCTCGCCCGCTTTCCCCGGCTGGTGCCGGCGCAGTTGGCGTGTTTCGGCCTGGGCCAGATTATCTTCGCGCTCGGCTTCGGCTGGGCCGGTCTCAACGGGGCTGGCCGCAAGGCCTACGGCGCCGAACAGCACGTCCGTTCCGCGAGCGAACACGCCGGCCTGATCGTGATGGGCATCGGCGGCGTGATCGCCGTGGCCGGTGGCCTGATGTTCCTCGGATTGGTCATCCGCGCCTGGCTGGGGCGCCGTGTGGACCGAGCCCGTCCCCTGTCAATTTCCCTTCAACCTGTGGACTGAATCCTATGAATGAACCTGAGCAAAAACATCCGCTGCAAAAGCTGATGGACAACCCCTGGCTGCTGCTGGTCCTTGGCGTAGTCATCCCCTTCCTGTCGTATTCGATCTGGGGTTGGATCGAACTCCTCCTCGTCAAACCCGGAACCCTGCCCTGATCCCCTTCCTCCATGAGCATCCAATCTCCCAGTGCCGACTGGTTCAAGCCCCCCACCGGGCACGAGCGTCTCTGGCTCGGCCTCGCCGTCAGTTGGTGCGTCGTGCTTTCGCTGATGATGCCTTACTGGCATTTCAAGGGTAAGCAGAACAGCGCCGGCGAGACCTACAAGGTGACTCCGGAGGCCTTCGCCGCCCGGGTGGCAAAATTTTCCGAGGCCAACGCCCCCGGCACGAAGGACAACTTCGAGGAGGGCATCAACGTGGAGGTTCCGGCACCCCCGGGGGACATCTACATGGTGGCCAAGCAATACTTCTGGTATCCAATCCTGAAGCTTCGTGCGGGCGAAACCTACCGCCTGCACCTTTCAGCGGTGGACTTCCAGCACGGCTTCTCGCTGCAGCCGATGAACATGAACTTCCAGGTCGTCCCCGGCTACGACCACGTGCTCACCCTCACGCCGCAGGCCCCCGGGACCTACCCGATCGTCTGCAACGAGTTCTGCGGCGTCGGACACCACACCATGGTCGGAAAACTTATCGTCGAATGATCGGAGGCCCAATGAATCCATCTGCATCCCCTGCCACCCAGCTCCCGCTCTGGAAACGCATCTGCGACACCACCGGCCTGCCGGTCTGCCGCGACGCGGAACTCTTCATCAAGCTCAACGCCGTGTGCGCCGTCGTGTTCCTGCTCGTCGGCGGCATCGGCGCGCTGCTGCTCGCGCTCACCCGCTGGCAGACCGTCCACCTTCTGCCCGTCGAGTGGTTCTATCGCATCGTGACACTGCACGGGCTGAACATGCTCATCTTCTGGATCCTGTTCTTCGAGGTCGCGATCCTCTACTTCGCCGGAACCACGCTGCTGAACGCCCGGCTCTTCTCCCGCAAGGTCGCGTGGACGTCGTTCGGCATGATGCTTGTCGGCGCGCTGATGGTGGATGTCACCATCTTTGTCGGGCAGGCCGACGTGATGATGACGTCTTACCTGCCGCTGCTCGCGCATCCGGCCTTTTACCTGGGCATTATCCTGGTGGCGGTCGGCACGCTGATCGGCGTGTTCAACTACTTCGCCACGCTCTGGCAGGCCAAGAAGCAAGGAACCTATCAGGGTTCCGTTCCATTGGTCGTCTTCGGGGCGACGGCGGCCGCGATCATCGCGGTGGTGACGCTGCTGCACGGCGCGATCGTGATGATCCCCACGTTCCTGCATTCGCTCGGGCTGATCGCGGCGCCGGATCCGCTGTGGTATCGGCTGATCTGGTGGGGCCTCGGCCACCAGTCACAGCAGGTCAACGTCTGCGCCATGGTGTCGTGCTGGTATCTGATCGGGAACATCACCACGGGCGCGAAGCCGCTGAATGAGACCGTCTGCCGCGGCGCCTTCGTGCTCTACATCCTCTTCATCAACCTCGCCTCGGCCCACCACCTGCTGGTGGACCCCGGCGTGAGCGCCACCTGGAAGATCTGGAACACCTCCTACGCGATGTATCTCGCGGTGCTGGCCTCGATGATCCACGGCTTCACGGTGCCGGCCTCCCTCGAGGTTGCAATGCGCGGCAAGGGCTACACCAAGGGCCTCTTCGGCTGGCTGACCAACGCCCCGTGGCAGAATCCCGCCTTCGCCGGCTCGTTCCTCTCGATGTGCATCTTCGGGTTCATCGGCGGCATCACCGGCGTCACGCTCGGCACGCAGCAGATCAACATCATCGCGCACAACACGCTGCGGATCACCGGCCACTTCCACGCCACGGTCGTGGGCGGCACCACGCTGGCGTTTATGGCGCTGACCTACTACGTCGTGCCGCTGCTGTTCCGGAAGGATTACATCTTCCGGCCGTTGGCGCGCATCCAGCCCTACCTGTTCGCGGGCGGCATCCTGCTCCTGTCGCTCGGCATGTCGTTCGCCGGCTCGCTCGGCGTGGCACGCCGGAGCTGGGACATCGAGGCCACCGGATCTGTCCACGGCGCCTCCGCGCACCTGTTCCTCGCCATCGTCGGGTTGGGCGGTATCGTCGCCTTCGCCTCGCTGCTGCTGTTCGTCCTGCTGACCGTGGGCACGCTGCTCTTCGGCCGCTCCAACGTCGGTCGGCCCATGGCGGATTGGGGCACGCCCAAGACTCTCAGCACTGCGGGCGGCCACGGGCACGAGGACGAAATCATCCCGGTGGGCGGCGGCGCAGGGGCGCTGGCGGTGAGCCAGAGCGGCGAGGCGGCGCACGACACCCGCGGCACGCTGGTGCTGGCGTTGGTCTTCCTCGCCTGCTTCGCGGTCTATTACTTCGCGAACTGGAAGGCACTGGCCGATGTCTGGCCCGTCCGCTGAAACCTGAAACCCCTTCAACACACCGTGAGCACGCCACGTCTCGCCGCCAACCGTCTCCCCACGGGGTCCAGCCCGGAGGAACCGGCCCCAGCGGTTCCATCGGCCGGAACACACAGGCTGGTGGACCGCATTCGCGCCCTCGTGACCGGCGGCGGCTTTGCCGTGTTCGTGCTCGCGGTGTTCGTTCTCTACGAGGCATTCGTGCTGGCGATGGCCTTCGTGCCCGCGGGCGATACCGTTCTCGGCAGTTTCGCGGAGGAGTTCCGCGTCCGCTGTTTCAATTACGACCCCACGGCCGGGGCCATGAACTGGGGGCTCGTCGGGCTCATGACGACGGAGCCCTTTTTCCTGCAACTGCTCGTCTTCTTTGTCTGGCGACGGCAACTGCGGGAACTCCCGTGGAGCCGCTGGCCGGCACCGCTCGCGGTGGCCTCCGCCGTGGCCGGGACGGTCATCGCGCTGTGCCTCGTTCAGTTCCGGTCGCCCGCCGCGGTCGCCGGCGCCCTGCCATTCCCCGGCGACCGCATCCGCACCCAGCTTCCGCTCCCGGACTTCAACCTGCGGGACCAGGATGACCAGCCCATCTCGCCCGCGAGCCTGCGGGGACGGCCGGTGCTGCTCACCACGATCTACTCCGGCTGCACCACCGCGTGCCCGATGATGTTGTCCCAGGTCCGCAAGGTGCTGAATGACCTCACGCCGGAAGAACGGACCGCGCTCACCGTGGTGGCCGTTTCCCTGAATCCGGACGCCGACACCCGCGAACTGCGGGAGATGACGGCGCGGACCTACTCCTTCGACGCCCCGGAGTTCCACTTCGTCAGCGGCTCAGGTGCCGAGGTGAACCGCCTGCTGGATGCGCTGCAAATCGTCCGCACGCGCAAGCCGGACGGCCAGATCGACCACTCCACCATCTTCTTCTGCGTGGATCGTGACAGCCACATTGCCTACCGGCTGTCCGCCGGGGAAAAGCATCATTCCTGGCTGCTTGCCGCGTTGCGTTCGCTGCTCGCCGACGGCACTCCCCGATGAACTCCCGGCCGGCCTCCGTCATGTCCGGGCTCCGCACCGATCCGCCCAGTCCGCCCGTCTGGGTTCCGCCCGTGGAGGTCCGTGGCGGCGCCGCCCTGCGGAAGTTCGAAATGGGCGGCCACGCACTCGACCGGTTGGTCCACCATTTTCTGCCACCCGGCCTGAACCCCTTTTCGCAACTGGGCGCGGTGGCCAACACCTGTTTCCTGATCGCGCTCGTCTCGGGGATCCTGCTGCTCTTCTGGTATTCGCCGAGCGTCCACCAGGCGTGGCCGTCACTGGAGGCGATGCGGGCCAAATCGTTCCTGGGTTCCTTGGCGCGGTCAGTCCATCGCTACAGTTCGGACGGCTGCGTGCTGTTCATCCTCCTGCACGCGGCGCGGATGTTCCTCGCCCGGCGCTTCACCGGCCCGCGTTGGCTGGCCTGGGCCACCGGCATCGGCCTGCTCGCGCTCGTGTGGGGTATCGGCTGGAGCGGCTACTGGCTGGTGTGGGACGTCCGCGCGCAGCACGCCGCCTTGGGCACGGCCAAGTTCATCGACCAGTTCCCGCTCCTCACCGAGCCGATGTCACGCTCGTTCCTGACCAACGAGAGCGTGCCGTCGCTCCTGTTCTTCGTGATCTTCTTCGCCCACATGCTCGGGCCTCTGGCGGTGGGCATCGGGCTGTGGATCCACCTGCAGCGCGTCAATCGCTCCCGCCTGTTCACGGGCCGGGCGCTGACGTTGTGGATCACCGGCTCGCTGTTCGTGCTGTCGCTCCTCGCGCCGGCCGCCAGCGGTCCGGCGGCCGACATGCTGGTGAAGGTGGAGCGTTTCAGCCTCGACTGGTGGTATCTGTGGCCGCTTGCGCTGACGGACCGGCTCGGCGGCGGCCTGCTCTGGCTGGTCTTTCTCGGCACCGGACTGATCACCATGTCGGTCCCGTGGTGGTTGGCCCGGCGGCGGAAAGTGGTCCCAGTCATTCCCCTGACCGCGGACACCCCAGCGCCCTCCCCGGCGGCGGCCGTGGACCTGCCGCGCTGCTTCGGCTGCACGCTCTGCGCCAAGGACTGCCCGTTCAACGCGATCACGATGGTGCCGCGCGCCGACGGCCGGAAGTTTGCCGTGCAGTCCTCCGTGGACCCGGACCTCTGTGTTTCCTGCGGCATCTGCTCGGGCTCGTGCGATTCGGAGGCCATCAACCTGCCGGCCTTCAGCTCCCGCGATGTAGGCCCTGTCCTCCAGCAATGGATCCGAGACGATCTCGCCCTTGGCCAAGCCCCGACGGTGGCGCTGCTGTGCGCGGAGTCCGCGGGGGGAACGCTTGCGGTGGACGCCGCTGGGCGCTGTCCGGACCTGCCGGGTTACCGCATCGCCCAGGTGCCGTGCGTCGGCTGGATCAGCGCCGGACTGCTCGAAAAGGTGCTGCAGGCCGGCGCGGCCGGCGTGCTGGTGTGCGGCTGTGCCGACGGAGACCCCAGCTGTCGCGAAGGCATCCAATGGTTCCGCCAACGGCTCGCCGGCGAGCGCGAACCGGCCTTCGACCCGCGCAAGGCTGACCCGGCCCGCGTCCATTTTGTGCAATTTGATGCCGCCCGCCCCGGCGCGTTTGTCGCCGCTGCCCTCGCCCTGCGGTCCGGCTCACGTCCGGACGCAACCCCGGCGCCATCCCGGCGCAAGCAGGTGTTCGGGGCCACCGTCCTGGCCGTCATTTTGGCGGGTCTGACCTGGCTGGGCACCATCCTGCCCTACCGCACCCAGCACGATGCCCAGCCCACGCTCGTCGTCTCGTTCAACCACGGCGGCGAACGCGTCGGCCAACAGTCCATGTCGAAGGAGGAAGCTGCGAAGCGCCTGCCGCACATGCGGAATCAGGTGAACCTGACCCGGGAACGGGTGCCGGTGCGCCTGCGAGTCACTGTCGATGGCGTGGTGCTCCTTGAGCAGGACTATGCGGCCAAGGGTTTCTCCCACGACGGCCCGAGCCTGTCTCTAGAGCGCTTCCCCATCACTCCGGGCCCGCACGAATTCGTGGTTGAGCTCGACGACACCGGAGACCGCCGCTGGCGCCATGCGTGGCGGGGACGCCAGGAATTCACAGCCGGCCGGGATCGCCTGCTCCTGTTCGATACCAATACCGGCTTCAAGTTTTGGTAACCAACAGCTTTCTCCTGGCCCAGCACCGGCGTCGGTTCAATCTCACCGGCTCCCGCGGCCCGGGAAGGTGGCGGACACGGAGACCGGGGCTCCGCCCCGGCGTCCGCCGCCCACTCGGCCGTCGGAGCTTTTCCCCCACCGCGCGCATTCCGGGCCGCCATTCTACAGCGGACCTGCGGGCCTCAAGGTCGTTCCTGAGGACTCCACCTTGCCCCTCATCGGGCCACCCGAGGGCGGCAGCCTTGACGAACACAACCCTGACATGGCGGCCGGCCGGGCAGAGGCGCGCCCCCCAAGCCTGGGCACAGGGAGGATGCAGCATCGCCCCGAAGCTACGTCTCCGTCACGTGTGGGCAAAGACAAGGGCTTCCGGCAAGAGCCACAGGCAGCAGCCGAATAAGCGGGCCTACCGCTCGCCAAGGGGCGGCCACAGCCTCCCCGGTCAACCGCCGCTAGGGGACGTCGCGTTCGATTACACCGGCAACGAATTGCATCCGAAGCGGAAGCCCGTGACGGCGCTCACGCCGTTGCTCATGGCCTGCACCGAGGCCGGCGGGATCGAGCTTGATCCGTTCGCGGGTTCGGGCAGCAACGGCGAGACGCTACCCGACCGAGGGCAACTGACTGATCGCGTGTCTCAGCGGTTCGACGTTGAGGTGCGTATATCGGGCGTGCATGTCCCGCGAGGCATGGCCCGTCAGTTTCATGCGCACCTCTTCGGCGACGCCGACGTTGGCCAAAGCCGATGCAAAGCTATGGCGGAAGGAATGGAACGTGCGCTTGTTGAAGCGCCGCAACCCCTTGCCTTGCTCCTCCATTGGATCGACTCCCGCCCGGCGCACAATCCGGATGAAGACTTCGGACAGACCGCTCTTACCCCCGATGCGTTGCGCGGCCAGTTTCGGACAGAGAAACCCTTCGGCGTCGCCGGGTATGCCCGCCAGGTGGTTGGCGAAGTTCAGGTGCATCGGGACACACACCACGCGGTCCGTTTTCTGCGCCTTATACACGATCAAGCCCTTGTCGAGATCGACGTTTTCCCACCGCATGGTGGCGCAGTCACCCAGGCGGGCGCCCAGATAGAAGCCCAGCAGGATCAGCGTCTTCCATTCCCGGTCCGGGGCAGCGTCAAGCAGCCGTTGCACGTCTTCCGCGGAAAACACCCCTCGTTCGGAAACCACGTTTTTCGGGAGTTTCGCCACCGGGACCGGGTTCCGGTCGATCAGGTTGTAAGTCTCCGCTCGCCGCAAAGCGATGCCAAGGATCTTGACGTCAAGGATCACGGTTCCCGGGGCCAGTCCCTTGTCCAGCCGGCGGCTGATGAACTGTTCGATCAGTTTCGGCGTCAGGCAGCGCAGTGGCTGTTGTGCGTTCACCCCCAATGATTCCACGAACCTTCGCGCAGAATTCCGGTAGCGCTCCAGCGTGCGCTCCGCGATCCGGCGTTGGAGGGAATCCAGCCATTCCTTGAAGTAAGCTTCCACGGTGGGGCAGGGCAGGGCCTCGCCGGTGACGCGTTCGGCGACCTCGCTCACCACCTTCTGGAACTGCACGGCGGTGGCCTGGCCGCTCCGGGCCAGGCGCTCCACCTGCTCCCACTCCAGCGCCAGCCGCTGCGCGGTCGCCCGTTCGGCCGCCTTGGTGGAGCGTCGCTGCTGCTTGCCGTGGCGGTCGGCATAGCAGGCAAACCAGTAGCGGGAACCGGGGCGTTTGAAGACCGTGGCCATACGGGTGGAAGCGTGCAGAAAAATGGGAAGACTTCCCAGTCAACTTCCCAGTTTGTGGCGAAATACACCAATGATTCTGGCCTTTAATTGGGTGTTCCGTAACGGGGGTTCGAATCCCCCCCTCTCCGCCAATTGCCTGACTAGGACAGGACCGGCCCAAACGTGACTTTGGCCTTTTTTCAAGGATTTCATATACTTCAACGGCCCCCTTTCGCATGCGACCGTGTGCCCCGTTTTGACCCTCCGGGCTTAAACTTTGTGTCCCTAAAGGGCCGCCGTCCCCTTCCCATTTGAGCGAGGCGACGGCGTCGAAGGTCGGGAGCAGGGAGGCATCGGTGTAGGTCTGGGCTGTCAGATTGGCGTCCTGATGGCGCATGAGTTCCTGCGTCAGCCGTTGCGGCACACCACTGCTGGCCGGCCGCGTGGTGAAGGATCTCCGCAGCGCATGGAAGTCCGTAAGCGTCACCGGCAGCCCCCGTTGCTTGCATAGATGTGATAGTGCAAAAC